>NZ_CP015411.1:2295000-3570000 GCF_001750165.1 Pseudoalteromonas luteoviolacea
GAATGATGAAATAGTATATTTTATGGCCTTTATCACCTTTTAAATCTCCTTTTAAAATTGTATTTTTGCATGGTTAAAAATCTAATCTCCTTATTTAAAGTTAATTAATTTTTTTATGCAAATTTATGCTTTATTATTAATCTATAAAATAATACGTAAAATGAGTGTAAATGAAGTTTGTAAGAAGTGCTTTACTTGGGCTGGTTTTCTATTCTGGCTTGTCATATGCAGATTGCGAAAATAGTAAATTTCAGGTCAATGTTGGTGGCGTATGTACAAAAATACAAACATATACCGCTGATAAAGCAACAAACGCTCCTGTTTTGTTAGTGGCATTACATGGCGACTCACCATTTTCAGGACCAAGTTATCAATACTTTTTTGCATCGCGGTTAGCTGAGCAAAGTGAGAACTTAGTTGCAGTCGGGTTGCTGCGACCCGGATATACTGATGCAATGAATCAAACGTCCGACGGCGTCAGAGGGCAAACAAACGGCGAAAACTACAATGATGAACGTGTAAAGCAAGTGGCTGATGCTATAAAAGAACTTAAGAAACGTCATCGTGCTCACAAAGTCATCGTCGCAGGACATTCTGGTGGTGGTGCCATTACAGCAAAAATCGCAGCTCAGTTCCCAGCGTTAATGGACCATGCTTTTATTGTTTCTTGCCCTTGCGATATTAATGCCTGGCGTAAATATCTATTTGACAGAAGAGGTTGGAACCAATTCAAAGGTGATATTGACGTAAGTTCACCGATAGATTTAGTTAAAAACATTCAATCATCGACGAAAATTACATTGATGGTTGGTGATGCGGATCAAATTACACCCCCAAGCCTGACTAAAGAGTATAAAAAAGCACTTGATAAATATAATGAAAAGAGTGAATTGAAAATTATTTCAGGTGGTCATGACATATTTCTATTTCCAGAAGTTACCTCTCATCTAGAGAAAATAATAAGAGAATATAACTCTCTTATCTGAGCACGGATTTAACTTTGCTAAATTTAGATAGTTGAATAAAGCAAAAGGTGGGATTTACCACCTTTTTGAACATTCCATTACATCCCTCAATTGATATCAAGATTAGTTTTTTTCTTTTGTATAAGTGTGATTGTTTATTTAACATGTTTATTTGCCCTTTAGGTCTATTTGGATAATTTTATATTCCTGTATAAATATATTCATATCATCAGTGCTTATCAATGATGAATGGCCTTGATCTATCAGTGATTGGGTAAAAACTTGTTTAAATAAATGAGATAAACAATAAAGGAATAAACATGAAATTTGTAATAGGGACACTATGTTTTACATTGGGTCTAACAACATTAACAACGCTTGCAAGTACTCAGAGCAAACAAAATACACTTTCTATTCAGTCGCTTGCTTTGCTGGACAATAGCACAGTAACTTCTCTCAAATCCCGTTATATGCGAGCAGGATTGAATCAAAAAACGCGGCCTTTTTTATATAAATTACTTAGCGAAATGAATGTTCTTGAGCTTGGTTCAGAGGCGCTACCAATAGATATGTTATCGAGCAGTTCGTGCCAAGCTTCACCAGTGCGTGATTGTTTTCACTTTAATAATTTTGGATTTGCTATTGATGAAGATGAGAAAACAGGAGAGCTGTTTTTAACGACAGCAGCAATGTACTCTCAAAATGAGTTAGCTGAGTACATATTATTGGATATTCAGGTTACCAATGCACATGGAGAAATCATCATAGATTATCAAACGAAAGAGTTTTTCAGTGATGGTGCAGAACAAAAACGAAAAATCATTTCAGCAAAAGTGCCACTAAAAGGCATTAAAGAGAAAATTAAACAATCAGATTTGATTGTTACTACGTCTGTGTTAACAACATTTTTGGATAATCATGGTGAGAGAAAGACTTTCTATAAACAAATACAATCTGAGCATGCTTATGAGAGTATTGCAGCACTACAAAGCGGCTCAAATAAGGTATTATATAGTCAGGTCTCAATTCAACATCCAATTGATAACACATCGAGCTCAGGGGCTGGCATGCTTGATGGTAAAATTAACGTCTGTTTAAATCGTCATCATTCAGATTGTGATTACGTGAGTGACTACCCTTACGATACACCGGTGGCAGATTTAAAACTCCGTTTACCCATGAAAGGCAGTTATACCATCTTTGGGAAGGTCAAGAAAATATATCGTCGTGATTGGACATCGTTTGATGTTATTGAAATGCCTGGCAATAATTTATGGCTGAATTATAACCCTGTTAAACACCAACCAACCATATTACCATATCCGACGAATTCCTATATACAAACCCTAGAAGGCGGTGGCACATACTTATTTGGTAATACTGAGTTTTCAGACCTAAATAAGGAATTTTCAGAATACCTTTCATTAAAATATATTCAAGGCATAGACGGACGCGAGAGCACTGAGATTTCGTGGGATATTCCAGCGGATAAAGGGACCTTTGGCAATTCATACCTTTACTATCGTCAACAAAACGCAAATTGGTTTGTCCATTTATCGTTAGCAATAGAATATATGAGAGGCCCGCGTAAAATTACTCGAGATATATCTGCAGTTACCGGGAGTTTTGATGTTCCTGGATCATATCTTGATACTTATCAACCACCATTGCAAATTGTGTATTCTTGTTTAGCGGGCGAGTCTCAGATCACCATGTTTAATGGCGATAAAAAGCCCATTGAAAAGTTAAAAGTGGGAGAGATTGTAATTGGTAGTAGCCAATTCTCTCCTGAGCATAAAATACCATTAATCATCTCAGATATTTCCGTAGGAACAGAGATATTGCCTATGATCGAGATCACAACACGAAAAGGTGCCACACTGCTGCTGACTGAGTCGCATCCAGTTGTGACTGGATCTGGGCAGTCCATATGGTCGAGCAAAGTTAATTTGGGGCAGTCGATAATGACAGAGTCTGGACTGGATATAGTCGAAAAAGTCAACAAAATAGCTTATGACAAGCCTGTTTATAATCTCAAATTAACGCGTATAAACGATTCATCTAATGACATAGAAGGCGAGACATTTAATATGTTTGCGAATGGTTTATTGGTTGGTGATTTGGCGACACAGTTACAAAATGAATTTGAAGAGGTGTCTTTCTCTCGTGATGAGATGCTCAAACGTATCCCGTCCTATTGGCACCAAGATTATTTAAACAGCCTTAATTAATGCTCAAGTGCTTGTTAGGAAATTAAATTGGCCTAGCAAGCAATTTTTGAGTGATGTTGCAATACAATTGCGCTCGCGCTCTGTGTTCGCGCGTGTATTACAAAGAAGCGGAAGATGAAATAGCACAGTGAGCTGTTCAATGTAGAGAGTATATTTACCTCCTTATTGAAGAAATTAGCCTAAAAATATTAAAGTCGTCGGTTAAAGTGCTTCAAGATAATCTGTTATTGATAAGTTATACAACAACATGCAGTATTACTTCGTGGGAAAATTAAATTGGTTTAAGTTGAGTTGTTATTATGAAAATAGCTGTAGCGCAAAGTAGTTCGGTGAAAGGGGATGTAAATGCGAATATTGATAATCATGTCAGGTATATTGAACAAGCCAGTTTACACGGAGTGAATTACCTAATTTTTCCTGAGCTGTCGTTAACGGGTTACGAAATGGAACTGGCTAAAGAGCTCGTTTTCAAACCTAATGATGAACGTTTAGGACCGCTTATTGACGCAGCTGTAAAATACAACATAACGGTTGGTGTTGGTGCGCCAATCCAATCAAAAGGTTCAGAGAAAATAGGCTTGTTTATTATACATAACACGGGCCAAACGGAGACTTACGAAAAAATATATCTTCATGAAGGAGAAGATGTGTATTTTAGCAGCGGCGATCAATATCGAATAGTTCAACTCGAGCAAGAGACGATAGCTAATGCAATATGTGCAGACACGGTTAACTCAATACATGCGAAGACTTGTGTGGAGCTTGGGGCGTCAATCTATGCTGCGGGTGTTTTGGTGACACCTGACGGATACGCGAAAGATTCGAAAATGTGGGCAGGTTATGCTGATGAATATAAAATTTTGGTTGCCATAGCGAATTTTAACAAACCAAGCGGAGGTTTGCCCGCAGCAGGTAAAAGTGCGATATGGTACAAAGGTGGTTTACTTGCACAAGCTGGAGAGGCGCAGGATGCTTTGGTGATAGCTCAAAGAAACGATGGCGTGTGGGTAGGCGAGGTGCACGAAATACCTAAGTAATATTTGCTCAGAAGCCCAATTGCCATCGGACTGCTCATAAGTTATTGGTATAGACAAAGCAAATGCGTACTTAATAGGAAATCAACATTATGTCACTTCTATTAATCTAGAGCAGATTCTCTCTATGTCATTTCGGACTTGCTCTGGAAACCATATAGTAGTCACAGAATAAAATGGATCCTGAATCAAGCCCAGGATAACGGTTTAGACGTCAGGTGTGGCATTGGTAGGAAATCAAGGAATATGCATTATGTATAGAGTCGCAACGTTAAATGACAGCGCGAATATTGCAGCATTGTCTGCACAAGTTTGGTTGCATAACTATTCTACTGAGGGGATTAATACGGCCATTTCAGGATACGTTCTAAGCGAGTTTACTTCTCAAAATATCGCAAAACAACTCAATGCAGACGATTACAAATATATTGTCTCAGAGCATGATGGCAATCTCACAGGGCTGGTCTCGTTGGATTTTTCTAGCACTTGCCCCATCACTGAAACGAAAGCCCCTGAACTTGATAGGCTCTATATTCAGGAGCCATTTACTGGGCAGGGGCTGGGGTCTAAGTTGCTAGTGGCGGCTATCAATGACTGTAAAAACTTGGGTCATCGAAGTCTGTGGCTGACGGTAAACCACAAAAATGCCAGAGCACGGGCTTTTTATAAGCGCCATGGCTTTGAGGAGATCGGAGAGACCTATTTTGTGCTAAATAAAGAGCAGCATTTAAATTATGTGTTAAGCAAATCCATCGTTTAATTTTGTGGTAATAGCTAACTTATTAAGGAAAATGATGAATTCACACGACATTCGGCCATTCATTCCCGTAAACAATTTGAACGCTTCAAAAGTGTTTTATGAGGCGCTAGGGTTTGAAAGTGATGATACCAATGATGAGATGATCATAATAAGCAACGATACATGTAGCTTCTTTTTATATCAGGCTGCCGATATAGAAGGAGAGACCAACCTGATGTTTCAGCTCATTGTGCCAGATATTCAAGCAGCGCTTAATTCTATCCAAAATGTACAAAATACAGAGGTAAAGTATGAACCCATCAAAGAAGCGCACTGGGGTAAAATTATCTACCTTTGGGGGCCTTCAGGTGAAATGTGGCACATCACTGAACTGGCAACGTGACTAAGCCTATATTTTAATCTTCAGTGCTGGATATAGGCTAATAAATTATAATACTGTTTATTTATACAGTTATATGTATAATCATTTCAGTTTTACCGAGGAGTGATTATGAATTATACAATTGAAGAATATGTACCTACGCCCCAAGAATACTGTGATATGCGCGTGACGGCTGGCTTATCAGCGAAATCTTTAAAAGCCGCAGAAATTGGCTTACCGAATACGTTATATGGTGTGTCTATTCGTCACGATAGCAAGCTCATCGGTATGGGCCGAGTGGTGGGCGATGGCGCATGTAATTTTGAGATTGTAGATGTCGCAGTTGACCCGCAATACCAAGGGCAAGGCTTAGGCCGACAAGTGATGGAGTACATTGATAGATACCTAACATCGGTTGCACTTGAAGGCTCGTATGTATCCATGATCGCTGATGAACCTAAATTTTATGAAAAACTAGGCTACCGCTTGGTGGCGCCAAAAAGCCAAGGTATGACCAAAAAGTTTTATCACTCGAAATGATTTGGGTAGGAGAGTATGAGCTTCCCTTTGAATATTTGCCTTCTTTATATTAAAAACTGAGGAGTATTTTTACGATTTTCATTCCATGGTTAAAGAAGGAGTTATCCAATAAAGCTAGATGCAGCGCAATAGGCATAGATCACAAAAGCTATACACAAAGGCATGATGAAGTATCAAAAGTGATTATGCTTATTATAAGTAGGTGGGAGAGTGACATTATTAAGAATGTACATCAGAAAATGAGAGAAGTGGCTTAAATCCACTTTAATACCTAGTGACAACGCGCAACTTAACTGCGCATTTTTTGTGTCTGAAATTTTTTGAATTATAATAGGTCTAGTTGCAAAGTGCGCAAATTAATGCGCATGAGAACTAAAGTGCGCAACTATCAATTCCTAAATCTTTAGGACTCAAGGAGCCGCTTGATGTTTTAGATTACTGGTATAATAAACAAAAAGAGATATTTGCAGATGCTGGGATAGCGATGCCATTAGAAAGCCCAAATAAGGATTTGCAAACCCCCCAATAAATAGCTACTATTTCCCGTATTGAATAAATCCGCCCAGTCTGACTAAGCGGGTTTTTTGTTTAAAGAATCAGAATTTACAGCCCGATCTATTTGTTTAGGTCGGGCTTTTTTGTGGGTGGAATTTATGGATTTAATATCGCAATTAAAAGTACATGAGGGATTTCGCTCGCAGATGTACAAATGCACCAAAGACAAATGGACCATTGGTTATGGCTTTAACTTAGAGAGTGGTATCACCAAAGAAGAAGCTGCGCTTTTATTGCAGTGCAGAGTTAAAAGAATCTCTCATCAGCTATCAAATGAGCTTCCATATTTCGCCTTACCCAATGAACAGCGCCAAGCCGTGCTAGTAAACATGGCTTTTAATCTGGGTGTTACAGGCTTAATGAACTTCAAAAAGACGCTTTCGTATGTGGAAGCTGGTGATTATGAGCAGGCCGCTATTGAAATGATGGACAGTCGCTGGGCTAAGCAAGTACCGAATAGAGCTCAAGAGCTTTCAAATCAAATGTACACTGGTATGTGGCACTGATTCTAAATCCTTTAATCCAGATTAAAAGACCTCCCTTCCTAAAGCAGGCAATCTTGCTTGTCATCAAACTTAGATTTAGAACAGCTTTTACTACTTTTTTTTCAGTCGCCTTTTGCCCCTGAAAAAATCGGTATGATCGTTTTATCGGATTGTTCATGAACAATTTGATGCTGCTAATTTAACTTTCCGAAATGGAAAGTGTCGCCAAGCTGGAAAAAATATTTTTTCTTGGGAACCAAAAAAATAAAATCCGCTAACATACCGTTATAAGCGAGTGAGAGTTAATTGAATAACTACCTCTAAATAGCACTACATAGTCAACACATGGGGATTTGCGTAAAAGTAAAATTTAAAATGAACAGACAATAAAAAACCGCACTGGGGCGGGTGATTAACATCCTTTGCGGAGTGACCTTGTCAAGGATCGAAAATATTAAAATAGAGGAGATAAGTATAATGATACTTTCAACTATAACTGAACTAATTGAAAATTTAACTAATTTGGGAGTGAATGTGTATTGTATTTTATTTTTTATTGTAGTGTGTTTGGCGGTTTGGAAAGGGCCGAGCTACATGAGTGCTTACGCATCAATAAAGGCCGCTAACATGAGGGAGGATACAAGCGATGGCAAGGCTTAAGCCCTTTATATAAAGAATGCTGTAATGGAAAGTGAGTTTGAGTAAACTCATAACTTTATTGGGTAGAAAGCAAAAACTCTCAAAGGGGCGGGTTTTAGACTTTTATGATTTTGATAAACTAAAGATTATGATTGCAATTTAAAAATTTAATTATTGCATTAAAAGTGAGTAGCATAGCCAAATTAAAGGTCAGAAGCATCATTAGTGAAAATGGTGCTGATAAAGTGGGCTTAAATACAGGCGAAGGTAGTTTACGTTTTGGAAATCCTGTTTGGGTCGTCAACGCGTGTTGTAGCCGGCTATAAGCCTTGTTGTACATGTACAACAAGGCTTTGTCTTATGGGTAAGTCGTCATTTGTAGCCCTGTGATACCATAAGTCTAGAAATAAGGTTCATAGAGATAACAATATGTATATTTTGCAAAGTATTGTAAGTATGTAAAATGCATGTGATTTTTGGTACATCAATATGATGTGCAGCATGATGGCTCTGGTGCATATAGAAAATACTATTTGATAAATGTGGTAATGAACCAGAGGCGTGAGAGAGTTGAATGTTAATCTAAGGATATTTTGCTAAAACACCAAACTTAGTTGCATGGCTAATTAGCTGTAAGCTTGTTGGTCAAGAAAACTCAACACCAATTTCCCCTGAAAACTCGCTATTTCTAACTATATTTGTAATAAGTAACAAGCAAATAGTGACTATCAATGAACTTCAAAAGCCTGCAAGTTAAATACTCGTCCCTGTTTTTTGCCATCTCTGTGTTTTTTATTGCGGTTGTATCTATCAACCTGTTCCTTATATCTAAAACTGAAAAAAGCCTCAGTGAAGTTGGCAATAAATTCAACCCTGCAATCTCAGCCGTTATTAATGCAGACAGAGATTTATATCAAGCGCTATCAGCGGAGCAGCACACTTTGTATAGCACCAACTTGGATAGCAGCTACAACAGCTTGTATGCTGATTATCAAGAAAACGCGCAACAAGCGCTTGATCGTATGAACAAATACCGTGACTTGATGCAAGATTACCCCAGTGCGCTGTCACCGCTTCGGGGTTTTGATAACCAGTACAGGGCTTGGCTCAGCGACTCGCAAAAGGTGTTTGATTTAATACGTCAAGGTGATAAAAGCGCAGCCATTATTCAAAGCGAAGGGATAGCAACACAAAGCTTTAACGATCTTAGAGAGTATTTTAATTTGGCAGGCGAGGCCGCGGATAGGATAAGTGGTGAGGTGAGTAACCAATCTATCAGTGAAGTAAACAGCACTTTGACCGTGATTTGGGTGATCAGCGCCATAGTGGTTGCGATTATTATTGCCATTGGGGTGATAGCGCCTAAAAAAATGGCAAATGCCTTAAATGACCTTGCAAAGCAATTGAAAGAGATGAGTCATGGTGACGGGGATTTAACCAAACGCATTAATTCAGACCGCGATGATGAATTAGGCGATGTGGCCAATGAATTTGACAAGTTTGTTGCAGGTCTCTGTGATCTCATTCGCACCATTGTTGATGAGTCTATGTCGGTTGTTAAGGGAGTCGAGTCACTGGAGCGCGGCTCTAAAGATATTCACGATACGTGTTCTAACCAATTACAAGCCATTGAAGTGATTGTGACTGCCGTGAATGAAATGTCCTATGCAATTAAGGAAGTAGCTAAAAACGCCAGTTTAACTGCACAAGATTTATCTCATGTGAATGAGCTCACAGAAGAGGGGACAAGCGTGACTAACCAGACGGTGAGCCAAATAACGCAGTTATCAGAGGTAGTTGCACATGCGTCAGATACAATCTCTAAAGTTGCCGAAGATTCAACAAATATTGCTTCTGTTTTAGATGTTATTCGCGGTATTGCAGAGCAAACCAACCTACTGGCGTTAAACGCTGCCATTGAGGCCGCAAGAGCGGGGGATCAGGGCCGAGGTTTTGCAGTGGTTGCTGATGAAGTAAGAACTCTGGCAAGTAAAACACAGCAATCGACCGAAAATATTCAAGAAATGATTTCGAATTTACAACAAGGTGTCGAACAGGCAGTCTCATCCATTGAAAAAGGCAATGAGTCAACGAGCTCCACGGTGGAGTGCTCTTCTCAGACTTTGGAGTCCTTGGACAAAATTGCGCAAGCATCGGCGCGTGTATCGGATGTTGCAGTGCAAACTGCCACTGCGACAGAGCAACAAAGTAAAGTCACAGAAGATATCAGCGGTAACTTGACACAAATGTCCGAAGGTACACGCCATAACTTTGATACCGCCGTTGAAAACGAAGAGATAGCAGATCAAACCATGGCAAGTGCTAAAAAGTTGCGCGAGGCAGTCGGTGGCTTCAAGTTAGGCTAGTGTTTTTCTTTAAGTTTCTTATGGGAGTACATGCATCAGCAGTGCTTGAATTTCCAAGCCCACTTCTTGTGAAAAGCACTTCTTAATGACGAATGATCGATTAAATAAGTTATTTGTATTGTTGTACAAGGCTGATTTTAATCACTTTAAAAGTAATCTCTATTTAGGTGTAGCTCGTACCATCATGTAACTTTCGTGATTGACCGTCGAACTAAATGGAGTCGCAATAATGGCGCTAGAAAAAGCTAAAAATGTATTAGGTGGGGATTTAGAGGTGTGCTGTATCGATCCGTTAACCGGGTTTATGCGTGACGGATATTGCAATACCAATGACATGGACCACGGCACACATGTGGTGTGCGCCATCGTCACTGAAGAGTTTTTGGCTTTTACCAAAACAAGAGGCAATGATTTAAGCACACCTGCGCCTCAGTATCAGTTTCCGGGTTTAAAGCCAGGTGATGGCTGGTGTTTGTGTTCTCTTAGGTGGAAAGAAGCGTATATAGCTGGGTTTGCACCACCAGTTAAGCTCAGTGCAACGCATGAAAAAGTACTTGAGTATGTGGATTTAGACGTATTGAAAGAGTTTAGCATTGACTGAATCCACTCACAGCAAATGATGGTTTGAACTGGTAGGTCTGTACCAGTTATTAAAACGCTTGCTATCAAGACCGAGTTTTGTCTTATATTTCTTCGCTTTATCGTCCACTGTTTGACCGCAAAAATAGCCAGTGATAGTGTCTAAAAAGCTGACAGTTTTAAAATATGTCAGCCGCTTTTTTATTACAATAATAAGGAAATCAACAATGTATATGCGCAATTCATATAAGGCATTGTCTATTGCCATTGCAAGCGCTCTGGCAATGAGTGCAAACGCCGCTGATGGCGTCAAGCGCTTACCAACCGAGCTACAAGGGCTGAATTACAACAAACCCTTAATTGAAGGCAAGTTGAGCTCGTCTATTCCCACACCTGAAAGTATATTAGGTTTCCCTGTTGGGCAGCGCGCTGCAACACCGGCTCAAATTACAGAGGCACTGGCGGCATGGCAAAAAGTCAGTGACAGAATGCAAGTTATTGAATATGCGCAATCTCACGAAGGGCGACCTTTACATTATGTGGTCATCTCGTCAGCAAAAAACTTGGCTAACACTGATCAAATCAAGTCAGACTTAGCGCGACTTGCAAACCCAGTCAATCTATCCAGCTCTGAAGAAAAGCGCATTATTGATCGCCTACCTGCGGTATCGTGGTTGGCTTATACCATTCATGGCAACGAGGCATCGGGCAGTGACGCGGCACTTGCCGCCATATATCAACTCATTGCATCGCAAGAGCAAGATATTGAAACGTTACTTGATAAAAGCGTGATCATTATCGACCCGTTGATGAACCCAGACGGTCGTGCTCGCTTTACCAAGCAGCTTCAGCAGCGTCGTGGCGTAGCCCCGAATGTTGACACGCAGTCCACATTGCATACAGATGCATGGGCCACAGGGCGAAGTAATCATTATTTCTTTGATTTAAACCGTGACTTTACATTGGGTGTACACCCAGAAACTCAGGGAATCGTCAAATCGATTAATGAATGGAACCCGCAGTTAATGATAGATGCCCATGAAATGGGATCGATGGATTCATATTTATTTGGTTTGGCAAGAGAGCCGGTAAACAAAAATCTATCATCTCATATCAGAAAATGGGGCACAGTGTTTGAACAAGACCAAGCTGATGCGTTAGATAAAGAAAACTGGCCATATTATATGGGTGAGTGGCTAGAAAACTTATATCCAGGCTATTCAAGTTATGCTGCTTTTAGAGGCACCATTCATATTCTATACGAGCAAGCACGGATCAAAGAAGACGGCGTAATGCAGCCTAATGGTCGTATAGTGAGTTATGCAGAAGGAGTTGACAAGCAACTGGTTAGTAGCATTGCCAACATTAAAACCTTAGCAAAACACTCCAAAGATATTTATCGAGACTTTGTCAAAGATAAGCGTCAGCTCATCTCAAAAGACAGCCCGTTTGCTGATCAAACTTTTGCTATTTTACCAACTGAAAACCATCAGCGTATGGCCAAGTTTGTCAATTTAATGCAGCTGCAAGGCTTTGAACTACACCAAAGCACTAAGCCGATTAAAGTGAGCAAGGCTAAAAACCAGCTCGGTGAGCAAGTTAAAACAGAACTGCCAGCTGGCACGCTACTGATCCGTAATCGCCAACCGCAAGGTCGATTAGTGTCAGCTATGTTGGAGTTTGATGCAAAAATTACGGATGAGGTATTAGTTGAAGAGCGTCAGCGCCTATTGCGAAATGGTTCAAGCTTAATGTATGACGCGACGGCGTGGAATATCTCCATGATGTACGGCCTTGAAGCACTGACTGTTAAAAAAGACATTAACGAAGATATTCGCCCTTATACAGCTCCTGAGCAGCGCCCGCCAATCATTAAAAAAGAGAACGCTTTGGCTTATGTCATTGACGGTCAAGACGATGCATCGGTTGGCTTTGCGGCCCGGCTGATGGAACGCGGCGTGACAACACGTATTATTGATAAAGAAACTGTGCTGGATGATGTGAATATAAGCCGTGGTTCCATTATTGTCTCGCGCTATGATAATGAGTTTTTCGCTGGCGATTTAGATGCAGTAGTAGAAAAAACAGCCAAAGAAATGCATGTTACTACGCACGCAGTTGCTGGTGGGCACGGAGAAGGTGATTTACCTGATTTTGGTGGTTCTCACTTTAAAGTATTGGCGCAACCGAGAATTGCGATTTTAAATGGCAGTGGTGTAAGTTCACTGGACTTTGGTGCAATTTGGCACAGCATAGACAGCAACTTAGGTATTCGTCACTCACATATTGATAGCGATTACTTTAATTGGACAGATCTAAGACGATACAACACGCTCGTTTTACCTTCAACTTGGCGCAGTAAATTAGGAAAGAGTGAATTATCTGCTATTAACAATTGGGTTGAGTCCGGCGGCACACTCATTGCGATTGATGGCTCTGTTCCTCAGTTGACCAACCCAAAAGCAAAGTTAAGCCAAGTCAGGCAGATAAAAGACGCATTCAAAGAGATTGAGCAATACGATATCGCATTGCAAAGAGAATGGTTAGCACAGCAAGATAACTACCCAGAAATTAGCAATATTTGGCAACATGACGCTGTTGATAAAGTCAAATACCCTTGGGATGCTGCTGCAAAGCCGCTGTCAGAGAAACAACTGAAAAAGCAAGATGAGTGGCTTGCCCAATTCAGAACCTCTGGTGCGATTGTTGCTGCAAGAACAGATCAAAAACATTGGCTTACTTTTGGTGCGCCGCCTGTGATCCCTGTTTTAACAGCAAGAGATCCTATTTTGATGAGTAAAGGACGCGTAGAAACCGCGGTTAGGTTTGGTAGCTATCAAGAAATGGACGCCAGCGCGTGGAAAAAACACGTCAAGGAAGCAAAAGATAAACCCGTTTCGCGTAAAGTGGGATGGGCGACATTACCCGAAAAGCAAGAGCTGACATTACGTATGAGTGGCTTGTTATGGCCTGAAGCCAGCAAGCGTCTTGCAAATTCAGCCTATTTGACTCGTGAACGAAAAGGCAACGGGCAAATCATTTTATTCTCTGGTCAACCGGTATTTAGGGGCTCTACACTTGCCACTAATCGATTGCTACTGAATGCCATTGTTTATGGATCGGGACTTGGTGCGCGTCAGGTGGTGACAAACTTATAATTTTCAACTTTTGGCTCAACCAATATCTTAAATATGACTGGGTGAGCCATTGGCACTATACATTCAAAATCTCTGACAGTTTGTTGAGTAACTTGTCATTCTCGGCATCATTTCCTACTGAAATTCGTATTAGATCAGGTCTATCATAGACCTGCATTTGACGTGTAATGAAGCCGTGCTCCAGCAGTTGCTTGAATATATCCGATGCATTTTCACCGAATTCAGCCAAAACAAAATTTGAGTTACTTGGATAACATAATAACCCTAAATTGCTTAAACCCTCACTGAGAACTTTGCGCCCCTGCTTGACACTGTCGATAACAAATTGACTATATGCACTGTCTTGCAAAGAGGCAATTGCGGCAGCAATGCCTAAGTTTGATATTGGGAAAGGCTGTTGCCCTCGGTTTAACCAATCTATTATTTCCGAGTTAGCAAGTGCATAACCAATACGCAGTGCTGCCAAGCTATATGCTTTGGAAAATGTCCGCGTCACAATTAGATTTGGGTGTTCTGTAAACGTTTGGCTGTTAATGGATAAGGGAGCTGCATCAGTAAACTCTTCATACGCTTGATCAAGCACAACCAAAGTATGCTTTGGGACATTGCCAAGGATGTACTCTAACTCTTTGGCATCGAGCGCACTGCCGGAAAAATTACTTGGGTTGTCAATAACCAATAAGCTGGTGTTTTCGTCGCACTGAGCTAACAAATTGTGTGCGACATGGCCTAGATTTTCGTCAGTGTGTGCAAGCTTTACGTCAATGCCTGATTTTTGCGCAAGCAGTGGGTATGCGAAGTAGCTACATGTTGTAAAAACAGCGTTGCTGCCTTTTCTGTTAAAAGCGTGAAAAATGATATCGAGAATATTGATTGAACCACACCCGAGTATCACGTTGCTTGCAGACAGTTGAAACTGCTCGCCAATAATTGAACGAAGCTTTTGATAATCAGGGTAGCGATTACTACTATGCATTGCCTCAGAGACTGCTTGCATTGCCAATTCTGAAGGCGGAAATGGGGATTCATTACTGGCAAACTTGTGTACTTGTTCAAGGCCATATAGTTCTTGTATCGCTTCGGTTGTTAAGCCAGCTTTGTAGGGTTGTAATTGACTAAATTGCTCAGAAATGAGGGTATTGGTACTTTGCATAAAAATTCCTTAAGTCCTTGGCATTTGTAATTATTAAGCATATGCAGCTGCCATCATAGCGAGAATTTAAAATCTAGGGTAGCGTGTTGGGTAGGTTATTATAAATTTAATGTTGGGTCGCTGTAGAGCTAGATAAAGAGTAGCTCCAACCGGAACCGTTTGTATGTAGTTGCTCTTATTAAGTTGTTTGTTATAGAGGTGTTTTATGCAAAGAGCAAGTACGCTTTTTAAACTTGCTTTTAGGGATGTCGCGAAGGACATAATAACAAAATGTGCCAATAATCAGCGTAGCAATATTGAGCAATATCGTAATGGTTGCGATACTGGGATCGCTCACTAAGCCAGAGATGATTGGAATGTAGCTTAAACTCACAAAATAAGAGGTGAAAATAAGGCAGTATACAAGCAAGTTATGCAGCATATGGATAAAAATAGGGGCGGCAAGTGTTCGAAACTTAAATCTTATCAGGCATAAAACAATACCCAAAATGAGACTGCCAATAAAGTTATTATAGATAGAACCAAATAACAGCGAGCTTAAAGCAATGGCCCACAGCGGGAAAAGCTTTAAACACAGCCTATCTAGCAATACACCTCGATATACGACTTCTGCAAAAATAGGCACCACGATCACTAAGCTGACAAATAGTACACACATGTAGAAAATAAAATGATCGTCTTGCGGTGAGATGTTGGTATCTACCAAATTGTCGTCAACCAACTTAAAGTCGATGTGCGAATACAAATGCAAGATGTCTGCAGTGGCAAAATACATACAGAGTAGCCCCAAAGCGAATACTATCATATAGGCGTACTCAGTTTTTGATGCTGTATTTGAAAAGGCTACACGCCTTTGCTTAGGCTTAAGAAAACGCAGAATTAGCGCGACTATAAGTACACATGATGTTATATCAAGAAGCACTTTGGTATGGGCATTGGATAGGTTCAAGAATGAATCGGACGTGTTTGAATAAACTAATAACGCTACTGGCAATGACATTAGAATCATTGCAAGAAAATAGTAGGCAATAAGCCGAATGAGAGAAAAATTTGTAAACATAATTATAAGTTCAGGTTTTTATGTCCTTATTTGTTTTAATTTTTTGTGCTTTACCTAAAATAGAAAAATTGCCAATATGTAAATAATGGCGGAGTTAGGTTAAATCAAATGGTCGGGTGGTATGCTTCTAAGCAATAAGCATAGGTATTGTCGTCCGTTCAATGCCGATTTAGCTTTTAGTCGCCAAACATCATACGCTTAAAGTTCAAAGCCTGAGGTGAGATAAAGATGCCAGATTTAGAAAACTTACTAGCAATTGCACAGCGAAAGTTCATTTTTGACCAAACGAATAGCTGGTATTCAGGTTCAAATACTTATTTATCCGCCTTGCAAGATGAAGTCACTGAAGTACTAGAAGAGATCCCAAAACAAAGAAAATGCCATAACATAATCCTCGCTCTGGAAAAAGAGGCTGGGATAGATATGGGCTCTGTAGTTAAGCGTGCCGTGAATAAGTATGAGCAACGAGTATCAGCGATTGAGCAAGGGGGTAGTTGGGCAGAAGTAAAAGAAAAACAAAAACGTGCACTTGAAAAAGAACAAAGTGAATGTGTGAAGCCTCGTCTTCTTCATAAATAGTAAGGTGTGTAAATTGGAGTATAAGGAAGTTAAAAGTATTGATGTGCCTATTGAATTGCTGCTTGAAGCCGATCCGAGCAAAGACAACATATTGTCCTATTTACAAGGTGCGTGGTGTTTTGTGGCCGTCGACTAGCAACAGATTGTTGGGGCATGTGTGGTTAGTGAAGTAAATTGCAGACACGCTGAAATTTATAATATGTCAGTAGTGCCCAATCGGCAGGGTAAGGGGCTTGGAACTCAATTATTGAGATATGTGATTGCTCAATTAAAGTCTAAAAAAATTGAGCGTGTTGAGCTTGGTACAGGGACTTTTGGCTATCAACTCACCTATTATCAAAGATTGGGGTTTAGAGTTGAGTGTGTAGTTAAAAACCATTTTTTACAAAATTACTCTAAGCCAATTTTTGAAAACGGTATACAGCATAAAGATATGTTGAGGCTTTATCTAAACTTAACTTAAATACTCAAGTAAACATGCTTGGAGGAAGCTCATTAAAGTTCATTACTTAGAAATCGTCTCTGAAGATGTTGACTCAGTGGTAAAAGTTTACGAAAAAACATATCAAAAAACCTTCTCTGAAGCTGAACCGCTGCTTGGTGGTGCAAAAACTTGCAAGCTTGACGATGGTAGTTGCGTGGGCATTCGAGCGTCACTTAGAGAGACGGAGGCACCGATAATTCGCCCGTATTGGCTGGTTTGATAAAGCAGTCTGTAAAGTGCAAAAACAAGGCGCTCAAATAGCAATGCCACCGACGGAAATACCGGGTAAAGGCCAATTCGCGATATATATTTTAGGTGGTAATGAGCAAGGCTTATGGCAGCTTTAAAATAGATTATTTAATAATAAGAAAAGAGTAAGAAAGTGAAGTACATAACAAGACAAAATAAGCTGTTATTTGTTATCGCGGTTTCAATTATATTTGCCATATTGACGATTGTGTGGGCAAGGCAGGACAGTCCAATATTCAGACCGCTTGTTCAAGATATGCGTTTGGTCGATGCAGTGCTAATTTCAGATGTACTTGATCAAGAGCGCATCGCATATTATGCCGATGTTAAAAGCCAAATGCTGTACGTTGACCAAGCAAAAACGGAACATGCTCGCGTCTCTTTGGCTAAGGTGGGTATCGTGATTGATTATCCAAAAATTACTAAATATAGTGACTTAGATGAGGCTTACCACGCATTTTTAGAGCAAAATTCTCGTGAGCAAGTTAAAGCAGAGTTATGGGAGCAGCCTTGGTTTTTTAGGGTGGTGAGACTAGCTGCGGGCGCACTTATTATACTTGTATTGATTTTGAATGTTGTCAGACCTGCTCTACGTGCAATTATATTAGAGCAGGACAAGTAGTAAGATAAGTTTACGAGATTTGCTGTGTAACTCGTTTTTATTAAAAGGAATGATCATGTTTACAGAAGAAGTTAAGTCATCAATTCAGCAGAGCGTATTGTGCTGGTTGGCAACTGTTGATAAAGACGGGGGCCCAAGTGTGTCTCCCAAAGAGGTGTTTGTTAGCTATAAAGACAATGAACTGCTCATTGCGAATATCGCTTCAGCGAACAGCGTGCGCAATATAAAACATAACGATAATGTGTGCGTAAGTTGTGTGGATGTGTTTACGCAAAAGGGCTTTCAACTCTATGGTAAAGCAAACTATGTTGCTAAAAATGATAGTCACTTTCCTGTACTATTTAAAGAAATAGAGCCTATAACGGGGGATAAATATCCGGTCGCGGGCGTTATTCATATCACGGTCAAGAAGGTTAAACCTATCGTAGCACCTAGCTACAAGCTGTTTCCTAACATTACTGAAGCCGAACAAATTGAAAGCGCAAAACTAACATACGGCGTTAAATAGTGAGCGTGCTCATTTTGTAAATTTCAATATAATCATAGCTAAAAATCTTGGAGTCGTTCAGTTTGAAACAAGTAGAAGCGTATTTGGTCAATTCATTCGTATTAGGTGGCTTGGGCGGCAACCCAGCCGGTGTTGTCTTAAATGCAGAGCATTTATCAGATGCTGAAAAATTACATATTGCCCAAGTTGTTGGTTTTTCAGAAACGGCCTTTGTGACTCGTGATAAAGAGGTGGATTTTGAGCTGACTTTTTATACAACGACTGGAGAGGTCGACTTCTGCGGACATGCAACACTGGCTGCATTTTCAGTGATGTTTGAGCAGAGGATCGTTGGCACTGGAAAATCAGTGCAAAGAACCAAAGCGGGTATACTAGAAGTGCGTATTGAGGCCAACGGAAAAGTCGTGATGCAGCAACGTTTACCTGAATTTTTAGATAGTTTTTCTTACCAAGACATATCGCAGTTAATAGGGCTAGATGCGGACGTATTGGCCGCGTCAAAGTTACCTATTGAAGCTGTCACTACAGGACTTGCGGATATGATTGTACCCGTACCGAGAGGCTATCTTGATAAAGTTAAACTCAACGAAGCCTTGATGACTGAATTTTGCAAAAAGCATAATTTGGTTGGAGCCCATGTATTTGAATTGAACGATGCAAGCTCGAATTACACAGCCAGCTGTAGAAATTTTGCACCTCTTTTTGGTATTCCAGAAGAGTCAGCTACCGGCAGCGCAAGTGGTGCGCTTGCGTGTTATTTAACTAAGCACACCAATACCGAGTCAAACACGACAATTGACTATCTATTTGAGCAAGGCCGAGTGATGGGGTGTGGGTCTGAAATCTCTGCGTCTATTAAATTAGAAGGGGGACTGGTGAGCGAGGTTAAAGTAGGTGGTTTTGCACAGGCGTTTGATAAAGTGAACATTTTACTAGAACTTTAACTTGCCGATAAAACCTATTCTTGAGTACATATTCACTTCACTTTTGCTTAAAAGTTATTTGCGCGTAAGAATGAGGCTGATGTGTGTCATGGTGAATAATGAGCTTTGATTCTGAACGGTTAATCACTCAATGATGGCTGCGCTTTAGGTAATCTATGCCTTAATGAATGTTAAAGTATGGATGGCTTTTTTTATGGCAATAGCAAGGAAGAGACAAGTTAGCTTGGTGGATACCAAGTACTATCACTGTGTATCACGCTGCGTAAGACGTGCTTTTTTATGCGGAGAAGATAAAGCAACGGGTAAGTCATTTGAGCATCGAAAAGGGTTGGTTGAATTCGGTTAGTGCATTGCTTGGTTCTTAGCGCTTGATTGTTTTCTGCATTACTCTTGTATCATAACGACTTAATCGGTGCTCATTGTGTTTGATATCATCGCTATCTGTATTTTAGTGATACTCGCGGCTGTTATCGCTTTGAACTATTATTTTTGTAATGTTTTTTATCGAGCTAGGTTAAAGCAGGAAAAAGCAAACTGGATTTCTTGGGGGAAGCCATCTTTTCAAGCGTTTTATGAGGCTCAACTTGATGACTTTTCCCCGATAATTTTCGGCAATGAGTGTGTCAAACTAAAGAATAAGGCGCTGATGAAGGCAAGTTCAGATATTAAGTTCTCTTGGTATGCGGCTTTGATTTTAGTGGTTACAGGCTGTGGACTTGTTGGTTTTGAAGCTAATTTGACTTCTGGTTGGGCGATTGTGTAAATAAAATCATCCCAGACCTAAATCTGTATAAAATCGGTGATGTTTCGCCAATCTCTAACCTAATTTATAACCCCAATAGAAATTACCAATATGTAAGTGCGAATTGAACTTTGTAATCTAATATCTAAGCTGTTTTCACATTTGGCCATAATAAATCTAAGCCTCTATCTATATTCTTGCCCCCCTGATAAATTACTCATCTTTCCCTCCGATTTAATCTGTGACTTTAGGTAAAAACAATAAACGTGATGCTCATTTGAATTTAGAAATCCGCAATTTTAATTGAAGGAAATCAATACACCTCTTTAAACGCACAAACCGAGTCAGAACAGGTCGGAAATGGATCATGAATCACGGGGTAGGGTATGGATTGATAGGACATCAACGTCATGACACCCTTGCTGATTTAGGGCATGTGATTTTAGATCTGGTTCTAACATAACTGCCTGGAATCAATAACCTCAAAACATCAATGTAGTAGCACCAAATTAATTGCTTTTTGGCAACTAAGCGACTTGTCTTCGTTGCCAAAAAGCAGATTGATAGTGTGATACCTTACTATACTCGGTATTTTTTCGTGTTAAGAAATCTAAAAAACGGGCCTGCATTAACTGCTCATACACACCTAAGTATTCAGGCTCTCCATTAAAATACTTAAGCATTGCACTTGCACCATAAAACGCGCTACCCAATGCTGATGTCACCCCATATGAAGACAACGGATCGTAACTACAAGCTGCATCTCCGAGTGCTAACCATCTTTTGCCAAAATAGCGATCGATGCTTGATGAGTACGCTGGTACAATCTTAAATGGAGTCGTTTTATCTGGCTCACAAGTCATCAGATATTGGGCTAGGGCAGTGTGCTCTTTCGCCATTTCGAGTAACACATTCGGTGATTTGGGAGTCGCCAAGTCCGTATCTGTGAAATAGCACAAGCTTGACTGGGTAGATGAAAAAGGAACTAAGTACCACCAGCCATGAGGATCACTTTGAATGATTGCTTTTTTTGCAAACATAGAATGTGGCGTTTTATGAGCTAAATAACTACAACACGCAATCAATGTATCGGCTTTCTTTTCGGAAACCCCGAGTTTGCGGGTCAATACTCTTGCACGCCCAGATGCGTCGACTGCAAAATCGGCAGTAACGGTTGAATGTGTGCCATCATTGTGCTTAATAACTAAATCCCATTTTTTGCCTTGCCATTTGAGGTCATGTAATCTGGCATGCCAAAATACCTCAACACCCGCTTGTTGCGCCTGTAACAACAGCGTTTTATCAAATTCACTGCGGTTTAAAATCCATCCCGTGCCGTGCGGACTGGCAAGTAGGTGACGTTCATATTCTCCAGCTCCATCCCATTCGATCTGGTATCCTTGTAAAGCGAAGTGGCCTGCTTGTTCAAACTGCTCCAATAAGTCTAATTTCGCCAAAATAGGTGCAATATTGCCGTGAACACACTCACCAAAGCTACGCTTTTCTGGGCCCTGACTGTCAAAAACAACCACTTTTAACCCTTGTTTAGCTAGCACAAGTGCTGCGGTTAAACCCGCAACACCTGCACCAATGATAGCTACGTTGTAGTGTAGACTTTGCATGATTAGTTTTGGTCTTGGCGTATCGTGATTTTCCTACGAGTAAGTCCGTGTTCATTGGCTTGCTCGTCTTCTTTATCTAGCAGGTCAAGTTGTTCATTTGTCGCTGCATTTTTACCTAGCATAAGGTCATTACCTTCAAAGTACACAAGGTTTTCTAGATTTAGTAGTTGACGATAGCTAGTATCATTCGCTAAAAAGCGTTCATTTACTTGGGTTTCGACCCAAATGTGGTCGACATTGTTGTGATCAGCTTTTAGAGTCGTGGTTGGCTTTTTCACTACGATGCCAATTTTATCCCAGTACTTCACCATATTAACCCGTGCCTTTTCACCTCCTTCTCGTAAAAAGCGCAGCCAGTCCTGTCTATAACTGTAACTTTTCGCTCTTTGTCCAAGTCCTATTGCCTCGTTTTGCATTTGCTCAAACGAGCGTTGACTTAGTACTTGATTGGGTACCCGTGCAGACCAGAATGTCATTGTTGGTAGGTATTGAGCAGGATCGTAACTTTCGTTCGATTGACAGCTGCCTTCATCTGATTGCCATGGTACGCCCATAAATCGGGTTAACGTACCAGGGCCACTGACATTAAACATGTCCTTGAGCGCAACCTCCGGTGTTAAAATTGGACCATAATAATCTTGGACATCATCGTCACATTCAACAATATTAAGACGCATTGGGTCGAACGGATCCGTTGTATTCCACATTGATTTACGGCGTAAAAACCAAGTCAATTCAATTCCTGGGTGAAATGGACCGCCCAAACATTGTTGCAGGTTGGTTTTGGTTAGAGTGTGCGGCCATTCTTTTTGGTCACTGATCACCTGTAGTGGATCTGTGATTGCACAATTTGTATTGTTTGGCGCCTTTCTGAGGTTTTCTCCGATTTCAAAATTGCCATCTGCCCAGTTTTTTAAATGCTTATATTGGGTATTTGTTAAACTCAGACCTATCAGTGGGGAGTCAGCATAATCCCCATAACCATCACCGAATATAGGTGGTAGCTTATCTGCTTGAACCGCTGTTTGCGTTTGCTTTACAGCCTCGTCAAAAATAGGCTCTAATACCTGTTTATTTACATCTTGAACTGCGGGATCTTGCAGTAGCTGCTCAACTTTCTCAGCTCTGCGCGTTGCAGTTATGTCAGGTATAACTCTAAATAAGTCAAATACGGCAGTTCTAAATGATTTATAGTCCTCGGATTTAGACTCAAGCTTTTCTAGTATGTCCGGCTGAGTGAAATTAGCAGGAGAATAATCGCCAAATGCCATAAAATAGCCTTCGTTAACGCCTTGATTTTCAACTAAGCTTGATAGTATTGGGTAGATGTCGCGGTAAAATTCAGTCTCGGTATCAGAATCTAATAGCAAGTCGCTAACCACGTCATACATAGTGATCACACCCGGCATACCCGGTGCAAAGTTTGGTGGGGTAACAGCTACCATAGCAGGCTCAGCCTCAATCGACTTGTTGTCTATCGTTACCGTAGCACGAACAGTGCCATCACTGATATCATCATGCCATGTCTCGTTATTAGCAAAAGTAGTAATGGGGCTATTATTGTAGCTGGCCGAGTGTCCAAGCCCACCTAGTACCAGTAAGCGGCCTTCACTGTCTGTTCTTAATTCACCCAAATATACTTGCGTTTCGTAGCTTGTGCCCGCAAAAAAAGTTCCATCATTGAACTGGTAAGCAGGTTTGTCAGACTGATTACACCCTTGGATATTGCATTGGCTAGGCTGAATGAGCAGTTTCTTTTTTCGTTCATCTAAATTCGTTATAAAGTCATTACGCAGTTTGCAGTCTTTAGATAATTTGCCAAGATCCATGGCATTTTCGAATTGATAATTGATTGATTTGCGGTTAGCCAGGTTAACACGCCACTCAATTTTGGCGTGTTTGTCATTGATTTCCCTAACATTATTCCCACAGTCACTCACTTCAAATATTCTAAAACGTGCGGCTTGACGCTTAACCTTACCCTCAGTATCTTTAAAGTCTAATGATGAACTAGGTAAATTTTGCAAACTGCCTGCTTCATAGCAACTACCAAAATTATCTCCGGTATAATTTGGGTTCACTTCTTGATGGGGTACCTCGGGGCCGACAAAAAATTTTGATTCTGAATTGCCGACACGTGCAATGCCGATGGCCGGATAAATGTAGTACTTTGGCATAATCAATATCCTTACTTAAAAATCTTAGCTCAATGCTTTGGCCCAGTAACTATTGCTATGGAATGCAACAAAGATTAAGCGTTTGCTCTTGTGAAAAGAGATAAAACTATAGCCACTCCATTGGTTTTATCTATTACAAATAATTACACGCTTTGCCAATCCAATCCAATCCAATCCTATGTGCAGCAAAACTTACACCAGTATTTCGAGGTTGAGCTTTTCATGTTGTCAGCAAGCCAAAAGCGCAAACAATATCTTGAAAATAACATTTATCAGACGATTAACGCCCAAAGCCTATCTGTAAATGCCAAGCATAGTAAATATATTATATATAAATTATTTTATATGTTCTTATGAAGGCAGAGGGCAATGGTTTTTGTTTTTTATTTTTTTGTTTTTATCTTTCTTTTTTTATTTATAAATATAAATTTATAATGCTAATATTTTCATTGTGTTTTTTCTGAAATTATTATTTTTCTTTACTTTGTTGTTGTTGGCTTTTATAGTTTTTGTAGATTTTAATTAATAAAAAAGGAATGTAAAATGAAATCTATCTTACCAGTGGCTGCTGCTTTTTTGAGTTTTAGCGCTTTTTCCGGCGATCATGTAATCCAAGTCTGTTCTGTTCAAACCCACTCAAATAATCTTGCTTTAATTCAACCTTGTGGCAATTGGAGTTCGAAAAATAATTGTACGTGGAATGGATGGATTGCATGGAGCTTAGATAGTGAAGGTGGTAAATTACTCCATGAAACAGCTCAAAAAGCGCTTACTTTTGGCAATATACATGCTCCTCGTGTAATTGTTAGAACAGATGGAAATTCTTGTTTTGGTGGGTACGATAAAATCCATATGATGAGAATTACTAAAAACCGTTAATAAACAAGGCATTTAGTTTATAAGAAATAGTATTTAGATTTTAATTTTTTTATAAAAAATATAAAGGATTAATAAATGAAAAGGTTTTTACCTGTTTTAGCTGCATTTGTGAGTTTTAATGCTCTATCCGCTGATCACAACATTTCTGTATGCTCCGTACAAGTTCAAACAAATAATATTGCTTTCATACAACCATGTGGTAATTGGTCATCTAAAAATAATTGCCAATGGAATGGGTGGATTTCTTGGAGCCTTGAGCAAGAGGGAGGGAAATTAATGTATGAAAAAGCGCTAGAGGCTTATTCATATGGTGTAAATTCTCCAAGAGTTATTGTTAGAACGGAAGGGGGTTCTTGCTTAAGTGGGCACGATAAAATCAGTATGATTAGAATTACAAGAAAACATTAATCAATTGAAATCAATTCTAACAAGGCGGTATTGTCGCCTTGTTATGTAATTCATCCAGGTATGCTTTTATATACAATAATGATCATTAGTTAAGAAAACCGATCAAGAGTATGATTTTCAACAAGCCGCAGCAGCTTTATATTAAAAGCAGAGAAATCAGTAGGAAGGTACTATCACAAGGATTCTATGTTTTTTGGAAGTTATATCTATATTTCCATACCCTCAAAAATGTTCAAATCGCTGTAGTTTGATTCCGGCCATTTTCTTTTGATTGATACAATGCTTTGTCGGCACGGTTATATAAACATTCTAAAGAGTTATCTTGGCTTTGCACCGATGTCACGCCACAGCTGGCTGTAATGATGAGGCTGTCGTCGTTATGTTGGACAGCCATGTCTTTGATAGCAACTCTAATGCGTTCAGCAAGTTTTGTTGCAAGCTCTACGTTTCCCTCTAGTAAAACAATAAACTCATCTCCGCCAATGCGCATAAAGTGCTCAGATTTACGAATGACCTGATTAATGACTTGGCTAAAGGTTACCAGTACTTGGTCGCCTACATGATGACCATAGTTGTCATTCAACTGTTTAAAATGGTCGATATCAATCATGATCATCGAAAATGGTTGTTGATCTGTTTCCCAGCGTTTTAGCAGTTCATTCCCGACCGTATTCAAGCAGTGCCGATTGTTTACTTTGGTAAGCGGATCTGTCTCGGCACGTTTTTTTTGCTCGGTAATTTCCATTTGAGCGTGAATGTAATTGGCCAACCAGTTGGCAATACATTCTAATTGGGCACAATCCTCTGGGCTGTACACATCGGACTCAAAGCTACCTATATTCAGAGTGCCAACGCATGTACCTGAGTGCTGGAGTGGAGCGTCAATGCATGAATTCAGACCACCTTTGTGTAAAATTTGGCAATCGAGTTCTTTGCTTTGTGCAAGATTATTGTTTAACTCCAATTGCTTATTTGAATAAACTCGACCTACCATAGTGTTACTAATAGGTAGCACGGTATGAGCTTCGATTGCGTTGTTACCACACAGTGCAAATACTTCTAATGTTTCGTCAGATCCATTGTTCAGGCACACACTGGCTCTATCAGATTCAATAATTTTCGGAAGCCAATATGAAATTAAAGTTAATGTTTCATGTAAATCATTCGATTTAGACAAGTCGTTTATAAATGTTATCGGCAGACAAATTGTGTCATGACTGGGTGAAGAAGACATACACATCGGCTAAAGGTGGTTGGTCACGAACTTAGAGTATAGTTCAAGTACCAAAATCATCTAAAATTTGAAGAGAGATAAAAAGCATCAACGCGAGGTGATGCTTTTGGTGTAAAGGTTTGAATAGTTAACTTATGGTTGTCTGCATTGTTCGCTATTAAAATCAACGATAATACTGGTGTCTTTAGTGTCTCCAGACACTTTCAAGTAGGACCAATATTGATTGCCAGCGGGGATGGTAATGCATTCAGACATGGTGCCTGAGTTAGACTCTGCGTCTTTGTCATTATCACTTGGCCAGCCGCCATTTTTATATAAGATGTGTAAATTACTTTGACCATGTGCGGTAGTAATGGCGATGTTGCGTGCTGAATCGACACCACCGATACTTAACCAAAGTGCGCCGTCGCCACCAAGACAAGTGGCTTTTCCGGCTTCTAACCGACCACCAGAAATCGGCGATTGAGCTGCGCAAGCATTAGGGAGCGGTTGGATTGCGTCATTTGACTTGATCGTTACTGTATAGTCTTCAACTTCGCCATCGCCGATATTGCCACAAGCAGAAGTGGCCTCATCATTGTATTTCATAGCAATACGCATTCGAACAGACTTACCTACATTACCGCTCGGGATAGTGGCAATGCCAGTGACAGTGCCTTTGCCTGATAGATTATTGAGTACTTGTTCTGATTGTTCAAATTGTCCGTTTTCATTAAAGTCTATCCACGCAGCCCAGTGCTCTGTGTAGTTGCCCCCTGGGGTTAAGATAAACTGATTATCACCTTCGGTTAGCTCAATTACTTGTGAGGTAAAATCGCTATAGCCATTTGCTTGTGAAGCGTTGCTAAATGCGCCTGATTGCACCTTGGCTATCCATTCATACCTGGTGTTACCTGTTGCTTCGCAATAGCTGATGCTGTTTACGCTAACGCTCGCTTGGGCGCTATGGTTTAGACCATCGTTATCGGTGACAGTTAAGGTTGCTGTGTAATCTCCAGCTTCCGTGTAGCTGTGAGCTGGGTTTGCTTCAGTACTTGATTGGCCGTCACCGAATTGCCAGAGGTAACTGGCAATATTGCCATCTGGATCAGATGAATTTGCACTACTGAATTGAATATCTTTGCCAGCTTCACCAGTATATGGACCGTTCGCAACAGCTATCGGTGCAAGGTTTTGTGCTCTAACTACAGCGGTTGCAATATCACTTGCGGTGTTACCGTCATTATCGGTCACGGTTAATTTAACTGAGAACGTATTAGCACTATGGTAAGCATGCGTCGGGTTTGCTTCTGTTGATGTGTTACCATCTCCAAACTCCCATAAATAAGTTGTGATATTGCCATTTGCATCAAATGATCCTGCGCTACTAAAGCTGATTGGGTTGTCAAGTAAGCCAGAGTAGGGACCATTTGCCTGTGCGACCGGAAAATCGGAGTTTGCGGCTCTTTCATAATAAACAACAAGTGAAGCGTCACTGTATTCTAAAAATGGGTCAATCAATAGATTCAGTGTGCCACCACCTGCTGATAATTCGCAGTATTCGCTCAGTCTTGGTGCGCTGAATGGCCCACAATCAAAAATTTCTTTGGTTGGAACTGCATTCATACTAGCGTACAAATCAGGGTCGCCTTGATACCCACCATTCATTACTGCAATCGTGCGCACAGCATCAGCTGGGATCTCAAATTGATAGGCTTTTGGTTCAGCGCCTTTTGCTGACTTCAAGTCTTTTATTTCAGCTAAAAAAATACGCTCGCAGCCTGAACACAGCGTATTATCAGTGCCTGCAATGATACTCAGTGTCGCATTGGAATAAGCACTATAAGCATCGATAGCTGTATGATAATTTTCGACACTCGATGGCGCTGACAGAGTAACTAGTTCAGGAGAGCCTGCACTTCGAAAAGAGATGAAATCCGCCTCCCAATTATCGCCCGTTTTAATAGGCGTTTTGCCTTTTGACACATACATATCAGGGTCTTCATCGTATCCGTCAAGGTAAAAAGCGACAGCTTGAGTGCCCTCAGGTACCTGAATCTCGAAGTTGTCTATTTTACCTTTTTCACCAGATAAGTTAGTAAAGGATTGGAGAACCTCTCCTTTTGGCGGCACGACTGCACCTGATGAACCATCCCAAGGGTGGTCAGCATTACTGGTATATTCTCCTAAACCTGTGGCGATAAGGTTGGCGTTTGACCAAAGTGTTGCACGGGCAGGGCCATGGAGTGCGGCGGTCATACGATCGACTTGATCCTTGGTAAACATCGCATAATTATCGGAGTAGTGCATAAAGTTTTCGGTATTGGTGGCTTGACCTAAACAGTTTTTTGCGTTGTCTTGCAATATGCTGCTACTCATCTGTGGGGTGTCACAGGTGCCATCTCCAGTCGCGTTACAAAATGGCTCAGAGTGAATAGTACATCCGCCATCAAATGTATGCGGTAAGTTTAGCCAATGGCCAAATTCATGGGTTAGTACGGAGCGAAAGTTTTCATTAGTATTGGCACCAATGTAGTCGCCATTGTATACAACACGGGAAAGCCCATTTTGTGACATGCTTAACTGCGGATACCAAGCCACACCAGAATTATTGGTCTTACCATCATCGTATAAGTCTTGCTGAACATAGATATTCATATACTTAAAGTTATCCCACGCATCAGCAGCGATTTGCTCATCAACGCCGCTGCCTTTACCATAACCTGCTTTTTCTGGATAACGGATAATTCCTGTCGTTGGCTGACCCTTTGGATCGGTTTTGGCTAGCACAAATTCAATATTCAGGTTTTGTCGTATTGCTTGGAATTCTGGGGCAATGGGGCCGTCATCTGTGATGAGGCCTAAAAAATCTTGATTAGACTTGTTGAGTCCATCAATCACTTTCTGCTCCGTAAGGCAGTAAGTCCCTGTGTCACAGTTGTACCTGTCCCCATAGATGTGTACGACAACAGGTATGTAATATCGACCAGCAACGCCATTGCCATTTTGTGCAGCGAAGTCGTCTTGCGCGGCGAGGGTAGTCAATATTTGAGATGAAAAGCTGGTGCTTAACTTTGCTTGCTGTGCGTTTTCTTTTTGAATTGCTGACCAGTTTTGACTGTTGTGGTCGGTACCGCAGATTTCACCTGCATGTTTATGTGTGTGTTGAGTGGCTAAAGCTGCATGTAGTTTACTATCTTCTACTTCTTTACCTGCGAATGAGCTTGCAGATACGCAAAGTAGTGCGGCGGTGATGCAGTTAAGCTTTTTTGAATGTTTAGCTGACGACAAACGCGTCGAGTTAGACAAATACATGTTGTTCTCCTGTCATCTAGTTTTATTGCTAACTTTTGGGTTTATTGCTTATCTGATTTCTGTAAAAGTTAACAAAAGGTATAGTTACCATTCCTCTTGATTGTGGTTTAGTTTTTATATTTCAGTTGTTTAGGATATTTTGTTTATTGGTGTAATACGTGTTTACATGTAATAAACGTTTCTTAACTTACATCAATGAAAATAAATTGTATACAATATATTTTATGTTGTTTTGTTTTTTTGAATTTTTTGTTCGTCTGAATTGGCTATGAAATGATAATTAATTTATAAAATACATGAGGTTATGATGTGTTGAGGTCAGTAGTGAAAAGTGTCTATTTAGTAACCTTGTTACTTGTCTTTTAAACAAGCTTCAGAGAAGGTAGGCAGTTATTTAAAGTTTTTGAACGACATTGGCACCGAGTGAGCGCGTTTTTAATATGCCTGTGCTTTAAATTGCTTACTCTAAACTGCGTTCAGTTGCACACAAATTGTTGCCTGTATTTACTTTGAAAAGACAGGACCATAGAAGCTAAATAACAAGTGACAAAAGCTTCTATGGTGGGTGTCTAGTTTGTCAGTATTGAATGGGATATCTACTACTTGATACTAATTGCTTGCCTGAATTGACTTGTCACACGTTGCAGGATAGCACTTAAATGCTGCTCTTAACCCTTTATAGAGACCTTGATGCAACATAGACATATGAGTTTCATCTTGGAAAACATCATAAGTCCCAGTCGTCTTATCCGATGCGTAAAGCATGTGCCCAGTTCTGGCGATGGCTTGAATGTGAGCCAGATAGTCTGCTGTATCATTTGCAGCATCGTTTTGATTGTGGGCAGCTGCAACATAAATATTAAATGCTTTGCTATTTAATAGGCCGAATGACTGCTCTAACTGGTTTACGGTTGCTGCATTGTCCCACCACATGGACGGGTCGAGTGCGATATACGATTTGAAGGTGTCTTGGATTTGTGGGTTAAGTACCGCTGTCATGGTAAATAGTCCACCTAATGAGTGACCAGCAAGAACCCGAAAGTCATTAGTTCGGTAGTTTTGATCGATAAAAGAAACGACTTCTTGTTTAATAAAATCCTGAAAAATCGCACTTTTTCCGGTTGTTAGGTCCGTGCTGTGGCCGTCGTTGGGTACCGATGGCGTTAAGTCTCGCGTTCTGTGCTCTACCGTATCAATTGCCACTAAAATAGCTTGCGGAATATAGCCAACCATGTTTGCAAACCACATGCTTTCTGCGGTAATAAATTGATACACCGCACCATCTGTTATGTATACCACAGGGTAGCGTTTATGTTGATTTTCAGGGGCATGGTAGCCGGTCGGCAGTGCAACCCAAACGTTTTTGCTCTCAGCCAGTATATTGGGGCTGAATGTATGTGCTAATGGTTCGTGTTTATAAGTGAATGGCTCGTAGTTAGCGAATACAGTAAAACTGAACACCGTGAGTAATAAACCTATGAGTGTTTGCATAAAATCTTCCTTATAATTTAAGTTAAAATGTAGGGGGGTGAGTTAAATTTGTACTGTTTTTTTATCGTTGTTGCAGTACGATTTTTGTAAACTTTTGTTCAAATATTCAGACATCACACCTACAGATTTTAGGTAGATTTAGTGTTATAGCTTGTTCTTTATTATATAATAAAAACAATGTGTTATCATTTTATGATGGTATGCTTAAAGTCTACAACGCATACATCGTTGAGTTGTTCAAACCAATATAGGAGATAGCAATCGATAGAAAAGTGACGGACGGTTACAGCAGCAACTCCTTCCCAGTTTCTCTTTACTCGCAGCTCATAGCAATTTTTTGAAATGAATATAAGTGTATGGTTTTATTTCACTTCTACTATTCATCTACACAATAATAAGGATTCATTTCGTGGCTATAGAGTATAACGGCGGTTGCTTGTGCGGAAACATTCGATTTGTCGCAAAAGGTGAAGCACGCAATCCACACACTTGCTCGTGTAAAATGTGTCAGCGTCATAGCGGTTCATTAACTCAAGTATGGGTGGAGTTTGATAAAAATGACGTTAACTGGGTGGGGTTGGGCGGTATACCGAAAACTTGGCGCTCTTCAGAGTATTCATCTCGTAGCTTTTGTGATGTGTGTGGTAATACATTAGGGGCCATAGATGACGACCCTGTGGTTGCTTTGGTGCTTGGCACTTTTGATTCACCTAAAAGAGTCGCCCTTAGGCCAACCTCACATTCTTACGTATCAAAAAAGCCGAAGTGGTGGCATGTTAGCGCTGAGATTTGATAACCTCACAAATTGTAATATTAATAGATAAGGAGCGTGAAATGATAAAAAATACAATGAGAGTGATAACATGTGATGATCTGTTAAAGCGTGTATCTGGTGGCAGTGGTGGAGATCAACTCCCAAAAAAAACAGGCCGGGCACGGGTAATTAATGACAATGGCTTGTCGTAATCTTCAGTAAAAAAAATTAGTCAAACTTGGGGGGAAACAATCATGAATCAACACGAAAAACTCAATTATGTGGAGTTTGCTGCAAATGATTTGCAAGCGACAAAAGCTTTCTTTACTCAGGTTTTTGGTTGGGAGTTCGTCGATTACGGCCCTGAATATACTGCTTTTACAAACCAAGGGTTAGATGGGGGCTTTTATAAAGCTGATATGTCCAGCCAAGTTGCAAGTGGTGGCGCGCTATTGGTATTTTACAGTCGTGATATTAAGGCAACACAGGCAAAGGTAGTTGAAAATGGCGGTGAAGTTGTAAAACCTATCTTTGAATTTCCAGGCGGCTGTCGCTTTCACTTTGTAGAGCCAAGCGGTAATGAATTCGCTGTCTGGTCAGAAACGCAGTAGTTTGATTTAAATATCTTAGTGAATTAAAAAGCACAACTGATCCATACCGTTACTCAATTCGTTTAGTGAGAAAAGACTAACACGAGATAAAGGTATGTTTGGATTTTTAAAACCTGACCCAGTAAAAAAACTCAGAAAGGCCTACGACAAAAAGCTTGAGCAAGGTATGCATGCGCAAAGAAATGGAGACATTAAGGGCTATGCCATGTTAACAGCTGAAGCTGAGGCTATTTGGAAAGAGATTGAGACATTGCAAAATAAAAGCAATTAGCTTGACGTTGTTAAGATTAATAACGCACAAAAAACGGCCATTCTAAATTAAGGGTATGGTCGTTTTCACTATTTTATTCTTATTTATGGAATAAATAGGCACGTTTCACTTACTGTAAAATGTTATTTATTGTATCCTCCTTGTGAATATGTATTAAAAACAAGGACAACATACGGATGATGACATCGGTTTTCAAATCGGCCAGATTTGCCGCACTCTACACAATAATTGCTAGCACGACACTGGCTGCACATGCTAACTCCGTTGACGATCTAATAAAAAGCACCATGGAGAAACGCAATATTCCAGGGTTGCAACTCGCAGTGGTAAAGAACAATAAAATAGTAAAAGCTCAAAGCTATGGTGTGGCAAACTTACAACATGACGTGCCAGTTAAGAATAGCTCTATTTTTTCGATAAACTCAATGACCAAAGCCTTCACAGGTGTTGCCTTAATGCAATTGGAAGAGCAAGGCATATTGTCAATTGATGATGAAATTGGTAAACACTTACCTGATTTACCCAAATCGTGGCAAAATATTCAAATTAAACATCTGATGGCCCACACCTCTGGTTTACCAAGGATTTTAAGCGGGCACAACATAGACTTAATTGTGAGAGGCAACCCAAAAGCGTCTTGGGATAAAGTGCAAACATTACCTATGGCGTCTGAAGTGAATAGCCAATTTTCTTATAACCAAACGGGTTATGTGATAATCGGTAAAATCATTGATAAATACGTTGATGGTAACTTTATTGAGTTCATAACAGAGCATCAGCTAAAACGCGCTAAGATGACTTTAACCGCTGACGCTGGTTTTGAGTATATGACGCCAGTGATTAAAGATCAGGCTCAGCAATACGTTTATGATGGTCAAAATAAACGCTTTATAAATATTCAGGGTCAGTTTTCATACATGATGAGAACCGCGGCAGGCATGAATTCAACTGCGACAGAATTGGCCAATTACCTGATTGCGCTAACAAACAAAAAACTGACTAAAAACTTGGATGGGCTTTGGAGGCCGGTTGTGCTAAACGATGGCACTATCAGGGGTTTTGATAGCCTGCAAAATGGTTATGCCATTGGCTGGCAAGTGATAGACAGAGAAAATCACCCAGCGGTCAGTGCCAGTGGTGGTAACGCGGTAACCATGGTGTATTACCCAAAAGATAACGTGTCTGTGGTTGTGCTAACAAACCTTGCTGGTGCATTACCCATTCATTTTGCCGATAAAATAGCAGCAGAATTTATTGAAGGGTTTGCATTGTAATCGTCGTTCATTAGCTTATAGACAACTATCTACCCCCTTAAGTTTTGAAAGGGGGTTTTATAGTTTATGTTCATTTAAGTTAGTCATACCTTCACACCAAAAAAATCATTTTTATGACATTAGGCTAACTCGTTAGAATGATTTAACGCATCATTTAAGACTGTACTACACTTTGGAAACAATGACTTCAAATAAGTGTGAGTATGAACACTCAGCTAGGAAACTCTTTTTTTCGCTCGGATTATATGCCGCACGGCCACTGCTATCTATGGCAAGAGCATATCTTATTTACACACGTTATTTCAGACATCATCATAGCCACTGCCTACTTTTCAATTCCTATCGGGTTACTCGTCTTTATACGGTTACGTCCAGATATTGTTAACAAGTCTGTGTTCATATTGTTTAGCTTATTTATATTGTGCTGCGGCATAACTCACTTGATGGGTATTTGGACAATTTGGCAAGGAGTGTATGGACTTCACGGTATAACTAAAGCAGCAACAGCGTTCGTCTCAATCGCTACAGCAATTTATTTGTTTCGTCTTCTCCCAATGGTCAGAGAAATCCCCAGCATCAGTCAGTATCAGGGGGTTAAAGATAGTTTGCGGCAAACTGAAATGGAGAAGACAATGCTGTTCAGTGAGCTGCAAAAGCAAAGTTTGTTTCAATTTACACTCAATGCCTTGCCCATTAGTACCTTGTTATTAGAAGCTGATGGTACGATCAAACTATATAACAAACAATTTAGAAGCGAATTCTTCTCAAAGTGGAATGTTGAAATTCCGATGACTATTCAAGAAATTTTAGACTCAGATGAAAACCAGCTTTCGGAGGAGTTTCTTCCTCAAGAAAAGCCGAAAAGCTCTGAGAAAAAATTTCTTGCTACATTACTTTCTGCGCAGGGCAGTGTCCCAGTAGAGGTAAACCTAGTGCGTGAATCTAGAGCAGATCAACTCGCTATTATTCTGACACTTAAACGAGTGGGGGACATTGAAGAGATTGAATCGGCATTGGTTGAATCTCATGCTCGTTTAGAACGCACTATTAACGCGACGCAGGATGGTATCTGGGAGTGGAATGTTAAAGACAATACGAGCATTTGGTCGAAGAGGCTGTATCAGCTTATTGGTGCAAACCCTCTTTTACCTGCTAATTATGAAACTTGGTTCGATCATATTCACCCGCAATATAAAGAAAAGGTATCTCAAGCGATTGCGGAACATTTTAAGTCTAAAAAGCAATATCGCGTTGAATACTTGGGTAAAAATGCAGAGGGTAAATATGGGTGGTTTGAGGCGATAGGGGATACTCAATTTGACCAAAATGGTGAACCCTTGGTAATGAGTGGTTCATTACGAAATGTGCAAAGAATAAAGGATATAGAAGCCTCGGAAGCTGAAAAAAATAGCTTTTTAAGTGCAATTTATAATGGCTCTAATCATGCTATTTGGGCGTTGGAGGTATTGTCTGAAGATGAATTTAGGTTTGTTATTTATAACGATACAGCCTTAAAACACAGTAATACCACAAGAGAGCAAGTAGAGAACAAAACGCTCACTGAGCTCCAAGATAAGGTGTTTCCCAAAGAGTTGGTTGAAAAAATCAGAACCAACTATCGAGAGTGTTACCAATGTGGCGCGCCTACGTTTTACACAGAAGAATTAAAGCTTGACACATCTCTTTGGTTTCAAACAGGCTTATATCCAGTAAGATCTAATGATGGGCATATTTCACACATTATTGGCATTGCAGTCGACATCACAGAACAAAAACAGGCTGAATTGAAGCTAGCGGATAAAGAAGTTTTTTTGAATAACCTTATCGATAACGCTGTGTGTGGCTTGTACATTTATGATTTCAAATTACAAAGAAACATCGAAATAAATAATCGCTATACGGATATATTAGGGTATTCATTGGATGAACTAAATGCATTTGAAGACATATCTGAGCTTTTCCACCCGTCGGATTTGAGCAAAATCAATGAGCATTTGAATGATGTAATTCAAAGCCATGACAAAGGGCTAAAAACACTCGAGTATCGCTTCAAACATAAACTCGGGCATTGGGTTTGGTGTTATTCGGCTGATTCGGTTGTTAAATATGATGAGCATGGCGAGCCTTTGTTAATGTTAGGCACTTTTATTGATGTAACAGAGCGGATAGATTTACTCGCTCAAGTTCGTGCATCGAATAAAAACCTTGAACGCTTTGCTTTTGCTGCCAGTCATGATCTACAGGAGCCACTGCGTAAAATCACTGCTTTTTCTCAGTCTTTAACGGAAAGGCTGACGATACAAGAGTTGGATGAGCAGAGCAAGTTTGAGCTCGATAGGTTGCAGGCGGCTTCTCACCGTATGCGAGAGATGATCAATGACTTGTTAAGATTATCCAGAATTAATTCTGATGAACTTACATGTTCGTCTTTTGCAGTGGGTGATTTAGTCAGCGAACTTAAAGAAGAGCTGTCAATTTCCATTCAAGAGGCTGGGTTGGAGATCACGCTTACGGGTGAAGGCCATTCTATTTACGCCGATCCGGGTTTAATCAAACAGGTTTTACAAAACTTAATTTCTAATAGTATTAAGTTTGCTAAAAAAGGACTAGAACCCATTGTGTCAATTGATGTGAGCTATACTGATACAGAAGTTCATTTGATTTATCGTGACAATGGTATTGGAGTTGCTCGAGACAAATGTAAGAGTATTTTTGAGCCATTTTATCGATTGCCAAATAAAAACCACCAAAACGGAAGTGGCATCGGCTTAGCAATTGTGCATCAGATAATCAAAGTTCATGGCGGTCATATCTCATGTGAACCGCAAAGCGATGACGGTGGTTTGTGTTTTACAATTGTGCTCAAGAGGTGGAAACATGCGTAAATTGATTCTAATAGACGATGACCCTGATGAAATTTACTTTTTTGAGCAAGCCTGCTCAAAGTTGACGTCTGCACCTGAAATAACGTCTTTTTTTGATGCTAATGAGTTCCTGACGTATCTTGGCACTCATCGCTGTAATGGTAGTGTTATTTTGTTGGACTTAAATATGCCTGATATGGGCGGTCTAGAGCTACTGAAAAAAATAGCTGAACTCGGTGTCTTACATAACCTCATAGTTTTGATTTATACAACGTCTGTAAACGCTCAAGATATCAAAGAGTCTTACCAATTGGGTGCCAAATCTTATTTATCTAAGCCCAGTAGTATCAATGAGCTAACTGCATTGCTGCAGTCTTTATCAGATTACTGGTTTAATCACAATTCAATGCCTGTTTAACATGACCTATTCGGAGTAAGAATATGATGTTAGCTAAAAGCTCGTTTCGTGTCTTATTGATAGAGAATGAATTGGATGATGCTTATATTGCTATGCAGTTATTGCAAAAGGATAGTCAGCACTTTTTCAATGTTGAGCACATACGTGACATTGCCGAGATCGAATCGGTAAAAAATAAAAGTAGTTTTGATGCGGTTTTACTTGATTTGGGGCTTGATGAGAGTTTTGGTCTGGCAACGCTGCAAAGTGCTCGAGAGTTGTTGGGGGATTTTCCATTTATAGTGATTACTGGCACTGATGATAGCGTGCTTGGGGAGCAAGCTATCCGTGAAGGCGCACAAGATTATTTACCTAAATCTGAGCTTTCACCTTGGCTTTTGAGTCGAGCGGTTACGTTTTCCGTAGAGCGACATCAGCTATTAAAAGAAATAAAAGCGAGCACCACTAAAGACACTTTAACATTACTAAATAACCGACGCGCCTTTGACGAAAAACTCAAAGAGCATGTCAACTTGTTCATTAGATACAATGAAAACTTTGCATTGTTATTTATTGACTTAGATGACTTTAAAACGGTGAATGATATGCACGGGCATTTAGCTGGCGATGAGCTCTTAAAGCAAGTAGGGTCAAGGTTAAAGAAAAGCATAAGAGCGACTGACTTTATTGCCCGCATTGGTGGCGATGAGTTTGCAATTATTATCCAAAAGTACAATGAAAAATCTGAACTCTCTGCAGTGGCAAATAACAAGTTAAATCATTTTGATTCACCTTTTATCGTCAATGTGAATGGGGTGAATCAGAGTTTAAATGTGACGCTTAGTATTGGTATCGCAACATCACATGATATAGACGAATTATCTGCTGAGATGCTCATTCATGCTGCAGACAAGGCGATGTACGATGCGAAAAAAGTGAAGGGATGTCAGTTTTGCTTTTTTCAATAAACAATAGCAATGCGGCTAAACAAGATACACACATTATACTCGTTAGAGCAAAGCTTTATGACTGAACACTCGAAAAATTGTTTGAAGTGAAAAGGCTTAAATCATGTGTGACTTAAGTGCGTGCTAGAGCGTAATACTGAGTTTACTACTACACTTGGATAAAGTTTCAAGCATCTGATTATGGTGAATTCTAATTGGACTTTCAAGCAGCTTGCTGGAGGTGTAGGTGGAGCAAACAAACAGTAAAATACTAATAATTGATGATCAACAAGTCATTCGTTTTACTTTGGGTGTCTGTTTAAAAAATATCGGGTTTACTCATATAACAAGCGCTGCCAATGGACTTGAAGCTAAAAAGTGCATCGAGCAAGAGGTATTTTCGATCATTTTTTGCGATTTAAATATGCCAATTGCAGATGGGTTTGAGGTACTGAGGCACCTTGGTGAAATGTCTTTTACTGGTGCGGTTATTGTCATCAGCGATGCCGACCCCGATATTTTAAATTCCACCTCCAATCTCGCCAAAGTATATAACTTAAACATAATTGGGTGTATTGGTAAGCCGATAGAATATGCAACGGTTAAGCAATTACTTAGAGGTGTTAACATTGTTCATACTTCGGCTACAAACCGAGGTAATGATCCAATATCCAGGTCTCAACTCGTCGGGTACATAGAATCAGGCGATTTAGTGCCTTTCTATCAGCCTCAACTAGATTTACGTGCAATGCGTATCAGTGGTTTTGAGGTGTTAGCGAGAATTGTAACGACCGAAAATAAAATTATTTCGCCAGCTCGTTTTATCCCCGTTGCAGAGCAATCTCTAGAACTTGTCACTGCGTTGACAAAGACAATCATTGAAGCTGCCTTTAAGGATATTTCTATAAATGCTAGTTATTTTGAAGGTTTGACCATTGCCGTGAATATCTCGGGGAAAGTGCTCGAAGAAGAGAGCTTTCCGAGTTGGTTAAAAGAACAGGTTGATAAATATGCCATAGAGCCTGAGTTAGTTATTTGTGAACTCACAGAAACGGCGTTAAACAACGATAAAACGAAAGCTGACTCTCAAATTCTTAGGCTTAGAATGCTGAACTTTAAACTATCAATTGATGATTTCGGTACAGGCTACTCATCAATCGCGCAGCTGCATTCACTGCCATTTAATGAATTAAAAGTAGACCAACGGTTTATTGTTGATTGTATTTCTAATCCGAAGTCTGCAGCCATTGTCGAACAGAGCATTCAGATGGCAAAAGCAATGGGATTAACGGTTGTAGCAGAAGGTATCGAAAATAAAGAGGTCGAGGCTTTTGTGAAAGCCCTTGGATGCGATATTGGTCAAGGCTTTTTATATTCAAAGCCCTTGAAACTAGAGGATGTATTGGCTCTTGAAAGTCGTGAACTAGAGCGTCAAGAAAAGGAAGATACGTGAAACTCTCCCAAAAACTCCCGTTACTCTTTTTTGCGTTCGGTATCATCATGCTTGCAGCGGTTGTATCAGTATCTTGGAAAGGCAGAGCAATATTACAGGAAACGACATTAAGCAACATTGAGCGTGAGGCAATACTCTTAATTCGTTTGATAGAAAGAAACTTATTTGAGCGTTATCATGACGCACAAGCCTTTCCACTTTCACTAGGCCTAGACAGTAAAGATAACCTGAAGCAGGTTATCAGTGACCCTAGAATCATAGAAAACCTCAATAATTTTGTACAAAACTATAAAGTTTATCGTCGGATCATAGTGATGAGTCCAAATGGCGAGGTACTTGTTACCAATTCTAAAAACCGTTACGGAAAAGTCCTAACCAGTTCAATACTCTCACCGGCTGAAATACGAGAAAAAAAGTGGTTTATAGATGCGCTAAATGGCAAAACGCTAACACCTGAGCAGCCTCAGAGCAGTTTTGTTATTGGACCAAATAAGTTCCTGATTGACAAAAATGACAATTCATACGACATGATATTTGCCACAACGTTGAAAAACTCACAACAAGAAGTGATAGGGCTGTGGGTTAATGTCGTTGATTTTGCAGCCGTTGAAAATATAGTCGCGGAGACATACACAATTTTATCTGAACGAGGCTTTGTTAGTGCTGAATTAACCATTTTAGATAGTGAAGGGCGCATCATTGTTGACTATGATCCTGTTGGGCAAAATGAAGCTAATTATCAAAGAGACTTTAATGTACTTGATAATCTTAACCTCGCTCAAAATGGCGTGGAAGGCGCCAGATTAGCGGTATCAGGGTTAAGTGGTTCCAACATATCTACGCACTTTAGAAAGCAAGTAGAGCAAGTTACTGGTTACGCACACACTGCTGGGGCCTATGATTATTCAGGATTAGGCTGGTCTGCGCTTATTAGGCTTTCAGTTGACGAGGCATTTGTAGAGTCTGAGGCATTATTTCAGCGTTCTTTTTTAATTGCTGCGGTTTTATTGTCAATTATTTTAGTGGTGGCTTTTTTATTATCAAAGCAAATGGGGAGGCCACTGAGGGAGCTTTCATTCGCAATACAAAAGCTGGCTAAAGGCGAGAAAAATATCAAATTACCAGAAGTATATGGTAAAGATGAAATAGCGTTAATGGCTTCTGAACTGAAAAATCTAAAACGTATTGTTGTTGATAGGGATAAGCTGAGTCGAGAAACAGATGAGCAGCGTTTTCAACTTGATATACAAAGCAGGGCAATTGACTCAACGGCAACCGGCATCATAGTGACGGATGCTCGTCAAGTGGACCTGCCTGTCATATATTCGAATAAAGCATTTGAAGAATTGACAGGTTATACATCAGAAGAGATTTTGGGGAAAAACTGCCGGTTCTTACAAGGTGAAGATACAGAGCAACCCGAAATTGAAGTACTCCATAAAGCGATTAAAAACCAGCGTTCTTGCTCGGTGGTGATCCGTAATTATAAAAAAGATGGCACTCTATTTTACAATAACTTACGAGTAGACCCTGTATTTAATGACCAGGGAGTGTTGAGCCACTACATTGGTGTACAGACTGATATTACAGAATTAAAAACGGCTGAGGATGAAGTAAAAGTAAGCCTTGAACGTGAAATTGAAAAGAGAACGCAAGAAGCGAGAGAGTCAGAAAACCGTTTAAGGACAGTATTTGATACTGCATTAGATGGCACAGTGGTCATAGACAAAGCGGGTATTATTCTAGATGTAAATCGTTCTCTTGAAGTGATATTTGGGCGAGTTAGGGAGGAGCTTCTCGGGGAAAACTTGTCCATTTTAATGCCTCCCGAATACGCAAACCAACATGATGAATTTATTAGTAAATATATTTTAACCGGCAATAAAAAGTTAATCGGCTCTCCTCGGGAGGTGATGGGACTACATAAAAGTGGACGCACTTTTCCGATAGAGGTCTCAGTGGGAGAAACTTGGATTGGTGACACGCAAGTCTTTGTCGGTATTGTTAAAGACATTACCGTTCAAGAAGAAACCAAAGCGCGTGAGATTGAATTGAAGAATGAACTAGAAGAAAGAGAGGTCATTTACCACGCAGCGTTCAGTCAAGCCGCCGTTGGCATTTGTCGAGTTGCTTTGGATGGACGGTTTATCGAAGTCAACGAGAAAATGTGCGATATCTTTGAGCTTTCCGAGTCTGAAATCTTATCGTTAAATTATAAAGATTTGACCCACCCAGAAGACCGTTCACAAAGCAAAACGCTTGTTCAAGATTTGGTAGAAGGCAAACAGCGATCATTCACGCTAGATAAACGATACGTCAATAATTCAGGCAAAGCATTTTGGGCAACGACGTCAGTATCATTGGTATCTGATGCAGATAACGTCGCCAAGTATATGATTGCTGTAGTTGAAGATATAACGTCAAGAAAAGCCATTGAAGAAGAGCTACGCGCTGCGAAGGTAATCAGAGACGATTTACTGAGAGGAATGAGGATAGCTTCTGATGCGGGTGGAATCTGTAACTGGTCGTTGAATATCCAAACAAAAGAATTAAAGTGGGACAACAACATGTTTGATTTACATGGCATTGACCCAGAACAGTTGATGGATTTTGAGCAGTGGCAAGAGGTATTTCACCCAGAAGATGCTGAGAAAACCAAAGGAGCATATCTGCGTGCTATTTCAGAAAAGAGCGTACTTAACGCGGAATATAGAATTGTTAATAAGTTGACCGGAGGCACTCATTGGGTAAAAGCTGCGGCGGATATTAATAAAGATGAGGAAACAGGTCGGGAGATATTATTTGGTATCAATTTAGACATTACCGATGAAAGGCTCATTAATAAAGCGCTAGAAAAAGAAACCGCAGCAGCTATGCGAGCTAATGAGGCAAAGTCTAGGTTTTTGGCAACGATGAGCCATGAAATACGAACGCCAATGAATGGTGTGATAGGGATGGTTGATTTGCTTAAAGAAACTCAACTGACCAGCGAACAAAACACCATGATAAGCACAATACGAGACTCTTCGTTTTCATTGCTTGAAATCATTAATGACATTCTTGATTTCTCAAAAATTGAGTCTGGCCAAATGGAGTTAGAGTCCACCGAAGTGAATGTGTTGAATTTAATTGAAAAAACACTTGAAGCACTTTGGGTGAATGCCAATCAAAAAGGCGTTAATTTGTTTTTACTTTATGACTACAAGACGCCGGAATTTATTCGACTAGACCCTGTTAGAACCAGACAAATTTTACTGAACCTGCTTGGTAACGCGGTTAAGTTTTCGCAGCGGGATGATGCAATTGGCAACGTATCTGTTGGCGTTGCTTATAATCATAAGGCTTGTGAGCTGGAAATTGTTGTAAAAGATAACGGCATTGGGATGACCAATGAGCAAATTGGCAAATTGTTTAAACCATTTACGCAAGCTGATAGCTCGACAACACGCAAGTATGGTGGGACGGGACTAGGTTTAAGTATCACTAATTCATTCGTAAACTTAATGGGTGGACAGATTGATGTCGAGAGCAAGATCGGTATCGGTAGCCAGTTCTCTATTCGGATCCCAGCTGAAGCTGATAGCTTGTCTAACGAGTTTGATGACTACAATTTCAATGGTGTTGTTTTTGAGTTGAAATTTAAAAACGCAGCGTTAGAACAAACCTGTGAGCATTTAATACAGTCCCTTCAAGGTGCAACTATCCGTAAAAATAGCAAAGAGCACTCTAATAGCTGGGTGGATGACAAAGTAATAACAATATGTGATGAATTGGTAGAGATAACGGCTAACAGCGGTCAAAAATGGTTGGTGTTAGAGGATAACCATACCAAACCAAAAGGTGTCAAAGATGCGGAGATTTATATTGTTGGCTCTCACCCACTAAAGGCTAGTGAATTTATTACTGGGCTTGCAATACTCTCAGGACAAGAAAGCCCTGAATTCGACTGGAGTGAAAGCTTCTACGGCCATGATGAAGATATGAATGAGGATATACATCCTGAGTTTGCTGATTGTGTGATTCTATGTGCAGAAGACCAGCCGACCAATCAATTGGTGCTGTCTCAGCAGTTAACAACATTGGGATATAAATTTGAAATGACATCAAATGGCCTTGAAGCTTTAAGAAAATGGGAGTCTGGGCACTTCTCATTATTATTAACGGATTGCCATATGCCTAAAATGGATGGATTTGAGCTCACTTCTGAAATTCGTAGGCTAGAAACTGAGCTTAATAGGCCAAGAACCACAATTGTTGCCGTTACTGCTAATGCTTTGGTGGGAGAGGCTGAACACTGTTTAGAAGCTGGGATGGATGACTACATTGCCAAACCGGTAGAGCTGAAAACGCTGCGTAATACGTTAGCCCTTCGTTTAAGGGGCATGGCGCTTAGACAAGAAGCCACAGAGGAGCCAGAGATAAACGAAATTATTAGCTCAGAGCCATGCAAACTGATTGATTATGAGCACCTTTGGAATGTGATTGGTTGCAATGATGAGGAAATGACACGAGCGGTGCTCTCTATGTTTTGGGAGAGTGTTTCTAAAGACATTGAGACCATTAAAGAAGCCGTAGCAACAAACAACTTGGATAATGTAAAAAGCTTAGCGCATGGGGCCAAAGGGGCGGCGGCATCGAGTGGTGCCCTTGGCCTAAGTGAGTTATTAAAATCAATAGAAAAGAATAGTAATGACCTAAAATATCTTGAATCGACCTTAGTTGATGTACATGAAATGATGGGTGAATTAGAGCAGCAGCTAGTAAAAGAAAACATCATTTAGTTGGGTAGGCACATGATTGATGTTGAAACGTTAGACCAAATCCCCTTTAATAATTTTGAAGAAGCGAGTCGAAGTACGCTTAGATATCTTAAAAAAAGATATGGGTATGGTATCTGGATGATGACCAGAAAGCACGAGCAAGAGTGGATCATCTTGCACGTAGATGGTGACAAATATCAGATACAGGAATTAACAACGTTAGTATGGTCTGACTCCCTTTGTAGTCGAATGGTAAAAGGACAAGGGCCTCGTTGGGCTGGTATTGTTGAAGATGTTGAGGCGTATAAGACGGCACCGATTTTTCATGCGCAAAACATACAGTCTTATGTTGGGATACCAATTTTATATGCCAATGGAGAGCTGTTTGGTACTTTGTGTGCGATCGATACTGAACCTGTATTCAATCAACCTGCAGAAGCCCCTCAAACGGTTGAATTGATCTCCAAGCTTTTATCTAGTTTGCTACAGGTTGAATTACGAACAGTATTGGCATCTAGGCAACAGGTTGGGCATTTACCTAAACAGCTTACTGACAGCGCAACAGGGTTTTTAAATCGCTTAGGCTGGTCTCTGTATATAGAAAAAGAAGAAAGTGACATACGAGCCATAGGCACACCTGTCTATATCATTGCGCTAGACATCATTGGGGCTGGCAAAGATGGTATTGTGGAACAAAAAGATATTCCGTTACTGGTTTCAATTATTCAAACAAATTTAAGTAACTACGGCTTTATTGCTAGGTTGGGAGAAAATATCTTTACTCTACTTGTCGCTGATAAAACACAAGAGCAGTTCGATAAGCTTGTTCATAGTTTCGCGCAAGATATGACAGACTCACACATCAAATTTTCTATTGGTATACAAAAACACCCTTATTCAGCATCTTTGGAATCCACTGTGGTGAGTGCTATCAAGAATGTGGCCAAATATGAAAAATTAAAAGGAGAATAATATGAAAATCCTAAGGACGACATTGCTCTTGTTACACCAATCGACAGAAGTTGTTGATATGCTTGCCCCTATTTTAAATAGTCTGTTTGAAACTGTGCACTTTGCACATATTGAAAAAGAAGAAGCCAAGTTAATCGGCATCCTTGAGCAAGAGCATAAAAGCCTCATTTTTGCACATGCATTTGAATCACCAAAAGATGCGCTCAACTCTATTAATAAACTTAAGAAATTAGATGTGTTTCAAGCTGTAGTGAAGTGCCCAAATTTCGATATTTTGTTTTGTGATAAAGTGCAAAGAGAAAATGCTTTTAAATTATGTGAAAAAGAGGTGTTTTATACATATGAAACGTTCAAGCCGATATATGACATTAACAAGATAAAGCTGACCCTTATTAGATTATCACAGCACTTAGAGTCACAGGTTGATTTGTTAGAAGTTGAGTCTGAGAATAAAGAAATGGGAGACAATATAAAATCAAGCATCGAATCAATAGAAGCGTTACAACAAAACGTTGCTAAACAAGCTGGTGAAAGTGCGAAAGAATTCGAGCATATCACGTCTCCTTTAGATACATTACTTGCCCATGTTCCTCCTGCGGAGTGGGAAAAAGCGTTCACCCGCATTGTCAGGGCCTTACCCGAATCTGTTCAGCGTTCATCTGTTGACTCTTTTTCATTGCAAGCAGTGAGAGATCACCTTGAGCACTATAAAAATAATAGTGTTCAGATGCTTAATGCGTTAGCTGAGTCTTTGGATTGTGCAAAACCACAACTGGTATCTAAAAAAACAACGGTGATTGTTGCTGACGATCAGCCTGTTATTCAAAAAATCATATCAAATATTCTCGAGCGCAGAGGGTTTAAAGTTGAGCTTGCTAACAATGGCGTAGAAGCAGTCATGAAAGCGAAGGTTATGGAGCCCAGTTTAATTTTACTGGATATCGATATGCCTATTATGGATGGTTTCGCTGCCTTACAAGCAATTAAAGAAGTGGATGGGGTAAAAAATGTGCCAGTGATGATGCTGACGAGCCACTCAGATAAGGAAATGATCCAGTCTTGTATCCAACACGGTGCGGTCGATTATGTCGTAAAGCCGACTTCTGCCAAAATACTACTTGGCAAAATCCTTAAAGTGATAAACTTATGATTAAATGCCGCTTTTTAAAATTCATGTAATTGCTATAAATATAAAGGCGGCGCGACACAAAAGCGACTTACTGTGCCCTTAAAGATTATTAATGCAAGGGATATGAGTGAAAGCACTTTTTTTATTCAGTATTTTATTTATCGAGGCTTGCATGCCAAGCAATGTCTACGATGCACCTAAAACGATGGACTTGATAGCCAAAACAGAAGCAGCCGCACCAAACTCTATTTATGGCGTATATCGTTTTAAAGTTAAGTCTGCCGCAAGGCGAGGAAATGTTGTATTTTTAAATACTGAAGATGATTATCGTGATAGGCGCAGTGTTGCAATCGTACTGGATTTAGAGGAAATAAAACAGCTTACTGAACTGCATGGACAAAGCCCAGAAGTGTTCTTTTTGGATAAACAAGTAGAAGTTGTTGGCGAGGCGTATAGAGCAAAAGTTAATCTTTATTGCCTACCGGGCGTTAAACCAACAGAGTACTATTACCAAACATGGATATCAGTACAACATTATGATTTTATTAAAGTAATAAACGAGATAGAAGAGGTGACTCAAACCGAGTTTAAGTCACCATAAAGACTATTTTCGAAGTGAAATAGAGTTCGCTTCGATATCAATCTTGCCTTGCTTGAATAAGCCACCAATGGCTTTTTTAAAGTTAGCTTTACTGGTTGAGAAAGCTTGCTTGATAAGCTGAGGGTCTGACTTGTCACCTAAAGGTAAAAAGCCGTTGTTTTCTTCTAGCTTGGCAAGAATTTGCTCACCAAGGCCTGAAATCTTTTCGATCCCCGGCTTTTCAAGTAATACATCAATTTTGTCGCCTTCGCGTACTTGCTTAATAAAGCCTTTCATACGCTGGCCGATGTACATACGCTTAAATACCGTATTAAAGAACACCATGCCAAAGTGCGTTTCATTAATAACCACCTTATAGCCAAGATCTGTTTTAGCAGCCACGATTAAATCGACTTCTTGGTTTTTCTCGTAATTCGCTGGTGTTTTATTAACAAACTTATTGAGGTTACTTGAAGCGCACAAACGCTTGCTGGCATTGTCCAAATAAAGCTTTACAAGGTAGCTATAGCCTTCACGCATTTTTGGCTTTTGCTCGTTGTATGGCGCAAGTACATCTTTTGCAATACCCAAGTCCATAAATGCACCAACTTTGTTGATTTGCTTGACACGAAGTAAGGCAAATTCACCGACTTGTGCGATAGGATCTTTGGTAGTTGCACAGGCATGACCTTGGTTATCTGAGTAAATAAAGACTTCGACGTTATCGCCTTCTTCTAAATATTCAGGTTTTTCATCCAAAGGTAAAAATACATCACCCAGTTCTTTACCGTCGAGGTATGCGCCTTCTGCACAGATCTCTTCAATCATTAAAAATTGCTTAGTTCCTAGCATGGTTTATTCCTCAGTTGGCTTTGGTTTTCTGCGAAGTGGTGCATGACCATCCACATCAAATGGTGCTGCAATCGGCTTTTTCGGTGCTTTAGGCTTTTTAGTAAACTTACGTTTTTGTTCTGGCTTGTTCGCTTTTTGCGGCTTCTTACCTTTATAAGCTGGCTTTTTCGGCTTTTCTTTAAAGCCTTTAAATTTACCTTCTAAACCTTCTACTGTGTGGAAAGTCAGTTCTTCTTTTAAGTACTGTGCAATTGCTTTATAGCTCTTCCAATCTTTTGGACCAACCAGTGATGCTGCAGTGCCTTTGAACCCTGCACGTCCAGTACGACCGATACGGTGAACGTATTCTTCCGCTTGCTTTGGCAAGTCAAAGTTGATTACGTGTGTCACGTTTAATAGGTCAAGACCACGTGAAGCGACATCGGTAGTCACTAACACTTTATAAATGCCACGGCTAAATGCATCCATGATATCTAGGCGCTTGTTTTGCGCTAAATCTCCTGCAAGGCCAATTGCTTTGATGTCCATCTCATTTAACAGCTCACTTAAACGCGTAGTGTCTTGGCGAGTCGCGGTAAAGATGATGCACTGGCCAACTTCGTCTTGTTGTACAAAGTGCTTAAGTAGTGCTTCTTTGTGATCAAGGTGGTCTGCGAAATACAACGCTTGTTGAATGTCACCGTGTTTTTCGTTACTGCCACTTAATAAAATCTTTTTTGGAGACTTTAAAAGTGCTTTGGCGGTAATCTCAACTTGCGCGTGCTCTAAGGTCGCTGAGAACAACATAGTTTGACGAAGGCGGTGGTCAGCTTGGCTGTTAATCGCATTAAGCTGCTTGTCAAAGCCCAAATCAAGCATTCGGTCTGCTTCATCAAAAATAAGTAGCTCAAGGCCAGACAAGCGCAGAGATTGCTGCTCTAGGTGGTCAGTAATACGACCCGGTGTACCAATCACAAAGTGCGGGTTTTTACGTAGCGCTTTAACCTGATCATTAAAGTTCTCGCCACCGAGTACCTTAGTGGCTGTCATCGCAGTACCTGCGATTAATAGACGGCACTGTGAAAATACTTGGTTAGCAAGCTCTCGGGTAGGGGCAACAATGAGTACACGTGGGTCGCGTTTACTCAGCGCTTTTTGTTTCATTACACGCTGAACAGCAGGTAATAAAAACGCCAAGGTCTTTCCTGAACCGGTTTTTGACTGGGCAAAAACATCGTGGCCTGCAAGTGCGGTAGGGATAGCATGAGCTTGGATCTCTGTTGGCTCATTAATTCCTTGATGTTGTAATTGCTTCTCAAAGCGTAGGTCAAGGCCGAGTTCGGAAAATCTCAAAGTTACTTTCTCCAATCATTATTCTAAAAAACGCGCCATTATAGCAAAGTGCCAGACAAAGGCACTATATAAATATAGGGTTAAAACTGTTTTTGCTTTTGTTTTAATCACTTGGAACAAAATCTCAGCACTTGATTCTGCGTGTTTTGCATTTGTTTCATAAATCCGTAAAATACACGCCTCAGCGCCGGATTTACGATTCGGTTTGTGCCTACGCGTCGTGTTTAAGTGTAGGTTGTTTTAAAGCTTATAAAAGAGAATTATTATGACTAAACCTTATGTTGTTTGTGCAATGTATAAGTTCGTTTCATTGCCTAACTTTGAGCAGATCCGCCAACCTTTATTGCAAGTAATGGAAGAAAATGAAGTGCGTGGTACGCTACTTCTAGCAGAAGAAGGTATTAACGGTACCGTTGCTGCGCAGCGTGAAGGCATTGATGCATTACTAGCATGGCTAGACAAACAACCAGGTTTAGACAACATCGTTTACAAAGAGTCTTTCGACGAAACATGTCCGTTCTACCGGACTAAAGTGAAGTTGAAAAAAGAGATCGTGACCATGGGTGTACACGGTATCGACCCGAAAAAAGTGGTAGGTACTTATGTTAAGCCTGAAGATTGGAATGCACTTATCTCAGACCCAGAAGTAGTACTTGTTGATACACGTAACGATTACGAAATTGAAATCGGCACGTTCAAAAATGCGGTTGACCCAAAAACTAAAACTTTCCGTGAATTCCCAGAATGGGCAGAAAAAAACCTAGATCCTAAGAAAAACAAAAAAGTAGCCATGTTCTGTACTGGTGGTATTCGCTGCGAAAAATCAACTGCTTACATGAAAGAGCAGGGTTTTGAAGAGGTTTATCACCTAGAAGGCGGTATTCTTAAGTATTTAGAAGACGTGCCAAAAGAAGAGACAATGTGGGAAGGTGAGTGTTTCGTATTTGATAACCGTGTTGCGGTCGACCATGACCTAAACAAAGGCTCTTACGAGCAATGTCATGCATGTCGTATGCCTATTACTGAAGAAGAAATGCAATTAGAGCAGTATATGGAAGGGGTTTCTTGCCACCACTGCTTCGATAATGTGACTGAAGAGCAAAAAGCACGTTTTGCAGAGCGCCAAAAGCAAATGGAACTGGCAAAAGAGCGTGGTGAAGGCCATATCGGTCATGAAGCGCAAGAAGCACTTCGTCAACGCAAAGAGCAAAAACAAGCGCAAAAAGAAGCGCAGCGTAAGCAATCAGCTTAATTTGCCCTAGCTTTTAAAAAGCAATAACGACTTTTAACGCCCTCGGTCATATGGCCGAGGGCGTTTTTGTTTTTTTGAGTCACGATGCTTTTCCCATCCTTGTAAAACCATATAAATTCAATGGGTTAAAAATAATCTCTTTTTCCAAAGAATAAACTGAGCATGCTCAATAACATTTGTTGCTGATTTGGGTTCCCCTGACATGTGCGCTTATACTCAAGCAGGATAAGTTTATAACGTACAACAATAATGAATGCGCAAACCCAGTCAGAATTAACCATTTCACTGCAAGCTTTTTCAAAGCAAAGCCATCAATTTTGGTCTTTACAGATCTTAGGCTGGCTCGGTTATACCGTCGTTGTGTTTATCTCGATTATTCATCCACAGTTTGATGACAGTAACTTTAACTTAGCGGGCCAATTATTGAATCTGGCTGTTGAGGTGGGTTTTGGTTTTATTTTGTCATTTTTACAGTGGTCTATCATTAGGCGCATTGTACATTGGCCACTCAAGCGTACGTTGATAACGAGCTTTGTCAGCGCGGCTATTTTAGGTCTGGTGTTTAATGTCATTAAACTGGCTTCATACAAAACCATTGTTTACAACCAAGTATGGTATCAAGAACTTAATATGCTTGAATTCGGTGGCTGGTTTTTGTTCTCTGTTTCTACCATGTTTGTGTGGACAGCGATATTTTTTATTATGCTTTACAACGCGCGTTTGCAAAAAGAGCATGAAATGTTGCTTAGAGCCCAAACTGCGGCAAAAGATGCACAGCTGCAAATGTTAAGGTATCAGTTAAATCCACACTTTATGTTTAATACTATGAATGCCATTTCGACTTTAATCATGAAAAAAGAGAATGATATGGCGCAAGAGATGTTAGACAAACTCTGTGATTTTTTCCGTGCATCACTCCAGCACGACGCAACAGATGCCAGCCTGCTAGGCAAAGAGTTAGAGCTACTCGAGCTGTATTTGAGTATTGAGAAAGTCCGATTTGGTGAACGTTTGAAGGTTAATTTTGCAATCGATGACAAGGCAAAGCAGGCAAAAATTCCCCCGTTGGTTTTACAGCCGATTGTAGAGAACGCAATTAAATATGGCGTTGAAGCGAGAAAGCAACAAAACCGGATTGATATTCGAGTTACCAAACAAGATGAGCACCTTATGATTTTGGTCGAAAATGACGGTGGAGGCACAGATAAACTCCATGAAAAAGGGTTTGGAATAGGCTTAAGTAACACCAAAGAGCGCCTAGAAACCTTTTTCAGTACGCCATGTGAGCTCAGTGTCGAGAATGGTATTACAAAAACACGTGTCACATTGATTATTCCCTTTGTGATAGCAAAATAAGAATTGGAAACAAATATGATTACTGCGGTACTGGTAGATGATGAACCTCTGGCAATAGAAGGTCTAAGGCTTCGACTTGAGAACATATCTGATATTCAGGTTGTGGGAGAGGGGTTCGACGGTGATGATGCCATTCGGTTGTGTTATGAGCATCAGCCAGATGTGTTGTTTATCGACTTAAAGTTGCCAGGCCTCAGTGGCCTTGAAGTAGTTCAAGGGTTGCAGTCAGACACTATGCCATTGGTGGTGTTTGTCAGTGCGTATAGTGACTATGCGATTGAAGCATTTGAACTTAATGCGCTGGATTACCTCATGAAGCCAGTGAACCTTGGCAGGCTTAAAAAAACAGTAGACAGGATCCGTGATTCACTTAATGAATCAGCTCGGTCTCAAAAGAGTGATGAGAAAGCCAAACTTTTAAAAGCGCTAGGTGAATCATCGGGCTTAAGCATCTCGCGGCTGCAAGAGTGGCTAGATAAAGAAAATGCGCCTTTTCCGACAAAACCAAGACACGAATTACTGATCAAGAATCATGATAACGAGCAAGTGTTCTTGTGCGTTGATGACATTATGTGGGTCGATGCTGCTGGAGATTATATGTGTATTCATACCGACAAAGAAAACTATGTTGTGCGTATCACACTCAAGCGACTCAGTGAAGAGTTAGATAAAGCGACGTTCGCACGAATTCATAAATCTACCTTGGTAAATGTGAATTTTGTTAAAAGTTTTACCACACTAAAGAATAATGAATCGATGTTGGATTTAGGGGGAGATATCCGGCTCAAAGTGAGTCGGAATTACAGTGATACATTGAAGTCATTGTTGAAATCTCGCTTGGGAGATACATTTTTATAGTCATTATATCTCACATTTCATCGTGGAATTGTTTCGTCTTGTCGTGTGCGGTGCAGCTGCACCAGCATTGACGCAAAATTGCACCGCGATAGCGCATTTCAATTGTCACATTATTATCTTTCTATCAATATTTTAACTGCCAAATTTACATTTTTAATTTGCATTTAAACTAAATGCATTTGGCCAAATGACAACGATAAATGTGCCAAGGTTCACAGAGTGATGTTTTTAAATAAGAAAATATCACACATGCACTGTGAGCAAATGTGGAAGCAATGAAATGAAACCAACAGTAAACCAAGTGTTTGGCGTTTGCCTGCTGAGTGCGACACTGCAAGGGTGTGGCGGGGGCGCTGAAACAAACACTGATACCAGCCAAATCTCACCAGAAGTTCCCGTATCTGATTGGCAACTCGTATGGAGCGATGAGTTCGATACAGACACCATTGATGCTAATAAGTGGCAACATGAAGTGAATTGTGCTGGTGGCGGCAACAACGAGCAACAATGTTACACAGCCAGTAGCGATAACTCTTACATTGACAATGGCGTACTACACATTGTCGCTTTATCGGCGGCAGAGGGGGAGCAAAAACCCTATACGTCAGCGAGGTTAAGTTCTAAAAACAAAGCTGATTTCAAGTATGGACGTTTTGAAGTTCGGGCAAAATTACCATCTGGCCAAGGAAGTTGGCCAGCATTTTGGCTGTTACCCACCGATGAAGCATACGGCGGGTGGCCAAAGTCTGGTGAAATTGATGTGGTTGAGTCGGTTAATCTAAAAGCAAAACGAGAAGATGGGACTGTAGAGCGACATGTATATGGCACTTTGCATTATGGCAAAGATTGGCCAGACAACGAATCAAGTGGTAAAGCATATCTACTACCAGATGATATGAACCCCGCGGATGACTTTCATACTTATGCCATTGAGTGGCAAGAAGGGGAAATTCGTTGGTATGTGGATGGTTACTTGTACCAAACTCAGCGCCGTTCGCAAGCGCTTTATAATGGAGATGGTGATGCCGTTGGGCTAATTTATCGCGGATGGTTCACTGAGTATTTTGGGCAAGATTCTGGCGAGTTAGAAACCCATTGGGATAACGCGCCGTATGACCAAGCATTCCATATGCTGCTCAATCTTGCGGTAGGTGGAAACTGGCCTGAAAGTGTGAATGAACTAGGCGTCGATGCCTCTGCTTTTGCCAACGGTCAGCATTTTGAAATCGATTACGTGCGTGTGTATCAATGCCAAATTAATCCAGAGACGGGGAAAGGGTGTGACACAGTGCGCGGAGGATTTGATAGCTTAGAGGATGCATTGGTTGAGGGTAAAGCGCCCACGCCAATTCCACCTTCCTCCGGCATCGCCCAGAATCTAGATATTTTTACCGGTACACCCAATCCGAATTGGCCAGCTTGGGACTGCTGTGGCGGGTCGACACCTACTTTAGTTGATGATGCTGAAAAAGGCACTGCTTATCAGTTTGTGGTTGGAGAGAGCCCAACCGTGAATGGGTTTATTTCTCGAGATGAGTTTATTACTGACGAGACGGGAGCAGCCACCCCATTTGATGCAAGCCCACTTCTAGATGGCGGTACGCTTAGTTTTGAAATGAAGATTGTTAGCCTTCCAAGTGCCGCTGACACCCCTTGGCTTTTAAAAGTTGAAAGCGTCGATGCATCAACGGCTGCTGAAGTTGCGTTGACCACCAGTGTTGAAGGTCAAGCGCCTGCACTTGGCCAGTGGCAAACGTATACATTTACTCTGCAAGCGCTTGCAAATGGAGGCCTTAACCTGAGTGCAATCGATGCCGTGATGATATTCCCGACATGGGGCAGTGGCGACGGCGCGGTATATCAAATGACAAACATGCGTATTGCCGGTGATAGTGTATCTGCGCCTCAATCATTTGTCGTTTTTGAAGAGTCGATTAACCCTGCTTGGCCACTATGGGATTGCTGCGGAGGCACAACACCACAAATTGTTGAAGACGATGCCCAGCACGGCAATGTTGCTGAGTTTTCTGTGGGGAGTGAGCCAACTGTTTTAGGTTTTATATCGCGCGCTGACAATATCACCGAAGCTGGAGTATCACCAGCACCATTTGACGCCTCGTCTATGTTTTCCGATGGTATGCTTCAATTTGAAATGAAAGTGGTGAATGCGCCAGCGGATGCCGAATCGGTTTGGAAGCTAAAAATAGAAAGTAATAACGCTGAAACCGCAGCTGAACTTGACCTTGCAAGCAGTATTGAAGGATTGGCACCAGTTACGGGTCAATGGCAAACCTATACATTCAAGCTATCGGATTTAGCCAGTGCAGGGTTGGATGTGAGTGCCATTGATGTGGTGATGATTTTTCCTGCGTGGGGCACGGGTGAAGGTGCACTTTATCGCGTCGATAATCTGAAATTCTATCAACCAATGGATGCACCAACATTTGAAGGGCATGTGCTGTTTCAAGATGATGTGTTGTCACAGTGGTCGCTATGGGATTGTTGCGGTGGGTCGACACCTGAGATCGTCAATGACGATGCGCAACATGGAATGACTGCTCAATACACCATTGGTGCCGAACCGACAGTTGTTGGCCTATTTGCAGACGATGGTGTTTATCTCGACAGCAGTGCATTTTTGCAATCGGGTGTCATTCAATTTGAGATGAAAGTGGTGAATGCGCCAGCCAACGCTGAGTCTGTTTGGAAGTTCAAAATTGAATCTATGGATGCGACCACCGCGGTGGAGCTGGACTTGGCAGCAAGTCAAGAAGGTAAAGCGCCAGTCGTTGGCCAGTGGCAAACCTATACTTATTCCCTGCAAAGTTTATTAGAAGCTGGGTTAGATGTGACAGCGATTGATGTTGTGATGGTCTTTCCCGCTTGGGGAACTGGTGAAGGGGCAGTATTTAGGCTAGATAATGTGCTTATCTACAATCCAAGCTCAGTACCTCAATCACACTCTCTTACGCTGTTTAAAGATGGACAAAACAGTAGTTGGCCAATGTGGGATTGCTGTGGGGGCTCTACCCCTACAGAACAACAAGATGATGCAGAGCATGGTATGACCGCAGAGTTCACAATTGGCGCCGAGCCTACAGTGTTGGGGTTTTTGGCAAATACTGGTTCACATTTTGATGCCAGCGCCTTGCAAGCTGAAGGGGTTGTTCGCTTTGACATGAAAGTGCTCAACGCACCCAATGACGCCAATAGTACTTGGAAATTCAAAATTGAATCGCTCGATGCGCAAACCGCTGTCGAGCTTGATTTGAGTGCGAGTATTGAAGCACAAGCGCCAGTTACAGGGCAGTGGCAAACCTATACCTACTCTTTACAGTCGTTGGCCGACGCAGGTTTAGATTTATCAAAAATCAATGTCGTGATGGTGTTCCCTGCATGGGGCACTGGCGAAGGTGCGGTTTACAGAGTTGATAACGCAGAAATCACGGTGCCGTAACGCGGCAAATACAAGGGGGTAATTTTACCCCCAGAACAGAGAATTTATGTAGGTTAGTTATGAAACAAGTTCAATTTGTATCTTCGCGCGTGGCTTTGTGTGTGTCATTAGCTCTATCAGGGCAGGTATTTGCAGAAGAACAATCAACAGCGAATTTAACGACAAATGCGCAGAATCCAGAAATAGAAGTCATTGAGATCCGTGGGATCAAGGGCAGTTTGACCCGTGCTATGAATCTCAAAAGAAGTGCATCAGGTGTTGTGGATGCGATTTCAGCAGAGGAAATGGGCAAATTTCCAGACACCAACTTGGCTGAGTCTTTACAGCGCATTACTGGTGTTGCGGTCAGTCGAAGTAATGGTGAAGGCTCCCAGATCACAGTCAGAGGCTTTGGTCCGGATTTCAACTTAATTACGTTAAATGGTCGACAAATGCCGGGCACAGGTAACTCACGATCTTACAGCCTTGAGAATTTATCTGCTGATGGCGTAATGGCATTAGAGGTATTTAAAACAGCAAGGGCAGAAAACCCAAGTGGTGGTCTAGGCGCCACAGTTAACATTGTGACTAGAAAACCGCTGGCAAGTCCCGGTGAGCGCTATACCTTTTCAGCAAAAGCGATCCATGATTCGTCAAACGTTGAAAATGACGATGTGACGCCTGAGTTATCAGCGCTTTATTCCAATACCTTTGTTGATGATACGTTTGGTGTGTCGTTTTCACTTACACATCATGAAAGAGATTTTCAAAAACAACAGGCGCATATTCAAGGGTGGCAAGCCAATGTCGATTTGCCTGGTAATATCGATGACAGCAAGGTGATTGATCCTAGGCCATTAGATAATGAAGGAAATCGAGTAGGAGATTACTTTTTTCCTCGAGACATGAACTATGGCATTGAAGACTTAGAAAGAGACAGAACCAATGGCCATGTTGTGTTTCAGTATGCGCCCACTGATGACTTGGTGCTCTCTGTAGATTATACCCACACCAAAGCTGTGACAGGCAAAAATGGTATAGGCTGGGGGATGTGGAATGAATATGGCGGTAATATCAATGCCTACGAGTTAGATGAAAATGGCACCGCGGTTTTTGCCGATATTAGTGGCAATGACGGCTCTTTTACCGCATCACGCTCAACAACCGAAGTCATTGAAAAGTCAGCAGGTATCAATATCGATTGGCAAATTAATGACGTATGGCATATCGCTGTGGATTATCACGACTCATCAAGTGAAACTGATAACGGTATTGATAAAGGCATCGGTAGTGAAGGTTCTTTGGTGTTAGGATCCGATCAGCTACGCACTAAAAACTATGATTATCGCACCGGCGATGTTCCACATGCGCAAATACATTGGTTGAATGGCTCTACAACGCTGCTTGAAAGTGAAATTGACTCGCACTTTAGCCAGTTTGTTCATTCGCCCGGAAAGGCAGAGGTTCAGCAGCTACAAATAGATGCAACATGGGAAAATGACCACTTTGACATTCCACTGATTGATGTCAAATTTGGTGTTGCTATGACGGATCAAACGATGGGCGGTTCTAACGCTTGGAGTGGTTTAATTGGCGGGTTTTTATTTAATCCGGCATGGCCACAAATGTTCCCTGACAGCATGTTTATCAGAAACGATACCAATGGATTTTTAGATGCATTTGCCAGTGGCGGTGCAAATTTAAATCCGAATTACTACTATACCTTTGACTTTGATGAGGTAGTAGCACGCTCTGAAGCATTCCTTACCAATGACGTGCTCGGTGGTGGCGATTATTTCGCCACTACGGCATACCATGATTTGGGCACCTTTTCTCGTAGCTCTGTGCAAGAAGAGACAATGAGCTTTTATGTTCAGAGTGCTTGGGAGTTTGAAGTTGCCTCATTCCCTGTTGCTTTAAACATCGGTGTTCGATACGAAGAAACCGACGTAACTAGTATTGATGAACAACAAATTCCGATTTCGGTTTGGTGGCTAGGTGGCAGTGAGTGGCACACACAATATCTCCCAGAGGATAATACATATACGTCTGAAGGGCAGCATGATGTGCTACTGCCAATGCTCGATGTGAAAGTGGATATCACCGATGAGCTGGTTGGTCGTGTTTCTTGGGGTAAAACCATCACGCGTGCACCACTTGGCGATTTAGCGGGGGGGCGTGTGCTCTCTGGTAGCCCTAAAATAGGTTCACGTAACGGCAATGAAGGTAATACGAACTTAGAGCCATTTGAGTCTACAAACTTAGATTTAAGCCTTGAGTATTACTACGATGAAAGTAGTTACGCAGCAATCGGGTACTTTAAAAAGTCAGTCAAAAACTTCATTGGCAGTCGGGTTACTGAAACAACCATTGATGGATTTAAAGATATCTATCAAGGTCCGAGATGGAATCAGGCGGTTGCCGATATTGAAGCACGCGGTGAGCAAGCAACCAGTGATGCTATTTTTCTGCAAATGCAGGCCAATGGCGCGACGCTTAATTCGCAAGGTTACATAGAGCCCGCCGATGATGATCCGTTATTGCTCTGGAAGATAACCCAACCATTTAATGCGACAGATACTAAAAAGGTCGATGGCTTCGAAGTGGCATTTCAACATGTGTTTGGCGAGAGCGGCTTTGGCATAGGACTTAATGCGACATTTGTCGATGGCGACGTAGAATTTGATGTAAATAGCTTAGATCAGCAAACACCGCTTACGGGGTTAAGTGATTCTGCAAATGCACAAGTCTTTTATGAGAAAGATGGGCTGTCTATTAAGTTCACTTACGCGTGGCGTGACGAATATTTGATAGGTGTTGGCCAAGATCAAGGCTCAGCTGACAATCCGCCACAGTTTGCCAAGACGTATGCACAATTAGATGCCAGCGTAAATTACGACCTTGATGAACGCTGGACTGTCTTTTTTGAAGGTATAAATCTGAATGATGAAACTGAGCAAGGCTTTGGTCGGTATGAACGACAGTTCTTATTCGCAAGGCAGTACGGTCCAAGATATACCTTGGGTGTGAGATACAGCTTTCAGTAAATCTAATCACTCTTTTATCTCTTAGTTATTTTAAGTACCGAGCATGTAACAGGTATTGTTGCGTTGTCTCGGTGCAGGTTGGAGTTTTAATTATGGCAACCGAGTTTGCTTCAAAAGCCGCGCAAATACAATCATCCGATTCTCCTAAAAATATAGGATTTGCGCTCTGTGTGCTCACCAGTTTATTTTTCATGTGGGGATTCATTACCTGCCTGAATGATATTTTAATTCCTTATCTTAAAGGCGCATTTCAACTTAGTTATACGCAAGCGATGCTTGTTCAATTTTGCTTTTTTGGTGCGTACGTTATTGTTTCGATCCCAGCCGGAAACCTAGTTAGTAAAATTGGTTTTCAAAAAGGGATTGTACTTGGCTTATTCATAGCTGCTTTGGGCTGTGTCATGTTTTTGCCGGCTGCGGTTATTGGATTATACGAAGTATTTTTACTTGCTTTGTTTGTATTGGCTTCAGGGATCACCGTATTGCAAGTGTCTGCGAACCCCTATGTAAGCGCACTTGGTAAACCAGAAACAGCACCGTCAAGGTTAACGCTGACACAGGGTTTCAATTCACTGGGTACCACCATAGCCCCATTTTTTGGTGCTTACCTACTGTTTTCTTCAGGGCAAGATTCGGTATCGAATGGTGCTGAAGCGGTACAAGCTCCATACTTATTGCTTGCCGCTGTATTGGCGGTATTGGCTATAGTATTTGCTGTACTTAAGTTACCCACATTGGTTGAATCACAGGGCGAACCCCAAAAAAGTACAAGGCCTCTGAGTGACCATCCGCATTTGATTTTAGGCGTAATAGGCATCTTTTTATATGTAGGTGCAGAAGTATCGATTGGCAGTTTTTTAGTTAGCTTTTTACATCAACCCAGCATTGCTGGTTTGAATGAAGCAGAAGCTGCCAAGCTCATCGCATACTATTGGGGTGGAGCAATGGTTGGACGCTTTATTGGGGCTGCGGTGATGCAAAAAATCGCGGGTGGAAAGGTATTGGCGTTAAATGCAGTTATGTCTATGAGTCTGATTATATTGGCAGTGAATCAAACCGGTGCACTTGCAATGTGGGCTATGCTCGCGGTTGGGCTATTCAACTCTATTATGTTTCCGACGATTTTCAGTTTAGCAATTTCGGGTCTAGGCAATGACGCAAGTCGTGGCTCTGGCTTATTGTGCTTGGCAATTGTTGGTGGTGCGATCATCCCCATTTTGCAAGGATTATTGGCTGACAATATTGGGCTACAGGGCTCATTTTTCCTACCAGCTGCTTGTTATATTTTCATCGCCTATTTTGGACTTTGGGGGTGCCACAAAAAACCGTCAAAGGAGACTGTGCGATGATCAAGTTAAAACGAACCACTTTACTTTGTGCTTGCATAGTCAGTGTGCTCGGCGCGTGTGGACAGCCCAAACGATTAGTAACAGATACTGAAAAAGGCAAAGACCCAACTACTTGGCCAAATATTGTGTCTGAAATTGAAAAATCTGAAGAGGTTGAATCACAGGTTTCAGCTTTACTTGCTGAGATGACCGTTGAGCAGAAAGTCGCGCAAATGATCCAACCTGAAATACGCGATATCACGATTGAAGATATGCGTAAATACGGTTTTGGCTCTTATTTAAATGGCGGTGGGGCTTTTCCAAATGGCGACAAACATGCGTCAGTGACCGATTGGGTGGCATTGGCTGAGTCTATGTATCAAGCGTCTATTGATGCGTCTTTGGACGGCGCTTCTATCCCGACTATGTGGGGTACCGATGCGGTTCATGGCCACAACAATGTGATTGGCGCGACCTTGTTTCCTCATAATATTGGTTTGGGTGCCGCAAATGACCCAGCATTGATAGAGAGAATTGCCCAAGTTACCGCAAAAGAAGTATTGGCAACGGGCATTGACTGGATCTTCGCACCCACAGTTGCCACTGTCCGAGACGACAGGTGGGGAAGAACGTACGAAGGGTATTCAGAAGACCCAGAAATAGTCGGTGACTATGCCTATGCCATTGTTAAAGGGCTTCAAGGTGATGGGCGCTCAAATACCGTATTCAAAGAGCAGCATGTGATCAGCACAGTTAAACACTTTGTTGGTGACGGCGGGACCCTTAAAGGGGATGACCAAGGGAACAATATTGTTAGCGAAGAAACACTCTTTAAAGTTCATGCACAAGGCTACGTAGGGGGTTTAAAAGCAGGTTCTCAGTCTGTAATGGCCTCATTTAATAGCTGGCATGGCGACAAGATACATGGCAATAAATACTTGCTAACAACGGTGTTGAAAGAGCGAATGGGCTTTGATGGCTTTGTTGTCGGAGATTGGAATGGTCATGGGCAAATTAAAGGATGTACCAATGATAACTGTCCACAAGCAATCAATGCGGGTTTAGACATGTTTATGGCACCCACTCAAAGCTGGAAGCCGTTGTTTTACAATACGGTCAGGCGAGTGAAAGACGGCACTATACCAATTAGTCGAGTGAATGATGCGGTGAGCCGTATTCTTAGAGTGAAAATACGATCAGGCCTGTTCAATAAGCCCAGTCCTGCACAGCGCCTTTATGCTGGTGACAGTAAAATAATGGGAAATGATCAACACAGAGCGCTTGCCAGAGAAGCCGTGAGAAAATCTCTAGTGTTGCTCAAAAACAAAGCAGGGATCTTGCCGTTATCTCCTAAACAAAAGATCTTAATGACTGGAGATGGCGCAGATAATATTGGTAAGCAGTCTGGCGGATGGACTATTACTTGGCAGGGAACTAATAATGCCAATGCAGACTTTCCTGGTGGCACATCTATTTATAAAGGGATCAAACAACAAGTCTTGAAAGCGGGTGGTGATATTACTTTGAGTCTTGATGGGTCGTTCGATAAGGATAATAAACCCGATGTCGCAATTGTTGTATTTGGGGAGGAGCCATACGCAGAAGGACAAGGGGATAGACCTCATTTGGCATATCAATATGGCACTAATAAGGACCTGATGTTATTAAAGTCATTAAAAGCGCAAGGTATCCCTGTTGTATCACTGTTCATCAGTGGTCGTCCAATGTGGGTTAATGCTGAACTAAACGCAAGCGATGCTTTTGTGGCACTTTGGCTACCGGGCTCTGAAGGCGGTGGTGTGGCTGACGTGTTATTAAAAGATAAAAATGACAGTATCCAATATGACTTTACAGGTAAACTGTCGTTTTCGTGGCCTAATTCACCGACGCAGCACGTGAATCGTTTTGATGGACAAACTCCATTATTTGAATACGGGTTTGGATTGGATTACGAAACAAAGGATACTTTGATAGACAACTTGAGCGAGTTGTTTGATATTAGTGCCAGTATGAATGAAGTCGAGTTTTTATACGATGGACAGCCTAAAAACCCATGGGCGCTCTATCTCACTGAGAATACTAAAAGAAAGCCAATCCTTTCTAACAGTGAGCAGCTCAATGGCGTAGACTACAGAACGATTGATCGTTTTGTACAGGAAGACAGTATGCAATTGTCTTTTAGTGATTCAAAAGTCGCTGGTATTCAATTGTTAAGTAAACATGGCTTCCCTGAAGACCTGAGTGCGTATGTCAACTCGAGTGCGTACTTAACATTTGATATGTCTTTAAAATCAGGTTCAATTTCAAAAGCCTATATAGGGATGAATTGTCAGGAAGAGATGAAATGCCGCTCACAAGTTAAAATACCAGGCAAAAAATTGAGCGCGCTCACAAGTGGTTGGCAGCAGTTAGCCGTGCCTTTAACTTGTTTTGAAAGTCTTGGTGCTGAGTTATCTCAGACAATGTCTCCATTTAAGCTATCACTTGATGGAAATGCTGAAGTTGGAATAGGGAGAATAGCGCTGAGGGGATCGGCATCCGATGCGTTAATAATTGAGTGTCATTAAGATGACTTTGATGAAAGCCCGCAAATAGCGGGCTTCTTTATTTTTTGTCTATTAAGTTTTAAATCATGGTTGTATCATCATAATGCGATGTTTTTCGATATAAGTATTTAAGTGGATTATAAACAAGCATTCAGTTTTCAACGTTTGCCAGATTTTGCATTGCTCTTACTAAGTATTTGGGGAGTGTTACAAACGACATTGGCCAGTTTAATGGTAGAGCGTTTTTATGGCTGCCCCTATGAATGTGATTTTTATGTACCGCAACAAATTGTATTTGTTATGTCAATTGTATGCTTCCTCTCTCTTATCTCTTCTTTAATTTGTGCGGCTATTTCAGCCGTTAAAATTAAGCAGCCAATCGCATATAAGGTATTGGTTTTAAGCTTTTTAGCAGTGGTTTGCCAAGCGTATTACATCGCAAGTTTTTAATATTGACTGCGGCGCTAAGTTTTCCTCTTAAAAATTCATCGTTTCTATTGCATGACAAAGTGGTTTGAGCAGAAAGTAAATGCTCAGACTTTAGTGGATTTGTCTCGTTTTTACATTGTAATTTCACATAGTTAGTCAATACTCAAATATCAGGTATCTAGGCAAAGCCTAAGGAAAATTTGATGTTGAATAATTTCTCTGTACAAAGCCGTTTATTGTCGTTGTCTGGATTACCCGCAATCCTTTTTGTAATTGCGACAGTGTTTACGCTCACGACGATTTCCCAGCTCGTTACGAACATGGACAAGATGTACTCTGGTCGTGTCTTACCACTTAAAGAGATTAAAGTGGTCTCAGACAACTATGCGGTGGTTATTGTTGATACATTTCATAAGCTAAGAGGCAAGCAATTAACACCATCACAAGCACTTGATAATATTGAAGAGGCGAAATCAATTGCGATAGCTGAGTGGGAAGTTTACTTAGAGGGGAATTTAACCAGTCAAGAGCAATCGATAGTTCAGCAAATAAAGCAATCTGAGCGTGAGGTTAATCAGCTAATTCAAGAATATCAGACCTTAATAGCACAAAATAAGTTTGACTCTGTGCCTTACAATCAATTTGTTAAAGACCTCTATGAGACATTTGATCCACTGAGCGAAGGTTACAATGAACTGATGGTACTGCAGCTTGATGAGGCCAGTACACTGATTGAAGTGAGCCATGAAGAAGCCGATGCAGCAAGGGTTGGGATGATCGTTGCGTCTGTACTTGTGATTGTGGTGATGTTGAGTGTAAGCTGGTTGATCTACGGCTCTATCCATAAGCCATTGAAGGGCTTGCGACGCACCATTAAAACCATCGCACAAAATGCGGATTTAACGCAGCGAGTCAAAGTGGTTGGCGAAGACGAGCTTAGTGAAATAGGCAACGACTTTAATATGATGGTCGATTGTTTACATAACCTTGTTCAAAGTCTTATTGAAATGATAGGTGAATTGACCTCGACATCTAACAACTTGACATCTATCAGCTCATCGATGGCAAATACGTCTCAAGATCAAGAGCAACAAACAACCATGATTGCGACAGCTGTTACGCAAATGAGCGCTGCTATTCAAGAAGTTGCCAATAATGCGCAGTTAACAGCACAAAAAGCTGAAACATCGGGCACGCTTGCTCAGCAGGGTACGAGTACGATCAGTCAAAATATCCAGTCGATTGAGAAGTTAGCTGGCTTAGTTGCAGATAATACCGAACAAATACAGGCCTTAAATACGCAAAGTAACGAAATTAACCAAGTTGTTTTGATGATTCAAGGTGTTGCTGAGCAAACCAATTTATTGGCATTAAATGCTGCGATTGAAGCCGCTCGGGCAGGTGAGTCGGGCAGAGGGTTTGCGGTAGTTGCGGATGAAGTTAGGCAGCTGGCACACAATACGCAAAAAGCAACTGAGTCAATAAAAGAGATGATCTCGAAATTACAGTCGATGGCGCAAAGTGCCGTTACTGCGATGGAAAATGCGCAAACGAGTGCAACTTCGAGCGTTGAAAAAGCGAACGAGTCGGCAAAGTATATGAATGAAATCAATAGCGCAGTGAACGAGATCATCGATATGAATGTGCAAGTATCAACTGCGACTGAAGAGCAAACCTCTGTGATTGCTGAGATAAGTACTAATATTAATGAGTTCAACAATAGCATCATTGAAATTGCTAAAAACGCACAGCTCAATGCTGAGGTGAGTAGTGCATTGGGGGATTACACCAGCAGCTTGAAAGAAAAGGTCGATTCTTTTAAGGCTTAGGATATCGAGTGTTTGTTTTCGTGAACTTGAATCTGGAGCCATTGTTTCTTTTACTAATCTGTGGTTTCCGGAGCAAGTCCGGAATGACGTAGAGAGAACATGATCAAAATTAATTACGGTGTCATGATGTTGATTTCTTATCGATGATACACCAATCACCAAATCCGTCATCCTGAACTTGTATATGGACTCCACTTGTTTGACAACATGTTTTTTAAAATTAAAGATGCTTGCGTATATACGGTTTCTTTTGAGAGCGCTACTCTCTAACCTTTGATTTATTCGCACCTTCTGTCCTAAACGCTTCGTTAGTGTATTCTCACTTCAAGTTCAGACAGGTTTTCAGAAGGTTGGTCTTACCTTTTAATTACATTGTTGTCGAACTCTTTTTAAAATGTTTTTTAAATCATTGCGGGTTGGTAATTCGTACCTTGTTTCAGCATTGCCCAAGCAGTTCTGATATTTTTATTCACCAGCGCAATACAAGCTCGCTTTACACCTGAACGAGCAACTAACCTTAACAGCCATTGCTGCTTCAATGTCTTGGGCTTTTCCGGCAGATTAGAAATGTATGACAATGCCCCCAAAAATAAACAGGACTTTAGCTGTTTATCTCCAGCACATTTATCAATCCCCAGCATCACAGTTTTACCGCCACTGCTAAATTGTTTTGGGGTGACGCCTAAATATACTGAAGCACATCGTCCATTTTTAAAATGCTTCGTTTGACTCAAACTGGCAATTAGCCCCGCTGCGCCTAAAACACCTACACCTTCAAGCGCAATAACACGTTGGCATTGCTCATTTTGAGAAACAAGCAGCTCTAGGTTTTTAGTGACATCATTTAGGGATTGCTCTATGTGCTGGTACTGAGCTTTTAAGACACTAAGTAATGGCAATAATATCTCTGGTAAATCATTACGCTCAGTTAAAACCCTTTTCAATGCTCTCTTGGAGCGAGAAATAGTGATGCCATATTCATAAAATAAGGCCCTAATATGATTACCGAGTTGTGTCAGCTGTTTATCTAAAAATTTACGACTCACAGTGAGCGTTTGGAGAATTTGCTGTTCTATATTTTTTACTGGAGAAAAGGACATATTTGGTTGTATAGCAGCAATCGCAATCCCGATAGCATCATTGGCATCTGTTTTTTGTTTGCTTATATAAGGCTTAACATGTTTCGGAGACACCCCCTCTCACTTCATGACCATAGGATTGCGCAACCCGTCCCCAATAATGAAAGCTGCCACATCCCTCCATTGCCACAATGCTAGGGGAAGAGTTAGCGAGTATTTGGCGAACTTTAGATGGAGACTGTGCTTTATTAAAAACAATTTCGCCATGTTTAGAGACTTTTGCGACTTGGATAATATTTTTTGCCAGATCGAGTGCAATCACGTTACGGTTATTCATATATGGACTCCTTTGTTTTGGTCGACACCACATTACACTGTATGTGAGATGTGGTGGAGTCCATATATCGATTCAGGATCCATTTTTTCTGTGACTATTCTATGGTTTCCGGAGCAAGTCCGGAATGACACAGAGAGAACATGCTCTGGGTCAATAGGGGCGTATTGGTTTTGTTTGGTTAAAATGGCTCATTTCACCTTGCGCAAAGAAAATGAACTAGCTTCGCTTGCAGTCGTTACATTTTGCACGTTAATCACCTTGCGCGAAAAGAATGTCAGCGCTTCGCGCTGTGTCATTAACTTTTCGCACGATAGCGCTTTGCACCAAAGGCACACTATTTCAACCTTGAAAGGTGATGTATGGCGATTGCATCCATCGGTTTTAGTTGTATTAAAGCAGTACCGTCTTGGTTTACCATGATAGATTTTCCTATACACGGCCCTTGAGTGGCATGCACACTCAACTCGTCACAATATGTGCCGGGAAGCAAGCCGGTTTGAAGCGTAGCGTGCATCGTTTTATTTTCACGATTAATAGCAACAAAACCCTGATCTCCGCGTGAAAACGCAATTTGGTTATTACCATTGTCCCACCAATTTGAAATGGTTGTATTGTCGGCCGTGTAATTTCTAAAACGCATTGCACCGGCGATCATGGGCTTTCTATGTTCACATTGCCACAAAGTGTCTTGGCAGTTAAGTTTACCAGCTTGGTGAACAGGCACTTTTGGCCCGCCAGCATCGGTATCGCCATTAAACTCATAACTGGACATCACTTTTGGATAACCATACGGATAGGCCAGCATAAATACGTTGGCAAGGTCATACAGCGTTTTATCTTTAAACGTGACGATGTTGCCAGCACCACCGTGACCGCGCTGGTTATCGTGGTTGTCTGTGAATACGATGGCCTTTTCACTGGGCATTAAACCCCAATCTTTAACAAAGCTCTTCAGTGAGGCAAGCTTTCCTTGTTTAAAAACATGGCTCAGTTTGACGCTGTATTTAAATTCAGTGACCATACCGTTACTTAGATAAGGCACTGATGTGATTGCTTCACCACCTTGATCTATGACTTCTTGAAAAATAAGCGGTGAGTCATTGAGTTGTTTTAAAATTGCGGCAATATCCTCAGAGGGCATGTGTTTGCTGGCATCAAGTCTGAACCCTGCTACGCCTAAGCCTGTAAGTTTGTTTAGGTAACTGGCGATTTTTGCCTGAACACTGATGGAGTCAGTATCTAAATCATGCAGGCCTACCAGTTCACAGTTTTGCACGCGCCATGCATTATTTACGTAGTCGGTACCTTTGATAGCACAGGGTTTGTGGAAATCTTTAGGAGAGTATATGGGGTAGTGTTTATTGCCATAAGACTTGCCAGTAATACTTTGACCGCTACCGTGGGCCATGTGATTAATAACTGCATCGACATAAATGTCCACGCCTTGGGCTTTGCATCGATTTATCATATCGACAAATTGCGCTTTGTTGCCACCTCGACTGTTCAGCTCATAAGTGACGGGCTGATATCTTGTCCACCACTGGACGCCTGCGATATGTTCATTAGGCGGTGACACTTGAACCGCATTATAACCTTGAGGTCCTAAAAACGTCTCGCATTCAGTGGCAATATCTGGCCAAGGCCACTCAAACAGGTGAACAAATGTTGAAGGGGTATGAACTGATGCGTTCACGTTGGAAGATGCAATGAGTGCAAGTCCAGCTAGAGTAGGGAGTCGGTTATTTTTCATTCTTATATTTCTCATTTTTTTGAGAAAGACAATATATCGGTCTTATGGGAATAATCGTATTGAATACGTATGCAAAATGGCAACCAAAAACGGTTGCCATAAACAAATTTTAAGGTGTTATCTTAGCACTAGAGAGCCTGTATGAGGTGTGTGTTTTTACCAAACTCAAATACGTTTAGTTTGCCACACTGCGCGAAGTGGTTATTGCTAGCATAAGGTCGGTTTGCTTGAAGAATATCACTTTCCCATCCTTGGCCATTTTTGACAAATGCTTTTAGCTCGAACCAGCCTTGGTGAGTTTGACTGCAATCCATTTCTACATCCAGTTTCCAGTAGTGCGGGCCCCATTGGTTTAGACCTGACTCACCAAATCCATGTAAATCGTAGGTTTTCTTTTCGCCCCAATTTGCAGGCCAAACATTGGTTGTCCAATCTAAAGCAGTCCCTTGGGCTTGATTTGATTGACCAGGCTCAGTTGCCTGCCAGTCAAGGTAGGTATCTCCTGACTTCCATGGTGCAGTGGTTTGATTTCTGAGGTTTAGGTGTCTAATAGGAATTTGGCAAAGTACAGAGTTTTGGTCGCATTGCAATCCACGTTGTGACGCTGCATTGTGGTCCAAACCGCCGCGTACAAACATATCTTGGCCGCTTTGTGTTTGTGCCTTTATAAATACAACCGTTCTTTGCCAATCTCCGTCGCCGTCATTAGGCGTATCTGTGGTCATACTTTGGTGATGGATCGCGATTGCATCCATAGAGGACAGTGATATTTGAGCAGTGCCATCGCCATCAACCGTAATTGTTCTGCCATTGCAATATCCCGCACTTTTACCACCAGAAAGCTCGTCACAATATGTGCCCGCAGGAAGACCGGTTGCCAACCTCACATTCATATTGTTCGACTCTCTATTGATGGCCACAAACCCTAAATTACCGCGCGAAAAAGCAATTCGGTTATTACCATTGTCCCACCAGTTTTGCACTGACCAGTCATCATTGGTGTGATTTCTAAAGCGCATTGCGCCTGTAATAAAGGGCTTTCTGTGCTCACATTGCCATTGCTGTGCGTTGCAATTTAAATGATTACCTTGATGAACGGGTACAGTTGGGCCGCCGGCATCGGTATTACCATTAAACTCGTAACTGGACATTACTTTAGGATAGCCATAGGGATAGGCAAGCATGAACACATTAGCAAGTTCATATAGTTTGCCGTCGTGAAAGGTGACAATAGAGCCAGCACCGCCATGCCCGCGTTGATTGTCATGGTTATCGGAAAATACAACGGCTTTATAGCTTGGCATAAAGCCCCATTGCTCGCCAAAAGATTTAAGCCAAGCAAGCTGACCTGTTTTAAATGTCTCGCTAAGTTTAATGCTGTATTTGAACTCAGTAACTAAGCCATTTTGAAAGTATTCAGACGCTTGAACTGCTTCACCACCTTGGTCTATGACTTCTTGGAACACCACAGATTGTTTATTGAGTTTACCTAGAATATCGCCGATATCGTTTGCAGGAATATGCTTGCTTGCATCTAAACGAAAGCCCGCTACGTCAATATCTAGTAAGTCATTTAAGTAATTTGTAAGCTGCGACTGCACATAAGGTGCATCGGTGTCCAAGTCGTGTAGTCCCACTAATTCACAATGCTGCACGCGCCATGGGTTATTGCCGTAATCTTCTGGATTAATTGCACAGGTTTGATGGAAGTCATTTGGGCTGTAGATGGGGTATTGTTTGTTACCAAACTGACTGCCCGCAACCCCGGTACCGCTACCGTGTGCCATATGATTTATCACCGTATCAACATAAATATCAACCCCTGCAGCTTTACATCGAGATACCATGTCGATGAACGCCGCTCTATCTCCGCCGCGACTGACAAGTTGATAGCTAACAGGTTGATATCTTGTCCACCATTGACTCCCGGTGATATGTTCACTCGGCGGCGAAACCTGAACTGCCGCATAGCCTTGTGGGCCTAAAAAGGTTTCACATTCTTTGGCGACATCAGGCCAAGACCACTCAAACAGATGAACAAATGTCGTTGGTGCACCCGTGCTACTAGGCGAAGCGTAGATGTGGTTTGATGCAAGTACCGAAATACTTGCGACGATTGGTAGTATTATATTTTTCATTATTTTGCCTCTCATTTACATGAGTTTTACAATATAAGGTGCTTTGAGGAACATTCCATTGAATACGTATGCAAAATAGGTTCAAAGTTGCATGTTGTTGTTTTTTAATGCTGTAATTTGGGTGGTTTTAGTTATGTTATTTTTCTTTAAAGAATAAATACTTCTTTAGTGTTAAATAATTACTCTATTATAATGAGCTCTACGTACTCCTTGTGGGTAAATAGAGTGTGGTGCAGTTTTTAATGTGGAGTGTGGATGCAAAAGGTCTTTGTGAGCGCCTGTTTAATGGGGAATAAAGTGAGATATAACGGTGGTAGCTTGTCACTGGATAAGTCAGATAAGCGTTGGTTAGATCTAAACGTTAAGCTTGTTGGCTTTTGTCCAGAGGTCTCGGCTGGTTTACCGATACCTAGAGCGCCAGCGGAAATTATCGGCGGTGAAGGGCGTGACGTCATCAACCAACAAGCGCGTGTTATTGGCGATGATGGAGTCGATGTGACTGATGCCTTTTTAGATGGTGCCCATCAAGCGCTGAAAATTTGTTTGCAACAACAAATAAAATTCGCAGTTTTGGCAGAAGGTAGCCCATCTTGCGGAAGCGAAAAAATATACGATGGCACTTTTTCTGGTAATAAAGTAAACGGTGCTGGTGTCACTGCACAACTGCTCAGATCCAAAGGTATCAAAGTCTATAGTCAACACTCTGTTATGCAGTTAATTGAGCAGCTAGAACGTATTAGCGAAACGGATAAACCTAAAACAATTAGTTAGTATATTCTTGCATTAACTTGCAAACTACTTGGGTTAATTGGCTATCATTTTGCATTAATTGCTTAAGCTTGTCGCAAGGGAGCCACATAATATCACAGGGTGTGTCACTGGTAATGTCGGTTGCGCATGCACCGCTTAGCAATGCGGTTAGAGCAATTGATTCACCGGGCCCTTTATTTGTACAAGTGTGCTTTACGCCATTACCTGATGATACGTTCCATTGTTCTTTAACGCTTCCTCTCACAATAACGCCAATTTTAGAGAGCGGCTGATTTTCGTTGCAAATTACTTGCTGCGCTTCATAAACGTGATGCTCTACAAAAGCGGATAGTTTCTCCCGTGTGGCAAGCGGTAAGTTCTTAGCCCAAGGAATATCATTGGTAAATTGCTGCTGTTTTGTTGTTTTGAAGATTGACTCATTTTGGAGGTTGGCCATTTTGTCTTCAACGCATGCTAATAACCTTTGTGCTTCGGGTTTATCTAACACAGCTTGCTTGAGCTGTGCATTGATGACAGCGCGCTCGCGATTGAGCAACAACCTAGTGGCAGCTTGTGTCTGTAAGGATTGAATAATTTCTGGAAAGCTCTCGTGGAGTTCATTCATGCGCTCAAGTGTGCGTTTTTTGTTGTCTTTGACATCTTTTAACACCAAATCTGCTGCAGACTGGCTAGGCGCTAACGTTTGCACATGACTTTGCAGTGCCTCTTGTGCGTGCATAAACCCACGAGCAATGTCGTAACCCAAGGCAAGTTTCTTAAAATAAAAGGTCAATAAGAGCTTGTTTAACCATGAATACTGTCTAAGTGGTTGCAGCCATTTGGGTGTTTGCCACACCGTGTAAATGGAGGTTCTTGGGCTAATCTGGGGTTCTCCGTCAAGGGCAGATTCAACCGCTTCGACTAACTTGCTGGTGGCTTGTTTGCTCAACATCCCTTGTTCAAATTGCGTCCAATAATGTTTGCGCTCAGTCTCGAGCAGTCGTCTTTTGTATGCGGTGTTGAGCTCGTCTGTGGTTATTTTGCTATTTGATTCAGTCTCATTGAGTGCTTGTAGTTGCGACTTTTGCTTCACGGTTTCCCAGTCTGCGCCTTGCAAAAATGGGTTGGTCATCATCACCGGCAGCATCTCGTGAAGCTCATTACTGATAGTGCCTTGGGCTTTGTCTACGGTCGCTTGCTTTGCCGGAGGTAATGAGTTAAAGCCAAGTATTTTAAGTAACCAGCCCATCGTAGAGCCGTTGACCAATATGGTTAAGACCACGATGCCTGCGCATAAAAACAGCACCCGATCACCAATTTCTTTTGGTATGACATCACTGGCGACTACGGCTAGCGCCAAGGCTAATGACACTGCACCGCGTAGTCCACCCCAGCACAGCACAGCTGCTTTTGGAAAATTAATACCAATACCTAACCTAGTCAGGGCAGGCATACAAACGGTGATAGAGATTGCCCGAATGATTAAAATGCCAGCATAAAGTAATGCCAGCATTTTCCATGCTTGCATATCGTTAAGTGGTACACGGATAGCGACCAATATGCCCACCAGTAAAAAGATAAGTGTGTTGGCCATGTGGGCCATCATTTCCCAAAAATGATGTAAAAATCCAGCCACTTCGGGGCTGATCCGAGTTCGACCGATACTTGCAAACATAATGGCTAACGTGACAACCGCAACAACTCCTGATACGTGAAAGTTCTCGGCAATAAAAAAAACTGAATAGGCCGCAGCAATGGTTAAAGAGATCTCGATCATTGGGTCGTTAAATACATGCTCTATCCATATGATACATAAACCGCCAACAGCTAAACCTATTGCCAGACCTACTAAAACGACTTGTAAAAACTCAGCAGTGACATGTAAAGGCGATGAAAGTCCAGCGTTGATATCCCCGCTGTATGTGGCAGTAACCCACACGAAAAACAGTGAAAAGAACACGATTGCGGTGCCGTCATTGAGCAGTGACTCGCCTTCAATGAGGGTTTCAAGGCGTTTTCGAGAACTGACTTCTTTTAAAAGTGCAACGACAGCCACCGGATCTGTGGCACTGATTAAAGCGCCAAACATCAGGCAAATGGCCCAGCTCCACCCCCAGCCATCGGGCACTATGGCAAAGATGAGCTCGGCAGTTAACCAAATCGCGAGCATTAAACCAGGGACGGCTAAAATAGCGATTTGCGTAAACATACGACGGAATAAATGCACCTCCATGGCAAATGCGCTTTCAAAAATGAGCGTCGGCAAAAATAGGTATAAAAATAGGTGAGAGTCTATTTCAGCAACCAAAGATAAACTTTGGCCAAACTCTGGGGCGTATGCATTGAATAAATCACCTCTTTGTAGCAACCCGATTGCAATGCCTAACAATAGGAGCGCTACAGTGTAGGGGACTTGTGTGCCTTTTAAAATATGCCGCACAAATGCGCCAATAAAGAGTGCGAAGATCACAAACAGCAGGATCAACAGCCCTGTGCTAAATGCCATAGTACTGTGCCTATGCAGGTTGAATGCTCTAAGTTTAGAAAAGGAATGTCAGGTTCGCTAAGATTAAGCAGGATAGAGGGGGGTTTAAATTTCAAAAATGTTCATACAATAGAAACAGATAGTGTGTGATGTGATTAGGTTGAATATGGTCAAAGGTAGTTGCAATTGTAACGCAGTGCAGTTTGAAATCAGTTTACCAATAACGGATATCTATGTTTGCCATTGCTCAATTTGCCGAAAAACAAGTGGCGGAAATGGTGTGTCGGTTGCTGTGGTGAATAACAAACACTTTGCTTGGTTAAGTGGTACCGATAAAGTCAAAACTTGGTGTAAACCAGATCATGATTGGGTTTGTAGTTTTTGTACACTGTGTGGATCAAACCTGCCTGGTAAAAACGATGACCAGCGTATGTATGTGCCGGTAGGGTTAATCGCGAATGACGATTTAGTGGGCGCTAAGGTGGTTCATCATATGTGGGTGAGTTCAAAAGCCAACTGGGACGAAATTGGTGATCAAGGTCAGCAGCACGATGGGTTTATTGATTAATCTGCTTTGAAAAAAAGAGGTGCAAGGGGCACCTCACTTTATGGCAGGTTTCACTTAGTCTTGGTCCGACTCATCTTCGTCTGTTTTAGGGCAAACGCTTGGGTAGCACTTAAATACTTCTCTTAAACCTCTAAATACACCAATATGTAAAACTGAACGATGGTTTTCGTCATGGGTAATGTCGTATCGAATTGTTGTCGCATCCGTGTCTATGAGGCTGTTTGCGGCGTCATCGATTGCTGTGATGTGCTGCAAGTAAAGTGCTTGGTGCTCAGGAGGAATATTTTCTTCATGCGCAGCAACGATATATACAGAGAAGGCTTTTTCATCGAATGTGTCTTCAGCGGCTTCAACCCATTTCGCAACGATGCCATTGTCCCACCATAAGGAAGGGTCAATGGCGACATAGCCTTTAAATAAAGGCTGCATATGCTCTGATAATAAGCTAGTGATCGTAAATAACCCGCCAAGTGAATGACCAGATAGCACTCTAAAGTCGTCGGTACGGTAAGTAGTATCAATAAACGGGATTACTTCATCTTTGATGAATGCTTTTAATTGTTGGCTTTGTCCAGTTGCGACTGGAATTGGGCTATTTTTAGGTTCTGTTGGGGTTAAATCACGCGCTCTGTGATGGCGAGTATTGATAGCGACTAAAATTGCCTCTGGCAACATATTTGAGCGTTGTAAGAACCACATATTGTGACCAGTTAAATATTGCAAGTTCTCGCCGTCAGTGGTGTAAATCACAGGGTATTGCTTGTCGCTATTTTCTGGCGCGTTGTAGCCTTCAGGCAAAATTACCCACACAGTACGTTCTTCACCGAGTGTTGAAGACGAGATAGTATGTTCAGTGGGGAGATGTTCATATTTATAGTCAAGGTAAGAGGCATTGGCCAAAAAGCTACAGGCACACATCAATAGGAAAGCGAACTGCTTCATTAGATTACTCCTTTGTTTAAGTTATTTTAAGGACGAAACAGTTATGTAATTGTTTAGCTTTACAGTTAGGGCATAGCTAGATGTAGGTTATTTAATTAAATTATTTATAGGTTGTGACCTTGTGGATATCTCTAAAAGAGGAAAATCTTGAGTAATGCTGATATTTGGGAAAGAGAGAAAAAGTATCGATAGTGTGAGTATTTAAAGGTTATTTAGCGTGAGTGAGTTTGTTTTTCCGATATACTTAGTAGCGCCATTGTATTTGCTCATGATTTATAAAGGATAAAGCTCGTACTGTCTGACGCTACGTTATATATGTTAATAACCAAATTTTGCTTCAGCTTTATTATGCAGTTGTTCACCCACATTTTGCGCGTATTTCAAAACATCAAAGTTGCCTTTGAAAAAGCTAATGTCTCCCATTGAGCTGTAAGATTCATCGAACACCTCTTTAAAATCTATAATGTCCTTAAAGTTTTCTGCATTGACATCAAATTTACCCCAAGCAGGACCTTTGCCATCGGCTCCTCTATCGTACGCTAAGCCTTGCATGAATAGGGCAGGGACTTGTTTTGCAAGCTCAAGTAGGTCTTCATTTTCATTAAGTTTTTCTTCTAGGTGGCTTTTATTCTCGTCACTGATTGTACCACTGACGACAAATTCACCTTTTTCATCAATCGAAAATCCCCAGCTTGTTGACTCGGCGAGTTTTGGATCTGTGCTTTTTAACTCGCTCATAAATGATTGATAGTGTGTTTGCATATCTCTAAACAAGTCTGCTACACCGCCAAAATATAAGGTTTGGGATACTTTGTTGAGTCTTTCAGGGTCATAGGTATGGGATTCAAGTGTCATGTCACCTACATTTGGATCATTAATTATGTGTTGGTCGTCATATGATGTATTTTGAATATGTGCCGCTGCTACTGTCTTTATCTCATCAGTAATGGGTTTAGCATCCATAGATGCAGGTTTCTTGTTTGGTGCGCTATTGGGGGCTGGTGGCGGAAAATTACTTTGGTTCGCTATCTTCATTACATAATCCTTATTCAGAAGACTTTTCATTGGTTTACATATCGACAATTACACTAAGGTCTTTAGTTATTAATTTCTAATATGTACAAATATCTACTACTCATCAAAACGAGTTTTAGGCTTTTTGTTGGCGTAATCCATTTTACACTGTTTTTATAAATCACTATTTAGTTAAGTTGTATCATTAATATAAATAAAGTTTTCTGTTCTAGTTGAAACACGTATTTTGAAATGTTGCATACTAATTATACACCGTGTTAAAAAGAGTGTTTTAATGAACTGTAAAGCTGACTTCATCATGCAAAAATGCTCAATCTTGCAGCACTTACCAAAAGCCAAACTAGGCTATCTGCCAACCCCCGTGATTAAACTAGAGAATTTATCTCGAATTTTAGGTGGTCCTGACATACTCATGAAGCGAGATGATCTGACAGGCCTTGCTCTTGGTGGAAACAAGACAAGAAAGCTTGAGTACATATTGGGAGATGCACTTAAAAAAGGCCGTGATACAGTTATAACAGCAGGCGCTCAACAGTCTAATCATTGCAGGCAAACAGCTGCTGCCGCTGCTAAATTGGGGTTAGAATGTCATTTGTTATTAGGAGGAGAACAGCCCGTTAAACTCAATGGAAATTTATTATTGGACGAGTTGTTTGGTGCACATATTCACTTCACGAAAGAAAATAGAAAGGGAGAAGATATTCCCAACCTCGTCGAGACGTTGAAATTATCAGGGCATAAGCCGTATGTGATCCATTATGGGGGATCGAATGAGTTGGGTGCATGTGGCTTTATTGAAGCAGGCTTTGAATTGGCAACACAACTTGATGTAAAAAACTTAAGTCATGTTTTTTTTGCTTCAAGTTCAGGCGGCACGCATGCTGGTTTAATGATAGCCAAGTCATTATTGAAGCACAATTACGAGCTTACAGGTATACAGATTGATAAAGCCGAAGGAGAGACCATTAGCTTTAAACATCATGTACATAAACTTGTGAATTCAACATCTTCTTTTTTAAATCTGCAGCAAAACTATGCCATAAATGAGGTACTGCTAGATAAGGGGTACTTAGAAACAGGATATGGTGTTTTGACGGAACAAGAAAAAGAAGCGATCCAACTATTGGCTAAATCAGAGGGAATTTTACTCGATCCTGTTTATACGGGAAGGGCTTTTGCTGCCATGGTAGATAAAATTCAAAAAAGAGCGCTTCCAATTGATAAACAGGTACTGTTTTGGCACACAGGTGGAGCGCCTTCTTTGTTCGCTTACAGTGGTGCGATTTTATAGTCGTATAATAAGCTATACACTGTTTAAAGTCGCTCAAAATTGGCACTTTGCGCTTAGATTGCATTTGTATATTGATTCCTTTAAATTTGCACATGTTGGCTTGATCCACCAGCTGGTTGCATACCCGTTATTAGCAACTCTAACCCTTATATAAAATGACTTTTAGTCGTTTAATTTTTCAATATGAATTACGGAAAGCAAGTAAAATATGGCAGTCCTAGAAATTTTAACCGCCCCCGATCCAAGATTAAAAACAAAAGCAAAAAAAGTAACAGATTTCGAGTCTGTTCAAACCCTAATTGATGACATGCTAGAAACTATGTATGCGACACGAGACGGTATAGGTTTAGCTGCAACTCAAGTGGGCAGAGATGAAGCGGTTGTGATTATCGACATTTCAGATGAAAGAAATGAACCTCTCATTTTGGTTAACCCTGAAGTCACTGAAGGTAAAAATAAAGAAATGGGTCAAGAGGGGTGTTTATCGGTGCCTGATTACTTCGCTGAAGTTGAGCGGTTCACATCTGTAAAAGTAACTGCGCAAGACAGAAAGGGTAACCCAGTTGAAGTTGAGAGTGACGAGTTTTTAGCTATCGTTATGCAGCATGAAATTGATCATCTTCATGGCAATTTGTTTATTGATTACCTTTCACCGTTAAAACAAAAAATGGCGATGAAAAAGGTTAAGAAATATTTAAAGCATTACGCTTAACTTTACCTTTAAGCAGTATGTACCATACTGCTTTCTCAATATAGCTTCCTCTTTATATTCAAATTTTCTTGAGCGACTTGTTACCATCTAGTATGGTCTATCATTGATCCACAATTATAGCTAAGTAATCTTCTAAGGAATGATCATGCGAACCCTCGGATTAAGCTTTTATATCGCAATTTTATTGATGACTGGTTGTGCAGGCACAGGTGACGTAAAAGAACAAAGTCGTGCAGCTACAGTCACTAAAAATGTCAAAGCACACAGTGAAGGGCTCAAAATGTATTTTGGTTTATCCATTCCAAGCGGAGGACATATCTCGGCAGCTCAATGGCAGCACTTTGAATCAACTCGGCTAGCGAAAGCATTTGCAGGCTTTAGTGTTGTTGATGCAGTGGGTTATTACAAGGGCAAGAAAGAGCATACAAAAGTAGTCACTGTTTACAATGCTTCGGCTGAAGATATTGCCGCAGCCAATGAACTGGCGAAACAGTATAGTCAACTATTTAACCAAGACTCGGTTCTCATAGCTCTGCTTAATGTTTCACACGTTAGCTTTGTTGGCAAGGAATAGACTATGAGTTGTGTTACTTCAATTACGGAATACCTTTTAGCAAAACCATTTAGTAGCGTCAGCCAACCATTTGGTGAGGGCGTTGATGTTTACAAAGTAAAAGACAAAATGTTTGCAACGCTTGCGCCAGAAAAAATGCGCCAAGCTCAATGCGGACATTGGTGGTTAAATTTAAAATGTGATCCTGATGAGGCACAAGCACTGCGCGATATTTTTGACGCCGTTATTCCTGGTTATCATATGAACAAACTACATTGGAATACGGTCATTCTTGATGGGTCCATACCTAAAGGAGAGATAGAACGTATGATTGATAACTCATTCTTATTAGTAGTTAAAAAGATGCGAAAAGTTGAACAGCAGGCTATCTTCCTACATTTATAAAACTATATTTTGAACTTTTGACCGTTATAGTCCTCTTATCTAGTTTAATAACAAGGATGGGATTATATGTTTCCTTTTGATGTATTTACCACATATACGGCAGCGTGCCTTTTACTCGTTGTCTCCCCCGGACCTGATAATATCTTGGCGATTGCTAGAGGGATAAGCCAAGGGCGATTAGCGGCTTGTATTTCTGCAAGTGCTTCTGGCGTAGGCATTCTATTTCACGTATTTGCAGCGACTGCTGGATTGACATTGTTAATTCAAACGTCAGCCATAGCCTTTTATATAGTCAAATTGATTGGTGCGAGCTATTTAATTTGGTTGGGGGTGAAAGTGATCCTTAATCGTAATTTGATTACTATCGAACCAATAGAGGAAAAATCATTAAAAACGATTTTTGCTACTGGCTTTTTCTCTGCCGCATTAAATCCAAAACCAGGAATTTTTGTACTTGCATTTGTACCACAGTTTATTGATCCAAGCTTGGGAAATGTTTCAATTCAAATGATGGTTTATGGTGCTTGGTTTGCATTATTAACTTCAATTGGCTTTGGATTCATGGGGGTATTTTCGACTCAATTAAAAAAAGTGCTGTTCAATAAACCAAAAGTGTTACAGGGACTAAATATTTCAGCAGGTCTCACTTTTGTAAGCTCTGGTCTTGCTGTCGCTTTGATGAAACAAAGATAACTTCAAATATCAGTTATGTTCAATGAAAAACAGCTCAGTTAATTGACTATTTAACGACAAATGAGTTGAGTAATTTTTGTAACTTAATTCATTTTTAGTTACATTTAAGTTTATCTAATATATTGGATTTAATGTGATTTTTATTTAATGTAACTGAAAAAGCTACAGGAGATACCCACAGTGTACAAATCCATAATTGCAATTTCAGTTGTTGCAGTATTAGCTGGATGTCAAGCAAATAAGGCTGGCACTCAGACTAACTCAGTCAATGTGACTGCACAAACCGAGAGTCAAAGTGCTGTAGAAAAAGAAACCCAAAGGCTAAATGCTTGGTTTGCAGAAAAGTACGAACAAGAAATGCAAATGAGCCCAATTATGATGACGATTTATGGTCGAAAAGATAAATATGACCAAATCGATGACGTGTCTGAGCAGTCCCAGAAGCGCCAGTTAGCTTGGCTGGCAGGTACCGTGGCTGAATTAAGATCGCAATTTGATTACAGCAAATTAGATGATGAGGCTAAGATTTCTTATGATCTTTGGCTTTATGACTATGAGCAAGAAAAGCAGCAAGCAAAGTTTTTTGAAAATGAATACGTGTTTAATCATATGTTCGGTATTCAGTCGTTTTTCGTCCAGTTTATGATTAATTACCATAAAGTTGAAACGATAGAAGACATGCATGCGTACAACACTCGCCTAGTTAAAGGATCTGATGCAATTATTGAGCTGCTTGATCAGGCTCAATCTAGAGCGAAAAAAGGCATTAGACCGCCTAAATTTACTTATGAAGGGGTTATTAACCAATCTAAAAGTATCATCAATGGTGCTCCATTTATCGAAAGCGATAAAGATGCACCCCTATGGTCAGATGCTAAACGCAAAGTGCAAAAGTTGATTGATGATAAAAAGATTAGTCAAACACAAGGTGATGCGTTGCTTGCACAAACGAAAGCTGCGTTGCAAGGTGAATTTAAAGCATCTTACACAGCTCTTATAAATTGGTTTGAGCAAGATATGGCTAACTTGAAGCAACAAGATGGTTATGGTGTTGGCGACCTTCCAAATGGTAAGGCTTTTTATAATTACAGGCTGGCAGATCAAACCTCAACCAATTTAACCGCAGATGAGATCCATAAGATTGGTCTTGATGAAGTATCGCGTATTAAAAGCGAAATGATACAAATTATTGAGCAAGTTGGTTTTGAAGGCTCTTTACAAGAGTTTTTTGAATTTTTCCGCAGTGACCCGCAGTTTTTCTATGAGAACAACGATGAAGGCAGGCAAGGGTACATTGATGATTCTATTGCCTATTTAGATGAGCTCAACAAAAAACTACCAGACTATTTTGGGATATTACCTAAGTCAAAATTAGTCGTTAAACGAGTTGAAGCATTTCGCGAGCAACCTGGAGCGGCGCAGCACTATATGCCTGGTACCAAAGATGGCTCTCGCCCTGGGGTTTATTATGCTCACTTGATTGATATGACATCAATGCCTAAAAATACAATGGAGTCGATTGCTTATCATGAGGGCAACCCGGGTCACCATATGCAATTGTCTATTGCACAAGAGCTAGAAGGGATCCCAGAGTTTAGAACTAAAGCACAATTTACTGCATATTCTGAAGGGTGGGGATTGTATTCAGAATTACTAGCGAAAGAAATGGGTGCCTATAAAGACCCATATAGCGACTTTGGCCGTTTATCTAATGAGATGTGGCGTGCTGTGAGGCTGGTTGTTGATACAGGTATTCATGCACAAGGCTGGTCTGAAGAAGAGTCCGTCTCTTACTTTATGAATAACGTACCAATAAATGATACCGCGGCACGTTCAGAAATTCGTCGCTACATGATCATGCCGGGACAGGCTACATCATACAAAGTGGGTATGATTAAAATTCTTGAACTGAGAGAGCATGCAAAAGATGAACTCGGTGCAAAATTTGATATCAGAGGCTTCCATGACACAATTTTAGGCGGTGGTGCCATGCCATTATCTATACTTGAAAGACGCGTGAACACATGGATTGAAGAGCAAAAGCGCTCATAAATAATTAGGGCCTATTTTGAAAGTAACAAATGCACATGCTTTTTGGCCTGTGCATTTTTTGTTATGACTACTTTCAGTTCAAAGGAACCAGAGACGTTGATTTCACGACGAGAATGCTAATATTAAGATAAGTTTGTTGCATTATCTATTTATACGCCAGTATTGCAATTAATAAGTGCACCACTAATGGTTAAAAGCTTAGTCAGTAGTTTAATGTTTGTGTGTTGTTAATTTATTATTAATGTGTGGTTGGTCTTTTTGATTTATATTTTAAAAATTATAAGGTCTTTTTTATTATTAAAGGATTCTAGGGAATCTGAATATATTATAGTTTAGCCAACAATTGGTCGGCTTTTATCCCTGTCTATATGCTTTTGCTTTAAAGTTATCATCACTTGTAAAGCTATATTCTATGTATTATTTTTAATTTCTTTTATCTTTAATGTTTTTTATATATTATTTGATTAATTAATATTAATATAGCTCACTTGGTACGTGATATTAAATGCGTCACATTCCAAAGTAGATAAGAAATTTAATGACATCCAACAATAAAATTAATACATTTGAATCTGGGATTAAATCGCTATCCCTTATAGGAAGATTACATCAAAAATCCATTGACCCTGAAGAGCTAATTCATGATTATAAAGCCGAAGTAGAATCACGCCCAGAATTAGCAACTATTCAGCTTCTGAGAGCTGCTAAAGCATGCGGTTTTAAAGCTAAACGATATAACTCACCTTTAAAAACATTAGAAAAAGCAGTTTTTCCACTACTTGCCAAGCATTCAAACGGCCACTATTTCATTGTTGTCGATATTAAAGATGATAAAGCGTTAGTTCATGATAGCCATAACAAAGATCAGCAATATACAGTTGATATTTCTGAGGTTGATAAAATATCAGAGTGTGAGTATATCTTACTTGTTCCACGTAAACGGCTCTTATCCCAAAATGAAGAGTTCGGTTTTAAATGGTTTATACCAGCTTTAAAGCGTTATAAATCGTATTTTAGTGATGTGGTAGCTGCTTCGTTTTTTATTCAGTTGCTTGCGCTTGCATCACCAATTTTTTTTCAAGTTGCCATTGATAAAGTCATGGTGCATAAAGGTATGACTACCCTAGACGTGCTCGCTGTGGGGTTTTTAGCTGTTATTATATTCGAAGTCGTACTTGGTGGTTTGCGAACATACCTTTTTAGCCATACTACTAATCGCATTGATGTAGAGCTGGGCAGCAAACTTTATCAGCATATGTTGGCATTACCTATTTCGTATTTTAAATCAAGGCGAGTGGGCGATACTGTTGCTCGTTTGAAAGAACTTGATTCTGTCCGTGAATTTATGACGGGTTCCTCGTTAACTGTTGTTTTAGATTTATTCTTTACGCTCGTTTTTTTCAGTGTGATGTTTTATTACGCGCCATTGTTAGCATGGATTGTAGTAGGTAGCCTTCCATTTTATTGTCTAATAGCCTTACTGCTGGGCCCTAAACTGCGCACAACATTAGAGAAAAAGTTTCAATATAGCGCAGAAAACCATGCCTTTTTAGTTGAGTCAGTCAACGGTGTGGAGACAATTAAGTCATCGGCGGTAGAACCACAAATGCGAAGCCAATGGAACGACAAACTAGCCAATTATGTATCTGTCTCATTTTCTGCTACTAACTTGAATAATATTTATGGTCAATTGGCTAATTTCATTACGAAGGTCACTGGACTATTAATTTTATATTTTGGTGCAATTGCTGTAACTGATGGTGACCTAACAATCGGGCAGTTTATCGCTTTCAATATCCTTGCACAGAGAGTATCAGCCCCAATCATGAGATTTGCTAATTTATGGCAAGATTTTCAACAGGCAAGAATCTCGGTCGCTAGGTTGGGAGATATACTCAATACCCCGACTGAACAAAGTAGTGGAAACAAGATATCTCTTCCAAAACTTAACGGTGAAATATGCTTTGACCATGTGAGCTTTGGCTATACACCTGAGCGACCCAAAGTACTAGAGAACCTTTGTTTTAAGGTGAAGCAAGGGGAAGTTATTGGCATCGTTGGACGCTCAGGCTCTGGTAAAAGCTCATTAACTAAGCTCATTCAGCGCTTGTATTTACCTCAAGCTGGTCGAGTGCTCGTAGATGGTGTTGATACAACTCTTATTAATCCAGATTGGCTTAGACAAAATGTTGGTGTGGTATTGCAAGAAAACTTTTTGTTTAACGCGAGCGTACGGGAGAATATTGCGTTATCAGATCCCGCTGCACCAATTGAACGCATTATTGAGGTAGCGAAATTAGCAGGTGCACATGATTTCATTTTAGAAATGCCTCATGCCTATGACACTCAGATAGGTGAACAAGGCGGATTGTTGTCTGGAGGACAGAGGCAACGCATCGCGATTGCAAGGGCTTTGTTGAGCGATCCTTCAGTATTAATCTTTGACGAAGCGACCAGCGCCCTTGATTACGAGTCTGAGCAAATTATTCAACGTAATATGGCAAAAATTTGCGCAGGTCGCACTGTGTTTATTATCGCACATCGACTTTCTGCGGTAAGAGGTGCTAGCAATATTTTGGTTCTCGATAAAGGCCGTTTAATTGAGCAAGGGGATCATCATAGCTTGTTAGACAAGAACGGACATTATGCTTATTTATGTCGTTTACAAGGCTCAGCACCATCAAAAAAAGTCCCGATAAAGCGCCAAAGCAAACCAAATGAGGAGCTTTAAAATGGCGAAGTTAAACAAAGCTAATATTGAATTTTTGCCAGCAGCGCTAGAGATTCAAGCTGCTCCGGCACCAAAGTGGGCTCGCAGCATTGTTTGGACATTGGTTATTTTACTCGTTGTGACCATCACTTGGTTATGCTGGGGTCGAATCGATATTGTAGCGTCTGCGCAGGGTAAACTGGTTCCACAGCAGCAAGTGCAAGTTATCCAACCGATCGAGACGGGAGCTGTTTTAGCAGTTCATGTCAAAGAAGGGAGCGAAGTGGTTGAAGGTCAAATCCTATTGGAATTAGACCCTGCAATTACACAAGCTGATAAGCAAGATTTAACGGCTCAACTTAACCATGTAAATGCTCAGGTTGAGCGCTTAAGAGAGTTATTACTATTTGCACAGCAAGTTATTGATAATGATGAGGGAAAAATTAGGTTTGTTACTCCAAAAAGTGTACATAATGATACAGAACACAACTTGCTGTTAAGCCAAATAAAGGAATTTGAGCAAAGTCGACAAGCAGCTTGGTCTGCAATCGTGAGTTTGGAGGCTCAATTGATGGGAGCACAGCTAAGTGTCAAAAAAATTCAAACTATGCTCCCTTTAATTGAAGAGCGAACCCAATCACTAAAAGTACTCGAAAATGAAAAGCTTGTTGCAAGAGAGCAATATTTGTCTCTTAAGCAGGAAGCGCTTGATCTTGCCGGGCAGTTACCAATTGAGCAGGCTACAGTTCGCGAATTGAAATCTCAAATTAGTCAAGCAAAAGCGCAGTATGCTCTTTTGTTAACGGACCTAAGAAAACAATCTCTTATAGAACTCAATGATGCTTTATCTCGTCAAACAACGCTAAAGCAGCAGCTAGCAAAAAGCACTTTTTTAGAAGGCAAAACGCGATTGGTAGCACCTGTTTCTGGCACTGTGGAGGCATTAAGTGTGACGACAATTGGTCAAATTGTGACTCCTGCACAAGAGTTAATGCGGATAGTCCCCATGAATGACATGCTTGTCGTAGATGCTGGTCTGTTAAATAAGGACATTGGTTTTGTTTTTATTGGGCAAGAAGTAGAGGTGAAAATTGAGAGCTTTCCGTTTACACGCTATGGCGTCATAGAAGGTAAGGTCATCGATGTGTCAATGGATGCTATGGAACACGAAGTACATGGCTTGGTTTTTCCAATTAAGGTGGCGATAGAAAAACAGTCAATGTTGATTGATGATCGAATCGTTGCCTTATCATCTGGCATGACGGTTACCGCAGAAGTTAAGACCGGTTACCGTCGTATTATCGAATTCTTACTGTCTCCAATAATTCAAAGTGTCAACGAAGGCGCAAGAGAAAGATAAAAGCATTGAGTGAGGGAATTAATTATGAAAAGACTAGTACTAGGGGCAACTTTATTACTGCTAAGTAGCGAAGGTTTCGCTGCAGGGTTTGATTGCAAAAAAGCATCTACAGAAGTTGAAAAGCTGATTTGTAGTGACAAAGCGCTGTCTCAGTTAGACGAAGATATGAGTATTGCATATCGCAATATGCGTGCGCCTTTATATGGTATTGAAAGAGAAAACTATTTGGTAAAGCAGCGTAACTGGCTAAAGCAGGTACGTAACAAATGCCAAACTTCAAAATGCTTAAAAAAAGTGTATCAAGCACGCATTTCGGAGATTAATGGCCAAAAAGCGCCGTTACCAAACTTTAGGATCACCAAAGGTCAAGGTTACACCGTATGCGAAGCATTTTTAAAAGTACTGAATCGCACTCCGAGAGAAGAGCTCAAGGCGTGCGGCTTACCTAATTTAACAGGTTCTGGGTTTAAACCAGTGAAGTTTACCGAAGTAATCGCTGATAAAACTCTACAGATGGATAAAAAATATTATGAGCTTATTAACTACAGAGTGCCTTACGAAACAGTCGAAGCGCAGCGAATAAGCCGCTACCAGTCAGGTTTTTATCGCATCTATACCGGGGTGTTGACTATAGATGGCAAAAGAGAGCCTGTGATTCAGGTGACGCAGCCCTATTCAGGATGTTACACACCACCGAAAGGCGAGTACTTTTCGCTTGCAAATGCATTTGAAGATGACTGGAAAACATTCAGCGATGAAAAAAAGCTGCTTTTTGCGAAAGGAGCCGGAGTTTATAAAGGGCATGAGTCCACGGATATAAATTTGAGCACAGGCTCATTAGATTCAGGAGAGTTTGTTCAATTTAATGGTGGATCTTATTTAATTAATGGGATCGGTTTACGCAGTAAAAACTCTATAAATGATTGGGCAAATAAAAATTTAGTAGCTCTGTATGAATTTGACAAAAAAACGGGGAAACACTCGCGCTTTGAGAGAAAGAAGCGTTGTAACTATTGGTATAACTATTAAATAAGGATTTTTTTATATTATGGCACGAGATTATGAAGCATTATTACGGTCTATGGCTGATTTAGAAGGTACGAAGAATAAGGTTTATCTAGATCATAAAGGGATCCCAACCATGGGGATTGGTTTTAACCTTAGGGAAGAAGATATAGTAAAAAAAGTCCTCAATCAAATGGGGTATACTGGAAACAATATCGGTGATACTAATCACGACAAGCTTGTTGGCGAAATTGTAAAAATAGCTAATGAGAACTGGACGAAAACGAATTTAAATTCAAAAATAGAGAGTATAGAAACTAAACTTTCCAATTATAAAGGGCAAGTACAAGACCAAGCTACTAAAGATTCCCTCCGAGACAGCTTTGAATTTAATAATTTAACAGAAATGACCCCTGTTTTTGAGGGTCTGATTGTTGATTATGAGACTAAAACTATTGCAGAAATACGAAAAGAATATAATGCAAAGCACAAAACAAACCTGACCACGGATGATATTACAAAGGTATGGAATGCCCTTACTGAGCGCCAAAAAGGTGGAATCTTGTCCATGGTATATAATGGCGGTGCGGCTGGTATGATTGGCAAAGGGATTTCTACCGCTCTGGTTGAAGGAAATGTGGCAGGAGTATTCTGGGAAATCGCGTTTAATAGCCTTGCTCCGAGTGATATAAACAAAGATGGTGTCAAGGAGGAAAGGCTATGGTCTAAGCAAAAGCGCAGAGCAGAAGAAGCCCATGAATTTATTGATGAGTTTCTTAAAGATGGGGATTTCTTTCAACGACTTCAATTATTTAATTTACTTAAAGATAAACTTGCGGATATTGAAGCGATTTATGAGAGTATGTATGACATCGGAGTTAACACCGACAAAAAGCCAAAAAAAACCACTGTTGAGCGTTATTTAGAAAGTATCAACTTTGTCGATGAGTTATTGAAAAACCTAGGGGATTCTCTGGGATTAGAAGTGCCTAAATTTGATCCAGGTTTTAGAAAGCTTTTTAGTGAGGATTTAGAGCAATGCCTTGCTGAAATAAAAATTGAATTTGAAGAAATTAACGATAATTTACGACCTAGAGATCCACTAATTTTGGATTTAAATGGTGACGGTGTTCAAACTATCCACGTTGATGCTGGAGTATTGTTTGACCATGATGGCAGTGGATTAAAACAAGGTACTGGTTGGGCGTCAAAGGAAGATGGCTTTTTAGTATTAGATTTGAATAACAATGGTCAGATAGACAATGGCTTAGAGTTATTTGGAGATAATACTCGCCTAGCAGGGCAGCCCAACCAAATAGCCGAGCATGGTTTTAAGGCGCTGCAAAGCTATGATACAAATAGTGATGGCAAAATAGATGCGCAAGATGATGTTTACTTTAGGCTACAGGTTTGGCAAGACCTAAATCAAGATGGCATTAGCCAAGATGGAGAGCTCAAGTATCTCAGTGAGTGGGGAGTTGATTCTATTTCATATGTTTATAGAAGAGTCTCACGCCCTCAGTCTGGCAATACAATTGAGTATGAAGGCTCTTTTACTTGGTCAGATGGTTTAAAAGGAAATGTTTCAGCGCTATTTTTTGCTAGTGACTCATTTCGGACAGCATTTATTGAACCATTCCCTATTTCAGAGCGAGCTGCAAAACTACCTGATGCACAAGGGTTTGGTGGTGTCAGGTCACTTCGTGAAGCTGCTTCACAAAATAGTCGATTAGCTGAATTGATAGAGCAATTTGTATCTTTAGACAGTAGAAGTGAACAGCGAGCGTTGATGGACAAAATACTGTTTGAATATAGTGAAACATCGGCGTTAGACAGTCTGTTTGATGATTTTTCCAGAATTAACTTAGATCCAAATAGCTATAAAATTCCCGGTAATGAATGGACAAAGCTTGCGGTCATAGAAGCTTTCGGAGCGAATATAGATTCTATTTATGAAATATCGGGATCATCTACTTTACCTACTCTTAGGCCATTCATCGGAGATGATAATTTAAGCTCTAGGATAAGAGATTCTGTTCATAAGGCTTATGACTCCATCGAAGATGCCATTTATATACAAATTGCACTGCAAACCCGCCTTAAACCACTGACAGATACGATTGGCTTTTCATTCAAAAATAATAGTCTAACCATAGATTATAGTGAATTTGAAAACGCTATTAATGCTCATATTATTGCAGACCCTGTGAATGGATTGTCAGACTTATATGACTTAGTTCATTTTTATCCATTGATTACTAAAAATGCGAATGAAGGTTACCAATTACTCTTCTCAGAGCTAGCTAAGTTTAGTGATGATCAAAACGTGATGGGCGCATTGGCTCAGCATATTCCTCTGATTCACATGAGTGATGAAAATAGGACTTTTAGTGCAGATGTGGATTTAGCTGCTGGCACTGAAGGAAATGACTTAATTCACTCCTTTGCGGGCAATGACTTTATTGCTGGCTTAGGTGGAGATGACACATTGCAAGGCGGTGATGGCAATGATTATCTTTACGGTGGAAAAGGTAATGACTACATTGTTGGCGGCGATGGAGATGACACTTTAAACGGTGGAGCGGGAGACGATGTTCTTTATGGTGGTAATGGTAATGATACTTATCTTTACGAACTTGGTGATGGGAACATCACAATTGATCATTATGACAATGCTCAAAGTTCTCATGATGTTTTAAAGTTTGGTAAAGGTATTGCTACCAATGATTGTAGCTTCAGCGTCAGCGATCGTGATTTACTAATTGTACTGAGTGATGGTTCGGTAATTACATTAAGAAATTACTTTGGAGGGTCTGCAGCTAATAAAATTTCGTTAGTTCAATTCGAGGATGGGAGCCAATTTACTGCTCCAGAAATTAAAGAGGTGCTTTTTTCCAGTTCTGAACAAGATGACGTAATAAAAGGGACACGTGAAGCAGATTATATTTTGGGTAAAGGAGGAAGCGATTACATTGAAGGTCTTGGTGGTAACGATTACTTAGACGGGGGCGAGGGTGATGATACTTTAGTCGTTATGCAATCGCAGAATTATGACCACAATCACACGACCCTTGTCGGCGGCAAAGGGGATGACATTCTTAAAGGGTATATTAGCTCGGAGACTTATGTCTACAACCTTGGTGATGGCCATGATGTTATCCATGAGTTGAATACGAGGGATACAACAGATCAGATAGTTTTGGGCGAAGGGATTACGAAAGAGCAGGTTCAATCTGTGCGCTCTGGTAATGATATTGTGTTGGAGATTTCTGATAGCAATGGCACTCTAGTTGGCTCAATCACCTTGGCTGGCTCTTTTACCGATAAAGATAATATTATTGATAAAGTGGTATTAAGTGATGGCCGCTATTTCACCCCAGAAGAGCTATTCGAACAAGCGCAAAAGCAAGAAGGCACAGATGCGAGTGACGTCTTGTATGGTTCGCGCCAACATGAGTTTATATATGGTTTAGGGGGAGATGACCTAATAGAGGGGCGGGGTGGTAACGATTACTTAGACGGGGGCGAAGGTAATGACACTTTAGTCGTTACGCAATCGACGCTTTATAAGCACAATCACACGACCCTTGTCGGCGGCAAAGGGGATGACATTCTTAAGGGGTATTTAGGCTCAGAAACCTATATTTATAACCTTGGTGATGGGCATGATGTTATCCATGAGTTGAATACGAGGGATACAACAGATCAGATAGTTTTAGGCGAGGGAATTTCGAAAGAGCAGATTCAATCTGTGCGCTCTGGTAATGATATTGTGTTGGAGATTTCTGATAGCAATGGCACTCTAGTTGGCTCAATCACCTTAGCTGGCTCTTTTACCGATAAAAGTAACATTATTGATAAAGTAGTATTGAGCGACGGCGGCTACATCACTCCAGAAGAGATATTCGAACAAGCGCAAACGCAAGAAGGAACAGGCGGGAATGACGTCTTGTATGGTTCACGTCAAGATGAGTTCATATATGGTTTAGGAGGAGATGACCAGATAGAGGGGCGGGGTGGTAACGATTACTTAGACGGGGGCGATGGTAATGATACTTTAGTCGTTATGGAGTCGCAGCATTATAAGCACAATCACACGACCCTTGTCGGCGGCAAAGGGGATGACATTCTTAAAGGGTATTTAGGCTCAGAAACCTATATTTATAACCTTGGTGATGGGCATGATGTTATCCATGAGTTGAATACGAGGGATACAACAGATCAGATAGTTTTAGGCGAGGGAATTTCGAAAGAGCAGATTCAATCTGTGCGCTCTGGTAATGATATTGTGTTGGAGATTTCTGATAGCAATGGGATTCTGGTTGGCTCAATCACTTTAGTTCGCTCTTTTACCGATAAAAGTAACATTATTGATAAAGTAGTATTGAGCGACGGCAGCTACATCACTCCAGAGGAGATATTCGAACAAGCGCAAACGCAAAAAGGTTCAGAGGAGAATGACGTCTTGTATGGTTCACGTCAAGATGAGTTCATATATGGTTTAGGGGGAGATGACCAGATAGAGGGGCGGGGTGGTAACGATTACTTAGATGGGGGCGAAGGTAATGACACTTTAGTCGTTATGCAATCTCAGCATTATAAGCACAATCACACGACCCTTGTCGGCGGCAAAGGGGATGACATTCTTAAGGGGTATTTAGGCTCAGAAACCTATATTTATAAGCTAGGAGACGGTCATGATGTTATCCATGAGATTGGTTCAAGTAATACAACAGATAAGATAGTTCTAGGCGAAGGGATCACGAAAGAGCAGGTTCAATCTGTGCGCAAAGGTAATGACATTGTGTTGGAGATTTCTGATAGCAATGGCACTCTTGTTGGCTCAATCACCTTGGCTGATACCTTCATCGGTAAAGGTAGTATTGTTGATAAAGTGGTATTGAGCGACGGTCGTTATTTCACCTCTGAAGAAATATTTGAACAAGCGCAAACGCAAAAAGGCACAGAGGAGAATGACGTCTTGTATGGTTCACGTCAAGATGAGTTCATATATGGTTTAGGAGGAGATGACCAGATAGAGGGGCGGGGTGGTAACGATTACTTAGACGGGGGCGATGGTAATGATACTTTAGTCGTTATGGAGTCGCAGCATTATAAGCACAATCACACGACCCTTGTTGGCGGCAAAGGGGATGACATTCTGAAGGGGTATCTAGGCTCAGAAACCTATATTTATAATCTAGGAGACGGTCATGATGTTATCCATGAGATTGGTTCAAGTAATACAACAGATAAGATAGTTCTAGGCGAAGGGATCACGAAAGAGCAGGTTCAATCTGTGCGCAAAGGTAATGACATTGTGTTGGAGGTTTCTGGTAGCAATGGCACTCTTGTTGGCTCAATCACCTTGGCTGATACCTTCATCGGTAAAGGTAGTATTGTTGATAAAGTGGTATTGAGCGACGGTCGTTATTTCACCTCTGAAGAAATATTTGAACAAGCGCAAACGCAAAAAGGCACAGAGGAGAATGACGTCTTGTATGGTTCACGTCAAGATGAGTTCATATATGGTTTAGGAGGAGATGACCAGATAGAGGGGCGGGGTGGTAACGATTACTTAGACGGGGGCGATGGTAATGATACTTTAGTCGTTATGGAGTCGCAGCATTATAAGCACAATCACACGACCCTTGTCGGCGGCAAAGGGGATGACATTCTGAAGGGGTATCTAGGCTCAGAAACCTATATTTATAACCTTGGTGATGGGCATGATGTTATCCATGAGTTGAATACGAGGGATACAACAGATCAGATAGTTTTAGGCGAGGGAATTTCGAAAGAGCAGATTCAATCTGTGCGCTCTGGTAATGATATTGTGTTGGAGATTTCTGATAGCAATGGGATTCTGGTTGGCTCAATCACTTTAGTTCGCTCTTTTACAGATAAAAGTAACATTATTGATAAAGTAGTATTGAGCGACGGCAGCTACATCACTCCAGAGGAGATATTCGAACAAGCGCAAACGCAAAAAGGTTCAGACGGGAATGACGTCTTGTATGGTTCACGTCAAGATGAGTTCATATATGGTTTAGGGGGAGATGACCAGATAGAGGGGCGGGGTGGTAACGATTACTTAGATGGGGGCGAAGGTAATGACACTTTAGTCGTTATGCAATCTCAGCATTATAAGCACAATCACACAACTCTTGTTGGCGGCAAAGGGGATGACATTCTGAAGGGGTATCTAGGCTCAGAAACCTATATTTATAATCTAGGAGACGGTCATGATGTTATCCATGAGATTGGTTCAAGTAATACAACAGATAAGATAGTTCTAGGCGAAGGGATCACGAAAGAGCAGGTTCAATCTGTGCGCAAAGGTAATGACATTGTGTTGGAGATTTCTGATAGCAATGGCACTCTTGTTGGCTCAATCACCTTGGCTGATACCTTCATCGGTAAAGGTAGTATTGTTGATAAAGTGGTATTGAGCGACGGTCGTTATTTCACCTCTGAAGAAATATTTGAACAAGCGCAAAAGCAAGAAGGTTCAGACGGGAATGATGTCTTGTATGGTTCTCGTCAAGATGAGTTCATATATGGTTTAGGGGGAGATGACCAGATAGAGGGGCGGGGTGGTAACGATTACTTAGATGGGGGCGAAGGTAATGACACTTTAATCGTTATGCAATCACAGCATTATAAGCACAATCACACGACTATTGTCGGCGGCAAAGGGGATGACATTCTTAAGGGATTTATTAGCTCGGAGACTTATGTCTACAACCTAGGTGATGGTCACGATATCATTGATGATGTCGGTAGTATCGAAGGTAATGATCTTCTTCGTTTTGGTGAGGGGATTACTCAGGACATGATAAATATCAGGAGGTCAAACAATGATATTGTGATTGAAGTGAATCATATTAGATCTGATTACCAAGGTACGGTTACCTTCAAAAATGGATTTACAAGTTTGAACAAGGTGGTTGATCAAATCCAATTTATCGATGGAAAAACAATACTATCAGAAGAAATACATAAAAAAGCCAGCACGATTAATGGTAGTGACCAAGATGATATGTTAGAGGGCACTGCGAGCTCTGATTGGATTTTTGGTCACGATGGTAATGATAATATTCAGGGGAGTTTTGGTAATGACTACCTTGATGGTGGATCAGGAAATGATGAGATTTATACTGGGACCGGAAGAAATGTTCAGAGTAATCGCAATACATTAGTTGGTGGATTAGGTAACGATAAACTATTTGGTTCTGTAAGTTCAGAGAGGTATCTATACAGCTTTGGCGATGGGCATGATGTAATTGTCGACAATGGAGATAACTCTCAGATAGATAAAATCGAGTTTGGCGAAGGTATCAGTAAAGACAATGTTAAGGTTTCCAGAGATGGCAATGATATCATTCTCGATGTTATAGGTACTGACGATTTTACAAACGGTAGTATACGCATTGAAAAAGCTTTTATAGAAAATAGCTATAAAATTGAGTTGGTGCAGTTTGAAGATGGTAGTTATTGGAATGATAGTGATCTAGTCGAAATTGCTAGACATTTGCACGGCACGCCAGATTCAGATCATCTGTTGGGTACTACTATAGATGACTCACTAATTGGCTATGATGGGAATGACACGCTTGAGGCAGGCGGAGGTAATGATTTTCTAGATGGCGGGGCCGGTGATGATGTGCTCAAAGCTTATGGTTATGAAGGGCATTACAATACCTTTGTAGGTGGTAAAGGTAATGACAGGATTGAAAGCGGTTTAGCACTTAATACGTTTGTTTATAACTTAGGTGATGGGCATGACACAATTAAAAATTTTCGATCAAAAAGTAGTGTGGTGAAGCTTGGAGCTGGCATAACACAAGATATGCTGGAAGTTAATCGTAAGGGAGATGGTATTATCATAACGATTGACCATAATGACGCTTCTTTATCTGGCAGTATCTACTTCGAAGGTGCTTATGTTTCCATAGATTACCGATTAAAAGAGCTTCAGCTTTTTGATGGCTCAGTCGTGGCATTTGATAATATGCTTAAAACCGCAAAAGTAACGAGAGGTGACGACAGTGATAACGAAATTCATGGTACTAGGATTGAAGAGATTATCTATGGCGGTGCGGGGAACGACACTATATATGGTTATACAGGCCTAGATGAACTATACGGTGAGTCTGGAAACGATATCATAATCACTACTCTTGAAGCTAAATTGATGAGTGGGGGCGATGGTGATGATGTACTACGCATAGCTCATGATGGACGAACACAAGCGCAAAAAACAACGCTGATGGTTGGCGGGCAGGGCAACGATACTTATGAGATATTGACCGAATATACGAGTGTAACTGTTGAGTATAGTTATGGAGATGGGCACGACGTACTCGTTAATGCACCAGGAAAAAGTGATACATTGTCGTTTACGGCTGGTATAAGTCCTGACAATATCACCATGCGTAGATTTGGCCAGTCTATGATAATTGAAGTTTTGGATGACAAAGGCGTAGTTAGCGGGTCAATTATGCTTGCAAACCAGATGGGCGGACAATCTTCTGGACAACTAGAAACAATATCTTTCGATAACCAAGTGTATTCAACTTTTGCCCTTTGGGCGGATAAAGGTATTTCTATTCAGGGCACTGACGCGAATGAATCTCTTCACGGTACAAACTTAGACAACGAAGTCTATGGTGGCGCTGGGAGTGATCAATTATCAGGTGGTTTGGGTGACGATATTCTAGATGGTGGAGAAGGTAATGACACTATAACCTCAAGAGAGGGCAACGATAAAATATATGGTGGCTCTGGTGATGATAGGATAAACACATGGGGTGGTACAAAAAATGAAACCAACATTATACAGGGTGGCCTTGGGGATGACAGCATAAGTGGCGGTCAGCGCTCAGATATATATATTTATAACCTAGGCGATGGAAACGATATTTACGTTGAACATGCAGGGACAGAGTTTGGTGAAGATAAAATTCTGTTTGGTGAGGGTATTAGCCAATCGCAAGTTACATTTGAGCGGGTGGATCACGACATTCTAATTACGATAACTAATGCTGATGGCTCCTATAGCGGCAGTATTACAATTAATGATGGATTTTATTATAAAAACCCACCTACAAGACCTAATGCAATCGATCCGGGGAAAATTGAGATAATTGAGTTTGCAGATGGTTCGCGTATTACTATGCCTGAGATCATGGAAATCGTAAAAGTTGTCCATGGTACTGAGCAAGCAGATCGCCTTTCAGGGACAGTTTCAGAAGATGTTATAAAAGGCTACGCCGGTGATGATTATATCGTTGAGTCAAAAGGTGAAGATATTGTTTACGGTGGCGATGGTAACGATACTGTAGATGGTAGAGCAGCCCAAGATTATTACGCGAAAAACACTTTTGTCGGTGGTAAAGGGAATGATAAGTTTGAGCACTCTCATGGAATTGATACGTATGTTTATAATTTAGGTGATGGTCACGACACAATTATTGAAACAGAGCGTGGGCACGGCAATGATACTCTTTTATTCGGAGAGCAAATCAATGCTGAAAATGTGACATACCGAAGAGAGCAAACTGATTTAATCTTTGAAGTGAGAAATTCGTTTCATGAGATAGTGGGCTCGGTAACAATAGTGGATGAGTATTTGGGTAAGAAACTGGAAAGTGTTAAGTTCATTGATGGTACTGAACTGGATTTGTCACAGATACTGTTAGAGACATCATTAATAGAGGGGAGTGAATTAGGTGAGACGTTACTAGGTGGTTATATGGATGAAACCATGTATGGGCATGGCGGTGACGATATTATCAGAGTAGGTTCAGGAAGTGATGTTGCTTATGGCGGAGAAGGGAACGACATCATAGATGGAGGTAGCGGGCACGCAATATTGGATGGTGGTCAAGGCGATGACAACATCAATGCTGGATTGTCTATCTTAGATTTTCATGGTAACGAAACGCAATCAGCCGATAAAATCATTAAAGGCGGCCTAGGTAACGACACTTTGCACGCAGGCAGTAATCTCAATCAGACGATATTCGAATATCAGCTAGGTGATGGCAATGATGTTATACAAAGGTCTTTTGAAAGTAATACTCTTAAGTTCGGCGCAAATATTACAGCTAATATGATAAGCGTCAGAACCACTACTTTAAGAGAAAAAACCAGGATTTTGATTGATGATGGCAATACGCAATCAGAAATTACTATAATAGGCGTTGGAGGCTACAACCCAATTACAGATCAATTCGATTTAAAGCGGGAAGAGTATCTTGATAAACTTGAATTTTCAGATGGAACCGTTCTCTCTTTAAGAAATTTGCTTAACAATAATTCCAACAGCCTAGAGGAGCTATCTGCACAAATAGACAAAGAGTCAGAGCAATTAGTGAATGCAATGCTCGCATTTGACGATGGTCAAGATGATGTTGAGCTTAGCGCTAAACAGATAGCAGATTCAAAGATGATACACTCCTATCAATAAACAGTAGAAGTGTACTCAAAATAAGGATTATGTATTAGCCCTTGTATAGTTTACAAGGGCTTTTATATTGTGAATTTTATTTATACGTTCTCAGTGCTATTTATACGGCATGCTGATGCTTAATAAGCTTGTACCGCCAATCAATGTGTAATTGATTTAACCCTATTTAGTTAGAGGCGTCCCTCAGTGGTTATTGCTTTTACCATACATAGGCGTAATTGGAAGGTGAATTTTACTATCTGTGAACCAATTTAAAACCAGTAGCTCTTTGGCATCGGCAATGGTTTCTAGGCTTACGTCTTTACCAGTTCCCATATTTACTTGAGCGTGCTCATTTTTGTTTACGTCCAATACCAGCGCAATTTTACTGCCTTTTGCCAGTTTTCTTGCAGTCATGCGTGTGTTTACTAATGGCAATTTAGTTTTATGATTTGGCGTAAGCAATTGACGGTGAGAACTATCTTTTGCATAACTTGCTCGGCTACGATAATGAGCTAAATGAAATGTTTGGCCATCAGGTTGGATCTGATAAAGGTTAAAGCCAATATCGACATCACGATGGTTGATAGAGATAGATAAATGACCAGTAGGTGTGCCTGCGTACCGCATATCTTGTTTGAATTCATCAGTGATAAATACAACGCCTGTTTCGTCTGGAAGTTTAGGGAGTATTACATTCATGTAGTCAATATTATGCTGAATATCGCGGTCTGTTAGGTCAATCTTTTGCGTGTGCTTCTCTAATTGGCCCGGCTTGGTTGTCACGAGCGCTTGGTAATGTGCATTTGAAGGACTACCTAAATAAAAGTCAATGCCTTGTTGGTTGAGCTGGTCAAAACTATCTGCATGGTGCCAACTGTTATTACCCATCAGTTGATAGTTGACTTTGCCCTTCACAAGCTCTGGCGAAGGGCCATTATTTAGAATATGGTCAAACCATTCGAATACTATTTTTTCAGTGTCTTTTTTAGCGGCTACAGGGTCAAGTTGATAATTAGTAACATGACTGCGTGGGATATCTTGTGCTGTCCAATGATCATAAGGACCTATCAATAAGCTGTGATTTGCTTTTGGGTTATGTTTGTAGTGCTCTTTCATATAATAAATAGAGGATATTTGGCCACCATCAAAGTAACCCGTTATTGAAAGGACGGGAATGGCAATATCAGCAAAATCTTTTCCGAAAGGAACCATTGATTTGTAGTAATTATCGAAGCTCGGGTGACTTAAAAACTTTTGAAATAAAGGGTTTGGGCGACCTTCAATTTTGTCTATATCCTTAAAAGCTCTGCCGCTTGAGAATAGAGTCTTGTTTACTCTGTCCCAGTGTGCACGGTTTGCATATTCACTATTATCCATTGTTTTGTTATTCGTAACGTGAAACCCCCATTGGTAGTTAGCAGTCAAAAATATGTTGTTTTCCATAGGCAATCCAAGAGCTGGATGAGCCGCGGCATAGGGCGCAATTGCTTTTAAAGCAGGGTGTTTGTACTTGGCTGCTGCCCACTGAGTGTAGCCATTATAGCTACCCCCATACATAACTACTTCACCGTTACTCCAATCTTGTGTACTTATCCAATCAATGATTCTATGCGCGTCTTTGCCTTCATTAACCCATGGTTCGATTTTATTGCTACTGAGCCGTTTACCTCGAGAGTTTACTATAATCCCAGCATAACCCTGTAACGCTGCGTATTTCGCGGTTTTAATATGTCGGCTTTCGTCGGCATAAATTGTGAACTGAAAGGCAGCTGGATAAGTTTTTCGGGGGGATTTTGGTCTTACTATGGTGGCTGTGTGCTCAATATTATGTGTCGTAGAGATAAGCCTTGCAGGTTCAATAATGTACTCTTGGTGCCACTTCTTTTGAATAACTGGGTGTGCTACGACATAGATACTTTTCAGTACGCTTAGATTCATTGCACTAGCAGCGAGTAGGCTTAGTTGTTGCTCATTGAGCGTGTTGGCGCCTTGTATGTTATTTATGGCGTTTGAGAGCAGCTTACGCTGATGTTTGTAACGTGTGTTTAGGTTGTTTTCATAGTCATACAAAGCTGCGTAGCTTAGTTGTTCTACTTCTTGTGTTATAAACTGTTTAAGCGTCAGTGTGCTGCTTGATTTTAAATTTGCTTTGTAAAATTGCTGATAGTGAGTGAACTTTGGAAGTGGGTTTTGTGTAATAAATGCTGCGTTTAAATAGGCTTTATCTTGTAGAAAAAAGCTTAAACCTATTTTGATTTCAGTCGGCTGCTTGGATATCAATTCTTTAGGCAACTGTTCTACTAATGGTAATAAAGATTCAAACAGTAACTCAGAGTCAGCAATCTGAGTTATGGGTATATTGCTATTTGCCAAAAGCATCTTTAAGTTTGAGGGCATTAAAAAATGTTTATTTTCCTTCGCCTTTAGTGGAGCAAATAAGCTCATTGCTGATAAAGCTGCGGCCAAAAGAATTACTTTGGCAGTTAATTTAGATAAAATGCACATTGCTGATTTCCTGTATAAATAATCAAAATCAGTCTATTTTCGGTCGACAGTAAAGTAGTGATGGTTAGGAAACTTTTGATGACTTTTAGTGACCGAAAATATTAAGCTTATAATACAGTCACTTAATAATAATAAAGAGATGTGATGCGTTGGAAAATAGGTGAAATTACATTTTGTGATCAAACCCTAACTTTGACTTTTGGTGGTCGAAAGACTCAGCTTGAACCCATGGTTTCAGAAGTGTTGCGATTTTTTTGTTTGCATCCACATACCATGGTTTCAAGAGACGAATTAATTGAGCAAGTGTGGGAAGGGCGCATAGTCACAGATAATGCCGTCAATCGTGTGATCACCAAATTAAGAAAAGCCTTGCATGATGATCCCAGAAAGCCTGCTTTTATTGTGACCTTTCCCAAAAAAGGGTATCAGCTTATTGCAGATGTTAGCGTGATAGTTGAAAGCCAACCTATTGAAACTCGAGATTCCGATAAAAGTTTAAACACGCACAAATTTAATAGGGTGACTTTTTTAGCTATGGGCATTTTGGCAGTGCTTTTGCTGTCATTTTTATACTTAGTGTTGCAAAGCCCCTTAAAGTCCAATCAAGAACGATTAACCGATGTAAGCGCATTGACGCGAGAGCCTGGTTTGGAACTAAACCCTCATTTGTCACCTGATGGTCAATACCTCTTGTTTACTGAAGTACATAATGGAAGCATCAGTTTAAAACTAAAAACGCTTAATAACGAAGAGGTTGATGTTATCGATCATGGTGTTGATACATGGGAAGGACCTGCATCATGGCGAAAAGACGGTAAAGCATTTGTCTATCTGACCACTAAAGCGAACAGTTGTCAGTATTTTCTAAGAAGTTTTGATGATGGAGAGATAGGCGAACCAAAGTTGATACATAACTGTCGAACTGGCAGTTATGGGAAAATTTCGTTTACGCACAATGATGACTTACTCATCTTTAACGAAGCCGCTTACCCTGGTGGGCCTTTTTATTTATTTAGCTTGCAATTATCAACTGGCGTCAAAACACGTTTAGCTCAACCTCTTACTGGGCTCGGTGGCTACAGTCAATTTGATTTGCACCCAACAAAAAACAAGCTGCTAATAAGTGCTATTGACAGCCAATTTTCGACTGGTTTGTATGTTATCGATATCGAAAATCATACATTTGAACATTTGTTTAATAACGAGGGTGGGGCTGTTTGGGGTCACTCTGGTGAACAACTTGTATTACTGGGTGGTTACCCAGGAAATGAAATCGTGAGTTATGATTTAGCAGGGAACGATCGAACAACATTGTATTCCAATAGTCATGCTTTATTTGGCTTAAGTCGCCATCCAAATGGCAAGGGTTACTTGTTCAGCACAGGGTCTCGAGATAGGAATATTACATATTATTCAATGACGTCGAAGTCGCAGAGAACATTGGCGGCAACTTCCGTTGATGAACGATTGGCTAGGTTCTCTTATGATAGTCAATCGGTTGCTTATGTAAGTTTGGCGACGGGGCGTGAACAAGTGTGGCTTTATGACTTTACAACACAACGCAGGGCCGTATTGACACAGTTTAATATGCAACAGCACATAGTTGATTTAAAGTGGACTGACAGTGGACGGTTCATTTTCGTGTTAACACACAATAAGGTTTTTCAAGTTTCAGTTAACAGTGGTCATATTAAGCAATTAAAAATCCCTCAAACTGAGATTGTCGGATTATCAATTAAAGATGACAGTACGATTGCGTTTAGTTTGAAAGACAGTGATAAATGGCGCGTTCATTATTACGACACTCGCAGCGATACACTAATTAGTGAAGACCCAAACTGGCAGTTTGTGTCATTCTCAAAATCTACGGATGATATAATTTGGCAAGACATCCATGGTGAATATTTCACGGGCGTAGATCATACGCCTGTCAGGTCTGAAAAAATTAAAACTATCCCGTTGGTTGTTCAAAGTCGGTTTAATTTGCAAAAACAGGCAAGTCAATGGCTTTGGCAGCAAGTCAAGTCGAGAAGGTATCAGCTATATCAATACGATGAGTTAAAAAACATACAAAAGTTGTTAATTACATCAGACAGCAGTGACTTTGACTGGCACAACGATAAGCTTTTGTATAATTCTGTTCATTATGCAAACTCAGATATTTACACAGCGTCACCTGCGGAGTTTTGAGCGGGTAAGTTTCAACTTTGGCTAATTCATTGAACATATTTTCTCAAGTTACTTTTTTACCTTTAACTGTACTAATACAAAGTAACAAAATCGGTAATCTTGAAACATTGTGTTTTTAAGCTAAGTTTTATGTATCTCGACGGACAGATTGCTCAATTTTGAACTGGCGAGGTGGTTATTCAAACATGGACGCTTCTACTCGGGTTATTTAATTTCACATAATCAAAAAGGATTAGAACCTTGCCGTCTCATATGCTGCTTGTTATCTAGGGCTATCTTTCTAGACAATTTACATATAGTTGTGGCCCATGAAATTAGATAAAAAACTTTACCTCTCTTTTGGCATCATTGTTATGTTAATGGTCATATCCAGTGCTGTGACTTGGTTTCAAGTAACGTCGTTATCTCGTGTAACTGAAGAGGTACACAGTGATGACGTGCCTGCCGCGATATATTATTTGCAATTGATGGATGAAATTGGCGACATGCATGTTGAGTTACTTGATTATGTAGTTGGTAACGAGAGTAAAAAAGCGGAATTTTACGAAAATTATAATGAGTTCATGGATGTCTACAAAAACCTAAGGCCACTGGAGTCTGCGACTGAATCAGATAGAGCTAAGATGGCAGAAATTGAAAGGATTGTTAGTGAATTTAAGTCAAGAGCACAAAGGGAAGTGTTTGATGTTTATGATCCTGTGACAGAGAGGTGGGCATTTAAATTTGTTGATACGCTTGAAAACTCAGTGGGTGCAGAGCTTGAAACGTTACTTGATAGACTGAAAGAAGAAGAGTTTGCCGATGCATTAAAAACTACTGATATAGTCGAAGCGGTTTCAGATGACCTGCCTGGCGTTCGTTTATACCTCGAAATGGTCGATGAGAAAGGAGATATGCTCGCATCACTCACTGAATTTATGACCGGTGAACTGGATGAAAAAGATGCTTTTGAAGAGGGCTCGAAGCGGTTTATAAAGTACTTGGAGTTATTAAGGCCATTAGAAAGAAAGCCTGTTGAAGTGACTAATTTAAATAAAATTAAGCAACTTCATGACGAATTATATGAAGGTGCACATGAAGTGTTTAAACGCTTTGACCCAAGTGCTAAATCCAAGTCGGTAAAGGTTGTACATGAGCTTGAGTTACAGTTATTTGAAAAGATGGAAGCCATTTTAGATAAATCGACCAACGAAGAAAAAGCCGATGCGGAAAATGCTCTAATTCAGCTAGATGAAGATATGCAATCTATGCTTACTGTGATTGTCGTACTGACAATATTAGCAGCTGTCGGTAGTGGAGTCGTGGCTTTTATATTGAGCAATTCAATTTCGTCAAGAATCACGAAAGTGCTTAATGTGGCGAGTGAAACAGCTCGTGGTAACTTGTCTTTGCAGCCACTTGAACATGAAGGAAAAGATGAGATAGATGGATTAGCAAGTGCATCAAATGAAATGGTTGAGTCACTCAGCAACTTAATACGAAGTGTAGATCAGGTTGCGAGTAATGTAGAACTATCCGGTGAAGATATTGCAGAAATAAACCAGAGAATAGCAAGCTTAAGTCAAAGTAGCTCTGAGCAATCTACTATTATTGCTTCTGAAATTGAGCGAATGAGTGCTACGGTTGCGGAAGTAGCACAACGGGCGAAAGATGCTGCGGAACATGCAGAGAGTGCTAGAGATTTGGCTGATCAGGGTGGAGGAGTCGTTAGACACACTGTTGAAGAAATTACAAATGCAGCCAGCGAAGTACAAAAAACTGCGAGTACTATTACGAGCTTAGGGGATTTAAGTGCGCAGATTGGTGATGTGATTGGTGTGATAGGTAGTATTGCTGAGCAAACGAATTTACTCGCATTGAATGCGGCTATTGAAGCTGCTAGAGCTGGTGAGCAGGGCCGTGGTTTTGCGGTTGTTGCTGATGAAGTAAGAACATTGGCGGAGAGAACAACAAAAGCGACTGGAGAAGTATCCTCTACAGTTCAAGCGATTCAAGATAAAACACAAATTGCCGTTAATGCGATGAATGTGAGTGTTGAACAGGTTAATAATAGTGTTGAACTTGCTCAACAAGCAGGTGGTTCATTAAATGAGATTGTTAGTGGTGCACAAGAGATTGCTGGAATGATCCAATCAATTGCCAATGATACTGAAGAGCAGGCGACGGTTGCTGCTGACATGTCGAAAGAAATAGTAAAAGTGGACGACTCGAGTAAGCGCTCTCTATCTGATACGCAAAATGCTGAAACTGCGGCGAAAAAGCTTAAGGAGCAATCAGCTGATTTGGTTAGGCTATTAGAAGAGTTTAGGTTGAACTAATCTAATGAATTTAAATAGTGCCCATAGCTTTCTTTCTGCTAAGGGCATTTCTGCATCTGATTGTGCAATAAATAACAATATGCATGATTTCCATATTTTTATTTACTTTTAGCTCCCCACCTCTATTCCTGTTAACGATATATAAACATTAATATTTTAATTATTTTTAATATTGAATATCATATCAATATGACTTTTTTGATATAAAGTGTATTTAAAACAGTTTTTTATGTTTTTTTTTGGAGTCTAGTTATTAGCTTTAAAATTGATTACCTATGGATCAGGTAGCTATTGGTTTTGAAATTATTTGTGTTTTGGGTACAATTCACCCATGAAAAACAAAAGACCAAAATGGACTTTAAATTAAATGATAAAATTCAAACAATCATCTATCGCATTTGCGTTATCTTTAGTACTTGCTGGCTGTGGTGGGGGTAGTGATAGCCCATCGAAAGAAAGTGTAGCAAGCGAAACGTTGACAAACCCAAAAGGTAAAACGTTTTCTGAATTGGACACTGCTGCTAATTCTCTTTTAAAAAGTAGGTATACGGGCCTAGATAATAATTCTGAAATAAACCTTGAACTCGTTCAAAAAACCGTCACTCATTTACTTGATGATTCGGCTAGTTCTTTTACTGACTTTGATTTTCCTGGTATTCAAAATCATATAAAAAGCAACGGAAGCATAGAGGGAACAGAGCGCTGTGACAATGGTGGTACAGTCATTTATTCTGGTTCAGCAAGTGAGTCAGGCAGTGGTATAATTTCTGCTAAGTTTATCAATTGTGCAAATTATGATTATGCAACGATCACAGGTAATATCACCGTAAAAAGCTCAGTTGAAACTAACGAAATTGGCATCTACTTTGATGCGCTTGAAATGTCTGATAGAAGAGAGCAGCAGAAGTTAACAGGTAGTTTTAAAGCTACCCAAACCGATACCGTATACGTAACTCAGAATATCTTGCTTGAAGATAAAAATGGTAGTCAAGTTGTATCTCAGCTAAGTGTAGAAGGATTAAAGTATGATGATGGCTATAATCAAAGCTTAAGTTTGTCGGGTACGGTAAAATTTGGCGATTCGGGCATTGTGACTGTAGATGCGACTGATTTAAAAGGTTATTCACCAAGCTTCCTTGAAGGTGACATTAAAATATCCGGCATCAACTCGAGTGCAACAATTTCATTTAATGATACTTACCCAGTGTTCTATCAAGACGTAGATTTAGATAATGAAAATGATCTAGGTGCTTATATTATGAGTATTCGAGATTATGTAGCTGGAAATTACACAGATCTAAACCCAGTACCGCTTAATATTTTGTCTTTACCACCTAGTGTAAGTAGTCCTTACTTTTATGGTAACTCACCGGATACAACTATGCCTATCACTGTTGAAGGTGGTAGTTACAGTGATCCGGATACAGCGATAGAAGACTTGGTTGTTAGCTTTGAGTGGTATGTGAATGATGAGTTAGTAGAGGGCCAGTATACCAATACGCTTCCAGCAGGTGTTGCTGTTTTTGGTGATGTCCTTGAAGTTGCAATGAAGGTGTCTGATGGTGCAAATTCAGTTTTAAGTTATCGCACGTCAATTACCTTGGCTGATGCACCTAATCAAATTGAAATATCAGGTTTGCCTGATACATTGTCTGCGAATCAGCATGTTGTTTTTACAGCGAAAGTTGTTGATCCTGATAATAAACTTGAAACAAGCACGAGTGCTCTAACTTCTGCTCCTGCTGGCGCAACTATTGATGAAAATGGTCAAATATCTTGGACTACGCCATCAGAAATGCTGTTCTCATCCCAAGACTACTTTTTTACCTTCTCATCTGCTGATGAGCAAAACCCCAGTGAAGCGAGCTTTACTGTAACGGTGAATTCACCGGGTTCTTTACCAATAGCTCGTTCTGGTATTGAGGTTCCTAAAAAGAGTAATAATATTTTAATTAATGACTTCGATGGTGATGACAAGAATGAAATACTCACTACCGATCATTTTAACCGTGTGATGCTAATTACATATAATAATGGTACGCCTGAACAAAAGTGGTTATATCCCTATGCACTACCTACGGAAGGTAGAATAAAGCAAGTATTTGCAGTTAATACAGATGATGATTCTGAAAAAGAAATTTATGTCTTAACTGAAAATGGTTTAAGTGTTATTGATAATTTGAATTCAGAAGCGCGAAAGCTATTAACATTTGAAGAAGATGCAGTATCTGGTGCACTTGAAGATACTAATAACGATGGGATACCTGAGCTGGCTGTTTTCCTTACAAATGAAAAGCACTCTAACTCAACAAATACGCTAGCAATTTATTCTTTAGAAAAACCGCAACAGCCATTGTTTGAAACTAATTCAGACAACGCGCATACAGTACGCTTTGGTAATGTCGATACAGATGAAAACTTAGAGCTGATAGTGAGTTCTGGTTTGGTATATGATACAGCGACTTGGGAGAATGAATGGTTAAGTGGTTATTCGTTCGGCTACAACGACATTATTACAGCAGATATAAATGGAGATGGAATTGAAGAAATTATCGGTAATAATAATGGGGTTACAGTTTATTCTGTTGTTGATAAAGCGCAAATTGCCAACTTAGATAGTCAGTATAATAACTGTCAAATTACTGCTGCTAATCTAGACAATGACGTAAGCGATGAACTTATCGTTGGGAATTGTCATTGGGGTAAAGTACATGCTTACAATTTTGACAGTGGAAATACATTTACCGAGATATGGAACGTTGATGTCATTGACAATGACACTGTCTCAACCCAAGTAGGTGATAGTGATAATGATGGAAAACTAGAACTTGTCTGGGGCGCTGGTGTTTATCATTCAGGTGCTGATGAGTTAATCACGGCGGACATAGATGGTGAAAGCTTTTCGATTAGACAAGATAAAATAGCCCCTCAGTTGGACCGTTTTGTATCTGCTGGCTGGGCTAAAAAGGCTGGAAATACCGAAAAAGCTGTTTTCTTTGTACCAAGAAGTAACTCTGGTTCTGGAGGAGGTCGCATTGTTCAGATGGATAAAAATGGACAATTCACACCGTCAGATGAAGTGTCAACGAATTGGAATAATGACCAAAGTGTGATAACTGCTGATTTCAACAACGATGGACTGTCTGAATTGTTGGTTCCTGATACAGCGCTTTATAATACATCTTTAGCTATTATGGATCTTTCAACATATGATATTTCCTATCAGTTACCGATAGATTCTAATGACGCGCTTATCAGCGTTGGTGCAGCAGATGTAAATGGTGATAATGTTGCTGACGCGATTTATAGCACACATAACTATGTTAAAGTCGTTGATGTTTATAACCAATCCTTGATTTCCAACTTTTCTGTTTCAGATCATTTAAATGACTTTAGTATTGCTGCCAACAGTTCTGTAGATATGGTTGTTGCATCGAACTCTCTCAATTTGCTTACTTTGACCGATGGCTCATTTGCAAAGAACGACACCATAGAAAAAGCATGTATGCAGGTTGAATATTTTAATTTTGATAGTGATGCAGCACTAGAAGTTGCATGTTTGTATCAAGAAAGCATCTTTTATGGTGGTGATACAACATCGTTGATTGTTTATGAGATCAATGATGGTAAGTTCGAGCAAGTACACCAAAAACAGCTTAACGTAAATGTAATTGATTTTGTTGTATCACCAGTAACTGAAAGCAATCAGGAACTGATACTTGTTACGCAAGGTGGTGGTGACGAATGGGATGAGCCAACTCACGCAAATATCATTTTTACAGACTCATTTGGTTCTAAAATAAGTCGTAGCCCTGATTTACTTGGTAGCCCATCGAAAGATGCATTAAAAGTTAGATTAGATGATAAAGGCAAGCTTAATTTACTTCTTTCTACTTCTGTAGCAATGTATCAAATACACTAATGTAGATCCATGTAGGTTTTGAAGATTATCTAAAGATACCTATAAAGTAAGAGTAATATTCCTTTAGATTAGCCCTAGTAATTATACTAGGGCTTTTTTGTGGTGTAGTTATTAATTATTTTGTTTTTAATAAATAACTTAATAATCAATAAGGTTTTCTGGGTTTGTAATTCAATATTGTTATTTGTGATAGCTTAAAATGATATATAAAACTTAAAATTCTATGTTAATGTTTTCATGGTTGCTATTTAATATAATTTTAAGTGGCTGTTTTAGAAATAATAAAAGGATTGAAAATGCTAGTAACAAAAAATAAAAAAGTTAAAGCAAGTTATTTTGGTAAAGAGTTAAAGTCTAAATCTGTATTGGAAAAAATCAGCGGTGGCCGTGGTGGCGGCAGTATCGTACTAGTTGATGAGAATGGTAGAATAACTTAACTTTCATTTTCATATGAAATTTTGAGGTGTTTATGTTGTAAGTATATTATGTGAACTTACAGCTAAAGCATCTCTTTATTTAAATTTTTTATTTTGCTTTTTTATCACTTAAAACCAAATAAATTGGATTGGTGTTATTTATTACTGTTTTTGTTTAATCAGATTCATATTATCTCACGATAGACTCATCAAAATTTTCTCAAATCTGACTTTGTTACTATTTTACTCCCAATAAGAAAAATAATTCTGTAATAGAATGCTGTAACCAACTTTCATCTGGAGAATTATAAAGAGCTTGTCTAAGCTCCATATAAGATCAATCTATTCGCATGAGATGTCTTTGGCAAATATTGAAATAGATCCTCAAACGATATCCATCACATGGACATTGTTGTGTACAGCATTGGTGTTACTCATGCAACCCGGCTTTACATGTTTTGAAAGTGGCTTGGTACGAAGCAAAAACAACATCAATGTTGCGCTTAAAAACGTTGCTGATTTTTGTATCAGCGGTGTGTGCTTTTGGCTAATTGGTTACGGGCTAATGTATGGTGCTAGCCAAAGCGGCGTATTTGGTACTGATAGGTTTGCTTTAAACAGTTATGATAACCCCTCCGTCCTCGCATATTTTCTATTTCAAATGATGTTTTGTGGCACAGCCGCGACTATATTGTCAGGCGCTGTTGCTGAAAGAATGCGCTTTTCAGGTTACATCATTTGCTCGTTTCTTACTGCAACAGTACTCTTTCCTGTTGTCGGCCATTGGATCTGGAATGGTAAACATTTCGAGCAAGAGCAACTTGGTTGGTTATTAGAGATTGGTTTCATCGATTTTGCTGGAGCCACTGTTGTTCATTCTGTCGGTGGTTGGGTCGCATTAATCGCGTTGATTATAGTGGGTCCTAGGCTTGGTAAATTTACACATGAAGGCCGGCCTAAAGAAATGTATTGCCAAAATTTACCCTTATCTGCTCTTGGTACCTTCTTACTCTTTATTGGTTGGTTTGGATTTAACGGTGGAAGCATTCATACCCCCAGTTCTGAGTTGGCTCGGGTATTTTCAAATACTGCACTATCTGCTTGTGCTGGCGGAGTAAGCGCACTTTTACTCTCTTGGAATTTACACTCTATGCAGGGTATCCGTTACGTGTTAAATGGTCTTTTGGCTGGGCTAGTGGCCATTTCTGCAAGTGCGGATTTAGTCAACTTACCTGCTTCCATTGTGATTGGTGGAATTTCTGGATGTATAAGCGTTTTGCTCGGTGACCTGTTAGAAAAATTTAAAATTGATGATGTTGTAAGTGCAGTACCAGTGCACCTTGGTGGAGGTGTTTGGGGTACCCTCTCAGTAGCGCTGTTTGTGCCCCTTGAAAAGCTTAAGCTCGAATCTCACACTGACCAGTTAGTGGTCCAGTTAATTGGTGTTGCTGCATGTGCGATTTGGGTGTGCGCAGTCGGTTTTGTTGTGCTTTGGATAGTCAATCGTGTTCATCCACTGCGAGTTTCAGCACAAACTGAAACGATAGGCTTAAATTTTGGCGAACATGGTATGAAGGATGAGCTGATAGATTTAATGGAACAATTTGACAAAATAGCTAAAAATGAAAGTCATCCTCAGCACCTAAATGTTGAACACGGTTCAAATAATGCGTCTTTGTGTATGACCTACAATTATCTTTTAGACCACACTAGTCGACATTTTAAAGCAAGAGAAGATGAGCTTTTGCGTCTCGCCAGCTTAGACCCATTAACAGGGATCCCTAATAGGAGAGTTTATGATCAGGTGTTACAAGACACATTTGAGAATAGTAATAAGCACAAGCTGCACTTTTGTTTGTTGGTGATCGATATTGATAATTTTAAACAATACAATGATCACTATGGCCATCAGCTTGGTGATTACTGTTTGCAAAATGTTTGTCAGGCATTATCAAGTGGGTTATCCGTAAAAAATGGACTGCTTGCTCGAATTGGCGGAGAAGAGTTTGCCATAATTATGCCAAATACTGGGTTAGAAAGTGCAAAAAGTGTGGCTCAAAACATATGCCGTTCGGTAAATGAGCTAGAAATCCCACATCGAATGTCACAAGGAGAGTTTGTAACTGTGAGTATAGGTGGGACAAGTTGGGATCATACTTGTAACCTTAATGCTCAGCAGTTATTTGATAGAGCAGATAGAGCGCTTTTCAATGCGAAAAGAAACGGGCGAAACCAAGTATGTTTTAGTGAGGATGGTTCTTAGTATGAATACTTAATAATTTAGATGCAAGAACACAACAGTAATCAACCTTAATGGCGTGGACATTGTTGATGGAGGCTTGTTTAAAAATGTTCTATCAGTACTTACCATTTCGTTTCTTATAAATATTTTAGTCAGTTTTTGAAGGAAAATTATGGAGTAAAAATACACTGCCGGTGACTTCCTTGGGTCAATATAATACGTGGACACTAGTCGGTGCTTGCCCAACCACATAATTCTCCAAATACATAATGACAAAGATAGGCCAAAATATCCTTATTTTATCTGTTTTACTCATTCAGAACTATCGTTTAACCAACCTAAAGGGTTCACAAAATTTATTTTGCGTTGTAACCAAAATAATTTGCATTGCCTTAACTAAGAATTAGTGCGTCATTTTAATTGGAAGTTGAAACCTCAACTATACTTAAGTGCTAGTGAGTTTATGAATCACAGGCGTGCAACTTTGTATTGGTATTATGTTTATGAGATACATTAGAGTAACCCTTTATCTTGGTATCTGTTGGCTTTTATTTGCAAATTGGTCTGCATTAAGTAAAAGCGATACGATCTCTATTCCTTTAAATAATTGGATGAGTCAACGAGTACTTTCGCATGTTGTAGGCGATATTATTGAGGGATATGGCTATGCAGTTACGTATCATGATATGCCTGCAAGCGATCAATGGGGTGCTATGCAGAAAGGTTTAGTTCACTTTCAAATTGAAATCTGGCAACAATCAATGTCAGGCCAGTATAACAGGATGGTTGCTGATAACTTGATAGTTGATTTAGGTGTACACAGTGTTGCTGTTCGTGAGGAGTGGTGGTACCCCCAATATGTAGAGGAACTATGCCCGGGATTGCCTGATTGGAAGGCACTAAATCATTGCTCAAAACTGTTTGCTAATGATGCTGAACCATCTAAAGGAGTGTTTTACACCATTGACTGGGATTACCAAGATGCCGACTTGATCAGAGCATTGAACTTAAACTTTACAATCCGAAGGCTGCAAAATGAAGAAATCCTTTGGCAAAAACTTGAAAAGGCTTGGTTAAGTAAAATCCCAATAGTACTAATTAATTGGACTCCTAACTGGACTGACCTGCATATTCCGGGGCGTTTTATTGAGTTCCCATTGTATTCTATGGCATGTGAAACAGATGCTAGTTGGGGAATAAATCCAAACCGGCTACACGACTGTGGTAATCCAAGAAAGGGGTGGTTAAGAAAAGCTGGTTGGCCAAAATTGGAAAAGTTGTACCCTTGTGTCTATAAACTAATTAAGAAAATAGACTTCTCAAAAAAAATGATAGCAGACGCAGCTTCGTTTGCTGTTTTTGATGGAAACAGTGAGTCTAAAGCTGCAAAGCGATGGTCAATTAAGTATCGTAATGAAATTTCCAAATGGGTGGACAACACATGTTTGTCAAAATTATCCTAGCCGTCTTCTGTTTTACTTCCCTATGCTGCCTAAGGGTGCTGATATTACATCGTTAGCTGATAACTAGTTGGGGAGTTCCGCCCTCACTGACGCACTTGTAGTACGCCGATTGCACTGAACGAGGATTGTAATGTTCCTCACTCCAGGCAACTTTGCCTTGCTTGTAACACAATACATAAGTAGATGTTCGGGCTTCTGCAGATGAGTGTATTGTGCTCAATGTAAGAGTTAGTAGTGACAATACTAAAGGCTTTATCATTATTTTTATCGCTATTAGGTTTGAAATCTTAATATATAGTGCATTGTTGAACATATTTTCGTAATTGTAAATATTTTGTTTTTAAATTGGGTGTTTTAGTTTTGTATTTTAACTAGCTGGAAAACACTATGTGTTCTTGGTAGGTTATGACTCATGAACGGGGGAGTTTTGATATGCCATAGCCCCAGAATAGTTCTGAGGCTGTTATATTTTGATTGCTAAAATGGCTAACTTAGAGCCATGTTACCAGCCATGATCACTAGTAATGCAGCAAATATTTTCTTTACAGTTGATACAGGTAGGTAGTTTGTTGCTTTTGCGCCTAAAGGTGCAGTAAACCACGATGTACATACAATTCCAAGTAAAGCTGGTAGATAGATAAACCCTAAAAAACCATCTTCAAGACTAAATTGGCTCAGCCCTGAACTGATATAACCGACAGAGCCAAACAAAGCGATGACAATACCACAAGCAGATGAGCAACCTATCGCTTTTTTCATATTAATAGAAAAGTATGTTAAAAGTGGGACTAACAATGCACCGCCACCTATACCAACCATGGCAGATATTCCACCTGTGATAGTCGTTAAAATAGTTAAAGTGCCTTTATTAGGCATTGTGCGGCCTTCATTTTCTTCATTTTTGTTGCTGCTGTAGAACATTTTAAGTGCAATGAGCGCAACGCATGCGGCAAATATCCATTTAACGACTTCTTCCGGCAGCAAGGAGGCCATAAAGCCACTGAGCAATGCTCCAAGCGCGACACCTGTCATGATCCAAGGTGCCAATTCCCATGGCACATTTCCACTTTTATTATGCGCAAGTGCAGAGGAAGTAGAGGTAAATAATATTGAAGCAAGTGAGGTTGCGACGGCAGCTATAACAACTTGGTTGGCTGGTAAAATTTCAAATTGAAGTAAAATAATACTTAAAATTGGTACTATCACCAATCCACCACCAATACCAAGCAAGCCTGCAAGGAAACCGACACCACTGCCTAGTAATGCGCAGAATAAGACCAATAATAGCAATTCACTCATTCCATTTATCTCTTCTTATAATTGAGGCTGCAATACTACATCATTGAAATTGTGTTCGCATCTCGTAATTTTGAAGGCAAACATACTCATATAAGTTACTTTTATGGTGCGATTGTGTGAGACGATACCTGCCTAGCAGCTGGCATTTGTTTAACTTCTTTATCTCAATAATTTATACGCTTATACGGCTAGAAAGCTTGAATTCTATGCTGTATTAATTTTTCTCATGTTTTAATTGAATTAATTGCATTTTTAATTACTTAGCTTTAAGAGTATAAATAACCCATCAAAAGCTCTAGACGTCTAGACGCCTGAATTTATCGGTTAGCATTTGTAATTGGGCCGTAGTTAAGGATGAAGAGTCGAGGCCAGGATTAAAAAGCCCGATAGAGCAAGACATAAATTTAGGGTTACCTAACAGATTTGGATGAAATAGTACCATGAGCAAAGAATTCACATTTACAATTAAAAGCCTTCGATTAGACGAAAATTATCAGCCTGCAAATAGCACGCGTATTACGACTAACTTCGCAAATTTGGCAAGAGGTGAGAGCCGTCAAGCTAACTTACGTAACGCATTAAAGATGATTGATAATAGTTTTAATGCGTTAGCACATTGGGATAATGCACAAGGCGACCGCTATTCAGTAGAGCTTGAGATTGTATCTGTAGATATTGATATTGATGGTGGCGGCGAAACATTTCCTTCTATTGAAGTACTAAAAACGTACATCCTAGATAACAAAACTGGCGAGCGTATAGAGGGCATCGTTGGTAACAACTTCTCATCTTATGTCAGGGATTACGATTTTAGCGTAAGGCTACTTGCACACAATAAAGATAAGCCACAATTTAGCATTCCTGATGACTTTGGTGACTTGCACGGTAAACTGTTTCAGTACTTTGTAAATTCAGAGGCGTACAAGCAAAACTTTAAAAAACCTCCAGTGATTTGTTTAAGTGTATCAGATAATAAAACATATCACAGAACGGAAAATCAGCACCCTGTGTTAGGTTTCGAATACTTACCTAATGAGTCCTCGTTAACTGAGCAATATTTCAAGAAAATGGGCTTACAAGTACGTTATTTCATGCCGCCAAACAGTGCAGCACCATTTGCATTCTATTTCTTTGGTGACTTACTGAATGACTACTCAAACTTAGAGCTGATCAGCACAATCAGTACTATGGGCACGTTCCAAAGAATTTATCGCCCTGAAATTTATAATGCAAATGCCATCGCTGGTGCTGTTTATAAGCCAAATTTGAAAAACTTAGATCACTCGATTACACAGATTGTTTATGACCGTGAAGAGCGCAGCCGTCTGGCGATGGAGCAAGGTAAGTTTGCCGAAGAGTACTTTATTAAGCCGTACCAAACGATCCTTGAACAATGGTCAGCTAATTACGCTTAATAACGATTTTAAATATTTTAAAATGGATGGTGTAAGCACTTTTTTAATCAATGTGCTTACGCACAAAAATACGCGCCATGCCCAATAATTACAGTTAAGATAAAACAGCATCTATCATGAAAACACTATTACCTACATCAACTGCCGGCAGTTTGCCTAAGCCTTCTTGGCTTGCACAACCAGAAGTCCTTTGGTCACCTTGGAAATTAGAGGGGGATCAACTAATAGATGGAAAACAAGATGCATTGCGTGTTTCACTTCAAGAGCAATCTGCATCGGGCGTTGATATCGTCAGCGACGGCGAACAAACACGTCAGCACTTTGTAACGACATTTATTGAACACCTTGATGGCGTTGATTTTGAGACACGCAAAACGGTCAGGATCCGTAATCGCTATGATGCGAGCGTTCCGACGGTTGTTGGACCAGTTAGTCGCCAAAAATCGGTATTTGTTGAAGATGCAAAGTTTTTACGTCAGCAAACAGATAAGCCAATTAAGTGGGCATTACCAGGCCCTATGACAATGATCGACACACTATATGACGATCATTATAAAAGTCGCGAAAAACTGGCTTGGGAATTTGCAAAAATCCTTAACCAAGAAGCCAAGGAGTTAGAAGCTGCCGGTGTTGATATTATTCAATTTGATGAGCCTGCATTTAATGTGTTCTTTGAAGAAGTGAATGCATGGGGTATTGCGTGCTTAGAGCGTGCAATTGAAGGTTTAAAGTGTGAAACAGCGGTCCATATTTGTTATGGGTACGGTATTAAGGCAAATACAGACTGGAAAAAGACACTAGGTTCAGAGTGGCGACAATACGAAGAAGTATTCCCTAAGCTTCAACAGTCAAATATCGATATTGTTTCGTTAGAGTGTCATAACTCTCGTGTACCTATCGAACTATTAGAGCTTATTCGTGGTAAGAAAGTCATGGTTGGGGCAATTGATGTTGCTACAGACACCATTGAAACACCAGAAGAGGTCGCAGAAACATTACGAGAAGCATTGAAATATGTTGACGCGGATAAACTGTATCCAAGTACAAACTGCGGATTAGCACCTTTATCTCGCAGTGTGGCGAGAGAGAAGTTAAGTGCATTAAGTGCGGGTGCTGAAATTATACGTCAAGAATTAGCTGCTCAGGTTTGATTTTCAGATACATATAAAGCGCTCTGATTGTTGAAACACTAGAGCGCTTTCTACTTTCAATGCATAACCTCTGCGAAAACTCGCTTTACACACTACCTTCTTTTTGGCCAAAACCGATTTGTGTATGAAGTAGACGACGAGTTAAATCAAACTTATTTTAAATTTGTACAAAATACGTAAGGTCGTTTTGATACTTTAATAATTCAAGAAAGTGAAAGCAGTATGTATGCGCGCGAATTAAGTCCACTAGCAAAAGTAGATATATAAAATAAGTCAAACGAAAAAATTGGCCTTTCGTTTGACAATTTTAGTGATTAAAGCGCTTCTAAAATTACTTCTGCTTTACTCACTTCGAATGTTTTTGGTTCTTCAACATTTAGTTGGGTTACAACACCGTTATCGACAATCATTGCATAGCGTTGTGAGCGTACGCCACCAAAAGTTTCAGTATCCATTTCAAGGCCTAATGCTTTGGTAAAGCTTGCATCACCATCACCTAACATTAATAACGCCTCAGCATTATGTGCATCACCCCAAGCTTTCATAACAAAAGCATCGTTTACTGATACACAAATAATGCTATCAATGCCTTTTGCTTTAATTTTGTCAGCGAGTGCGACAAAACCCGGTAAATGCGCAGCAGAACAGGTTGGTGTGAAAGCACCAGGAACAGCAAATACAACCACTTTTTTATCTGCAAATAGCGCATCTGACGTATGTTTTTGCATACCATCAGCAGTAAGTTGGGTTAGTACTGACTCAGGAATGCTTTGTCCTTGTTCGATCATTGTTTTTTCTCTATTAGGTTAAGATATTGGCAAGTGTAGTATGTAAATGCAAAGATAAACACCGATAATGTGAAGGGTTATTTAAGCAGCCTAGTAATTTATTTGTTAGGCTGCTTAAATAGTCAGCAAATAGGATTGGTATCTTTATTTTTGTTTATATGCATCGTTGTGCACGTTTGCGGCACGACCTGAGGGATCTGCATTGTTCTCAAAGCTTGCATCCCACGCAAGTGCTTCAGGTGTAGAGCACGCAACAGATTTGCCGTGTGGTACACACTTAGCTGCGGCATCACCCGGGAAATGTTCTTCAAAGATGGTCCTGTAGAAGAAAGCTTCTTTGCTATCTGGTGTATTAATTGGAAAGCGATAATGTGCATTTGCAATATCTTGATCAGACACTTGTGATTCTGTGTAATCACGTAAAGAGTCAATCCAAGAGTAGCCAACACCATCTGAAAATTGCTCTTTTTGACGCCAAAGCACATCATTTGGGATATAACCATCAAAGCCTTCACGGATCACATGTTTTTCGATACGACCATCTTTACACATTTTGTAATCTGGATTAGTCCGCATGGCGATATCTACAAACTCTTTGTCTAAGAACGGTACTCTTGCTTCAACTCCCCAAGCCGCCATTGACTTGTTGGCACGTAGGCAATCAAACATGTGTAATTTCGATACTTTGCGATTAAGCTCTTCGTGGAACTCTTTACTGTTCGGAGCTTTGTGGAAATATAGATAGCCACCAAATAGCTCGTCCGCACCTTCACCAGATAACACCATTTTGATACCCATGGCTTTAATATATCTCGCCATTAAATACATGGGGGTGGACGCGCGAATAGTTGTTACGTCGTATGTTTCTAAATGATATACAACTTCTTTAAGCGCATCTAAGCCTTGTTGCACTGTAAAGTGAATAGGGTGGTGTACAGTGCCAATTTGGTCTGCAACTTTTTGTGCAGCGGCTAAATCTGGTGACCCTTCTAGACCAATAGAGAACGAGTGCAATTTGGGCCACCATGCATCACTGGCATCATTGTCTTCTATTCGTTTGGCGGCATATTGTTGAGTAATCGCAGAAATAACAGATGAGTCTAAACCGCCCGATAATAGTACGCCGTAAGGCACGTCGCACATCAGTTGCCTTTTGACAGCTGCTTCTAAGCCATTTTTTACTTCGAGTGCACTTGCTGGGTTATCTTTGACGGCATCATAGTTTTGCCAATCACGTTGATAATATTTGTGATACGTGCCTTCTTTTGAATATAAGTAATGACCAGGAGGAAATTCCTCTATTTGATTACAAATAGGCACCAATGCTTTCATTTCACTGGCGACATAAAAGTTACCGTGTTGATCGCGGCCGGTATACAGAGGAATGATCCCAATATGATCTCGACCAATAAGGTAAGCGTCTTGTTCTTCGTCATACAAACAAAAAGCAAAAATACCGTTCAAATCATCTAAAAATTCTGGTCCTTTCTGCTTGTATAGTGCCAGAATAACTTCACAGTCAGACTTTGTTTGAAATTCGAATGGAGTTTCTAATTGCTCGGCCAATGTTTTGTGGTTATAGATTTCACCATTGACAGCTAGCACATGGGTTTTCTCTGGGTTATAAAGAGGTTGTGCGCCACTGGCGACACCCACGATAGCGAGACGTTCGTGCACTAAAATTGCTTTTTCGCTTGAATATACCCCTGACCAGTCTGGTCCACGATGTCTAAGCTTTTTAGACATTTCTATTGCTTGTGCTCTGAGCTTATCAGCCGAGCCTTGAATTTCTAATACACCAAATATTGAACACATAGTACCCTCATTCCTGTTACGACACCCAGTTGTTATACACTGTATAGGTGGCTTATCACTGCGATATATATTGTTATTTTTTATAAAGCTTAAACTATAACTAACAGAAAACTTTGGCTAAGTCACACAGAAAATTTTAAACATATGAAAAGAATATAGAGGGAAGTTTTGGTGCATTTCTGCACCAAAATAAGGCAAAGACTTAGTGGGTTGTGCCTGCTGCAATAGCTAAGTCTTGATCGTGAGTCAAAGCAGACGCAATCATGGTTTTTAGTGCAGCAATGACTGTAGACTCAGCCATACTTGGCGCACCACTGTGGTGCACTGCTTGCTCGGGCAAATATGGAATATGGATAAATCCACCTTTTAAATTTGCCTTGTGTGTCTCGATGTAGTGACATAATCCATACATCACATGATTACACACATAAGTCCCAGCGGTATTTGAAATACTGGCGGGAATGTGCGCTTCATGTAAATCCCAAAGCATTTGTTTTATCGGAAGTTTGGCAAATACTGCGGCTGGCGCATCTTTTATCACAGGGGTATCAATTGGCTGGTGGCCTGCATTATCTTTGATCCTTGCATCGTTGATATTGATGGCAATACGCTCGATGGTGATGTCACTTCTACCGCCAGCTTGACCGACACACAAAACGAGACTTGGTTCGTGCAGCGCGATGCTGTTGTATAGAGATTCAAGTGAGGTATCAAATTCGCAAGGAAGCTCACGCGTTACCACCATGTGGCCTTCGATGATTAATCCTTCTAGTTTTTGCACAGCTTGCCATGATGGGTTGATCTCTTCGCCACCAAAAGGTTCAAAACCAGTAATTAATACCGTAGGGTGATTAGGTTTAGTCATTAAATATTACCCCGTACATTAAGAAAATATTGATGATGAGTAGGGCGATCGCAGTAGGAATTTGTACTTTGATCACTTGATATTTATCTTTTAAATCTAGAAGCGCGGCAGGCACGATATTAAAATTCGCGGCCATTGGTGTCATAAGCGTACCGCAGTATCCCGAGTACATGCCAATTGCAACCAGTGGTGCAGGGCTTGCATCATGTCCCTGAATTAAAAATGGTACTGCGATACCCGCGGTCATTACAGGGAATGCAGCAAACGCGTTACCCATAACCATGGTAAACAGTGCCATACCTACGCAATAAAGTACAACCAGCATGAAACGATTATCTGGCGAAATAAACATAGTGACAATATCTTGGATCGCGGTGCCAGTGTTAGCCACAATAAATACGCCACCAAGCATGGCGAGCATTTGCGGCAAAATAGCAGCCCAACCAATGGAGTCCACAAGGCGTCTAGACTCGCCAATCGCCTGAATTGGGCTACCTGAGGTGAACTTCCATGCCACTAACAAAGCGCCACCACAAGCAAGTGTTAATGACGCCAAAGTTAGGTGGTTTTGGTCAAATAAGTAAGTACCACCTAGGTTTATGCCACCTAAAAATAAGGTGCAAATTACGGTAATGATTGGAATCAGTACTGCGGGAATAAATAACTTATTACCGATTGTTTTTGCACTTTGGTCGAGCTCTTCATCACTTGGCGTGTAATAAGTACCCATAGATACTTTGCCCATACCTGCGAGCAGGGCGATGATGATGACACTCACACCAACCCATTGGTACGTAAGTGTTTCGCCAATAAGGGCAATTGAAAGATCGCCAAATAAAAATACGTTACCAAACAACATCCAAAATAGGGCTGTAGTGTAGCGTTTTGGATGCCCTTTATCTTGAAGTGTTTTGACAACAAGGAATAAAACTAAAAAGCCAATCAGCAAATAAATATTTTCAATGGAAAGTAATGCCGGTGCCTCAGCTTGTGGTGAATGAATTACTGCGCTCATGCTGGTTCCTCTGACGTTGCTGATTTGTTTTGTGCTTCTTGTTGTCTGATTTCAGCAATTTTGTTGCAAATCTTGGCTTCAAGTCGAGCAAGGCGGAATAAATGAACAATAAGTGCAAAGATAGCCGTTGGGATCGCCCATAAACCTATGTGCAGCGGTTCGATACCCGCAATGCCATTTTCTTTCAAAAATGCATCCATCAGTAACACTGCGCCAAAGGCGATAAAAATATCTTCACCAAAAAATACCGCAATGTTATCGCATGCAGCAGAGTGTGCACTGATCATGTCTTTCACTTCTTTTGGCAGTTCGCCATGTTGATTTGCAGCTGCACCCAATGCCATGGGAGCGAGCAGTGGTCGTACGGTTTGAGCTTGGCCTGCAAGGCTCAAGAGTCCAAGTGCCGCAGAAGATTCACGTACAACAAAATACATTCCTAGTATTCTGGCCGTGGTTGCACCTTTAATGTTGGCTATCCAGTTTTTGGCGCGGTTTTGCAATCCGTATCGCTCTAAAATTGCAATGACGGGCAATATGAGTAGGAAACTCGCTAGTTGTCTTGAATTCATAAACTTCTCGCCAAATGTGGCGAGCAATTCAGAAAAATTAAGATCGACCGCCCAACCAGTGATAAGACCGGCTGCGGTGACTACTAATAAAGGGTTGAATCGTAGGGCAAAGCCCAGCACGACAACCAAAATCCCTGTTAATGGGAGTAAGTTTAGTTCAGTCATGAGTTTTTCTTATTGTGATGTTGAACAGCTATTTCTAGCTGCGCTAGGTGTTGTGATTGTTTAATTTGTGCATGTAAGGCCTCGGCTCTGTCAACAGCAACAAATCTGCAAGCCTGTCCTGCGCTAAGTTGACTTAAATGCCGAAGGTCGGCATCAATGACTTGGGCTATTATTGGATAACCACCTGTTGTCTGGCAATCATTAAGTAACACTATTGGCTCGCCATTTGGTGGCAATTGTATTGTGCCAGGGCTCACACCTTGGCTGGCAACGCTTTTGTTATGGGTTAAATCTAAATCATTGGATAGCCTAACCCCCATACGGTTGCTTTGAGGCAACACTCGCCAAAGCTGTTCAAGTAAACTTTGTTGATTGTCTTTCGGCAGTATGTCTAGGTGAGGGCCTAAAATAACACGAAGAGATTCTGTATATTCGGGTAACGCAGCGCCGATAGGGCTAAGTGCTGAGTGAGATGGATAGTCCAGCAAATCACCATCCTCGAGGGCTGTTCCTGTTAAACCACCGAATTCGGCTTGTATGTCCGTAGAATATGAATTCATGATTGGACGCAATGAAGAAAATCCGTTTTGAACCGCAAAATAGGCTCTAAGCCCCGTTTTACTTGTTGCAAACGTTAAAATATCGCCCGCGTTAGCATGATAACGCCAGCCAGCTGTCAATTTTTGGCCAGATAGTTCTGCGCAAAGATCGGCTCCTGTGATGGCGAAGTTAGTTGGTTTCTCAAACTTAAACCGACATAGACCAACAGTTATCTCAAGAACAGGGGTATTTTGCGGATTATTTAGAAGTATATTGGCACATTTTGCTGCTAATGGATCTAATACACCTGATTGTGAAACGCCCAAGTGTCTAAAACCTATCCTTCCTAAATCTTGTATACATGTTTGAATACCAGATTTTAAGATTGTTAGCATATACCCTCCGTGCTCGGTACAAATTTCACTATATCTCCAGGTTGTAAAATACTGGGTGAATCTAAATTATGATCAAATAAGATGGTATCTGTGCGGCCTATTAATCTCCAACCACCAGGAGATTCGCTAGGGTAGACAGCTGTGAGATCTTGTGCGATCGCTACAGAACCTCTTGGTACATGTGTTCTAGGAGAGTCGAGTCGTGGTAAGTGTAATTGAGGGTTTAAATCCCCAAGGTAAGCAAATCCAGGCAAAAAGCCTAAAAACTTTACTTGATACTTGCACTCACTGTGTAACTCAACGACTTGTGACTCAGTTAAGCCGGTTAAATTGGCAACTGACTGTAAATCAGGGCCATGATGTTTACCATAATGTGTGATGATAGTGTGAATTGTTGGTTCATAAGCCTCGGGTTCAATGTTTTCCCAAGCATCTTGTAGTTTGGCCAACCAATATTCTGGATCTTGAGAGTGCATCAAATAACCAGTTATTGTCGTTTTTGCAGGAACTATATCGATAAATACTCTTTGCGCACGCATCCAAGCATGTAAGGCGAAAATTTTTTTTTGTTGATACTGAGAAAGGGTATCCTGAGTTATCTCTAACACGAGTGCACGCTCGCCTAGAATGTAGGTCTTGTTGTTAGTCATTAGGTTGTCTTTATTATAATCTGAAACACGATTTTTTATTATTGTAGCGTTGTCATTGCAGATGAATTTGCATATTTAATATACATTTTTATGGTGTGCGAGGCCACACAATTAGAAATAAGAAAAAGGCCATGCAATTGCATGGCCTTTCATAGAGTTGATTAGTTGCCGCTTAATAGCCATTCACTAAGAATTCTTACACCATAGCCAGTACCACCTGCAGGTACTTCATCTTTGGTTTTCTTAGAAATTGCATTGCCTGCGATATCAAGGTGTACCCAACGAGTATCACCAACAAATTGTTGTAAGAATGTCGCAGCAGTTGTTGCACCCGGGCCGTAAGAACCAATATTTGTCATGTCTGCAATGTCAGACTTGAGCGCATCTTTATAACCAAGTGGTAAACGCCAAACTTGCTCATTTACTGTTTGACCAGCAATGGTGAACTCTTTAACTAATTCTTCGTCTTCTGAGAAAATAGCTGAGTAGTCATTACCAACTGCGCGGATTTTTGAACCTGTTAAAGTAGCAAGGTCAACCATGATTTCTGGCTTATAAAACTCACGAGCGTACCACAAAGCATCACTCAGAATTAGACGACCTTCAGCGTCTGTGTTCAGTACTTCAACACTTAGGCCTTCAGCTGTGCGAAGTACATCACCTGGTGCGAATGAGTTTTCCGATACCATGTTTGCCGCCATAGGCATAACAGCAACGACATTTACGTCTGCTTTTGCTTTAGCCATTGCTTTTACTGTACCAAGTACCGCAGCAGCACCCGCCATGTCTACTTTCATAAGTGCAATAGACTTGCCTGTCTTTACATTATAACCGCCTGAGTCAAATGTAATGCCTTTACCAACCAAAGCGATCGGCGTGTCGTTATTGCCTTTGTAGTGCGCGATTACTAGACGTGAGCCTTGTGCACTACCACGACCTACAGCTTCTAATGCGCCCATGCCTAATTCTTTAATTTCAGCAGGCTCAAGTACTTTTACCTCTACGCCATATTGCTCAAGCTCTTTTGCTGCTTTAGCAAAATCAACAGGTGTCATTTCTGATGCAATTTCTGATGTAAGGTCACGTGCTAAGAAGACACCTGATTGAATATGCTCTAGTGTAATATATTCTTTAGCCGCTTTACGTTTACTGTCCACATCGATGCTATAGCTCACATTAAATGTATTTGGCTCTTTTTTGTACACTTCAAAAGTGTGGTCGCGAAGGTTGATACCATGCGCTAATTGAGCTGCAAGTTGCGCGTTATTTATTTCACCATCAAAGTTTTCAAAAGCAATTGCAACGCTGGCAGATTTTTTGTCTTCAAGCTTTGCGTGTAAGTTGCCACCAAGTTTTGTCATTTTACTTGCGTTTAGTTCATCTTCTTTACCAAGACCAACCACAATAATACGTTTATAGTCAGAGGAAACTGGCGCTAGCACTTCGACTGTTTTTCCAAATTTACCTTGGAAGTCTTCACTTTCTAATGCTCTGTTTAATTGCGCTCTAGTTGGTTTGTCTAGAAATTTGAAAGCCGATTTTTGATCTTCAGCTTTGAAAACAACTAAAGAATCAGCGTTATCAAGTGTAGAAGTGAATTTGATATCTGCAGCGTTGGCGGAAACTGATGCACCAAGTGCGACTGCGATCGCTGAAAGGCGAGAGATAAATGACATTTTAATAATCCTCTGGATATTGCGTGGCACTGTTTTACCTTATTTTTTTATGCATATTAATCTAATGTCGTTGAATAGCTCGTATTGCAGGGTGAGTTGCAATTGCAACGAACAAATTAGGACTGTGACATGAGTGTAGCAATCAGTTTTCAAACCTTCATTGAGTCTAAAATTTAGTTAAAGAATGTTGGCTTAGTTCACAGCTCTACTAGATTAGTTACCTTTGTTGCTGTTTGTAAGTTAAACACTTTTATCATGACTATCCAAAAATTTGAAATTGTTTTATTCAAAGCACGGTCCAATTGATTAGACGATAAAAATGGGAGCATGTAAGTGAAAAGGCAGATTACCTTTACTTTGTTACTGGGTTTATTTTCGGCTTTTAGCTATAGCGCTGATATGCCTAAACCTGAAATGGATAATGCAAGTGTGAATATTCAAACGCTTGTGCTTGGTTCTGGTTGCTTTTGGGGACCAGAAAAACGCTATGAAGCGATGAAAGGGGTGATCGATGCAGAATCCGGCTATGCCGATGGCAGTGGGTTCAAAGCGACTTACAAAAACATTACTAGTTCACGTAGACGTTTTGATGAAAACAACTATGCGGAAGTGGTGAAGGTAACATATAACGCCAATTTGATTTCGACAGAGTCATTGATTAAGTCGTATTTTGAAAGTCACGACCCCACACAAAAGAACCGTCAAGGCAATGATGTAGGCACGCAATATCGTTCTATTATCCTGTTTGATTCGGATGAACAGGCGAAACAAGCTCACGCTCTCAAAGCACGTTACCAGCTGCTTCTACAAAAAGCGGGTTATGGAGATATTCAAACCAAGATTAAACCACTTAAACGATTTTATTCAGCTGAAGAATATCATCAAAATTACCTTGCAAAAAACCCAAATGGATATTGCCCTGATCACAGCACAGGTGTGACTTTTGAGAAAAAAGATGTGAAAAGTGTAAATAATGATGCTTTGAAGCAAGGTAAACATATTGTAGTTTTAGATTCACGAAGCTACTGTCCATATTGCGAAAAGTTAAAAAATACGGTTCTTAATGACTATCAAGGTTCAGTTCCACTTCATTACAGGTATGCAGATCAACTAAAAGGCATCGATATAATGTCAGCTACTTGGGCAACACCAACCATTCTTCTAATTGAAAATGGCAAAGAAATTGCAGGTTATCAAGGGTTTATGAATCGAGAAACATTTTATAAGGTATTGGGAGCATTCAAATTAGGTAATACCGAAGCATATAAAATTGCGTTTAAAAAAGGTACAGAGAGACCGTTTTGTAAGCAGTATGATATTTTCAAAAATACCGGAGATGGGATATTTGTAGATAAACTCAGTGGTGCACCGTTGTTTGACACAAACGACAGGTTTAACTCAGGCACAGGGTGGTTGTCGTTTAAATACCCAGTAAAGAATAGTGTTACATATCATAAAGACTTGAGTTACGGCATGGTAAGAACTGAGATACGATCAAAATCAACTGGTATTCATTTAGGTCACGTGTTTGAAAACGAGGGACCCGGTGGTACTGATAGATATTGTATTAATGCTAACGTTTTAGAGTTTATTCCTAGTAATAAAGGCTAACCAGTAGTACATTTTAGCATCAATAATGACACTCCAATTTATAATAAGTCAAACTTAGTTATAAGTGTTGACTTATTATTTTCTGTCTTAATGAAATATGGACATTTTTAGTGTTCGGTCATATTGATCGCAGTCACTTTGCCCAAGCCATCATGGCATACGCCGACATAAGCCGTAATTTTTTTTCCGGAGGCATGTGCAGCGATGGCTAGGGAAAGCATAGCATCTGAGTTAGGGTACTCACCATTTAAAATGGTCAATCTTTGTTTATTTGCACATGAGATATTAGTTGGTTGTTTTAAATATATATCAGTTCTGCTCTCTCTTACATAGATACTTTCAATATTAACAGCGCTTATGTTACCGACCGCATGAGAAAGGGATGGAATTAATAATAATGATAGTAGTAGCTTTTTCATTGTTACCTCTTGTAAAAATAGTTTTTTATAGATTTATGTGTGGTTCTTGTAAATTTTAATTTTTTATTTTAAAGGGATGTCTTTTATAAAAAACATTGATTATACCGCTAAAAAATAAGGCGCAATGTTGAATTGCGATTATTTTGGTATGGTAAATTTTTTCATTCAGCTAATATAAATTTGTTATTTTAATGAATGTTAAGGTATTTATAATAGAAAAGATGGTTAGGTCTGTAATGTTAACATTATTTTTTTAAATTTAATGTAATTAGCTAGCTTTATTGTCTAAATTTAGGGTTTTTATTAATTTAATAATATTTATTCGTTGATGGCTATATATATTTTTATAGGACTATAAGAAAGGGGTATGTCAATTTTTCCTAAATTTATCAGTGATTTCTCACCGCGATAATATTACAAAATAGAGAAGTAACTTGGTAATCTAATAATAACACCATTAATTTAACATAATAATATTGGATAGCTTGTATGAACAAATTCATTTATTTAGCGCTTTAACATAAAATTGCTAATAAAAACCATTATCATTACACTTTTACTGTGCAAAAATGTCCCTGTTATGTTTATAATTCCGTATTCCAATTACTAGAAAGCTAAGGATAGGAGCAAAAGTTTGTACGCTTTTCTAATGGTGTTACTGATAAGCATCGGTACATTTCTTACTTATTTATCGAATAGACACCAAAGGTTATTAAAAAAGCCGATGTCTAAAACATACCAAAAATTTGGTTACGTGTTATTAGTTGCAGCAATATTAGTTGGGCTCTTAAGTTTTGTTGGTTCAGCAGGTGTATTTATATGGGTCCTAATTTTGATGACGGCTTTGTTTTGTTTTCCGTTTATCAGCCTATTTATCAAAAGGAATTAGGCATGTCTCAAACAGATAAAATTCAGCCGCATTGGTGGAGTAAAACGTTCGCAGGGATCTTCGCTGGTTTTTTCTTGTCGCTTGGCCTTGTAGGCATTTTTGCATGGATAGGCCCGACTGGACTTACAGAACAAATTACAGCTGAGCAAAGGTCCTGGAAAACGCAGTTTAACATGTGGATGATCACACCAATTTGGTGCTTGATACTTAGTTTTGTTTACCTGTTTAAAACAGGCAAGCAAGCATGGATATACCTTGGAGGTGGTGCGGTTTTATCAATTGCAGTTGTGTATGCATTAAGGAGTTACCTATGAAAGTTAGGTCAGATATTTTAAGGACGTATCAGAGCCTACATACTTGGACGGGAATTACAGCTGGGTTATTGCTATTTATCGGCTTTTTTGCTGGAGCGCTTACAATGTTCAGCTCTGCGATTAATGACTGGGCAACGCCGCCAAATTATCAACTACAACAAGTCGAGTCAGGAAAACATGACATATTACTGCAACATGTATTATCTTCTAAGCCCAATGCACTTAAAGGCGTAACGGTCAGTTTTGAAGATGGCAGCTCGCCAATATCATGGTATGGACATGGATCTGCACGTGGTTTTTCAATGGATGACCAAGTTTGGCATGCAACCCTCAATGATCAAGGTGAAGTGGTTGCTGAACTGCGTCATGTGAATGAGTTGTCTATGTTGGTTGATTATTTACATCGTTCAGCTGGGATAATAGGCGAGCTAGGGCATGATCAAGCGGGTGTATATGTTTTGGGTATAGCCGCATTTTTGTACTTTATTGCACTAGTATCTGGGTTGATATTTTTATTACCCAGTCTTGTAAAAAGTTTTTTTGCACTTCGAAAAGAGAAAGGCCCAAATCGCTTTTGGTTAGACTCACATAATCTAGTAGGTATAGCCAGCTTACCGTTTCATATTATTATAGCGGTGACAGTCATTGTTTTTTCATTTCACGACTTATTTTACGGTGGGCTAAGTCAAGTATACGGTGAAAAGCCGATGTTTGGTGGTGGTGAAAAACATCAAGAAGTTACATATGAAATAAGAGATTTAGCTTCTTTAAATGAAATAAAACAAGCAACACTCACCTATGCACCTGGCTATGAAGTTAAAAGCGTGAGTTTAAGCCGTTTAACAACAGAGCACCCGTCTGCAACGGTTATGATAGTCAGTGACCGCACGTTAATGCGCGGCCCACATAATGATTATGTATTCATGAACCCTTTCACATTGGAGATTAACTCAAGTAGTGTCACCAGTGAGCATGGGCAGCAAGGAGTTTGGGGAGCGATAGTAACAAGCTTTTTTGGGCTTCATTTTGGAAGTTATGGTGGGGAGCTCGGCCGATGGCTTTATTTTATTATGGGGTTAGGTGGAGCATTCTTGTTTTATAGCGGAAATTTAATCTGGCTTGAAAAAAGATGTAAAAAACAATCTACAGCGCAAAGTCGTTCAAGTTATTTTATGGCGAATTTAACTATTGGGGTAACGCTTGGCTGCGCAATTGGCATAGCTGGTACTTTTGCTGCTAATAAATGGCTAACATTAGGTGATTGGAATATAAACATTGCCTATATGTGGGTTTACTATACGCTGTTCTTGGCAACGATGGTCAGTTCATTTACCTTTGGGGCCGCCAGATTCAGTTTAATTGGTTTACAGTTGTTTATTGCGCTATGTATTGCTATACCGCTTAATTCACTTATTGCTCTTGTGTTTCCTTCAATTGGTATTTGGAGCCCAGATTCAATTGTCGATTTGGGTGTTGAGATCGGCGCTTTAGGATTTGCACTGGCTGCATTTTATGCCTTAAAGCGCGCGAAGAAGCGTATTTATGCTGGTGAAGAAAACAGTATTTGGTATTGCCCTAGGGTTAGTAAGTTGCGACAGGCCGAGAGTCCAATAGCATAATATATTTTAGCCGGCATAAACGTCGGCTTTTTATGTGTCAAATACAGACCCGAGTGATACTTGATTACGGCCGTGCTGTTTGGCAAAGTACAAAGCCATATCTGATTGTTTAACCAGTTCGTGCGGCTCTAGGTCGATACCCCAACGCGTTGCAATACCTATACTCACAGTAAGTTTAATTACTGTGTTTTCAAACCTAACGAACGATGCTTCAGTGTGTTTTCTTATCAACTCAGCTAGCTCGAATGCATCGCCCTCATTACATTCGGGGAGCAAAATACAAAACTCTTCACCGCCATAGCGTGCAACGATATCTCCTGCACGCGTGCACGTTTTTTTTAGCATGTCAGCGATATGAGCTATACATTTATCGCCACACTGATGGCCGTAGGTATCGTTAATTTTTTTAAAATGGTCAATATCGATCATTAATAAACTAACAGAGTGACCAAATCGTTTGGCCCTCATGCATTCGGTATTGAGCGCATCATTTAGGCTTCGTCTATTAAATACCTGTGTGAGCTCATCAATGCGAGAGATATGTTTGAGTTTATCATACGCAGTTTGCAGTTCTCTCGTTCTATTCATGACCTCCGTTTCTAAACGTTGATTTGCTTTGCGAATTTCAGTCATACTCCTTGCCTGAGCAACGAATCGTTTCCTTCTTTCAGAGTTTATTCGCTCGGCCATAGCAAAGGATAAGCATGCGACTTCTATCGATGTGCCAATGGTTAAAGCATGTTCTGTAAACCAGTTATTAGGTAAAAAGTTTAACTTATTTGCGGCAAGGATAAGCCCACCGCACAATGCTGCGTTCCAGGCCAATGAATAATATGTAGAGAAATGTGTACCTTCAAACAACTTTATCGTTCTGGTAATAACACCCCAAGAACAAGCTATCGAAGCGTACAAAATGATCACTCTTATCATCGTACCATATGTAAAATACATCGATGCAAATAGCAAACACACGCCCATACCAATAATGAATAGGCAGCCGTTGTATAAAATAAGACTGTTTTTTCGTAGCTCTAAAAGCTTGATAATGAAAAATGTGCCCGCTAAAACAGCAGCTACCAAGAAAAAGAGTATAGATTGGTCATTCCACCATAAACTTCCTTGCCAAAGGTATCTGAAGGCGAGACCTGATAAACTAAAATAAAACGCAATTATGGCCGATACATACACAACGTAGTATAGAAAAGTTTCATCTTTGAGAGAAAGGTACATAAAGATGTTGTAGATCACCATAATACTCATTAAGCCAAAATAAATACCGAGAAAAAGTGTATTAAGCTGATCTGTTTCATAAAACTCTTTTTGCTCCCAGAGTCTGATGGGCAATTGTAAAGCACTCGTAGATTCAGCTTGAATAAACAGAGTGAGAGGACCGCTGATGTCTTTATTTATGGGTAAAATGAAATTGTGATGTTTGATTAGTCGCTCGTCGAAATGTTGCTTGTCACCAAGCTTGGCATAGCTGAGTACATCATCATTATCCATCAAGTAGAGTTTTAAACTGTCGAGAACAGGGTAGGCTATTTCAATTAGATAAGCGTGTTGATCGCTTGATAGTGAAAAGTTAACTTTGACCCAATAAGTTTGGTTTGTATACCCTAAGTTAAAATTACTGAGTTCATTTGTCTGCCAGTGATTTTGTGGCAAAGAAAGTACATCAACGATACCAAACTGATTATTTTGAAGATATTGGCTGCCAGCACTTAAGTTAACGTATTTGCCGTTTGTGAGCGTAAGATCTGACTCAACAGCATAGGCAACTGAAGTGCAGAAAAACAATAATACTAATAACGTTTTCACAAGCTATAGATTGGGTTATGACTCTATCTAAAGTTTAGAAGTGGATATCAGTTTCGGCAAAAACTATATTTAGTAGAACACATCATACTTATTTTATGTATGAATCATTTGTAACTTTGCAGTAAGAAGTGAAACTAAGTCAACAGGAGAGAGCTCTTCGTTGTTTAGACCGTAAATTAGTGTCATGAAGTAACAATCCATCATCGCGGTGGCTTTAACTTCATCGTATTTATAACCTTCAAAAAGCATATGTTTGAACTCTGTAAGCTGCTCTTCGAAAAATGTACTGTGCCACATTAAGTCTTGTAAAAGAGCCTTGCTAAAAGGGCGGTTTTCGCAGTAAAAACGATACAAAAACTTCGCGTAGTGCCTAAGGCGCAACCGAGGACTTGTCTGTTCGTTTTCTTGATGTGCTGCTTTAAGTACTTCGTCAATACGCTGATGCATTGCCAGTTTTAAAATATCTATTTTATTCGGAAAGTGGCTAAACACTGTTCCGGTGGCCACAGATGCATGTAACGCGATCTGGCGTGTTGTTGTTTCCGCATAACCGTGTTCTTGAAATAGATTCCAGCTGACATCTAGTATTTTCTGAGCTGTAATTTCTCTTTTTTTCATATTAAATCAAAGTATTGAGTACGATAGCAAGCTTATCATAAATTGCGACAAATGTAACAAACTAATCTTTATATTGACAAAATTGAGCGCGCTCATTAAATTAAATGAGCGCGCTCAATTAACGGGAGGTGTTTGATGCTAACGCGAATTATTGGTTATGTTTTATTTGTTCCATTTATTCTTTTTTACAGTTATGTACTCGGGCCAGCACTCAAAGTGGTTCTTATTCCTGGGGGATTGATGTTATTTGTTTTGATCCTTGGTCCAGACGAGTTTTCGAAACATTGGCGTAGTGCATTTGAAAAGCCGGTTAATGATCTAAAACCTGTTCAAAGTAGGCATGCTGGATAAGGATTGTTAAAAACGTATGCTTTGCAATAAGTTATAATGCAACCAAAAAAGCCGCACTATGCGGTTTTTTAATTATTGATGCTCGCTTTAACGCATCACTCGGGTATAATACTCTCGATTTCGGCGCAACCCCTTTAGCGCTGTAGTAAGTATCGTTTAATTTAGAATTGAGGATTTATTATGACGGTTGGCATTATCATGGGCTCTAAGTCGGATTGGCCTACAATGCAACATGCGGCAGATATGTTAGATAAGTTTGGCATTGAGTATGAAACAAAGGTGGTTTCGGCGCATCGTACTCCTCAATTATTGGCCGATTATGCATCATCGGCCGCGGATCGCGGTATTAAGGTTATTATTGCTGGAGCAGGTGGCGCGGCGCACTTACCAGGTATGGCTGCTGCATTCACAAGCTTACCAGTTCTAGGTGTTCCTGTTAAATCAAAGACGTTAAACGGCGTTGATTCTTTACTTTCTATTTGTCAAATGCCAAAAGGCGTTGCGGTAGGTACACTCGCAATTGGCGATGCTGGTGCTGCAAATGCTGGCCTGTTAGCTGCTCAAATCCTAGGCTGCCAACAGCCAGAAATTTTTGAAAAGGTAGAAGCGTTCAGAAAAGCACAGACTGAAACAATTCTAGCTAACCCTAATCCTGCTGAGTAACATGAAGGTTTTAGTTCTAGGCGCGGGCCAATTAGCCCGCATGATGAGCCTAGCTTCTACACATTTGGGTATTGATGTTTTAGCTTACGATGTAGGTTCTAAACAAGTAATAAACCCGGTGACTTTTGAAGTAAAACCAACCACACTTGAACAGGCAGTTGAACAGTCCTATGCAATTACGGCTGAGTTTGAACACATTCCTGAGGATGTTTTAAGCATCTGTCAGCAAAGCGGAAAATTCTTCCCTGGTGCCGAATCTATAGCTATAGGCGGTGACCGTAGTAAAGAAAAAGCTTTGTTGGATAATGCGAAAGTTCCCTGCGCTCCTTATGCTTTGATAACAGAAAAACAAGCATTTATTGACGCAATAGATGAACTTGGATTACCTCTAGTGATCAAAACCTGTCAGGCCGGTTACGACGGTAAAGGTCAGTGGCGTTTGAAAACGTCTGATGAAGCAGAACAAATATGGTCTGAAATGAATCGATTTTTAGACGCAGGCACTGACACCGCACCTCATTCCATTATTGCTGAAAAGATGATCCCATTTGATAGAGAAGTCTCTATTATTGGTGTCCGCACTAAAGATGGACAGTGCAAAGTTTACCCTTTGACTGAGAATCAGCACACCAATGGTGTCTTAACCTTGTCTATTGCAGGCAAAGAAAAGGCGGCAATACAAACACAAGCAGAGTCTGCATTTGAGAAATTAGCGGCAGAGCTAAATTATGTTGGCGTCTTAGCCATCGAGTTTTTCGATGTAGGTGGTCAACTGCTTGTCAATGAGATAGCGCCTCGTGTCCATAATTCTGGTCACTGGACACAACAAGGTGCGCACACGAGTCAATTCGAAAACCATATGCGTGCAATAACAGGCCTCCCAATCGGTTCAACTGAACTTGTTAGGCCTACTGCGATGGTCAATGTACTCGGTCAGCCAAATATTCCACAAAGCGTTTTAACTGTTCCCGATTGTACGAGTCATTGGTATGGTAAAGATCCAAAACCGGGTCGAAAAATGGGCCATATCAATGTGTCTGCAGGCAGTCTGCACCAATTAGGAGAAAAGTTAGCTGAATTGGCTGACATACTCCCAGAGGAAGACTATCCAGGAGTAGCCTCTACAAGCCACACCTTGATTTTAAACTAAAGAAAGCCGAGCAATAGCTCGGCTTTTTATTGAATTAAGTATTTATTAAGTTCGTCTATGCTAGCGAGTAAACCAAACTTCCTTAAAATCTTATATACAACCTGTTTCTTGGCGTCTATCAGTCCGTTGCTAGGGTCTGCAAGTGCGCTTTTTTTGGGGGTTATATTTGCGCTTCTGTTGGGCAACCCCCTTGAAGTACAGAGTGCGAATCTATCAAAGTTACTACTCAAGATATCGGTTATTGGACTGGGCTTTAATGTTGATATTATGCAGGTCTTAGAAATAGGGCGGAGTTCAATTGTTCTAACAATTGTTAGTATTACTGCAATTATTGGGCTTGGTGAGATATTGACGCAACTTTTTCGATTAAATAAGAATACTGGAACGTTAATATCGTTTGGTACGGCTATCTGCGGTGGTAGTGCAATTGCTGCTATGGCTCCGGTGATTAAAGCCAAACAAGACGAAATTGCCGTAGCACTCGCTATTGTATTTTCACTTAATGCTGTAGGGCTATTGGTATTCCCATGGCTCGGTCATTACTTTGGGCTTAGCCAAAGTCAATTTGCTGTTTGGAGTGCGCTTGCCATTCATGACACTAGTAGCGTTGTTGGTGCTGCCGCAGCTTATGGTCCCGTAGCACTCGCTATGGCGACCACAATTAAGCTTACTCGAGCAATGTGGATTGTACCTTATACTGCTTTAGCAGGGGTGTTTTGGCGTTCAGAGGAGAGGGCAAGTATTCCTCTTTTTATTATCGGCTTTTTGTTTGCTGCTGCAATCAATACTTGGGTTCCAGAACTCAAGTTTGTCTGGGAGTTAGGTTATGAGGGTGCCAAAGCACTATTGATAGGCACTTTATTTTTGATAGGGTCAGGAGTTTCGAAAAAAGTTTTAAAACAATGTGGCTGGCAACCCTTTGTTATGGCGTTGATTTTATGGATTATTGTTAGTTCAGTCATACTTGTATTAATACTTGACGGTTTTATTAAATAAATTTACTAAATTTTTTTGAACCTTTTAATTTTACGCTAGTCTTAATTTATGAGGCTTGGATATGCCTCATTTCATATTCGTTGTCTATCAACGACTATGTGAGCGCAGAGAGTATTTGGCCAGTAGCATTACTGGCCTTTTTTTATTCGCAATTGTTGTTTTTTTGTAACACCACCTGCAAACAGGCTAAAAACTTTGTTTATTGGTCTTAAACTTATCGAATAATGTTCTATCTTTTGATTAAATTGGGCAGATTAAAATCTTAAAAGAAGAGCTCTAATGAAAAAATCCCTTTTGAGCATTGCCGTTGCAGGTTTACTGCTGACGGGTTGTCAAACAACAAGCCAACCATCTAACCTTGCAGACGCAAAAAATAAAGCAACTACTGTTGTAGAAAACGTACAAACACCGCTTGATTTTGGTGGAGAAAATATTACGCTCGAGCAAGCTATGGCGGATCCAGATTGGATAAGTCGTTCACCAGAAAATGCATACTGGGGCGCGGATAGTAATACAATCTACTTTAATCAGAAGCAGGTTGGAAATCAGCTTAGGGATACTTTTTCGATTGATAGCAAGGGGACACAGCAAATAAGTTTGTCTGACCTGCATAAAATTGGTAGTGGTAATGCTATTTATTCAGCCGATGGTAAGTTACAAGCATACACATTTCAGGGCAATATTTTTGTCAAAAACACTGAGACTCAACAGATTAAGCAGCTGACTCGTTCAAGTACGAATGAACAAATTATTCAGTTCATGAACTCTGGGGAACTTGCCTATAAAGTAAGTAACACAATATTTGCTGTTAATGTTGAAACCGGCCTCACACAAGAGCTTGTAAAGATTCATTTAGGCAATAAGCCTTCAGGTACACAAGAGCCATCTACATACATCGCCAAAGAGCAACATAAACTAATTGATTACGTTGCACTTACTCATAAAAACGCGCTCGATAAAGAAGCTCGTCAGGCAAATATTGAATCGCAAAATAGCTCAATTGCTAGTCAACAAATCTACCTTGGCGAAGGAAACTTGCTCGTTGAGTCGAGTTTATCGCCAAACGGCGACAAGCTCATTGTGGTAGTGAGTAAAGAGAATGTTTTTTCTCAAGCGACAAGCAAAGATATTATGCCAAACTACATTGGACAAGACGGCAACATCGACCCAGTACAAGCGAGAAGCAGAGTCGCTGATAATAAACCAGTAGAAGTTGAAGTACGTTATTTTGACTTAAAGTCGGGTGTTGAAAAGTCAATTGATTTCGACACATTGCCAGGGTTTGATGAAGACGTCTTAGCGGATGTTAAAAGAGAAAATGCTGAGGCCATAGGTGAGACTTACAAGTCTGTGAAAGAGCCGAGAGCCATCAAAATGATGCTTGATTGGTACTGGTCGCAATCACCGATCCAATGGAATAGCAAAGGCGATCAAGTTGCCCTGATGTTCAAAGCATGGGATAACAAAGACCGCTGGATCGCGACTTTAGATTTTGATAAAGGTGAACTTGAACCTCAACATAGACTTCATGATAAGGCATGGGTTAACTATGCGTATAATGATTTTGGTTGGCTGAATGACGAAGATACGCTGTTCTTCCTATCTGAAGAGTCTGGATATAGCCACTTATATATAAAGCCTATTGATGGTAAAGCAAAACAACTGACCTCAGGTAAATTCGTTGTTTCTGATCCAAAGCTAACACGTGATAACAGTAAGTTTTTCTTTAAGGCTAACGTTGATCACCCTGGTATTTATGAAATTTACACAGTTGATGTAAATACCAAAGAGAAGGTTGCTATTACAGATCTAAATGGTTTGACTGATTACTCGTTAAGTCCAGATGAGTCAAAAGTGTTGCTTAAGCACTCTAAGATCATGATGCCGACAGAGCTTTATGTTGCTGATGCCCAGCCTAATGCCAAACCAAAGCGTCTAACGAACACAGTTTCTGATGAGTTTTTAAACAAAAAACTCATCGCGCCTAAGATTGTTGCAGTACCATCTAGCCACACTGATGCACCTATCTATGCGAAAGTTTATTACCCTGCTGATTACAAGCCTGGCGAAACAGGGAAAAAGCGTAAAGCAGTTATTTTTAACCACGGTGCAGGCTACCTTCAAAACTCTCATATGGGTTGGTCAGTGTATTTCCGTGAGTTTATGTTCCACTCTCTACTTGCCAGCGAAGGCTATGTAGTAATGGATATGGACTATCGAGCGTCTAAAGGTTATGGCAGAGACTGGCGTACAGCAATTTATCGTCAAATGGGTACGCCTGAAATCCAAGACTTGTCAGATGGCGTGAAATGGATGACAAAGAATGCCAATGTAGATGCTGGTTCAGTAGGTACTTACGGTGGTTCTTACGGTGGTTTCATGACTTTCATGGCATTGTTCACACAACCTGAACTTTTCCAAGCGGGTGCTGCACTTCGTCCGGTGACAGATTGGGCATATTATAATGACCCGTATACGTCGAATATCTTGAATAGACCAGATGTAGACCCTATCGCATATAAGCGCAGCTCTCCAATTTACTTTGCTGAAGGGCTAAACAAGCCATTGCTTATCAATGCCCCTATGATTGATGATAATGTATTTTTCCAAGATGTAGTTAGACTTGTGCAACGTTTCATTGAACTTGAAAAAGAAAACTTTGAGACTGCTATCTACCCAGTAGAACCACACGGTTTCGTTCAACCGTCAAGTTGGTTAGATGAATATCGTCGTATCTACAAACTATTTAAAGAGAATCTTTAAACAAAATATAAAAAGCCAGCAATACGCTGGCTTTTTTCAACTTTATTAAACCGTGCTAGTTTATTTTGCACAATTAAATGTCATTTCTCGTCACCTCTTAGTCGTCGGATATGTCACTACGCTGTTTACTTCTCAGTAAAGGAATTGCGAGTACAAGTCCACCTATTGCGCCAATAAGATGTGATTCTATTGCAACACGAGAGTCGATTAAATTACCTACATCTGTACTGGGTCCTGCATATTGTTCCCAAGCGAGTTTGCCTGCTATGCCAAGGAATAAAAGTACACCTGTTGGTTCTTTAACTTGAATATCTTTAAGCGCCCCCCAAACAATAATTCCATGTAGCAATCCGCTCAATCCTGTGTATACTCTGATATCTGGACAAAATAGCCATATACCTAAACCGGTCCATAACCCGAGTAATAATACATGTATAAAATAACGACGTATTGACGTATGTTCCGCATGCAGTACCCATATAAACAATATACCAACAAGGTTTAAAGCTAGATGCATCCAGTTGGTGTGAATATATTGACTACTCCAAATTCGCCAAACTTGACCTTCACTGATCAACTGACGATGAAACTCAAGGGTATCTCGCATATCAAACATCATTAGTAGCGTTGCGATTATCGCCAAGGTTACTGGTGGAATTATGTATTCAGGGCTTATAGGAAGGTTGAAACCAAACATGCTATGTCTACAATAATAAAGGTATTTTAATACATTGTGCCTGTTAACTTTTATGATGCCAACGAAGATCGAAAATAAATAATGAATACAATCAAATTTAAGCAAACATTCATTGCACTCATACTTGCATCTAGCTTTCCTGCATTAGCTGACCAAGCAGGCCCTAAAAATAGAGAAGCAAGGGAACCGGAAGCTGCTACAGGGTTTACGCTCAAAAAAGAAAAAATTTCGGAAAAATACATGGTTGTCGCTGCGAACCCTCATGCTAGTAAAGCAGGACAGTTGATGTTACAACAAGGTGGTAGCGCAATTGATGCCGCGATTGCCGCACAGCTTGTGCTCACACTGGTTGAGCCGCAATCTTCGGGTATTGGCGGAGGTGCGTTCATTCTTCATTATGATAGACAAAATGACTATCTAACGACGTTTGATGGTCGGGAAACCGCCCCTAAAAAAGCAGATCATAAACTGTTTTTAGATAAAGAAGGAAAACCAGTCAGATGGATAGAAGCAGTTGTTGGTGGGCGATCCGTAGGTGTGCCTGGTATCATTCACTCAATGAAGCAAGCACATGACAAATATGGTGTACTAAAGTGGAAACAGCTGTTCAAACCAGCTATCGACCTTGCAAGTAAAGGATTTAAAGTATCGCCAAGATTGCATATGTTATTAAAAAAAGAGTTTAATCCGGGGCTTACAAAACTATCTCCAGCCAAGGACTATTTTTATCCTAATGGAAAGGCGTTAGAAGTTGGAGCTTTAGTTAAAAACCCAGAGCTTGCAAAACTATATCGAGAAATTGCGGAGTATGGCCCGAAAGCTTTCTACGAAGGTAAGTATGCAGAAGATATGGTAAAGGCGGTGCAAAAGTCTGAAATTGCTCCTGGTCATCTCTCAATGTCAGATCTTGCAAATTATCAGAGTAAAGAACGTCATCCAGTCTGCACGTCTTACCACGACTACAAGGTCTGCTCAATGGCTCCGCCTAGTAGTGGTGGTTTAACGGTATTACAAATCCTTAAGCTTTTGGAAGGTAAAAAACTGGCGCAATACAAGCCAAATGACCCACAAGCTGTCCATTTATTTACACAAGCCTCACGGTTAGCATTTGCCGATCGCAATTTCTATATAGCTGATCCAGATTTTGTCGATGTTCCTACACAAGGACTTTTGAATCCTGTTTACATAAAATCTCGAGCTGAGTTAATTGGAGAGCGAGACAACCAAAATGTGCCTGTTGGAGACCCTACAAAAGGTAAATTAACTTATGCGCAGGATAATAGCTATGAGTTGCCTTCTACTACACATTTATCAATCGTAGACAGCAAAGGCAACGCAGTTTCTATGACGAGTTCAATCGAAATGGGATTTGGGTCGACAGTCATGGTCAATGGCTACCTGTTGAACAACCAGCTTACTGATTTTTCACTGGCTCCAAAAATTGGAGGAAATTGGGTCGCGAACAGAGTTGAGCCCAACAAGCGACCTAGAAGCTCAATGGCGCCTGTAATGGTTTTCAATAAAGATGGAAGTTTAAAGTTAGTTGTTGGCTCACCAGGCGGGAGCCGAATTATAAATTATGTTGCGCAAACAGTTATTGGAGTACTTGATTGGGGTCTCACTCCTCAGCAAGCAATAAATCTCCCTAGAGTAACCAATAGAAATAAATATACAACCTTGGAAAAAGGTACTGATCTCAAAGCAATTAAGCCATGGCTTGAGTCAAAAGGGCACAAAGTACGCATTTCTGACCTAAATTCAGGCATTCATGCAATCGAAATTAAAGAAGGTCTTCTTTTTGGTGGTGCCGATCCTAGAAGAGAAGGGGTAGCACTTGGAGAATCTAGTGAGTAAGCGTAGGATATTACAGATTATTCAGTTATAATGTATAACCCTGTTTACGGATCTCTCATTCGTTTACAGGGCCGTTTTATTGGTCTGATGTGCACTAAAGATATTGAAAATTTGTGTACTTAGACAATAATGATCCCTTATATCAAAAAATTAAGAGTCACAGCTTGTAAATATGACTAAACAAACCGACCCTAACTACCTCTACATCCCATATTCTGGCCCAACTTTATTGGAAACTCCGCTTCTAAATAAAGGCAGTGCATTTAGCCAGCGTGAGCGTGAAAACTTCAACCTTGCAGGTTTAGTTCCTCCTCGTTATGAAACAATTGAGGAGCAGGTAGAGCGTTGTTATCAACAATTTTCAAGTTTCAAAGATAATCTAAACAAACATATATATTTACGAGCTATTCAGGATAACAACGAGACGCTTTATTACCGTCTAGTGAGAGATCACCTAGAAGAAATGATGCCTATCATTTACACGCCAACTGTTGGTGATGCATGTGAAAAGTTCTCTGATATTTATCGTAGCTCTCGTGGGTTGTTCATTTCTTACGAAGACCGCCACAATATTGATGACATTTTACGAAACGCGACGAAAGGCAAAGTAAAAGTTATCGTTGTAACTGACGGTGAACGTATTCTTGGCCTTGGTGACCAAGGTATCGGTGGAATGGGGATCCCAATCGGTAAGCTGGCTTTATATACTGTGTGTGGTGGTATCAGCCCAGCATATACTTTACCTGTGATGTTGGATGTGGGTACAAATAATGAGAAATTATTAAACGATCCAATGTACATGGGTGCTAGGCATAAGCGTATCAACCAAGAAGAATACGATGAGTTTTTAGATCTGTTTATCAAAGCGGTAAAACGTCGTTGGCCAAACGTATTACTTCAATTTGAAGATTTTGCGCAGCCGAATGCAATGCCATTGTTAAAACGCTATCGTGACGAAATCTGCTGTTTTAACGACGATATCCAAGGCACAGCACTGATGAATCCCCTAATGATTTTGGTAAAAATCATTAAGTTAAGGTGGATACACATCTTGTCATATGATCCCGGATCCGGCTGTAATCCGGGCAGCGCAACGGAACATTCATCAGTGTAAAAATGGAATCAATAAAGCCCTGCGCAGCGCGCAGGGTCAGCCTGAATACGCGTGGCCGCCTAGGCCGATTTCTAGATTTAAGAAGGAGATATACATATGAGTAAAGGAGAAGAACTTTTCACTGGAGTTGTCCCAATTCTTGTTGAATTAGATGGTGATGTTAATGGGCACAAATTTTCTGTCAGTGGAGAGGGTGAAGGTGATGCAACATACGGAAAACTTACCCTTAAATTTATTTGCACTACTGGAAAACTACCTGTTCCATGGCCAACACTTGTCACTACTTTCGCGTATGGTCTTCAATGCTTTGCGAGATACCCAGATCATATGAAACAGCATGACTTTTTCAAGAGTGCCATGCCCGAAGGTTATGTACAGGAAAGAACTATATTTTTCAAAGATGACGGGAACTACAAGGCACGTGCTGAAGTCAAGTTTGAAGGTGATACCCTTGTTAATAGAATCGAGTTAAAAGGTATTGATTTTAAAGAAGATGGAAACATTCTTGGACACAAATTGGAATACAACTATAACTCACACAATGTATACATCATGGCAGACAAACAAAAGAATGGAATCAAAGTTAACTTCAAAATTAGACACAACATTGAAGATGGAAGCGTTCAACTAGCAGACCATTATCAACAAAATACTCCAATTGGCGATGGCCCTGTCCTTTTACCAGACAACCATTACCTGTCCACACAATCTGCCCTTTCGAAAGATCCCAACGAAAAGAGAGACCACATGGTCCTTCTTGAGTTTGTAACAGCTGCTGGGATTACACATGGCATGGATGAACTATAAAATAATGAGGCCGCCTAGGCCGCGGCCGCCGCGTTTAATGACCAGCACAGTCGTGATGGCAAGGTCAGAATAGCGCTGAGGTCTGCCTCGTGAAGAAGGTGTTGCTGACTCATACCAGGCCTGAATCGCCCCATCATCCAGCCAGAAAGTGAGGGAGCCACGGTTGATGAGAGCTTTGTTGTAGGTGGACCAGTTGGTGATTTTGAACTTTTGCTTTGCCACGGAACGGTCTGCGTTGTCGGGAAGATGCGTGATCTGATCCTTCAACTCAGCAAAAGTTCGATTTATTCAACAAAGCCACGTTGTGTCTCAAAATCTCTGATGTTACATTGCACAAGATAAAAATATATCATCATGAACAATAAAACTGTCTGCTTACATAAACAGTAATACAAGGGGTGTTATGAGCCATATTCAACGGGAAACGTCTTGCTCGAGGCCGCGATTAAATTCCAACATGGATGCTGATTTATATGGGTATAAATGGGCTCGCGATAATGTCGGGCAATCAGGTGCGACAATCTATCGATTGTATGGGAAGCCCGATGCGCCAGAGTTGTTTCTGAAACATGGCAAAGGTAGCGTTGCCAATGATGTTACAGATGAGATGGTCAGACTAAACTGGCTGACGGAATTTATGCCTCTTCCGACCATCAAGCATTTTATCCGTACTCCTGATGATGCATGGTTACTCACCACTGCGATCCCCGGGAAAACAGCATTCCAGGTATTAGAAGAATATCCTGATTCAGGTGAAAATATTGTTGATGCGCTGGCAGTGTTCCTGCGCCGGTTGCATTCGATTCCTGTTTGTAATTGTCCTTTTAACAGCGATCGCGTATTTCGTCTCGCTCAGGCGCAATCACGAATGAATAACGGTTTGGTTGATGCGAGTGATTTTGATGACGAGCGTAATGGCTGGCCTGTTGAACAAGTCTGGAAAGAAATGCATAAGCTTTTGCCATTCTCACCGGATTCAGTCGTCACTCATGGTGATTTCTCACTTGATAACCTTATTTTTGACGAGGGGAAATTAATAGGTTGTATTGATGTTGGACGAGTCGGAATCGCAGACCGATACCAGGATCTTGCCATCCTATGGAACTGCCTCGGTGAGTTTTCTCCTTCATTACAGAAACGGCTTTTTCAAAAATATGGTATTGATAATCCTGATATGAATAAATTGCAGTTTCATTTGATGCTCGATGAGTTTTTCTAATCAGAATTGGTTAATTGGTTGTAACACTGGCAGAGCATTACGCTGACTTGACGGGACGGCGGCTTTGTTGAATAAATCGAACTTTTGCTGAGTTGAAGGATCAGATCACGCATCTTCCCGACAACGCAGACCGTTCCGTGGCAAAGCAAAAGTTCAAAATCACCAACTGGTCCACCTACAACAAAGCTCTCATCAACCGTGGCTCCCTCACTTTCTGGCTGGATGATGGGGCGATTCAGGCCTGGTATGAGTCAGCAACACCTTCTTCACGAGGCAGACCTCAGCGCTATTCTGACCTTGCCATCACGACTGTGCTGGTCATTAAACGCGGCGGCCGCACGCGTATTCAGGCTGACCCTGCGCGCTGCGCAGGGCTTTATTGATTCCATTTTTACACTGATGAATGTTCCGTTGCGCTGCCCGGATTACAGCCGGATCCGGGATCATATGACAAGATGTGTATCCACCTTAACTTAATGATTTTTACCAAAATCATTAGGGGATTCATCAGGGCACAGCATCTGTTACTGTAGGCTCTTTGCTTGCCGCATGTCGTGTTAAAGGCGCTAAGCTTTCAGAACAAAAAGTTGTATTCGTTGGCGCAGGCTCTGCAGGTTGTGGTATTGCAGAACAGATTATCGCTCAAATGGTGTCTGAAGGGGTGTCAGATGAGCAAGCTCGTAGCCAAGTCTTTATGGTTGATAGATTCGGTCTATTAACTGAGGGAATGGAAGGCTTAAGAGACTTCCAAGCTGCACTTGTACAGACTTCAACAAACTTAGAGAATTGGAACTACAGTGGTGAGTATGCATCTTTACTAGATGTTATGCATTGTGCACAACCGGACATTTTAATTGGTGTATCAGGCCAGCCAGGTTTATTTACAGAACAAGTCATTAAAGCGATGCACTCAGGCTGTGATCAGCCAATTATCTTCCCTTTGAGCAATCCTTCACGCCAAGTTGAAGCACATCCAAAAGATGTTATTGAATGGACTCTAGGGCAGGCGATTGTAGCAACTGGTAGTCCTTTTGAGCCTGTTGAGTTTGGTGGGGAAACGTATGTAATACCTCAGTGTAATAACAGCTATATTTTCCCAGGTATTGGTTTAGGTGCTCTTGCAGCAAAAGCATCTCGTATTACGGAATCAATGTTGATGGTTGCGAGCGAAACACTTGCTGAGTCATCTCCTTGGGCCAATACAGGTAAAGGAAGCTTATTACCTTCGCTGGTTGAAATTGAACAGCTAAGTAAACGTATTGCGTTCGCAGTTGCTAAAAAGGCGATGGAAGAAGGCGTATGCTTAGACATGCCAGATGAGCGTATTTGGGCTACAATCGAGCAAAACTACTGGATGCCTGAATACAGAAACTACAAACGTTGTAGTATCTGATAGCAAAAGTTGTTTTTAAAAGCTCTCTTATTGAAGTGACCCCATAAAGTTGGACTCATTTTAAAGCAGCTTTCAAGGCCTGATTTCGATACGCTATCGAAAACAGGCCTTTTAGTTTCAGCTTAATTCGTTTGTGATTGTAATCTTCTATATATTCTTTTATGGCACTTACCAGCTCGGTAACATTTTTGTACTCATAATCATGATATATTTGCATTCTCAATAGGCCTTGTTGATCAAATATGCTCTTCCTAACTGTCTTGTCATTTTTACTGATATTCAGGCATACCTAGCCTGTTCATCGTGTTGATCACCATTACTTCTGTGTGTTGACTGTTGAAGGTACGGCTTGTTAATTGGTCATCCGTAAGCTGTTTAAAACGATATACGCCCGTTTCAGCCAGCGAACGCTCATGATAACCCGACTTTTCCTTCCAGTTTTTTAAACCAAATTGATGCATTAATATTATGGCGCTGTTTCTCGGATGACCTTTCTCCCAATATTGGGCATTTTCCCTTGGGGGGATCCGTGCCACAGCACCTTTAGCCGCAATTTCATCATAGCAATCACGCGTATCATAAGCACCATCGCCTGTAACTCGGTCAACATTTCGCCGTAATGACCGCAGTAAATCACCTAATACTTCACCATCTGATACATTCACCATTGATAGCTCTGCACTGACAATGTCATGACTGGCTGCATCTATCGCTAAATGCAACTTACGCCAAGTTCGACGCTTGCTGGCTCGGTGTTTTCGGGTATGCCATTCGCCGTTACCATAAACTTTTAGGCCGGTGCTATCGACAACAATATCAATAAATCCCTGCGTGGTTGGCTTGGTTCGATATTGAACATCTAGTGTCTTTCCTCGCTTGCACAAACAGCTGTAACCAGGTGAATGAATAGGTGCATCCATTAAATTGAGGAGGGAATTAACGAACCCTTCAAGTGCTCGAAGTGGCAAATTAAAGACAGACCGAAGTGTCAGGCAAGTTTCAATTGCAAAGTCAGTATATTTATTTGAACGACCACGCCCACCGTGTTTTTCTGTGGTTTGCCATTGCTGAATAGCGTCGTCGCTGAGCCAAATAGCAATATTGCCACGCTGTATCAACGCTCGGTTATAGGCAGACCAGTTCTTAATTTTCTTTGTCATGGCGACATAGGTTACGTTATGTTTTTTTGATCTGATCACGCAAAAAGTCATAAGTTCAATTATTTAGGAAACAAGGCCGTTTTCAATCGCTATTGGGGGCAATTCTTAAATAAGACAGGTAACAGTTGTTAATATCGAATGGGGGGTGATATAAACCCTCTATATGAATAATTGCAGAACAAAGTTAGCCAGCACAAGCCTCTGTGTTAATTTAAATACCGCATTGTTGGCAATAACATTACTAGCACAAAATCTTTGGATGGCCAGACGGCACGCCAGGTCTGCCTATTGTAGTTACCCCCGCAAATATTTTTGAGCGCATCGCGAGTATTACTGTTGATGGTAACCTGCTTTCTCTTTACTGGTACGACAAAACTCAAAAGATCGTCGCCACTATTTAACTCGCGTTACAACACAACTAGGAAAAGATTGGCGCTATCAATATGGTAATAACTCGCTCGATGATAAACTAGCTTATCGTGACGAAGGTTTATACTATCCCGATTATATCGGCCCTCGTTTGCTGACTAAAGTGACTTTGCCTTCAGGCGGTACGATTGAATATGACTACAAAGTATTTAATAAGCTGCGAAACGATCCATACAATGAAAATAGAAAGCTACACACTAAAACAATAAATGACGGTAACGGTAATACTGATACCTGGACTTTTGACTACAAAGATACGCGATATTCCGCTAAAGATGCGCTTGAAGTAACGATCGAGAGAACGGATGAAACCGTTAAAAAAATATTCTCAGATGATAAATCGTATCAACATGGTCAGTTGCTAGAAGAAACCGTTACAGATACTGCGCTTAGTAAAGAAAAGAAAGTTCGCTATGAGTACAAATTAATCGCAGATATCGGTGAATTCACATTCTTAGACTTTCCTGAAGATGTACCAGCATCGCTTACATCAAAAGTTGCTCTAAAGAAAAAGACTGTATCAATTGATGGCAATCATTACTACACCGAGTACCAAGAACACAATGCTTATGGTATGCCAACAAAGATCAAAGAGAGTTTTAATCAAAAACACAAGTATACAAAACTTGGTTATTACAATAACTCATCTAAGTGGATTTTAGGCTTACCAACAACGGTTTCAGTTTCTACCTACAATGGCGGTTATACAACTGTCAGCGAAACTAAGTATAACGGCTTAGGTTTGCCTAATGAAACTAAAAAGTTTGGCACATGGGTAACGAGGTACACAAAATATAGCTCCAAAGGTGATCTCGAAAAAGAAGAATACAATGCACCAAGAACGTTTGGTACCGGTAATCGCTTTACGCAGTTTTCAAGTTACGAAAACGGTAAACCTGGCACTATCACCGTTCCGGCCCCACAAACCTCTTCTAATATGAGCCGCACACAGAGTTTTGATGCTTATGGCAGAGTAAAACGTGAAACGGACTATAAGGGTACTACAACAAACTATTACTATGGTTCGGATGTAACAGGGATCAATATTGAAAGCGACAGTACCTATGGCGACTGGCAAGATACATTCATCGAGTGGAATGATGCGAGGACAACCCGTACTATTTCTCGCTGTAAATTGAACCGTCACGCAACCGGTTGTGATGGTGGCGTGGTTTTCAAGACGGTTGAAACATACGACGGCTTAACACGTTTAATTAAGACTGCGACACATGATGACACCGGCTCAAACCGTATTAGCCGATATCAAGAGTTTGGGTACAATAAAAATCACCAATTGACTTTTGAGTCTTTCTTTAGTGGTTCATCCAACACTATTACCAGTGGTACAACAACTACGTATGACGCTTTTGGGCGAAAACTATCTATGTCAACCACGGGTCGTGGCTCTATTACCTATGATTACTTGTCAGGTAACCGAGTTAAAGTGACTGATGCGGGTAAAAATAGCAACAATACAACTCATTCTACAACGACAACTTATCAAGCATATGGTATGCCTGATTACTCTATGGCGACAAAAATTGAGTCTCCAGAGAACGTAACCACGGATATCGGCGTCGATGTATTTGGCATCATCAATTCAGTATCGCAAACTGGTAAGAAAAAAGATGGCGTCTTTCACACGGTTACGGAGAGACGTGAATACACTGCAGCTAAGCACTTGTGTTTAGTTACGCGTCCAGAGCTTGGTACGACGATTTATGGTAGAAACAATTTTGGTGAGCAAACCTGGTCTAAATCGGGCGTAACCAATACTGAATGTACAACCGACAAGCCTAGCTCACCAATTAATTATACATATGATAACTTGGGTAATCTTCGTACAGTTGATTATGCAGATAATTCTGGTGATGCTACTTATACAAGGGATAAAAATGGCAACATAACCACGTTAACTGCTGGTAATGTTAATCATGCATATAACTACAATAACCAGAACTTACTTGAAGATGAAACAGTAACAGTTGGCACCAATTTACCGTTGCAAACTGACTATGAATACAACTCGTTACAGCATTTAAGTTATACAACATACCCAGATGTGATTGGCGTTACATTAAGCCATAAACCAAATGGTTTTGGTGAACCAACAGAGGCGCGTGTTTATAACTCAAATGGTAGCGTTAAACTGGATTTTGCACACAGTGCAACGTACCACGCCAATGGTTTACTAAAAGGCTTTACCTACGGTAATGGTGTAAAGCATTCAATGACTTTGCACAATACGAGCGAACTACCTGAAACCTTAAAGGACTACAAAACCTCAAGCAATATTGTCAATCTTAGATATGGTTTTGATAATAACGCGAATGTAACGTCAATCACTAACAATGTTGATAGCGGTTATAGCCTATCATCGCTTACCTACGATGGTCTAAACCGTCTTAAATCAACAACGGGTGGCACTAAGATTGGCTCTAGCAGCTTGAGTTATGATGGATTTGGTAACATTACCAGTTATTCTAGTTTAGGTCGTAACTTGGGTTACTCTTACGATTACAATAAAAACCGTTTATCTAGCGTATCTGGCGTATCTGGTAAGTACTCTCGCTTTAGTTACGACACTAAAGGCAATGTTACTAACAATGGCTCATTTGGTTTAACCTTCAACCAAGCTAACCAAGTCGCTTCGGCAAATGGTCACACTTATAACTACGATGGTCACGACCGCCGTGTTTATCAGTCTGACAATGGTGGCAGCTACTCTGTATACACTCAAGATGGCACACTGATCTATCGTGAAGAAGGCACCTCTATTGCTGAAGAAGGTGGTGTTACTATTGAGCACTATTACAAAGGAAACGATCATGCTCCAGCCCATATTCATGTGAATGGAGGTGGTGGGAAAACCAAAATTGGACAAAACGGAAAACCAATTAAAGGTAGCCCTGAACTTACGAGCAAGCAAAGGAAAGTAGTAGAAGCCAATAAAGCTAAAATTAGGCGAGCAGTTAAAAAAATAGGTAAAGTATTGCAAGATAGACATAAAAATGGATAAGTTTATATTCCGATTATAGGAGAAATGAAAAGATGAAAGAATCAGTTTGGGTATTTCATGGCGATGGTGCTACTTTTTCTAGCGGTGTATTCTCCGAGTACTCGAAAGCGCAAAGTTGGATTAAAAAGCATGGTCTAACTGGTTTGCTGACAGAATACCCGTTAAATAATGGTGCTTATGATTGGTGCGTAGAAATGGATTATTTTACACCTAAAAAACCTTTACATCATGAAGGAAAGTTTATTGGGAGTTTTACTTCTGCATCCCAACCTCACTTTAGGTTTGAAAATGGAGAAGAGTTGTAAATCAATACTTGCTGTATTTATGCCGGCTAAAGCTATTGAATAATCAACAGTGCAAGGAAGCACATCTTTATTTTGCCTTTACAACTAAACTATAAAAAGCACAGTGTTGACACTGTGCTTTTTTCAAATCACACGGCATCAAATTGAAACTCGACTTGCCATTTATATACTAAGCTAGCCACTCTACGTACCCTATTGATATGAATAAAAACACCTAGAATATAGAATATATCTAAGGACGTTATCTATATATTCTTATGGATAGAGAGAGGTAAGCCCAATTGCTTTAGCTTACCCCTGATTTCAGATAATAAGTGCGACACTCATAGAAAGGTGTAGAAGAGGTAGCCAACTGCCGAAAGTGGTAAGCTCTTCTCGCCAAAGAAACAAGCAATACTACTATGAGTTATCAGCAGTTGACCGAGGGGAGAAGATACCAGATTTCTGCTCTTTTGGAACTGGGAATTTCTATCTCTGAAATTGCCAAAAAATTGAAGTGCCATCGTGCAACGGTGTATCGCGAGTTAAAAAGAAACCGAATTCATGGGGCATACTGTCCTCAGAATGCGCATGCTTTTTCGGTTCGCAGGCGCAAAGCCGCTCGTAAATATCGAATACCTACTGAGCGTATTGAGTTTGTACGTTTGTTGCTTAGTATCGACTGGAGTCCTGAGCAAATTTCCAATGTGCTAACAAGCGTTGGGGCATGCGTCAGCCATGAGTGGATTTATCGCTATGTTGCTCAAGATAAACGTCAAGGTGGCAAGCTCTACCGTCACTTAAGGCAAGGACATAAGCGATATCGTAAAGGTTTGAAAGACAAAGCACCGACGATAAAAAATGCGGTATAAATTGATGAGCGACCTCCAATTATTGAAAGCCGAGGACGGTTTGGTGATTGGGAGATCGATACTGTCTTGGGTAAGCACGGTACAGGCGCTATTGTGACCATTCTGGTGCGTAAAAGTCGATTCTATTTAGCTGAGAAAGTGCCGTCTAAATCGGCAGATGCTGTGATCAAGGCGACAATAGAGATGCTTATGCCATTTAAAGGCTATGTACACACAATTACGGCAGATAATGGTAGAGAATTCGCAGGCCATGAGCAGATTGGTGCAGCACTAGAAGCTGACATCTATTTTGCTCATCCGTATAGCTCTTGGGAGCGTGGTGCAAACGAAAACGCGAACGGTCTATTGAGACAACATGTGAAGAAAGGGTCGGACTTAAGGCAGGTAACGGATGAGTATATTCAGTTTGCTCAATCAAGGATAAATAACCGTCCTAGGAAGTGTTTAGGGTTCAAGCAGCCAGCAGTTATTTTTAAAGAATTAGCCATAGCTGCTTGATGTTAGATGGTGTCGCACTTCACAGTTGAATTCGGGCCTTACAACTTAAACGCAATCGCCATACCTAATACAGCGCTAATATTTATCTAAAAAAGGGCTTAGTCGCTTTGTAGCCATGCATCCAAAGTGTGCTTAATTGTGCTGAGTCCATCTTAATGGCCTGCTGTGGCTGGTTTGAAAAAAACTGTTCGGCCAGCTGCCTACCTATGTGCTGTGGTGGTTTTTTTGATTCTTACATCGTAAAAGTCTCTGAGTGCTTGTTGAATATGAATGTGAGATCCAAGTTGCAAAGTTCGGTACCATACTAACAGCTTATGGGAGTCACTTCTTATCGAGGGCTTTTTATCAAACAGCGTCATCTTAAATAGCAAACTAACGTTTTAGCGCTATACTCAAAAGATAAATAATCGCACGGACTGCATGTTGCCGGAGTACCTATGCTGTCTAGATTTGTGTGTGTTTTATTGTTGTTTTTGTCTTTTTGCGGCTTTGCCAAACCATTAAAAATCGAAATTGTCTCTGACTACAACCCTTCATTTGGCGAATCGCCAGGAGACTTAGCTACCCAACTTTTACTTATCATTGCGCGTAATTTAAATAAAGAAATGTCAATAGAATTTGTTCCAGCGAGTAGGGAGAGGGAGTGGCGTGAGCTAAAGCATCATCAAAACATTTGCCTTTACAATAAAGTCAAAACCCCAGAACGTGAATCTATGGCTGTGTTTGTTTCATTTCCTCTGATGGCATTTCCTTCTAACCGCCTTATATTAAGAAATAAAAAGTTCGTATCTATTGAAATTACGCTTAAAAAGGCACTTGCTATGGACCTTCGCATTGGTGTTACGAAAGGACGTTCATATGGCCTTGAAATAGATGATTTTATCAAAGCAAATGCGGACAGAATGTTCGTGGGTGAAGGTAATGATAGTGCATTTAGATTGAGGCAAATGCTTGTACAGGGGCGGCTAGATGGGATCATTGAATATAGCTCTGTATTTGTGACAGATTTTCCATCTGAAGAGGTTTTAAAAGATATTTCATTCCACGCTATAGGTGATACGAAAGCGACAATTTTCGGTTACATTGCTTGTTCAGATTCGAGAATAGGAAGAAAAGCAGTAGATCTTTTTGAACGCACTTTACAAAAAAGTGAAATTCAAGACTTAATCATTGAAGCACACGCAAATTTGTTCCTTCCACAAGAAGAAGTGTTTATTACTAACTCTCTCAAAAAAGCGTTTAACATAACGGACTAAGTTTTAAGTGTATTACCTTTATATGTGGTTTTCGGTTGTTGGTTAATTAGTGAATCACTATGCTTAGTTATAAATTTAATTATTATTAATAGAATCAGGTTTAATATCGTTTATGACTTTAATTAGGTTGCATCACCTTTCTATTTTACTTATTACTTTTTTAATAAGTTTCACATTGTTATTTCTTAATATTAGCCAAACATTAGCGACTTACCGAAACTAACTGTATTTATTGAATAAAAAAACAAAAACCAACACAAAAAATCGATTTCACCTCACTATTACATTACTAAATCTTGGCTAATCTTAATTTAAATAAGCACTTTTTAGACTGACTGATTTCCAGAGATTTATAGCATTTACAAGCACAAATCAAACACCTAACTTAGATAGCGAGACAAACGTCGCCACATACAGAAACGTATATTATGCAACTGTATAAGCGCCGTTAAAATTCGACAGCTTGCCTTATTTAAAAGGCTTTATATTTAATTAATCTAATAAAAGGGATTACAAATGAAAATTCAACTTCTCGCTGCTGCTGTGTCTTTATTCGCTATGAACAGTGCCGTTGCAAGTGTGACACTTAATGACTTAGATGGTTATGACCGTGAATCCAATTATACAGGCAATTTAATGGAGCGCATTGTAACTGACTCAGAGCACTCACGTACTTTTGGCGCTTGGGTTTTCCGCGCAGATAAGTATGGCTCATGTTCTTCAGGCGCAGTGTACGACGAAGTTTCTGGTGAGTTTATCGCTAATGTTGGAATTGGTCCTGCTGGACATAACACTTTCCACATTGATAGAGTCGTATTACAAGGCTATTTCACTGAAGCCCAACTTCAACGTACGCGAGTTTTATCTTTGAGCTGTCAATCAGACACTGGTGAGAGTTATGTTGTTAAGCACAAGATCCCTGCCGTACCTAAAATCACTTGGGATGCAAGCTTAACAGGTGTAGGTGCTTGGAAAACTCCAGATTGCAGCGGTCAGGCACAACACTGTGGTGGCGCAGGTTGGTATGACCAAGTGAGCTATACATCTTCAGTGCTAGTAAACAACGGTACCGAAGACGGCTATTGTACTTCTCAAATCAATGAAGGTTTGGTATCTAAGGTATTCAGTGGTAATGACACAACTCCGCTATTCCATACAAACCACTTTGCATTGAACGACGAAGTATATAACTTCAATGGCCGTGCATTTAGACAAACTGTTTCTTGTCATAACCCGGCAGGTACAACAGAGCACCAAACTGTGTGGGAAGTAACAGGTGAAAATGATATTAACCTAGTTGTAGACCAAGTGATTTACAAGTAATCCTAGAATACAGTTTATAATGGGCCTTTTTGGCCCATTTGACCTTAAGTGACTAACAGCTCAACTAAGCGGATCGGCTGCTTTTGTTCTCTAACCAATATCTTAGCTTTTCACATACTTTGTCTGTCTCAATTGGTTTGGTAATGTAATCGTCCATACCAGCCTCGAGACACTTCTCTCTATCTCCTTGCATTGCATTTGCAGTCATAGCAATGATTGGAATTTTGGCAGTGTGATCATCTACTTTTGAAGCCCTTATATTTCTTGTAGTTTCATATCCATCCATTAGTGGCATCTGGCAGTCCATTAAAATTATCGAATATACACCTTGTTCTTTATCTACAGATTTAAGTATTTTAAGCGCTTCTACACCATTTTCGGCAACGTCTGTTGTAAGGCCCAAATTGTCTAGTATACGCATTGCAACCATCTGATTAACTTTATTATCTTCCACCAAAAGGACACGTGTTTGGGGAGCAAATTTATGTGTGTTTGGAGTTGGCGATGTTTGCTCTACCTTATCTTGAATGAGTGATTGAATATCACTATTTACCGTAGCCAGTGCTTTAATTAGGTCATTTTTCGTGGTCGGTTTCGTATAAGACCCATCTAGTTTGATGGACGAGTTTTCTATCGTTTCGTACTGTTCATTCAGCCGAGTCATCATGACTAATTTAATTGCTTCATTTTTCTTCTTGATGTCTATTGCCATTAACTCGCCACTTAAGCCTGGTAACCTTTTATTAAACAGCACAATATTTACAGGTGCCTGTACAATAAACCTCAATGCTTGATCTGCATTAGACGCCTCAAGTACTGTTACTCCCCAAAATTCTAATTGCTTTCTAATCGCTTGGTTGCTGGAAGATATAGCGTCTACCAATAAGACTGTAATGTTCATATGAGCCAGAGAAACCGCTTTAGGATTCTCCTCATAGCTTTGCTTGAGTAAACAATGTACTTTAAAGCAGCTGCCGACACCCGCAGTACTTGTGACTGTGATATCTCCATTAAGTAACTGACATAGCTTTTTAGTGATACTTAAACCTAACCCTGTACCACCATACTTGCGAGTTGTTGATGCATCTACCTGTATGAACGAGTCGAATAGAGTAGGGAGTTTTTCCTTTGGTATACCAATTCCGGTGTCGTTTACGCTGCAAATAAAATCATAATGATAGGGTGTATTACTTTGTTGAACTGATGCGGTAATGAGAATCTCACCACGTTCTGTGAATTTAATTGCATTACTGACAATGTTAGTAATAATTTGCCTTATTCTCCCAGGATCAGACTTCACCATGGGAGTTTGTATGTCCGCAAAATCAAGAATTATACTGACGCCTTTTTCTTGCGCCGCTAGGGCCATAGATTCTGATAAGTGCTCAAGTAGCAATCTAATGTCGAAATCAACAAACTCAAGCTCAAGCTTATCAGCCTCAATTTTAGAAAAATCGAGAATATCATTGATAAGAGTTAGCAAAGAATGCGCACTAGTGCTGGCAATATTAACTGAATGGGACTGCTCAGACGTTAATCCGCTATTTTTAAGAAGCTCTAACATACCTATCACGCCATTCATTGGCGTGCGAATTTCATGGCTCATGTTAGCGAGAAATTCAGATTTTAAACGTGTTGCTTCTTCTGCTTTTTTTAACGCACCTTCTAGTTTTCTTGCCTGCGTCTCTAAAGATGCCGTTTTCTCGGATACTTGCTTTTCGAGCTGAACGACAAATTGCTTTTGCCTTTTAATCTCTATTTTTTGTAACTTCGTTCGTAGGTAAACGACTAAAAAAATGCTAGAAATAATGATAAACGTATAAATGGAATACGCCCACCAAGTTTTCCATGGAGGAGGTGACACATGTACATTCACTGATAATATATTGCTTCCCCATTCACCGCTACTATTGGTTGCCTTCACTTTAAATTGGTATGTACCACCGTCTAAATTAGTGAAAGAAGCAGTATTCCTATTACCAATGTCTATCCAATTATCATCATATCCCTCTAGTTTATAGGCATATAGGTTTTTGTTTGGGGAATGAAAATCTAATACGGAGAACTCAAAAGAAAAGATATAGTCTAAGTAAGAGACATAAATATCAGTTACATAAGAATAGGGCTTGTCCAACTGTATCGGTAGTCCCATTTTACTGAACCCCGTCAAGACTAAAGAAGGCTCATTAAAAGTGGTTTGTTGTGCCCGAGTGCTAAAATATTCAATACCTCTTTGACTATTAGTGAATAATAAGTTTAAGTCACCTTTGATCAGGCTATTAGGGTAATAATTGAGTCCTAACAAGCCATTCTGACTATCAAAGTTGACAACTTTTCCCGAACTGGGGGAAAACTTTGTAATCCCTTTATTTGTTGTTAGCCATAAATTGCCTTGTTCGTCATCTGACACAGAGCGGATCAAATTACTGGGGAGTCCATTTTTAGTGTTAAAGTGCACAAAGCGGTTTTCAGACAATTTGTAAAGATTTAAACCTTGTTGAGTTGCAATCCAAATTTTGCCATCGTGTGTTTCATAGATATCTTGAACAATACTACCCAGTAAACTATTCGAAGATTGCTTGTTATTTACAAATGACAGGAAAGTTTGCTGCTCGTCTTGCCAAAGGTTGACGCCATCTCCAGTACCGACCCACATGTTTTGAGATTTGTCTTTATAGATCGTGAGTACTTCCGGATGGGACAAACCATATTCCTCACCCAAGTGTTTGAACTTTTGTAAACTCACATTGTAGATGTAGATGCCATTTTTATACGTACCAATCCAGAGGTTACCTTGCTTATCAACAGACAGGGCTCTGATTTCTCTGAATTGTTCATAGTTTTTTTGATCTGTAGGGTAGGTTATTAATTTAAGTTCATTCGTATTCAAGTCAAACATTGCTAACCCATTATCTTGGGCAATCCATACTATGTTACTTTTATCTAAATACAATACTGGACGTTCCAACAATCTATTCGGGTCAAATCCATATTCTTGGCTAAATACTTCATTCGTCAAAGCTTCTAACTTGCGTTCAGACGTATCCCATTTAAATAGCTTAGAGTTTGAATTGGCTATTAGAATGTCACCTTGTTTATCTGCAACAATTTCATTTGGTGCAGTCAGTTCATCACTGTCAATGGATTTGAATTTGCGATGGGGGACCAGTTTAAAAATGCCATGTAGCTCATTGGTTATCCAAATTATGTTGGCACTGTCTTCGAAAATAATCCTTGCACCACTGCTATGCTCCAAATCTAATTTCATGATGCTATCTGTGCGTTCATCTCTTCTGAAAACGCCTCGGCTAGTTACAAACCAAATATATCCTTCATGGTCTTCGATCATGGAGTTAACTTGACCCAAATGTTCCCCTTTGACTATACCTATCACTTTAAAAGTGTTACTTTCGGGATCAAGAATAAATGGGCCTTTCTGAGTACCAACATATACAACGCCTTGAGATGACTTTAATACATGCCTAATTTCGTTTGCACCGGTGGGGGTTTTATTTTGTGGGTCAGGAAAATAATATTTAAATGTATTTTCTTTTTGATTATATAAATTCAACCCATAACTTGTTGCAACCCAGAGGCTATCTTCCCCCTGATTTTCGATCCCCCAAATTCTATTATGTGATAAACCAACATTTGTCGTGGTCGCTTTTTTTATGTGCTTAAACTTACCAGCATTCAGATACTTGTTTAGCCCGCTATCATAAGAACCTAACCAAATTGTACCGTCCAAGTCATGAAACAGAGATTGTATTCTATTTGCAGAAATGGAATCAGGCTTGCTGGGATCGTTAAAGAAATTTTCAAATTGTCCAGTCTTTGGATTATATCGACTAGCACCACCTCCCCAGGTTCCTATCCAAATAATTCCATCTTTGTCTAACATTAAGTTCCCAGCATCATTGTGAGATAAGCCATTTTCCGACTCACTGTCAAATTCAAACAGAGTGACCTTTCGGCCATCATAGCGCATCACACCATTTTCAGCGGTACCGAACCAGAGCAACCCTTGTTGATCTTGAATAATTGAATAAATTTCAGATGAGACAAAACCATCTTCAGCTGTTAACTTTTTGACTGAATATTGATTCGTTAAGAGCGGTATGTCTGCAAAGCATACATTAGGCAATGCGGTCACTAATACCAAAAAGACTAAGTTGATTGAAAGCCGTAAACCCATAAGCTAGTCTAAAAACCGTGTAGTAGGAATAATTATTAGTTGTCTTAATAGGCTAGTTGAAGTTATGCACAATTACTAACCATCATAGACTTTTTTAATGAAAAATCAGTCAATTTGAATACATAGATTGAATTGTCAGATACGTCGATTTACGTATTCAATGCCGTAGTTTTACCTGTTTATATTACTTATTCAGTATTGATTAATTTGTATGTGATTCAATAAAGATGTTTATGACGTTGAGATTAATTTTTTGTTTTGGAGACTTTATGCGTTTACTCACAGCTGCTTTATCTGTTTTCTTAAGTACTTCTGTTCTTGCAGGAAGTATTCCGGACACACCCCACCTATATGTTAAAGGATATTCTGAAGTATCTATTCAGCCTGATACTGCGATCATAAATGTCGCAATAAATGAAAAAAGCAAAAACCTAAAAGATGCTAAATTAAATGTCGATCGAATCGTTTCAAAAGCCTTGGGTATAGCGAAAAGCTTTGGTGTCAAAGGCAACCATATTCACGCAGATCAATTGAACGTTTATAAGCAAACTCGATATAACCGTGGGACAAACGAAGAAGAGTTTACAGGTTTCAAAGTATCGAGAAATATTACGTTAAAACTCAAAAATGTGGAGAAATATCCTGAATTGCTCCAAGCTTTTGTGGATAGTGGCATTAATCAATTTAACAATACGCAATTCATTGTTGAAGAAAAAGCAGAGATTATGAAAAAACTAAAACAAAATGCTATCAAACAAGCCAAATTAGGAGCAAAAGAGCTAGCCGATGGGTTTGGTGTAAAAGTAGGCGACTTGTATTCAGTGTCTTTTTCGCCGATGAATGTACCTGTACAGCCTTATGCAAGAGGAAAAGTCATGGCTGCAGAAGCGATGAACTTACAGGATTCATACAGTACAGGTGATACTAAACTCAGTGCTGAAGTTTATGCCGTGTACTATATCAGCCAATAGCCCCTTTCAAAGTCCCCTAAAAACAACGTATACTTGGCGTAATCAAGGAATAGGGGACTTTACTATGTTTAGCGGTCTATTTGCTGCCATTTGTACGCTTTTGTATATCAAACTCAGTTTTAATGTAATAAAATTAAGGAAATCTCACCAGGTTGGTATTGGGGATGCAGGTCACAAAGATTTGCAGTCTAGTATTCGTGCTCATGCAAATTTTATCGAGTATACCCCTCTCGCTGTTATTCTTATTTTTACACTTGAATATCAATTGATTGGAGAACTATTCTTAATACCACTTGCGGTACTTTTTTTAGTCGGAAGGCTGTTACATGCCAAAGCCTTGTACACGGCTAATTTAAAGCTAAGGGTAGCCGGCATGGGGTGTACCTTTTTATCACTAATAGTAATGGCATTGATAAATATCTATTTATACTTTTTATGACAAAAAAAATTTTCGTTCTAGGCCTTCCGAGGACTGGAACGACAAGCTTGTGTATTGCAAGCCTCAATATCGGACTCAAAACTGCACATACAGCCTACACACAAAATGCATTAATAACCGCTGAATTCATTGCAGACACCCCAATTTTCAATGACTATATGAAACTTTATAAAGCATTTCCGAATGCAAAGTTAGTCTATCTTGAACGTGATCTAGCGCAATGGGTTCCCTCAATCAGGCGTTTATTGCAAAGAATGTTGCCAAAATTACAAAAGCAGGGTGGTGGTTTTAATGACACTTTAAAACGTTGTTATTTCGAAACTTTTCCTAATTTAAATGAGCATCTACTCAACGATGATGGTTATTTAATTGAATGTTATAATGCACATCATAAACGGTTTGAGTCTTTTATTGAGATGAATGATGTAGAGTATTTAAAAGTTAACTTATCTGATCCTAACAGCAATACAAGCTTCGCAAAGTTTATGTCTGTACCAAGTGTTGAAGTTCCTCATGTTAACAAGCGAGGTAAGGTAACCGCTTGGAATGATATAAAGCATCCTTTGAAGGTAGAGTCGACTAGGAATGGTAAAGTTGATAAAGATTCTTCTTTATATCTTTTCAATCAGTAATGTCCGATATTAAAGCGTACACATACAGCTTAAACCAATATAAAACAGTAAGTAGCAAGCGAGATAAATATCTAATGTTTGAATTAAAATATCACACTCCTTTTGAGTGGACTCACAATGTAATGGATGATTTTGTTACATTTTTACAGGACCATGCTGCTGCAGAAAAAAAGGCATCAGGTATGGCTATGTCAATGTTGGGCCATTATCCAGATAGAACTAAATTAGTAAAAGCTATGGCAGATCTTGCGATTGAAGAAATGATCCACTTTAAACAAGTATTAAAGCTGATCAATGAGCGAGGCCTAGTACTTGGCAATGATAAACAAGATCCATATATAAAAAAAATGCGAGCTTTATTTAGACAAGGCAGCGATGAATTTTTAATTGATCGTCTACTTGTAGCAGCTGTCATTGAGGCTAGGGGCCATGAGCGATTCTCTTTGGTTGCAGAGGCTTTGCCAGAAGGCAAAGAAAAAGATTTTTATGTCGCGATTGCAAAATCTGAAGAAAAACATAAAAACTTATTTGTCGAGCTAGGTTATGAATATTTCGATAAATCAGTGATAGATGCCAGACTGGAAGAAATCTTAATTGCCGAAGCTCAAATATGTGAAAGCATACCATTTACAGCCGCATTGCATTAATCGTAAAAAAGCACTCTATAAAGGAGTGCTTTTTATGTTAAATCAGCATAAAAAACCCAAAGGCAAGCTCTAGTTAAGTTAATTTTAATGAGCAGAGACATTCGACACAGGTGAATTAACCAATAGAGAGCTCGTTATATAATCAATATTTGCAATAAAATTAAAAACGAGGCAATGTTTGAGTTTATAATTCGAAGACCTAGCGTTATTTGTTTTGATAACGGTGTTGAAACGCTTATTGAGCGTATAAATAGGAAACACTTGATTTCAAAAGTTAGTTAAACAAAATCATGTTTTAGCGTATGCAACATTTTATCGCTATTAAGGGTCCGTTAAAAGTGATGGTCATGAATTGCTAATTGATAAAACCTGTTAGCTTAACTACTCATATGATGAAATTATAGAAAAAGTTGGCATACAATAATACTTCATAGTCTTCAACTTTTCTGGGCTTTCAGAAAATAAATTGGAGCAGCAGAATAAGGCAGAATCAAAACATTCCTACAAATCGAAAGAGAGTATTTGTTAGGGTAAAATTCATCAATAACATTTCTATTAGTCATTTATGCCTTAAATTTTACTTGCTAATCTACAATCAAGCACCGTATACGCACAACACTATTTAACATCCCATAATTTACGTTATGTTAAATAGTGTTTTATTTAATAGTTATCGAGCTATGAGGCTCTACTTTGAAATCAAGAACAATAATTGCAACATTCTTAATGTCCAATACTAGACGGTATCGGACATTAAGAATGATTTTTTAGGTTAACTTTCAGTGATATCCCAAGTTACATATAATGGATGACCACGCTCTGGAATATCTCCAACATTATCCAACTGCATATCTTCAAACCCGTTATCACCAGAGCCCGCTTTAATTTTTATGTCCACTGAATTATCTGATGCCGATGCTTTAGCAAAATTATCTTGAGCGTACCCACATTGAAAGCTTAGCTTAACCGTGGTTATTTCTGAGTTACCGATTACCAAAGAAATATCACCTTCTGAACCATAAGCTGCGCCTGTTGGATCTTTCTGTGTAAAAGATGAAGTTTCTCCATGTTTAATGACTGTGGGTGTTGGCTGTTGAGAAAACGAACCATGTGTTGCATGAGAATTCGTTACTTTAATTGTCCAATTTGTAGAGTTTTTGATATACCCGTATGTTGAGAAATCGGCATTACAAACAGTATGTATTCATACAAATTGTAGGTTGGTAGATAAAAAAACTATTACACTGTATTACTTATGTTTTGATATTCAACACGCCGTTGTTTATTGGATTGTTTAAACTTAGATGCTGTAACTTAAATTTGTCTGAAACTTGGAACTTAACTTTAGATTACTTTGGTAGTCTCACTATTGTTTTAGTCATCAAAATCATGGCCCCTATTTCTTTATTTTATACTGAGGAATTACTCTGTAAAATTAAAATAGAAATCAATTTAACATAACACTTATATTCGCACTACCACCAAGCTTTCGCTTAAAATGGCAGCAACCGTGATGTTTTTATACAATTTTAAAGTTTATTGTTCTCGCTGTAAGGGATCGTTCATTTCTAGATTTAGCCAAACCATGAAATTCAACTTTTGATTCCTCTGTAAGCCCCGTAATTACTGGACCTCTAAAATTTCCGAGACAAAATCTCAATTATAAAAAATACGGTTTAAACATCAACAAGCTTAACTTCAACAACTCGATTCATATCCGGGTCGATTTGAATTGTGATCTGAACACCATTGGCTATGAACTGCAGAACGCTTTGGTTAAAAGTAGAATTTGTTTGGGTTTGGACTAACTTCATTAACTCGGTCGTTTGTTCAAACCCGATAATTTGAAGCGCAGTGTTTAGCATCGGCTCATCAATAATTGTAAGGGGTCGTTCATTTCTAGATTTAGCCAAACCATGAAATTCAACTTTCGATTCCTCTGAAAGCCCCGTAGTTACTGGACCTCTAAAATTTTCGAGCCAAAATCTCAAATATTAAAAATACATTTGTTTTTAGACAAAACCCGCTCATTCCATATCATTTTACGCTCATTCCTGCTCACAATACGTTTAGAATTAGACTAAAAATCGCCATTTTTAAAAACGTTTAAACGCTCTTTAAACAGACTTTAAAGCCGCTTTAAATACGGTTTAAACATCAACAAGCTTAACTTCAACAACACGATTCATGTCTGGGTCGATTTGAATTGTGATCTGAACTCCGTTTGCTGCGAACTGCAGAACGCTTTGGTTAAATGTAGAGTTTGCTTGAGCTTGGACCAACTTCATTAATTCAGTCGTTTGCTCAAACCCAATAACTTGAATCGCTGTTTTTAGCATTGCTTCATCAATAACTACCAGCGTGCTTTTTGTCTCAGGTGCCACATCTAAAACTGATTTGAATAATTTCGGATGCAAGTGCCCTAGCGTTAATTTCGTTCCAGCCTCTGGCTTTCCTATCGCTTGCTTTGCTGCAACTGTCGAAACCTGAGATTTAAAATAATCTTTGCCTTCATTTATAGCGGCATTAAAAATTGGCGTCGCCACTTCTCGAATTTGGTGATCGAGCTTTGCTAACATCTGGCCTGTTGCCTTGTCTGCACCTAACCATGCAAGACCAGGATTGTAATCCCAACCTAAATCTATACCTGGCAAACGTTCTAGCTCTTCACCTGTTTTTGGATCAACTTCAATAAATGGTTTTTGGTATGAGGATAAAGCTGAATCAGGTGTAACAGTTAAACCCATGCGCTTTATGTCTGCGTCACTCATGCTCACGACTTTACACCTACAGTTCCAACCGTTCGGCGGATAATGTGTGTGCCAGAAATTATGTTCAATTGGTAAAAGAATATAATTCCACGCGTTATGTTGCGGTCTTACTCGCGAGTCACCTGCAGTTAAATATAAAAGATACGGTTTGCGATGTTTTATTCGTTCCTGCTGTTGCCATCGGCCAGCTGCCCGCGCTGTGTTTTTATTGTTTTGATAAATTACTTGAGTTCGCCAACCGCGTTTTCCATTGTATGACCAACCATGTTTGGCAACGGTTTTGTCAAAGCGCGCTCTAAAGTCGGTGATCGTCTCACCATTTTCAATTGCAGCAAGTACATCTTTATATAAATCATCTAACAATTCAGCTTTGGTAGCTCCAGCAACAGTAAACGCGCGAGCATGTATGTGGCCAAGTAAATCCTTGTACGACTCAGTTGGTATTTGAACTTTTGATTTTAGATTTGAAATGGCCTCGTCGAATTTTACGAGTTGGCCATATTGAGGTGTTGTATCGGACATTTGTTAGCTTTTTTAAGCAGCTTTTTCTTTAGCTTTGGTTTTTTCACCAGTCCACTTTGCAGCTGTTGAGCTTGAAACTGTGAAACAGGCGTTGATTTGCATTTGTTTTGGTTCGTCAGCGTCGATACACATTGTTTTTAGCTTTGGCGTTGCGGAATAATTTACAGTCTGCTTGGTTAAATCTTTAAAGCGAGGGCCAAGAATGGACTTAAGTTCATCAGCATCAGATATCTTATAGGAAGTACTTTCAACAACAGTGCAACGCCCTACTTCTTCAATGACTACCGCTTGACCAGGTTTCAGTTTTTTTAGTATCTCAGTATTTATCTCTTTCACTTCTTTTTGTGCATTATCAATGGTTGTTTTAAGCGCCCACCCTCGTTGCGCAAGTTCCCCTAAGGCGGGGGTTGCTTTTCTTTTAGTTTCACCATCTTCTTTTTTAGTAATTATGACAATATTGTTTGTTGGCATGTTAAATCTCCTGTTGATTTGCCTCGTTCATTCCTTCTAAAACCTCCAATTCAAACGCCTTTACAGCAACTTCTGCTAGGGCTGAATTGGAGATATTTGGGAACTCATCAAGGATGTTTTGTTTTAGTTCGTCTAGGTTGTTTGCGTGTTTTGCAAACTCAAAAATCTTTCTAATTTCGGCATCTGTTGCCTGGTCAAACTCGTCAAAAGTTTGGATGTCAGTGCCTTGTTGGTCACTTGAAAAGTCCTGTTTTGCTGGCGTAGAAATGCCTTGACCATCGTCTTTAATTTCTAGCAACGCAGCACCTTTTTGAGGCTTGGGAATGCCTAAAGTCTTGTAAACATAATCTTCTGAAACAGGCACCATACGTGCTGACTCCCTTATCACGTTTACTGTTTCGAGGTTGATCTCTTTCTTGTCTCTCCAGACATATTTGGGTGGTTCGCCACCATCAAAATTCACTCTATGAATCGTTTCGAGTAGCTGGTTTCGATAACCAGAGACAAGCGCCCTATCAGCCCGTTGGTTTTCACCCGCGCGTTTAGCGTGTGTCTCACTCGCTGCACGTGCACCGGCTTTTTGTTCTGTTGCAAGCGTTTGAGATGTCAGCGCTTTACTCATTTCTGAGTTACACAAATTAATAAGCTGAAGCTGAACTGGTTCACCAGACATTTTGCTTTCGATAATGTCTAAACTCGCGTCATCTGGTATAACGGCAATACCATCAGTTAGCAGCTTTGCTAAACCCTCGACTAATTCATCTATATCTTTGTCTTGCATGCCTGGACGGTATTTCCCAACGGGAAACGGCACGCCAAAGCGCTCGCATAACTGAACAAAAAACTTAAAGCCGCCATGCTTAAACATCCAAGGCCAAAAGCAGCTACTTAAAAGCGCAATACCATATGGGTTTTTAGCTTCTGGCATATGGCGCACACAGGTCCAGCGGTCCTCATTGATGGGCTCGCCTTCGGGATTTTCGCGGGTTTTAACAAGGAGCTCGTGATCTGAATTAAATGCAAAGCGCCCTGCTGGCCATTGTTCAATTGTGCTAGGTATCCACGCGTTGTCTTGTTTTTCGAACTTGCCTAAATGGGTTACTGCAAATCCATGTAAAATTGCACTGTAGTTGTGCCAATCGATGTCCATCCACTGGGTATTTTTTGCGGGGCTTGATGCCATGAGGGTCTTTGCAATCTCATAGCTTTTCATGCTTGCTTCGTCATCGCCTCCTGGCACCAGTTCAGCATTAAATGCGAACATACCTGAGCGCAAACTACGCAATTCGCCAATTACATGGGCATCGCGTGCTATCTCGTCATATATGAACGAGCTTTTACCTGCTTTGCGTAATATCGGATCGGGGTTTGGCAATTCTCGCATCATGGCCCATAAAGCAGGGTCTGTTTTACTCATCGAAAAGGCTTTTTGTAGTGCGCGATAGCCCTTATAACTTAAGTGGGGTTTAGACATGATAGCCCCCTATTGATTTGGTCACTTTTCGACTTCTTATTTTTGGAATACCACCCGCGCCTGTGCTAGCAATCATCCATAAAATGGTGAGTGCACAGCTTAAATCGTAATGGTGGAGGCTTTGTTTCTCTGGCCAGTTTTCTAACTCGTCTATAAGTAATCGACTTCGACGAGTATGAAAAAGAATCTGTGAGGGTTCGTTGATCACAAAGGGCTCTAACCCCTCAATGCGCTCCTCTTGAGGCACGGTCGCCGTTACACCTCTCAGCGGCAGCGCCACGCCCTCATCTAATGCATCTTTCATGTAGGTTTGGCGCATAAAATCAAAGGCGTTATTGTTCTCAAAGCCCCACACCAAACATTTATATTCTAGTTGTAACTTTATTAGATCTTTCAATAGCCGGCTGGGGCCGCGAACTTTTCGGCTTTCATATTCTAGGTGTAATTGCCCCAGTTCTTTGGCCCAAAAACCAACGAGTAAAGCACTTGGGTCGGCGCTGGCTGTTTTACCCATACTTGGGTCACATGCACCATATGGCGTCCATAGATTTAAGCGGTTAACCCAAGTCTCAAAGCGATAAAAGATCTGCTCTTCGTCAGACTTGGCAATACCTTGCATCTCTCGATTAAACTCACGTTTATTCGATGCTCGCATCGCCATCAAATCATAGAGAGAACGCACGCTTGGCCAACTGGTTTTTGCGCCTTTAGACATGCGCTTTTTGTTCTTAATCCAAAACTTAAAGCTGGGTTTATCCTCAAGGGCGACTGCTCTCCCTTTACCTGCGGCTTGCTTCTCAAACTCTTTGTCTTTGTAAAGCATGAGCTCACGGCATTGCTCCCAAAGTTCCATGTTTTCAGGTAGCTGTGAAATAGCTTTAAAGCGATGCACGATATGACCTGCGGCGTGCTCAGCTCTGGATATTGGGTCGTCATTGTTTAATACGGTGTTTACGCCAAGGAATTTAACCCCTTTACCTGGCGGGCCTAGGTATTGCACCGCAGCTTCTAAAAATGCCCAGCGGTTGTCCCTTTCAGTTGCTGATTTGGCCTCTTTATCGGTGATGATGTCATCAGACAAAAGTAACTTAGGGCGGCTTGCGCCGTGGAATGCGCCCCGTACTGATTGTTCCGAACCACGGCTTTCAAAGCGCACGCCTTGAGGTGTCGCAAACTCACCTATTTTCCATAGCGGTGACTTTGCGCAGACTTCGGGAAAGTCCAACATTAGGTTGCCATTGCTCAACAACTCTGTTTTTACCACCTCTAATGTTTTGGCAGGCATCTTTGCCTCAGCGCCAAACAGAATAACAAAGTCGATGTAAATATTGGGCTTGGTCAGGCCCAGTTCTTCGCATACGGCTTCATCCTGTAGTAGCGCTAAAACCGCGATATATACCGGCGCGATTTTTACAGCTAGAGTTGATTTTCCTTCACCACGCGGGGCAACAAACCAATGCTTCCAGTAGTTGTCGAGGTCGATGGCTTTTGGAAACCAATCCATAAAGTACTGTTGGAATTCACTTGGCTTTTGGCCTTCATCAAGCCACATATGATGTGGAAAATAGGTATAAACAAAGAACTCAAAGTCACCGCCTAATACACGTTGTCTTCGCTCTAAAATGGCCTCGGGGCTTGGGTCAATATCACGTTGCTTGGCTTCGATATCAATTCTTAGCGCTGACGTTATTTGCTCTAATTCTTCTAAGAATTCTTTGTTACTGATATCGGCCATTAGTCATCCAACATACTACTTAATTGAGGGCCAAAAGCGGTTAGGATCTCAACCAATTGTGGTGCATAATCGGGGTGGTATTTGGATACAAAACTCGCTAGCTTTTTCATGACATCCGCTGCAACAGCACGTTTTTCAATCGACTTATTACCGCCGCTTAGCTTCATGATTTTTGTGTACATATCGCTAAGTTGATTTAACGCTTTGATACGGCCATCAATTGATAGCTCTTCATTTTGTTTGATAAGCTCAAAGGTCGCATTGGTTTGAATGGTAAACTCTTCAATAAAGTCTTGGGTAAACTCTCCTGCAGGACCAGTTGCTTTGCGTGCGGATGCTCGTGCTAGGTCCCAGTCATCACCAGCGGCTTTGGCTTCGCTTTTCCAGCGCCTCGCAGTGCTGTCTGCGACTGTGTGTTTAATAGCAGCAACTGATAAGGCCAAAAGCTCATTTACATAGCTGTGTCTAACCGCATTCTTTTTGTCTTCTGGGTGTGCCATCAAGCGCCTCCACCCAGTTTTAACACTTCAGCTGCTATTGCAACGACCAATCCCGCACCGCCACCGATTGAAGCAATCTTTACCCGATTGTTAGTAACATGGCTCTCGACCGTCTCTACTCTTGATTCAAGTCTGTCCACGCGTTTTGTCAGGTCAGTTTTGATGTCTGTTACTTCTTTTAAAATCGCTGTTTGGGTCGCTTGAATCTGACCTATAGACTGAAACAACTGATTCTCTTGTTCAGGCGTCATACCATTCCCCCGTTTTCATCTGCTCGGCTAACTGATCTGCTCGTTCTCCAACTTGCACGGCCCAGCGGCTATCGAACATTTCAATTACAGCTTTGTCCCAATCACCGCGCTCTATGGCAGCAATGGTTTTTTTAAAAGCTAACAAGCCATGAATGCCAAGATTAAAGGCCATGTTTATCAGAACAGCTTTGCGGGCGGGGTTACATTTTGAGGTATCAATGTGCTTTTCGACTTGGGCAGTAAAATAAGCGATATCGTTGTTAAGCAAGTAATTGATTTCGTCGTCAGTCAGGCCTCTTTGCTCAAGGTTCCTGCCAACACCTATCGATCGATAGCCACCAGAGCAAACATACACTGTATGTTCGTATCCTTCATGGCCGATTAGTTGTTTTTTTAGTTTTTCCATGCCATTTCCATGTCGTGAGTTACATGGTTAGTCTGGCAAATTAAGTGCGGGAATTTAGGTGTAAAATGTTTTGCGGTGATTTGAAGCGATGTGAATATATTAGGCTAAAGCAAAAAACGGTCTACTGCAATAATGACCGTTTAAATGATGTTTAAAGGGGGTTTAAATCTATAGTGAATCAAGCAAAGTATGTTCAGTATTCTCCTCATCATCTACCAACGTAAATATACTCACGCTCGCAAGTGCACCATCATAGCTTTGGTTTGTCTCGCAAAAGTCGCATGATTCACATTGCACTTTAAATGCATAGTATTTAATGGAATAAACGCAGTCTAAGCTAGAGCCACAATTAGGACATGCAAGTTTACTTAACTTAGATGGCTTTGCTCCTAATGCCTCTAGCTTTTTCTTTATACTTGGCGTTTGAGTCATTGATAAGCCTCACCTTTAAAGGCCGCAGCCAATTTCAAATACTTCGAAGCCGAACGCGCTGCCTAAAACTGAATTTTGTGCGCCTGCCTCTGCCGCTTCTTTAGTTTCAAATCTTGCTATGTCAGGCTCATTTTCACTGTTAACCAAGGGTGTATAACCACCTGTTTGCGTTGTGAGCATTACAAAGAAGTCGCCGCTATTTCGCTCCATACACCACCTCAGAATAAGCCTGGAACAATTTTGCCATGATTTACATCCCCTACAATGGTCGACACGCTTCCTTCAACTTCACCACATTCTATGTTGCCAAAGGTATTAGTTACGGAGCCTACGACATCACCACATATCACATCACCAGAGCGGCATATTACCGTGGTGGCATTGTGAACTTCTACACAGCCGTGTAACACCCCCAAATTTTCAACATTACCATGAATATGAATAGAGATTTCTTTATCGGTATCTATTTTAAGCTGTTTACCGTCAACAATAAGTTCATTGCCTCGGATTTCAATCTCCTTGCCATGCACCAATGTATCGTTGATTTCGAGTTTTCCGTTTTCTTCTTTCATTTGTATTAACATATCAATTTCCTATTTCGTTTTTCGCCTCAGCTAAATCAGCTTCGAGGTTATTTAGCGGTAGCTTTAGGCCCTTTCTACCTGCTATGTAATTTTCGGTTATCTGCAGCGCTATCTGACATTGCACCTTGGAAGGTATGCATTTACCAGATAGCTGCTGCGCAGTGAGTAACACAAAATTGTTTTTGTGCATTGTTACTCCTAAAGCGGTAAATCTATTTGCCTGTGCTTATCGCCTAAAAGATCCAGCTGCGCCTCTAAAGCAAATGGGTCGCCAGTGCTGAGTGTTGTGCCGCTGAGAATTAACCAAATACATTGCCTTGTTAACCCATACTGTTCAGCCAATTCTTGAACTGGCACTCCTTGCTCATGCGCTTTAATGATCTCCTGGTTTCTAAACTGTAAAAGCACTTTATCTACCTTGGGGATCTGATAACTTTTTGCACCATGATTTTCACTTAAGTGCATGGCTAGCTCAGTACCAAAGACCTGGCAAAATTCATGTTCTGGTCTTGGGTTTAGTGGGATATACATCATCCTTAGTTGATGCTGTTTTAATAAAGAAACAGCCCTATCAACCCCAAGAACTTCGACAAACTTACGCACACCATGTGGTAACAAGCTCAGATCAATCTCATGTTCAGCCATCATCTAATTCCTCTAGGAGCGACTCAATGCTGAACTCATTTGATGCAACGACGATGGGTTCTCCTCTAGGCATGATTTGGCCCTCCACGATGTAGCCATTGTTTCAGGATTTCTATAATGGCGGACCAATGGCTCTCAGCTTCATGCAAGCGCTGTCCATTGCAGTACTTTTCACAGAATGTTTCACATGCTTGCTTTGAGTCTTGCTTTACTTTTCCCGCACGGGCCAGTTGGCCCCAAAGGCTATAAATTAGCCTGAGTTGCTTTGGCATTTCAGCCAGAACCCGATAGCGCCGTAATAATGCCTTTTGTTGGTTCTTAGTAAGGCCAGTACAGCTATTTGTGAGACCGCCGCTTATCTGCTTAACGTTTTTCACATGGCATACCTGATCAATGCCAGCTGCGCGCTGCGCTGCTTTAATTGCTTTAATCATCGGGTTCATGCTGCACGCTCCACTTGAGATACATGGTGATTCGGGAATACAGCAAACTCTTCTAACTCGAAGTCCCAAGGCTTAGTGTCATCAATGCATAAAGTGGCTATGTGCCCAAAACGGTTGGTAAATTCCTTGGTAAAACTTACCCCTAAATTAACCTTGGCTATTTGCTTGCACTCGTATAACCTCTGTCCTAGGAAGATACAAAATGCTGCTGGCACATTGCCGTTTACGCCATCAAGAATGGTCCCGCTAGGGTCTTGCGTGGCTAAAACGCTCAGCATGTGTTGGTCGGTTAGCGTGTCGTTTAATACAAAATGACCGCCAAAGGTATGGTGATATATCTTTACTCTTAACATCGTGTTTTCCTTAATTAATGAGCCCAGTTGCAGCTAGGCTCGTTGCTTTATACAGCTTGTTGATTCAGTACATTGGCGAAGATTGAGTTCACCAAGAGCTTGTCTAGCTTCTTGTTTGGGTTTTTCCGGCTGTGGCTCAGGATATGAGGGAGTAGGTTTTCGACTAAGAGCCTTGAATTTCCCTCTACCCTTTTATGTAGCCATTGCCACCATTGGTCGTCATCGGACTCAAGTGGTACAGTGCCTTGGGTAAGTTCATTGAATAGATTTCTGATGTCCTCAATTGGCACCTCACCAATCGGTTTTGGCCAAAAGCACACGCGGGATGAAATCAACTCGTAACGTTCGTTGGTTTGAAGCTTATCGACCAGCTGAATATTGCCTATCAAACACACGCCTACTTTAGCCGCATCTGATATAGTTCTGAGTGGGTCCAATGCACTGGGCTTACATTTGTCCGCCTCATCTAGCAAAATTATGCGCTCAGTGTTTTCTATGGTTCTAACTATGTTCTCGATGTTTTTAGCAACACTCGGTTTTTTAGGGAGACCTAAGGTGGTACACAGTGACTCAATCACTTGTTTACTGGTCGTTTGTTCACTGCCAATAATCAATATCGCTAATGGGTTTTCTTCACAGTAACGCTCAAGCCCCCTGCTTTTGCCAATGCCAGCTTGACCAGCAACTACAGAAAAGCGTCTCCTCGCTCTTGCATGTTCACAAGCAAGTGCAATCACCTTAGCAACGCTGGTTGGCACAAAAGGTACTTCGCCGTATCGAATAGTAATTATAGGTCTGTCATCACTTGCGTTGTCGTCTGCAGCATCTGTACCTGCGGGTGCGACAATGGCATAAATGTCATGCAAGTACTTAGTTGGGCTAGCTGCATATTTACCAGAGAGCAACTGACTAACCGTCGACGGAGACTTATTAATCTTCTTGGCTATATAAGTACTGTTTACCCCTTGGTTTGCAATGTCTTCATCGGTCATGCGCTTTTTAATACGTGCTACAAGTACTTTATCATTCGCGTTATAACAGTCCGCAAAGCCACTCACACTGCTAAACTCTTTAGGGTCAAAGTCACCAAAAAAGTGCGCCCACAATACATCCAATAGCTTTTTAGGGTTTATTGGTGATTCACCACCCAGTACTGAGTTAACCTGGTTTAAGTCGTAACCTAGGCAGTAGTCTTCTGGCCCTAGGGCATAAAATTCAATTTCTTCGTTAATGAGCTTTACTTGAATTTGCTGCTCTTCGTTGTAATGGCTGCTGAACTTATTCATGAATGTCTCCTAAATCTATTTGGTATTCGTTTTTAACTTGGGTCACGTGGTCAACCTCAAAATCTGAGAGGTCCATGTCTAATACTTCAGGTTCAATTTCTGGAATGGCTTTGATGTCTGCAGCCAGTTCTTCAACCGCGTCCACGTCAATCACACGTTTTTTGTCTACTCTTGCACGCTTTTCAGAAAGCTGGTTTTGAATGCGCTTTTCTTGACCTTGAAGCCGCTTAAGGTCAGTTTCTTCAATACGGCTTGTTGGCAGTGCCTCAACCTTGTTCTTAATGCGGCAGTTCATAATGAATTCGCCTGATTGCTCATACAGCACAAGATAGGTGTCGTCGTGCAAATCGTAGCCAGCAACCAACTCTTTACCATTAAATTGAAAGAGGTAGTCAGCGGTATAAACACGCTTATGTAGTCTGATTTGGCCACGGGCCACTTTCACTTTGGCTCTGGGTAGGACCACAAAGTCAGTGATTGCAGGTTGCTCTTGGATAAGGCCCTCTTCCCATACTTGCTTGCGGGTTTTGCCTTTAATCTCAGGGTGTGGGCTGTTGTGGTAGTGCTCTAAAAATGCCTTAAACTCAGTTATCCATTGCTCTAAAGAAGGCAGCTCGCGCTTGCCTTTTTTCACGTCGTTAAGCAGTTTAAGCTTTTCGCGCTCGTTATGGTCTGGGCCGCAGTAGCTTTCAAAGCGTTTACCCACGTGCTCTTCCATATGTTTAAAAAAGCGTTCAATCCATTTAGCGCGGGCATTGCCTGGTATGGCAAAAATGACCTCAATATCAAATTGCGCATACACACCACAGCATTCATCAGACATCATTTTTGATTTATAACCACTGCCGTTATCGACATACAACATGCTAGGAATATGCTGATGGTTTTTAATCGAACGAGTTAATGCCGTCATGGTTGCTATGGCATTTTCAGACTCGCTAATCTCCCACCCAACAATGCATCTGCTTGCGACATCTTGAAACGCGGTTAGCTCAAAGCGCCATGCTTTGCCTGTTTTGGGGTGCGACACATACACATCAACTTGGTGTCCATCACCGTTGTAAATAAAACCAGGGGCAATATGCTCAGTGGAGCGAATAATGAAGTCTTTGTGTTTTTCACGGTAAAGCTTTGCGCCCATACGGTAAGGGCTTTGCGGGCCTAGTTCGTGAGGCATAGAGTTTATAAAACGCCTAACTTGTCCAGCGGTGGCATCATGCCCTTGCTTTTTTAAGTCTTCAGCAACCAATGCGAAACTGGGCGAGTTAATACAGTGGTAAAGCTCTAACGCTTTGGCTGCCCATTTAGGCTGCGCGGCTATTCGGCCTCTATGTTGTGGAAGTAAGCCTTCAACGCCTTGCTGTCTATAAGCATTAACCCAATTAAAGGCAGTTGCGCGCGTTGGTACTTTGCCAAGGTCAGTCACAGCTTGGTGTATGGCAGGCGTTACCAGCCCATTATTTAATGACTCAATAAGTGCAGTTCTTGCTTTGTCTACACCTAAGCCACTAGCAAGCCAATGTTTTACCAGTGCCGTACGATTTTGGGCAGTTTTGCGCGCTTTGTCGCTGGCCTCTGACCATACAGACTGGCTAACAACCGTCGGTAAGTTGTTAAATCTAATCACAGCAGGATGCATTACTTGTTCTCCTTGCTTTGCTTTTCTACTAAGAATTGTTCGAGCAGACGGTTACGTTCTGTTTCAACGTATTGCCACTCGGCTTTGGTAAACTTCGGTAGGTGCTCTATGCCTTCAATGTGCCCAGCAAACTCGCTGCTTAAACGCTCTAGCGCAGTGCCAATTTGGCTATAGATAGCCGCCCAGGTGTGATGCAGTACTTGCGCAGCACTCACGCGCGAGTCTAAATCTAATTGGCGGTTGTCACACAACTGACTAATTTGCGTGATGGTGCTAACAAGCGCCTCGTTTAATAGCTCGGTATTACAAATGGCATCTTTGCGTATCTCACTAATAAACACATGCATATCAAAACGTACTTGCGGTACTTTACGTAACTTTTCATGCTCTAAGTCATTAAGGGCCCGCGCCGCAGTTACTTGCAGTTCATCACGCTCTTTCATCAAATCCGCGACTTGCTGTTTTATAGCGTTGCTAGAAGTTTCAGCTAAAACTTCATAGTCTTCGTCGTCTAGTTCTTTTAGCGTTTCGATTGGAACTTTTGTGAGCTCAGTGAGTTGCTTTTGACTGAAATTTAAAAGCGACACGGTGTCGCATTTACGCTTTGGCAATGCTTGAAGCATTTTTGAGACTGCCATAGCTCTTTGGGCTGTTCGCTTGTGGATCTTTCGCTCATTTAAAAGTGAGTAAAACATTCCATGCTCTGTCTCTGCTTTTACTTGAAGCAATATAAAGCCCATCTCGGCTGCATCGCAGAACTGACGATTTGCTAAATGAACAACTCTATCCATACATTCTTCAATAGTGCTTGGCATCACAATGTTTAGCGGTGACTCAATCTGAGAAATCTGATGATTAATCTCGTCTTGAGATTCTTCATTTACCAGTTCAGTCAGTTCTTGATTACGCATATAAACTCCGAATTTTAGACAGATCTTGGTCTTTGATAGGCATGGTTTAAGCTCCGAAATTAGGTATTGATTTTGACTGATTCGAGAATGGATTCGCGCTTATCTTGCAGCTCTCGCATTTGAACTTCACATTCTGAGGCTTCTTGAAGTTTTTTTGCGCGTTCGTCTGAGGCGCTGTACATAAGCGGCATAAGCAATATGTTGGCAGGTTCAACACTTTTAATGGCCCAACACAGAGCGGGTAAGTATTGAATTGGCATAGATGTAGGTTGGCTAGGAGCAAACCATTTATTAAGTTTGCCCTCGTCTACTTCTACAACATCTACTTTTAGCGCAGCATTCATGCGTTGGGCTAAGCCATTACGTGTGAATCCGCACCGACGCATACATGCATTCACACATTGGCTAAAGCGGTGCAATACCTCACAATCAGGTGGGATCTCACATTCTAAAATGTTCATCGATTCATGGTTTGTTGACATGGTAAAAATCTCCTTAAATTAACCTAGACTTAGCGGTTCTATGTATTCATGCTTGGGTCAGGCACAGGCTGGCCCGATTGGATTGCTTCAATGATTTGATTACGCCTTTGGGTACGCGTTCTTGGTCCTCGTTTTTTGGTTTGGGCGTAGTCCTCACCAAAAACTTGATCCAAGGACTTTCCCAAAGATAAAGCTATTGCTTTTGCTATATGGAAAGATTTTGCACTGCCTCTCGCTACATTGGACACGTGACCAGGCGTAACTTTGGCGGCTATTGCTATGTCAGCAAACTGTATATCCTTATTAAAAAGTTCTTTCCTGATGGCATCAAATGTCATTTTTTTCTTTGTCATGATAGATTTACCTTAATAGTAGATTTGTTTTGCCTAATATATTTGTCACTAGGTGTTTTATTAAACTAGTGCCTAATAATTTAGGTGTCAATAGTGAAGCAAATTATATTTTAGAAAACAAATTAGGTGTTGACTGTCAAATATGTTAGGCGATAGTATTACAGAGTCAGATATCGACAAAGTAATCGATATACTGCGTGATAAGTTAGGTGTGAATAGCGATAGAGCTCTTGCAATGGAATTGGGCCTTTCCCATAGTGGAATATCAATGTCCAAGAAAAAAGGGACATTACCTTATACTTCTATCGTAGCCACCTGTAAGCAAAAGAAAATTTCCTTGGATGAGGTGTTTGGAATTGACGTAGACCAAACATCTGATAATAGCTCTACGGAAGAAAAACCAACAAAGAGTGAAGACGCAAGCAGAAACAGTGCTGAAGATGCGTTAGCTGCAATCGCCCTTGTTGAACAGATAATAGATGATTTGCTTTACTCGAAAAATTTGGATGCAGAGCGCGAACTTCTGATCCGTAAAAAGTTAACGCCAATGTTAATTGAAAAAACATTTGAGCATAACTTTAACGAAGTCATGGTTAAAACCATTGCGGAAGGAGCGCTCTTTATGGCTTTTTAAAGGATAAATTATGATTAAAACAAAACTTGCCACAGCAATGCTTACTTTTGGATTGCTGTCAGCCCCTTCTCTCGCTTTAGAACCACTACCAGACAGAGCGCGTGTACAAAACATGAATACTGATTTGTTATTACCAGATGGCAGCACACTTAATGTGGATGTGTCGTTTGATTGTGGTAGCGACTATCAAAATACCGCTGTTATGGTAATGAGTGATTCAGGCGCTAAGTTAATCGCCGCAGCATACACCCACCTATACGGTGAAGCCGCTGGCCAAGCAGTAATCGATACTTGGCAAACGAAGCAAAATGCCACAGACCCTCGTAAACCAACTTACCTGTTTATCCTCGCTCCACGAGAGCAAGACTTCAATTGGAAGGCAAAAAAGACAAATAAACTTAACAATTTGTTATCACGTGTTAGTATAAGTGAAACAAAAATGGCGAGCCAAACGTTAGAAACAGAGCCCAAAATACCAGTTGTATTAGCTGGTTGCGGCGTCAGAGACCATAACCCAAACGCCGTTAAATAAATTTATTTAAGGGGAATGACTCCCCTATTTGCAAGAAGGAATTCTTCGCTATGTTGAAGTCAAGGATAATTGCCTCTGCTTTGATATTACAGAGCGGAACCTGTCAGGCGCTTAACTTTGAGCACCTTAACGGTGTGGCTCAAGATCAGAATGATTATATGTATTTCTCTTCACACGAAGGTGTTTTGAAGTATGATGGCGAGCACATTGTAAAGCTAAATGAAGTGAGCGAACTGCCAGCTGGTTCAGCACGTGACTTAGAGATTAGCGATTCAAATATTGCTTATATTTTGTATTCATCGGGGCAAATTTGGTCTCTGAATTTGAATACATATGAAGCAAACCTTTTTGCAGAGACGGATGCTCACAACATTGAAGTTACTCACGACGCCTTATTCACGCAAGAAGATTACCAAGTACTTGAGTACGACCTAGCAACAGGCCAGTATGGGGCGAGAATATCGGGTAAAGAAAAGCTGATAGACTTAGAATCCAGATACAACAATGTTTATGGGTTAACTGAAAAAGGCTTGTATCAAATCCACAACGGACGCTCTTATAAAGTAATCGACCAAGAAATTAAAAATGGCGATCTAGAAGTTACACCACACGGTGCAATATTCTTTGCAGATGATCACCTCAAATATTACTCCCAATTACAAGACCGAAGTATTACTAACCACAATGTTGAACGCGCTGAAAACTTAACTTACGTTGCCCCTTATGTTGTTTATTTCACAGATGGTGATGAAGTTAATGAGGTGTCTTTGTCTACCTTAGAAGTCGCTAGAGCCAACGTTAGCTCTACTCGTAAGACATACTTATCCTTATTCGCGGATAATAAAAAGCAGCTGTGGGGCCTAAACATTAATGAATTTGGAATCGTTGAGGGCAATACTCGTGTGACGAATTTAGGCTTAGGGTCCAAGTACAATATTATTGAACGAGTAGACAAACAGTGGTGGATAGGCACCACAAGAGGTGTATTTGTAAATGGTGAACCTGTTGAGTGGCTGAATTCAAAAATCGCAGAAGGCCGTGATTTTGAAGTGACAGCTTTCTCCCACTTTGCTGGAAAAGTGATTGTTTCAACCGATATCGGCGCATATGCCGTTGAGACTGAAAAACGTATTGTAGAAAAGCTTTATGATGGGTATGTAATTAATTCGTCCGTTATTGCTGAATCTTTGTATTTGGCGACAGATGAAGACGCAGTGGTTAAGTTTAATTCCAAATTGCAGTATGAAGAATTTAATAACAACTCCATGCTATCAAGCCATGAAGTTCTTGGTGTAACAGAGATTAGTGGCGAGTTATTTGTTAGTACTGCTGCTGGTCTTGACCGGATCGACTCTCCAAGATCAGTTTCCAGAGAGTACCAAGGTACTTCTAAAGTTGCTGATGTCGCAATCCTAGACGGTGTGTTGTATATGGCAACTTACGGAGAGGGCCTATTAAAAAAGGTAGACGGTAATTGGGTTAGAGTCCCTTCACCTGAATATATTAAAGAAATTGTAGAAGTACGGGACGCACTCTATTTACTGACCAACAACGGCATTCACACAATTGCTAAAGAACAAGATTCATCCAGGCTAATCAGGGAGACACAAGACCATTCGTTTATGATTGGTAGCGTGCGAGTTGCCGATAAAGTAGTGATTGCAGTAAGTGATAGCGCGCTTATTGAAATGACAAATTTTAAGGAGCAATCAATAGCGCCTCCAGTAGTAAGCTATATCAGCACAAATGATGGCTTTGTATTTAATAAAGACGCGTTAGAGATAGATCAAAAAGGCTGGGTAAATATAGCGATTACTAATCTTCAATATCGCCACAATGAAGGCGTTAAATATGAGTATCGTCTAAATGAAGGTAGCTGGATACCTTTACATAGCCCGATGATACAGTTAAACAATTTATACCCAGATCACTATTCAGTAGAGTTCAGGCAAATTGTAGGCAATGTTGCCAGTGAACCCGCAATGTATTCGTTCGAGGTTCGCTCTCATTGGTATAACTCCCCTACAGCGCTAGTTGTATACTTATTCATAGCAGTGCTATTGGTATCAGCAGTTGCATGCTTTACTTATTTTTGGGTTCAGTCATTCCGCAGAGTCTTTAGACAAAATGAACGTAAGCGCCAAAGTAGTAACTTAGGTCAAATCGCTATGCTTGTTGAACAAGGTAAAGTGTTAGTCAGCTCTGGTGATGACACAATGTTTACTGAAGGACTGGTTAAGTTCGACAAAGTATCTGAGTTAATAACCCCCATAGTTAACAATGGCCCTTACCTTGGCGAGCAAAGGTTGCTTGCTGGTTTAGATTTGCTGCAAGTGCAATCTAGCTTGCAGGCGAAAATTAAAGTTAACTTTGAAACGGTGATAGGCAACGTAAAGCTAGATCCCCAATTAGAGCGTGACATTTACGCTGTTGTTTATCATGGCCTTCATAACGCTGTGCACCACTCCGAAGGTTCCGAGGTTAACGTATTCGTGCACAAGCTTAGATCTAAAATTCATGTGCATATTGAAGACGACGGCATTGGCATTCCTCTGCGTTCTCGCTTCCACTTTGGCGAAGGTCTTTACAAAATGAATGATGTAGCCAAGTCATACAAAACCAAGTTTAAGCTTAATTCATCGCGTAAAGGTACTAAGATTCAAATTGTTTTCCCGCTTATTGAGAGAGATAGAATGAGTAAGGAAGATATTGAGAGAGAGATTAGGGAAAGGATGTAATTTTGGCTAGCGACAGTACAAATGGTAAAACAAGGAAAAAAATCCCGATACAACTAGAAAATACTGTACTTTACAAGTGCGGCTTCAAATGTTGTGTATGCAAAACGGATGAGACCTCAGTTCAAATACACCATATTGACCAAAACCCTTCTAATAACATAGAGGGTAACTTGGTAGCTTTGTGTAGCAATTGTCACGACAGAGCACATACGACTCATCAATTATCAAAGAACTTGACGCCTTCTAGGTTGTTGAAATTTAAAAGTATGTGGGAAAATGAAATCTCAGAGAAGTCTTCAATAGCGATGCTCCCAGAAAACCAAGGAAACCTTTCCAATGCTATGTGGACTTTTGTTAATCACCAGCGATTACCTGATCTAATGAGGGGTTACGGGTTAAAATTTGAACCTGAGCTGCTTCGTGAATTAATCGAAGAAAATCTGATAGATGCACATGGTAATCTGAAGTTTGAGCATGACGTAAACCCTAAAAAAGCAGTTTATACCATATATGACCACTATAGATGGGATAACGCGAGAAGAATACATAGCCTGTTTCTTAAAGCTGTTGACAAAATTATAATGAGTGTAAGACCTATAGAGCTTGGCGCAATTTGGACCAAGACTCAAATTAACAACTTAATTTCGCCTGGCTCAATATGCTTCTGCTTTAGAGGCTTTATGTTCCAGCGAGGGAGCTTAATTGAGGGGGTTGAAAATAGACATGCATACGCTAGAGCAAAAAACATAGAATTAAGGATGTTAGTTAACTCCTTTCACATCTATGGTACATCTGCTTACATAGGACATTTTGTAGGAAACTCAAGAGTCGCAGCTTTGATTATGGTTAGGGATATTTTTAGAGAAGGCAATAAAATGGTTATTTCAGCAACTCCTATTGCATTAGGTAGTGGCTTTTCAACACATGATTATTCTTCTCCCTACCCGCTAAAGTATGGATGGGCAAGGGATAGGTAAAAGCTTTTTATAATAATACCCTTATACTTAGTTTAAGGGTTACCGTGAGGATTATAAGAAACCTTGTACTATTACGAAACGTGTATCTGCCTTCTTATCATAGGCTACTAGATCTAACCCGTGTATATCCCATTCAAAGTTATACGCTTTTTGGGGGGGAATCTTTGCGTTCTTGTATAGGCTATTTATATATAAACGGTCGTCTAGTTTTGTATCTATTTCACATACTTTATCAGCATAAAAGATGGATAGCCTTACCAAGTGCGACGGGTGACCCGACATCGATATTGGATTTGTAATATATGCTGTTCCGGGCGGTAGACGTTGAGACATATATTGGTCATGTATTTGTAGCATCCTTTTTCTTTCAGGGGTTATGTGTCCGCTACCGTCATCAGGTTCAAAAACGTCATGATTGAATATCCCAATCGCATGAAACTTGGCTCTAGATACAAATGCAAATAAAACATCATCAGTCCGTTCAGATAGCCCTGTTGATTGAATATTCATATTCAAATGGAAATGGTGGAACCCTTGAGAATTTAACAATAGGTCTTTATCTTCCCAAATCGCAGCGTCGCCGTTTCTAATCCTTTGCGCTGGTGTATATCCGTATTTGTGTGCTCTTAATGAATGAAAAGGGTATAAATCCTCTCCGTTTCTAACTTTTTCAAGAAAAGCGTTGATACTTCCCTTTAATGTGCTCCAGCGTTTATCTCCTGTTACATGAGGGGAGATTTGAACTTTTCTCTCTCGTTGTGGAACTATTCTCGTTTTCCAATGTAGGTAGTGTAATAGAATGTTTTCCAATGATTGATTTTCTAATTCATCTCGAGTAACTCTGTCATTTGGAAAAAATGGGAGTTCCTTTATTAATCGAGCCCTCAATTTTTTAATTCTCTTGGGTTCATCCATATTACAAACTGCCTTTTTTAGGTGTATTTAGTTCAAAAGCTATAAGCAACACAGAAATTAACATAAATCAAAGTGCTGTCCAATCTATATGGTGTATTGTGTTGGAAAGTACGCTGAATAGGCAGAAAAATTCTTAACTAGATTGCTTTTTACATCACCTATTAAAAATGTTAACTAGTGTTAACATTGTGTTTTTTTTGGTTTAGTATTAGATAAACTAATTCATTGGGGTTGCTTATGGCTACTGAGAAGAAACAGCGAGTTGTACGATATAAGAGAGTCAAATTTAGTTCTGATCACCATTTAACCTTGCAGGAAATGTTGGAGGAAAAGTTATTGGACGAAACGTCTGATTACTACAAAGCTATCGCAAGGAGAGAGCCTTTATCAGAAGATGGGAATAGCTTTAGGTTTATAAACCATAGATCTAAGCACAATCAAGAATTATTTATGTGTCAGTTGGTCAAATTTGAGCAAGATAAAAGCCAATTAATGATTGCGATGGATGAAGAAGCAGAAGCATTTTCGTTGACTCCAATTACAGCTAAAGATATAAAAAAAGACGCTCTAAAAGAACGGGACAACAGTGAGTTTTTAGAATCTTTATTGTATTTCGCGGTTCTTGATAACCATTTAGTAATGCTAAGTGGAAAAGGAATAGACTCCAGAGACTTGGAAGAGCACTTAGCGTGGTTTTTAAACTCATTGACTGGTTGCCTCAGTAATTCAATGGTGATCCTTTCCGATAAACCTTCGGAAAAGGCGATAAATAAGGTCAAACAATTCCCTCCTAAGTCTGTTAAAATAGGATCTGCTGTTACCTTTACGCCTAAAGTCAACTCAACTAAGCATGAAAATTTTACAGAAGTAGTTAACCAAAATACCAGGGTTGTATATGAGCCAAGGGGGCTGGCTGCAAAATTTCTAAACTTTTTAAAACAGGAAGGTTATGCACCAAACCTCGATTTCGATGAATCCTATGATAAATCGAACTTAAAATTAGAAATGGTGTTTAAATTTAATAGAACTACCACTAAAACAGGACAAAAGCTGGTACATGACGTTGCGGAAGCGACAAGGCACATGGAAGAGGAAGATGTAAGGATCGGGTTGCAGGAAGGCGGAGAACTTGTAGGTCAGGACGTAAGACTTACTAAGAAAATACAAGTTACATTTATAAATGGTAAAGTTGACGATAGTGGGCTATACCAAAAATTAAGAGATTGGTTATTGACGATTATTGATAACTCTGATGTAGGAGAAGATATAGCGTCGGTACTAAAAGCGGAAGAGTAAAGCAATATGTCAACAATCGGTCACGCACTAGTAGCACTTATGCAGTTGCTGTTACCCAGTGGCCTTTTTGCTTTGTGCTTTTTTTGGGGGGCGACTTTAATACCTGACGACGCTAGTGGAAAACTACCTCTTATTTTTTCTTCTGTTTTTACTATTATGATTGCTCCGTTGATTATGGTCAGGAATTCTGTCGAAGATGTAAGAAAAGAGGAGTTTTTGACTCGAGAAGAGCATCAAAGACTCAATTTGAAAGTTATAAGTATTCGTAACCGTTTGATGCTATATATCTTTTTATTACTCGCTTTTGCACTGCTAGCCGCTTTTGGATTACATCTCGCAAGTGTTAATGCAGTGGCTTCAAAATACGCTCTTTCTGTTGTCGGGGCTATGTTCGGAATAGCCGTATATTCTCTTTTTATAGCTTTAGTGACTAGAAGTAAACTTTCAGACTTTGAGGCTGAGTCAAGAAGTCGCTATTTGCAAATAAAGCGTAAAAGAGCTTTACGAGAGAAACTATTAAATAAGCCCAATTCCAGCTCAAGCTAGCTTAGAAAACATTTATTATTATCTTACGAGCTTGTTACTTTGCTTCAAGCTGTTAAGAGATTTTAAAACACGAAATTCCCTTAAACAATTAAATGGCTCTGTATGTCACAAGAGCGAATATTTGTGCATCTGCACAGGGAATCATTGACTTAAAGCAGTTTAAACAAACTGAGGCGTTTTTAAAGCGGTTTTAAACATGGTTTAAACTTATCTCAAGGCCATGTTTCCAATTTAAGAGGTAACTTCACTGGTAAAAGTTACCTAAACAATTACTTTAGACCTTGAAGGAGTTCTTTCGATAGCGCATCCAGTTCTTCGATTTCCCTAGTCTGTTTTTCGTTAAGACCAAAGTGTTTGCAGGTTGTATTGAGTTCCTTGATCACTTGTTGCTCCCTTTCGTTTAGATTGTCCTTTTCTACATTCTCAATTGGGTAATGTTTTATATCCCAATTTTGTTTGTGTGCTAGAGCTAACACTAGGTGCACGTATCGATAGCGCAGATTGCTAAGTGATTGCGGCTCACCATTTCGCTTTGTCTTTGCTCATCTTGCTTTTCCATCTAAGATTTTGGCAACATTTCTGCAGTATTCATTCAATCGAGATTTCTTAGACGCCTTACCAATATAATTAAACTTTGCTTGACCTGTATTAATACAAATATGGTAGAGAAATGGCTGCTGAAGATTTACTTTTTTGAGGTTAGTCCATTTATAGTTTTCATATCACGTATTGAATTCTTGTTTGTGCTCAGCATAATAGTTACACAAGTTGGAAGCTTTAATCTCCTCATATGTAAAACCTTTTACGCCTAATTTTATATTTCTCCCCCGCTATTCTGAGCTCATTGATTCAACGATGAGCACCCACAATGGAAAACACTGAGTTTGACTGGTACGAGATTTTTACCGCTGGCACCCACACCGACTCAAATGGCAATACACAGGAGTTTACTGGCGCAGATTTAGACTCTGTGGTCACAAACTTTATTCCTAAGACCAGCCCTTTGGTTATTGGCCACCCAAAAACTAACGACCCTGCTTGGGGTTGGGTCAGCGACTTAAAAGTCGAAGACGGTAAGTTGTTTGCCAAAGCCGAAGACGTGGCCGCTGAGTTTGCGGAAGCAGTCGAAGCAAAGCGTTACCCAAATCGCAGCGTACGTTTAGAAGGTGAACCAGGTAACTATTTTTTAGGTCACGTTGGCTATTTGGGTGGTAAAGCCCCTGCTGTTGCTGGCTTGCCTTGGCAATTTAATGAAGAGTCAAAAGGCGCAGTATTTGAGTTTACTGCCAGTGAAGCAAGCGAGCGCGTTGAAGATGTTGCAATGCAAACGGCGCGTTTAGTTACCGACTTTATGGGTAATTTGCGTGAGTGGGTTATTGAGCAACATGGCGTAGAAACTGCAAACCGCCTCATCCCCAATTGGGAAGCCGACTGGCTTACCCGCAAAACCATCATCGCTGAACACGAACAAGACAAACAGCGCTACGGCAATCACGCCTTTAGCGCCCCTTCCCATAACCCCGAGGAAATAGAAGTGAGTGACAAAACAAAAAACGACCCCACCGAAGCCGAGAAAGCATTGCAGGCGCAACTGGACGCGGCGAATGCAAAGAACGCCCAGCATGAATTCAACCAACGTAAGTTTGATGCGCAAACGTTTATTGATACCAAGGTCAATGGTGGCAGTGCCCCGCGTATCACCAAAACAGAGGGGCTTGCAGAATTCATGGCACACCTTGAAACTGGTGCAACAAGCACGTTTGAGTTCGCTGCGAGTGATGGTGATCAAACTGCTACTGCGCAACCAGCGGAATACTTTAAAGGTCTACTGCTCTCTTTACCGGAGCAAGCCGGACTTACCAAAGACTTTAGCCGACAAGACGACGAAGAAACCGAGATTGATAACTCGGCTGATGCGTTGGCTACAAAGGCTTTGGAGTTCCAAAGTGAGCAAGCTAACAAGGGTATAACAATCAGCCTGAGTACAGCCATGGGTCACGTTACGCAGGAGACAAACTAATGGCCATACCAGGATTAATCAGAAACTTTGAATCTGGCGCCCCATTGCCAGCAAACCGCTTTGTTGCGGCTGATATTGGTGACTTTATGGCAACCAAAGCCACAGGTATTAACAGCCCTATTCTTGGGGTCACTGAGCAAGGCACAGACAAAAAGCTGCGTGTTGATGTGGTCATGACACAGCTTGCACCCATAGAACTAGGTGGCGACTTTGCAGGGGGTGAATACGCAGTGAGTGATAGTGAAGGCCGCGCAATACCCTTAGACCCAACCGCTCTGGCAGACGATACCGAAATCCACGTAGCTGGCAAGGTGCTCGAAAAAGGCGACGCGGGCACCATTGTTGATATTCATATCGCCCCATTTGTGATCATTAAATAAGGAGCATCGCCATGAGTGATGGAATGCCATTTACCCCCGACGTACAGCAAACGGCGATAGCAATTGCGTATAACAACCGTCAATTAATCGCAGATAGATTACTCCCCTATGCGTCAGTGAATAGACGAGAGTACAAATGGGGTGAGTACAATTTAGCTGACAAGTTCACAGTGCCAGATACTAAAATTGGCCGTAAGTCAGAACCAAACCAAGTTGAGTTTGGCTATGAAGAGCAAACAGGCTCTGTGACCGATTATGGCTTATCTGACGTTGTACCAAACGACGATATTACGAATGCGCCCGCTAATCACAGCCCGCTCAATGTCGCTACTGAAAACATTACGGACCTAGTATTACTTGGCCGTGAAGTACGGGTAGCTCAAAAATTTTCAGATCCAACCAACTTCGGTATTCACAAAAAGCTGGGCACCGGGAGCTTAAAAAAACTGGATGACCCAAACCTTGATATTTTGCGTTGGCTCCTAAGTTTGCTCGACGAACCATTAATGCGACCCAATAGCATGACCATGTCATTTAAAGTTGCTACGGCCCTTAGGACTAATAAAAAGCTGCTTAAAGGCTATAACGGGACAACTGGAGACGAAGGGCTTGTACCTTGGGCTTATATAAAAGAGTCGCTAGAGATAGAGCATATCAACATTGGCCAGGCGCGATTGAACATCGCCAAAAAAGGTAAAACACCTGTCTTTGAACGGGCTTGGGGCGACAACCTTGCATTTACTTATCATGACCCGCTAGCCAGCTTCGAAAACAAACGTATGACCTTTGGTCTGACGGCGCGTTACAAGAACCGAGAGTCAGGTAACAAACCTGTGTCTGCCGGGCTACGTGGCGGTACCAAAGTCATTGTGGGTGAATCAGTCGAAGAGCAAATCATAGCCAAAGGGTGTGGTTTGTTGCTCACCGATGTATTGACCACAGCATAACGATTTAGCCATTAACTCCCTATGGGGCTTCGGCCCCTTTATAAATAAGGAAAGACCTATGTTTGTAAATACGCAACACACAGTAAATACCTTGGGCGTAAATCGATTGGTTGATTATGCAAATGGTCGTTTTTCGATTGGGTTTGATGCGCAAGATATCACAGACAACGATATTAAAACCGCGCTGTTAGTCACACCTGAAACAGACATTCAAACCACCGTATTTAATTGGTTTGAAACTGCCTCGACCAATGTAAACAACACGATTGCTGGTTACGTGGCCAAGCTTGAGCTCACACAAGCGGAAGTGGATGCTTCACCCCTGCTTGGCATTGCAGCAGACTTAATGCGCTACGAACTGTGCAACAACGACGCCGACGAAGGTTTAATGACCAGACGTAAAAACGCCATGCAGGAGCTTAGCAAAATTGAGGCGGGCACCATTCAAATTAAAGCACCCTCGCCTGTGGCGTCTGGCCCTATTCAAACTAAAACCCCAAGCAGTAATTTTGATTGGGCTAGGTACTAAACCATGGCGGGCGTATTCATTGATATCTCGGGCGATGCGTTAGAGAAGTTACAGTTACTTCGACATAAAAGCGCTGTGCCTGAAGATATTCTAGACGATGTCGGGGCCTTTCTAGATATGGATGTCACAACTCGATTTTTAAACGAACTCGCCCCAGATGGAAGTCGGTGGGAGCAATCAGAAGCAGCCAAAGAACGTACAGGTTTAACGCTGACTGACCAACGTAACTTAGCAGGCTCAGTAACGCATAACGTTGAAGGCGATGAATTAGTGCATGGTTTGGGTGAAGAATACGCGGCTATTCACCATTTCGGCGGTAAAACAGGTCGTGGCCATACGGTTACGCTCCCTGCTCGCCAGATAATTGGCATTGAGCAATATCAAGCTGGCGTCATCGTTGAAACGCTCACTGGTTGGCTAGTTTAGATGGAGTTTAAAGCATGTTTAATTTCGATTTAAACCACATTGAAAGCGCGTTGACTAAAGCACGAATTGCCAAAGTCGGCTTTGCCCCTGACTTTAATCAGGCGCGTAGTAAACCCGTGCATACGCCTTTGTTGTACGTTTTGCCACTCGATGAAGATTACCAATCAACAAATAGCATTACGGGCCAAGACGAATACGCGGTGAATGAGTTGTTTGCAGTCATGATTGTTGTCCCCTGTCATATAGCCAACAGGCAAACCGACACACAAATTGAACAGCTGAGAGAGCGCGTAAAAGCGGCGCTTGCTGGCCTAACCGTTACGCCCTATGAGCCCATTAAGCTGCATCGGGGCCGCATGGTGGAGCTAAACCAACAGACAAAAAACCTCATTTATCAGTGCCAGTTTTCTGTCTCCGGGCACATAACCATCAACACCAAGGAGCCAACATGAAAGACGATAAACCAACCCCTAAGAAACACAGCCCATGTGAAATAGCCCAGCAAGTACAAAAGGCACTTAAACAAAATGGTAACCGTAGCAATGTTGCCGGTGCATTTGTACTTGAGGGCGACACCATTAAACCAGGAGCAGCATCATGAGCTGGCGATTTAAAGACCGTTTAATAATGGCGGATTCATTGGGAACGACCCTCACTGGCAACCATGCGATATATGCCAGTGAAGTTGAGTTCAACATTGAAGCCGAAACCGAAAAAGACGAAGTTGAGCGCGCTCATTCTGGCTCAAGCCTAGAGATTATGTACGGTGAGCATGTAACGCTGAATTTTAAAACACCGCTGGCAATGAGTGGCAGCGCAGGCGCGGCCCCGGCGATTGCACCGCTTTTATTAGCATGTGGCATGGTACAAGTATCGAGTGCCAATGCAGTCACCTTCACCAAAGGCGCAGCCACCAAAGCCTCGTGTTTAATGCGCTTTGGCCAAAATACGCACGTACTCACCGAGATGTTAGGTACGTTCAGTATCAATCTTGAAAAAGGTCAGCCCATGATTAACTGGCAGTTTAAAGGCCTATTCAGTGCGCCGGTACAATCAAGCGGCCCGCCACCAGTTGATTGGTCTCGATGGAAAAAGCCAAGCACGTTAGGTGTGAGCAACAAAAGCGCGTTTAAATTAAATGGCCTTGCGCGCACATTGCACAAACTCACCGTTGATGTGGGTAACAATGTGGTGTTTGACCGGGCAATCAATCACGAAGAAATCATGATCACAGGCCATGAGTCTACCGCAAACATCACTGTCACCAGTGATTCATTATCCATTTTCAATCCGTTTGAGCTGGCTGGCAGTATACAAACCTTTGAGTTTAACCACGGCCAAGGCGCAGGTAACAAAGTGACGTTATTAGGTCGCTTTCAAATGCCCACACCAAAATATGCCAGCTTAGAGAGCGAGCTCACAGGCTACGAACTGGACGGAAAGTTAGTCCCCAGTGACAGTGGCTATGACGAATTAACCTTTGTATTTGAGTGATCCTTATGAAACTAAAAAAATTAGAGCAATTAAAAGACGCCACCATTCATGCCCCACTTCATTTTGAATATGGCGGCGTGGAGTTTAAGTTCAACGCACACATTAAGTTGGTGCCAGAAGGCGACATTGAAAAGCTCACCGACCCACGCAACACCACAGATAAAGTCATTGTTGAACAGTTACTTGTTGGTTGGGACGACTTTGTTGATGAAGGTAAAAGCATCCCGTTCTCAAAAGACGTGCTTCACGAAATGCTGGGCTTTGGTGGTATCGCTGGGCGTTTATCAGCCGAATGCATCAATGCGCAATATCGAGTGCAGGAAAAAAACTAATCGACGTGGCCAAGTGGTTTGTGGGTGACTTGGCCACACAATCTAAAGCACTTGATGATGACTTAGCCCATTTTGGTGCGCCGGTTGAACCAGTAAAAAGCAAAGCAGATTTATACGTACTCCCACAAAATTGGGTAGCGGTTAAAGCGCTTTCTACTGCCAATACGCAGTGGCAATACTGTAAGGATGGCATTGAATTGGCTCTTGATTATGCCAGGGCTGAAATTGCTTGGCGCTATGCGGATATTGCCCTCACCCCCACTGATTTTGACAAGCTCCAATATCTAGAACGAACAATAATAAAGCTCTTGAGGCAGACTGATGAAAAACCAACTGAATTTGGCCTTACGCTTACGATACGACGGTAAAGCGGTAACATCCGGCACTAACAAGAACATACAGGACTTAAACCGCCTGCCTCATGCCATTCAAAATCAAGTAGCTGCGAATCAACGTTTGGGTGCAAGTCAGTCAAAGGTTATGCAGCAACAGTCTGCAATGGGTAAACAGCTGGGTGTGCTACAAAGTGGCTATGAGCAATTGGGAATGACACTGGCAAGCGTTGCATCTATAGGCACAGCTGCAATTTTTATCCGTGATACAGGCGCAGCGCAGCAATTAGATACTCGGCTGCAAGGGTTGACCGATTCTACCCGCGAATACCAACAAGTACAAAGCTATCTGTTTGAAGCTGCTGATAGACTTAATACAAGCTACGTATTGTTATCTGACTCATATACAAAAATGCTTAATTTAGAGCCTTTAATATCTAAGTCAGAAGGTATTCAAATACTCGAAGGATACGCAAATGCAGCGGCTAAAATCGGTGCAGCCAATGCCCAAGTATCTCAATCACTGTATGGCCTTGAACAAGGCCTAGGCAGTAATGTAATTCGAGCTGAAGAGTTTAATCAAATAGTCGAGCCTATGCCTGGGCTATTACAACAATTAGAAAAAGCGTCAGGTTTAGTAAACGGTCAATTGCGTCGAATGGTGAATGATGGCCGTATTACAAGCCAAATGTTTAAACGCTATTTAATAAAGGCTTTAAACGAGTATGCGGGTGCGGCTGAGGCTACCGAGGGCAAAATAAACGCATCCTTTGCTGAGATGAGCAACGAGTATCAGCGTTTAATTCGTGAGTATGAAAAGCCAGTCAATTTTGCGGTGACTGGCGTAGCCGATGCTGTCACGGCAGGAATGCGAGAACTGCGTGAAAACCAAGACCTAGTTGAAGGACTAACAACCTCGGCAACGGCATTAGCAATTGTACTCGGAGGCAAACTGGCAGGCGGTGCAGCTAAAGCGACAGCGGCATTTACCACGACGACGATGGCAAAGCATAAGGCACTGCAAGCAGACTTACAATTAGCTGCATATAATCAACGTTTAGCAGCAGAGGAACAAAGACGTGCAATACAAGAGCAAGCTGCCGCTCAGCGCCAACTGGCAATGGCTAGCAATACAGCGCTTAGAACAAAGGCCATTCATCAACTGGCCCTGGCTAATCAACGAGCGACACTTGCACAAACCAACCTCAATGCAGCAACAGCCACTTATTCTGTCGTGTCTAAACGCGCAGCTTTATCTAGTCGCGCATTAAGCGGTGCAATGGGGCTATTAGGTGGCCCAGTTGGATTAGCTGTTACTGCAGGTTTGGCTATCGCCTATTTTGCGAGCCAAGGTGACAAAGCATCTACTAGCTCAAAAAGATTAGAAACACACTTGTACGATTTGGGCGATGCGTTCGATTCGGTTAACAACGTCAGTGCTAAAGCGCAAATCGCCTCTGCGTCAAAGCAAACAATCAACTACACAAACAACATTCAAAACGCGTATAAACGTATTAAGCAGCTGCGCCAACAAATGAATAACGCTAGCAGTGACCGCGCTAAATTTACATACCAAAACCAAATTGCTGGCATTGAGCGCTACATCAACGAGCAAGCAAAACTGCGTAGCGAGTCCATGAAAACCGCTGCACAAGCAGCAAACCTGCAGCAAAACCTCAAAGCAATAGATTGGAAGCAAATAGCGGAAAACACCAAACAAGCCACTAACGCCCTGCCCCAAAACATTCAGCAGCTTCAGCTTTCGCTACTAGGAGAAGAAGCCAGGCTAAAAGCCAGCTATGAAAAACGCAAAGCCATGGTCATACAAGCCCGTGAAAATGACCATGGCAATAAAGCCAAATACGATGCAATTTTGAAGCAGCTAGACGCCAAGCTTCACGCGGACCAGCAAGCATTAACAGACAAGCATGAAGCAGAAAAAACACGTATCCAAAACCAAGCAGAAGAAAAGCGTAAAAACGATTTACGTGCAGAGCTAGAAGACCGCATTGCACAAATCAAAGGCTATGCAAACCGTGAAGCACTTGCCAGTTACAACAACCAGCTGGCAGTAGAAGAAGCAAAACAACAAGCCCGTATCGACGCAAAACGGCGTGGCATGTTAGGTCTTGCTTCAAATGATGAAGTCGGCGAAATCAAGTACAACGCCGACAATCAAATTCGAAACCTAGAGCGACAGCAAGAACTGAACGCAGCGAGAGGATTTCACAGCCAGCGCGAAGCCGATGAATACGCCCATCAAGAACGGCTAATGCAAGCCCGTACACAAAAAACGGGACCTATGCAAAAACACTTAATGGAGTTTGCGAACTGGGAGACTAAAAACGCCCGCGAGAAAACATCTGCCGTTGTTGGCTTAGGCGCTGCTGGCTTTAAGGCCATGGCAGGCCAAAGTAAAACCGCGTTTAAGCTGTATAAAGCGTTTTCAATCACTCAAGCGATGATTAAAACCTATGAGTCAGCAACTGGCGCATATGCAGCATTAGCCCCTATTCCTGTCGTTGGCCCTGCACTTGGTGCCGCTGCAGCTGCGGCCGCCGTCGCAATGGGTTTACAGCAAGTCCGCATGATAAAGGCACAGCAACCTGCTGGTATCGCACACGGTGGTTTAGACTACGTACCAAACGAAAGTACTTACATCCTGCAGCGTGGTGAACGTGTCCTCTCTCCAAAGCAAAACGTCGAAATCAGCCACATGGCGCGGCATTACAACGCTGGCAATCGCCAAACTGCAGGTCAAAATGTGGTGTTCAATATTACAAATCAGATCACCGTAGAAGGTGCGGCCAATGCCGAGCAAGGCAATGTCATTGGTGCAAACTTGACTCGGCAGATTGAGGCTGTATTTGTTGAAAGTATAAACTCTCGCGGGGCTGTGTTTAGGGCGATTTCATTAACTTTTTAGTTATTTCGGAATAGGATCATCGATAGTTGTAATGTACATAAAAGTTATGCTTATGAATGTTCAGACATTACGTTCTGCAAATACTTTGACAGTCCATCCAAATCAGGAAATATTGACGCATGATGAATTCCGAAAAGTCTCAGTTCCTTGCGCAAAGCTTCCCTTATTGCATAAGGGATACGATATTTTTTTATGGCTTTATTTTTCAATCTATCATTCAATGGTTGTCTGGGATCAGGTTGAATGGTAAAAACTCCCGATTGCGCTCGTATCCTACCTGATACATGAGGTGGTTTATAGATGTTAACGTGCTCATGCTCTAACGGTTTTTTTACTTTGTTCACATCAACAAAGGCGGACTTTATGGTTAAGAAATAAAACGCTGCATCACCTGAATAGTCCTCTTTTACTAAGTTTTCTTTACGAATATCTAGTTCGGAAATTGGTTCCCCCACAGCAAAGTAAAGTGCAACCAAAGGATTCGTTGACCAATCTAGCAACCTAGTTGGCAAACCATGGTGTTGAGCTAAGGCTAACCATTCCCATTCGGTATTTGGAGTTGATTGAAGGAACCCTACAGCTTGATTTTTAAATCTATCAAAGATGCTCTTTTCATCGAAGTAGCCTTTAACAAATTTTGAACTAGAGAGTCGGCCAACTTTAGGAACCAAAGAAAAATAATCTTTAGATTCCCCTCTAAAAAAGTAACGCTCGTCAGGAGTAATTCCTTTTACAATGTTCCTAAAGTGTTCAAATGATTCAATCGTACCTGAAAATTCCATGATTACCTTATTTTCCTGAATTTAATTCCACTAGTCTGCTGCTAAATAACATCTTTTGATATTAAGTAATAACTCTTTAAATATTTACATTAATGGGAGCTTAGGTGTGATTCTCTTCGCAGGTCAATAAAAATAGCAAAGTAGTCGCTGTTAGATGTAAAGTATAACTTGCGAAGTGCTCAGGAACGTTTTTAACTACTACTCCCTGACCGTGTCCCCCTTCTTTGTTTCTCAAAGTAGGAACACCGCTTTCGAGTAACGTTCTAACCGAAGAAAATTGGTTTTGGAGATATTCAGGAACTAATCCATTGTTGAAGCAGCTATTAATTAGTTTTTTGGATGTATCATTTTTATTGTACTGCCAGCCATGTTTATCATGAATTGCTTTCATTAGGCTTTCGAAAGATTTAAGACAATCATTAAGGCATTCTTTGTATTTCTTATTTCTATAGTGCTCGTGTGCGGATAAAAATTCGTGGTTTGCCCCTGAGTAGCACTTTTCTTTTCCTAGCAATTGAAGGACTGGTTTTACTGTTTCAGAATGAATGTATTGAGAATCAATTCGGATAAGCTCTCCAGAAATAAACTGATACCCTATCGAAGCCTCTTTAAACCTATAATTTAGTTCTTCTATTGCCGCATCTGGTGTTTGAGTTACTCCTCTGGTGCGAGAGAATTCCCAAGAATTGTTTCTAATACCGTGATCTATAACATTGAATACCAAGTCAATAATATCGAGGCATTGCTCTGTTTTATTTGTCTCTAAAAAAAAATCAAATATTGCTTCGAAATTAGTTCGCGCATCTCTTCTAAGTGCGAACACCCCATACTCTTTACATAGTGTTTGATGTATTTCTAGGTATATTTTACTGCTTACGTGATTGTACTGATCTTCAATACCAATAGTATCTCTGACAATATGAATAACTTGGACACGGAAATTGTTTGGTATTTTACTATATTGATATACGTCTTGCGTCTTGCTTGTTAACTTCTCGCGCCTTTTAGAGAACAGCTCAAATATAGACATGTTTACTTGATACTCCTTCAATTTACTTTAAAGCTAATATGAGGGTAAATATTTTACTAGAGTAAATGTTTTGTCAATGAATATTTATGCATGTAGTTCAGGGGGCTACAGCCATTAGTATAGATTTAGGTAATGGAAGGTTGCCTTCTTACCTGCTCTCTTTTTAATGTTTACTCACACAATAAAGCAAAGAGCGATAAAAAACATGGAGCACCTTCCCTACCTAAGCCCCCAAACAGCTGTGTTTAAAGTAGTCCTGACTATGGTTTATTCGCTCTCTTCAGATCTTCAGGTCTGATCTCGACAAACTCCCATTGAATAAACTCTATAGCCCACAATGGCTTGCTCGTTCAATTCGTCAATACTAAAAGATACGGAGATATAACATTTGGGGTCAGTTATACTAGGAATTGTATCGAGTTGGGCAATGTGAAATACGGACAGGTCAAATCTCATCTCGACGCCTTCCTGTTTGAACCAGTCACTTAACTCGTTTACATCACTAGACTTTTGAATTTGTTCATCTATTTTTGACTTCCACTCCGACTCAACTGCCTTCGCTTTTTCAAAATCAAACCCCATGAAATTGCTGTTGTCTGAACAAGCTATCAATAGTGTAAAAATATACAAAATCAAAAAACTAAATCGCACTTCATTATCCTTATAAATCTACTTCTGCGAACTACTCAGCTTATAGTAAAACATTTTACACCTAATTTCCCGCTCCTAATTTTTTAAACTCGCTCACACAGTAAAACAAAGAGCGATAAAAAATATGGAGCACCTTCCCCTACCTAAGCCCCCAAAAAGCTGTGTTTTTCGGCTGGTTCCCAATAGTCATTTGCACGTGAGTAAAACCAATAATGCCTCTGAGGTGTATGACCTTGAGGGCGCATACTGGGAGTTTGAGATTGAGCTTGCCAATGTGTCTGAGTCTGATGCCTTGGCGTTGGATGCGTTCTTGGCCAGGTGTCGTGGTGCCGTTGGCAAGTTTTTGTGTTTTGATTATCGGTTTTTACAAGATGACTTGGACAGTTTTGCCCGGGTTACTGCGTCATATCAAGACGGTAATTTGCTTAAAGTGGCTGGTTTGCCTGTCAATTCAGAGTATGCCAAAGCCGGCAATCGCATTCAGATAGGTACGGGTGAAAACGCCGAGCTTAAGATTCTTACTTCGGATGTGGTGGTTGATAGCCACGGCGAGTGTGAGCTTGAGTTTGAATCGCCTATGCGCCAAATCCCAGCGAGCAATACCCCTGTGTATTTTAAGCGCCCTGCTGGCGTGTTTCGCCTTTTGAATAACAAGCAAGGGTTGGCTGAAGCCAAGGTTAAAAATGGCTTTGTGACCTCATGGAAAATCAAAGGTCGGGAGGCGTTCTAATGGAGGCATTAAATTCTGCTTTGGTGGCCGAGCTTGCCAATTGCCGCCCCCGCTACTTTGTGCGCTTGGCGTTTAAAAGTGGCGATGTGTTATTACATACCGGTGTGGGCCAGCGCCGATTCTTAGGTTACACCTGGCATGGTTTAGGGATGCTTGGGCGTATAGGTGAAATCCCCGCAAATGATAAAAACGATGCGGCGCGCATTCGCTTAACGTTGCACACCCAAAATGAAACTGTGTTAGCTGAAGTCGCCGAGAATGACCCCATTGGTGTGGGCGTTGAAATCTATCTTGCCACGGTCGACACACATTATCGTGTTAATCAGTCTCAACTATTAGAAAGCGGCTATATCGTGGCGTGTGATGTAGAGCGCGGCCAAGTCAGTAAAGTGAGCTTGTCAGTGGCTGGCGAGTCTGAGCGTTGGAAGCAATCGCGTTTGCATCAACGCTGGAACCATGCGACGCAAACCGCGTTATATCCAGACGACATGTTTTTTAATGAGCATGCTGAAGCCACAGGGACTTTACTCCCAGACACACAACCTGGTTATCCAATTGGTGGGAGGGATGGCCATGCACTGCCCTAGTTACCGCCCAATTATACTCCAACGCTATCTAGATTCATGCGAAAACACCCCGTTTGCATGGGGCAAATTCGATTGCTGCTTGTTTGTGGCCGATTGGCTCCTTGCCCGAAATGGTGTCGATGTTGCGCAAGGCTTTCGGGGTCACTACAGCACCGCCATTGGCGCAAAACGACGTTTAACTCGCTTAGGATTTAATAGTATTGAAAGTGTGTTTAAACACCATTTAAAGCCCATTGAAACATCCTATGCGCAGCGCGGTGATATTGCGTTGGTTGAATATGAGGGTGAATTGATAGGTGGCATCGTTGGTCTTGGCTATGTCTATTGCGTTACTAATATCGGTTTAAGCGCACTGGAAATGAGCGCGGTCAGTTTTTGCTTTTCTCAGGAGTTGCCTAAGTCTACGGGTGAGGTGCGCAATGGGTAAAGTTGTCGATGTTGTCAAAGATATAGCAGATCCCTTTGGTCTCGTTGAGAAAGTCTGGGATGAAACCGTTGGGGCACTCTGGGACAGTATGAGCCCAGAGATACCCGAAGAAGACTATGCAACGCTGGCAAAAGGGCTGCAAAAAGGCATTGACCAGCCGCGCCGTATTACCTTTGGGCGTGACCGCGTTGGGGGTGTGATTGCGCACCAAGCCACAGTCGAGCGCGATGAAAAAAAGTGGGTGCAGTTGATTGTGTTAATTAACGGTGCGCCCATCGATGCGTTAGAAGACGTGTATATTGCCAATAAGCCGTTATCGGACTACCCAGCCGAGAGTTGGGACTATGCATTGTCTGATGGCAATCACACATCCGCCAACAATAAAGCTGTGTCTAAAATGGCGGGTTGGACCAGTAAACATGTGGGTTATGGTCAGGCACATGTATTCATTGAGCTTGAGAACAACCGCGAGGTGTTCCCCGATGGCATTTCCGATTGCGAATTTTTAATTCGCGGTTCGCGTATTTGGGACCCCCGTGATAGTGAGCAAGACCCCGATGATAAGAGCACATGGGCATGGACGCAAAATGCCGTGCTGTGCGCCCTGCACTACATTCGTTTTTATGGGGCTCATGAAGTGCCCTATCATCGCATTCCGCTTAATTGGTGGGTAGCGGCAGCCAATGTCTGTGATGAAAACGCCGTCTATCAAGACAACGATGGCGTTGATAGGTATGAGCCGCGCTACACGTGCAACGGGACTTTTCGCTTTACCAGTAAGCCCATAGAAGTACTTGGACAATTAGAGCGCTGCTTTGCAGGAAAAATCTTTAGGCAAATGGGCCAATGGTTTGTGCGCGTTGGTGCCTGGTATGGCAACCCCACGTATACGATTGGCCAATCGGATGTGATGGGCAACGTTAAAATCAAGTGGCATGCGGACCTACGTGATAGAGCCAATATTGTCCGTGCTACTTTTACCGACCCTAATCAGCATTATGAGCGCACCGATGCACCGCCTGTGCGTGCTGAGGGTTATATCGAAAAAGACAATCAACCATTAGAGACCACGATTTCATTGCCTTTTGTGCGCAGTGCGACAGCGGCACAGCGCTTGGCAACCATTCACCTTGAGCAAACCCGCCTCGGCTCAATCGAACTCCCCCTCAAACACAAAGCTTTGCGCGCCGCAGTGGGTCGTACGGTATATGTGGATTTACCCAACGAGCGCATCAATAAAAAAGTCTATCGTGTTGTCGCAAGGCGCTTTCGGCTTGATGGGGGAATAACGCTGACGTGTGTGGAAGACAGCCCGCTTTTATGGGCTGATGATTTAGTGCCTGGTGCGTCTGATCTAACGCCAAATAGCGATTACGTCATTGGCAAACCTTCCCCAATTGAGCAAGCACGTGTTGAGGTTGATGGAGATGGCAATGGCATTGTGAAATGGACCCACCCCGCTCCGCTGGCAGTGCATGAGTTTGATGTGGAGTTTTATAGTGATAATGATACGCGCGTGTATAAAGAGTCTGTGACCTACACGCAAATTGTTATTCCCAAACTCGCTCTTGGTACATACACCGCTAAAGTATTTGCGAAAAACATATTCGGCCAGCGCTCCCCATCTGTTGCCATTCAGTTTACTGTTTCAGCACCAACCGAACCTGTGCTGTCTTATGTCGCAGATTATAACCAAATTACGCTTACCGCCACTATACCCGCTATTGGGATAGGCACCCAGTTTGAGTGGCAGTTCTTGGGCTCCAATGAAGCACCTCAGCAAAGTGACACGGCATTTGCGCAAATCTACAACCGCATTGGCTTGCAGCCGATGACCGAGTATCACTTTCAATGTCGTGCAGTAAACCACATCGGTAACAGTGACTGGGTGCAGATAGCTGTCTCAACAACGGATGTAGACTTAACCGAGTTTATTAATGACATGCCACTGGCGAAGTTAAGCCAAGAGGCCCAAGACCTCATCAACGACTTGAACACCCAAGTTGATAGATTAAGGCCTGAAACCGAGAACAACCTGCCCTCGCTTGTTGCCAAAAACATCGAGCAAATACAGGGCTTGGAAGATGTCACCAAGGTTTTAGATGGCTCGATTGTCGATGGCATTCCCACTCAAATTGCGCTGAATAAAATCAAACTCGATGAAACAGCGTTGGCTGTTACTGACATGCAAAAAAGCGTGTTTGATGTCACGGCTGGTTACACCAACTTTCGTCATGAGTACGAACGACGCACGCTTAATAATGAGCGTTTAATTGATGCCGCCGTATTTGTCGATGCCGAGTCTGGCACCATTGTGAATCGGGCGTTTTCTTATACCGACACGCAATTCAGTGAAGCGGTTTCTTTGGTAGATGGTGTCCACGCACGCATCAATTTTGAGTCCCGTCGCATAAAACAGACTGAAGAAAAGCTCGTTGACGCCACAGCGCAAATCGAGCTGCAGGCAGGCCAAATTACACAGCGTGCAACTCATACCGAAGTCGACGCCCATATTGCCGGCGCTATATCAGCCTTAACGCCTGCATACAGCTGGCAGTTTAACAGCGGCGCTGAGGGGTTTGTAGGGTTCGAAAGCCATCATGCGTTAGGGTATTTGGTGTGTAAAAATACGTTAAATAGCCCTGCTATTTCTCTGGATACAGTCGATAACCCCATGTTTAGAGTGCGCGTGCGTAAACATCAAAACAGCACCTGGCTAGGGCATATCCAATTCAATGGCGGTACCTTGTTCCTGCCCGAGCCAATAAGTGATGATTGGGAGGTCATTCAAGTAGACGCGACAGGTACTGCAGGCTATAGCGGCATTATCACTTGGCTTCAGTTTTCACTGGGCCACTGCGATATCGACTTTATTGAAATCGGTAAGCGCGGGGCAAACGATTTAGCCCTATCAGACATCACAAGTCGCACGACCACCATCGAACAAGAGTTAGATGCCGGTACAGGTCGCATGGGCCAATATGCAACAACGGCTTGGGTATCAAATCAAGGCTTTCAAACTCAAAGCAACGTACAAACACTCATAGATTCATTTAACACGCAATACAGTATCAGTGCCGTGCTACAGCAGCTCAACGACAATGACGTCATCGTCAAAGCCAATGCGGCGCAAACTTGGATTGATGGCGCAAATTCAGCGATACGCAGCCAAGTCATTGGCTATTTAAATGAAGAGGATGGGGTTAACCAAAAGCTCGCTACGGCCGAGCAAAACATAGATGCGTTAGCCGGAGAAGTTCAGCAATCAGTCACTCAAATCCAAGGCATTCAGCTTGATTTAGCCGACAAAGATTTAAATCAGGTATTAGATGCGTACAACCAACTCCTGCGCGACAACGCGCTAGCAGAGCAGTCTATCACCCTCGCTCATGCTGAAGATAAACTCGCTGCAGTCACAGACGAGGTAAGCGCCCTATCCTCACAATCTACCAAACTGATTGCGTTGCATAATCAAAGTGCCGCGAGTATTGATATTCTCGGTAGCGCTTTTGCCAATGAGCGCCAATCAAGTGCTGAGCGCACAGAAACACTGCGCGCTGAAATAAGCGATGAAAGCCAAAGGTCTATTGCTGAAGCCAAAGAATTTACCCGTGCCATCACCGGGTATTGTGTGGATAGCGATGGCAATCGAGTTGATATTGAAGATGCCTCCGACTGTGAATTAGCTGGCCACACGTGGGTAGATGGTCCCGTCGTCGAGCGCTCAATGAACTTGGCAACGCTGATGGTCGATGGCCGAGGCTATCAAACATCTAGCCAAGTCAACCAGGCGATTAGCACTTTTGATGCGGCTTACGGAGTCACTACAGCGCTACAGTCATTTTACGACAATGGCACACTTGAAAAAGCCAATGCCGCAGAGCGTTTTATCGCGGGTGCTGCCGGTTACATCAAAGACCAAATCACGGTGTTTAATGCGCAAGAGGGTGGTGTTGATGAGCAGTTCGCAAACGTATCGAGCACACTCGATGCCATTCAAGGCGAGATAAACCGTAATATCGTGCAAGTGCAAGGCCTGCAACTGGGAGCGGATGCGAAAAGTCTCGATGAAGTTATCACGGCGTATAACGCATTACTTCAAAACAACGAGCTGCAGCAATTAGATATCAAACTTGCCTTGGCCCAAGACCAACTAAAAGCCACTACTAGTGAACTTGAAAGCGTGGCCAGTTTTACACTAGAGCTAGGTGCCATACATCAGCAAAACAATGCAATTATCACATCCGTCGCTAAAGCATTTGCCAACGAACGCCAAGCCAGTGTCTTGCGTGATGAACGCTTTGCGGCTTTCACCCAATCAACACAAGCTGCGTTTAGTGACGTAACCGAAGCCGTTGCTGACATAGACCACGCAAACCTTGTACGCGACCAAGTATTCACGGCATTTGCTGCAAACACAGAGACTGCATTTCAAGAAACGACTCATCTTATTTCCAACCTTGATTCAGCGATGGCCACGCAACGCCAAGACTTGGTTGCCAAAATCGAGCAAGGCGACACGTCAACTTTAGCAAACGCAATAATTTATACACGCGCTGCTGTGGGTTATTGCATCGATGCACAAGGGAATATCACGAACGAAACAGATGCCACCCTCTGTGTTGATGCAGGCAATAGTTGGGTTGACGGGCCACTCGCTGAGTTTATTCGCAAGCTACAAATTGAAAACGCCAGCGGTGACAAAGTCAGCATTTCTGATATTCGTCAAGCATTTGAAACACAAGATGGCCGACTTATCGCCCGTGGCGGGTTTTTGATAAACAACCAGGGTCGTGCTACTGGCGTAGTCGGTTTAAACGATGGGCAAATCGGAAATCTCGATTTAGTCGGCGATGTCATTCGTCAAGGTGTGCAAGTTGGCGAAACCTTTATCCCTACGTCATTTATTGATAACCGTGACCCGCAAAATCCAGTTCACGTATTTCGAGGTCGATTAGAACTCGGCGATTTTGTAGTTGAATCGGAGGATAGTATTCGCGGGCTCGACGGGAAAGATGGGCTACCAGGCCCGCCAGGACAAACTAAATATACCTGGATTAAATATGCTGACGATTTACACGGGAATGGCTTAAGTGATAGCCCAGAAGGCAAAGACTATATTGGCCTTGCCCACAATCAATTTACGCATATCGAATCAAACGACCCAAGCGACTACTCCTGGTCAAAAATCAAAGGCGAGCAAGGCAATCAAGGCATCCCAGGCGACAAAGGGGAAGATGGTAAAACGCTATATACGTGGGTTGCGTACAGCGACAATGTCAATGGCGCAAATATGTACCAAACACCAAGAGATTCAACTGAGTACATTGGGATCGCAAACAACAAAACAACGGCGACTGAGTCGACAAACCCTGCCGACTACCATTGGTCGAAAATCAAAGGCGCAGATGGGACCGATGGTGTGCCTGGTGACAAGGGAGAAGATGGCCAAACCCTATATACGTGGATAGCTTACAGCGATAGCGCCAATGGCGCGAACATGTATCAAATCCCAAGAGGATCGACTGAATACATAGGTATCGCTAACAACAAAATTACAGCGACTGAATCTACAAACCCTGCTGAGTATTTATGGGCAAAGTTTAAGGGCGCACAAGGCGTCCCAGGCGATAAAGGAGACAAAGGGGATAAAGGTAGCTCAGGCACTTCAGGGGCTCGTGGGGCTGGGCGATTTATTACATCTACAACAGCAGGAAATTGGTCTGACTCAGTGGCGCGAGCCGCATGCTCAGGTGGTTATGCAGTCATAAACGATGTTGTCACAATATACAAAAGCAGCGACCCAAAAGTACAGACTACCAAGCGTTTTTCAGGAAGTAGATGGGAAAGCTTCGCACTGCATGTGCACGGTAGTCAGCTTGTGGAAGGTACCATCATTGCTGACGGACTTGTTGCCGCGACAGGCACCATTGATGAATTAACCGCAAGTGGAAGAAAAATCAAGATTAATAATGATGGCCTCACTGCCCACGCGATGACAGGCAATGGGTTTGCTTGGAATACAGACCACCAGTCAAGCTGGCCTAGCTTATTTAAATTCAATGGCAATAGCGGCTCCTCGGGTACGTTATCTGTCACTAACACTCATAACACCTTTGGCAATGCCATCACTGCTTATTCTGCAGGCCCTTATGCTGTTTATGCACAGCGTGGAGCCATAGGACCTTTTACAGGTGCTCATGATGGGCTAATTGCCAAAGGTGCCAATATAGAGACTGGCGATTTAGTGTGTGATGTCGCCTTAGTCAATATGTCCGATATTTCAAATGCTATATGCGAAATGGGCGTATCTAATCAAGCAGCACAACGCTCAGTTCGCGGAGTATTTGTATCAAGTCGCCCAATAACGACCCAACTACCCGCTGGGCTTTCAGGGTTTAGAGGTTTTCAAAAGTTTATAGAATATAAGCATAGTCACGACATCATCGAGTTCAATGCTCTCGGTGAAGGTGTACTCAATGTGTGTGGCCAAGGCGGCGATATTGAAGCCGGTGACTATCTCTGTTCAAGTGACATTCGTGGAAAAGCGATGCGTCAAGCAGAGCAAGACTTTGAGCGCCCCTTCACTATCGCCCAAGCTCGGCATTCAGTGACATTCACATCATCAACGCAAATTAAAAAAATCGCAGTCATCTACTTACGAGGATAATAAAAAATGACATGGTTTAACTCTACAAATGCAAATGCAACAAACGGCAGTAACATCATCAAGATCAATGATAATCAGAGCGTTGCAAACATACGTACAAGCGATGCATTAGTCTTGGGGGCATTTGCCCCTGTCGAAATATCCAAAGCATATGTGACAACCCATGGCACATTCGTCGAACTAATCAAACCTTGGCCAAATGCGACACAAAGCCAAGTGCCGTGCGTTGTTTTACCGACATCTGGAGACTTTAATACAGCAGTTTCAGCACTCAACAACGCATCGAAAATAGTCAATGACAACTACAAAGCCATGTTGGATTGGCAAACTAAAACAGGGTCGGTACAGTTCAACGATTTGGATGAGAACATACAAACAGTCAAAACGCTACGACAAATGCAAAGTGAAATAGATGCCGTAAATCCGCACGCTTGGGCGATGCGGAAAGTCGAGTTTGAAGCACTACGGCAGCTAAATCTTGAAAAGTATGCAGCAAGTGGGTTTGTGAGTTTTGGTAGTCACTATCACTCCCCTCCATTTTATAACAAAACTAATGAAGGGTTGTGGACAGATTTAACGCTCCCAAATATTTTAGTTTCCGGACCTTCTGATTATGGAATATCTCACGGAAAATCCAACTCAAAAGCACCAGTCATTCATATTGCTGGAGTGATTACGAAAATTGCAAATCTATCATCGGCGAACGCCGAACAAGCAATTTTTAAATTTGCAGAGGCAGAGCATGGAGCACGCACATACGATACAGCAACAGGTGTTTCTGTAACGCACTCATCACAAACAATTGCATTTGCGAGTGAAACTGAAACAAACAAAGTGATTGCAAACCGAGCTGATGTATGGGGTTTTGAGTCTTTCTTGCGTGAGATAAACGACGAAGATCCATTTGTTTATAAACATGGTTTAATTCAAAGTCATGCGCCTGATATTAATAGCGTGGCAACCGCAGATGATATGGTGAGACCTGCATCTTATTTTGCTTGGTTTAAAGGTGATGAAACAAGTCGAGGTCGCGGTGTAAACTGGCAAGCTGCTAGCGAATCACAACGTATTAGAATTGCAAATGACCCAGAAAACAACATCTATTTCGATGATGCTACTAGCAAATTTTATCAGTGGTGTGTGCGCGGTCGCTCGTTTTCAGGGATAGGAAATGGCGATTGGGAGTGCCTAGATGTTGCAAATTACAATGGCTTTATTGGGTTTAGATCCAGCAAATCAATGATAACTGCCCAAGGCTCGAATAGTGATTCTGGTGCGGCGTTTACAAATAACAATGTAGGTCTCTATGCTGCTGAGTTATTTGATAGTTTTCACGACAAATCACCAATGATAAGAGGCGTCTACTCTGCGTTTGATAATACGAATTCATTTAGCGAGTGCTATTTCATAGTCTGTGGCACGATAAATCGACTAAATTCTGGTGTTTATCATATTTCATTGAACCCATTTGGGGCGGCTTTAGCGGCTGATGGTAAGACTTTTAGCGAGACAGGAGTCTCATTGACAACCACTGCTGATTGCTTTGACACACAAAAAATCTTGTCTGGTTCTGGGAGTATAGCAAGCAATAAAAGTGGTAGACCTGATGGGCGTTTTTACGATGCAATCTATGCTAGCGGGCAAGGCGGCGTGTGTCGTGATATTCGTTACTCCGCTAATGGAGTTAGTTTGAAGGATTTTGCTGCCGCAGATTTAAGTGTTAAAGCAGGTGAATATCACGGTGCGGAGAAAATGCGTTTAACTGCATTTAGTAAGATAATAGAAATTATATCACCCGATTCAAATTATACGTTATTTCGCATTGACAGAGAGCACCCTTTTTACAATGGTGCACAAAAAGATGGTGGATTAGGTGATGGGACAAAGCCTTTTGGTCATGCACAAAGTTTGTTTATTTATAATGTTGCAGATAAAGTAATCGAACGAACAACAAGTTATGATGCGTGTTTTGCTAATAATTATGGCACAACATATGACAGCAAAACAGTAGGTAGGTGCAACGGCGGATATCAGCCACGTGTTGGTGATATAGTATTAAGTATGCGTGGTATTGAAAGCCTGAATACGCTAGATATCTCATCCTTGCACACATCAACAGCGTTAGACATATCAGTGGCAGGAGAATATCTACATATTGATGTGATGGGCATACCAGCAGACATCATGCAATTTTCAGGTTTGAAAGGTGGATGGATTGGAAGTTGGATCTCGGATTTATCTATAAGCAGAAAACAGTTATCAAAACCTGTTATTGGTAATGTAAATAATATACAAATTATCTTCTCTAATGGCACAACATGGTCAGCTGGCTCCCAAGGTTATGATTTTAATACAAATACAACAGATGATTGGGACCCCAAAAATATCGCTTTGCTATGCTATAACACAAAAGCAAGCTCAGTTGCCAATGCGAATTATACTACAGAGTTATACGGAGGTGGCTTTGCTGTAAACAATATGACAATGGGGGCGTCACCACACTCTAATTTTGGAGCGCTGTTGTGTCACGATTTAATTGGTAAACGCCCCAACCTTGATGGTGATGACATTTATCACACAGAAACATTAACCTCTTTTACTATGAGACCAGAGCTCGGATGCTTATGGGGTTCCATTAAACATAATCCAGTTTCAACGAGCGGTGTAAATGGATCGACTGGCTGTAAAATTGTACCGGTGTTCTCGGTTGAAAACAGCCAAGCTTTTATAAACTACGCATATAGAGAGTTACATCACAACGGTGCTGACTGGGGTGATGATGGTCAAATCAATTTAGTTAACGGACAAAGTACTGTAATTGATAGTAATGGCAAAACAGTAAAAGTTGGCACTGCACAAATAAAAGAAGCGTTAGGATGGGTGAAATAGCTTGAATTCAATGAATTTAACATAATTTAATTCAGTCTAATTTCAAGCGTATTTTTTTCTAATTTCAAAACGCGCGTTACAATAATAATAAGTGTACTTTTGGTATCAGGTGCAACATCTAAAACTGATTTGAATAATTTTGGATGCAAGTGCCCTATTGCTAAATTTGTGCCTGACTCTGGTTTTCCTTTTGACCTGTTGCCTTACCTTCACCTAACCATTCAAGACCAGGATTATAATCCAAACCGAGGTCAATGCTCGGTAATCGGTGCGCCATTGGCATCGGATGACACTATTAAGTTAATCATTTGTCTTGTCAACCTATAGTGTCTTACTAAACCTTGAACTGAGGTGCCCCGCTCAAGCTAAATTTTGGCTCTGGATTTTATAACATGAGACAAATAGCAAAAGTATACAAAACTAAGCTCAATATTAGATCTTCAAAAGCGGGTTCCACGATTAGTATGGTATTCCCGATTATCGAGAGGATTTGATGATAATGAAGCCGCGTCATGCGGCTTTTTATAGCCTATGTAAAATGCTCTACAATTTACCTAGGCTACCGAGAAGAATTAAATTCCTAATCACTCTCAGTGACCTAAACTAATCTATTTAAGATATAAGATAAATGAAAGTTTTCATTTGTAAATTTATCTGGTAACTTTTTAGTTACCTTTTAATGACACTAAATTTGTCCCTGCAATCTTTCCGTTCACGAATTTAAATCGTATATGAGATTAGCTTTAAGTAAGTGCTAGGAGTAAAACTTGATATTTTATGGATAGAGTGAGTTTTCAACGATGAGACAAAATAGGCTTAAATTCGGTGCTAGGTTTTCACTGTTTATAGTGTCATATCTTCCACTGTTTTTTATCATGAGCTTCACTCAGTTATACCAGTACAAACAATATTTAAATTGGGGTGGCATAAACTTAGTCGCTATAAGTAACTTTTTTAAATATTTTGGTGCCGTGGCTGTTATTGGAGTTGTGTCTATTGTTGGTATATTAGGGCTACTGATGTTGCTCAAAAATGTTAAAAGACGTTGTGTTCAAGGCGGGCGTGAAGCTGTTGTTCAGGAGATAGAAAACAAAAATAGTGAGTCTATTACCTACTTGTTCACTTACCTCATTCCTTTCGTGTTTCAAGACCTTTCCTCTTTTACTAATGTAGTTTCTATCGCTGTTCTATTGATTGTTACTTTCATGATCTATGTAAATTCAGGAATGATACTAATCAATCCAACTATCAGTATGAGATATACGCTTTACCAAGTTACTTACAAGGACCATGAAAGTGGCAATTCTCGTAAAGGCATGATCATAACTAAATGTAACTTTCTTGAAGAAGGCGACAAGATAGAAATGGAAGATGTAGGGCATAAGCTATTTTATGCACAATTAATCGAGGATGATAATGCTGCAACTTGAAGACCTACTAGAGTATGCCGAAAAGCTAGAGAATGATGATAATGTCAAAGTTAGCTTAATGTTTGTTACGAGAAAACTAAAGCCTGGTATGAAAGCCTCAGCCAAGGTATTAGACAAGTTCGATTTTATTTTAAATAAAGTCGCCCTCTCTGAAGAGATAAGCCAGTACTTTAAAAGTGTGCTAATCAATCAAATTAAAACCCAAGCCTCAAAAGATGACATTGAGGTTAAACCATATACTGTTATTGGAGATGATCTCCCTCAAGTTTATTCATATGCACTTAATAACGCGTTATCCTTCTCAAAAGTAATAACCGAGCAAGCGAGAGCCGACAATACTCCTACTATTAACTGTTTGAATGACATAAAAAATGACCTTTGGGCCTATTGCATCAAAGTTAAAAGTGGCGACAAATACACTTACTCTTTCCGAAAAGTGGCGAAAGGAAAAATTACTACGAATACCCCTGATACTCTTGGTAAAAAGCTATCAGCAATGTTTGACAAAAGTGAAGCTGAGCTACAAGAGTTTGACGGCTCTGTTATCAGCTTTGACGATAAAATTGATTGTTTATGTATTGATGAACAGTTTTATGTGTTCCACAAATCAGGTTTTGAACAAATATTGGGGCTTGATGAGGAGTTTACTAAAACAGCTCAAGAAACAGTTGAAGCAATTAAGGGGTTTGATTTAGTTGAAGGCCTAGACTTAGTTGAAAAAGAGCTACTTCAAAAATCAACAATTAGAAAAACGCTCTCGAGTATAAAGCAAAAAGGTAATGACAAGTCTCTGACAAAATTTGAAATCACAGCAATGAACGAAATACTTCAAAAGCTTGAAGGAGAAAGCTTTGAAATTACCGAAGATGGTAAAATAATTCTGAGTAACAGCAAAGACGTTAAATACTTTGTTAAGCTGCTAAATGACTACTACAAACAAGGGATGACCACCAAGAAATACTATACTTCCAACGCTGGCAGTATTATCGATCCCCAAGGATAGTCGCTTCACTCTTCTCATATGAATTAAAAAGCCGCTAAAAGCGGCTAATATAATTATTTGTTTGAATGAGGTGGACCACCTTGGTTTCCGCCGCCAGTCACACCACCAACTATTTTTTTCAATTCTTTAGTAGGGATTAATTCGATCATACTGCTTTCCTTTTTAATGACAGATAGATTCATTTAATTGAGAGCGGCGGGCCACTGATATCTCCCCCACCAGTTCACCCTGCTACTTTTTCTCGGTCTTTGATTATCAGAGTGTTAGCTGGAGGGCTACCAGGATTGCCACCGCTGTTACTGACTACGACAACCAGTTTTAGGTCTTTAATTTCTATATTTTGATGCACTTTCTACAATCTCCCTTTGTGAAATTGAATCTAATGTATCACGCTCATTATGCTCAGATAAGTAAAATTCATACTAGGAATTACCAAAGATATCCATAAACTTTTTGTAAGCAGCTCTAAGCGTATAAATGAAATTTTATGGAAGTGTATTAAACAGGGTTAAACAATCTGAGAGGCTATTAAACACCTTCTAAACACTATCTTAGTTTGGACTAAAAGCTTGTTTTGGGTTTGGGCGGTAACTTTGCGTGTGAAAGTTACCAGAGTCCCTGTTTTGAGTCTATTGATGGTTATGAGGAGGACCACCTTGGTGACAATTGCCTCCACCTGCAACTTTCTGTAGTTCTTTATTTGTAAGGAAGCACTCGGTAGGTGGGCCACCACGATCGCCACCGCTGTTAGTACCTGCCACAACCAGTTTTAGGTCTTTAACTTTTTTATTATTATTCACTTTCTTAATCTCCTTTTGTGAAATTGAAACCACTCTATCACGTGCATGATGCTTAGGTAAGTAAAATAAAATCACCAAATTACCAGTGTTAATAAAAAAGCTCCAGTATGGCGCTTTTTTATTTAGGATGACTTGTTAAAAGTTGGTTTAAATCTGGACTAAAGGTTTGTTTCGAGATTGGGTGGTAACTTTGCGGGTGCAAGTTACCACTTGGCCATACTCAGTTTAAGTTTTCTAAATCACACTCATGGCGATATTCCAAGTATTTTCATATCAAAGTTAACAATGAAAAGATACCTAAAATGAGGCAAAGAGTTTCAAACATATCTTCCTTTATTGGTGCATAGCTGTACTGTGCGTCTGACGATATTTTCCTTTTCCTCTCAGGGTCGCAGATAACGCAATAGATGGTGCTTGTCTAATTCCATATTAACTTAACCAATGTAAAACTGAAATAGAGATACAACCAATAATATTCCAGCATACCCAGATGGAAAACTTTATTTATGGAGCCAGTGGCAATCTACTATTCACAGGCACTTCAAGACGCAGCAAAGGCGATCGTTTGATCGCCTATCATTACGAACTTTGAAAGCTCAAGGGTTACCTCTTTTCCCTGTATTTCAATAATTCATCTACATATTTATTATTTATGCAGGTTCACCTTCGACAGAATCAAGGCAAAACTTTATAGGTTTTGGAGCTTCGGGTGTCGTTGTGGCCTCTACAAACTGCTCCAAGGTACTTACTCCAAGCTTAAGCCGAGCTAATTTTTTGGCCTGAGCATTTGTAAATGTATCTACATCAAAATCGAATTTTGCCCCCACGGTAAGTGTTTCCTCCTTAAACTTGTCTGCCGGAGCGCTTTTACCACTCTGATGACTCAACTCCATTTTCATAAAGGTATAGGCTATTGAGTAAGATACTTTCTTTCCGCTATTCTCTGTTGTAACTTCGTTTTGAGAAAATACTGTGGCCGTATTCTCAGTATTAGACTGACTGGTGCATGCTTTTGCTAGGTCTACTAGAGAAGATTTAATTTTTTTAGTACTACCTTCAAAAATCCCCGAAAGAGTATCCGTTATCATATCAATCAATTGATTATAGTTACTTTCTTCGTATCTCAGCTCCTCACTTGACGCTTCTGAGATAGTTAGAAGTGTAATTCTGCTGATTATGTCTGTGTACTTTTTAAATCCAAGTGCACTTTCTTTAGTATCCCCACTTACAGGGTTCCAACCGGCTGCAGAACGAGCCGCATTTAACAAAGTTGAAACAGCAGAACTTGGGTGCTTGATGAAAGCATCAGCAAGCTCATTAATCTCCTCTTCAGATGGAGACGATTTTGCTTGAAATTTTTCTACTGCGTCAGTTCCTTTTTGTACATTCGTCTTTGAATCAGAAGACGTATTTTCTACATTGTTTCCACCAGGAACATATTGATCATGATCTTCTAGCAAAAATTCTTCTAACGAAGTTGATGCCTTAAGAAAAGCTACTTGATGGTCGTAACTTGGATGTTCTTTTTCATAGCGTTCTGACGCACTATCAAACAGAAAGTCAGTAAAGTTAGTTTGATTTTCCATTGGTTTTTCCTTAATTTAAAGTTTTATTGAATTGTAAAGCAATCCACCTTGTTATGAATTGCAACTGGTAAATTTGTAGTTGGGTTAAAATCCGATTGGACTAAGTTTTGAGTATTCGATTGTGACTCTATCCAATATTCATTTGCCTTACCTTGAATGATCTCGTTTCTTGAATTTAAGAGCTTAGGAGCAGCTAATTGCTCGTTACCTTGATAGTAATTTGTTATGTAAGCTTGCTCATTCAAGTCAGTTTCTAATTGCGTCCACCCAGTGAAATTATTGAACAAAGCAATGCTATATACCCAATTGGCACCAAGACCAGCGCTGGCCTTCGCATTGATAAACTTAATTTCTGATACATGACTGTTATATCTACTTACAACCATTTGTTGGATCGTCTTGCTTTCCTGCTTAGCTTTACCTGTATAAAAAGGAGAATTTAATAAAGAAGCTCCATTTTTCTCTAGATACATAATATGGATATCCGCATCAACACGCTTTGTGGCAGATAGTGGACCGGCATAGCTTTGAAGTGATATTACAAAAAGTATAAATATCAAGAGGTGGTTATTCTTTATCATATCGACAGTCTCAAGCTTTAATGTATTATTTATGTTAAGACTCATCTTGAAACATTTGTATTACACTTCATTACCCTTTGTTACAGTACATTACGCTTCATTGCTTATAACTCAGCAATTGATTGGTAATCTGGACGTCATTGGTTCAAGGCACAAAAACCGATGCTGACAAATCAGTTGAAATATAATTAGAGAATGGGAAATTGTAGGTACACTGTATTACTTATGTTTTGATATCCAACACGCCGTTATTTATTGGATTGTTTAAACTTAGATGCTGTAACTTAAATTTGTCTGAAACTTGGAACTTAACTTTAGATTATTTTGGTAGTCTCACTATTGTTTTAGTCATCAAAATCATGGCCCCTATTTCTTTATTTTATACTGAGGAATTACTCTGTAAAATTAAAATAGAAATCAATTTAACATAACACTTATATTCGCACTACCACCAAGCTTTCGCTTAAAATGGCAGCAACCGTGATGTTTTTATACAATTTTAAAGTTTATTGTTCTCGTAAGCTTAATCATAAGCTTTATTTGTTATCAACATTGTTTTAGTATCATCGTTTTTTATAGTAATGCTTAGTCCAAAAGTTAAATTTGGCACAATGAGTTATGTATTTACGTTAATAGGTATGCCATATGTCCCCTGAATCAATGTCTGATTTAATTATCACAATCATAATCCTTTTAGTTTCTGCCGGTATGGCTTTTCAAGGTAAAGTACTCAAATCAAATTTAGCTGAAAAGCCAAAAGATGAAGTTGAAAAGCTAAAAAACCGAGCAAACCTTTTAATAATATGTGGTGGATTTGTCGCACTCATTCAAGTTACCAAATTAGTCTCTCTTTTTTAAAGTGGAGTAAGAAAAGGTTCAGGTATTAAAATAAGATATGATTGGTTTACCAGAGTTTTTTGTTGATGACTTTGTAGTTATCATGTTTAATCAAGAATTATAAGTGGCTGAGACTTGTAAATAAAATCAATAGTGTGAAAGCACACATCGTATTAATGCTTTCACCCATTTAGACCAGACCGCCCTACTGTTCTAATGTTTGTAAAACCTCTTTGGCTTTTTCGTTTTTATACTTATAAAACACTATAGAAAAAAGCAGTCCCAATAACAGCCCCCCTTCAAGGGTTAAATCTTTTACTTCACACGTAACTGAATAACAACGCCCTAAATTGAATAAACCAAACCCTAAAATAAACACCCAGGTTCCTTTAGCATATAGAGTCCATCTATAAACTTCATTTCGTAATAAGTTTTTGTGAACCTCAAGTGAGGTGTTTATATTCTCACTTTTAAGTTGGCTCAAGCTATCTAAACGACTCTTACCAGTCAAAATAAAAATAACAATTGCCCATAAAGTGACAAACCCAATCCAGCTTAACTTAAACAACTCCTTACCATCTATAAATGCATCCGCCAATAAGTAACAGACACTTAAAATTGCTACCGCTTCAAAACACACATTAAACTTTAAAATTGCACTCTGCCGCTTATGCCGTTTAAGCAACTTATCCATATGTGGCTGAGGCTTTTTTTCCGTTGATTGCCAAAGTGACGACAGTTGTTCAAATTCGTTATTATCCATCAATTCATACCTGCTAGTAACGTCGATAATTGCTCTTTTGCTCGGTGTAACCTAACACCGACATTTGCCTCGCTTATCCCTAAGACTTCGCTCATTTCTACGTTATTTAAGTCCTCTAACTTGAGTAACATAACTTGCCTTAAGCTGAGCGGCAGCTTATTAACTGCAATGATCAATTGTTGCTGCCTTTGCGCTTGTAAAGCACTTTTTTCTGGTGTTGGAGATTCACAAAGTGCTGCTTCATCTAATTCATCTTCAGAAATTCTACTATGTCGCCTTATGTGATCAATGGCTGTATTGTGGATCACACGGTAAATATAGGTATTCAGTGAACATTGGTCATTGAACCCTTCTAAAGACCGCCAAACTGATAGTGCCATTTCTTGCGCTAGTTCATCTGATAAAGCTGGTCTACTTTCATACCCAGATGCTGCGCGGCTTATTTGTGGCCAAAATTGCGCGATGACCTCTTCTTTATCTTTGTCCTTGGTGATATTTACCAACGAGATTTGCCTCAAAGTTGTTTTTATTATTAGTCGTTAAAGAAACGAGATTATTACAAAAAATTTCAAATAAATTTAAGCCGCCTTGGCTATGTATTGTTGCTGATTGTATAACGGATGAAAAAAAGTAGAAAAAGTTTGTAATGAATTTTTTTTTAGTACGACTAATCAGATCAAACTACTCAATTATCTAAGGATAAAAAATGCAAGCTTTTAAAAAGTTACAACAATTAAATAAAAAACGTGTATTGAGCACAGTATGGTTTGTCGTTGCATTAAGCTGGCTTGCCATGTTTGCTGTACTTTTCACCACTGACGGAAAAAGTATGCACATTACCGCTGTCACCATTGCTGCCATCGCTACAGAATTGGCAGTGTGGTGTACCGCAGCAGTGCTTGGCGTCGCTGTTGTCGATGGAAGAAAAGCCATTGTTAGTGCAATTAAAAATAAATTAACTGGTCAACGTGGCCTGAAAGATTAATCAATACGAGGCAACAATCATGAAATCGATACAAACGAATGAAAAAAAACTAATTGCTGCATGGCTGTTTTGTGTTTTATGTTGGGGCAATGTCGCACTGCTAATGTTGTTTTCTCCTTTAACTATTTTAGAAGTGACTTCTCTATGCTTCGCAGTTGTTGTTACGCAAATGACAATATATTTTACAAAAAAAATTGGTGAGTCCAACCCTTTAGTTGCATCTGTTTATAAATGCCTATTGGGAGACTAGACATTATTTTATCGTGTTGGCGCCACCGTGCTCCAACACCACCTTTACTCAGTTCATTTTATATATTCACTCAATTTTCTATAAAACAAGGTTTGGTCTATTGGCTTGCCGACATGATCAGTAAAGCCGCTTTGTTCATATTGCTCAATGTCGTTTTTCATCACATTTGCAGTCAGCGCAATTACAGGTAAGACCCTGTTTTCTAGCCGTATTAATTCACAAGCTTGAATACCACTCATTTTTGGCATTTGAATATCCATAAGAACTAAGTCAGGTACATTGCTCCTAAAGGCCTCGACTGCTTCAATACCATTTTTTGCTATGGATAATCGAGCACTTGTTTTTTCTAGCATAGCAGTTATGACGCGGATGTTTATCGGATCATCCTCAGCTACTAGGATGAGCTTTTCGGATAAATTTGGTGCGACTACCTTTTTTACAACTTTGTTGACATGCTCTTTTGTACTCTCTTTTAGCTTTTTCAAAGGTAGCCTGACGACAACATCCGTTCCTTTCCCCTCTTGGCTATTAACGACAATTTCACCACCCATAAGCTCGATAAGGTTGTCAGTAATCGCCATACCAAGCCCTGTGCCACCAAACCGACGAGTGATAGAGTTATCGGCTTGCTGGAAACGATTAAACAAATTACTGAGACCTTCTTTAGACATACCTATACCGGAATCGCAAATTCTTAACACAAGCACAGCCGAGTCCTGCGTGTCATCTGTGTAAATTTCGACGTTAACTCCCCCGTTATCTGTAAATTTAATCGCATTTGACACTAGATTATTTAAGACTTGTTTAACTCTAACGGGATCACCCATCCACAGACTACTTCTTAGTTCTTTATTTACACTTATCGTGAATGAAATAGACTTCTTTTTGGCCCGCAAAGTAAAATCAGAGTTAAGGCTATCTATCATGTTGTCCAATGAAAACTCAACGTTGTCTAGCGATAATTGGTTGGCTTCTACTTTTGAAAAATCAAGTATGTCATTGATAATTTTGAGTAAGCTTCTGCATGAGTAAAGTGCGACTGACACAGTTTCAATGTCTTTTTCTCTTGTTAGATCCGAATGCAGTTGTTGCAATGAGCCCATTACTCCATTTAGCGGCGTCCTGACTTCGTGACTCATATTGGCCAAAAAATCTGACTTTGCTTGTGATGCTTTTTGAGCTTCTAACTTTAGAATATGCTCTTTTTCGAAGGCATTTTTCAGCCTGAAAAAATAAATAACCAGTACAGCGATAAAAATCATCACACTAATGACGTTCACAGTATGCGCTATGGCAAAGTTATTGCTTAGCTCTTCTTCTTCTTTATTGATCCTGGCTCGGCTATCTAAGTGAAACTTGGCTAATGCTGCCAACGCACGCGTATCATCTACCTGAACAGCCTTATCTATTTCTTCACTTGAAACACCTTTGTCAATTAGCTGTATAGCAAGTGACAAATTATCTTCGTACTCGATTACGACTCTTTTTATTATTTTTAAGGATTGGTTATCGTATTGTTCAAAGCGCTCTAATGTAGAAATTATTTCCTTAATTTCAACTATTGATTTTCTTAACTCAGGCTCATAACGCGCTCTATCTTTTCTTAGCACTAAGTTTTTAAAATTATGAATGAAGCCACCATAGCCAAGGTGTTGTACTAAATCATCATGCAAATAGTAAACTTCATATATATTAGTTGAGTAGTATCGCCATTGCGTTTCAACTTTGTGGTAAAAAAATAAAGAAGCAAGCGTAAGGCCCAAACCAATTAAAATCACAAGAGAAAAGTTCAAACGTAATGTATTTAACGCTTTGCTAGATTTTTTCTCCACTTAGCACTCCCTATTAAATTTTAATTGGTATGATAAGAGTGTAGTTATTAATGGCTCATCCTCAATGAAATAAGCTAATCATTGAACTTTCATCAGTCATTTCTAAATAATTTAACCAGCACTTTTTTCGTCTGGTATATCTAACAGATAGTCTGTACTGCCAATATCAACCCCTAACTGGCTGAATAGCGTTGATACTTGGCCTCGATGATGCGTCTGATGATTAAACATGTGAGATACCAACTCACTAAACTCCCTTTCACTGACTTCGCTTTTTGTATTGCTATAAGTCAGAGTGCGATGAAAATCTGCTTCTTGTGCTTCATACTTTACCCAGTCCAAAATTGCCTGGTCTAATTGCTTTCTGACTTTGATCAACGGCTCTAATTGGTCATACAATATGTCGTCTAAGCTGGTTGGGTATGGCAACTCGCTGAGCTGTATAAGTGCTTGATAACGATTGGAGTGTTTCGCAAACCTAAGCAACCAGATCATATCACCTATAATTAAATGATTGAACGTGCCTAGTATAGAACCAAAAAACGCGCCTTTGTCTTCTATCAGTTGACTATTGTTAAGCGTTTTTGCCGCAGTTACTAACTGGCAATTCATACGCTGATTATACAAAGCCATTATTTTAAAATGCTCAATATGATTCATAGTTATTTACTTGCTTGGTTTCAGTTAATACCAGTGTATTACTGAAACAGCCACTTTACTAATCTAAAAAATAAGATTAATCAACTGCTTGATAATGAATGTCAGAACCAGCATCACAAGTAAATAAATTTGATTCGCTTGTATACATCTTTTCGACAGCCAGCTTATAATTGTTGCTGTTGGCTGTCGAAGGTACACCTATTTAATATGGAATTAATGGTGATTATCCCTTTTCAATGAATGCCTCAATTTGCTCTTTTAAGGAGCTAGCATCATCGGCAATTGCCCACGCCCACATTTGTGACAGCGCGTTGGACTCTTTCGGCTCCAAACCAATTTTGAAAAATGTACTGTAATATGGAAAGTTAGCAAAAGGCTTCGCTGGATTTTTCAACAATGACAATGTTTTATCCTCCAGTGCCTTATCACTATCCCATGATAAGCTGTAACGAGCCTCAACAAATAACTCAGCATCTTCCATACTTGAATCAAAACTACTTTGCGCTTGCTGCCCTGCAATAATTTGTGACTTTAAACTTTCGTCAGTAAGGCTATTTTGCCAATCAAGCATTTTGGCATTCTGAATATATAAAACTTCAACAGTTCTACCTGCACTAATATTGGCTAATTGGTTCTCTACAGTTGTTAATTCCATACGACAAAATGCAGGTTGCGAGTTATTAATGCGATTTGGTCCTGAACTACTGTTGTACAACCCTATAACGAGCCGTTCAAAAGGCGTTGCTGTGTTCTTCTTAGTATTGTCGAACACTTGTATCAAACTGGTTGCACGAAACGCAGGATGTGTGGGGTCTTTTTGACTGTCATTAAATGGCTGATAAGTTCCAGTTGTATTATCGTAATCAATACCAAATAATGGAGCTGCTTGCCCAGCTGCGATAATATTTGATTTTTTAACTAAAGGCGTACTCGTGTTATCAAATATCACTAATTTAATTGCCTCTTGCTGAGCTTGACCATTGTCTGTTTGAGACAGTATCCCTATAACCCCTGTATTATCCAATGTTCCGCCATCGGTGTATAAAGTATCAGGATAGTTTTGGCTAGTTTCGCCAATCGGCCAGTAATTATTCCTCGGTATAAAATCAGCAATCTCATTGAGCTTATTTTTATTTATGAAGTTTTTAAATCTATTCACCAATGCAGTTGATAGATTAGAGACGGCGTCTTTTTCAACATTGCTTTTTAATTCAGCCAGCAAGGTCTTTTTGTCTGAATCAGTTAACAAAGGCATTACTTGATCTAATATTTGCGAAAGACTCATAGGGTCATTAATTTTTGCTGTAAACATAGTTGCTAGAGCGTCAGCAAAAAATGAGCTAGATGTACTTACAATATCAACGAGTGCATACGGTTGGGTGAGGTTGACTTGCACCGGTGAAATGTTTGCACCTTTCTGCTCTAAAGTAGATGCATAAGCAAAAGACTCAACCTGACCACCACCTAAAGATTCACAGTTAGGAACCTTCCCTCTTGCGCCAGCAGAAACAGCCGTCGCTTGGTTCGGTAATTGCACAATATTTGTCTTAGTATTGTCGACTGAATTAACTGGGTGCATTATGTTATTGTTCATAATGAGAAATGGTCGCCCTTCACGCAAGTAAAAAAAAGTACTCGGTGATGGCTGCATTGACGGAAATGTACTTTGCGCATAGTGTTGCGATAAAGAGAAGGACTTTGTTGATGTCCAAGAATGTTCACCTTCAGCTCTTAAATCGAAATGAGACAGTATGTGTGTAGCAATAATATCTGTCCAAAGCCATTGATGATCTTTACTTTTATTTTTGGCAATAAATGTGGCAGCTGTAACCAATAAATTATCAATCCCCGTGTCGGCAGGCACATTTCCAAAACTATGTTCACCGAGTTTATTGATATCAAATTTCCCTGGTTTAGCTGTAACGGATAAATTTTGAGGCTCAACGTATTGACCAAGTAGCTGTTCGTCAGTGTATTGTGATGGTAAAAATGAAAAGATTGACGATGCCCAAGTTCCGCCAGAAACAGAGGAAATATACCTAGCCTTTTCGAGTAGTTTAAGCGTGTGTAATCCTAACATTTGTCCCCATGCGCAAGTGAGTGCGCGGGAGCCGCCGCCAGAAAAACAAAATCCGAGATTTATTTTTTTTGAATCTGAATTGTTCAGTGTAGGAGTAGTAGTATTGCTAGGGTAAATCCGTACTTGTTGCTTCATGAACTCTTCCTCGAATATACATGAATTAGATAGATGAATATTTTAGCTTAGTGAATAGTCAGCACTTTTCCTATTACAGCGTTTTTACACATAAACCTTCTAGGAGCTAGCCAAAGTTTCTGAAGTTGGGCCTCTTAATATACATTAAAAGGCCTGTAGATTAGAGCAGCTCAATTGGACCATGGTCGTCACAATGGTCTCCATGTTGATGATGAAGTCGACCATCTACAATGTAATCAATATGATCGCCATGTTGTATCGCTTCGTGGCCACAATTAGGCCCATGTACATGATCTGTGACTGCAACAGCTTGATTGCAGACATCAGGATTTGTACTATTTACCTCGATAGTATGTTCATCGCAGTGATCTCCATGCGGATGGTGCAGTTTCCCGTCAACAAGGTAATCGATATGATCTCCATGACGAATTGCTGTGTGGCCACAGTTTGAATCATGAGTGTGATTGATATGCTTGTAAGATTGTGAGCAAGACATTAATTTATTCCTTCTTAAATAAACCCTGTATAAATTTAGTCTAGGTACAATGTTAAGCAAGCTGATGTCTCTAAAGCCCCCTGTTCTTTAAGTTAAGCGGCAACATTTTTTGTTTTCTATCATTACCAAACGGCAAAATTAATCCACTTTTGACTGAAATATTCATTACTACATGTATTTCATATACATTTTCTATTACTTAAATTGGCTTACTGCTTGCATCATGCTCGTTACTGAGCATAAGGAGATAAGTCATGATTTTGAGCTCGAACCCATACCAAGTAACGAGTGCGGCCTCACAGTATCAAACAACGCAAGCAGCCAATAAAACAGCCGCAGCGTCACCTGCAACAAAAATGGATGAACCAGAACAGGCTATTAGCGCATCGGAGCGAAAACTCAATTGGGATGTTTTCAAAGAACAAGTAGAATCAGACCCTTCATTTGCTGCAGAGATGGCAGAAGCCGTGTCCTTTATTCCTGATAAAATGTTAGTAAACCTGAACGAGGCACCACCTCTAACTGACCCTGCAGCTTTTAAAAAATGGGCAAGTAAATCTGATGAATTCGATAAAGAAGCCGCTGTAGTCACAGAGCGACGAATAGAAATATATAACAAAATGAAAAATGAAGGGGCTTCAGATGCCGATATTTTTAATAAAATTCTCGATTTTAATCGCTCTTTACCACTTGATTATCAAGTCAAAGCAGGCATGTTGGCAGTGGATGCGTATGCATGAAAAAGCCTTACTTTTGTGATCTTGATTATGGTTAAACAGCAAAAACGACATAGCATACAATAATACGCAGACAAACAAGGGGATATTTAAAAACCCGATAGCCCTATCGTGCTGGTACTCAATAAATTTTCAACGCATTTACCAGCCAACATAGGTTGCCAAAATGTTAAAACAATCCTATTTTAGAACTGATACTCACAATCGAAGAAACTCTATGAAGGAAATTATTTTAGCGTTGTCAATGGGGGCAACGGGTGTTGCTGTTGCAGCTGATCACATATCTCACGATAAACATGAACATAAGCATGGATATAATTGCGGTCATGCCGCCGAGTGGCATGTTGATCACTTTGATTATAATCACAGCGGTCATGACCATCATAATCACGCAGGTGAAGTTCACGAAGCGAAAGTTAAGGTTCATGAAAAGCACAAACATGGTCATAGCTTAGATTGCGGCCATAAGCGCCGAATTGAACAAGGCCGCATTGAGTATAATCATGATGGGCATTGGCACCACCAACATGGAGAGCATTTCCATGAAAACCATGGTTAACTGACACTCAGCATTTAGCTGAGCTAATTATAAAATATAACGCCACTGGCTCTGATAGGTAATAACGAAGCACAGGTTAAGCATATCGCGTAACTCTAGTGCACAAAGATAACATGTAAGAAAAGCTATAACAAAATGGCCAATAAATTCTATTATACAGAATGTACTTATGATGAAATCCCGATATTAGACAAAAACAAATTCTATTTTAAAGAATGAACAGTCATTTAATCGCTTTATTCACCTTCTCAGAGTTCACTTTATTCTTAAACTTTTTCATTAATTTAACCAACTTAGGAACGATGATATTCTGACAAAATGGTCTTTCCGGTGCAGTATAAAAGTAATCCTGATAATGTTCAGGAGACAAATTAAATTCGTTGATCAACAGTGTTAAGGTAATGATAGGTTGCTCGAAGTCCCCTTGAAGCGTTGAAATAACATTCATCACTTCTTTTTGTTGTTCTATATTCTGGCAATATACGGCACTGCGATATTTATCGCGGCGTGAATGGTTTGACGTTGAGCTGTGTGTCAATAAATGGATTTCAATAAGATCTCTTAGTGTAATTGTGTCTGGATCATATTCTAAAAGAATACCTTCAGAGAATGAGCTATAGTCATCAAAACTATTAAGCCAACCTTGCTCCACGGTCTCAACACCGATGATAGAGCTAAATATCGCCTCAGTACACCAGTAACAACTTCCGCCTAGTCCAAGTTTATTTCTCATAATCTGCTCACTGAAATAGCATTAAATACTATTTTTATGATTTGCCACAAAACACACCAAATGCTTCGTACTGAGCATATCAATGTGTAAGATAATTTATTCATAGGGAGCCTTAAAAAATAACTAAAACAGGTGCAGGAAAATTCAAAACCTATATAATCAAGCATTTTTAATGGGGCTCTTAAGTTTGCTATCTCGATACAAGTTTACACTATTTGGCGTACTAGCCGTGCTATTGTGGAGCGCCGTTTTACATATCGTACGTATCGTGAGTGAAGACTTTGGTGCTATCGGTGGTGCAGCACTTGTTTATACCTATTCAGCATTGTTTTTGGTCGCCTTCTCAGGCATACCAAATATTAAAACGTACCCCAAACGTTATGTGGTCATTGGGGGGACTCTTTTCGTTGCATATGAACTCTGTTTGTCCCTATCTTTAGGCTTTGCGAACTCTCGAGAGCAGTCAGCTCAAGTATTGATAGTCAACTACCTTTGGCCTCTATTTACCATCTTAGGGGCCGTAATATGCAAAAACACTCAGGCTAACTCTATATTATTGCTACCTGGCAGTGTTTTAGCATTTGTTGGTGTGTGTTTGGTTGTTTCAGGTGACTCAAGCCTGTTAGAGGGAATGTTAAGCAACATAATTAGTAACCCATTGGCATTTTTACTTGCATTTAGTGGCGCAATAATTTGGGCAATCTACTGCAACTTAACCAAATATATGTCCGGTGGACATAATACCATTTCATTATTCTTTATTTTTACTGCAGGTACGCTTTGGCTTAAATGGTGCTTTCTAGATGCCGGTTTCAACTCGGGGTTTTCATTTTCAAGCGTATTTTTACTTGCACTTGCGGGTGGAGGTATGGCGCTTGGCTATGGCCTATGGAACAAGGCAATTATCGGCGGTAATATGATTTTACTCGCAGCGATTTCTTATTTCACACCCGTGTTCTCTGGGGTATTTGCAGCGCTTATTCTAGGTGTAAGTTTACAACAGAGCTTTTGGTTAGGCGTGGTTTCAGTAACGGTTGGCTCTTTACTCTGCTGGCAATCAACACGCTATAAAAATCAACGAATTAGCCAGGTACAATCTGTGCTAGACAATACTGAATAAATATACATATAATTTGATACAAACATACCGCTTGGATCAACAATATATGACGCCGTTAGTCGATACATTAAAACAACTCAGATATCTTATTGCGCATTTAGATGACGAGACCTTGCAAAGTGAATACCCTGCAATGGCTGAGTTTTTAAACAATAATCGACTAGAAGACAACGTATGCTTGGAAGAACTTAAATTTCTTTATCAATTTTTGTATGTGTACGGACGAAAATCCGAAGCAACATTTAATCGCTTTAGGAATGAAATTGAACGTTTCCATTTATGGAGCTGGCTGATACAAGAAAAATCAGTATTTGAGTTAAAACGCGAAGACATTGAGTCATATGTTGATTTTGTTGTAGAGCCAGATAAAACATGGCTTGCTGACTCTGTACAATGGCGATTTAAAAACCATCAGGGAACGCGACAAGTTAACCCTAACTGGCGTCCATTTGTTTATAAAGAAAATGGGGTTAGCCAACAAACACTCGCTTCAATGTTTACCGCACTTAATGTATTTTATAAGTTTGCTATTTTAGAAGAAAAGGCGTTTGCCAATTTTGTCCCGGTTGTTAAAAAGAACTGTCCTTATTTAGTTGTTCAGTCGCAAATTAAACTTCCTGACACACTTAGCGATTTACAATGGGAGTATGTTTTTGGTGTTACCAAAGATTTATGTGAACAAAACCCAAAACTTGAAAGGAACCTATTTACGTTAGCGTGCCTAAAAGGGCTTTACCTTCGTATATCAGAGCTTTCTGAGCGCCCACAGTGGTCCCCCGTTATGAGCCATTTTTGGCAGGATCAAGATGGCTTTTGGTTTTTAAGAATTATGGGCAAAGGTAATAAGCTAAGAGATGTTACTCTGAGCGATGATTTTGTACTGTACTTAAAGCGATACAGGCAGTCTAGAGGCTTGACGTCCCTCCCCCGAGTTGATGAACCACACCCAATTATTCACAAATTACGAGGTCAAGGTGGCATGAATGTGCGTCAGCTCCGACGTATTGTTCAAGAAAGCTTTGATTTAGCCATCGATAAATTAAAACAAGATGGTTTCAGTGAAGAGTCAGAAAATTTGGAAGCAGCAACGAGTCATTGGCTAAGGCATACTGGTGCAACACATGATGCACAAACTAGGCCTCTAAAGCACTTGTCTGAGGACCTTGGTCACTCCAAAATTGCGACCACAGATCAAATTTATATTCAAACCAATGTTAAAGAGCGTGCAAAGTCGGGGGTTAAAAGAAAACTTTAATCTTACTGCCATACTAGCCTAGGTAAGCTGCACATTGTTTATGTGCATCTTATAGGTAATTAATCACCACTGTTGCACATAAATGTGTTCATTCCTTTGCTGTCGTTTGTGAACCTAATTCGATTCTATTCAAAGATGTAATAGCTAGTTTTAACATTGTAATGTATGATGTGTTCTTAAGTATCCATTTTTAAGGGCCAAAAAGGCCCTCAATAAAAAATTTACCTTTTAAACCTTACCACGAGTTCATGCATATCTTTAGCGACACGCGTAAGCTCTTCACTTATCTCTTGGCTTTCAAGTGAGCTCGTAACACTAGAATTGGCCAATGAAGCAATATTCACGACTTGCTTATTAATATCTTCAGAAACAGTTGCCTGCTCTTCAACTGCAGCAGCAATTTGCATGCTATTAACGCTCATGGTTTCTATTAAAGAATAAATATGCTCAATTTTTTGCGTGGATGCGTTGAGCTTTTCGATCCCTAATTGTGATTCTGTCTCGCCGCGCTGCGCGATTAATTCAGACTCTTGGGTGCTCTGTGTTAGTTCATCAATGATAGCATGGATCTCTTTCGTCGATTCCTGAGTTCGCTGTGCAAGATGTCTAACTTCATCAGCAACAACAGCAAACCCTCTACCTTGTTCACCAGCCCTCGCGGCTTCGATAGCTGCATTCAATGCTAATAAATTTGTTTGCTCTGCAATTTGTTCAATTATTTGTGCAGCATCGGCAATCTTATTGGTTTGACGCGCAACGCCCAGAACGGAATCTTTTATATCAATAACAGTTGCACCTAGACTCTCAATAGATGATTTAGTTTCTTCTGAGCTCTTGGCACCTTCTTTGGCAAGTTCAAGTGCATCAGTGGCATCTGCAGACGTAGATTGTACATTCTGCGAGACCTCATGAATGGTCGTCGCCATCTCATTCATTGCAGTAGCAACAAGCTCCGTTTCTTGCTGTTGTTGTGTAAGTCGCTCCGTCGTTGAACGGCTTTTATCTGTTGTTTGTTCAGCACCAGCAGTCACTTGTTTGGAGGCATGCTCAATTCGTGTGATCACCGTATCTAAATGGGCGTGCTCACTCAGTAGCTTTACATGCAACTCAGCCATTTTCCCTTGCCAAGGAGAGTACACTTGTTTAGACACGTCATCGCAAAAGCTATGTTTTAACACTTGGTTAATTCTTTCAAGTTGCTCATTATCGCGATATCGATTGTAACCAAAAATAGCCACACTATTGGCCATAAGCCATGCAAATGCACCTGATTCAGAGCCAAACGCATATAAGGCGAGAGAACTAACAAACGCAGCAACGGGCCAAATTGTTCTTAGTCTAGGCAGCTTAAAGCTTGCTTTGCTACCATTTTGAATCGAACGGTAGAGCATTTCTGCCCTTTCGATGTTTTCGCGACTAGGACACGTTCTGACAGATTCATAACCAATTACTTGGCCATTTTCAGTCATCGGGGTTACATACGCATCAACCCAGTAAAAGTCACCATTTTTGCAACGGTTTTTTACCATACCCATCCAAGGTTTACCTGATTTTAGTTGGGTCCACATGGTTTTGAATGCCAATTCAGGCATATCAGGGTGTCTAACTATATTGTGAGGTTGACCTATTAATTCTTCTTTTGAATAGCCACTTATGTTGATGAAATGCTCATTACAGTCAATGATTGTGCCTTTTAAATCAGTAACTGAAATGAGTTTATCTGCTGGTGCAAATCGTTGTTCACGATTCGTAACTGGTTGATTAACTCGCATTTAACTTAGAACTCTCTGCAAATTATATTAAAACTCGACGCCGGATAAAGGAACATACGACTTATATCGTACATAAGCAACCTATTTTCACTCAAATACTACAATTTAAAGACGTATTGACATGATTTAAATTAAAAACACGTGAGTTAGATCCAAATAAGCATGTTTAACGTATACGCTTTATTGTAAAATACTACCCGTTTAAAAATGCCACCAAGGAGTGCTAAGTGTCCAGATTTTCGGCAATTACAGACAATCCACATGAAAATCGTTTCAACAATAAAGTTGGCGTACTCGTAACCAACTTAGGCAGCCCAGATGCAGCAACTACACAAGCACTTAGAGTGTATCTCAGAGAGTTTTTATCAGATCCTCGTATCGTGGAAATTCCGCGTATTATTTGGATGATGATACTGCATGGCATCATATTAAGAATTCGTCCAAGCAGATCTGCTAAGGCTTATCAGAGTATTTGGACAGCACAAGGCTCCCCACTTATCGATATCACTAAAAAGCAGTGCCAAAAACTAAGAGAGTATTTAATTCAACAAAATCATACTGATGTAGAGATTGTGATGGCCATGCGTTACGGTAACCCTTCAATTGAAGCTGGCTTAGAAGAATTACGAGAAAAAGGCATTACTAAAATTGTCGTATTACCGCTATACCCTCAATATTCAAGTGCAACTACTGGCTCTACTTTTGATGCTGTCTCTCGAGTATTAACTAAATGGCGCTGGGTACCTGAGCTACATTTCATTAATGGTTATCATGGTAATGAGCAATATATCATGTCACTGAGTAATTCAGTGCAAGAATATTTAGACAACAACCCAACACCGGATAAGATCCTCTTTTCTTATCATGGTACGCCGAAAAAGTTTTTAACTAACGGTGACCCATACCATTGTTTTTGTCACCTTACGACCAATGCAGTGGTTGCCAAGCTAGGACTAGATAAAAATAAGGTCATGACGACCTTTCAAAGCAGATTTGGCCGAGAAGAATGGCTCAAACCTTACACCGACTTCACACTTAAAGAGTTAGCTCAATCAGGCACTAAACATATAGCGATATTAAGTCCAGCATTCAGTGCAGACTGCTTGGAAACACTTGAGGAATTAGAAGAAGAAAATAGGGAGTATTTTATCGAAGCAGGAGGTCAACGTTACGATTATATTCCCGCGCTTAACGATAGAGATGACCATATTGAAGCATTTTATGACATCCTAAAGCCTCATATTTAACCATCGATTTAAACCTTAAGATGGGCCTGACAGGTCAGGCCCTTATTTTAATCATAAGTCATTATCACTCGTACGCAGCTTAACTAGACCCTGTTTGAAGTGATGTTTAGCATATTAAGTTCAATCGACTCTTCACCATTAAACTCTTCTAGCAAATGTATACAAGCCCCTATCGGCCTTGCCGGGCTGTAGTAGTAACCTTGTATATGATCGCAACCAAGCCCTTTTAACACGCTAAGTTGAGTCTCTGACTCAACCCCTTCAGCGATAACTTTTATACCAAGTTGTTTTGCCATATCAACTAGGCAAGAGATCATTATTTGCTTACTCTTATCCTGTAATAAGCTATCAACAAAAGACTTATCTATTTTCAGATAATCCACCTGGTTTTCGATTAAGTGGCTTAAGGATGAATAACCTGTACAAAAGTCATCGAGTGCAATTTTCACTCCCTTTTCTCTTAAGTCTCTTAGCAATTGCCAGGTGTAATGATTTGTCGCCATCGACTCTGTAACTTCCACTGTTAGGCTATCAAATGGAATATTGGCACTTTCGATTGCTTCAGTCACCAAGTCAAATTGATTGTTACTCACTTTGAATTCATTAACCGAGCGGTTGACAGAAATACTCACGTCAGAATACCCATGAGAGTGTATTATGCTTAAGTCATGGCATGCTCTTTTTAAAACAAAGTGCCCTATTTGCTGTATCAAACCAAATTCTTCTGCAATAGGAATAAATGCTCCTGGAGAGATCATTCCTTGCTCATCATCAAACCAACGAACCAAAGCTTCAAACTTAACAATGTACCCTGTCGATTGATCAACAATTGGTTGGTAATAGACGTTCAATAGATCATGCTTGATTGCGTGTCTTAGCTTATCTCTTAACGCAATTTTATTGAGGTACGCAGTTTGAATTTCTTGATTATGGAGCGCTACACTCCCTCTGTTAGTTTTCTTCGCACTTTCTAAAGCATGGGCTGCATTGCGAATAAATTTGGCTGCCGTAATACGTTTTTGGCAATCCAACTGTGCAACTCCTGTGCTGGCAGTCAGCTCAATAGTCAACTCATTAAATACATAAGGCTGTTTTAGCTTTTCATTTAACTTTGAGGCAATATCATAGGCACTTTGCTCATCCATTGAATCAAGCAATATGGCAAACTCATCTCCCCCATATCGCGAAATAGTATCTGCCCTCCTTAAACCATTTTTTAACCGACGTGCCACAGAGACAAGTACTTTATCACCTATTTCTGGGCCGTAAATATCATTCACCTCTTTAAAGTGATCTAGGCCGATAAATAACAATGAACATGGCTGCAATGTACTACGGTTGTGAGATATCCTTGACTCTAGAATGTCCATGAAGCAACGTCGATTAATCAATGCTGTAAGGGGCTCGTGATTTGCATAAAATGTCAATTGAGCTTCATTACGTTTCCAATCAGTAATATCTCTGAAAATGGCAACATAATTGACAATTTCATCGTCTTCGTCACGAACGATATTGAGGGTTAACTCTTCTGGGAAGATTTGTCCGTTTTTTCTTCGATTATAAATCTCACCTTTCCATGTGCCTTCTTTACTGAGTATATCCCACATCTTTTGATAAAATTCAGCGCTGTGTTTACCCGAAGACAATACCGAAGGGTTTCTACCAAGTAACTCAGTATCAGAGTAACCTGTTAGACGTTCAAACGCCCTGTTCACCATGACAATACGATTTTTGTTATCGGTTATCATAATGGCTTCGGTGGCATGCTCAAATACCACATTAGTGAGCTCAAGTTGTTTGTTAAGGGCGTAAATATATGAAATATCCTGAACCGACGCGCAAAAAATCCGCTCATCTTCTTGCTCATCAGATCGCTCTATATGCCCAATAACTCGAAATAACCCTTTGAATTGACTTCTATCTCGATGTGAAACATTAATATCTATATGGTTTATTTGTCCATGCCGTAATTTCTGCATCAACACTCTAAGAGATTTTTGGTCTTTGTCTTTGAGGCTTTCGCAAAACATCTCGAAATCGACTGCTTGATCTGGCAAGTTAACTAGGGTTTGCATTTCTTGGCTAAAGCTATGAATATTCCTGCTTATATTCCAAGACCATGAGCTCAACCTTGCGATCCGCTCCCCTTTCGCTAACTGCTTTACCAAAATTTCTTGAGAGGCCAATTCTAGGTTATGGTTTAGCTCTGCACCAACAAGTAAGCTTAACTCTCTAAACCAATGCTTTTCATCGCTCGATATTTCTATCTTTTCATCAAATAGGCAGACCATAATACCAATAGGCTTATGGTCTAATGCTCTGAGTGTTACACCAAGATAACCATCGATATCAAAAATCTTTAATATTTCGTCCTCAGCATACATTTGCTGTAAATTACAACTGATAGAACAAACACTTTGGCTGTCTTTTGCGTCTTTACAAGGCGTCCCTTCGAGATCATAGATAATATAGTTGGACTTTTCTCCATTGACCGAATAAGCAACCGTTTTTACTCGCGTATCTGAATCAATGAACTTACCAATTAAACAATGAGCTGGCCGAAACTTGTCGTAAATCAGATTGAGTGCCAATTCATAGCGAGCCTCGCTACTTGGCAAATTATAAAAAGTACTGAATGATAGCGTCATCGTTTAAGAATCTTTTAATAATTATAGTTATTAATATGAACTGGAATTAATACAACTCACAATGATAAATAATCAACATTTTGAAATATGAAGATAGATCAATAAAATATCAATAACAAGATTTTGAAATATATAAATAACAATATTTAAACTTTTCAATTCCAGCTTTACCGCTTATAGATACAAACATATTATTTTTATAAAAAGAATACCATTTAAAAAGCAAAAAAAAGCCGTCTTATAAAGACGGCTTTTTGAAAGAAAAATTAACTTTATTCAATAATTGGCTGAACATCTAAGCCATAGCCAAAGCTCACTGCCAATACAAGAACAACTGATGCAGCCAGTAATAACTTACCAATCAGAGGTAAACAGAACCTAAACCAATGTGTGTATGGAACACCGGCCATGCCCAGAATACCCATCAGTACTGCGTTAGTTGGTATAATCATATTTGAGAAACCATCACCAAATTGGTAAGCAAGTACAGCAACCTGACGTGGTACACCAACTAAATCACCGACTGGCACCATGAGTGGCATAGTTACATATGCTTGTCCCGAACCTGAAGGAATAAATGTATTTAAGAAAGTTTGAATAACTAACATGCCTACGGCCGATATTTCTGCAGCCACGTGAGACAGTGGTGACGAAAGACTATATACCAGCGTATGCAAAATTTGGCCATCTTCTAGGATAAGTGCTATACCACGTGCTACACCGATTAAAACAGCAGTCGTAACAAGATCTGATACACCTTCAATAAAGCGCTCTGCTGTTTCATCTGCAGATAATTTACCAATTACAGCAATCACAACACCCCAAGCGACAAATAAACCACCTAGTTCATATAAATACCACCCTTTGGTTGCAATACCCCATACAGCAATACATAACGTAATGATAAAGCTAAATAACACCGCCTGGTGACGACTATTAAGTTTAGGATAATTTGGTTTTGCTTGTCCTTCTAGTGGACAAGGCACACCAATCATCATAGATTTGCTTGGATCGTTTGAGACTTTTTTTGCGTAACTCCACACGTGGTGAAAGCCGATTAAAACAAACGGAATGAAAATCGCGAGTCTTAACTCAATACCAGAATAAACCGGAATATCAGCGATTTGTTGTGCGATAAGAACAGTAAATGGGTTAAACGCTGATACACCATAACCAATGCCATAACCAGCGACAATCATACCTACAGCGGTCATTGCGTCTAGTCTCATGGCCTTACAAAGTGCAACTAAGATCAATACAAATGGGATATATTCACCAGCAGTACCAATTGTGCTCGAAGCCAAAGCAAAACAAAACACAACCATAAATATAAGACGTTGTGGCTTTGTACCATGCTTTTCCAATAAGCGACCAATCAACGCATCAACTGTGCCTGTTGCACGAGCAATGCTCAGTACACCACCTACGATTAATACGAAGAAAATTACATCTTGTGCTTGAGCGAATGCTTTTGGAATTGCAGTTAACAGATCCCATGGAGTAAGATATTGTTTTTGCTCTACGAGCTGATAAGTACCAGCGACAACTATCTGCCTGCCGCTTTCGGTTACGCTTGTTTCAAAAAAGCCCTGAGGTACCACCCATGTGGCTAACAGGGCTACCACCATCATGCCAAGCAACAGCACGAGTGTATGTGGCACTTTCAAAGTTTGTCCCATTTACTACTCCAAATCAATAATATTATAATTTGGCGCGCATCTTACCCACATTTAAGACAAAGATCATTGCCTAAGCTAAAAGTTTGTAAACGATTAGCCGTTTTATGAACAAAAAATGATATTAAGCAGCTTCAAGACAACAACTTCTATTTCTTCCTGCTCTTTTAGCTTGGTACAAAGCTCTATCTGCCAATTCAATCGTTTTGTCTATTCTCATTGAGTTGTTTGGCCATGTAGAGACACCGATTGATACCGTAATACTGATTCCGTCGGGCATAATGTGATTTGAAACTAATTTTCTTAACCTTTCAGCTGTTGCCATTGCTTGAGAAATAGACTGATTTGGCATAAAAATTAAAAACTCTTCCCCACCTATCCGGCAGCAGAAATCATCTCCCCTTGCGTTTTGAATCATTAGATTTGCAAGTTCTTTGAGCACTTTATCACCTGTGCAGTGACCATGACTGTCATTGATAGATTTGAAGTGGTCAATATCAATCGCCAATACTGAAAACCCAATTTTTGAATTGATTGTATTATCTAGCCACAGATCCAGTGACAATCTATTATGTAAAGAAGTGAGCTTGTCTGTTTTTCTATCTGCATCGAGAGACTTTATCACCTGTCGAACCGTACGATGGTTCTGGATTAAAGCATATTTAAGGTTAGCCGCTTCATAATACCAAGCACTTACCCCTGAATTAGCTACACTCTGTTTTTCTACAGTCGCTAGTTGCTTTGCTAGTAATGCTAAAGGCTTTGCAATTAGCCACCCAGCTACAAACACCCATCCTAAAATTACAATAGTAAAAGGGACACTGGAATAAACAACAGATTTATGGGTTACTGCAAGCTGATTTAAAATTGAAATAAGTGGCCTTTGACTCACGACTCCCCACCCAGTCATGGGTATAGACGCGAAGCCAGCAAGCATCTGATTACCACCGCTATTTGTCAACTCCATTGCCCCTGCTTGTCCATTTAAAACACGTTCTATCACAGTATTATTTGATACTTGTTCTCCAATTCTTTTTGGATCTGGGTGATACAAAATACGTTGTTTTTTATCTACAACGTAAGAATATGAACCATCAGCATAATGATGCCTGCCAAGCAACCGATTAAGAATAGTATCACCATGCAGGTAAATCCCCCCCGCAACAAAGCCAAGATATTGACCATGGCCGTTAAAAAGCGGATAAGTTGGGCTAATCATCAAATTTCCAGCCGGAGAGACGAAAGGGTCAAGAACAATAGGTTTTTGCAACATCACTTTATCTAGCTGTTGTGAAGAGATCGACTCCCCTATCACCGGCAACTCAGGTCTAACAGCGATAATTTTACCCGCGCGGCTCACCACAACTAATGAATCAAAGCTATTAGTTTGTGACAACAAACGATCTAGTTCGGCATTGATTAATGCACTATCATCAATGTTCTCTGCAATATGATATGCACTGACATTTAACTGGCTATTTACTGACTGCAAAAAGAGCTGTGTAACTTCTGCAAGTTTTGTTGCATAAGTTTGATTAGCATGCAAAGTATCTTGAATAAACGCTTCCCTATGGACTTGATAGCTCGCAATAACTGCATTGAAGAGAGACAATACAACCCCCCCAGTTGCCAAAGCCAATATGAGTTTTTTTAAATCGATTCTAAAAACGTGCTTTAACACATCTAATAAATTTATCTTAGCCATATAAAGTCATATGTTTTCCCTGCTCTACTTATATTTTAAAACCCTAATTCAGGTAAAAAATTAACCTAGGTCAAGAAGCAGATCATTAGTACAACTTTAATATTAATCCTTTAGTTTGAAGTAACTAATTACATAGCAACGGCAGTTGAAGTCAATTTCTGTTGATTACAGTTACTTAGCAATTTGGGCTTAATAAAACGTTCCAAAAGCATGGTTTGTGCTCTTGTTTCACTTTATAATGTCATCTTGTATTTAGTTTAGGGTTTTTAAATGGGTAAAAAGAGTAAATCTAATCCCTTAGTGACACACTTCACCATTGCCGCTGTTGCACTTGCGTTTTTATGGTTGATAACGGAAGACAAGGATGTATTAGTACTCGGCAATTCTTTGATATTGGTGTATGTTGTATATGCACTGGCTTCCAGATTTGTTGCCGCTAGAAAAAAAAGCAAGCATTCTTCAAAATAACGCTAAAAAGGAAGTCTATAAAAATAACAAGGAAATATATGAAACAGCTCTGCGCAATCCCTCTCGTTTTTCTAACAGCTTGTTCACTCACCAAACCAATAAACCAGTCTGTACATCAACAATGTGAGCAAACGTTATACCAATACACTGAAATAAGAGACAAAGGAACGACCGAGCAGTATGTGAGCTTATTCACCGAAGACGCAACGTTTAATGTAGCAAAGTTGAATATATCTCTGGCCGGCCACCAAGCACTTGCATCAAGATTTGAATCAGCAAGGGCGACAAAAAAATCGATTCACCTTATGACCAGTACCCAAATTTTTTTAGATAAAAACTCGCTTCTTAGCGCCAACTCCAATTTCATTTTGTATCTAAAAAACAAAAATAACGAAGGTGAGACAACAGTGATAGCAGGTCGCTATCTCGATAAGCTAACATTGACAGAAAACACCTGTAAATTCAGCCACCGTGAAGTCATCGTTGATAGAATTGACACACTTTGAGCACATGTTTTTTTACAAAACTTCTAAAATAGCAAATTTGGGCTACATTCTATAAAGCTATTGGATCGTGCATTCAACATTAGCTGGAAGCGAACATGGGTATAAAGCAGTAATTACAAGGAATTGACAGGTTGGTAGATGCAATAGCAAAACCATTTTAATAACCTTGTAGGCATTGCTATGAACATGTATAAACCATTCCAAGGATTATGCTTGGGTTTGGCCTTATTATCGTTGTCTGGCTGTTTAGATAACGATGATGACGATCCAGTCACTAATCCTGTCGATCAAAGCACTAAAGTCACTGTCACCCCATCACTAGGTTTGATAAAAAATGCTGACGTCCAATTATTAACATTAGCGAATAAACAAGTTGTAGAAGGCGCAACAGGCTCAACCGGAGAAGATGGTACAGCCATCATCACTGTCCCCAGTGGTACAACGGGCCCTTTCATTGTTGAAGTAAAACCAACCGCCGAGTCTGAGTATTTCGACGAATCTAAAGGACAATTTTTGCCTTTACCATCAACAACGACCCTAAGAGCGGTCATGGCATCACTGCAAGATCAAGTCGGTGTTACCACTTTAACCGAAATAGCAGCTAACTCGATCATCTCTGCAAATGTGGTCGATGCTACGTCAGTGAATGCGGTCAACGAGCAAATAAAAAACGCCCTAGCACCAGCACTTGATAATATTTTGCAAGCACCACAACTTGTGTCAGAAAACGTTGCAGGCTCAATTAATAATGACCAAGCTGGCATATACGCAACAACACTTGCTGGCCTTGCCAAACTAGGATCCAGCCAAGACAATCCCGCTATTGCTATTTTAAACAGTTTAAAGGCTGATTTTCTAGATAATGTGCTAGATGGAAAGGTAGGCGATCAAGTCTTCGAAAACCCGGTGTATAATGCGGACACCTTTGTATCAGATTTATCAAGTCAAATCAGCGCATATGCCAATAGCTTCGGCGTGGCAGCATTGTCGGCAGACATAAATGGAATATTTTCATTAGATGACATCAAAAAGACGCTAGAAGGTCTTGAAGATATTTTAAAAGACCTGAATCTAGATGATATCTCATTTGATTTTATCCCAGGCGGCCTCATACCAGGTGGTGATGATGACGATGATGATGATCAAGGTAGCGATGACACAGTGCCTACGTTAACCATTACAGGTACTTCTACTACTGCTGGTATTTCTGTCAACTTACCTGAGATTAAACTTGAAAATATCCCTGCACCAAATCCTGAAGATTTGGGTGCAATTGAGCAACAAATAAAGACACAAATCGAGTCACAAGGTATTACTGTGTCTAATTTTTCTTTTCAACTAGTCAGCGCAGATGAAAGCAAACTGGTTGTCAGTGTACAATACACAATTTCCACGCAAGGCGTCACTTCAACCTCGGACCTTACTTACACCTGGACGCCTGGTTATTCAAGTGACGACAATGATGACTCTGATGATAGCAATGATGTGCTACCTGATGCATTAAAAGGCAAAGTCTTTACACTCACCTTTGCAGTAAGTAGTAACAGTGGCTCTCCATATAGCGATGGCCAAGTAGTAGAATTCACATTCTCAAGCTCAGGTGCCTTATTTATCGATCCTAGCCCTGATGCACAAATCCAAATTCAGGAATTTGAAAAGGTTGATGCTAATTACGTTTACACAGACGAGCAAAATGGATTTAAATACTCAGTATCCGTGTTAAATGAGAAGCTCAATGAAGTGAACTTAAGTACCCTTGAAAATGTTTTCTTAGGCCAGTTCACAGAAAAGTCGACAGACGGTCAAATAGAAAACCTTGAATTAATCACTGAATTTGCAAATACATATACAGTCACAGGAACTGGACACAGTCGAGGTACGGTTATTATTGAATCAGGCGGTACAATTAATTTTGATACTGGTCTCAGTTTTGACACATCGATGATCGTGGCAATTTTCGATAGAAGACGAGATAGCAGTGGCCAGCCGTTGGATGAACCTAGAATTCAGGTAAATTATGGCGACGATGATGATGGACCAGTTATTATGTTATTCCTCAATGAGGATCTGGAATCAATCAAGATGTTTAGATATAGAAATATAAACGAAGATATGCAAGTTGACGTAACAGTCGTTACCGCAACTGGAGGGTCAGGTGGTTAAAAGCGCCCTTTGATACCCTGAGTGCTTAAAAGTCATTTTAAGCACTCAGTTTTAAACTCATACTAAACGCAACGTATTTGACACATACAGCGGCAAATTAACCATGCCCTATTCATTGCCCAACAATTTCACATCACAAGTAAGCTATAAATTATAGTTAACTCATAAAAATATTTATCAAAAGCCGGTGCTTTGTACTCAACCTAAGATACAAATGAAAATTTACATTTTTCAATTTGATATCCATTTATTATTCAGTAGTCAAAAAACAACCCAGTCCAATAAGTCAAATTAACCATCTGTTATTATTGATTAAATACAAACCTGAATCAATAAAACGATACATTGTTACACCCATAGTGACACTTTTGTCAAGACGCGAAAGTGCCAATTGTCTGAAATATATTTGCGGTGAAAAATCTATTTCTGTGATACATTCGTATATTGAAAAACACGCTTTGGGTTTGATGACATGAAGTGGCCAGGTTCTAATTTGGGTGCAGAATCTGAACACACTATTTGTGTGGTTTTGTCCACTTCAAGTTATGATAAATTGTAAACTTTTCCGCGGTTAGTGCTCTGTCAACAGCCGCTAAATTTTTTGGTATCGAGTATTATTTATGTCGTATTCTACGTTTAACAGAAAACATAATGACCAACTAAAAGAGCCAATGTTCTTTGGCCAATCTGTTAATGTATCTCGCTATGATCAGCAGAAATATCCAATATTTGAGAAGCTAATTGAAAAACAACTTTCTTTCTTTTGGCGTCCAGAAGAAGTCGATGTAAGTAAGGATAGATTAGACTTTCAAGCGCTGCCTGAGCATGAAAAGCACATATTTTTGAGTAACTTAAAGTATCAAACGTTACTTGACAGTGTTCAAGGCCGCTCTCCAAATGTTGCGCTTTTACCAATAGTATCAATTCCTGAGTTAGAAACTTGGATTGAAACATGGGCATTCAGTGAAACAATTCACAGCCGTTCATACACTCATATCATCAGAAACGTGACTAAACAACCAGAAGTAATTTTTGATGATATCGTAGAGAATGAGAAGATCAGTGAACGTGCAGACTCGGTTACTAAATATTATGACGAATTAATCGAGAAAGTATCTATCTACAACATGTATGGTGAAGGTAAACACCAAATAAATGGTGAAACAGTTCACATCAACTTGTTTGAACTTAAAAAGCTGCTTTACCTTTGCATTATGTCTGTAAACATTCTTGAAGCTATCCGTTTCTATGTAAGCTTTGCCTGCTCATTCGCATTTGCTGAACGTGAACTTATGGAAGGTAACGCTAAAATCATTAAGCTAATTGCTCGAGATGAAGCACTTCACTTATCTGGTACACAGCATATGTTAAATATCATGCAAGAAGGCAAAGACGATCCAGAAATGTCAATCGTTGCAGCCCAGTGTGAACAAGAAGCGATTAAGATGTTTGTTGAAGCTGCTGAGCAAGAAAAAGAATGGGCAGAGTACTTATTTAAAGACGGATCAATGATCGGCTTAAACAAAGACATACTGTGCCAGTACGTTGAGTACATAACAAACGTACGTATGACCGCTGTCGGTTTACCAGCTCAGTTTGAGAGCAAGAGCAACCCAATCCCTTGGATCAACGCTTGGTTAGTATCTGATAATGTTCAGGTAGCGCCGCAAGAGGCTGAGATCAGTTCATACTTAGTAGGTCAAATTGATGCTGAAGTAAGCGCTTCAGACTTTGGTGATTTCGACCTATAATGGAAGAAAAGCCACAACTGAAGATTTCAATTGAAGACCATGATGAGCCGCTTAAATTTTCGGCTCAGTCACCTTCTCTACTATGCACTTTAGAACAAAACAATATCGAAATTCCTTATCAATGTCGTGAAGGTTATTGCGGCGCATGCAGAGCCAAGCTTTTAGATGGGCAAGTTGCTTATAACCAAGAACCTTTGGCATTTGTAAGGGATGGAGAAGTTTTGCTGTGTTGCTCGAAACCAATTACTGATGTTGTGATTAAGCTAACTTAAGCGAACAACATCGCTTTGAAAGTAATCGTCGCCATTACTAATACTAATGGCGCCATCATCAATAATCACATCCCAATGTAAGCTACGAGTCAGTGCCTCCACCAATTCATCAACAAAACGCGATTCAATCGCAAAGATTTTTAAGTTGTTAAAAGCAACTAAATGGGGCTTTAACTCGTCAAACCATTGTTCGTTATTGGTGTTAAAAATGATGATTTTACTATAAAGACGCGTGTATCGCTGTAGTGCGCTCAAATCTGGAAATTCTACAAACAGTGCGTTTTCTATCTCACCATTTTCTAACTCATGCCACACGTCTGGGTGGTGTTTTTCTCTGCTGTTAAGCCATCGAACTTCATCTTTGTATGACAAAGCGCAGTAAGCTATCAGCTTAAGCACAAAATGCGGGAGTGTCTCCGCCTTTTGAAGAGCAGCTGTGAAAGTCTCTAGATGATTCGCTTGATGAAACAAATCAGCAATTTTCAATCTTACCTTAAAGACGAATGGCCCTGTCATTGTTTCGTCCTATGAACGTTTTATTATTTTAAATATAGGAACAGACAAACATATTTCAAATATAAAGTTATAGTATAACATCATTGTTTTATAGGTTTTGCAGTGTTATATTATTACACGTTCACAATCACATACAGAAAAGAAGTACAATGTTTAAACAATCTTTGATTTCTCTGAGTGTCAGCGCAGTAATGCTGTCAACGTCAGCTTTTGCTGGTGAGTTAAGCGGTAAAGTAGTTGATAACAACAATCTTCCTATTAGCAACGCTAATGTTCATCTACACGGTAAGTCTCAAACGATTAAAACAGATGACAATGGTAACTTTACTATTGCTGTAGACGCAGCGTCTGAGCTTCACGTTTCAAAAAACAACTTTATCGATCAACGTTTAGACGTAAACCCAGATTCTCCTTTTGTAACTGTTACACTTACACCAAGCTCTATTGAAAGCATCGTCGTATATGCTTCAGCACTTCACAAAAGTAACATGGAGATGGCATCACCTGTAACAGTAGTAAGCGGTGATAAATTAAAGAATTCAGCAAAGCCTACTTTAGGTGAAACCCTAAAAGACTTGCCTGGTATCAATGCGAGCTACTTTGGCCCAGTTTCTTCAAGCCCAATCATCCGTGGCTTAGATGGTCCTCGTGTTAAAATCACACAAAACGGATTAGACAGCAGTGACGCATCTCGTATTGGTCCTGACCATGCAAACACCAACGACGCATTAAGCGCAGAACAAATTGAAGTACTACGTGGCCCAGCTACCCTACTATATGGTTCTGGCGCAATTGGTGGTGTTGTAAATGTTGTTGACAATCGCATTCCAACAGATGTTGTGGAAGCGCCTCAAGGTGCTGTTGATTACAGCCATGATACAAATTCAAATACCAATACAGTTGCTGCACTATTTGAAGCTGGCCACAACGGTTTCAATTTCCACTTTGATGGTGTTAAGCGCAAAGGCGGTGACTATGAAACGCCGAGCTTTAAGTTACCTGGAGATCATGATGAACACCACGAAGATGAGCATGATCACGACCATGAAGAACATGGCCATGACGAGCATGAAGGTGAGGAGCACGCAGCTGAATACGCAGAAAAAGTAGATAATACGTTTATCGACTCTGAAGTATTTAACATTGGCACAAGCTATGTCACTGACCATATGACTGTAGGCCTTTCGTACGGTAGCATCGAGACCGATTATGGTATCCCTGCACACAGTCATGACCACGGACATGACCACGGACATGACCATGATCACGGGCACGACCACGGACATGACCATGATCACGGGCACGACCACGATGAGCATGATCATGATGAACATGGCCACGACGAGCACGGTCATGATGAGCACGACCACGACGACCATGGTGATGAAGATGCACACGGGCACGACGAAGAAAACCACAATGTGTTTGCACGCGTAAAACAAGATCGTTGGCAAGCATTGTTCAACTATGCCCTTCATAACAACTGGCTTGAGTCAATCCAAGTACGCGCTGGTTACACTGATTATGAACATGCTGAAATTGAAGCTGGCATGGTTGGCACAGTGTTCAAAAATGAAACAACTGAGCTAAGAACCAATTTCGAACACCGTATTGGTGAGTGGCATGGTATTTTTGGCTACCACTATTCTGACAGCGATTATGAAGCACAAGGTGCTGAAGCATTTACCCCTGCAACTAACACCACAACACATGCTTTCTACGTATTAGAAGAGCGTGAGTTTGGCGACTTTACGTTAGAGTTAGGCGCACGAATTGAAAATTACGAGCTATCTAGCCGCATCACTGAAACGCATATTGGACATGAAGAAGACCACGATGAGCATGATCACGAAGAACACGATCATGACCATGACCATGACCATGACCATGGGCACGAAGAAGCTTTAGTAAAAACCACTCAAATTACTGACTACACACTTGATATGACCAATGTTAGTGCGTCAGTAGGTGGTGTTTATACTTATGCACCAGGCCATAACGTCGCTGTTAGTCTATCGCGCTCAGAACGTGCCCCGCTAACTGCTGAGCTATTGTCTAACGGCTTGCATATCGCAACAAGCACTTATGAGTTAGGTCTTGGTTACCACATCGAAGGCACTGAAATTCATTTTGAGCCAACAGATATTGAAAAAGAAACTGCAACGAATTTAGATATTAGTTTCCGTCGCTTTATCGGTGATTTCGGCTACACGGTGAACTTCTTCTATAACGACATTGCTGATTTCTATTATCAAGAGAAAACAAACTATTTCTTTACGTCTGAGCATGGTTTAGAAGTTGCTGATCACGAGCATGAAGGTGCACGTGATGTATACCAGTTTGTTAGTCAAGACGCTGAGCTATACGGTTTAGAGTTTGACGTCCATTACCAGATTAATGACTTTAATCGTGTGAAAGTATTTGGTGATCACCTACGCGCTAAGCTAGATAATGGCCAAAACCTTCCACGTATTCCTAGCAACAAACTAGGCGTAAGCTATGGCTATGAGAAAGGTCCTTTCTCAGCAGACATGACAATTACCCGTTACCTAGAGCAAGACAAAATCACATCATACGAGACTGAAACGAAAGGTTACACACTTGTAGATGCCAGCATGAGCTACGACTTTGCTGTTAAAGGTATCGACATGGTTGGTTACCTAAACCTTGAAAACTTGACTGACGAGTTAGGCTTCGTACATAGCTCATTCATCAAGGACCAAGCGCCTCTGCCTGGGCGCAATGTTAAGCTTGGTATCAGAGCTTACTTCTAACCAGTTCCTTTCTTTTATAGAGACCCAAAATGCTGTCCTTCGGGGCAGCATTTTTATTTTAAGTGCTTTCCTTATCTTTGGTGTCACTGCTCTTTTTTTCATAAACCTGAGCTATTTTGCCCATACCAGCAACACGCGTTCTTGGATTTATTTGCGTCGGCCGCCCCAACAATAAGTTATTAGGGTAAATCACCACCTCTCTATCTTCAGTAATAAACTGAGTGTTAAAAACACCGATGTCTGCAATATAGCCTTCGATGTAGTTATCACCGTCAATCACTCTTATAAAGTTGCCACGTCTGTATGCACTGTGAAATAACAATACAAAATATGCTGTGATATTGCTCAGTACAGACCAATTGGCGAATAATGCTACACCTGTCACAGTTAAAATTGAGGTAGAAACCAACATCATACCGCTGATGTCTACACCCCAAACCACCAGCAACACCGCAACGACCACAATGCCACTTAAAAATCGAACGGTTAAATAGGCTTTTTTCAGAGCGTCGTTTTTGAACCCGCCTTCATCAACACTTTTATCAATTTTAGGAAACAGCTGTCGCGTCAGAACTATATAACACAGCACAACAATGGCCGACCAAAATATGGGGACACCTTGTTGTTGTACCCAAAGTATTGCTGTATCAAGGATAGCGCTGTCTGTCATTTTTTACTCTCTTTTATCAGTAATTTATGTATTTCATCTACTTTTTGGTTAAGCCGCATGATCTCAAGTTCTGACTTTAAGTTAACCTCATAACTTTTGCTAAATGCCAGTCTATCTTTCGATGTTTGCCTATTTTGAGACATCATAATGATCGGTGCCTGAACAGCTGCAAGCGTCGATAACACGAGATTCAGCAAAATAAAAGGATATGGGTCGAATGCATCTTCCTGTGTCAACCACACTGTATTCAGCACGACCCAAAATACCATAATTGACACAAATATAATGATAAAACGCCAAGAACCGCCAAATTCAGCCACTTTATCAGCCATGCGCTGACCAAACGTCAGTTCATCATGAAAGCTCTCATTGATATTTGCGACAATCACTTCCTGTGAAGAAATACTGTCGACAACACTTTTTTCAACAGGGCCTAATTCATCGCCTTCAGTACCTAAAGACGCTTTTGCAAAATTTTCAATTTTGTCACTTTTCATAATTACACCTCACTAGACATAACAAATGTTTGTGATACATCAACATAAAATAAACCGCTTAACGCTTGCCGACCTAACAACATCAGATATGTCATATCGGCTCTATTAGTCAGCGTTACTTCTATATCCCATTCAAAATCCCCCAGCTGGGCACGTGTCTTAATCACATAACGCTGCTCACTCATGCCATTCGATGACTTGACCTTCCTAACATCATGAAGTGGTGCACTGCATCGGATCACTTTATCTACATTGTGCATCTCTGGATGAATATCAAACTCAACCCCTGGCTTGCCTTTTACTGACACTTGCTTGATATTATCAACATGCAGTGATGAGGTTTGCGCGCCGGTGTCTACTCTTACAGGCAAACATGTAATACCAAATTCTGATAAGTTAATCGCCTCAATATGTCCAATAATCATTTTGTCTTTCATAATAGCTGTTCACTTGATTCTGTATTGACAACTAACTCTTGTTCAACATGTTCGATCTTTTTTGATACCTGCTGACTAGGCCCTGAAAAAAACGCAATATGAAACATCGCTTCACCTTCTTGCACTAACGGAATATTTTGCTTTCCAATGATCACACCATCTTTCATTGCGACAACTTGCCCTAAAGTCTTACCATAATGATTACCAATATCGGCCAATACATCGCCCGTTTTTACCTGATCGCCAAGGTTGAAATAGTTAGCCACGATCCCACTGGCACTGGCTCTGACCCAACTACTGTTGTCGGCAATAAAACTAAACGTTTTCTTGGCACTTGCTCCCCTAGAAGACATCATTTTCAAGTAGCGCAAGACATTCACAATACCTTTTATCCCCATGCGTATAGAGAGCTCATCAAACCGTAAAGCTTCACCAGCCTCATATACGAGCACTCGGGTATCACATGTTGCAGCAGCTTCACGAAGCGATCCCTCCAAAATTTCACAGTTTAGCACCACTGGAGCACCAAACGACTTTGCCAGCTCAAGCGTGACCTCATCCGCTAAATTAGCGCGAATTTGCGGCAGGTTTGATCTATGGATCGCCCCTGTATGCAAATCAATCCCGTAGTCACAATGTGCCACGACTTCTTTTAATAGCGTATTAGCGAGCCTTGCCGCCAACGAACCTTTATCAGACCCAGGGAAGCTACGATTGAGATCTCTTCTGTCAGGCATATACCTTGACTGATTTACCACCCCATATACATTCACAATTGGCACTGCTATTAACGTCCCTTTTGTTATTTTAAAGTTTTTTACGGTGAGTAATCGTCGGATTATCTCAACGCCATTCAACTCATCACCATGTACTGCCGCACTGACAAAAATAGTCGGCCCCGGCTTCTTGGCTCTGACAATGTGCACAGGTAAATGAACATCAGCATCTGTGTAAAGTTTCGCAACGGGTATATCAACCTGACACGTTTGACCCAACAAGATGTCTTTACCACCAATGGTTATTAATGACATACGTTTACAGTCCTATTTAATTAACCTTTACCACGGGTGCGCGTTGAATTTGGCTTTGCATTTTTCTCGATGAACTCAACCAACTTACCAGCAACATCTAACCCCGTTGCGCTTTCAATACCTTCTAAGCCAGGAGATGAATTCACTTCCATGACCATTGGCCCATTATTTGAACGGAGTAGGTCTACTCCGCAAAAATTCAATCCCATCACTTTTGCTGCATTCACGGCAGTTTCTCGCTCTTCTTTTGTGAGCTTTACAATCTCAGCAGTACCACCTCGGTGTAAATTTGAGCGAAACTCTCCTTCTGCACCTTGGCGCTTCATTGCGGCCACAACACGGCCGCCGATCACTAAGCATCTGATATCTGCCCCACCAGCCTCTTTAACAAACTCCTGCACAAGTATGTTTGCTTTGAGGCCCATAAAAGCTTCGATAATACTTTCTGCTGCCTTTGCCGTATCAGCCAACACAACCCCTATTCCCTGAGTCCCCTCTAGCAGTTTAATAACAAGTGGCGCACCACCGACGTTTTTAATTAAGTCTTTTATATTATCTGGCTTGCTAGCAAAACCCGTCCTAGGTAGCCCAATGCCTTTGCGAGATAAAAGCTGCAAAGAACGTAATTTATCTCTAGAGCGGCTGATTGCGACAGACTCGTTGACATTAAATGTCCCCATCATTTCAAACTGTCTTGCAACGGCCGTCCCGTAGTATGTAATTGATGCCCCAATGCGTGGCACAATTGCATCGTACTTAGGTAGCTCCTCACCATGGTAACGGACCGCAGGCCTGCTACTTGTGATATCCATATAGCAATGCAAGGTATCTATTACATCCACTTCATGGCCTCTTTTTATACACGCTTCTTTTAAACGGCGTGTTGAATACAAGTTTTCACTTCGAGATAAAATTGCGATTTTCATTTTTATAATTTCACTGTGTCTGTATGTTTGATGACGCAAATGTAAGCCAGCTTTACTGAAAAGAAAAACGAAATAAAATTCATAGTTTGATAAATTATTTTTATTAAACTAAGCTAGCGTTTTGACTCTTTTTGCGACTTAATGAATGAAAATCGAGCTCCTTACCACCTTTTTAGAAGTTAGCCAAACTCTACATTTTAGGGCTTCGGCTGATAACCTTTACATAACACAAGCAGCAATTAGCAGCCGAATAAAATTACTCGAACAAGAACTGGGCGTATTACTATTTGATAGAAGCCAAAAGCGCCTTAAGCTTACACCGGAAGGACATAGGCTTGTGAAGCACGCCAACGAAATGATGATTATGTGGCAAAAGCTAAAGCAAGACGTAGGTGTCAGTGAAGGCAATGTAAGCCAGTTGTTTGTCGGGTCAATGATGTCCATTTGGGACATTGTTTTACAAGATTGGCTGCAAAAAATTGATAGAAACTTAGATGATGTTCAGCTTCATATTCAAAACTATTCACCTTTAGAATTAAGAAAGCAGCTGCTGGCAAGATTGATAGATATTGCTTTCATATTCGAGCCGCCTTACATCGAAGAGATCGTCACAGAGAAAGTAAGTACAGTGCCATTGCAATTAGTATCAACCTATCAAAATTTAGAATTAGACCAAATTGAAAGCATAATACAGGTTGATTATGGTGAGGCAGTAAATAGCCAGTTCATTCGAGACTTTTTTGACACTACGACGATTAAACATACCATGAGTCAGCCCCGAATTGCCTTAAACTTTATCACAGAGGCTGGCGGCACAGCATATCTCCCAAGGCAAATGTGCTTTGACTTGATCCGCAAGAAAAAACTGTTTTTAGTCGAAAAAGCCCCAGTTTATACCAGAGAGATTTTTGCTATGTATTTGGCAAAAAGTAATAAGGCAGATCTGATCAAAGACTCATTGATGCTTTTCCCTTATTTACGCAACTAATCGCTACCAGGTTGATAGATTTTATTTATCACACTAGAGACTTTAAAGAATTAAATTTATTCATCGATGCATATTTATATTTACTTACCAATACATTTATTTAGAACTCAAACAAACCACCCTCAAGAAATCACTGAAAATTTAGATTCCACCCCATAAATATTGGCCAAAATTGAAATTAACTCTCAAACATGCCATGATAAAACCCTCGAAAAGATTAGAGCTCTAACAATAAAGCTTAAAACAAAAATTTAAAGCAAATGAGAAAAATCAAATGAGTGTAGATAACACCCTAGAATTTAGTACTGCCAATAGGCTAACGTCTGCAAATTTGACCCACTCTAGGTTAAGAGAGAACACGATAGAGTCAATTGAACAAGAAACGCATAAATTATGTAATACTAAAATTAGTTACATGATCCACGAGTCTCAACTCGATCTATTTATAAAAAAAGATTATCAAGTAGAAGCTTGCATCCCTTGCTACTGTGATTCACGAAGTGCTTTGTACATTGCTAAATATTTTGACAATGCAAGAGCAAAAGAAATTGGTAAAACAGAGCATGACTCTGTATTAGATGCCATTACTTCTGTATCAAATGAAAGCGATATAATACCTTCTGGCTTATCTATGGTCCGTCTGGCACAACAAAGTGATGCAATAGACATAGCCAAATTACAATTTAGCAAGGCTTGCCATTACGCAACATATAATCAAAGCGAACGAGCAATCATCGATGATATGCAACAAGGTAGTGATTATCTTGTGTTTGAATTTCTCAATAATATCGTGGCGTATGTTAGAGTCACTTACTCATCTAAGTCGGCTGTAGCAAGTATTTCAAATATAGTTATTGCAGATCATCTCGATACGTTAGACGTAAAACGTGATCTGATAACACATACCAATTCACATTTGACAACATTGGGGATCTCACTAATACAGACACAATGTTTATCTGACAATTTCGATAAAAACAAAGTTTTGCACCAAGCTGGTTTCAATTTTGCCGGCAGGCTCATCAACCAAACTTACCGTCACGGCGAGCCAGTATCAGTAAATGTTTGGAGTACACCTGTGGCATAGTTACTCATAACACACAAACTCAAGGTTGAAGAAAAGAAAGGTTATAGAGCTAACCACCCCCTCGATTAGCCCCTTTTTTTACTATAAGGTTTAGTCACCTGTTTTATTGGTCACTACCAGCCAAATAGCATGGATCATACCTGGCAGTCCGCCTAGTAGGGTCAACACAATATTGATAAAAAAGTGCAGACTGAAGCCAACTTGCAAAAACGCACCAATAGGAGGAAGAAAAATTGCAAAAATTAAGTTGAGGATACTGACATTATTTGAGCTCATATTCACTCTCTACTTGTTATGCTAAAAAAACGTGCTAGCTTCAAGCTAGCTATATGGATTGCATTCTACTGCTAATGGTAACTGTTAAGTTTTGACTCATTAAATACTCAGCACAGAGCAGAGACTGAGTCTGATGTCAGCTACGGTTTAAAGATAGCTTAAAAACACAAAACCATTAAACAAAAAACACAAAAAAAATTACCTTTAAGCAACATTAATCCATACCAAAAAACTAGTTCTTAGGTTTATCACAGCACGATTGAGACTGTTTATCTGAATGCTCTGTTGATTGGCATATCAATTAGTAAGCCAAACTCCTAAGTCATTTTTTAGATTGCGTCACAATTCAACACCAGAACTCACCCGAACACTCAGGTACTATAGAGCCTCTAAATCCATCATTTCTAACGAGTAGGTTTGCACAACTGTTTGATGCTTTGTCTATATTTTGCCGATTCAATGCTGGCATATTTGAGGCTATTAAGAGTGACTCAACATCTTTAATTTGTTGAACATCCGTAACAGGTGCTTGTTTATGATAAATCTCACCAAAACGCACAGTTAATCCATGGTGTTGCCAAAACCTACCGTCTAGGTGCTCTTGAATTCTTTTCTCAAAATTACGATTGTTAGACAACTTTGTCATGCCAATATAGAGCAATACATTGAGACCATATATAGGATGATCACCATAAATCTGATACACACCAAAAGATTGAGATATCTCTTTAGGTGTTTCCTTACATAAATTGTAAACGTTTTCTTTTAAACAATATTTGATTGCATATGGCTCTGACCAATAAACAAAGATTCTTTTTAAATTCATTTTCTAACTAACCACTTTTTTGTGCCAACGTTGATAAAATAGCTTGGGCCAAATAAAAATATTGATTTAACAAATACCTCCAAAATTTCAAACCATACTATTAATACCAACCCCATTACAAACTAAAGAAGTTATAGTTAAATATCAACCAAGTGTAATTAGGTGTAATATAATAGACGTCGCGTTTCTGTTTCATGTATAAAGCGGAAGTCAAAGGTAGAATATCGTTCGTAAAAGATTTACGGCTCTCTTAACGCTGAGCTAAAAATCTGAAATTAACGGTGATTACGAATAAGAAAAACGCGAAAACTGCTAGCACCGACATACTAATAAAAAAACGATGAGCAAGTCATGAAAAAACTAAGCAGAATTAAAATGTAAAGACTGGTGCTATCGAAGTTGAATAACACCAGATGATTATGCATCACTCTAAAACTAAGAGATTGAATTCGCTGATTTTAAAATATAGCTTATCGCCGCTTGACATATTTTGGTTATCGTTGCTTTTGCTATGACTTTTAAAGTCAATAACTCCGTCTCAAAAACCAATGATTCCCTTTGAAGTTCAGCGTTAAACTCGTCTTCCGTTAACTCTCCATTGGCTCGAGCAGTAATCAGCTGAGCAATAGACTCTTTACTCGCACCTAACGCTTTATGGACACCTTCTGCAACATCTTCAACATCAGCTGAAAATTCTCTACACAGAAAGTCGCCAGTGTCCCTTATAAGTTCATCTATGTTCATATCAATATCTCCTTTTATTCTGGTTTAGCATTTTCGGCAACAAGCATCGCTTTTAATACCCGATTATACTGTTTAGATCGGCGTTTAATTAAAGTGTCACCCAGTGTATTATGTTGTTGGTGATTAGATATGTCTTGTCTCCATAATTTCAGTAAATTTTCGCTTTGAGTAACAGACTCAGAGTTATAAGCCCTATGTTCGTTAAGCGCCTTCAAAACTTGAATATCTACCTCTATGGCATGATAGTTTTGTTTGTAGTTTAGAAAGTCGCGCGATTGCTTCTCTGTTAACAACATCCTATGCCAATGCATATCAATTCTTACCTTTGTCTGCACCAACAGCAATTTCACCTGTGGATCATGATGAGCAATTTTGGCCCACTGACAAGCCGACAACATAAAACAGGCTAACACCACTAGCCAAAACCTAACTTTCCGCATACTCTATCCTTTCCAAAATGTTATCTTTATGAAGTTTAAACTACATCCTTATATCGCAAGTACCGCAAATTAGAGGGTAATCCTGTAAATCAGTTGCAATTGTATCAATGTGAAAATAATCCATCAGCACCGACTCAGCTGTACAAAACGCACCTTCTATCCATGCTTGGTCATTTGAAAACGCGGAACCAATAATAAACACATTCGCAGATTTATCCATACCAGCCAGTAACTCTGGAGTGCGTATATCTTGCATTACCTTACAAATATTATAATGTGATGCCCACGCATGATAACCTGCGCCAAAAGGATTATGTCCCCAATCCATAAAAGTTGTTTCTAATGGTTTAGGGATCACTTTGGGATCGACATGTTCATTACCATAATGCAATCTAGCCAGCTGCAACCTGAGCATTCTTTGCATTGCATTAGTCGCTTTCTTTGCCCCCACAAGTGGCTGAGTATCGGTGCTCGGTGCAACTGTATGCTGCTCATCAATAGACCACTCCAACTCACGCCAGAAGTTTGTAAAGCGCATATCATCATATGATGCCAAAATCCCATATACAGGTTTCGTACTCTTAACAGGTGCGTTATTACCAAAATAATATACCTGTCTTATCGGCAGATCCGTAATTGTGGGCCCGTATGTTTGGGTATACGTGTTAACTTTAGGCTTAAATGGCAGTGAATTGTCTTCCCACCACGGCGTATCAAAAAACATAGCGGCTTTAAACGAAGGTTGTTCTATAACAGACTCTAAGTAGTTAGATACATTGGTTTGGTTTAGAAAATTCACACGTTCTTGTTCTTCTGGCAAATACCGAGTAGCCGCAGCAACGGCCTTAACAGCGTGAGGCGGCATAGCCAAAAATGCATAATCGGTTTCTTTTACACTGTTGCTTGGTGTGTCCGGATTGCACGCTGAAGCAGTATGGAACAGAGTTTTACCAGACTTACTCCAAATTGAATGTAATCGAGTCGACTTTGTCACTTTGAAATCAATATTATGATTTTCAGCAAGTGAGATGCACGCGTTATATAAGCTTACAAACAGCGATGACATCCCAGTTTTCAATGTTTTAAATTTACCACCAGGTGCAAATTCTCCATTGTAAACAGCCGCATCCGCAGCATTCCAGTTAATCACATTTGAGCTATAGCCATTAGCATCTGCTGCGTATTGATACCCTTCGTTATACGCCTGATCATACAAAATATTCCAATAACCAATGTTGCTTGCCAAATCACCAGTTTTATATACATATGACTCAAAACCATCAGGTAAGACACCCTCTGAATAAAATTGACATTGCTGAACTCTATTGGTTGCATTTTTAGTAACAATGGCGTTTGATACGCTACCAATTAAATCATCTGCAGGCGCTGCATTAGCAGGTACACTGACTGTTTCTTTAACCGTAAACTGATTACCAACCTTAACTTCAGCATCTATATCTACAGATGTGTTAGTATCGTACGGAGCCCTATTGTAGAAGTTGATTTCACTTTGGTACATGTGCTGACCACGCACAAATAATAAGGGGTCATCAGTCGTATTAAAAGGTACTTTTTGACCATCAAGCCCCAGCTTATGGATAGTCGTAGTGACAAGCTGATGTCCTTCTTTCTTTTCATCATCCCACTCAATGAAGCGCATACCGCCAACTTCAATATAGGAATTCTTACTGCAATTCTGATAGTGATATGTGCAAATACGGCCAGCTGGCAAGCGTGTTCCTTCACCATTTTGCGCATAATCGTAATCACCCCATTCAATTATCTCGAGTTGATCTCCACTTGCTAACTTGCCACTATCCAATAGACGCCAAGCCGTATATAAACCAGATGGGCCACCACCGAAGATTGTGTATGTTTTCATTATTTTGATTCCTTTTTTACTGGGCTTACCTCACCTGCCGGTTGCCAGTTAATTGCGAAATGATTACGGGGTATATTAAAAACGCGTTCGCCTTCACTATAAGTAAACTTTTCGAGTGCAGGCTCTTGCAGCATTTTGATGATCATATCGCCCATGATTGGAATGAACTTACCTGCCCAGCCTGCGGTATATGTCACGATATTCTTTGAGTTCGGCTGTTCTTTGGGGAGATAATCCAAGAAAAACTCGGGCTGTTCTTCAAGCTTAGGATCATTACATAAGGCAATTAAACATGTAGAAGTGTGCTGAGGTGTTGGATCCAGCCCAGGCATAAACTGCTCTACCCAAGATGATGCTATATCTAATGACTTTGCAGAAGGAGCCAATTGACGTTCACTAGGGTCGTAAATAATTTTATAATCGGGAAAATCTGTTGCAACCCTTACAAAACCTGGGTTTGCCCAATCTAATTCGGGGAAGCCATATAAGAGTGAGTTTGTCGCACTCTCTGGTTGGTATGGACTGTCTTCGGGTTTGGATTGAAACGCAAACCAAGAAGGGAAATGAGCATGCTCATCAATTTTCTTAAAATATGCTGATGCCATTTGCCAAATTAAAATGGGTACTGAGAACCCCAAATACCGCACCGTATCATTCACATAAGCCCCTGCAGTTATAGCAAGCTTTGCACTTTGATAATAAGACAAAGTTTCCATGCCTTGCCCACTTCGTTGGGTGAAAACTTTTATACAGTTCTCTTCACTGTTGTCTATATTAACAACACTCTCCCATTCCTTAAATGTGACATTTCCTGTTGCGAGTGCTGCATTGTATAGCACCTGCTCAGTTGCTTTGACATTAATGGTTCCGCCATCTTTTTGAAAAAAGCCATAATACGCTTTTGGCAAACCTTCAAAGCTTGCCTTGCTCTCGATGCCCTGTGCATTTGCCAAAGGTTCATATGGGATGCCAAGGGTATCCATTGTGACTTTCGCTTTGTCAATTCCGCCCTCTTGTGTACCAGAAATATTCTGTCCAAACCATAAGCTGCCTTCACTACCCACTAGAGGTACATCCGTGTATCGCTGTAAATGACACCAAAACGGCTGTGATGACAGGCTCAACTGTGACATATAATCTTGCTCATATTGCAACCGGAATTGTCTTGAATACCCAGCTGAACTTCCCAGATTATTAAAGTAGCTGAACTTTTCAATTACGAGTATTTTCAGACCTTCTTTAGCACCATGATAAGCAGTAGATAGGCCAATGGGACCTCCACCGATAACAATAAGGTCATATGATGTGTTTGTATTCATTAAGCACTCCTTTTTTAGTTTTTTACTCTAAATTAGAATGTGATTTTTAAGTATTACAAACCCTTACATGACATCGAAATGCTTCCCCTTTTAGAGCGTAAATAACCAAAGTAGTGAATTTGATTTTTCACACTGTATGTAAATGACTGATATTAAGTGACTGTTTCTGGACTTTGATAACTAAAAGTTAACAACCTCGGGAGTACAATATAATTTTGTGTATAATTTCGCCTTCAATGCATACACAATTAAGGAAAATTAAACATGAAATATATAAACGGTATCTCTGCACTGGCGCTTTTAGCTATGCATAGTGCATACGCATTGCCAAAACCAACGGGGTCATTCTATTTTCAACCAAGTACTATCACAGTGGGACAAAACAGTACCTTAAGGTGGTATATACGCAATGCCACAAGCTGTAAAAATCAATGGGGAACTGAAATAGGTACCAACGGTTCATATACAACCACCCCATCAGTTGGGGTAACTGAATATAGGTTTACCTGCTCAGGTCCCGGCGGTAGCACATTATTTAAGGCAGTTCGCACTGTTAAACCTCACCCACTACCAACAGCAAACTTTGCATACTCCCCACGCTCAGTAGAAGTCGGAACGCCAATCACTTTAAGATGGTCGACACAACATGCTACATCATGCAAAAACCCTTGGGGGACAGAAATTGGCACATCAGGAAGCTACACATTTACCAGTAATAAACCAGGAACTGTTCGTTATAACTTTAAATGTTCAGGGCAAGGTGGCAGCACAACAGCATCTGCATCATACACTTTGACACCCGCTGCAAAGCCAACGATCACCAATCTACACTACTCTCCACAAACAGCTTATATCGGCCAGCGACAAACATTAAACTTTAATTATAATAACGCCAGTAAATGCTATGCCTACAACAATGCCGGTAATGAAGTTGTTTATTATCAAGGTGAACAAAAAAGCGGATCCTACCAATGGACATCGCCTCCCCGCTCTATTTTGGTAAATAACGGTGAACTTGAAGTTTTTTGTCAAGGTCGAGGCGGAGTCACGCAAGAGTTAGCTCATTATAGAGTCAAAGAACATCCAACTGTGTCCAACTTAAAAGAGGCATTTATGGCCAGGACGCCCACACGTTGGCTCGATAATATACATTGTGATACTGAAGTTATTATTGATGGTAGAAAACGAAAAGTATGTGACGTCAAACTTATGTATAACGCTTGGCTTGGTATTGACGGTTTACTAGACCTTTACTTAGCTTCTGGGGATAAAACATTAGTTGAATTGGCTTTGCAATTAAGTGAAAAATACAAAAGTACCGGTCAAGACCATAATGGCGATGGCTATCTCGATTGGTTTAGTACTCCGCTGTATGAATATAATGGCAAGATGTATGATCATGACCACTATGAGTGGCGTGCAGGTTCAGGCGTGGCTCGCACAGCCGCTGTCATATTAGATGACCCTAACCTTGTCGACTTGCATGCAAGAGCTACCAGCATTCAAGATTTTGCAGAACAACATATATGGAGAAAATGGTACGCTAAGTCTAACCAATTCAATAACCTGAGAGTAACTCATTTTATAGGAAGAGTTGGGACAATTGCACTATTTCTGAATAAGCACAGCTCAGACCAAACACTTAAAAACCAATATGAGAATTTTATAAAACAAAGAGGACAAATTCTAAAAAACTCTCTGGAATATGTAACAACCAACAACGCCAATGCTTATAACATCCGTTGTTATGCTCCTTCGGGTCATTCTAGTCAAGATTGCGCGACTGCGAGCTTGCCTATTCAAGGCACAATTGATGTAAGCCATGCTGGCGACACGCTTTCATTTATCGTAGAAGCATATCTTGCAGGTGGCTTCGGTGTTTTTGATCAACAGGATATAATACGTCTTTCCAATACAGTGAAAAAGCTCATTATTTCTGATTCAGATCAGAAATTTAGGTCAAATGTGTGTTCAATTGACGCCTGTAGCTATAACAGGAGTACTGATCCATATTACCGCAATATAGGCGCATACCAAAGCCAATGGGCAAAGCTAGCTCAATTTGATCCAGCTTTATTAGACATCTATTTATATTGGTTATCTACTCAAAGTATCAATGTGTCACCTAAAGGCGAACCTGAAATAATGATTGACCAAACCCAAAGATTACCTGGCGGCTATGGCTCACCAAACATTTTCGCAAATATCGCACTCGCTGTAGTAAGAGCGCTGTAATTTATCCCTGGTCAAAGGTATAACAAAGTCGGCTCTGGGCCGGCTTTTTATCATAAACCGTACAGTATCAATTCCCATGGCTCATTTATCGCATTGATCTTGCAGTCTGCTTATAATCACGAATCATGGCTAGTTTGTAGTATAGTCATTGTGGGAAAGTTATAGAAACAGAGCATATTAATAGATATTTATGTTGAAACCGGTGTTCTTAGTTTACTTTTATAAAGCATCTCATATTCACTACAGTTAGAATCAATCACAGAGAACCCCAACCTATCATATAGTGCTTTGGCTGGGTTACTTTTTAACACACTTAATCCAACTTCGCTCCCTTCTTTCGCCGCCATGTTGCACATATCCTGAATTAGCCGACCACCAATCCCGTTACCCTGAAAGTCTGGATGTATTTGCACTTGATATATGTACCACTGTTTGCTTTTTAATATATAACTTGCTTTGAAAAGACCTGCTTTTTTGCCGTTTACAAGTATTATTTTAGCGTCTTCAAAATTAAACTTAATTCGGAAAAGGTGTTCTTTATCACTAATATCAACACCATCCTGCAACAAGTATTGATCCATAGTAAGACGCCGAAGCTCAAGCAAATAGTCTAAGTCCTCTTCTTGAGTACGTCTTAATGTAAACTTCATCTGATAGTTCCTAAGGGAGTAATAGCCTATAATGAACTTAACCGATTTAAAATCAAAGTTTAATTAAATTTATATCTTAATTCCTTCTTAGATAGAATAAAAATCCACAAAAAAATAAATGCTTATTTTTAAATAAATAACATAAAAATATGTGAATTATCAAAAGCTACATGTGACATTTCACTAAATTAAAAGTAATAAAGAGAAAAATATAGATTTATTTGAGGATGTAAACCTAAGCATTTACAAGTTATGGACGCATCATTTGTACTAGTGCGGTATTCAAAAGGCTTTGCAGGTACCACGCCTGTGATACCTGCAAAAGTAGATCTATGAAACCGACTCAAAGGTCACATCACCATTCACAGATACATTATTCTCATTCTCTGAAATATCATCGGTATTAATAGCCAAGGGCCAATGTGCCACCAAGCCTTCTTTATCTATAATCGTCCCTTGCTCATACTGAGAAGCAACTTCTTGCTCACTTAAAGCGCGACGCCACAGTCTTACTTGTGAAACATCACCAGTATAGTGAATAAAAGGTTCTTGATTTTGTTGAACTGAACCAATCAGCACATCTAGGGAGTTAGAAACATTGAGAGGACTTTGATTGCTGGCTCCAGACTGAGTTGATTCAAGTAACTTTCCATCCAAATGAAGTGTAAGTTCTCCGTCTTTACGAACAGCTACAACACTATGCCAGTTGCCGTCTTTTACATCGGAAAGTTCGCTCTCAATCTGATAGTAAGTTTCACCGTTATCTGTCGCGAATTTAATCGAACCATCAGGCTGAATGACCAACAAGTAGCCCCCACTGCCACCAGCCGTAGACTTATTCCCAACGACAGTACCTGGGCTTAGCGTCCGAACAGTTGCCTCAATACTGAAGTCCCCTTGCCCAAATTGATATTCGGCAATAGAAGAAGCACTTAAAAATCCACTTTCTTTTAAAGTACAAAAGCCTGTATTGCTACCGATACCATAGTCATACATATTTTTAGCAATATCTGTTAGCGGCGAATTATCAATGACTTTTGCACCAACATATTTCGCAGCTGCGCATGCCGCATTGATCCCCGTTGGCATTGCCCCCTCAAGCCAACCGCCAGCCCAAGAGATGCTATCTCCAGCTAAAAATAAACCCTGATTTTCTTGTTGGTATTGGAAAAATGCATCTTTGTTACTTTGCTCTTGACCAGGGTAGTTGAGTTTAAACGCCCCATAAATATTCGATGTACTTTCCCAGTCAATACAAGATACTTTTTGTGTCTGCTTTTCAAGTAACGCTGCAAATTCTGGATTCACGGCATAAATGGCTGGCAAAAATTGTTGAAAACGCTCTTCAGGACTCAGCGCTAGTAATTTTGAAGAATCATCTCCCCAAACATAGCTTATCAGCACTACGCCCTTACCTTGTGTGTTTGGCTTTCCATCAACATCTTCGTCATAGTTAAGACAATATAAGCCTCGCATAAGTTCATCCGTCTGAATGTTAAACGGGAGCTCATTGCCTTGCGGGTTGTTTTCTGGGTACCAAAATTTACTCTCAGTCGTGACAAAAAGCTTTGATGAATTCATCAAATGGAGGTTTCTTATCGCAACTTTCACATTCTGGGAAATTAAATCTTGTGACTTTTCAGACTCACAACTATCAAGGTCATTTGCTATTGTAAGCCCCATGTATTCCATCGCTCGAGTCGTGGTTGCCACTACCACCGAATCAAATTGAGACGAAATCACTTGCCCGCCATTATTGCTAACTGACAACGCATACTTGTCACCAGCAAGTTTGACAAGACTCTTAACTTTGGCATTCAATTCTATGCTAACTTTTGGTTTTCCACTTGCTGTCCTAGCATCTAATAATGCAAACTCAAATGCTTGTGTTAACGCGCCAATACCATCTAATAATAACTCTTGGTTATCTTCCCAGCCATTGGCAAAAAGCCTTAATATTTCAACAAAGTCAACACCATATAACGGTCCAAAACCGCCAGCCCCAACCCCCAAAGCGCCGAATTTATTCATATCTTCTTGAGTCCATGGACGACTTACAAGCAATCTGTTTTGTGCTAACTCAAATACAGCATCAAAATAAGTGACTCCGACATATTGGGTAAGGATCCCCTGCCAGGCATCAACTACTTTTTGCTTAGTTTGCTCAGTGGGATCTGATTGGTAAATTGCCCAGTAATCAAACAGTTTGCTCGGATTTTCAATATCAGGTGCCGAAGCGTCTCCTAGCAAAAAGTTGATGATTTTACCAAAATCATCACCTATTCTTTGGAAGTCTTCGTTATCAGGAGTGGGTTGGCCTGCCGGCCAATTAATGACCTCATTTTCATAAAGTAATTTGGTCGGTACCTTGCCTGGATCGGGGAAGTTGGGCGTCGCCTTTAACCCAAATTTATTTAAGTAATGATATAAAGTATATGAAGTTGGGGGAAAACGCATACAACCCAATTCAAACACCTTCTGATTGAGATCTCCATCTTGCACATACACAGAATCCATTCTGCCACCTAGGCGATCAGCCGCCTCAAACAAAGTGACATGAATATTGTCAATTTTTGACAATTCGTATGCCGCAACTAGACCAGAGGCTCCCCCCCCAATAACAGCGATATTTTTTTGTTGCTCTGGAGCCTTTAATGCAATCGAGCCATTTAAATCTCTACTATCTAGAAAAGTTTTATAGTCAAACAATGTATCTATCATTGAGTTAGGAACAAATCCTTTCGGATCGGTATCCGCTTTATTTTTACGGAAATTTTTTGGCATTGAAATGAAGGACATAATTTCGCTCCTTGTTAGTGAGAAGTTATCACTATAGAAAAGGGGATTATTTATTCCTATTACAATCTATTACGCGATTTACCAAAAAGCTATTACAACAATATGTTTGATAAGGTCTGAAATATTCCTTAATCCCTCTGCATACATGCACCCCAAACTCTATTCTTTCAGATGGTGCCTCATACAATAATCAGTCGTATTTTGAGCGACCAATAACATATCAAAGTCAATCTGAACATTGAATTCAGCTATGAAAATTACAAAAAAGAAAAGGAGCACCATGTACCCCTTGAATTATTTGGAAGGTATTTATGGACTAAGAAAGGTAACTTCATTCAACAAATGCGAAGTTACCTTCGTTTTAAACCTCGATATATAACTCTGTAACCATATTATGAAACCGAACTCAAAGCTTATTTGAACATAAAGCCCAAGTGTTAAAGCAGCTAATTTTGGTTTGTTATTTTGATTTGCTATTTGGCTTTTCTTTAACAGAGCGAGCCCACTGTGTGTTTTCTTTAGAGAGCAAGCTTTCAACTCTAGTTACGAACTTGCTAAATGCCTCTTCATTGTTATAGGGCTTAGCATTTGTCATAAATAAAAACTTTTCTTGAAGTAAAGCTTCACAAGTAGTTCGATACACTAACCAATTTTCTTGATATTTGTTAAGAGCAGTTAATGCGGCACAAATAGCGATTATAACGCCTAATACACCAATAAAAACCATACCATGTGGAATCGAGTTACTATAACCGGCGACAAATGGAATAATGGCAGCACTTACGATTTCGATAATCCTTAAGGATTTAAACCACATTTGATTTGATTTGCTTTTTTTGTTATACCAATTAATCTGATTGTCTACTCTATCTTTTAAGTACTGTTCTTTATTCATGATTTGACCTGTGTAAAACTAATAAACTTCACTTTCTATAGATTTATCTTCCCCTCGACAGCCTTTAAAAAAGCGATGCAATCAAGAAAGAGTTCCTCGTACAGCTCACTCGATATGAGGCTGAATAGAGTAACAATACATTAGCACATAACTCTATATAATTTCACAGAAAATAGAACTTAACTCAGGTGAGAACTTAGCATGAGTTTTCAATATGTGTTGGGAAAAGTAGAAGCTAGTTGCGAGAGTTATAATCTATCCACGTGTAGAAAGCAGCATAACCTCTATACTAACCGGCTATAGGGTGCTGACAAAGGCTTGTTTCACAAAAAACTCAAGGATAAAACAATATTACTTTTTCAACCGAGTATAAATTAAGGGCACAAATTGTACCCTTGCGATGATGCATTTAACGAGGACGGCACGTATTCACTGGATAATAAGAGAAATAAGGGCAACCCTTTTGCACTCTTGTTGGTGGAATAGCACTGGCACCACCAGCGATCAATGGCGTCTGTTCTGAGTCTACAACTTTTTTATCGCATAAGTTTTTAAGATTTTTTTTACTGAGTTGCAATTTCATACTAATTTCCTTTTCATGTTTAAAAAACGTTCAGAAATATTCTTGGCATAAAGTGTCTTGAGTGTAAATTGAAAGAATTTAATACAATCTTTTGAAGCACGCATTAAGCCGTTTTAGCACACGATACCAATGAGCCAGCATATGAAGAAAGATTGCACTGTCAGTTGATGGAAATCATAACCATACAAATAACGAAGTATAAATGGATTAAGCAAGACTACTTGATTTTGAAAATGTGAGGCATATCAAAAGTGAATTTGGGAAAGTATAAAACAGTTTACTGCTTGCACTATGTGCATTACTAAAAATAAAGAAAAAATATATTTTATATTATACATAAAGTTCGCCACATTCTTTTAAATCAGCTTTATAAAAGAAGTATGGCGAACTCTATATTTAATTAATTAGTTAACCAGACACTAACTATTTTTGGGTAGTGACGATTTTGCCCACCACATCCAGAAACCCAAAAATGTACATTTTTTTCTGCTATCTGAGCTGCCATCAGCGTAGAATGCAATGTTGTGTAATTCGGATCATTTGGCTCAATTGCAAACCAGTAGTTATTATTACAACTGTCTGGATTGTTTTTTGAGCCTCGTACATTAGTAACAATATTTGGAATATGAACCATAGTCCAACCACCATTAACATACATTTGAGCTATTTTACCACTATCAGTGCCACCACTGGCTTTTGCCTGAAGCGAAAACGCTAAAATTACAGCCATTAGTAAATATTTATACATAATTTTCCTATTAATAATATTTAAAGTTCGTAATTAATGATGATACCAATTAATTCAACAAAATAGAATTGTTATAGTTAACAAAAATCATACTTAAAAAATACTACGTAGACACCTATCACTTTGCGTTAACTTGCAAAGATAGCATAATAAAACTATAACAACTATTATTTTTAAAAAAGATTAATATTTTTATAAAGCAAAGTTAATTCGATAGAAAAGGTGGTGCAGGAAGTGTTTACTATTAATACAAAAAATGATGTTAATAACTTTGATTAAATCATAATACTGTTATAAATAACCAGTAAAAATCAAACCCAAGAGTTCACCTTCTTCCTGTGCAACATAAAAATTTAAATAAAATTGAACGAACCCATTAGCTCATTCAATTTCGTCTTGGATCATATCCTATTTAATTTCTACTGTATTTGTATGTACCTAGAACCCCCTAGTTTTAACATGCTTTCGTTCATAAGCTGCTTGTTTATCATTATGTTTTCTGGTAAACCTTTCTGTTTTGCAATCTGAGTATCGCGCTCAAATTTATCGACCACCTTCAATCTACCAATGCCATCAATATATTCTGTGAGCTCACCTAAGTATGTCGCTTCATTTTTCTTAATTTCAAAGCTATATGGCTCAAAATCCTCATATTCAAAAGTACGCGCACCTTGGATTTGTTCATATTTTGTGATCATATACTTACCAGCTTTTAATTGATGTAGCTCGACTCGACCGTTATAACTCTCGTCGTCAAAATCCCTTTCTGAACGCCCCCATGCTGCATCTTTACGATAATAGAACCGACCTGATTCACCTTTTTCATTTTCATAAACAACATAATCACCAGCAAAGTTGTGATTCTTAATATAAAAAGACATAACCGCATAGCCAGAATCGTCACCTTGATATTGCGTATTTAAAGTTGCACATCCAGAAACTAGGAGCATGGAAAATAAAGATAGTATAAGTTTTTTCATTTTTACCCGATTATTTAATTAGGCGTACAGAAAGTTAAATAACAAAAAATTAAATAACAAAAAGTTAACCACTGTGATTTTAAAGGCGAATAATAGCAATAACCGAGAAGAGTGTCACCAAAGTATACCCAAAGTTAGATGGTGAAAAGCTTCTCTACATGCAATATGCTGAAAGCGATGTTGAGCATACAACGCTCAATCTCTCTTATTTTATAAATGGTGGAAAAGGCAATAAAGCCACTTTTGCATCATAGTAAAGGATATAATCCTGCTTATAGGCAACTATGTGACCTTCTGATAGAGCTTAAGAGAGGTATAGTCCCATCAGTGCCAACTCACAATTATGTTTGTATTTAAAGGATGCATGCAGAGGTTTTAATCAAGTATTAGTTCAAGTTTCACACAAGCTATGAATTGCAGCAATGCTATTTGTTGCCATTAGAAAGACAACATCGCACGATTGGCTAAGTTAATTTTCCTGCTGCTCCATGCTCTATGGTTACTTTATTTTTCTATGAGTTTCGTGACATCAGTATATGCTGAACTATCTTTTCCCACACTTAAAGACATACTTACAAGTACCTCTCCAGAATCGTTATTAAACTTCCATAATTCAAATTGGTCCATTGCAGTGTCGGCGAACTTAGAAAGCAGAGTGATCATTTGACAGAACTCTTCATCTGTCATTTTTCTATTGCTAGACATTGGAGATAACTACCCTACTTTCAATCAACATTTCGCTCTCAATACGTTCGCTATCGAATTTTTTGCACTTGCTAGAAAATGCTACCTGGGCACTTTTCTGGTATCTGGCCTTTTGCAATTTGGGAGATTTTTTCAAACGCGTATTCACCACGAGACGTCGCCGCATATGATGTAACACTTGTCGTATCATTTTCAGTCGCAATATTGACCACCAAAAAGTCGTGAAGTCCTTTGTAAAGGATATTTTTAACAATAATCTCTGTTACCCCAGATTTCTTGTGTTTTGAAACACTCAGTGTTTCGCCATAAGTATTCCCGTCCATTTTCACAGAGCTTGATTTGTAGCACTTTGAATCAACCTTGCCAGAGGCTTTGACACCTTCAATCGTGTTGACACCCATACAGCCTGTCAGTAACACTAATAATGAAACCCCAAATATTAACTTCATTAACCCCTCTTTTTTCAATCTAATAAATACATATGCTAACTATCTCGAACATGCTGTCCAAGGCGTTGTTTTGTCATAAAATAGAGTGCCAGAGTGACAAAAATCGCACCTTCATTATTGTTTCTAGATAAACCGTTAGTCCAGCAATTATCATCGGCTAGGCATACAAAACCTACTGCGACAAATCACTAATAAAATTGACTTTAGTTATATTTCAGATATTAATTGTTGCAACCTTGACTTTAAATTATTATTTATTCCTTTTACTTCCTTTTTTTGTTGTTTCTCTAACTCTTCTTTTTGTTTATTCAGCTCTGATTTCATACGTTCAGATTGAACTTCTTTGCATAAATCAACCAGCTTTTCAATATCACCTGTAACAACATGCTCCCATTTCCTCTTTGCTTTTATATTACTCACAGCGCCTTTTCCAATTGGCAGAGCATTTATCACTTCTGGAGTTATTAGTTCTAACTGAGATAATATGTATATTGCTAATGCTTGCTCATTAGTTATTTTAGCAGAGGCATTATTGTCACCTTTGTGAACGCCATGTTCTTTTGCATCATGCATATTTTCCGCATGTGTCCCCCAAGTCAGATTGTCTAAATCATGATTGTATTGTCCATGAGAGCCATGCCTAGCGATTGTTTTATTGGGATCTTCACCAACAAAGGATATCAGCCTTGCTCTATGAAGAAGCATGGATTTCTGCTTGGAGCTTCTATGAGAGGAAGAAACATCAAAGCTCAAATATGGACTATTCTTGCTTACTTGCCGGGTCGACACTCTTCGATATTTACCTTTAATTACCTCTAAAACATTAATATTTTGACCTCTCAACTCAAACTGCTTATCAGATATGATGTATCGTTTACCCGTGGTTATTTCGTTATCTTTAATTGGCCTCCAATGAATATTATATTTCTTGCTCAGCAAATTAAATTCAATTTCTTCAATAAACATTTTTCTACTCTATTAACTAACTTTCTCATGATGGTTTTTTAAACACACTCATTACGATTCTTAACTCATAAGATAGTCTGTATTCATCCACAGGAAATTATATTTATGTAAGCGAATAAAAGATAGCATTAGGCTTGCCCACTTTATTAAAAATGCAGCCTTATAACTCATTAATAACCATTGATATACCGACACACAATTCCTATTAAAGAACCGAAAAATACTGTCGTTGAGAGTTTCTGTATCATGCTCTTTAGGTCTACTTGATAAAGTACACAAGTATTGAAGCGACTAAACCAATACTTCATGTGACCGTGAATGCAGTAAACCGCATACCGAAATAGCTTACGTACGAGCTTTATTCGAAAAGTACCAAGATTTTAACGACTTATTGATGCTTAATCCGACTCAATGCAACTGGTGTGATCCCTAAATACCTAGCAATATCATTTTGTGTGAGCTTTTTAACAAGATCTGGATCTGCATTACACAAATTATTAAAACGCTGGGATGCTGATAAAGTAAGTAATTCAAATTCTCTGCGCTCTTTTTTTAATGATAAAGATAGCAGGATGTTGATAAATTCTTGGGAGATGGAGAGAGATTCTTTGCTTAACTCTAGCAATTCGTTAAAGGGGATCTGTACAAGTTTACAATGCGCTAGCGCCTGCAAACTAAAAGTGCTAGGGACTTTGCAATGGGCCGCATTTAGGCTCCCAATGATAGAGCCTGGTTGGATAAATGACTTGATAGTCTCTTTACCATCGTCAGTTAAATAAAACGCTTTTAATAAACCTGTCTTCACTAGATAGACATACTCACAGAGTTCACCTTGCGCGAATACTTGTCGCCCCTTTTCAATTTCTAATACAGTGCCGTTTTGCGCTATATAGCTTTGTAGTTCCATTTTTCTCCCTTTACTTTTTCATACGACATAACACACCCGTCAGATCTTAGTTTTCTGATGTGAGCAAATATAAAACACGACACACAGAACGATGCTTACATGAAATATTTAGCCATTTTTAACATAGGTTAATGCTGTCTCGTTTTTGGCCTTTTAAAGTAGCCATCAGTTTCATCATAGGAGATACAGACGTGAACTTAGTAAATAAAGTCATTGTGATAACAGGCGGAACATCCGGCATTGGCCGACAAATTGTCGACCAATTACATGCCCAAAATACCATTATTGTTATCGCACGAAATAGTAAACGACTTGAGCAGCTCAAAAAGAGATACAAAAACGTTATATGTTTCTCTGCAGACCTTTCTGATCCCGAATGCTACAAACCACTATCTGAACAAATAAAAGCACAATATCCTCGTATTGATGTGTTAATCAATAACGCGGCAGTACAAAACGAACCATTATTTACTGACCCCAATTTTGAATACGAACAAATTGCTCGGGAAATCAATGTGAACTTTACCGCTGTTTGTTCACTCTCATTTTTGCTATTACCTGCGCTCAACGCCAGCGACTCACAATCGGTTATTTTAAATATCAATTCTGGACTGTCTTTTGTCGCCAAAAAAAGTGCCTGTGTTTATTGCGCTTCAAAAGCAGCCCTCAACCTATTTTCACAAAGCTTAAGCTACCAATTAGAGCATACAAATATCAAGGTACTACAGGCTTTTATTCCTCTAGTTGACACGCCTATGACCCAGGGTCGTGGCGACAATAAAATATCAGCCGAATGCGCGGCCAAGTCAATTCTTAAAGGGTTAAAAAGGCAGGACCCACAGCATGATATCGGCAAAATTAAAATTTTACGGATTTTAAATGCCCTTACACCAAGTCTTGCCAAACGCATCTTAAAAGGAGCTTAACGTCTATGTACAAACTATATAAATTAATCATGTTTGGAGTAATTTTGATGACAACTGAAACCGCAATCGCCACGAGCGTACAAGTGGAAATTAACGGTATAGATACCAAACGACCTGGACACATCATGGTGATGTTGTTTGAAGAAAATGGCTTTCCGATAAAGCATAAGAGTGCATTGCAAACTCAGTTTCATAGTCCAACGGCAGAGTCATTAAGTGTCGAGTTTACGACCTCTAAAGCAGAGTTTGCAATCAAAGTACTACATGATGAAGACAACTCACAAACAACCTCGAAAAATTGGACGGGTATCATTCCTTCTGAGGGGCTTGGCTTTTCAAATGGTGCTAAAATTAGCTGGCGTGGCCCTCCCAAGTTTAAAGATGCAAAGCTATCACTGACTGACCTTGCCTCACCCATTTCAATCTCAGTCCATTATCCATAACATTTTTTAGCAGGCTTATTCTTTATGAAATCACTTTTAAAAATTATGTTGATACTATTTTGCTTTTTTGCATCTACCTTTATCGTGCTAAAAACAAGCGGGTTGCTGAGTATTGAGGATATTAAAGCGTGGTTAAACGCCGCTGGTGAGTTAAACATACATTTAGTCGCATTCATTGTGATTGGTCTACTTTTTTTAGATTTATTTATTGCGGTCCCTACGCTGACACTTATATTATTAGCTGGATTTTTTCTAGGCCCCTATGCTGCTGGAATAAGTGCGATAATAGGTATGCTGCTCGCAGGTTTTACAGGTTATGCGATTAGCTATAAATACGGTAACAGACTATTTGATAAACTTATTAAAGATCCAATCGAAAGGGCAAATGCCATTGCATTATTTCAAAAACGAGGCCCAGTGGTGATCTTACTCTGTAGAGCCACCCCAATACTACCAGAGATTTCAGCATGTATGGCTGGAATGACCAAAATGCCATTTATGAAATTTATAACTTATTGGATGATAAGCACCTTTCCGTATGCATGTATCGCGGCTTATGCGGGTTCAATTAGTACAGTAGAAAATCCCAAGCCAGCTATCTATGCTGCCATCGGGTTAACTGGTTTTTTCTGGGTGTGTTGGTGGGTATTTAGTAAACAAATAGGGGTAAAGTAAAGACAACGCATTCTTAAACAAGATATGGCTGACAATGAGCTTGCCAGCCAAATAGATTAGGCTTGTGTGCCAAATATTTTATCACCTGCATCACCTAAGCCCGGCACAATATAGCCATTTTCGTTAAGATGGCTATCAAGTGCAGCGGTGAATACATCAACATCAGGGTGTGCTTTTGCAACAGCTTTAACACCCTCAGGTGCTGCAACCAAGACAATGGCAGTAATGTTTTTACAGCCAGATTTTTTAAGTAAATCAATTGTCGCGATGAGTGAGCCACCAGTAGCCAACATTGGATCAACGACCAATGCCCTTCTTGACTCTAGGTTACCAACTAACTTTTCAAAGTACGAAACAGGTTCCAGTGTTTCTTCATTTCTTTGTAATCCTACAACACTGATTTTTGCAGCAGGTAACAGCTGCATCACACCGTCTAACATACCAAGGCCAGCTCTTAAAATCGGCACAAGCGTGATTTTTTTACCTCTGATCTCTTGTACATCCAAATCATCACCAGTCCAGCTTTTTATCGTGGTGGTTTCGGTTGGTAAATTACGTGTCGCCTCATAAGTCAGCAAGTTGCCGACTTCCGACACCAGCTCACGAAACTTTTTAGTCGAGATACCGTGCTCACGTAGTAAGCCTATTTTGTGTTGTAGTAATGGGTGCTCAACAACATGAAGTGCCATAACTTGCCTCTGTAAAATTTATAATTCAGTGAAGAATGAATTGGGTTCGTGACGAACAGGTTTCGCACATTGAATTGTTGGTGTACCAAGATAAAGAAAACCGACAATTTCGTCTTTTTCGTTCAACCCTAGCTCACGTTTGACTGCTGGGCTTTGTGCAAAGTAGCCAGTTCTCCAAACACCTGACAAATGCTGCGCAAATGCAGCCTGTTGCATTGCAAAACAAGCACACGCTGCACTTTCAATTTGTTCAACTCGAGGAACTTTCGGATGTTCTTGATATGGAGATACAGCAATGATCATCATCGGTGCGCGATGCGGTAGTTCTTTTGCGCGAGACACTGTCCGCTCATTTTGCTCTTCTTCAACTGCTGCTTTATAATATATTTCGCCTAACTTATCTCGTGCATCTTCATTAACAACAATAAACTTCCATGGTGCTAGGCCACCGTGATCTGGCACTTTTAACGCCGCTTTTTTAATAATTTCTAGTTGCGCTTCACTTGGGCCTGGAAAGGATAACTTGCTGTCAGATTGACGTGTCAGCAAAAGCTCAATGGCATCCATATGTAATTCCTTAATAATATACAAACACTTATTATTTTAACTTGAAGTGTTAGGGAAAGTTTAGCACTTTCCCTAATATTTTTAGGTCTTTGAGCTAAGTAGTTTTGCTATCCAATAATCCAAACTGAATAAACGTCCGCCTCCGGTAAAGAACAAGCTTAAAAACATCGCAAAATAAATTGCAGCAAACTCAATACCGTTATTTAAAATCACGATATTCCCTTTCTCATATAGGTACTCTGGAAACCCATGGGTACTGACAATCGATTTAATCCTGTCTAATCGTTCTGCAACTTGCAAGCTGTTTTCCAAACTCGCTTTTGCAGTATCACTACCAAGCCAAGCAAATACTTGCGCTGCACTGGTATCAGGATTTGCTGGCGCGACCGAAAACCAACCGTTATGCCAATGAACTTGCGTAGCTGCAACGAACATCGTCACCATCAACGGAATGGATATCAAGCGGGTCATCAGTCCAATTAAGATAAGCCAACCGCCTAAAAACTCTGTCCAACCTGCTAAAAATGCTAGTAAATCAGGAAATGGTAACCCTAGACCCCAGTCTGGATTGCCAAACCAAGCAACTACGTTTTCATCTGCTAGCAAGCTTTCTAAAAAGCCAGCATCTTCTTTAGCTAAATTAAGTTTGTTATACCCAGCAATGATCATGACTGGCGCAACAATTAACCTCAAAATAAGTGGGGCAAGTCCACTTAGAATGTCGGCTTTTTCGATGCTAGTTTGATAAATGGATTGGATTTTATTAATCATATAACGATCTACACCTTTATTAGTATTCATACAGTGTAGACCGAAGCTCGCCAACTTTTATTGCAGCACAAAAAAAACGGCTCTAATGAACCGTTTTCCTTTTTATTGACTGTTTATATCTTTCTTGCGACTTGCAGAGCTTCGTATATCGCGCGTTTTGCGTCAATCGCACTGGCAAGTAATGCACCGCCAATCACATGGTGATTACTAGGTAAACTTTCTTTATCAAAATCGGACTCATTTGAAGTTTGACCAATACAAGCTATCACTGTATCTACATCAAGTGTTTGCTCTTTCCCGTCAACACGAACGACCAGTCCATTCTTGGAAAAAGAAACATACTCACAGCCTGATATTTGCTCAACTTGGTGATGCTTAGCCACGGCTCGGTGGATCCAGCCTGTTGTCTTCCCTAAACCTGAACCGAAGCGACCTGCACTGCGTTTAAGCATGTATATTTTACGCTGCTCACTGGATGGCACAACGGACTGCTCAATGCCCCACTGCCCTTTAAAGTCTTCTATTGATTGATTTTCAGGCTCTGTTAAAAAGGCAACCATATCAAAACCGATACCACCAGCCCCTAAAATTGCGATTTTCTCACCAAGCTCCACCTCTTTACGAATAACTTCGTCATAAGCAAAAACGCGTTTGCCGTCGCTACACTCAATCTTGGACATACGTGGGCTTACTCCAGTTGCAAATACAATATCATCGAAGTTACCTGCCATCTCATTACTGTAAGATTTGCCAAGCTCCATTTTGACTCCAAGCCGTATTACTTCGTTTAAAAAATACTTAAGTGCCAATTTAAAATCTTCTTTGCCGGGGATGCGCATGGCCAAGTTAAACTGGCCACCAGCCTGTGCGTTTTTATCAATCAACGTAACCTTGTGACCTTTTTTAGCCAAATAGCAACTCACTGATAACCCGGCTGGCCCCGCACCGACGACTAACACATCTTTAGTGCTTGAGGTTTGTTCCAGTGGATAGTCTAATTCAAAGCCGGCCTGCGGATTGACCAAACATGTTGCTCGCTTACCTTTGAAAACATGGTCTAAACACCCCTGATTACAGCCAATACAAATATTGATTTGCTCGGGTTTATTTTCAGCATACTTATTGAAAAACTCAGGATCAGCCAGTAATGGTCTTGCCATCGAGATAAGATCTGCTTCGCCTTTATCTAAAATATTGTTTGCAAGCTCAGGTGTATTTATCCGATTAACAGCAACAACAGGTATGTCTACAACATCTTTTAAACGTTTTGACGCTTCTCTAAATGCACCAGGAGGCACCATACTAGCAATAGTGGGCACTCGCGCTTCATGCCAACCAATGCCGGTATTCAGAATATCCACACCTGCCGCTTCAAGCGCTTGGGCTTGCACAGTGACTTCATCGCTGGTGGAGCCGTTAGGCACTAGATCCATCACAGATAGTCTGAAGACAATAATAAACTTACTAGACACACGTGCTCTGACCGCTTTTACAATATCAATAGCCAGTCGCATGCGGTTTTCCAGCGTCCCGCCATATTCATCAGTACGATGATTAGTATGCGGTGCCATAAACTCATTAATTAGATACCCTTCAGAGCCCATGATTTCTACGCCGTCATACCCAGCCTTTTCTGCCATGTAAGCTGACTTGGCAAAGTCCTTGATAGTACTTTTAATCATGCCTATCGACATTGATTTAGGCGTGTATGGATTAATCGGCGCTTTAATTTTACTTGGACCAACATTAAACGGGTGGTAAGCGTAGCGTCCTGCATGAAGTAGCTGAAGACAAATTTTCCCCTGATGTTGATGAACAGCATCGGTATACGCTTTGTGCTTGATCACGTCGTAACGCGAATTGAAAGAAGACGCAACGGGTGTTAGCTTACCTCGGATGTTTGGACTATAACCACCCGTTATGATCAAACCGACTCCGCCTTTTGCCCTTTCCTCATAAAAAGCGCGTAGCCTTTTTCGGTTATGCCACCCCTCTTCAAGTCCTGTATGCATTGATCCCATGACCAAGCGGTTACGTAGCTCAGAATTTTTAAGTTTTAATTTTTGTTCTAACATTGCTCGCCCCAATGTAACTGGTCTTACCTGTGAACATTAACCAATTTCAAGATTTTGGCAAGTAAAAAGCAAAAATTTATTACTCAAAAGTAGATAAATTTATAATATTTCCACAATATTGCGACTAAAGTGAGCGAAGTAATACTTCGTTACGTTTTATAAGTAACACTCCACGCGCATCTAAGTTATGATAATAATGAGAGCATTTCGGTACTAAAACCAGAGGAATAACATTGAAGCTGATCGCAAAACTATTTAAAGGCATATGGCATGCGTTGAACTTCTCTCGCAGGCTACTTGTAAACTTGGTATTTGTTGTACTTATCATTGGCGTTGTCATCGCTATGATGTCATCAGAAGAGGAAATTCTCGTACCACAAGATAGCGTATTACGATTAAATTTATCGGGTATGCTTGTAGAACAATTAACGTACATTGATCCTGTAGATGCAGCGTTTGATGATGCATTTGGTCCGAGCGACAAACCAATGGAAGTACTTGTTGATGACGTCGTAAAAGTTATCAACAAAGCAGCCCATGATGATCGCATCAAAGCAATACATTTAGATTTGAAAAGTCTATACCACGGGCACTTAGATAAATTACGAGATATCACTACTGCGCTAGAGGAATTTAAAGAATCAGGCAAACCTGTTTATGCGCATGGCCCTTATTTTACGCAAACACAATATTATCTAGCTTCAACTGCCAATGAAATTTCTATGCACCCTTATGGTGGAATTAGCATAAAAGGCTTCGGTACATACCCTATGTACTTCAAAGATGCGCTAGATAAACTGCAAATAACTCAACATATATTCCGAGTAGGCACGTATAAATCTGCGGTTGAGCCATTTATCCGAAATGATATGTCTGATGCCGCAAAAGAAGCCAACAAATTGTGGCTAAATAGCTTATGGGGGCAGTATAAAGAAGACGTTGCTGCACGCAGATCATTTGATACAGACAATTTTGATGAAACGTTAGCTCAGTTTGGCGAGAAAATGTCGACGGTTGCAGGCGACTCTGCACAATTCGCCATTAAATATGGTTGGGTTGACTCATTAGAAACTGATCAACAATTTAATGACAAACTAGTAGAGTTGGTTGGCACTGACGCTAAAGGCAACAAATACAAACAAGTAAAATTCAAAGAGTACTTGGCTTCAATATCTAGCTTCCCTGCCCAATCAAACCCTTTCGCTGACAAAGTTGCAGTGGTTGTTGCTAAAGGTCAAATAGTCGATGGTAAACGAAAGGCGGGAATGATTGGTGGTGATTCTACTGCTGCACTACTCAGAAAAGCGCGCCTAAATAAAAACGTTAAAGCCGTTGTTCTTCGTATTGATTCCGGTGGCGGTAGTATGTTTGCATCTGAGCAAATTCGTAATGAAGTTTTAGCTATCAAAGCGGCTGGTAAACCAATAGTTGCCTCGATGGGCTCAGTTGCAGCCTCAGGCGGATATTGGATAGCTGCATCCGCTAATGAAATCTGGGCTTCTCCTTCTACCATTACCGGTTCCATTGGTATTTTTGGCACTATTTTCACGTTTGAAAATTCATTGAAAGAGCTTGGCGTATACTCTGATGGTGTTGCAACAACAGAGCTTAGGTCTTCTTCTATCTCACGTGGTATCGACCCTCAATACGCCGACATTATACAAATGGGTGTAGAAGATGCTTATGACAAGTTTTTATCAATGATCTCAGAAGCAAGAAATCTCGACAAAGAAGATGTAAATGAAGTTGCTCAAGGCCGTGTTTGGTTAGCACCTCAAGCATTAGAGTTTGGTTTAATTGACAAGCTTGGTAACAAGGACGAGGCGATTAAATCTGCTGCTGCACTAGCAAGCCTAGAAAATTATGAAGTGTTTACAGTAGAACAAACGCTTAGTGAAAAAGAGCGGCTGATGCAACAAATTTTCGGCGCCGAATTAGTTCAATCACTATTACCAAATGCAACGCAACCTAATACACTGCAAAAAGTAACACAGCAAAGCATCAATCAACTAATCAATAAAGTACAACAAAGTGCAAATATGATTGAACTATATAACGACCCAAACAGTATATATAGTTTGTGTACTATGTGTGATGTGTCGCAATAGTTCATAGTTACAAGGTTAATGAATAAACTGCAATGTGATGCTGCAGTTGGTATACTAAGCCCAGATTAAAATCTGGGCTTTTTTATGAAAAGAAAAAAAATCTACATTGCCTATACTGGCGGTACCATAGGAATGAAGCAATCAAGCAAAGGGTATGTGCCCGTTGCAGGTTATCTCACAGAAACTGTAAAGAACAACGCTGAATTCACACGTGAAGAAATGCCGTTATTTGATATTCATGAATATTGTCCGCTCATTGACTCTTCAGACATGTCTCCTCTGCATTGGCAATTAATCGCAGAAGATATTCAATCTAAATACGATGATTATGATGGATTTGTAGTGTTGCATGGAACTGACACTATGGCATACACAGCATCTGCCCTGTCTTTCATGTTTGAAAACCTCACAAAACCCGTGATCGTCACAGGCTCTCAAATCCCACTGTCTCAGCTTAGATCTGACGGGCAAGTTAACTTATTAAATGCAATGTATCTTGCAGCAAACTATCCCATTGCCGAAGTCAGCTTGTTTTTCAACAATAAGTTATTCAGAGGTAATCGTGCGCTTAAAGCGCATGCTGATGGGTTTGATGCTTTTGCATCCCCTAACCTAGCTCCGCTTGCTCAGGTAGGGATCAATATTCAGCTCCAAGAAGGCAAGTTGAGCCCTTATGTCGATCAAGACTTAGATGTCACCTCTATTCAATCTCAGCAAATTGCGGTACTGCACCTCTATCCTGGAATTAGCGCCACTATGGTTGAAAATGTACTGTCATCCGATGTTAAAGCGCTTATTTTACTTAGTTTTGGTGTAGGAAATGCTCCACAACAGGACGATATTTTGGCAACCTTGAAGAGTGCGTCTGAACGTGGTGTTGTCATTGTAAACCTAACGCAATGTATACAAGGTCAAGTGAATATGGGCGGCTATGCAACTGGTAATGCATTATTGAACTGTGGGGTGATCAGCGGCTATGACATGACGCTTGAAGCATGTTTAACAAAGTTACATTACTTATTCAGTCAGGAGTTAGAGCTAGAAACAATTCGACACCTAATGCAAGATAACTTGCGTGGAGAGCTGACAAGATAAGACTCAATGACACAATACCGAGTTAATAAACACCATTAAAAAAGGCCACGTTATGTGGCCTTTTTTGATTAACGTACCTTTTCAGGCAAATCGACTAAATCAGTTAAATGAGAAGTCTCACCACTGTGTGTTTTAATGCCATGCTCACCAAAATAGTCTCGCTGTGCTTGAACTAGGTGACCATTGCTAGGCGTGCTTAGCGTTGCAATATAAGTTTGTGTCGAAGCAAGTACTGGGAATGCTAAGCCAGTCTGGATAGCTTGCCCTGTAATACTTCTTAGTGCATGCGCTTCTGCTTCAAGTGTATCGATGAAATCAACACCCTTTGCGATGTCATCAAGATAATCTGCACGAATGATACAACCGGCACGCCAAGTTTGTAATGTCTTAGCAAGATCAACTTTCCACTGATGTGAACGTGATGCGCCTTTAATTAACGCAAGGCCCTGACGGTAGCAGAGCAAGCTAGCAAAATAAAATGCTGACTTAAGCTCATCCAAATCGATATCGATTTTTTGGGTTTCTTTCGCTTGATAAGTCATCTCTTTCGCTGCAAGCGTACTGATCGTATTCGTTAAGTGACGTGCTTGTACTGCAGCAACCAATGAAGGAACTGCAATCCCCAACTCTAGTGCATTTTGTGCAGTCCAAAGGCCCGTGCCTTTTGCACCTACTTTATTGTCAATTAGATCGACAAGAGGTGTTTGACTGCTGTCTTCTAGACTTAAAATATGACGTGAAATTGAAAGCAAATAGCTGTTAAGTTCACCCTCAGACCAAGATTCGAAAACTTCAGCAACTTCTTTTGGCGTGCGACCAGTACCTATACGTAATAAATGGTAAACTTCAGCAATAAGTTGCATCAATGCATACTCAATACCGTTGTGAACCATTTTCACAAAATGACCACTTGCAGATTGACCAACACGCGCAAAACATGACTCGTCGTTATAGCTTGCAGCTACTTTTTCAAACCATGGTACCAATCGCTCCCAACCGCCTTCTGAGCCACTGGCCATCATCGCAGGTCCGTGTCTTGCACCTTCAGCACCACCTGAGATACCCATAGTGGCAAATTCAAATTTATTTTGGTATTTAAGTTTCCGTGCAATACCATCTTTGTAGTTACTGTTTCCGCAATCAACAATGATGTCGCCTTTTGACACGCCGGCTTCAATTAGTTCATTACAAACACTGTCTACAAGCTCGCCTGCGGGTACTAATAATAATACCGAACGAGGAGGCTCTAGCCTTTTAACCATATCACCGAGATCCGATACGATATGGAGGCGCTCTTCTACACCCAACGATTGCGCACAACTAATTAGCTCAGCACCAGCGTCTGGGTTTTTATCATAGGCGACTAATGTCATACCTTTCTCAATTAAGTTCAGTGCAAGGTTTTTGCCCATTACACCTAAACCAACTAATGCAACTTGCATTAAGTTTCCTCCTCGGTAACAACCACACTTAAATTCGTCTACACGATGTCCGGTACATTATACCTTAGCATTCAATAATATTCTGCTCGGGCCACCTCAAGAACTAAACAATTTGAAGTTTAGTACTTTTTACTCACAACGTGGTTCAACACAAGCAAAAGATTGCTTTACACACTGGTTAAACACATTGTAAGTCAGAGTGTTTAGATTAATCTTCTTTCACTCTAAGATTGACGCCCACTGACACCGGTGTCATAATCACGTCATACAGATCATATAATTTAATTTGTGTATGAAAAAGGGTTTAAGGGCAAAACTTTACATAAAAGCGTAATTATCTGAGAATATTTGCTCAATTGCGCTTTTTAAGACCAATAATTAATCACTTTTTCTTAAAGAAAGATGTTAGCAAGAACAGTCCACAGGAGAATCTGATGCTAAGACGCACGAAAATAGTTGCCACATTGGGACCAGCTACAGATAGAGATAATAATTTAGAAAAAATCATTCGCGCAGGTGCTAATGTAGTACGACTAAACTTTTCCCATGGTGTAGCGCAAGATCACAAAAACAGAGCAGACGCTGTTCGAGAAATCGCTAAAAGACTAGACACTCACGTTTCAATCCTTGCGGATCTGCAAGGCCCTAAAATTCGTGTATCTACTTTCGCAGAAGGTAAAGTCAACCTAGAAGTAGGCGCAAAATTCACACTAGATGCAGAACTTGGCCTAGGTGAAGGCACTGTTGATGCGGTAGGTATTGACTATAAAGAACTACCTCAAGATGTAAACACAGGTGACCTTTTACTATTGAATGATGGTTTAATTCAACTAACCGTTGATGAAGTTGTTGGTAAAAAAGTTAATTGTACTGTGACAGTTGGTGGTGTCTTGTCAAATAACAAAGGCATCAACCGATTAGGCGGAGGTCTAACGGCACCTGCTTTTACTGATAAAGACAAAGAAGACTTACTTACAGCAACAGAAATTGGCGTAGACTACATCGCCGTTTCTTTCCCGCGCAGCGGCGACGACATGCGTTATGTAAGAGGCCTTGCAGAAAAAGCAGGTTCTAACGCTCAGTTACTTGCAAAAATCGAACGTGCAGAAGCTGTTGAGACAGTTGAAGCAATCGATGATATTGTACTGGCCTCAGACGCAGTCATGGTTGCTCGAGGTGATTTAGGTGTTGAGATTGGCGATGCAGCGCTAGTTGGTAAACAAAAACAAATAATCAGCCGTGCACGCTCGTTAAACAGAACCGTTGTCACTGCGACTCAGATGATGGAGTCAATGATTGACAACCCAATGCCAACCCGAGCTGAAGTCATGGACGTTGCAAACGCAGTACTTGATGGCACTGATGCGGTTATGCTTTCAGCTGAGACGGCAGCAGGTGACTACCCAGAAGAAACCGTCGCGACAATGGCACGTGTTTGTTTGGGTGCTGAATCTCAGCCAGAAACACACATTTCAAAGCACAGACTAGACAGCATGTTTGCAGATACATCGGAGACGTTAGCTCTGTCTGCTATGTATGCAGCAAACCACTTAGATTCTGTTAAAGCTATCGTCGCATTAACAGAATCCGGTAACACCTCTAAATTGATGTCTAGGATAAGTTCTGGTTTACCAATCTACTCGCTTTCTCGCCATGCAAGAACGCTGGGGCAAACGGCATTGTATCGTGGTGTATACCCAGTATATTTCGATTCAACAAGCTGTACAGCAGACTCTTTGGTTAAAGATGCATTGAACTCGCTGGTTGAAAGTGGCTCTCTTGAAAAAGGTGATACCGTAATTCTTACACATGGCGACTTAATGGAAACTATTGGTGCAACCAATACGTTGAAAATTGTCACTGTGTAATCATTACGATAACAGATAAAAACTAAGCCCGACGATGTGTTGGGCTTTTTTATACCAGGCTACCAGACTAAAAAATCGTTCGAGGGGCTAAATTAGCTCGCCAACGCTGATTTAACTTTATCTCTGTAACTTCTACTTACTTTCAGCTCTTGACCATTGTCCAGCACAAGCAAATATTCACCACTGCTTTGTGTTACCAACTTACTAATTTGTCCAGTATTTACAATTGCAGAACGGTGTACTCGTACAAACAGTTTGGGATCTAGCTCTTGCTCTAGTTCCTTCATTGTCTTTCGCAAGATATGTGTCTGGCCATCAGCACAGTGTAAACACATGTAATCACCAGCAGCATCAATCCACTGAATAGTGGCAGTCGACACTCTGATAATTTCACCCTGCTCTTTTACTGCAAGCGACTCAGGGAACTTTTTGTCTTCAATTGCATCGCCTGTAGCTAATTTTTTAAGTATCTCTTCGCAATTATTTCCGGTTATTCCCGCCACAAAGCTTGCTAGCTTTTTCTTATGGGCGTTGTCTTGTTGGTTCTTTAAATAACTTTGCACTTTCTCAATCGCCTGTTTTAGTCTGTTGTCATCTACTGGTTTAAGGATGTAATCCAAAGCGTGGATTTCAAACGCCTTGACCGCATAGTGATCAAACGCTGTAACAAAGACAATAGCAGGTAAAGGTTTTACACTTTCACTTAAAATGCGTGCTACTTCAAAGCCATTTAAACCCGGCATCTGGATATCTAGAAAGACCAAATCAATATCCTGTTGCTGACAAATATCTATAGCTTTTTGTCCACCGTTACAAAGTTCAATTACTTCTATTTCTTCAAATTCTCTTAGTCTGACTGACAAGCCCTTTCTCGCTAGCGGCTCGTCGTCAACAATTATCGTTTTAATCTTGCTCATTACTTCAATTCTCGGCCTTTTCAAACGGAACTCGTATATTTGCCTTCAATCCTGAAGGCGTATTATTTGATAACACAAACGAGTAGTTGTTCTCGTATAGCGTTTTTAATCTATCTTTGGTATTGGCAATACCTACACCACTTGCATTACTCAACTGCCCATCAGTTAGTTCAGCCCCAGGACCATTGTCACCAACTTCTAACAATAGTTCATTGGCGAACACTTGCGCTTTTATTTCAATTTTGCCGCCCTCATCCATGTGCGCAATGGCATATTTAATGGAATTTTCAATTAGCGGCTGCAATATTAAACTTGGAACAAGGGCATATTTTGCTTGTTCAGTGACATCTAACTCTATGGCTAACCGCTCATCAAAACGCACTTTCTCTATTTCTAGATACAATTGAAGCGCATGAAGTTCCTGCTCAAGGGGTACTTTTTTTATCGGATCTGTGTTTAAGGTGTATCTTAAAAAGTCACTCAGTCTAGACACCATTTGATTCGCGTCTTTATTTTCTTCAACCAAAATTAGCGTAGAAATCGCGTTTAATGTATTAAATAAAAAGTGAGGGTTAAGCTGATAACGCAGCATTTTCAATTGTGCTTCATGTGCCATTGTGTTTGCTTTTAACGCTTTTTGACGTTCGCTTTGCAATAACTGGTAATACTTAATACCAAAATATAGCCCACTCCAACACAGTACAATATATACTGAATCAAGTCCTTGCTGGAGATAATAAAACCATTCTTCAGGGCGATAGCCATGACGATATATCTCCCATAGGTTGTACTTTTGAACCACGGACCATAACGTGCCTGTAATATATGAGACACTGAAAACAACGAATATTAGCACCCACGGCTTTGCATTCCATACTCGACGGTATAGATATCTAAGAGGCACAGTCATTAAACAACCAGCATACGCATTGAGTACGATGACAAAAACGTATATGTCACGCATTTCAAATACTTTTGAGCCTATGTAGTTGACCAGAGCGTAACCGATCCAACCTGAAATCTGTAGTACCCAAAAAAATCGTTGTCGATTATCGACTAAAGCTTGCCAATTCAAATTTATATTTACCTCTTATAACTTACCTTGGATTATATCTCATAGAAAACACGTTAAGCACTACCAATAGTCCTGTATTTCCAACAATTAACCGCAAACTCATAGTACATTGAAACACTGTAACACCTGCGCAACGAATCAAACTCACCCTTAAATATCAGTCATAAGACTCATTAAAACTCCTTTCATTAACTGTATTCAATGCAATCATATTCGTAGAACGTTAGGGTACATATGTAAATATTGAATGAAGTTTTATGATTAGCTGTTACAACACATCTATCGATATGTTTCTGCATTAAAAAACACCAAAAACACCATTGATAATCGTTATCACTTGCAATAGTATTCGCGCGATAATTAAATTATAAGGGAAATTCATGCGCTCATTCAAAACTAAATATCCAATGCTCTTATCGGCACTTGCAATTGCCTTTTCTGGGGCATCTAATGCTGATGATTCAAAAAAGAATGACATGGAAATCATTGAGGTCAGCCCAAAAGGCCTAATTTCTTATGTTAGTGCGAGTGCATCTAAATCTGATGTACCAATCACAAAAACTCCTGTTTCTGTATCTGTACTCACTTCTAAGCGTATTTCAGATTTAGGAGCAGAAACTCTGCAAGATGCAATTGGCTATGTAGCAGGTGTATACAACGGTCCATATGGTGTTGATACGCGTGGTGATTGGTCAAAAGTGCGTGGTGTAGACCCTCTAATTTATGTAGACGGCCTGCAGATGCAATTTGGACACTATAACAATACCCGTACTAACCCCTATACACTTGAGCGCGTTGAAATTTTAAAAGGCCCCTCTTCTGTCCTTTATGGTCAAGGATCAACAGGCGGTATCATAAACTCAGTTTCAAAACGTCCACACAGCGAAACCCAAGGTGAGATCTGGGCGCAAGTTGGTAACTATGACAGAGTACAACTTGCAGGTGACTATAATACGGCGTTTGGTAACAGCGATGAATTCCAGGCTCGCTTTGTAGGTGTATACCGCAATAGCGATACCCAAACAGACTTTGTTGAAGACAATACATTTGTGTTTGCACCAAGCTTTGCTTGGGATATCAATCAAGATACTCGCTTAACAATCCTGACCAATATACAAGAAAACGAAACAGGTTCTTCAACTCAATTCTTCCCTCATGAAGGCACAATTTTACCTGCTAAATACGGACAGATCCCAAGTGAACGCTTTGTAAGTGAACCAGGTTGGGACCGCTACGATACGGAGCAACTTGCAATCACAACAATTGTTGAGCACAGTATTTCTGAAGACACGCAAGTTAATTGGTCTACTCGCTACAGTGATAGCTCTTCTGAGTATCGAACTATTTTTGCCTCTTGGCCACCAAAGTTTAACGCAGATAAGCGTACAATTAATCGTATTTTTAGCATGTCTGATGGCGAGTCAAAGAGCTTATTAAGTGATATCCAACTGCATCAATACATTGAATTCAATGACGTAGAAATCAGCATTGTCGCTGGTATTGACTTCCAAGATGCAGAAACACGCACAAGCCGCTTGCGTGGTGTTGTATCATCTCCGCTAGACTTATATAACCCTGTCTATGGTTTAAATGACCCACTACCAAACGAAATCACAAATATCGCGCCAGAACAAGTAAATACTCAACTCGGTGGTTACATCCAAGCGACGTTTGAATACAATAACTTTATCTTAAACACTGCACTTCGTCACGACGACCTCGAGCAAAAAACCTGGGAAAAAGTAGGTGATGTTTCAAGCCTATTGGAAGTTAAAAAGTCACAAAGTGCTTTAACTGGACGAATTGGCGGACTATATCAATTTGAAAATGGTATCTCACCTTATGTTAGCTACTCAGAATCATTCCAGCCTATATATGGTTTAAAACCACAAGGCGGAAGCTTCAAGCCTAAAGAAGGTGAGCAAATAGAATACGGTGTGAAATATCAACCTGCTGGCACTGAGCATTTAATTACTGCGAGTGTTTTCCACATTACTGATAAAAATCACATTAGGCAAATTTCCCCTCTTGAACACGTACAAGATAGTGAAATCTCAGTTGATGGCTTTGAGCTTGAAGCACAACTAGAGTGGGAAAATCTTGATGTATACGCATCTTATGCATATACAGAATCAAACATGGACACTACACCACTTTCATCTAAAGAAATATTTGCGCAAGCAACACTATTAGCACAACAGGTTCAAGACCCTGCTGCGCAACAGCAAATCATGGCAGGCGCAGTCTTAATGACTGGTACTGACGACGTGTCTCTGTCTGCAACGCCAGAACATTTAGCATCAGTGTGGGCAACTTATCGTGCTGATAATCTAGTTGAAGGCTTAAAATTTGGGGCCGGTATTCGATATGTAGGCAAAACATTTGACGGCAGCCGCTCTATATCAATTGGCGATATTGACTATCATAAAGCCCTCACAACAGACAGCTTTACTCTTTATGATATGATGATCGGATATCAGATGGATGATTACGAGCTAAGCCTGAATATTGACAACTTAACAGATAAGACTGTTATAACCAGCTGCTTATATCGTGGTGACTGCTTCTATGGCCAGCGCCGCACTGTAACTGCGAATTTAAAGTATCGCTTTTAATCTGAAAAGTTAAGTTTAGCGTCATTGACTTCCTTTCAATGGCGCTATTTAAATTAAACCAGCCAATGTATATTCCTAGGAACACCTCGACCTGATACTTAAAAATATCACTCGTTAAGCTTGCCCACTCTACCCAGACCAGACTCCCACGCTCCAAAACTCGGCACCCACTAATGAAAGCAGCGTACAAAGCCATATAGCATTATCAAATGAAGATGAAGCGGTAGCGCCAAAATAGAAATTGTTCTTGCAGGAAAATACTTATGCTTAGGCATAATAAAAGTCAATATCGGTATCACAAACAACCACAATTGCAAGGCAAGTTCAAATGCCCCCCAATACTTACAATGTTTGTCAATTAAAAGCCACCAGCATAGTATAGGGCTGACCGACACCGTATAAGACAAAATTCTAACTCTATTTAATTTAGAGTGAGTAACGCTATTCATAAACCTTCAAGCTTTTACTAAATTTGATAATTAACTATATTGGGGTTAGGAATAAAAAATTCAATAAATCAGTGTAAGAATAAAGCACATTGAACACGCTCTAAAAATACCGACATAATAAGATTATAGATTCAACTCACCTGCACTTATAGTTTTATTACCGCCTTTAACTTTTAAAATATCAATTGTAATAAAGTACAAACAACTCCACTGCCAGTTACCTCACAAAAAACCCCAGATATTAATAACATCATAAAATCTAATAAAAATCGTAAATATGATCTACTTCATATTTATTCCCAAAAAAGCTTAACAAACGAGAAATATTATCCAACACGAGCTCTCAACAAATAGGGCTCATTTTAAATTCAATTTTATCTAAAAACTCATTATACAAGTGACAAATAACATGAAAAAAATAAAACTTTTACTTCTCGGGATTCTAGGTATGCCCGTATTCACAAGTGCAGCGATATCTGAGCTGAACGAACGTAAAGCTAGTGAGCATAATTTAATTTCTCAAGCTGAATACTACGTAGAAGGTGATATGATTTTTGATAAATCTGAGCACTCTACAAATATGCGTTCAATAAAAACGTCTGGCTTAGATAGCGCTGTTGCGTGGCCAAACGGAACTGTACCCTTTCAATTCGTTAATGTTGTCAATGGCAGCCAACACGAAAAAAACATTTTGAAGGCGATGGAGAACCTTGAGCGTGCTTCTGGCGTAAGTTTCATTCGAAAGACGCCCAGCCACACTAATTATTTGAACATTTATGGCAATGCATATAACGCGGACGCAGAAAAATATAGAGTCTGTCATGCCCAAGTAGGTTATGGCAACGGCGGAGTTCGTAAAACTTGGATCCCAAGCTATTGTGGGGTGAGTACTGCAACACATGAATTACTGCATATTCTTGGCTTTCGCCATGAACATCAACGCACGGATCGTGATTACCATCAACGAGATGGGCACTACTACTCCATGACTGTTAATGAGGAATTCATCCCCTGTGGTGTGCAAGGAGCATATTCGACCTCAAATTATGTTTCGCGCACCCTGCCCTACGACCACGAATCGATTATGCATTACAGTAACTATAACCGTACTGGGTGTGAAACTGGAGAAGTTGGCAAAGCTTTTACGTATAAAAATATTAGCACTGGGGAAGCGTTTGAAGATACCGGTAACACTAGGCTATCACAAGGAGATTTGCGGTCACTACGACAGGCCTATGGCCGAAACCGCTCGCAAACTCCCACAATACTTGGACCAGATCACACAGATAAAGCGAGCCTAAGGTATTCTGTAGTGTGGTATCAAGTTCACGATTACCCAGACTACTTTAGAGTCAATGAAACATCAGAAGAATTCATTGACATTAACCGTAATGGGCAACTAGATATTGGCGAATCAAATACATATAACATTAATGCTGATGCATATTGGAGAGATGGGTTTGACATTTACTTTGGCACCACAGCAACCGAAAAGAGTAATGGCTATCGCTATCGTTACACCGTACAAGCTTGTTGGAACAACACCATATGTTCTAGCGAATCTCAGGCAAAAACTTACTCAGTGCTACAAAAAGCACAAGAGCCAGAACTTTATATAGACGACTCAACTCCCGGAGACAAAGAGTTTTATCTTCGCTGGAATAAGCAAATACAAGTACAGTATGTAAAAATCAGCCGCAATGGTGTAAGCCTTGGGGATCATGAAGGAGAGTCACTCAAACAAAGCCTTTCAACTGGTACCTATCAATACGAGGTAGAGGCTTGTAACGAACGTGGTTGCAGTGAACCCGTTACACTTACACACCAACACACGGTTGCAGAAGGAAACAAACCTACCGAGATGCCTTACATAGAATCTCTCGCCTTCACGGAGTACCTTGGTGAAGCAGAATTTGAGTTTAGAAAAGTCGCTCGCGCCACAGAATATCACTTTCAGGTTAGCGGACAAGGGATAAATCATACTGGCAGTGTTTCTTATTCTTACAGTGAACATGGTGGTGGTTATGCACGCTTTTACACCCGCTCTATCCCACAAGGCACCTATCAAGTTTCTATTACACCTTGCAATAGTAATGGATGTGGACCAACAGCAACAAAAACAGTCTATGTCGAATTAGATACATAAGGTTAGGTCGATTAACCCCAGCCAACATCAATATTTAGCTGGGGTTAAGAGGCTTAATATTTAGAAGCCTATATCTGAGCTTACATTTTAGATGAGCTGATTTCCTTTTTATCTGACAAGTAATACAAGCCGATTTTGAAATACAATCAGCTATATACAGCGCTCGATGGCTTGTTCTCGCGATTTTTTTCACTCTATATTGTTTCTTTCAATGGCTAGAAAATATGCTATGTTGAAGTCTAATTTTTATTAAGTTTATAAGCCTAATGCGACTTCTCATTTGACCGACTCTGCGTTTGTGTATTCGTATTGGCTGTTACTTTAATGACACTGTATTAAGGAAAACTCTGTGAAATTAGAATCTATTGCCTTACACGAAGGGTATATTTCAGAACAAACAACCAAATCTGCAGCCGTCCCCATATACCAAACAACGTCATATACTTTTGACAATACCGAGCATGGTGCAGATCTATTTAATCTTGCTGTTCCAGGAAATATCTATACCCGCATTATGAATCCTACCAATGATGTGCTTGAGAAGCGTATCGCAGCAATGGAAGGCGGGATCGGTGCCCTTGCGGTTTCATCTGGTATGGCAGCTATTACTTATGCTATTCAATGCCTTACTGCTGTAGGAGATAATATCGTCAGTACCAGCCAGCTCTACGGGGGAACCTATAACTTATTTGCGCACTCATTACCTAGACAAGGTGTAGAAGTAAAAATGGTGTCTTATGACGATTTTGCTGGGTTTGAGGCAGCGATAGATAATAACACGAAGGCAATATTTTGTGAGTCGATTGGTAATCCTGCTGGCAATATTGTCGATATAAACCGAATAGCAAACATAGCGCATAAATATGGTGTGCCAGTCATTGTAGATAATACAGTTGCAACGCCATACTTATGCCGTCCTTTTGAGCTAGGTGCTGATATTGTCGTCCATTCGTTAACCAAATATATTGGAGGTCATGGTACATCAATCGGTGGTATTATTGTCGACTCTGGTAAATTTAACTGGGTGGCAAATAAAGACCGATTTGCAGTATTAAACCAGCCCGATCCATCATATCACGGAGTTGTTTACACCGAGGCTTTTGGTGAAGCCGCTTACATCGGACGCTGTCGAGTAGCACCACTTAGAAATACCGGTGCGGCTTTATCTCCAATGAATGCTTTTCAGATATTACAAGGCCTAGAAACACTTGGACTTAGAATGGACCGACACTGTGATAACGCAGAAAAGTTGGCTGAGTTTTTAAAGCAGCATCCTAAAGTTGAATGGGTAAATTATGCTGCACTTGCAGACAGCCCAGACAATGAGAACTGTCATAAAATTACAAATGGCAAAGCTTCCGGCATTTTAAGCTTTGGTATAACGGGTGGTATTGAAGCATGTACGAAGTTTATTGACGCGTTAAATATGATCCTGCGTTTGGTCAATATCGGCGATGCCAAATCATTAGCTTGCCATCCCGCATCAACAACACATAGACAGTTAAATAAAGCGGAGCTTGCCTCTGCAGGCGTGAGTGAAGACCTCGTCAGGATCTCAGTGGGTATAGAGCATATAGACGATATTATTAATGACGTCTCACAAGCGTTAGATAAGGCTTAGTTGGCGATTGTTTTTCAATCGTTGTTCAAGAATCTAGCACACTCACTGCTGAGGTAATGTATTTTACCTCAGCCATTGTTGCCCATAAACCCTCTGCGCAGTATTAGGCCTATGTGACACACTATGACTACCAAAATCAAAGCTACTGAATTTAGATTTTTGTTTTTACGACTGTGCTTCTCATATTATGTACAATTGCAAACATCTAAGACAGAATCGCTATAGTTTTTGTTAGACAGTGAATTTTTGAGTCAGTGTGATATCACCTATCTCTGTATCCTTACTCGATTGCAGAACAAAATCAACCGCTCTTACAACATCATCAATTGGGATAGGAATAAGTCCTGACTGCGGGCTTGATTTAATGTCTTTTAAAACTTCATCCGTTCCTACCAGCCCCGGATTAATAGTTGTAAACCCTATGCCTTGATTGTTACATCCAATTCGAAGGGCATGCACAGCCCCCCTGAGCCCAAACTTAGACGCAGAGTAAGCCACCTCCGCAGTGCTTGAAATATCCAGCCCTGAAGTAGCCCCTATGAACACAGCTCTTGGATTTCTTGATTTTTTCAGGCTCTTTAACAAGCCTTTGACAAGCTCTATCGGTGCGATCTGATTAATGTTGATTATATTGTGAGTCTCAGAGTAAGGACTTGTCTCAAAATCGTAATTCTCTGTGAATGCATGTTCTTCCCAAACCCCACCCATATAAAGTAATGCATCAATGGTATGGTCAGATGTTTCGTGCAATACTTTTTGAATGCCCTCATTATTAGACATGTCTGCTTCAATCCATCTGCCAATTGTCGATGGCGTCCGAGAGACAGAAAAAACGTTGTCTCCTTTTGCTTGGTAGAATTGCGCAACCGCTAAGCCAATGCCACGACTAGCTCCGACAACTATTAGGTTTTTCTGCATGCCTACTCCTTATGGCGAAATATAATTCATACCTAAAATTTTGAGTTTACTTGTAAACTAGAAGCTATTCAAAAACGCCTTAAAGTGCCAGCTAAAGTGCGCATCTAATTGTATAACTTATTTTTAGCTCAACACTTGGCTGATCATATTTAAGTTAAACCGTTAATGACTTATCACAACTACGTACCAATGCCCATTAAAACTAAGATACCTTAACGATTTCTGCTATACAGCCACGCTCAGCTTCAAAATGACAAAAGCAACCCCCACTTTACTCAATCTTATTAGTTTACTGCTGGCATTTTTCAGCATTTGCCATTGCATACCCATCAAAACGGCCATTTTTGTAGCGCTTACCAATGCAATATTCCCCTTCCTCATTCGGCTTATATTGAATTACAAGTTCGACATAGGCGCTCGAATGAAGCTTGATAATGACCATTTTAATCCCACCCGAGCGACTACCTCGCAGAGCATGACTAAACGGTTTCATATATGAATATTGACGATATGTAATTACATCTTGTCTTTGAAATAACTCAGAGTGAACCAGCGACCAAAATATTACACTTAATATTATCCCCAATAAAATAACACAAGCTATTAGCTTTATTTTTGTTTTTTTCTTTAGCCTAACCCGATATTTCATATTGTAATAAATACCTTACTGAGCACAAGCACACCAATACTTATCATTTAAACTCACACATTACTCTATAAATCTTTCTGATATCATTCACAATTCTGTTTAATGCACACCTTAATTTACGTACATCTATCGTTTTGTTGTGCTTTAATTCTTAACTTTCTAGCCATAGCCTACGGCAATAGAAATTTGGGTAAAATTAGCAAATAGTAAAGTATAAGACTAGGGGTCCATAAAAAGCAGGCTTGATAAAATATACGCCAAACGCAGACTATTGGCAGTCAAATTGTAATAACCGGATAACCTCGAACATACACCAGCTATCAAGTCAGACTCTCCAATGGTTATTCCTTTTGCCTATTCTGGATCCTGCATGTGATTTCATTCCATTACTGAAAACACTAAAATAACCACCGAATAGATTAAACAAGGTGTAAATTAGATCACTTACACACTTATTGGTGCATTATAACTTCTTCACTCGCAGTGTCGATGATAAAGCATGTATGCAGTAATATTACCTATTCGGTTAGGTTTTTTTCATAACCCTGTATGACTTTTAAATTCCCAGACTCGCACTTTTTTCCTTTACATCTAAATTATTAAGCAACACAGTCAATAAACAATCTAAACGCGCTACACACATCCATAGTTGTTGTATTCTTGCCTCATTAAACACATAAAGTTGATATACTCGGCAATTACGACAACTAGCTTTCTAATCGCCACGTATGTTACTCGAAACTCTCTTAATTTCACTTTCTGATCTCAAGGCTTATCACTTTTGAACGATGTGAATGAAAAACGGGTAGCACATCTGTTCATCGTATGTATGATGGATACAGCACTTAAATTATGTATAAAGGAATTACTATGATTTTACCGAATTCATTAGCCACTCTCGACATCAATCATTTAGTTAAGATTTTTGGTCAAGAGTTTGATGACTTGAGGGACAATATTCTAATAAGAATATTCGCAGCGCACATAAGAAAAGAAGATCTAAACGTCGAATTACCTATCGTAATCGATAGAACTTATACAGAGCTATATGTTGACGATGATTACTACAACGATCAGCAAATGTTATTAAATGCGTTCATCGAGTTAATGAATAGAAATTTGGAAGCGATCTCAAGAGTATTTGGATGGGAAATTAGCCGCCAAAGTTTAACATCTCAAAGCACTGGTGAGCAGCATGAATACTTTCTATTAGTCGGATCAAACATGCTTGAATGTGCGGGCATAACTGATGACTATATTCAAGAGTGGATAAAGGCTGAAAACTCTCCAAACAACCATGCGATTGGAGTTTGGGACGAGCAAGGATTAATGTGCATTATGGATAGGCTGTCTGAGATTACCCTAGGCTTAGCTATGTTCAAAAACCAAATAGACACAACCCCCGTTGTGCCTGATGAATATATGGAATATTTACTGGATCCATTTCATATTTTGCCTGATGCATGTCTCCCTTTCTTCTATCCAAAGGAGTGCCCCAAGCACAGACGATATGTTACTTTACAGACTGGTGAGTTAGCATTAACCCCTCAATATTCACCAATCTCAAACCACCCTACTATTCAAGAAATCGCAGCTCACGCATATCATAGGTAACCTGACAAGGGATATAAATTTCGATTATTAAGCCCATTATATGATCTATTTTGGGCTATCTAATTTCAGATATAACTAACTCCATAAATATCACACCAGAATAGCTCGCAGCCCTGCTTAAGTCTTATTTTCATAATAATTCATATACTGAATAAGACGTTTCTAGATTAAAATTCGATTAGCAATCTATCACTGTCGATAATGAATTACTGATAATTCTATAAAATTACCGATCCTGAAAAAGCTCAACCCGCTTTTTTACCGATAAACATGCTTGCAGCCAGTCATTACTTTTCGCAATATCAAGCAACTCAGAAGGCTTACTATAAAGTTTCAGCGCATCTGACACATCTATCATTACTGCACTCTCGAACTCTTTTAAAGGCATCTCAATTTCATAAATTAAAGACTCACAATCTGATTTTTTTGAAACTCCGAGATGCGCTAGCCGCTGTTTTAACTAACAGTAATGCCAAGCTTCAATTAAGCCCCACTTCTAGTTTAAAAATAACAGGCACATGAACAATCATCGGGCTGAATGTTTATTTAAGTTACTGAGTTTATTGCTTGCTGGACATAAATATTTATCAAACTATTGTTGATTCTTGTGGATTAAGCACATTCTCCATTAGAACTGCTTGTTCGCCATAACTTGAGCACACTTCAACACCTTTTACTTCTTTGAATCCAACTCTGGTCCAAAAGGTTTGCGAGCCTTGCACCGCTACCAAGCTTATTTTAGTCATGCTTTTATTTTTAGCCACGTCTATCAATTTTGAGGCTAACGCCCGACCCACTCCCTTTCCTTTTGAATGAGGGCTTATGGCCATATCATGAAGATACAAGTGGTCACAATTTTCGATATAAGGTAAAGACTCAAATAATTTTGGAGGAGCAACACCACACCATGGATGAGCTAACACATACCCAAATATTTCTCCATCGTTTGATACACATACAAAGCAAGTGTCTGGTGAAGCGTCATTTTTACTTTTTAGAACCGCTAAGTCCTCGATACCAACCTCTTGGTAAGACTTTTCCTGAATGTCTAAAATACAGTTCCAGTCCTTTTCTTCAATCGTCCTAATTTTCATTCATTCCTCTATCGCGCCTCCTTTGCTTTTCCAACGCTCAATACGAAACTAAGCTCTTACCTAACTTACAATACTAAACCCAAAGATTTAAGTGCAGATTCGCCTTGTTGTACACTTTCAAATTGAATTGCCTCCATGCCAACCGCTTTTGCACCAGCGACATTGTGAGGCATGTCATCTAAAAACACGGTTTCTTGTGCAATTAACCCATACCGTGCCATTAATGCATGATATATATCAGGTTGCGGCTTTAGTATACCTAGTTCAGCCGATACGATAGCGCCATCAAACAAACCCCAAAAATCATAGGTAGTTTTCAAAAATTCAACTGTTTCATGGACATTATCTGTTAACGCATATACACCATAACCTGCTTGTTTGACCCGCTGGATCAGTTCTGTAGATTGATATAGTAAAATTTGCGTTTGTTTTATGTAGTAAAAAAGTCGCTCGGTATCTTGTGCGCTGAAGTCAAATTCTCGTTGGTACCTAGATTGAGTCTCATGCTCAGTGACAATGCCTTTATTAATATCTAGCCAAATTTCTGAACCAAACACTGAATGAGCCAACTGCTCACACGAACTTAACTCTGGAAATGTCAGCTTAATTATTTCCTGTGGCGACCAGCGTACAACCACATTCCCTATGTCAAACACCACATTTTTTATCTGGCTTTTTATCATGACTATTCCTTTATTTTATGACTGTTTTGAAGCGCTTATTTAATAATGCTAATCCGATAAATACACTCTTACAATTAACTTAGCGCCAAATTGAAGAATATACACTCATTATCTATTTTGCTGTTATGAAGGATATTTTTTAGATTTGAAAGTAGGTCAATTAAGACCTACGACAAGGGTTAAGGATATTTTAAAACACAAGCAACGCTTGTTTTTCCGTTAGCAGTCGTCTGAATAACACTGCCAAGAAACTGGGCATTTAACAGTTGGAAGGCACCCTAAAGTATCACCAAAACCACCTCCAATCTGAGGGGTTTGCTGGTTATTTAACGACTTTTTAGACGCGCTTAAGTTTTTCACTTTCTTTTTGCTTAGTTTAAGTAACATTATAATTTCCTTTGGTTAGTTACATTCAACACGGACACAATATCAGGTTTTTTAATTCTTAAAAACCTTGATTTAATGAAAAAATATACTTTTTTGATCGAAAACATGGATTTATAATTCTTTATTATACCGTTTTTTTGAACTTCTAAATTAGAAAATGTATTTAATTTGAGCAGATTTAACACATCAGCATAAAATGAGAATAATCTTTCTCATTTAGTTACAAAACCAGTACGTTATTATTAGGTAAAAGTCATTAGAATATTTTCTTAGTTAAATGCTTAATAACTAGATTAACTCGTACGATAAATGAGCGTTCGCTCGCACGTGTGTGGTCGAAAAGTATGTAGCTGAGGCCATACAAATGTGTATTTTTGGCTAGACGGAGGTTTTTTTAAGCAAAAAGGAGAGCTTAAGATTGCCTCAAGCTCTCTATTAAATTATGGTTACAGAGATAAATTATCTAAAATATCATCATCCACGTTATTCGAAAGTGTGACTTTCAATTTTGGCGTTCTGGCCATTTCACGTTTAATTGCGAAATTAGCTTCTTCGTTACGCGCCCAGCTACGACGTGCGATACCATTGTTTACATCAAATAGCAGCATAGATTCTAGTCGACGCTCAGCATCGCTTGACCCATCTAACAACATACCAAAACCACCATTGATAACTTCACCCCAGCCAACACCGCCGCCGTTGTGAATTGATACCCAAGTAGCGCCTCGGAAACCATCACCAATAACATTGTGGATCGCCATGTCAGCCGTGAAGCGGCTACCATCGTAAATGTTAGATGTTTCACGGAATGGTGAATCAGTACCAGATACATCGTGGTGGTCACGGCCAAGCACAACAGGACCAATTTCACCACGCTCAATGGCATCGTTGAATGCTTTGGCAATCTTGATACGGCCTTCAGCATCTGCGTAAAGAATACGTGCTTGTGAACCAACAACCAACTTGTTTTCTTTTGCGTCTTTGATCCAAGTAATGTTGTCTTGCATCTGCTGCTGAATTTCTTCTGGTGACTCAGCCATGATTTCTTCAAGCACTTTTGCAGCAATGGCGTCCGTCTTGTCTAAATCTTCAGGTTTGCCTGATGTACACACCCAACGGAATGGACCAAAGCCATAGTCAAAACACATTGGACCTAAAATATCCTGAACATAAGACGGATATTTAAAATCGATACCATTTTCGGCCATCACATCGCCACCAGCGCGTGAAGACTCAAGTAAGAATGCGTTACCGTAATCGAAGAAGTATGTACCTTTGGCTGTATGTTTGTTGACAGCGTCAGCGTGGCGCTTAAGCGTCGCTTGTACTTTTTCTTTGAATACTTCTGGCTCTTCACGAATTAAGCGGTTTGACTCTTCATAGCTGATCCCAACTGGGTAGTAACCACCTGACCACGGGTTATGGAGCGATGTTTGATCAGAGCCAAGGTGTACAAAAATATCTTCTGCTAGGAAAGACTCCCATACATCAACGATGTTACCGATGAATGCAATAGACACCACCTCTTCATCAGCTTGCGCTTTTTTAACACGTGCAACCAAATCAGGCATATTGTCGACTAATTCATCAACCCAACCTTGCTCGTGACGTTTAATCGCAGCTTTAGGGTTTACCTCTGCGCATACTGTAATGCAGTTAGCGATGTTACCTGCTTTAGGCTGTGCACCACTCATGCCTCCAAGACCTGCTGTTAAGAAGATCTTACCTTTTGGACTGTCGCCTTTTTCAAGTACTTTACGGAATGCGTTCATTACCGTGATGGTTGTTCCGTGTACAATGCCCTGAGGACCAATATACATGAAAGAACCCGCCGTCATCTGGCCGTACTGTGTTACACCTAACGCATTAAACTTTTCCCAGTCATCTGGCTGAGAGTAGTTCGGGATCATCATACCGTTCGTTACGACAACACGAGGCGCATCTTTTGATGACGGGAATAATCCCATCGGATGGCCTGAGTACATGTGAAGTGTTTGGTCTTCTTCCATTTCACTCAGGTACTTCATTGCAAGTAGGTATTGTGCCCAGTTTTGGAATACTGCACCATTACCACCGTAAGTGATAAGCTCTTCTGGATGCTGCGCCACTGCCGGATCTAAGTTGTTGTCAATCATCAACATGATTGCCGCAGCTTGCTCGCATTTGGCTGGATAGTCTGAGATTGAACGCGCTTTAAGCTCATAATTAGGCTTAAAACGGTACATATAAATACGACCAAAATCTTTTAACTCTTGTACAAATTCAGTAGCAAGTTCTTTATGCCACGCTTTTGGGAAATAACGCAGCGCATTTCTTACCGCTAGCTGTTTTTCTTCTGGGCTTAAAATGTCTTTACGCTTTGGCGCGCGGTTTGCCCCAGCTGGATATGGCTTTGCTTCAGGCAATTCGCTAGGGATACCCTGCTTTATTTGTTCTTGAAAATTCATGTCGGATTTCCTTAGTTCACTGTAACCGTAAATGCTTGTGACTTAACAAACTCAACCATAGCATCGATGTCTGGCTTAAGTAGTCTGTCTTCTTCAAGTTTCGCGACCTTTGTACGGATCAAAGCGTGATTCTGTTCAATAATATCTGAACATGTATTCGGACGTCTAAAATCAACAGCCTGCGCTGCATACATCAGCTCAATTGCAAAAATCTTTTCAAGGTTACCCAAGATTTGGTTGAATTTACGACCTGAAATACTGCCCATTGATACATGGTCTTCTTGACCCATCGACGTCGGAACACTGTCAGCAGACGGTGGGAAACATAGAGATTTGTTTTCTGTTACCAAGGCCGCAGTCGTATACTGAGGGATCATCATACCTGAGTTTAGACCACCTGATGTGGTGAGCAGTCGAGGTAGCCCGTGTAGGCCTTCAAGTAGCAAATAACAACGACGATCAGAGATATTACCAAGCTCAGCAGCTGCAATTGATGCGTAATCAAGTACCATTGCTAGAGGCTGACCATGGAAGCTACCACCAGATATGGCTTCTTCTTCACTGATAACAATTGGGTTGTCTGTCACTGAGTTCATTTCTGTCTCAGCAAGCTCTTTTAAGTGGTTAAATGCGTTGCGTGATGCACCGTGCACTTGCGGAATACATCTGAGTGAATATGGGTCTTGAACGCGATCACACTCTTCGTGATCGGCCATATTCTGTGAATCTTTGAATAAACGGCGCATACGTTTTGCAACTGCAATGTTACCTTCAAATGCACGGATAGCATGTAGTTCTTCACGAAATGGCTGCTCACTGCCCTGCATGCCTTCAATACTCATCGCACCGGCTACATCAGCAAGGTCTAATAAGTATCGCATTTTAGTCAAACCAGTAATGGCATGAGATAAGATGAACTGTGTACCATTGATAAGCGCAAGCCCTTCTTTTGAGTCAAGGTCCATAGCTTCTAAATTGTTATCTGCAAGTACTTTAGCTGCTGGCTGGATCTCATCACCTACCCAGAACTCACCTTCACCTAATAAGGGTAAGAATAAGTGAGAAAGCGGCGCAAGATCACCTGATGCACCTACAGAGCCTTGCTCTGGCACAACAGGGATAATGTCTAGTTTAATAAACTTAAGCATACGCTCAACCACTTCTAGACGAATGCCTGAAAAGCCTTGGCTAAGTGCGTGTACTTTAGTGATAAGCATTAGCTTAGAGATAGGTTTCGCAATTGGATTACCCACACCCACGGCATGTGTTATTAATAGGTTCTTTTGCAGAAGTTTGGTTTCTTCAGGGGAAACTTGCGTGTCGCAAAGTGGACCAAAACCAGTATTGATACCATATACTGCTTTGTCAGAGGCAGCCATCTTGTCTACTCGCTGACGGCTTTTGTTAATTTTATCTAATGCTTCCTGACAAAGCTCTGCTTTAATACTGCCATCGGCTATGCCGTTTACAATATCAAGGTTCAGACGATCTACACCATATCTAAACGTCATCTTATTCTCCTAAATATATGCTTTTCCTAAGCAACTATGTGCTTGATGACGCAATATTAACGCTGTAATGATGTTTTATAAATTATAGATAATCGTAATTCATTCCGGTTTTATCAAACTTAATGGTGTTACCTTACCAAACTTTCTACTAAAATATGTCCAGTGTTAAATTCCAACCATTTTTTAGCCAGTTAGCGTGCTGCTTTTAGGAGAAAAACTGTGCAAGTTCATGACGTTGACCTACGCCTTTTGCGGATCTTTGTGGCCATAGTCGAATCTGGTGGCCTATCCGCCGCAGAGTCTCGCTTAAACATTGGTCGCTCCACCATTAGTTCACACCTGTCGGACTTAGAAGTCAGGTTAGGGATTAAACTGTGTAAGCGCGGACGAGGCGGTTTTGAGCTCACAGAACCCGGTCGCATTACATACCAAGCATCTTTAGAACTTTTGCAACAATGTGAGGCATTTGCAACGACTGTAGCTAGCTCTAAGAATGAATTATCTGGGCGTGTAACCATTGCGGTAATTGATACTATGGCCAGTGATCCCCGCTGTGGAATAGCAAATGCCATTGCGTCACTCAAAACACAAAGCGACAATATTCAGTTTGATATCAATGTATGTGAAGCAAAAGAGGTTGAAACCTCTGTGATCAATGGGCGGTCGCTCGTGGGCTTAGGTGTTAGTCGACATCATTTACGTGGCCTAGAGTATATTCCCCTTTATGATGAAAAAAACTATTTATACTGCGCCAAAGATCACCCATTATTTGACTGTAAGCCTTCGCAGGTCAATAAACTACTTAACAGTGCTGAAGTTGTCTCAAGTAACTATATGCGAGATAAAGAGGTCCGAAATGATGGGCTAAAATACATGAATACCGCCATGGCTTATCATGATGAAGGGATTGCACACTTAATTTTATCAGGCGCATTTATTGGTTACTTACCCGAACACTACGCAAGTTATTGGGTTGATAAAGGCATATTAAAGGCAATATCACCACAAAAATACGCGTATACCATTCCGGTTTCATTGATCACCGCAAAAAATAACTCAGCCTCCCCTCTTGCGAATGCAATTATTGAGGAATTAAAGCGAAGTCACAATATTAGCCATCGAAATGACTAAACACATCATTACAAACATGAAAAAAGGCGACATTACCTGTCGCCTTGCACCTTTAATCTCAAGGTTTTTAAGGAATTAGTTACACGCACCTAAGTCAGTCCAAACTTTCCAGTCATTACCAACATTTGAGTTTTGAGCTGGATTTGCGTCTCTGTTCCACCAGTTACTGCGATACTTGCTGCCTTTATAAGACACTTCAGCACCAGCAACGTAAGTCTTCGTTGCACTCCACTCAGTTAAACCAATACATCCTGTGTTGTTTGCACCATCGGTCACAGTTACAGACTTAGTTACGCTGTGCGTTGCACCAGCATCATCAGTTACCGTAACAGAAACTTGATAAGCACCCGCATTTGCAAACGCATGAGAAACAGTTGCACCAGTTGTGCTGGAGCCACCGATATTCCAGTCATAGCTTACGATTTGACCATCGGCATCACGGCTTGAATTTGCATTGAAATCACATGCTAATGCACTACAGCTAAATGTAAAATCTGCGACAGGTGCTTGGTTATCAACAGCACCACCACAACCATTTGCAGTAAGGTAGTCTGAGGCAGCTTTCGCTTGAACTAAACCGTAACCATATTCGTCATCGCGGCCCACTGTGCCTAAATCAATTGCTGTCGCATTAAGTGCATTACGAATATCGACGTTTGTACAACTTGGATGCTGACTCCAAACCAATGCGGCAACACCAGCAACGTGTGGGCTCGCCATTGAAGTACCAGACTTAAGACCATAATCAAGCACTGCATTGAGTTCTACTTCTACTGTACTACCAACCGAAGTTTTTAATGCTGTACCAGCTTCTTGAGACAATGACAGTACTGGAATCGTTAAGCCATGATTTGCATCACCTAAAGTGCCGCCGAACTCACCAGAAGCATTGTTATAAATAATTGCAGCTACACCACCGCCCGCTTCACAATTTTCTGCTTTTACTTTGAATGATGCACCACCGCGCTCGATTAAACAGATACTTTGCGTCGCTGCACATGCTGATAGGCCTTGACCGCAATCAACTAACTCGGCGCTCACTGTACCTTCAACTGAATGCGTCATACCACCTGCTTTAACGAAATTAGTACCAGCTGTGATACCTGCAAGAATTCCAGAGCTTCTTGGTACGGTTGAAAGTACATCAGTACCTGGTGCGGCGATTTCAACTTGAACATTATATTGTGAAGATGGGTTCTTCACTCGGTTTTCATCAATGTTTGCTACCGACATAACTGTGTCGTAGCTTGCTGGGTAGCTCATCGTTGCGTTACCATCATTACCCGCTGCAGCAATGATAAGTACACCTTTGTCATAAGCTGCTTGCAAACGATCTTGGAAGTACTGACTTGGACTACCGCCACCTAAACTCATGTTGATGATTTTAGCGCCGTTTTCAACACAGTTATCAACTCCACGAGCAATACGCGATGTTAAACCTTGCTTGCCGTCGTTATCAAAAACACGGACATTGTGAATACCAACTTTATCATTCGGTAACACACCGACTACACCAAAGCCATTATCAATCGCAACGATTGTGCCCGCAACGTGTGTACCGTGACCGGAGCCATCCTGATACCAATTTAAACCGCCAGGGAGGTCAGTGAAACCTGTCGCATTTTGTGGTAAATCTGGGTGACCTAAGTCATAACCAGAGTCGATAACACACACTTTAAATAAATCAGCATTAGTATCTTGTAAAAGGTTTGCTTGAACCTCTGCAAGGCCATAAGGCGATGCTTCACCCACAAAATCTTGTGTAAAAGGAACATATTCGATATCTTCTTCAATGTACGCATACTGGCCAGATGCTTTAAGTTTTGCAACTTGATCAGGTGTTAGCTCCATTGTTACAACTGTACCATCGGTGTCTGCAGATAATACCTCTGCTGCAGGTTCAGCGTGAAAACTCTCTGCAATATTTGCTCTAGCAAAACGACTCGCCTCAGGAGCAAAGATACTCAGATCACTTTGCTTTAAGATGTACTGTTTTGTTTCTTGTGCTTGAGCAACCGTTGCAGAAAGCGCTGCAACTGCAAACGCTACCGATGTCAACTTAAATGTCTTTTTCATGTTGTTTCCTAATTATTATTTTTATCCGCATCCAATGCGGTGGATTCCTATTGCGTTAGCAAGCTGTACCTTGTTTGAAAACACCCTACACAATCAAAACTCAGATAACAACCTTTTATTTACAAAATTTCATATTTTTTTCATTAAAAGTAAAAAAGCAATAAATATAAATACGCAATTGTTTACTTTTCAAACAAACCTAAGCGATTAAACTGATAAAAAGCTACGCTTATTAAATACAAACAGGAAAGATTCAAAAAAATAACAATGTTAGGAATTTTTTTACACTACCGCTGCCATAAACTAACCAACAAAGAGCACACTCCGCAGAACCTAAACTTCTATTTATAAAATTCACTATTAAGTGAGTAACTTATTTCAACAATAAATTAATCAAGATCAACTGAATATAAGTATTTTATAGATTTGTGATTTACTCGCGAATCACTTTCTAAGATAATGAGAATAGTTTCCATTAAGGAGTAACATCGATGAAAATTATAAATAAAATTGCTGCAGCTGCGCTTTGTATTTCAGCTTTTCAAGCTTCGGCCAATGACTGCGAGTTAACAATTGAATCAAACGACATGATGCAATTCTCGGCTAAATCATTATCAGTACCAGAAAAGTGTGCAGAAGTTAAACTAACACTCGTGCATACAGGTAAATTGCCAGCAACCGTTATGGGTCACAATTGGGTATTAACTGAAAAGAAAAATGTTAAAGCTGTCGCTTCTGATGGTATGAGGGCTGGCGTGAAAAATAGCTATGTAAAACCTGATGACGCCAGAGTTTTCGCATTCACATCAGTGATTGGTGGTGGTGAATCAACATCAATTACTTTTTCAACTAAAGGGATGAGCAAAAATAAAGACTACAACTATTTTTGTTCTTTCCCAGGTCACTTCGCAATTATGAAAGGCACATTTAAAATCGTATAATTACTGAGCCAGTACGAATAAATTTCGTACTGGCCAAAATCATTTACCTGTTTATTACTGCCACAGCTTCGCATTTAAACAATAACTCTGTAGACAAATTAATCACGTCTAGTACGAAATGCATCATCGCTCTATATACTCAAAGACAAACTTCTAAATATTAACATATTCAAGTTGTGATTTTCATAAAGTCAGTTCAAAAACACTAAAAAAACAACCAGGTGTTATTAATTTGATAAAATCAAGTTTTAAATATGTGACTAAAAATAAATTAAGGATATTTTAATGAAAAGGTCAATTTTAGCTAGTACACTAGCCCTTGCTCTGAGCTCTTCAGTGTTTGCAAACAATTATGCCCTACTATCTGAAGTAAGAGATCAAATCAAATCTCCTGAATATACACAACAAGAGAAACAACTTGTTGTTGAACAAGCGAGAATCTTTTTAGAAGACCTTTATGTACATCAGTATGCCAAAGATATTTACTATGGTATTTCTCCAACAGGACACGTAAATGCAGTATCTGAAATTCATAAGGTCATTAACGAACTGGACACTTTGAGTACAGAGCAATTACACGCAAGACTTACAAAAATATTTAAAGCACAACGTGACTTGCACCTGGTTTACGTTCACCCACAACCAGTGCGCAGCTATGCGTCGTACTTGCCCTTTGAATTTGACAAAACCTTAGATGTTTTAGGCCACTCTGAGGTACGCGTTTCAAATTTACTAGAAAGCCTTCTACCTTATGCCACAGACAACAGATTGCCAGAAGTTGGCGACAAAGTTATTTCTTATAATGGTAAACCAATCCATCAAGTGGTAGAAGAAAATTTAAATGTTGGTTTCGGTGCTAACAAAGATGCAGGCTTTGTCAGAGCTATCAGAGCCATCACCCGTAAAGGCCATGCCGTTTCTCTTGTGCCAGAAGACAACGATGTAACTATCGAATTCTTATCTCATGCAACCGGTGAGACATACACCACCACTGTTCCGTGGATAACCCGATTACCTGCTACAGTGACAAATAACGCAAGCAATACAAATGTTGCACACTTACTGGAAGAAAGTACAAATATAGAAGCTGCGCAGCATCAACTCATTAAATCAGAATTGGATAGTGATTCAGGCTCCCCTTTCATAACCAATCCATCAGCAGATCCACAAGTAACTTGGGCAATCCAAGAAGTAGATGGTCAGCAAGTGGGCTACATCAAGTTAAATCGTTTTAGTGTGGTTGGTGAAGTCGATGTATCTCTAAATATACTCAGCGAACTTTTAACCAATGAATTAGCCCAAATCGATGCATTAGTATTTGATGTGAGAAATAACCCAGGTGGTCTTATCACGTATGCAGACCGACTAGTCCAATTATTTTCTGCTAAGCCTGCCGCACCTACGGAGTTGAAGTTTATCAACACCCAACTCAACTATGATATTTTGCACAAAACAATCTTTAGTACGTTTGGACCGCATTGGCAAAAAGTACTTGCCGATGTTAATGGAACGAATGCGCGATACACAGATACTGCAAGCTACATTACCGTTGCGCAAAACAACGAATTCGGACAGTCATATTACAAACCTGTTGGCGTATGGTCGGATGCAAGAACCTATTCTTCAGGAGATGTTTTTACCTGTTCTGTACAGGATAATGGTGTTGCAAAAGTATATGGTGAGCACAAACGTACAGGCGCGGGCGGTGCAAATGTGATGAGGCATTCAGTGTTTTCTCGGTATATAGGTGCTCCTTACTTTGAAACTCTACCTCATGGTCAAGAAATGACGGTTTCATGGAGACAGATGGTTCGTCATGGGCACAATAAAAATGCCATTATTGAAGATTTTGGCTGTGTGGCCGACCAACATGTTCCGCAGACACTGGAAAGCATCAAAGATGGCGGCTTGGGTAACTTCGAAACGATTGCAAGAGACTTACTAAGCGAAGCACCTAATAAGTCTACTGTTCGCTTTTTACAGTCAAGAGAAACAGATGTGAGCGCTTCTAGCAGAACACTAGGCATTGAAGTGACCAATACAGAACTTGTTGAAATCTACCTCGACGATGTCAAAGTAGATGTAATAAATATCGGCGCATATGGTGATTCAACTAAAACCGTCGAATATACAATCCCTGCATCTGCTATCGAAGGTAAAGTGAGGTTTATTGGCTTAGATGGTGGCAAGACTCCATTATGGAACGGTGTCCGTTATTTCTATTAATTCAGTACCGTGAGCTATGAGCCTTACACGCTAAATTAATGAAAACCTAAGTTTAGATCTCAGTTACTGCTTAGTTAAGAGGAGTCTGAGATCTAATTAGTGTTTGGCAACAATAAAGCTAATTGAAGCGATGACTAAAACCCCCCCCAATAGATAACCTTATGATCCTTAGAGCAAGAACATAACCAACCACTGAAGGAAAATACGCTTAAAGTAACAAACAACGTGATTTCCTTAGAAGGGTTTTCGAATGCCGAGAACATAAATATAATAGCAGCAAAACCAAACCAGCACGCTGTCGAAAAATGCCACATATTCGTTAGCACTGTTTTTGTACAAAACCGACCAAATAAACGCTGTGGCTCTAAACGTCTCAATGCCTCCTCACTCAGTATCAGCTTGTAGCCAATCCAGTGGTGCACAGTACCAATGATCAAAATTAAAAAGAATACAGAACCAGGCATACACTACAACCCAAAACACCTACTTAAGCCTATGCCTGTATAAATAAACTAAGTCGACTTTTATTTCAAAAAAGGAAATTATATATTGAATGAAAGAAAATTACTGCACATTTTGGAACATTCCAAGAGCGGTTAAGTCTATTTAATATAAAAATGTTCTTGTTCGTTGAAAATATTTCACTTATTCAGGTCGTTTAAACACCAATGATGTTTGACACACCTCGTCAAGTTGGCTGAGTTTACTCTAATGAGGGTTATACTTGATTAGCCGGATATGGAGGAATTTAATCCGTTATGACAAAGCAAACCTATGTTGTAAATTACTAGCCCTGACCAATTTAAGGCACCCTTCATCACTTCTAAAGTGATCCAGAAAAGTGCCGATTCATGAGCATCATAAGATGAACATAGCCTATCGCTCTATCCTAAATCTCGCATCAGTATTTCATACTCTTCATTGGCATCAGCAATAAGGTGTGATAACTCTCTGGCATCACGTTCTTTTAAAACAACATGCCAACTAGTTGCTCCCTCAATTCCAGTGATCACTATGTCTGAGCCTGTATGCTCATATTTAATGTTATCAAATTGAGTTGAATGATGTTCGTGAAGCTCAACAATATCGACGTCAAGTTGACCTGTTGGAAAGACCTCAATATGGGCGTGTAAATCTTTTTCCCCTGACAAGCAATATTCTCTATGTATCGTAATCATCACAAGCTCCTTACTGTTATATTAAAGCCAAAGACAAGTGTAGATCACGATAAGCAGATAGGTGTATTCAAGCGCGAGTGAAAGGGAAAGGTTTTCTTGCAAATATCAGAATTGCTATGAAAAATCTGCACATTAAGTTTTTGTTACATGCTCTAGGTTTAAGTAAAACTCAGTGGCATTGTATTGGTAACCAGTTTTTATAATTAAACTACTTAGAGATTCGAAACAATAACCTATGGATAAACTATTTTATTTCAATATATTAAAAAATTGCTTTGCGGACACTGCAAAATTACTCTCTATTAGTAAAGCTCATATAGAGTATTTCTACCTGTAATATATACATGTTAACAATCTCATACGTTGTTTGAGTATCTAGGCACATTGGTCTTTTCAGGTGTTACAACCAAAGTGAAAAATAAACATGCAATTGTTTTTGGCTTGTTATTTAAAGGACTGTCAGTGTTAAATTGGAGGAAGTAATTATCCGTATTTAAGGTAAAAGCGAGGCAGTAGGGTAAAACCCTACTATTTAACGCTATTTGAAGCCATTAAGCATTTTGTCACAAACAACTGGCGTCGGTCTGTGATTGTCATCTACAGCCACGAATGTAAAGTTGCCTGAAATAGCTAAGTGCTTATCATCTTTATGCATCGTTTCTAAGAAGATTTGTACTTCTACTTTTAGGCTCGTGTTACCAACATGAACCACCTTAGAAACCAACTCGGCAAAAGTACCAGCAGGAATAGCTTCTTTAAAATCCACACGATCTGACGAAATTGTTACCAGAGGCTTGCGACAAAAACGCGTTGCCGCGATAAATGCAACTTCATCCATCCACGCTAATGCATCGCCACCAAATAAGGTATTGTGGTGGTTAGTTCTGCCTGGGAAAACTGTTTTAGTTACTGAGGTTGTTGATTCTTCAATACGCTTCGCGATGATTGCGTCTTTATGTTGTTCTGTCATTATTTACTGCTTTTGTTTGCTAGTTTATCAATCATAAGTAATTCAGGGTCCAGCCTTTCACCAAACCAATTGAAACGCCAATCTAGATGCGGCCCTGTTACTCTGCCAGTTGCCCCAATATCACCGATAACATCACCGGTGGAAACCATATCCCCGACTTTCACATGTAACTTGCTCATATGAATGTATGTAGAGGTTATACCATAACCATGGTCCAAAATAAGTGTGCCGCCACTGTAGTAAAGATCGTCCTCTGCAAGCACAACCTTACCAGACAATGGAGCCCAAATAGGCGTACCCGTTTTATTGGCGATATCTAAGCCGAAATGTGGCCGCCTAGGCTCGCCGTTAAAATATCTCTGACTACCATACACACCTGAAATTCGACCTTTCGCAGGCCGATAAACCGGCATATCAAAAAATTCTAATTTACTACTCTTCGCTCTTGCAGCACCAACTTTAGCCGAATCATTACGAATGCGCTGAAGTACTTCTTTTGGAGGCGATACATACTTTTTGGCAACACCCGTGATGCGGTCAATATCGTATTCACGACTCGTAATTAGAAAGCTTTTAGTGTGTAGTTTGTCGTTCCTATCTACCCAAGTGAGAGTGTGTTCAGGTTTAGCATCTCGCCCAAACCCAAACACAAATTGACCATCAGGTGTAATATCGAGCTCTTTCCCGTTGAAAGACACGGATTTTATACCCTCAAGGTGGCCTTTCACCATGCCCCCTTGAGTTAAGTGCCCTTTTAATTCAATTGCTTGTGCACTCAACGCAAAACATGCACTAAGAGCAAGCAGCAGTTTACGCATACGCAATCGCTCCTTTACCCACACCTTCATAAGCCCTTACTTTGACTTCTTTGTCTGGATTGTCTTTTTTAATTTCATTTGCGAGGTATTCTGCAATGCACTCGACTGTTGTGTCACAAGGTAAAATGTCACAACGAGCTTGGCTAATACACATTTCAAAGTAGCCTTGAGATGATTCATACGCAAATGAATAGTCATCATCTTTTGCCGACACATACTTTAATTGAGCATGCTCAATTAAATCTTCTTGCGTGCCTAAGTAAATGTCTTCCCACTTTTGAGACCACTCTTTTTGCATTCTTGGCATACTCACGCCATCAAAGAAAATACCGATTAAAGAACGATGACCGTGAATTATACGCTGACAGTTGCCATCATGCTTCTTTAGGCCATGGCTATAATGATAATAGAAACTGCTCGTTTCCTCTGGACGCAATGTGATTTCAATGTCTTTCACATTATCAGGCATCTTAGGTAAGATTTGCTGCTTCAAAAAGGCAATCACTGACTCTTCATCAATTTTATCACCTTCGACTAAACAAACAGCCTCATCAGGAGCGTTCATTGCTAAGTGATGACCGTTAAATTCGTAGTCAAAAGACGTTCGGCCATCATCACTTTTAAGCTGACAATTTAGCGCTGAAGGTATGGCCAATTTATGATCTATTGTATTATCAATAATTGCTTTGATTTGTTTTTTTACTTTTGCAAAGTCTAAAACCATTGATTCTTCATTGAGTTGACCATGAAGTGTCATATCAACAATCCAACTCTCTCCAACAGCTCCGCGCTTAGCACACAAGTAAGAAAAGTCTATTACCGTCAAGGCATCTACAAAAAGGATCATAAATTTCCATTAAATTACTAACAAACAAACTGATTATAAAGTTTTTTCAATTAAAAATCGCGTAATTCATAAAGAGAATTGATTTTAATCTTTCTGACGTATTGTTGAGATAAAAATTTAACTGTTCAGAGTTGTTTAGCGTACAACTGTACGCTAGAGTACCCGCAATTAAAAAATAAAGATTGAATACTATGGAACCTAAAAATAGCTATACAAAAGAAGAACTAATCCTTTGTGCTGAAGGCAAAATGTTTGGTGAAAACAACTGCCGTCTACCAATCGACAACATGTTAATGATGGATCGTATCGTTGAAATTAACGAGGATGGTGGTGAATTTGGTAAAGGTCAAATCATTGCTGAGTTAGACATCAACCCTGATCTTTGGTTCTTCGACTGCCATTTCAGAGGTGACCCAGTAATGCCTGGCTGCCTTGGTTTAGACGCGATGTGGCAAATTGTTGGCTTTTTCCTAGGCTGGTCAGGTGGCCCAGGTCTTGGCCGTGCATTGGGCGTAGGTGAAGTTAAATTTACTGGTCAGATTCTGCCTACTGCTAAAAAGGTAACTTACCGTGTAGACATGAAGCGTGTTATCAAGCGTAAGCTATTTATGGGCCTTGCTGACGGCGTCGTTGAAGTTGATGGTCGTGTAATCTACGAAGCAAAAGATCTGAAAGTAGGTCTATTCCAAGATACAAGCGCATTCTAATCTAGTGCTTTAAAACAAATAAGCCCCTTTCGGGGCTTTATTCTTTCAATTCGTTTCTGTTGACTCTGTTTTATGTTTTAAACATATTGCGATTGTCTATGGCCTCTCGCCAGCCACCTAACCATTCTGATCTGTGCTCAATTTGTTGATATGGACATAAATCTTTAGACCGCCCCGCTAAACCTGCTTTAAATCCCTGTGAGTGTGCTCTTTCTAAACGGTCTCTTTTCTGTCTCTTCATAGGTAAATTCCTCACCTTCAAATTTTTGATTGCTTCGTCTTACCGACATCCACATTTAATAAATAGTTAACGCAACTGTAATTTGCAACCTCATTTCTCGTGATATCCAAAAGCCCTTACAACCTCTTTGATTTGAAAAATATGGTTCACTGTTTTTGACGTGCAATACCTGCCTAACTATCTTGGATAGAATCAAATATCAATTTTGCAATAATGGTAACAATAAGACCCCTACTCGCTTTGTTAAAAAAGCGTGCAAGACTTATTCAGAAGGAATGGCCAAACCTTAAGTTCTAATAAATCATAGTTTGAAAGCACTTGCAACAGAGAGTCGATAAGAACTTTTTGTGAATTTTTTATTTGCAATCTTTATTCAAATAAAAAAACATTTAAGTAAATTTAATTTAAAAAAACAACATTAAAGAATTATTAAAACCAAATTCGAAGTAAAAAAACATTCATTATTTTGTCATAAAAAAGGCCGCTAGATAGCGGCCTGATATCAATCACTTGGGTCAATTACTTAAGGACTTCTAAACCACCCATGTATGGCTTCAGTACCTCTGGTACGATAATAGAACCATCTTCTTGTTGATAATTTTCTAATACTGCAACAAGTGTACGACCTACAGCAAGGCCAGAACCATTCAACGTGTGAAGTAGCTCAGGCTTCTTCTCTCCTGCGCGACGGAAACGTGCCTGCATGCGTCGTGCTTGGAAGTCTTGCATGTTAGAACAAGATGAAATCTCACGATACGTGTTTTGTGCAGGAAGCCATACTTCTAAGTCATACGTTTTCGCAGCTCCGAAGCCCATATCACCAGTACATAACACAACTTTTCTGTACGGTAGTTCCAATGCTTGAAGAATGCCTTCGGCACTGCCTGTAAGCTCTTCAAGTGCAGCCATTGAATCTTCAGGTTTCACAAGTTGAACTAATTCAACCTTGTCGAACTGATGCTGGCGAATAAGGCCACGAGTATCACGACCATAACTACCCGCTTCACTTCGGAAACAAGGAGTATGAGCAGTCATTTTTATCGGCAGCTCTTTCTCATCGAAAATTTCATCACGTGCGCAGTTAGTTAGAGGTACTTCCGCTGTCGGAATTAAGCTGTATCCATCCTGATCTTCTTCAAGTACTTCAGTGTGGAATAAATCCGCAGCAAATTTAGGTAACTGGCCAGTGCCATATAAACTTGCTTTGTTCACTAAATACGGCACATACATTTCTGTGTAGCCATTTTTGTCAGTGTGAGTATCAAGCATAAATTGTACAAGTGCACGGTGCATACGAGCAACACCGCCACGCATAACAGTAAAGCGCGAACCACTCAGCTTAACACCAGTTTCAAAATCAAGGCCTTTATCCAGTGCTTCACCTAAATCAACGTGATCTTTCACTTCAAAGTCGTACTGTTTAGGCTCACCCCACTTAGACACTTCAACATTATCATCTTCATCAGCGCCTTCTGGCACATCTTCAGCAGGTAAGTTTGGTAATGTGGATGCTAAGTCTTGCAGTTGAGCTAGAATTTTATCTTGTTCAGCTTTAGCCGCAGATAATTGGTCTCCAAGGTTAGCAACTGCATCAAGCAGTGGCTGAACGTCTTCACCTTTTGCTTTAGCCTGACCAATCGCTTTGGATCGACTGTTACGCTCACTTTGTAATTCTTGAGTTTTTGTTTGTAACGTCTTGCGCTGCTCTTCAAGCGCATTAACTGCTTCAACATCTAACTCGAAGCCACGTTTTTTTAAGCGCGCAGCAGCTTCTTCGATGTCCTGTCTTAAATACTTTGGATCTAACATGTTTGTTCTTTTAACCTTTTTGCATGACTAAGCAAAGACCTATCCAGGCCATAAATATACATACGACGACATTCAACGCTATATTCAGTGCCACCTTCACAAACTGCCCTTGTTGTAACAACAAAAGGCTGTCCATGGAAAATGTTGAAAATGTCGTCAAAGCACCTAAAAAGCCGACTCCTATCAACGCTTTGGCAGGAGAAATTGCAATTATTTGCTTTTCGATTAATCCGTAAAGAATGCCCATCAACAATGAACCAAGAATATTAACGGTCAATGTACCAAAAGGGAATCCCTTACCCATGAGTTTTAACACAATATCGCTAATAAAAAATCGTAAGCAAGCACCAAATGCGCCACCAATAGCAATCATTAGATAAGTTTTAAGCACTTCCATTTACGTTTTACCTGATTTTTTACCATACCTTTGTTGAACACTTGTACTATCAAGGCTTTTTAAATAACTGAGTTTTTCTTTAATTTGCTTCTCTAATCCGCGATCAGTTGGGAAATAATATTGTCTATCTTCTACTGCTTCTGGAAAATAGTTTTCACCTGCCGCATAAGCACCGGGTTCATCATGCGCATAGCGATATTCAGCGCCAAAACCCATTTCTTTCATCAACTGAGTCGGCGCATTGCGCAAATGCTCAGGAACTGGTAAATCGCCATCAGTTGCGGCATCACGTTTCGCTTGCTTAAACGCCGTGTATACCGCATTACTCTTGGCTGCACTTGCCAGGTAAATTGTTGCCTGCGCAATCGCACGCTCACCTTCAGCCGGACCGACTCTATGAAAAATATCCCATGCGTTTAACGCGACCTGAAGTGCTCTTGGATCGGCATTTCCAATATCTTCACTGGCGATCGCCAGTAAACGCCTTGCGACATAAAGAGGGTCGCCACCGCCCACTAGGATACGGCAATACCAATACAGTGCAGCATCTGGATTGCTACCACGAACCGACTTGTGAAATGCAGAAATCAAATCATAATAAATATCACCGCCTTTATCATACTTGGCTAAGTGAGTTGGTAAAATTTGTGTAAGAACATCACTGTCAATTTTAATGTCATTACCTATACGATGGCCAAGGTCAACCGATTGCTCTAATAAATTGAGTGCTTTTCTAGCATCCCCATCTGCCGCCTGAGCTATTGCACATAACGCTTCGTGCTCAATATGAATCGTTATCTGGCTGAGTTGCTCATCTTTGTCAATGGCGTTTTGCAATGTAAAAAGCAACTCTTCCTGCGTTAATGGTTTTAAAGTATAAACCCGAGCGCGAGACAGTACGGCATTATTGAGAGCAAATGAAGGGTTTTCAGTAGTGGCACCAATGAATACAAACGTACCATCTTCTATGTGGGGTAAAAAAGCATCTTGCTGTGATTTATTAAAACGGTGGACCTCGTCAACAAAAAGTAAGGTGCGCCTACCAGATTGTGATAATCGGCTTTTAGCCTCTAGAACAACTTCACGTATTTCTTTCACACCTGCTGTCACTGCTGATAACTTAGCAAGTTCCGCATCGGCATGATTTGCAATAATTTCCGCTAATGTGGTTTTTCCAACCCCTGGTGGGCCCCATAAAATCAAGCTGTGGCATCGCCCTTGCTCTATGGCTCGATATAGTACAGAGTCTTTTTCAATGATATGTGTTTGACCAATATAGCCCTGTAACGACTTTGGCCGCATTCTAGCGGCCAAAGGTCTAACATCTGGGGCAAAATCAAAACCTAGATTACTCACCAGTTGTCTGGTCGTCTATGACCACTCCATGCGGAATTTTGAAGGTAAAGGACTTATCGTCCATTTCTAGATTCGTTTTTGCATCGGCAAATTTAAATGTTGAGATCTGGCCTGAAGCATCTTTGATGCTGAGCGAATCAATGGCAAGTCCTGCGCTTTCAAACACAATATCTAACTGCTCAACTTGTGATTCGACGTCAGGCTTTGGCGATACACGATAGCCAACCGTTGTTTTACTGACATCATATTTTGCCCACTGAGACTTATCTTGTGTCGTCAACAACACAAATGGAGTGGTGTCTATCAAGCCGGCTGTATTCATAACAGTTACTTGTTCAGCAAAACTATCGAAATAAAAGGTCTTATCACCATCAGACACTAACAACGTTTCATCAGGTTCTAACTGCTGCCAACGAATTTTTGAAGGGTACTTTAGCGCAATATTGCCAGTCCCATCTTGTAATAATGTACCTTCTTCATCCTTCACTTGTTGCGTGAAATTTGCTTTAAATGTATTTAGAGACTTTAGCTTTGCCTTAAGAGACTCTGCATCCCCAGCAAAACTTTGTGACATAAGGCCACAACTTAAACCTAGTACTAAGGCTATGGTTTTAAACTTCATTTTAATTTGCTCCACCTTTCGGTACTAATACTTCTCTGGCACCATTATGACCTGGTGCGCTAACTACCCCGGACATCTCCATCTGTTCAACTAAGCGTGCTGCGCGGTTGTAACCCACCCTTAATTTACGTTGTACGCTTGAAACAGATACCTTACCAGTCTCAATCACAAATCCGACGGCTTCATCATATAGCGGATCAGATTCATCATCAGCACCTTCAGGCTGCTCCCCAGGTAATAAAATTTCTTCGGTCGCTTCACCACATAGGATATCTTCAACGTAGTTTGGCTTACCACGTGCTTTCCAATCATTCACAACGGCATGTACTTCATGATCATCTACAAACGCACCATGAACACGGATCGGTACACTCGTGCCAGGGGGTAAATAAAGCATGTCACCCATACCTAATAGGTTCTCTGCACCTTGCTGATCTAGTATGGTACGAGAGTCAATTTTACTTGAAACTTGGAACGCCATTCGCGTCGGAATATTTGCCTTAATCAGACCTGTGATAACATCAACTGATGGCCTTTGTGTCGCTAATACAAGGTGTATCCCCGCTGCACGAGCTTTTTGGGCGATTCGCGCAATGAGCTCTTCCACTTTTTTACCAACAATCATCATCATGTCAGCAAATTCATCGATGACGACCACAATACTCGGAAGTTTATCTAGCTCCTCAGGTCCATCGGCCATCCCATCCGTATCTTTAAATAATGGATCTAAAATCGGATGCCCTGCTTCTTTGGCTTCGGTCACTTTTTGGTTGTAGCCCTTTAAATTCCTGACACCTAGAGCAGACATTAGTTTGTAACGACGTTCCATTTCACCAACGCACCATCTAAGCGCATTAGCGGCTTCTTTCATATCTGTCACAACTTCACACAGCAAGTGTGGAATACCTTCATAGACCGATAGCTCCAACATTTTAGGGTCTATCATGATCATACGAACGTCTTCTGGCGGTGACTTATAGAGTAAGCTTAATATCATAACATTAACGCCAACTGACTTACCCGAACCAGTAGTACCTGCGACAAGTAAATGGGGCATTTTTGCAAGATCAGCCACAACTGGCTCGCCTGCGATGTCTTTACCTAAAACCATGGTTAGTGGCGAAGCATTTTGTTCAAACTTAGGTGCGTTAATGACCTCTGAAAGCCTCACGATTTCACGATTTTTATTAGGTAATTCTAATCCGACATAAGTTTTACCAGGGATCACTTCAACAACACGCACGCTAACGGCTGACAGTGAACGAGCCAAATCTTTCGCAAGGCCAGTAATTTTGGCCACTTTAATACCAGGCGCAAGGTCAAGCTCAAAACGCGTAACGACTGGACCTGGGTAAACACCCACAACTGCAGCTTGAATGTTAAAGTCCAATAACTTAACTTCAACAAGGCGAGAAACCGAATCTAACTCTTCTTTAGTGATAGGGTTCTTCGCTTTATCAGGTCTATCTAATAGGTCAAGAGACGGTAGCGGATCTTGAGGCGGCTGAGCTTCAAGCAACGCTTCAAACTGCTCTTTAGCTGATGGCGGTGGCTGATATGCAGGCTTCTGCTGCGCCTCTTGCGGATGCTTCTTAATTGGCCTTGCAGGCGATACCACCTTAGTAACTGGCTCCTCTTTTATCGCTGCATCATCTAAAGCATTTAGTGCTGCCACCGTATCAAGAGATTCATCGTCAATAGCTGAGAAATTAATTTCTTGCTCGAGGATATGGTCTAGCTCATCAAAAACATCTGCCGAAACTGCATCATCAAACTCCTGCTTTTGTTCAAATACAGGCTCTATAACTTTGGGTTGTTCTTGAGGTTTTGCTTCTTTACGGCCAACCACGGAAAATAATTTATCTTTAAGCTTTAATGGTTGCTCCGCCTCTTGGTTTTCAGGAATGTTAACTTCTGGACTCACTACATCAGGCTCTTTTTGAGCGCGCTCAACTTTAATGTTATCTTCAGCTGCATTATGCAATTGAGGCTCGACCTCTAGTATTTCCGTTGTATCTTCTGCAAGAGTTTGCGCTGCAGATGGTGACTCTTTAGCCGTAATCTTTTTGAATAAAAACTTAACAAGTTGAACCACTTTTGCACCTAAATAATCAACTGCCTCGACCCAAGAGACACCTGTTAATAAGGTAATGCCCGCAAAGAAAAAACATAGAAGTAAAATAGAGGTACCGGTAAAATTAAACGCCGGCATCATAGCGCTTGCGACGACATGCCCAACAATACCACCAGAGGAAAAGGTATAAATATCGTCAAAATTGATACTGCTTATCGCACTAGAAGAAGCAATAAACAGCGTTGCCCCGATAATTCTCAATCCTAGGGTTGTGTAATCTAGCTGTAATATTTTGTGTGGCTTCTTAAATATTAAGTAGCCAAATAGCTGCATGGCAGCCGGCACCAAAAATGCCAACCATCCAAACGTGACCAGCAATATATCAGCAACCCACGCCCCTGCAGCGCCGGTTATATTATTCACTTTGACGTACTCACCAGCCTGTGTCCATGCCGGATCGGCAGGATCAAAGGAAATTAAGGCACAGAGAGTAAAAATTGCCGCAGCCGTGCTGACAATAAGTCCCGTTTCTAGTAGGCGCTGAACACCATTTAAGCGCATTACATTCAACCTGTATTTATCTTTTGTTGTAAACTTCTATTATAGGTTACACCATATCAAGAAATTCTTTAAGGTGCACAAGGTTTTATAATCTCACCCTCCTCCCCTTTCACCTCCTCCATGACTACATAGGTACGACTTTCATTGATATTCGGTAATTTAAGTAAGATTTCTCCTAAAACGCCTCGGTACTCGGACATGTCAGTTACACGTGTTTTTAATAAAAAATCGAAATTTCCAGATACTAGGTGGCATTCAATGATTTCATCGTGCTGTTTTACTGCTTCATTGAAAAGCTCAAATACATCTGGCGAGTTTTTATTTATAGTCACTTCAACAAATACCAGCAGCCCCTGACCAAGCTTGACTGGGTCAACCACTGCTTTATACCCTTTTATGAACCCTTCTCGCTCAAGTTTTTTTACCCTTTCCAGACAAGGTGTTGCACTCAAGCCAATTCGCTTGGCTAATTCAACATTAGAAATTCTTCCGTCTTTTTGTAATTCGACTAAAATTTTTCTATCAGTTCTATCTAGCTGAGTATGCATGAAAAGTGTTTTATCCTATTTTTATTTAAATTAAAGTCAATTCACCTTTAAATTACCACAAAAAAGGTAGGACACACTAGCTATGCATAATTATAATAGTCGAAAATGTTATCCGTTCTTATTTGAGGCGATTTATTATGATTATTGGTGTACCTAAAGAGATTAAAAACCACGAGTACCGTGTTGGTATGGTTCCAGCAAGTGTTCGTGAACTAATTAACCACGGCCACCAGGTTATTGTTGAAACAAATGCAGGTATCGGCATTGGTTTCACTGACGAAGATTATATCCAAGCGGGTGCTGAAATTTTACCGACAGCTGCAGACGTTTTTGCTAAAGCTGAAATGATTGTTAAGGTAAAAGAACCGCAAGCTGTTGAGCGTGCAATGTTACGTGAAGACCAAATCCTGTTCACTTACCTTCACCTAGCACCAGATCTTCCACAAACTGAAGATCTAATTAAGAGCGGCGCAATCTGTATTGCATACGAAACTGTAACTGACTCACGTGGTGGTCTTCCACTTCTAGCACCTATGTCAGAAGTTGCTGGTCGTATGTCTATCCAAGCTGGTGCTCAGGCGCTTGAAAAGTCAAACCTAGGACGCGGCATGCTACTTGGCGGCGTACCTGGTGTTGAGCCAGCTAAAGTTGTTGTTATCGGTGGCGGTATGGTTGGTCGTAACGCTGCTCAAATGGCTGTTGGTATGGGTGCAGACGTTACTATCCTTGACCGTAACATCGACGTACTACGTAGCCTTAACGCACAGTTCGGTAGCCAAGCAAAAGTGATTTACTCAACAGTTGATGCTCTAGAGAAGCACGTTGTTGAAGCTGACCTTGTGATCGGTGGTGTACTAATCCCAGGTGCTGCTGCTCCTAAGCTAGTAACTGAAGCACACATCAAAGCGATGAAGCCTGGTGCTGCAATCGTTGACGTTGCAATCGACCAAGGTGGTTGTATCGCTACTTCTAAAGCGACTACACATGCAGAGCCAACTTACATCGTTGATGACGTTGTTCACTACTGTGTTGCTAACATGCCAGGTGCTGTTCCTCGTACTTCTACGTTTGCACTTAACAACGCAACTCTGCCGTACATCATCAAGCTTGCGAACTTAGGCTACAAAGAAGCGCTTCTTTCTGATGAGCACTTCCTAAATGGTCTTAACGTTCTTAAGGGCCAAGTGACTTGTAAAGAAGTCGCCGAAGGTTTCAATATGGAATTTTTTGAGCCACGTTCAGCTGTTGAAAACGCATAATCGCGAACAGTATTGAATATTTAAAAGGCCTGCTTTTTGCGGGCCTTTTTGATTTTAAATCAATTGTTCCCTTCCATACCCTTTTCTATTTTTCTCGTTTTTACAATTCTTGGCTATTCTTATCAATGTAAGATAATGCAGTGAGCGAGAAGTTATGGCCATATCTTTAACCCAACAAGAAAAACAGATCCTCAGGTCTATATCCATCCCGCCAAGACCCGAAGCGCTTGTTCAGTTTTCACAAGAAACAAAATCTCCTGAACCAAACATCAACAAAATAACACAAATTTTACAAAGCGACGTTGCCATCAGCGCAGCAATACTTCAAGTCGTCAACTCAGCGGCTTTTCGCCGCAGCAAAGAAATTGAATCACTTGAACAAGCCATTATGATCCTTGGCCTAAAGCGTTTAATACCACTAGTTAAAGCGGTTGCAGTTAAAGCAACCGTTGAAACACCGCCCGCTTTAGATAACTTTTGGCAAGATCAAAGTGATATTGCTCAGCTTTGTTCTACGCTGTGCCTCAAATTGAACAAACCTGGCCTATCTAACCACGCATACATGCTTGGATTATTCCATACAGTTGGGATCCCTCTATTATGTGTACATTTTGACGATTACACAGAGGTAATAGACGTTGCGAAAACCGATGGCTGGAGCAAAGCCACTGAGTTTGAATTTGGTAAATACAGTACTAGCCACGCAACCATAGGCGCACTCCTTGCGCAGCAATGGAAGCTCCCAAAACCCATGATCAACGTCATCTACTATCAACATGATGCCAATGGCATATTTAGCTCAGGCGAATTAGATGGTATCGCACTAGAGTTACTTTCTATTTTGAAACTCGCTCGCCATGGTAATTTCTTATTTAAAAACACAACAACTATAGAAAACGACCATGAATGGCAAGCCATCAGTGATGAAGTATTAGATTTTATCAATATATCTGAAGAAGAGTTGGACGAATTATATAGTGCTTTAGAGTCAACTTAGCATACTATATTTTGAAGTTTTGCTGCTAAATTGTAAATAAAACCATTAAACTACCGGAAATCATTGCAACTATTCGCTTATGATTTACCTTTAATAATAAGCTCACATCTGGGAGACGTTCTGTGAAGTTTAAATATAAAGTAGTCGCCGTTTCTGCTAGCGTTTTAGTACTTGCCTTATTCTTATTGTCAGTCAAGCAATACTTCCTACTTAAAGAAAACTTAGAACAACAAGTCACGCATAGTATGGAAGAAGTTATCCAGGGGATCAGCAATACTGTCACTGCACAAATGCAAGGAGCAATGAACCTCGCAGCTCTTGCTACCGGGTTAGTTTCACAAGTAGATGACCTCGAAAGTGCCAGGCCGATGATCTCTCAGCCAAAACTCACTTCTGAGTTTTTACTTATAGGGTATGGCATAGAAAGTACTGGGCAATATGTGGCGAGTGATCCAAACTGGAATCCAGGGTCAACTTGGGACCCAAGGGTAAGACCTTGGTATAAAGACGCAAAAGCCGCTAAAAACTTGGTTGTTACTGATCCTTATGCTGACGCCGTGAGTGGTGAAATTGTTGTTTCAATTGGTGCGCCCGTTTTCAAAGGCAGTCAGTTCCACGGTGCCATTTTTTATGATGTAAGCCTAGCTAAGCTTGGCAATATGATTAACTCTTTTAATCTCTTTGATGCTGGTTTCTCATTTATGGTGAGTTCAAATGGAAGTACTATATCTCACCCAGATGTAGCGCTAAATGGACAACCTGCACGTAACTTTTTAGGTAATACAGTTGTTAGGGAGTCCTCTCAGGAAATTGAGATTGACGGTGTCACCTATCTTGTCATGTTTAAAGCTGTTGAAGGATATGATTGGTATGTCGGTGTTGCACTTGAAAAACAAAAAGTGTTTTCCGCGATGGAAACTCTGACTTACAACGCAACGATCGTCTCTATCATCGCCGTTATTGCAAGCTTTCTAGCCTTATCTTACGTCATTAATATTTTATTAAAGCCACTAGAAGCTATTAACACTGCAATGTCTAATATCGCCAGAGGTAACGCCGACCTCACGGTTCGATTGCAAGCTTCAAGTGAGCCCGAATTTTCTGATTTAGCTGAGAACTTCAATTTATTTACCTCTAGACTGCAAAACATCATTGCCGAAATCCAAACTTTAGGACACGAAGTACTCGACGATGCAAAGCAAACATCTGCTGGTGCTAACCATGCAACTCAAGCAATACAAAGACAGCTTGAAGCGCTGAATGAACTGGTCAACTCTACTGCTAATATGTCCAATACGGAGCAACAAGTTGCAAGTACTGCACAACTTGCTGCTGACGCAATTAAAACTACAGATGGTTTGGCAAAAGATGGTGAGAGCATTGTAGTGCAATCAACTAGCTCCATCAGTGAGCTTTCATCGCAAATTGAACGTGCTGTAGAGGTGGTCAATGAACTAGAAGTATCTTCGTCTGGTATTGAGCAAATTCTCTCCGTAATTAACGGTATTGCGGAGCAAACCAACCTGCTGGCACTCAATGCGGCTATTGAGGCTGCAAGAGCTGGTGAGTCTGGTAGAGGTTTCGCAGTGGTGGCAGATGAAGTGAGAACATTAGCCCAGCGTACTCAAGAAGCCACAACAGAAATTAAATCGATGATCGATCAACTTCAATCTGGCGCCGAAAATGCCGTAGGTGTTATGAAGCAAAGCCAAACTATTGTTGAGAAAACGGTTGTCAAAGCAGAAGAGACAAAGGATGCCTTGCACGCAATACGAGAGTCAATTAACAACATTGTTGAGCTAAATGTAAATATTGCCGGCATGCTGGAAGAACAAAAAACAGTGGTGGAAGCGGTCGATCACAACGCCTCTGAAATACGTAACCTCTCTAATACCGTTGTTGATGAAGCAAAAGTAGTGGATCACACCATGAAGTCTCAAGTTGATAAAATCGCAAAACAAGAGGACATGTTGGAGCAATTTAAAGTATAAATTAGTTAACATCTTGATTTAAATGGCGAGAGTAGCGAGAATAAAGAGATAGCTACTCTCGCCACATAAACATCGGCATACATACATGCAAACGAATTTAAAAGAAAACTTTGAACAATATTTTCAGATAGACGAAGCAAACCAAATCAATCTATTCCCTGTTGATGAAAACATGGTGCCTAAAAACCAAGCCCAACTTGAAGCGGCAATTCCTCCACTATTTAGGCTGGCCAACGAAATTAATGAACTAGATTTAAACGCACTGAGACCTCTACGGAACCTTGGCGACGTTGCATCTGATTTGGCGGCTTACTTACAAGCTCAATCACGAAAAATAGACCTCATCATGAGCCATATTCTGGCCAATGAGCAACCAGAGGATGAAACCAGCTATTGTGACAGCTATGGCGGTGGTGGGATAAAAGTCACAGCAGACGAGCAGTTTCAAATCGGACAAAACTTTAGAACCAAAATATTTTTGCAATATGAAGCCAGTGCCATTTTTTGCTATAGCCAAGTGATTGAGATTTCAAAACAAGATGATGATGCGCTTCAATATACCCTCGCTTTCACTCAAATTAGAGACACAGATCAAGAGCTATTAGTTCGAGCCAGCTTACATGCACAAACAAGGCAATTAAAAAAACGTCAATCAGACACCGAAAGTGATCAAAATAGCTGACACAGCGCCGTGCAATGATACACTTAGCCCCTAGCAATTAAAAATCTATTATCGTCATGAGTTTTACGTTATTACCTGAATGGTCACCGCAAGATGCGGTGATGGTCACATGGCCGCACAAAAATACTGACTGGGCTGATATTCTTGAGCAAGTTGAGCCTGTATATATCGCCCTATGTCAGCAAATATCACAAGTTCAAAAATTGGTTATCGTTGCCCACGACGAAGCGCTTAAAAACCATATTACCACCCTACTGATTGATGCCTGCGTAGATATGCAACAAATCGTATTTGTTGATGCGCCTTGCAACGATACTTGGGCACGTGATCATGGTCCACTGACAACAGCGGATACAAGCGGTGAACTCAGCATTAAAGACTTCATCTTTAACGGCTGGGGAAACAAATACGAAAGCGATTTAGACACCCAGATCAATGCCGCTTTGTGTCATCAAATTGCAGACAAACGTAACCAAGTTCAACAAGTCAACTTGGTTTTAGAAGGTGGCGGTATCGAGATTAACGAGCACAAAGTTTTGTTAACCACATCAGAGTGCTTACTGAATCCAAATCGAAACCCACACCTGAACAAGCAACAAGTTGAAGCTGAGCTTACTAAAGCACTTGGCGCAACATCATTTTTGTGGGTTGACCATGGCTACCTTGCCGGTGACGACACGGACAGCCACATTGATACGTTAGTCAGATTTGCACCAAATAATACCCTTGTGTATGTGCAATGTGACGATGAACAAGACGAACATTATCAGGCACTCAATGCGATGGAGTCTCAACTCAAAAAGTTTGTCACTCCTTCAGGTGAACCATATAACTTAGTACCTTTGCCGTGGCCAAGTGCTAAATACAATGATGAGAATGAACGTTTACCTGCAACCTATGCGAATTATCTGATCATTAACGATACTGTGTTGCTCCCTATTTATGGGGATGAAAAAGACGCACTCGCACTGACTCAACTGCAAAAGGCACATCCTGAAAGAACCATTATTGGCATTGATTGCCTACCAATTATTCATCAATTTGGCAGCTTGCACTGTATCACAATGCAACTACCTCAAGGCTTTTTAAGTAGGAACCCAAATGAGCAACAATAATTTGAAAGTCGCGTTAATCCAACACGCTAATAGCGACAACCTAGAAAGTAACTTTGAAAAGTCCATTTCAGGCATTAAAAATGCGGCAGCACAAGGTGCAAAATTGGTTGTATTACAAGAGCTTCACCGTAGCCTATATTTCTGTCAAACTGAAGACACGGATTTATTCGACTTAGCTGAAACCATACCGGGACCAAGTACGGACGCATTTTGTGCACTTGCGAAAGAACTCAACGTTGTTATTGTTGCCTCGCTTTTTGAAAAACGAGCGACGGGCTTATATCACAATACCGCAGTGGTCATTGAGTCGGATGGCACCATTGCCGGAAAGTATCGTAAGATGCATATCCCTGACGATCCGGGCTTCTATGAAAAATTTTACTTTACCCCGGGTGATTTAGGTTTTGAACCAATCCAAACGTCAGTGGGCAAACTAGGCGTGTTAGTTTGTTGGGATCAATGGTTCCCTGAAGGCGCAAGATTAATGGCCATGGCAGGTGCTGAGTTGCTTATCTACCCAACGGCGATTGGCTGGGACCCGCGTGATGATAAAGATGAACAGATTCGTCAACGTGATGCATGGATGATTGCACAGCGCGCACATGCTGTTTCTAATGGCGTGCCTGTTATCAGTGTTAACCGAGTTGGCCACGAATCTGATCCAAGTGCGCAAAGCGAAGGTATCTTGTTCTGGGGCAATTCTTTTGTCGCCGGTCCTCAGGGTGAACTGCTTGTTCATGGTACTGAAGATCAAGAAGAAGTGCTTGTCGTCGATATTGATCAAGACCGCAGTGAGTCGGTTCGCCGTATTTGGCCATATTTACGTGATAGACGTATAGATCATTATCAAGACCTATGTAAAATATACAGAGATTAAGTAGTTAGGAGTTAAGAATGGCATTAGTGCAGTGGAATGAGCTACCTTGGGTAAAGTCAGCAAAGGATAAGATCCATTGGGGTCAATTACTCGGTAGTAGTTTGGCAATTACTATCAGCGAGGGAGTAAAAAACAATCAACCCCTTGTCGTGTTAGTCACGCCAGACACCCCCAGTGCACTTCGCTTAGAAACGGAGCTTGGTTACTTACTTGGTGAAGACAATGTCATGGTTTTTCCAGATTGGGAAACCCTCCCCTATGACCACTTTTCACCGCACCAAGATATTATTTCTCAGCGTTTAGCCAGCCTTAATGCGCTACGCACAAAGCAACAGGGCGTGCTACTCATCCCAGTTGCAACATTAATGCTCAGAACCGCACCGCCTGAATTTATCTATGGCAATGCACTGCAATTTAAAGTGGGTGATACGTTAGATGCGCAGGGTCTTAAAGAAACCCTTACTCAAGCGGGTTATCGTAACGTACAGCAAGTGATGGAGCATGGTGAATTCGCTGTGCGTGGCTCTATCATCGACCTTTACCCAATGGGTAGCCAGCATCCTTACCGTTTAGATTTTTTTGATGATGAGCTAGATAGTATCCGTCTTTTTGACATTGAGACGCAGCGTTCAAGTGAAACGATAAAGTCAATTGACTTATTGCCCGCACACGAATTCCCAACCAACGACAGTGACATTGAACGATTTCGCATTCAATATCGCGAAACTTTTGGAGCAAGCTCTGAGCAAGACTCCATCTACATGCAAGTAACACGTGGCAACTGGCCAGCAGGTATCGAATACTACTTGCCATTATTTTATGACAAGCTGGCTACCATTTTTGATTATTTACCAAACGATGCCATCTTCATGCATCTAGGTGACATCGAACACGCTGCCAGCGACTTTTGGTCAGATGTCAGCAAACGATACGAGAACCGTCGGGTTGATCCATTACGACCATTACTAGAACCAAAAGAACTCTACCTTAATGTCGAGTCGCTTTTTGAGGCGTTTTCACATTACCCAAGAATTCGATTAAGCCAAGCATCACTTGGTACCAAAGCGGGTCACTCGAACGTAAATGCAGCGCTTATTGATGATGTACGTATTGACCACAAGCAGGCAGATCCGTATTCAGCCATTGTGAGTTACATCACAGAACAAAAACAGCAAAAAGGTAAAGTACTTTTCAGTGTTGAGTCAGACGGTCGTCGTGAATCATTATTAACGCTTTTAAAGCCAACAGGCCTGAAACTAAAAGAATTCGAGTCCTTTGAGGCATTCACTAAGAGTCGTACTGACGTTGGTTTAGTTGTCAGCCCACTTGAAGCGTCTGTTTTTCTTGATGGTTCTAAGCCTCTCTCGCTGATTACCGAGCAAGAGTTACTTGGGATAAAGGTCTCCCAGCGCAGACGCCGCAAGCACAAATACGAACAGGGACAAGATGCCCTTATTCGTAATCTAGCAGAGCTAAAAGAAGGTCAGCCTATTGTGCATTTAGACCATGGTGTTGGTCGCTACCTTGGTTTACAAACCATTGATGCAGCGGGTGTTGCCACAGAATTTGTAACCATTATCTATTCCGGCGATGCCAAGCTCTACGTACCTGTTTCGTCTTTACATATGCTGAGTCGCTACTCTGGTGGTGAAGAAGCCTCTGCCCCGCTCCATAAATTGGGGTCAGATGTTTGGGAAAAAGCCAAACGTAAAGCGGCTGAAAAAGTACGAGATGTCGCAGCAGAGCTGTTGGATATTTACGCTAAACGACAAAGTAAACCTGGGCATCAGTTCAATCTCGATGGCGGAGCATACAGAGACTTCAGTAACAGCTTTCCATTTGAAGAAACAGACGATCAGCGCAACGCCATTGAGGCTGTAATAGGCGACATGCAAACCAATCAAGCAATGGATAGACTAGTTTGTGGTGATGTCGGCTTTGGTAAAACTGAAGTCGCCATGCGCGCCGCCTTTGTTGCCATAAACGACAATAAACAAGTTGCCGTGCTAGTACCAACAACGCTCCTTGCACAACAGCACTTTGAAAACTTCAAAGACCGCTTTGCCGATCTGCCAATCGAAGTCGGTGTATTGTCTCGCTTTAACAGCACAAAAGAACAAAAACAAACACTCACTGCACTAGAAGACGGCAAAATAGATATCGTTATTGGCACGCACAAGCTCATTCAAGAAAACATTAAGTTTAAAGACTTAGGGTTATTGATTGTCGATGAAGAGCACCGATTCGGTGTGCGTCAAAAAGAAAAGATTAAAAAGCTACGTGCAGACGTAGACATCTTAACGCTGACTGCAACACCAATCCCTAGAACGCTTAATATGGCGATGAGCGGTATGCGTGACTTATCTATTATCGCAACGCCACCCGCTAAGCGTCTTGCAGTTAAAACCTTTGTGCGTGAGCGTAATGATGAGCTTATTCGTGAAGCAATTTTACGTGAGATCAAACGCGGTGGTCAGGTTTACTTCCTGCACAACAACGTTGAGACCATCGAAAAAACCGCAGCGGATATCTCAGCGCTTGTACCAGAAGCCAATATCGCTGTTGCACATGGTCAAATGCGCGAACGCGAGCTCGAGCATTTGATGAGTGACTTTTACCATCAAAAGCACAACGTGTTGGTATGTACCACCATCATAGAAACAGGTATAGATATTCCAACCGCGAATACCATCATTATGGACCGTGCTGACAAACTTGGCTTAGCACAGCTACACCAGCTTCGTGGCCGAGTTGGTCGTAGCCATCACCAAGCATATGCATATTTACTAACTCGAAATAGCCAAAGCTTGACCAAAGATGCGGTAAAACGACTGCAAGCGATCGAATCTCTTGAAGACTTAGGCGCTGGTTTTGCACTTGCAACGCATGATTTAGAGATCCGTGGTGCGGGTGAGCTTCTTGGTGACGACCAAAGCGGTCAAATCCAAACTGTTGGTTTTACCTTATACATGGAAATGCTAGAGCAAGCCGTCCAAGCGCTCAAAGATGGGAAAGAGCCAACGCTTGAGAACTTATTACAGCAACAAAGCGAAGTTGACTTGAAACTACCAGCTCTACTGCCTGATGATTACATCCATGATGTGAATACTCGCCTGAGCATGTACAAGCGCATTGCTACTATGTCTTCTGAAAATGAACTAGACGAGTTAAAGGTTGAGCTAATAGACCGTTTTGGCTTATTACCAGATGCTGCTAAGAATATTTTCGAAATTCAGCTATTAAAATGTAAAGCACAACAAATAGGCGTTCAAAAGATTGAAGCGAATCCAAAAGGTGGCTATTTTGAATTTAGTAATAACACCAGTGTTAACCCAACGTTCATCATTGGGCTGATACAAAGCAACCCTGCCATATATCGTATGGAAGGTGCGAGCAAACTACGCTTTAATATAGAAGAAAAAAATGGCCAAGAGCGTTTGAAGCTCATTAACGCCATGATGGATGACTTTCAGAAAAAGGCTGTTGCATGAAGCAATCGATAGTTAAATGGGGACTTTTAGCGGCGCTCAGTACATCAGCTATGCCTGCCTTTGCAGTGCGTTGGTTTGAAGTTGAGTTAATCGCTTTTGCTCAAAAAGATGTATCTCAAATAAGAGAAGATTTCTCTGTTGAAATGACCCCTTTACCCACTGAAAAGCGTTTAGATTTGCTTACTCAAGGATATAATAATGTCGGACATCAATCCTGCTTGTCTGGCGACCCCAACTATGACCCGCGTAGCGTAACCGAAAGGTTCACCAGAGCACAGAGCTCTTGGTATTGTGATGACGATATTAATTATGTTGAGCGGTACGACATACTACCGGTAGTGCCGATGAGTGAACCACTTGAGCATATGCAATCAATGTATTTGCTAGCGCCTGAGCAACTCAAGTTCGAATCAATTCGTAAAAAACTCGAGCGAAAAGGACATACGGCCATCTTACATACTGGCTGGCGCTTTCCCGACCAAAGTAAAAAGCGTGCACCGAATGTCGTGGTTTATGGTGGTAAAAAATACTCTGAACCTGCTAGCTATATCTATAATCAAACTCATGACGATAACTTTATAAGCTTGCTTGAAAGAGAAACAAAACCGACTATTAAATCTGGTGGTGATACATTATGGGAGCTAGACGGCACCATGAAAATTCATATTCGTCACTACCTTTATGTAACAAGTAACTTTGATTATCGCTATACGTCCGATGAGGGTGAGCTGGAGTCAGCAAGAATGTCACAGTTTACCAGGGTGTATAGTGGTGATATCCATTATTTGGACCACCCTAAAATGGGCATCATTTTCCAGATAAGAAAATATAAACACTAACAGGATAAATAGCATGAAAAAACTTTTAGCAATGATCGCTTTAATCTCACTGACAGCTTGCTCAAAGGTAAGTATTGAAAATTATGAAAAAATATCCGTTGGTATGGAAAAAACCGAACTTGAGCAAGTTCTGGGCTCAGCAGATTCATGTGAAGAAAAAACACTTCATACTAATTGCGTTTGGGGTGATGAGTCTAAAAACATCACAGTTACGTTAGTCTCTGATCGCGTTACACTATTTAGCAAAAAAGGCTTATAAAGTACGACTTTTAGAATCAGGCTGGTAAATGCATAAGCGATATAGCTTATGCTTTTGCTCAAAACCCAAATGTTTTAGCAACCGAGTACTTCTAACATTTTCAGGCGCTACCTTTGCGTTGATATGCTGTATCAGTGCTTTAGGTAAAATGCGCTCCAATGCGTTAATCACATAATCAGCAGCTTCTCGCATATACCCCTTACCCCACATGTCTGGAGATAGTTCGTAACCAATTGATACCTCTGAGGAGCTTTCTTTATAATCAAATAAACCTATGGAACCTATTACGTGGCCCTCTTTTACCAGCATCAAGCGTACACCAACCCCTTGATAGAATTGCTCTAAATCACCTTGAATCATCTCTTTGATATCTTGCAAAGATACATGGCTACCATAATCATTGTAGTGACTCACTTTTGGGTCATTTAAAATCTGCAGCAATGCATTGCAATCACGATATGTGACCACTCGCAGGGTAAGTCGCGAAGTTTGAAGTTCCATCTGGGTATTTAGTCGATTTTTTCTTATTTTGGTATAAACTACTCCATCTTATTTTAAAGTCCAGTGAAGATAAAAATATGACAGAAAAAAATGCTGAATTTACGGTGATCCCGCCCACGACCAAAGTGTTATGTCCTGAAAAAGGTAAAGGTTGGACCTTAACTGGGATCACGGGTCTTGACGAGCACACATCAGTCATGTTCCAAGGTGTGCGGTATACACTTCCTGCGAAATTAATTGTCGAAGAACTACTCCCTAACTATCTGGAATCACAGAAAAACAATTAATCACACCCTAATTTCAATCCATTAGTTGTATTTTATTGTTGCAATTTTGTTCATATGGGAGGATGATATAATGAGATTGCAAAGATAATAATGGATGCGTCTGTCTCGAAGGAATAAGAATGCACATCATACAGTGGATGTAGATGTGTGATTACTTTGTGTTGTGTTAGCTTGCTTAGGATAAACTGAACAGAGTTTGTTACCATGCTAAAAACATCACTGACCATTTTAACCCTCGCAACCGCGTCATTACCCTCCCTCGGTGTTGCCAATACCTGCCAAGGTGAACTTTTTGGCATCAATGCTGGACGTGGCGATGTGGGGATTTTATTTGGCTTAAATGAGCAGAATAATAGTGCATATGCACAAACCCTTGCCGAATTTAGCGCTTCCGCTTTGGCTTATGATAGTAAAGATAAGCGCATGTACTACATTTCGGCACCCAGACCCATTGAATATAAAGTAGACATCAGCGGTTTAACAGGTTTGACCGAAGAGCAAAAGGCGCACTTACCTATCGAAGGCCAGCGGTTTAAGTATTTGCGTCTCGCTTACTATGATTTTAATACCAACTCACACACCGTAGTTGACAGAACTACGCAAGTTTTGAGTATGGTTTTTGACCCTGACAATAACGCTTTACTTGGTACTGATTTTAAAAAGCTTTATCAGATCAATAAAGAGACTGGCGCTGCTACTGAATTAGGCACTCTGGGTTCGTTAAAAGGTAAATTCAGAGGCGACTTGGTTATTCAAGACGGTAACCTTTATTTGATTACCAGCCGCTCTGTATATCAAATTGACAGAACTACATTTGAAGTCAATAAACTTGCAAATCATTCGCTGACAGCTGCAACAGGTGCCACGCTTAACCAAGCTGGAGAAGTCGTTGTTAGCCGCACATTAATTAACGACTACGGACACGTCAACAGGTCAAAATTATATAAGATGAACCCACAATCGGGTAACACGTGTCTACTTGCAACAGTACCAGTGCGTTTAAATGATTTGGCAACAAATACAGACAATGAAGTTGCTTGTTATACTACACCAACTTGCGAAACCGATCCCATTCCTTCTTTTACCTTAGAAGCAGTTAAAGACTCCGCTTTTGAAGGTACTCAGCTTGAATATCAAATCACATTGAGTGATGACTACTATCAAGATGTGACTATTGATTTAAGTATTACACATGGTACCACCAGTGCTGCGGATGTCAGCTTAAGCGAAAGCAGTATTACCATAGCAAGTGGCGAGACAGTAGGTAGCGTGCTCATCAACACCACTGATGATCAAGATTATGAAGGTGATGAGACATTTACACTTGAAGCAACAGCGGATCAAAATGTCACAGGAACAGCCTCTTTACCAGGTACTGTGCTTGAGAATGACCCTCAGTGTATACCAGATGAATATACCCGCATCAATTATCAATTTGTCAGTGAAAGCGCAGGATATAATAATGATTGGGGCGTCAAAGTGAACGGCAGCTATGTCAAGTTGCTTGACGAGTATGGCGGTTCAGGAAGCTATGATGTACTTGTCGGCAGCAGCTACAACTATGTTCTGGCAATAAACGGTAATAGCAACCAGTTGACCACCAATTACACAGTATATGGCGACAAACAGTACTGGGAAGATCAAAACGACAATGATTACAACGATTTCGTCGTGAGAGTTTGGACTACGCCAATTCAAAAAGGATGTGATTAAGTAAAACTAATCTAACCTTGTTTGCGATTTGCTGCTTAACTGGCCTTAACAGCAAATCGCTTTTTTACACCAAGCAGTTCCCTATTCCCAAAACATATAATGTGTTTGCTTCTCGACCCTATTAGTTGATGTTTGCACGTCATAAGTATACTTATATAAAGATTCAAATTTTACTGTTTCGCGTAAAATGCCTTTTTGATATTTATATTTGATTTGCTCGTCGGGCGTCAGTGGTGAATACATCGCGCCGATGTAAGCTTTGTGTTTATGTGTCTTTGTATTTTTAAGATAAGTATTGAATTGTTTTTGTGTTTGATTTTCAATTGCAACAGATTTCACACTGGGTATGTCTATCTTATCACTAAAGTCCGAAAATACAGGTGTTGCCAATACGTTAGTTGCGACTAGGCCTCCTAACATTACATACTTGAAATCAGATATAGCCATATTTTCTCCTTTTTTATCCTCCTTTTACTTTAACCATAAAAAGAACCACAAGGCCAGCCTGAAAACGACTCATTATCGAGTCCACATTTATGTGTACTTTGATGAAATCAAAATAAATCAAATATAATCAACAGGTTAATAATTTTCGAAATAAAAAAGGTCTTCTTAAACCAGTTCGGACGCTTCCTAATCACACACTCGATAAAGTGGCTCCAGTGCTTAGCAACAAGCACCAAACAATTCATCAAGCTATCTACACACTAGAAACAAGCAAGATGAGAGCAATATTAAATTGGAGCAATTAATATGAATACATTTAAAAAACTAGCCATTGTAACTGGGCTAACCTGCATATCTATTTCAGCAAGCGCCCATCATTTGAACGCAGATCAACGCGCTAAACTATCGAGCATCTTAGGCTGTATGTCTCAATCTAATGACACTATCCACATCCATGGCTGCAACCTACAGATTACTAATGGACTTGGTGAAACACAGTCTAACAACGGTACAGGTAACCTAATTATCGGCTACAACGATATCAGCTCAGAACCACCTACCTCTGCATCCGGCTCGCATAATCTAGTCATTGGCCATGGGCACACTTATACCCGTTCAGGTTCTTTGATTGCAGGCACCAAAAATACCGTGCATGCGCCTTCTAGTTTCGTTACAGGATCTAGTAGCTTAGTCGAGGGCGCCAACGCAGACAGAGGCACTATTGCTGGCGGATTAGGCAATACAAACAGAGCGTTTTTAAGCGGGATCTTAGGGGGTAATAACAACACTATTTCAGATGAGTTTTCTCATGCCATGGTTATCCTTGGCGGTCAAAGTAATGACCTCGACGGCCAATACAGCACAATTGCTGGTGGTGTAAATAACAAAGTCGTTAAAGCACTACAAGTCAACATTCTTGGCGGCCAAAACAATACAGCCACCGTTCAGCAAACAGTTATCGCTGGGGGTCGTAACAACACAGCTGCGCGAGAAGCTGCCACTATTTTAGGTGGACAAAACAATACAGCCAAAGGATTCCGTTCAACTATCGCTGGTGGTGCAGACAGACAAACAACCGAAGACCACGAGTTCCGAGCAGGTACTTTTAACTCACAAGACCCATATAGAGCGAACGCTTTAAACGAACAAAACTAATTAAGATAAAAATTAAAGGATAACAAACATGAAACTATTATCTAAATTTGCCGTTGTTGCACTTTCAGCCGCCTCTTTAAACGCGCAGGCAACAGCACTCACTGAACAAGAACAAACTGCTTTAATAGATATTCTTACTTGCTTAGAACGTGTTGACAACACGCTAGTTGTGCGAGGATGTGACGTTCAAGTCGTTAATGGCTCTCAAGATAATGAGGCTAAAAATGGTAAAGGCAATGTCATTGTTGGATACAACAAACAAGCAACGGCTTCTCAACAGACAACCTCAGGTTCACATAACTTAGTGATTGGGGATGGGCACCAATTCTCTTCAATTGGTAGCATCATAGCGGGTGACAGTAATTCAGCTTTTGCAAACTCCACTTCCGTAGCTGGTGTAAATAATCGTGTTTCAGGGTTTAACAGCGTTATATGGGGCGGTGAGTCAAATACAGCTGAAGCGGCATTCTCTGTGATTTTAGGTGGGCAGCAAAATAACACCCTGCCATTTCACAACTTCGCTTTAATTGCAGGAGGTAAAGGCAATACAGCTAAAAACTTTTTCGCTTCAATTTATGGCGGTGAAAACAACGTTGCAAAAGGCCAAAGCTCGATGATTTTAGGAGGTCAGAACAACTTCACTGGTGGTCCACTTTCAAGTATTACCGGAGGTCGTAGCAATGAAGCCAACGGTGAACTTAGTGCCGTATTAGGTGGTGAATTCAATCGTGCGAATGGATTTACCTCCAGTATCGGTGGTGGTCTTAGCCGGACTATCGGCGGTAAAGATGACTATCAAGCTGGCTACTTTTTCTCTGATAAATAACCTAAAACACACTATTTTGGAGTAACAACATGTTGAATTTAAAAAAATCATTTACCCTAGTAAGCCTTGCACTTATCAGCTCTACCTCATTTGCAAGTTCACACGACCATGGTAACGACCCAATAAACAGTGACCATGCATTACGTGCGATCTTACAGTGCATGACTAAAGTTGAAAACACGCTGGTGATCAATGGCTGTAACCTACATATCGCAAATGGTACAGGTTATACGCACGAAAAAAACAATGCCAGCGCAGCCAATGGTGTTGGAAATTTAATTTTAGGATACAACACACTTAAGTACGGTAGCCAAACACCTGAACTTGACCGCAGAGGCTCACATAATGTCATCTTAGGTGATGGCCATAGCTATCAATCGACAGGCACATTAATTACTGGTCGAAACAACACTGTGACTGGTCAATCGGCAGTGATTGCCGGTTCTGGCAACCAAATCAGTGGCTATGGCTCGGCCATTATGTCAGGTAGCAATCACACTGTGGCAGCGAACCATGCCAGTATTTTTGGTGGCACTAACAACACAATATACGCAGATGCAACTTGGGCAAGCATTTCTGGTGGTGAAACTAACCGAGTTTACGCTCAACTTGCGAGTGTTGTCGGCGGACGTCACAATTCAGCCTTTGGTATCGCCTCTTCTATCAGTGGCGGTCAATTTAACCAGACAACAGTCAGCGCGCCATATGCTGTGGTTGTGGGTGGTAGTGACAATAAATCAGGCAGTCCAGCTGCTGTTGTACTTGGTGGGCGCTTCAACGAAGCAAATGGAGAAGCATCTACCGTTGCAGGTGGCTTCAAACGCTCAACAACCGGTATACATGACTATCGAGCCGGTAGTAACTTTTTCTCTAATCAGTAGTAACAATCATCTCCCATCATTCTTCGGTTAAAGCCATCAACATGATGGCTTTTTTAGAATGAACGTATTATTCGACCAATAAATGAGAGAGAGATTTAGCGGAGCGTTGTGTGTCATCATGAAATAAACCACAGGCTTCTTTTCTGAATTGGCTTGGAGTTAAACCAGTATAAGATTTAAATAACTTATTAAATGTGGATTTGCTATTAAAGCCAGCATCAAAAGCCACTGCAAGCACTTTATGCTGTGTTTTACACAATAAAAGCTTCGCTTCGTCAACACGATAGCGATTCACAAAGTCATAAAAGTTCATATTTAAATGCGTATTTAATGTACAAGATACTTCAGCGGACGTCGAGTTAATATGTTTGGCAAGTTCTGAAATACTTAATTGGGGATTTAAAAACAACTTATCACTATGCATTGAACTGTTAAGTTGTCGAATAATGTGCTCATAAGACTTGCATTGACTTTTATGTAATTGAGGACTAACGCCAAGCTGAGATACATTCCCTTGTACATAAAGCGGCTTAATTTGATTAAAATAAGACAAATAAAATAACCAAAAGCTCATAGGGACATAGCTAGCCAACGCAATAAGTTTACTCACAGGCACAGAAAAAATATCATTTACAGACAAAAGAAAAAGAACTAAGCACCAGCATATAAGCTGGAATCTAGCCATAACAACAAGCCAAGTATAATTGTCATATTGTTGGTTGGTCACTTCAATTCTAAGTGTTGGCTGATGCTGATTTAAGTAATAAACGATATAAATCGCATATGACAAGGCGCAGACAACGCCAAAGCAAAACTCCCAAGTCATGCTGAACAAGTAACTTGCACAAATAGGAAGCGTATGGAATACATCCTCAAAAGACACCTTTTTCGCTTCTACATGAAAACGAACATAAAAATAGAACACCAGTCCATAAAAAGCATCAAATGATATAAAACTGGTATACGTCATCATGTCCGTCATAACAAAAGCAACTTGGGTTAACTCTGTAACAAACAGCAAGATCCAAATGCTTATTAGGCTACAAGCGAACGTTTTAGTTTTTGATAAAAAGAGTAGCAGGCAGACAATACACCCTAAAACTAAGCTCAAAATATAGAAATTTCTAATCACATCAGTTACTAGCTCAAACATACTTATTTTCCTTATTTTCATTTGCGCTAAGATGCAGACCGTATACCCCACGAAAATGTTACAAAAATAATTACAAGTTTAAAAAAATGTATTTTACACGCTGCTCTTCAACGTTAGTATTAAACATGTCAGGTACAACCATTGCTTTTGCGGTATTGCTGCTCATACTTATTAATCAAAGCTTCATTCAATCTGACCACAAGTTAAAAACGATGAAAAAATTCTCTGTGCTCTTAGTCGAAGACAACCAGGTTTACGCTAGCCTAGTGCAATTGCTAGGTGGAGATAGAGCGGAGTTTACTTGGTGTAACAACCTAGAAGCTGCAAATAAAGCTTTGGATAGCCAGCAGTTTGATATTTATCTTTTGGACCTTTATTTACCAGATGGTGATAGTATTGAGTTTTGTCGCCGTATTAACACCCCCAAAAAAGAAGATACGATCACCGTTTTTTTAAGTGGCGAAACTGATTTAGAGTGGCGACTACGGGCATTTGAAGCTGGGGCAGAAAATTACATACAAAAAGACATTGGCAAAGAAGTGTTAAAAATTAAGTTAGACAGTTTATTAGATTATCAAGCAAAACGATTACTCGCTCTGAAACACGCAAAAAAAGACTCACAAATACAAACAGACAGAACCTTTAGAACCCAACTTGATCATAACGCACTTATTCACTTTTATCGCCAGTGTTTAAACCTAAACGACATAAACAAATTTTCTGCTTACCTATCATCATTAATGCAAAGCTGGGAACTTGATTACATTGCCCGATTAAAACTGACTGATGGTACCGAGTATCATTTTAAAAACAATGATGAAGCGATATGTGATATGGAACTCGAACTCTTCAATGATTTAGAGGTCAACAGTGCTAACGTGCAATCTTTTGGGCAATCTACCTTTTTTAAATATCATCAGGCTGAGTTGATTGTCAAAAACATGCCAACTGACAGTTATAACAAAGGATCATTAATTGATATTTTTCACTACGTTGTTGAAGCAATTGATATTAGGCTTAATGAAATTGCAAAACTGCAGCATATGGATTCAATAGTTCAAGAAATAAAAGAACACATAAACGAGCGACAAGACGACAAAAGTCTCGCTCTAGTTAATGAATTAGTTGATGACTTAGCAGCTATTACATCGGAAAAAGATTTAAGTGATGACAATGATGATATGGTGTTCTTCTAAAGCAACTAAAAATACCGAGTGCTATTATACTCTTAGCTTCAAATAAATAACTAACCTCCAGGTGCACTGAACTTGACAAGCATCTCAGATACTTAGTTTAACAAACTAACACCAACTTAAAGTTATTCTGGAGTCTCTCTTACTTATTTTAACCGTCGACAATAATAAAAAGCCCATTTAAAAACTCTAAACTTCTGGCTTAATTAGAAAAATTAAATATAAAAGTTGGGTTACATCAATTTTTGTGAAAAATGTTCGATTATACATTCGGGTATTCTGGAAAAGAATGCCCGAATGATAATGGTAAGAGCTTTACTTTAAATCAATTGAGCTCACACGATATGCGCCATTTGCAATACTTTCATGCTCTGAGCCCACCCATACCAAAGTTTTACTTACCATTGCTGTAATAGCAATTGAAAGAGCTGCTTTGTCTATATCACTAGCTGAACCGATCCAGAACAATTTGCAGTCAGTGCTACTGTTTTCAGAACAGACGTTTAATGTAACAAAGTTATACTTATTATCTGTTTTAATGTTCTTAATGTACCCTTGCTTTGATTGGTACGCATTTGCACTGTTTGCAAAAAGTGTAAAGCTTAAAGTTAAAAATAAAATAGCTGACTTAATCATTATAAATCCATAGAATTAAACACAATTAAAATATAATTCATTTCACAATCATTGTAAAGAAGTAAAAATTAAAGTTTAATTAAACAAAACCCAACTCGATTAACAATAAACCATCTAGAAAACCACCTAAAAACCAGAGTAAAATCAAAAAAACCCATAAAAATATTTTACCTATATAATAAAAGAAAAAAATTTTATATTTCACAAACCTCTATTACATTTAAAAAACCCAATTTAATTCCGGTTATGTTACTTGATATTTATCTCGCCTATAGATTCATACAAATTTAATAAAACAACTAGTTTTATTAAGCAGCCTTGATATGACTCGACACCGTTATTGAGAACAGTTATCATTACACCAATTTACATCAAAATCTTGATGCCTATAGCTCACTGGAAATAACTCAATGACTCAAAAGCCTCTTGCAATACGCTTTCTTATTTTTATATCTCTGTTGACTATGCAGGGATGTGTACTTAGTGGTAACAACGCAATTAACACACCAGCTTCTATGATGATGCACGAATACGCCCTATATGATGCGGGCGTTAAACGTTTGATAGGTATTGAACAACTCGCAATCAATTTAAAGCATACGGATGTCATTTTTGTTGGTGAATATCATACTCATAGCGCTTCTCATCGACTTCAAGCCGAATTGTTACCATTGATGTTCCAACAAAATAATAATTTGCAACTAAGCTTCGAGCAATTTTCGAGAGATAAACAATCAACTCTAACCCAATATATAAATAATGAAATTGGCGAACAAACACTAATAAAACAAGCTGATGCTTGGGACAACTATCAAAGTGACTATCGTCCTTTAGTGGAATTCGCACGTGAGAACAACTTAAAAGCTATAGCAGCAAATACCCCTCTGAGCGTTGTCAGGTGCATTGCCCGTAAAGGACCTGACTATATTGAGAATTTCAAAGAGCCTCAGAAGAAATGGATAGCAAAGGATATCAAATCAAGTTCAACCGCATATCAAGAAAAGTTTATGGCTGCAATGAGCCATCACCGTGCCAAGACGGCCAGTTCAGGACCTGTTAAGCTAAGTAATAGCTTTTTCGCTCAGCTAGCGCGCGACAATACCATGGCAGAATCAATATACACCGCGCTCAAACAATCTAAAAACAGTCAAGTAATTCACTTTAATGGCGCTTTTCACAGTAATTATCACTTAGGCACAGTAGATGCGCTTAAACGACTCGATCCTAATCTTAAAATAGCGGTTATCAGCCCACAGTTTTACGACAACGTGATTGATTGGTCAGTCGGAGATTATGTTTATACTATAAAACAACTACCTACACGATATATTAAAAAAGAAAATATGAATAACGCTATCAAAGCAATGATGGAAAAGCGTAAAACGACCCATTGTGAGTTATAATAAAAATGTTGAAGGTTTATAATTAACAATCGATTGCAATTTATTTTTACAACTTTTTAAGATAAGGCCAATGTGAGTCAATAAATAGTACATTGGCCTGTGTGCTTTTTGAGCTACTGTAGTTTTTCGATGCTATTCAGCCGCGTTTTAATTAGATTAAAATCTAAAATCAATTGAAGACAATTAAAATGTGTCATATTGATTCTCATCACGAAGAACTAAGCGTAAGCAATACCACAACAAAATAATAAAACCCTCCCACCGCTTATCTTACCTAAAAAAACACTTTAATCCGATAACACTTACTAGAGAACTTTAAAAAATAACTAAAACTATACTTATAACTTTATGGCACCCTATTTTACAATTTTCTGGCTCCCGGGCCATTGCTTCATTTACCTTTAAAAAAGAAAGAACATATTTTTAATATAAAAATAAGCACTTAACCAACTTCTATTTCAAACCTACTATACGCCAGTATTAATAAATACTAAAACAGATTTGTAGTGCACCTGAACTCAATTTATTGCTTAAGCTATATCATTCATCAAAACAGTCGCCCTCTATAGGTCGTGCATGGCTTAGGCACCTAACAAATTGACCTGTTTTTAATGAAGTAAAACTCTGGGTTAATCCTAAGGTTCTTATGACAAGAAACCTTATATTGCTATTATTACTATGCCCTTATACACTGAACCTATCTTGGAGCTAGCAGCATGTTTTTATGCGCGTCTCAACCTTTGGAGTTGAAAAACCAAGTCGAGCCAAAATTAGAAAAGGGACCACTTCATGGCTTATGACTATGCTATGTCTCGTTATTGAGAGCAAGCCTTATTGCGAGAATTAACTTGATACAAAACGAATACCTAAACACGGTATACTAAAAAATATAAGTAACATGATAAAAATCATGGTGAAAAAGATTAAATTATGACTGTAATCATAGTCTTCCAATGTCATAAAGGTAACTGCTTTGAACTGAGTCATGTTACCAGCACATATCTTGAAGCAATGATGTCATTAAAAAACTTAAATGGGCAATACCTAACCAAAGAATAAATGAGAAGTGAAAAGTGGACCCTTTAGAAAAACTTACCGAAAAAAATAAAAAATACGAAAGCATAAAACGCAAAGAACGAATAGAAGTTATAAAACATCTACCGCTCACAGTGCTTTTTATTATTATCTATTTATCAATCTATGTATATCTGAGTGTTGATAGCTTCAAACCTAACACAGATAGTCTATTAGGAATGTCTAAACAAGTATGGCTGTTTTCAATGATAATAAGTGGTGGCTTCTGCATGATATTTTTTGTGGGTAGTTTAGCATCATTAATTTCGGCCTGCATTCTATGCAAACATATTAAATTCAAACACATATCACTTCAGGCAGCGTTGATTCCGCTACTTTCTATTGCCTTAAGTTTGGCTTTTTTTATGCTAGGTCACTATCTCGACCAAGTGATCAATAATCACTCATCATCAATTGCAAAGCTTTTGAGTTTTGGTTATGAAGCCACACCGTTTTTGATCACTTTGCCTGTAAATATGCTTATCGCTGGGACCACTATAGTTTTGTTTAAAACGTTAATATCCGTAGCATCTATACCACTTGATGCCAAAAAGCATGTAGCAAAAATGATTGGCACACAATAAATATTCGGCAACTAATTTACACCATCTCACAATAAACATTTACTTTGAGTGGCCTAAAGCAAAATATAGACCACTTAATGCGTATTATACTCTAAGCAACACTAGTGGCATGTTGCTCAAGCCACAAACCAATATCTTGTTTACGACTATCTGTCGCTTCGTTTGTACCAGCCGCAACAAGGTCAGTTAATAGCACTTTCCCAAGGCTATCTCTATATTGGGCCTCTGCACGAGCAAAAGCAGAAGCAATGTGACATGGCCCTGCACACTCTTTTTCCGAAGCGCCACAAGGCCCATTCTGCCTTACTTCTGTGCAACGAAAGCTGGGAGCAGTCCCTTCAACTGACGCCGTAATATCCCAAAGTGAAATCAAGTCTGCACTTTTAGCCAAACGATATCCCCCTTTTGCACCTCGGTGAGTCAGTACAATACCTGATCGGCTAAGCGCTTGTAACTGTTTAGCTAAATATGGTGCTGGCACTCCTAAAAACTCTGCAAGTGATTCTTTTGACAATGCACGTTTAGGTGGCAATAGCGCCAAAATGGCGCAGGCGTGAGCTACCCACTCTACCCCTTTTCCAATCTTCATTAAAGCTCCTATTTACTTACAATTTTAATTCAGATATATTTTATCCGAATTAAAATTACTGGGTACATAGTGACATTTTTCATCACTTTGCCCCAGCAATAGCTGATGCTGCCCCGTCAAAGTGAGCATCACCCTTATAAATTATCCACAATTCTGGTCATTGTATTTCAGTAAATTTATCGAGTCGAACCATTTACTCCGATACAAACCAGAATGTCTAAGGAACATCATGATCTTAATGATAATTGTATCGAGTGTTATATCAATCATCGCACTGCTATCAATGATATTTGGCGAAGCGGTCCAAGATTTATCGGAACGCCTTCCTGGCCACGGCGAAAGTATCATTTCGCTGGCAATCATACTGAGCTCACTCTTTACCGCTTGTTTTATCAATCACCGCTCACCAAAAATTAGAGTTTTTGGCACCTTGCTCGCTTCTACCGGTTGCTTAGCTGTGGCATGCTGGTTTTTCTTATTTATTATCAACACAGGTTTTCTTACCAACCCAAAACCCTATGATACGCCACTAGATGCTTTCAAACCGACGCTTTTATGGTTCCAATCCATAGTAGCTCTTGCGGTTGGGATAGGCTTACTTTGTATCGCCTACAAACAGAGCCGCTCATGTACACCTTTACCTTTAAACAATACAAATGACGACACCAAATATGGACTAGTTGCAAGAGTACTGCATTGGACAACAGCCTTTTTATTTATTTTAATGATACCTCTGGGCATTTTCGCCACCATAATCCCTGAAGGAACGCCCTATCGTATTGAGTATTACGTCGTACACAAAACCATAGGGGCATTAATTTTTATACTGGTCATTGTTCGACTTGCGTGGAAGCTCTACAGCCACCAGCCAAAACCAACATCAGGGCTAAGCGCCTTTGAGCGTTTACTTTCAAAAGCTGTGCATACTGTGCTGTATTTTTTATTGCTTGCTATACCTGTATCTGGATTCATCATGACCAGTTATTTTGGGGCCCCAACCTACCTATTTGGTTGGGAAGTACAACCATTTTGGCAGCCAAGTGAACATGGTGTAGTTATTTGGGGGGTGGTGCATAAATACTTATTACCGTATTTAATCTACCTAGTGCTGGGTGCACATATTTTAGGTGCATTAAAACATTATTTATTTGATAAACAAGACAAGGTACTCGTCAAAATCCTCGGATAATCAATCGAGTAATAAAATCACTATTAACGAAAGCTGAGATAACTAGAGCCCTATGATCCCAGTATTGGGGGCTCTGTCATTTTCCTCATTGAGAACAACGGCCATAAAACCACCTGATTTACCCCTATATAACTTACTGATTAATTTAATATTAAACTGGCATTTGGCACACTATTTTAGATAATTATAATCTTGGGACAAACATGAAATATTTAGCCGCTTTTTTAAGTGCACTGCTGTTATCAGGGTGCAACACGACCTCAAACCACAGGCCTGCTGACTATCAAGTTAAAACCAGTACGCCACAAGCTATCAGCAGCCTATTTTCAAGTGACGCACCGGTCATGAGTGATGAAGATATCGAACGTGCACTCGCACACAAAGTTGCTTTTTCGAAAGTTAATCGTATCGCTATCGTTAACTTAACAAATAAAGGTAACTCGAGCAAAAGTGACTTGGTTCAAATCAACAGTGATATATTGGTTCATTTTATTGGTAAGCTCACTGGTTCCCATAGAGTATACGACGCTTCATTTATGCCCACCCTGTTATTACCAGAACAAAAAACAGTGCCATTCTTAAGAGAAGCCGCCGCGCGTTACCAAGCAGATCTTATTTTAGTGTACAAAAATAGTTGTGATAATTTCAAACAATGGAATGTATTTGAAAAAGACCGTGCACGCGCATCCTGCAACACAGAAGCAGTTCTAATAGATACCAGAACAGGCATCGTGCCATTTACAATCACATCTACGAAAAAATATACAGCCAATCGCAGTGACAATGAATTGAGCTTCCATGAAACCATCAAAAACGCCGAAGTAAAAGCGATTAATGACGGCTTAGGTGAAGTCGCGACAAAATTGAGAGCATTTATAGAAGCAACGCCAACGCTATAAACGATAAGCGGCTCATTTGAATTGAATAAATTGTAGCTGTAATTACTAAGTTGCTTTATCGTAACTCACCTATTAAGAGGTTGTCTTGTGGACAACCTCTAGTTATTTCTAAAAATGCAAACTATATGCTGACAAACCTCCAGCAATAACCTTGCCTTTGGCTCTCGGTACTCTCAGTTCTATTTACAGGAATTCAGCATTCAGCATTCAGCTACTTCAATGAATATAAACGCTTTTTATAAGGCTTCTGACTGAAATCCTTCAAATCCATCCGTAGTTTCAGTGAATTCGGCGCAAAACTCTTCAATCATCGACATGGCAACTGGTTCAACTTCCTTATTCCAAACAGGCCCTTCATAGAAGTCTTTTTTTAGCTGAGTTTGCTCTTCAAGTGATGAAAATGCACGCATCCAATGTACTTTATCTTGATTTTCCAAGTCACGCATTGGGCCAAATACCAACATGCCAGCGTCGCGAAGTGCTTGACGGTTTTTACTCTCAAAAAATTGAATAAATGCTTCTCTTTTTTCCCGGTTTAAGTGTGTAGTGTCGAATTTCGATGATCATTTGTCACTTGTCCTTCATTTTATTGTTATACTTTTTAATATTGAAAATATCGACAAAGCTATGTCACTTCAGCCTTCAATATTGGGGATATTGTCGTTTAACTTTATTTTACATAATTGATGTGTAAAAACGATATATCAACTCTAAATAAATGACCTCTTCATTAAGTTAAAGTTCTGACTTTAAAATCACAGCAAAACACATAAAAATCTTCAATATAATTCAATAGAAAATCGTCTCGAAATGCCACTTACTCATATAATAAATGGGGCGCAAAAATGCCCCATTTATATAGCAGCCATCAACTCGCAATCTTACTGCGTAGCTGATAAAAGGTATTGATGTCTTCTACAGCAATACTAAATTCCAGATATCTACCACACTCATATTCTCTTTCATCTTCTAGCTCCAAAATTAATTGAGCATTTTGCAATTGCACGCCGATATAGCCTTCAGATAACGAGCTGAATGCTGTAATGAGTCCTAATTTATCTACATAAAAAGTCTCTGCGTCTTTGACGATTTTTGCTAGGTATTCTAATGGCTGCAAGCTTCTTTTGTGCTCCGAATGGCTAAATTGTATATGTAGTTTCGCTCACTAAGAAGACGAATTGTAGTCTGGATCTTTGGACAAATTAGGTAACTCAATCGTTGCGATAGCGCCATTACTATCAGCTCTGCTTTTTAACGTAAGCTCGCCACCTTGCGCTCGAATAATTTCTCGGCTTAGTACTAGTCCAATACCATTACCCTGCTCTTTTGTAGAATAAAAGGGCGTGAACAAATTATCTGTATTCGAAACACCTTCTCCTCCATCTATTACCTCAAAACAACTTTGTACTTCAGATAGCTTTATCGCTAATACAATTTCAGTCGCGCCAGTTGTTTCATTGGCTTGCTCAGCATTTTTAACTAAATTAATTAGTGCTTGTTCTACCTGTTCTACATCACAATAGGCGTTAAGATAATGTCCAGATATCAGTTTTATAAATATGTTGGGGAATAAAGCTTGTAACCGCTGATGCAATTCATTCGCTGCAATAAAGTGTTTTTTAGGCTCAGGCAATTGAGATAACTTGGAATAACTAGATACAAAATCCAGTAAATGCTCAGCGCGCTTTTCTATCACACCCAACATGGTATGTGTTAAGTCACTATTTATATTACCCGGCAGCGTTTTTAATGATTGCGCCATTGAATAAATCGGCGTGAGTGAATTTCTCACTTCGTGGTTTAACACTCTAACCAGCTTTTGCCAAGCTTGCTGCTCATTTTTTCGAAGCTGCTGCTCAATTGACACGTAAACCATCAATTTATATTGTCTTTGTCCCCTTAATAGCGCATGCTCAACGACTTTATAACGCTGGCTACTAGAGGTTGTTTGCCAGCGGCCATTTACTTTCTCAAGCGCTAATTGTGTCACATTAAACCCTGTAATGTGCGCGCCTTGATAAAAGCGTCCAGCTGCTATGTTGTAGTGATAAACTTGTAAATGATGATCGAGCACCACAATAGGTAAATCAAGCTCGTTAATAAAGTCAAAAATAAATGACTCATTTTGAGCATATTCTTGGCGCTTATGCCTCATTCGCCAAGCAATAGACTTCAAATCAGCCTTTACTTGAGCAACACGCCCTTGCCGATAGTGGGCTAATTGCCATATAGTAAACTCCTCATGTACCAAGCTTTCGATCTGGACAGAAATACCATCTAAACAGGAAAATACGCGATCGTATATTTTATAGATCGCGATGATGCTCGGTAACATAACCGCCAAAAATAAAGTCAAAGTCTCCAGAAAGCCTAACTCTAAATATGTTGAAATAATGGATATCATCAGTACTAAGGAACAAAGAGGCACACTGAAAAGCCAAACTAAGCTGCGTTCTAACGAGGTTGGTTTTACATTCATTGCGTCTCTTTCACCTGAATACTAAATTTATCAATTCGTCGATAAATAGCTGATTTACTCAGACCTAAGAATTCTCCCGCTTTTATCACATTGCCATCAAAATGATTTATCGCTTGGGTAATTAGCCTTTGTTCAGCTTCCTCTAAAGACATCAGGGGTACATGGTTCACTTCTTTTTTACTGCTTTGCGTAATTTGAATGTCATCAGCTTCTATAACATTGCCTTGCGCCATAATTACTGCACGTTCTAAAACATGGGAAAGCTCGCGGATATTGCCAGGCCAATGGTATTCTTTAAGCTTGTTGAAGGCACGTTGCGTTAAAGTCAGTGGGTCTTGACCATACTTCTTTGCATGATGATATAAAAAGTGATTTGCAAACTCCGCAAGCTCATCCAAACGCGATCTCAGAGGCGGCAGCTCAATAACGAGCGTATTGAGGCGAAATAGGAGATCTCTTCTAAATTTCCCTTCCTCAATAAGCTCATCCAAATCAGCATTTGTAGCAGAAATAACCCGAGCATTACTGCGCTTAGATTTAGAGCAACCAACTTCCTCGTACTCCCCGCTCTCCAACACACGCAAAAGTTTAGCTTGCAACGGTAAAGTTAAGCACCCAACCTCATCTAAAAACAAACTAGAGTCATTGGCTAACGTAAACCGACCTATTCTATGTTCCTTTGCATCTGTGAATGCGCCTTTTTTATGGCCAAACAACTCGCTTTCAAATAAATTGTCAGGGATCGCAGCCATATTCACACTTACCATATCTTTAGTCGCGCGATGACTGTGTTGGTGAATGAATTTCGCTAACATACTTTTACCAGTGCCGTTTTCACCGGTTATCAATATATTTGCATCAGTTTTAGCAATACGCTTGGCTTTTTCAATTAACAAATGACTGCTTGTGCTAAAGGCACCAAATACATCTTGTTTTTCAGTACTTGAAGGAGATATGGGCTGCTCCACACTATTTTTTACAGCCTCTATTAGCCTATTATTTTTCCAAGGCTTTTCAATAAAGTCACACGCCCCCTTTTGCATTGCTTGAACAGCAAGATCAATTTTCGCCCACCCCGTTATTACAATAACTGGAATATCCAAATCAAGTGCTGTTAAACGAGATAAAAAAGCCAGTCCTTCATGCCCCGAAGTCGTATCCTGACTAAAGTTCATATCCAATAAAATCAAATCAACTTTATCTTTAGCCAAGCAAGCCAAAGCTGTATTGGGATGATCCGCCTCTAGGCATTGAAACCCATGACTTTCTAGCACAATACGCGCACTTAAACGCACGTCGATAAGATCATCAACAACTAATACTGTTTTCATATTGCCTTTCTAATTCTTATTTTGGGCTAAAACATTGATGCTTTAGCCCACCACCCTATCTAATTTTGGCGAAGTGAAGCCATCGGCTTCGAGCCTAGTATTTTGCTCATTGGATATAAAGTCGCAAACAATGCAAATAATACAATTCCCGTACACACAGCCGTTAACCAAATGGAGTTAAGCAACATATAGTCTCTCACGTGTTCACTAAACATTCGGTAGCTTGATAAACACATGAATATTGCCAATATAAATGCACTCACTAAAGGCAATATAGTGTCTTTAGCCAACTGTTTATACAAGCTTTTACTTTTTGCTCCCAAGGCCATTCGGATCCCAAGCTCATAACGACGTAAGCCTAAATTGTAACTTAACACCCCATAAATACCGATCCCAGCAAGTAATAATGTAAATGTCGCCAGTAAGATAGTTATATTCCGCGTCATACGCTCCATATGCGTCATCATGTCATACTCATGGTGCATATCTGTCAGCCTCCACACGCCTGTACGGGGATCGATATCCCTCCCAGCTTGAAATACCAGTTCACGATTTAAGCTTTTTCCTTCTTCCATTTTTACAATATAAGGAAAAGAATACGGCTGAGCTGCCCACCAGAATTGGCGCCCCTGGTGCCTACCAAAAGATTTTGGATGATTAAAGTTTTCCGTGATACCCACTACCTCTACGGGATTATCAGGGTCAAAGCTAACAAAAGTCTCTCCAACTAAACTGCCGTTTGGTTTAAGTAAATCATTAACCGCTTTTGAAACCAAAAACTCATGTTTTTCACCACGGATTGCTGCCTCACTAAATGTTCTTCCCTCAATGATTTTGAGACCTGTGACATCAAAATAATCTCGACCAACCCACGCTTGCGGAATAAACACACTCTCTTTCCCTGCCATATCGGTCACTGTGCTTGCAAGCACATTCATTTCAACAGGGCTTGCTCCATGCGCCACTTTCTCAACTCCATCAATATTCAGAAGTGCATTCTTAAAAGTGTCGATATAGTGATAACGTTCGGGGACACTTTCTTCGATACCTTGTATAAAAAACTGAACTGTATACAGATTCTCTGTTTCACTACCAAGTGGCCGGTTAAGTGTTTCTAGACTTTTGCTTAATACCATAGTTGCACTGATGACTAAGACTGTAGCTAAAAATAACTGCCCCCCGACCATCCACTTTATTGTGCGAGCACTCACCTGACTAATCGCCCCTTTTCCAGAAGACTGGATTTGCTTACGAAGCTTACCAAAGTCAATTAATCGACTGGTTATTGAAGCAAATAAAAAAGACAGCAACAGACAAACAACCAATGCACTTATAAGCACTGCGATATCAAGAGAAAGATCAGAGATTAAGGGTAAAAACCCTTCACTTACAGAGACAAAAAGTTTAATTCCCCATGCAGCTAAAAACAATGCCACCAGCACGGATGCTGCCATTAACAAACTTGTTTCTAATAAAATACTCTGAAACAATATTCGCCGTTTAGCTCCCAATACAGCTTGAAGCGCTAATTGCTTATGTTTAACAACCGCTCTGGAGATAAACAAATTACTCACATTTAATAATGCGATACACAGTAACCCTGTGACTCCAGCCAGTAACAAAATTGCTAAATTATCATTATTACCCAGTTCCGCCTCACGAAAACTCGTTATAATGGGTTTCAAGTCTACTAAGCTAGGAAAGTCTTCTTTCCACTGTGCTTTCACTTGCTGAATAGATTGATACAGATGCGTTTGTGCGCTGTTGTGTGTTTCCCCGTGTTTTAAAATCCCCACTAATTTAAGTGTGCCGTATAAACTTGACCAAGGGCTGCGATTTTCTTCACGGAAATAACGTACGTCTGAAGAAAAGTTAAACCATACTTGCGCTTTTCCATCGTTAAACATAAATGGGTCGACAAATTCTTTTGCTGCAACACCAACGACTTTAAATGAATTCTCTCGCAAACCGTCAGTTTGTAAAGTTTGGCCAATAACAGAGTCATCGCCATCAAAATACCGTTGCCAAAAAGTATAAGAAATAACGACCTCTTGCACTTTTTCCTCAAGTTTAAAAACAGGGGTTATATGGCGGCCCAATACCAATGGGACTTTAAATAGCTCGTAGTATTCACTTGTCGCGTACGTCACATGAATTTTAGGCTGTCCTGGTAGACTGGTAATAATTCGTTGTGCGGTACTGACTGCAGCCGCTTTTTGAAACACTTGCTGAGTATTATACCAATGCTCGATCGATTGAAAGCTCTGATAGCCTGAACTGTTTTTATCCTCATAAATATTATCTTGTTCGACAATCACTAATCGTGATTCATTTTCAACTTTGAGGGGCTTTATAAAGTAACTGCTAAAAAGGCTCATTACCACGAAAAAACATGCTAACGTCAGTGACAAAGTTAATATTATGGAAGCGGAGAACCCTTTTGCTTGACCAAGAGAATTGACAGCTAACTTTAACTGATTAATAGAGCGAACTATATTCATGCCATCTTCCTCGACGCTTCATGTCCTAATTCACTTGTATTTAATACTGAACCATCAAATAACTTAATTTGTTTTTTTGCATACCCAGCGTATCGTGGATCGTGGGTCACCATGCAAATTGTTGTGCCTTGTTGATTCAAAGATTCTAGGATGGCCATAACCGCGTCCCCATTTTTGGAGTCTAAGTTTCCCGTAGGTTCATCAACCAATAAAATACTCGGCTCGCCTGCCAATGCACGAGCGATCGCGACACGCTGTTGTTGCCCACCTGATAGCTGGTTAGGTTTATGATTTGCTCTATGCTCAATTTCCACTTGACTCAAAGCGCGGGTGACTCGCGTATTGATATCCTCTTGACTCAAAGGTTGCTCTCGATAAATAAGTGGCAATGCAACATTGTCAAATACAGAGAGTTCATCAATTAAATTAAATGACTGAAAAATAAAACCGATATGTAAGTTTCTGAGCTCTGCAAGTGTATCAGCATCTAGGCTCTGCGTGTCCACACCCTCTATTTTATAGGTGCCATCAGTTATATCATCTAGCAATCCCATTAAGCTAAGGAGTGTAGATTTTCCGCAACCTGAAGGGCCACTTATAGAAATATACTCACCTTTGTTAATGCTCAAATTAATATCGGTAAGTGCGTGAGTCTCTACATTTTCACTCACATATACTTTCGAGACATTTACCAGTTCGATAACGGGTGTATTAGCCATGATGTTTTTCCTTATTATTGCGTTATTGTTATTTGTGCGAGGTGTTTGAAATCTGACATATCAGAGATCACAACTTGCTCGCCGGCTTTTACACCTGATCGAATTTCAATGGCGTTGCCTGCGAGTGTACCAAACTCAATGGGTGTTTTAACTAGTTGATTTGTTTTTAAATTGAGAACAAATAAGGACGCAATACTGCGCTCTGCGATATAGCTTGGTTTTTGTAAAGAAAGGGCTGCTTGCTTTGTTTCAGTTATGACTCTACCTTCGATAGAAAGTGCGGGCCTTGCGTTATCCGGTAGAGTTCCTGTGAGCTCAAGCTCGATGGCAATGCGCCCATCTCTAACGACAGGGTCAATACGATTTACACGCGCTTCAACCTCACCATTAAATGTATTAATAATACCTGTCTGACCCTCTTGCACCCTACTCGCTTGTTTTTCAGGCACCTGAAGATCTGCCAATAAAGAAGACTCACTACCAACTAATGCCAAAGGTGCGCCGATTTGAACAGATTGCCCCTGTTCTACATTGACTTCTTGAAGCATGCCTTTGATGCCTGCCCGTACTTGTAGATTGTCCACATCGTCTTTAGCAGCTCTATAACTTAGCTCTACTTCACGCATTAATTCTTGTTCTATTTGTAACCGCTGTGCATGTAGAGCTTTGGTTTGCGTTAGCTGCAACTCTGCCAGTTTAACTCGTTCGTTAAGCTGACTAACTTCGAGTTGCGAACGTTTGTGATCAAGTGCTGACACGATCCCTGTCTCAATTAATTTACCCTCGGCTTCTGCACGGTTTTGTGCATTGGCAAGCTCACTTTTTAGTAATGTCAGCATGCCTTGCTGAGTTAAAAGCGCATTATGTTGACTAAGTTTGAGCGCTTCAAAGCTGGCTTTTTGCCTGGCCAACGCAAGGCGGCTACGATTTAAAAGTTGCACTAATTCGGGGTTTGAGAGCAACATGATGATGGTATCTGATTGAACGCGACTTCCAGGCAAATGATAAATTTGTTCCACTTGGGAGCGATGGCTTGCCGTAATAAATCGGCTTTGTTTCGAACGTAATTTACCGAACCCAGATACTGCCAGTTTCAGTTGGCCAGATTGAACCTCCGCGATCACTAAGTTTTGTATATCTAGCCTATCGTCATCAAAACTTCCCAATACAATAGCCATAAATACAGCGCAACCACCTATACCGAGAACAATTTTTTTTAACGAAAACTGAGTTTTTTTGTTTTTAGCAAGCGAATCTTTAATATTCATATTCAGTCTCAATAATTATTTCAATTACTAAGGCCAAATACATGCCAAAATTAAGTCATTGATTTAAATTAACTTTATATTTTTAGACGCTTGTTGATATTCCCGTTTTTGGGAAAGATTCGTCAATTATGGGACTGAGCTATGAGTAGAGTGAGTCTGTATAGATTGTGCAACATGTAATGCCATGTTTATTAAACTCACATTGCACAATTTGAGTTCATTTATGTACAAAAATAAAAAGCTTAGTATCTAGTAACGCTTGGGGCGCCGCCTTCATAGATGCACTTTCTTGCATACAGGTTAATTTGATCGTTACCTGATACAAAAACACTCCAATTCTTTCCATACCTTGGGTTATGACATGAAACCCGTGCATGATCAGCTGTAATACTAGGCAGAGCATGAAGAACCTCTATATTTCCAATAGACAATATAGCAAGAGATGTAATTAGTACTTTATTTAACATAACTATTTTCCTTTTTGTTGTGTTAAACAAGGTGTCATAAACACCTATGTGGCCTAAAACCATAATTACTATATTCATATTATAAAAATTTTAATAAACAAAATTATTAATGCCTTATATGCAAAAATATCATCATGAAAATTTCAATGTCAGAATTCATTTATCTATAACAGTGATTACCGGGTTTAGCGCTCTGACCTTCTCTGCTCCTGTGATTAGAAACCTACACAAATATAAATAAACCATTGATATAAAATCAAAAAACCAACCCCACTAAAAGCATAACAACCAGGTGTACAACAGCAATTTTTAGTTTTTATGATAGATGAACGTTTTTTATGAAAGTACTATTACATCCCTTCAACTCGGTGGAACACCTTAGAAAAAGCAATTTTCTACACACTATTAATTACAATAAATTGTATTACACACATTAAAAATCGAGCATTATTTAAAATTTTTTACCTATTGACATTTAAAACTTAAACAGAATAGACTCAATAAAACAGGCAATATAAATTATCTATCAAATGAAAATTACTCTATTCGTTTTACAAGTAACCACCACCACGACAACCACCTAATTGTCGTGTTGGCATTCATTTGATTGAAAAAAGCTGGCATGAACTGTCAGCTTTTTTTTTGCTCAGCTCATGTCACACATTTAAATTAAGGAAAGTGAGATAAAAATGATAAATGAGCATAGAAAAATAGGTAAGCAATTGCAGCTTTTTGATATGTCGAACAGTGCATCAGGTATGGTCGACTGGTACCCTCAAGGATACAAGCTCTATCGTCGTATACAATCTTATATTCGTACTATGCAGTTAAAGTACGGATATCATGAGGTCAATAGTCCCGTTCTTGCCAACCACGATATTTGGCACACTTCTGGTCATAGTGATAAATACCAACAAAACATGTTTCACCTGCAAGAACATAACTTAGCGGTGAGACCAATGAGCTGCCCCTTTCACATCAACATATTCAATAACCTTGTACAATCATACAAGCAACTCCCCTACCGCATTGCCGAGTTTGGTCTTTGCCACCGCAACGAGACATCAGGTTCACTCAACGGCCTTTTCCGACTGCGCGCTTTTAACCAAGATGATGGGCATATATTTTGTCGAAAAAGTCAGATAAAAAGTGAGCTCAAGCTGTTTTGTAATATGTTGTTTGAAATGTATGCACATTTTGGATTTCAAAAAGAAAAGATAAAAATAAAAATCTCACTACGCCCAGATAACAAAATCGGCTCTGATATCCTTTGGGACAAACTAGAAGAGTATCTAAAAACAGGCTTAGACGAACTTGGATTACACTATCAACTTATCAATGGAGATGGAGCATTTTACGGTGCAAAAGTTGAGTTTGCGCTAGAAGATTCACTAAAAAGAGAATGGCAATGCGGTACGTTTCAATTGGACTTTTTCTTAGCTGAAAAGTTTGGCTGTACATACCAGAATGAATCTGCATCGCCTGAGTATCCAGTTATTTTACACAGAGCTGTTCTTGGCTCAATAGAGCGTTTCATTGCTATTTTATTAGAGCATTACAGTGGAAGATTACCCGTACAGTTTAACCCCAATGCAATTATTTTTCTGCCAATCAGTAAGGACCACCTAAATTACTGCTACTCAGTACACGATAAGCTCCGCTCAATAGGTATCGCATGTAACATTGATAACTCAGATAATAGCATCAGCTATCGAGTCAAAGCATCTTACAAACAAAAATGTAACTACTGCATTGTTATAGGAGACGAGGAGCAAAACACCAATATACTCAAGCTCAAACATAAGAAATCGTGTTACTCAGTTCATTTAGATGAGCTAGCGCAATTTCTTTTATTTCCGAAAACACATTAAGTTCTGACGAAAAGTCAGGTGTTTACTAAAAAACCTGACTGTTCGCCTGATGCAGCTTAAAGACTACATGGCATGATAAAAATCCAAATTAACTAGTTGGGATTTTCAATCCGCTTTTCTTCAAGCTTTTCCATAAACTCCATGGCATTTTGTGGTTGATAGTTGTCACTGTCTGTAATTCGTTTATAAACACTCTCATGTAAAGACTCATTGGTATGTTTTCCGATGCCTAGCTTTCGCACACGTTCGGTAATTTTATATAGCCAACTCATAGAGTCTCGGTACTCATCCAAGTGATAAGGTCGATAATATGACAAAAACTTCTCATTGAAGATCAACCCGTGGTCTTTTGCGCGATCTTTTATCCAATGCAAAGAAATATTAGCCAATCCATCTTGTGAGTATCCTCCACCCACATTGCTATGACTGCCCGCAAACCACTTCTGTTCTAAAGTTTGATTAGAGCCTTTAGGTAAAGTCCAAATAGCAGGTTTGAACGGACCTCGTTTTTCATCAATCGCCAAAGCATGATATGCGTGCTCTATATTTTCAGTCAAACTCACATCGTGAAAACGATATCGACCATTGATAAAGTCAAAATCGAAAGGTACGCCTAACGCACCGACCGTATCCCAAACGCCTACAAACTTAATGGATACATCAGTGCAGTTATGTTCAGCTTTAAATGCCTCAACCTCGCTATCTGATGCCGTATTTCGGTAAAGCCTATAAGCTTCAGGCATATAAAAAGCATGGTCCTTGGGCAATAACCCTATTTTATTGATAAGTCCAATCACGCTGCGGATTGTATAAGCGCCACGACTAAATCCAAAACCATATATCTCATCACCAGGCTGATAGTTTAAAACTAAAAACTGATAAGCACGTAATACATTTTGCGACAAACCAAATCCAAAGCCACCACCTAAGATTTTGTCCACCCCCCAATGTGTTCCAACGCCTTCACTGTAATAAACAACTTGATGTACTCCGTCAGGGCAAACAGGGTCTACCCCTCTAGCCAGTTTAACAACATTGGTTGGCTTTCTTTTTCCTCGATCATATTGCGCAGGTTTATTCCAAGTTCCATCCATACACAACACCAATCTTTTCATCTTTTATCCTTGTAAATCAGCACGATTAAAGTTGTGGGTAAGATACAATTAAACTCTTAAACAAAAAAGGGCAAACTTCACCTTTACTTGAACAAAAGTAAATGAGAAGCTAAGTTTCAATCACCCGTTCATTGCACAATATATTAATAAAAGCAAAGAAAACCCTACATTTGTATCTCAACAAGATTTAGGCACGATAAAACATCGTAATTAGACAACAAACAGCCCTATGGATATCGGGTTTATAGCGCTCAGTACTTAATCTATCTTTCATCAATAGACGATTGTATTGATAACAACCGAATCTTTTGGGTGTTTTCATATACCTATTCGTAAGGTTGAAGTGACCAAAAGCCATACAGGTCCATTTTCCGTTAAGCTCAAATAGCGATGAACGCGCTATTGTCAACCACTCATTATTTACTTACTAAATATAAAAAATGGCCGTTTGTTATATTATCGAGCATGCATTGCTCAGTAACGATATTTACGCTAGCTGTTAAATATCGTAGCCTCTTATAATTGTAAAACTCCCAACAGAAGGCGAGAAATACTGAGCTTTGATAGCTTGATATTCTGGATCATCAAAAAATGCACTCATGACACTTTCATTTGGAAACCGTATAGTAAATACCCGATTAATATTGTCCTCGACTTCGCTCTTAAGAACCTCTGAAACACGAAAATCATACCCAAACTCTCCGCCCATAGCGGATAAAATAGGCTTCATTGCTGCACGGTACTCGCTGTAAACATCATCGTTAATGACCTCTAAGCCAACTAGCATTTCATATTTTGACATAACGTACTCCTTTTTATTAGTGAGGCCATATTGAAATAGATTCCTTATAAGTACAAACCTAATCGTTCCGTTATTTATTGCAAAGTATGGATTTGAGATTTAAAACAATTAATTCTTCTCCAAGCTTCACAATTGCTCCTTAATGTTCTTTTATATAAGAGACAGTTGTACTTTTTTGGATAAAAATATGATATCTCCACTGTTCAATCGTGATACTGAAGTCAATGACACAACGCTTAATGTCATCGCTCATATGCCCACGCTCAGTTTACCCGCACTTCTTAGCGACGAGTTTAATCAAAAACTAACTGACAAAGACTACATGAGAGTCGCAGCTCTTTTAGCTAAGAAAAGCTATGACGAAGGCGGTTGTCCAATTGGAGCTGTGATTGTCAATGACAAAACAAAGAAAATCGTTGGCAAAGGCCACAATACACTTGTTCAAGAGTCCCACCCATACAACCACGGTGAAACATCTGCCATTCGAGATGCTGGTAGAGCCGACTTTTCTCACACGACTTTATATACCAGCCTCAGTCCATGTGATGTCTGCGCAACCTTACTGTATATGCGCGGATTTCATAGAGTGGTGGTAGGTGATATAACCAATGCGAGTGGCAATGAAACCTTATTGAAAGAAAAGGGTCTGGTAGTCGATATACTTGAGGACGAAATGGGCGTAAATCAATATGCTCAATTTAGAAAGGAGAAACCAGACCAAGATTTAGAAGACTGGCAGGGTGTTGCTGCCCTGTCAAAACCTTGAACGCGATCTAAAAAATAAGCCTCACTATGCATTTATGGCCAAATAGCGGGCGATTAATGCACAGAGTAAGCTCTAAAAGCTCACACAAATTGACGATAAATTTGAGGTGAGCTAATTTTTTGACTGCAGCTATCCATCATAAACTATGATTTCACCCCCTAAAAAACATATAAAACAAAAACATAGATAGTTAACACTGGTCATCACTTTCGGCTTTAAAGCCAGTGAAAAAATAAAGTTGATGGGATTAGATGCTTAAATGTAAAAATTACAATAATATAAGCTTAATAAGTTTATATTATATAATCTTACTAGCTGTGCATCAGCTGATTTATAAGAATAAGTTGAACCCATTTTTTAACGAGTATACCCGTGACCGATATTACTAAAACTGTGACAATTTCAGCGCTGACTTCGGCCAATAAGCGCTCAAGTGCCACAAGCTCACTGCAACATAATGATCACCTTGGGCCATTTATTTTGCTCAGACTTCTTGGCAAAGGCGCAATGGGAAGTGCATACCAAGCATGGGATACAGAGACCAACAACTATGTTGTCATCAAAACCATCGGTCAAATGGAGTCTACTTATTTATATAATTTGAAAAGAGAATTTCGTGAAATAAGTTATGTATATCACGAAAATATAGTAAATATTCATGAACTTAGAGTCGACAAAGACCTTAATGGTAACATGGTCCAGTTTATTGTTATGGAGTATGTTGATGGCGTTGACCTACTAACTTATGTGAGACAAGGGTTAAAAAGAGGACAACCTCTCACCAAAGAAGGCCTTACTAAACTACAAACGGTATTACCGCAACTTATTGAAGCGACGTCAGTATTACATCGCAACTCGTTGCTTCACTGCGATTTAAAGCCCAGTAATATCTTAGTTGACCATTTAAACCAAGTTAAAGTACTTGATTTTGGTATTGCCCTCTCTTTAACTCGCAGCCAAACAGACATTGCAAAACAGACCAGCGGCACTTTGGGTTACATGGCCCCAGAGCATCATCAATCACAGTTGGTTTCAAAAGCCAGTGACTACTTTTCCTTAGGCGTCATTATATTTGAATTGTTAACTGGCAAAGTCCCCATTCGAAACGCAGAATATTGTATCGATGAGCAAGATACGTTACCCAGTCGTATTTGTGATATCGATATTCAATATGACAATTTGTGCCGCAGCCTATTATGCACCGACCCCGCTCAACGAGCTACAGAGCAGGATTTAAAGCAATGGTTAAACGATAATTTTTCGGCCATACCACAGTTACAAAAGTGGCAGCGACTGCTAACACAAAATAAAAATGAATTCGTCGGACATGACGACCTACTAGCTAAACTCTTCAAAGCTTACAAAACCAGGTTAAACCATCAACCAGTATGCTTTGCCTTACACGGCGAAGCAGGCATCGGTAAAACAACAATTGTTAATGAGTTCATACACCAGCTTTATGATGAACCCAATGTCATGGTCTTTCAAGGGCGCTGTTTCGCTGCAGATCAGCTTCCCTTTAACGCATTGGATATGATAGTAGATCAGCTATTTCAATATATTCGTGAAATGAGCGAACAACAGCAGACATCAATATTTACCTCGTCATTGGGTCTTGCTGCTCAGCTATTTCCAATTTTAAAGCCGCTTGTCAAAAAAACTGATTCATATGAGCAGCATGCTCATATGAAAGTCAAAAACCCAACAGAGCTTCGAATTGCCGCGTTTAATGAATTAAAGACACTGCTGAACAATTTGAGTCAAAAAGTCAAAATTGTCTTATTTATTGATGATATTCACTGGGGAGATGTTGATAGTGCTGAGTTACTGGCTGAGCTGCTCTCGCCACCTAACCCTGTCAATATTTTTTGTATCGTGAGTTATAGAAAAGCGTCTTTAGATAGCCCTTTTTTATCTACCTGGAAGCAATATGTAGGTAACCTCAAACATCTCACATACATTGATGAGCCAGTATCAAAACTCTCCGAAACAGAAACTGAACAATTGGTATCAAGCTATTTTCCAGATACAACACCTTCTGAAACCATAAAAGCCATTACTGAAAGTGCTCAATGCCACCCCTTCTTCGCAACCGAAATTGCCCGTTTTTATAGCGAAAATACCTATTCAGGCAAAATCCCAACGAAAACAGTAATCGGAATGCGGCTTGATCAACTGTCAAAAGATGCAAAAAGCCTAATGGAGGTCATATGCGCAGCAAGCAGACCTCTATCAAAAAAGTTAGTGCTAGCCGTGGTGGATGCCAATTCAGATGCTCAAAAGCTACTCTCATCACTTCAATCAGCAAGACTTGTAAGGTCATACGGTGCGCGTCCAGGCATGATAATTGAGCCCTATCACGATCGTATTAGAACTGCGGTATTAGATTTGATGAACACCTCTGAAACCAAACAGCTCAATTTGCGCTGGGCCGAAGTACTGGAACAACAATTTCCAGAACCGGATCTGTTGGCTTATCATTATCACCTTGGTGACAAACTTGCCAAAGCTGCCGACTACGCCATCGATGCCGCTCGGCGGGCTGAGAAGTCGATGGCATTCGATCAAGCCGCTATTCACTATGAGAAAGCGCTTGATTGGGGCTCATTTGAAAAGGATAAAGTACGTGAGTTGATAGGCGCACAAGCCAATGCCTATTTTAATGCCGGTCGATGCCAAAAAGCAGCCCCGCTATTTTTAGAGTCGGCAACACTCATTGACCAACAAAACACACCTGAAAAAAGCGTGGCAGAGCGCCATAAACTTTTCACGCGCCATATCGAAGCGTTATTAGTGAGTGGTAATGTCGAACAAGGCATTTTTGCACTTCGACAAGCGCTAAAACAGCTCAATGTTAACTATAAAGGCACAAATTTAGCAGCCGGCCTAAGTTTCGTAAAAAACCTCGTCTTATTATTGATTAAAGGGAGCAAACTGCAGCGTCAACCTACTTCCTCACAGCTGTCATTAGCAGGCCAAAAAGCGGATTTATGCTGGGCTGGATGTAAAGGGTTGTTGTATGTCCAACCACTCCAAGGCGCTGACTTAATGTTACGAAGCCTGCATTATGCACTTAAATCTGGTGATCCAATTCAGGTTGGACGCAGTTTAGCTGCGATGGGAGCTGGGATGTTTTCTCAGATAAAGCCTCTTGAAAAAGTAGGTCAAAGATACTTAGTACAAGCTAAGTCACTTGCAGAAAAACATGATGATAATTACTTGAAGGGTGTGACTATGGTTTGGCAAGCTTTTTCTGAATCATATAGTGGTAACTTCAAGCATGTTAAAAAACAGACCGACGAAGCTATCTCGTTTTTTGTCGAGCACACAGTCGGAACCCCATGGGAAAGACAAATAGCACAAGCTATGTCTGCTTATTTCAGCCAATGGCTTGGATTACTTCCTGAGACCATCAATAGTTCTTACACACAACTTCGCGAAGCAAGGCGAGGAGGCGATTTATACTCACAAGTATTGTTCTTGCAAAGCATTTGCTTTTGTCAGCTTGCTCAAGGGAAAGTAGATGAAATATATCATAATGTTGCTTGGATAGAAGATAATTGGCTCAAGCATTTTACAATTCAACATTTCTATAATGGGATTTATTTGTCGACCGCACATTACTTAGACGGTGACTACTCTAAGGCACTCAACGAAATAGAAAAATTAATACCTGAAGCAAAGCGCCATGGTGCTCACCGAGCGCCAATATCTAGAATCGATTTGACGATTGCTGAAGCGCGACTGAGAGTAACCTTGTGGGATGACATACCGAAGCATTCAACTATTCGACAAGCACCAGCGATCGCCAAATCACTAGAGAAAGAAGTTAGAACTGACTGCCAAGGACATGCCAAATTAATTTATGCAGCCATGGCATTCAAAGAAGACAGTCTAACTAATGCAATCAAATATATCGAAGAGGCCATCGAGATATTTGAAAAAAATAATATTGGGCTTTATCTAGCCCATACAAAACGTCGCAAAGGCTTACTGACGTCCGATGATAAGTTAGTTCAAGAAGCGGACGAGCTACTTTTGGCACAAGGCGTCGTTTCAATTGAGAGAACCTGCGAACTATTTACTCCAGGCTTCTCATAAGCAAGTTAAAATGAGGCTGCTCGGGAGTGAAATCCAAGGTAGCCTTTCACTTCTATTTGGCTATCGGCATCTGACAAAACAGCTTTACAATAACTTGTTCGCTCCACTCTAATTGGCCACCGCTTACCTTCTGGCACCACTTCCATAACCCCAGACCAATCCAGCATTTGTGAAAATCGCTCTATATCGCCTTGGGTAATGTCACAGAGTTTAGTTAGTAGCTGTTCGCTTTCAGCTCGTACATTTGCGTAGTCACACAAAGGTAACTCAATGGAGATGTAACTTGAAAAGCTTTCCCCAAAATGCAGTTGAATCGCCAATTTATGAATATCGTCGCTTAACAAAGCCAATATATCTTCAACTTGTTGCATTGCACCTGGCCACTCAATATGCTCTAGCCACGACAAAATCGCATGTCGATTAATAATATAGGTAAGCTTAATTTGCGCCAAACCACGCGTTTGTAACGAGCTTATGTGGCAAAGTTTTACTATACCATCAAACACATTTACATCGTTTAAAATACGTTCTAAATCAAAATGATTTATTTGTGCTCCAGTGGTTACGCTTACTGACTCTGCCATCACACGCAATTTATCTGATCGTGAAAGTCGCCGCGTTTCATCACCACATAACTCTGGGTCAAGACAAGTTAAGATCATTGGAGGTGGGATCTGGTTCTCACATTGAGTTGCCATGCTTTCAGGCAAATCCCACTCAAACCAAAATGCTGGGCAATCTGCTAATGCAGAAAGCCCATCTGACCACATATGGAGTATTTCACTGGATTTCGAAAAATGCAGGGGCGACTGTTCAACTAGCTGGGGCGTGTGTAACCACTCTAAGTTGTCCCGCCTAATATTAAGAAGTAAATCTACATCCTTTTTTTGAGACGACAAACGGCACTCAAGAAAGCCATAGGACCAACGTGTAGGTAAGGTATTTAATACCTCCTCCACCCTATCCCATGCCGCTTGCGTTATGAGATCCCCGTTATAATGGGCTCGAATGAGTGAAATAACTTCACATGTGTCGTGAACCATTTTTATACCTAACGTTTTAAACTACTTCAACATTCTCAATGGTGCCAACGTGTTTATCAAACTCGTTAAACAGTTTTACATCGTACAAACCGGTTGCGTCTAAGTTGACTTTACCCGTAATGAGCTTATCACTTTCAACTTTCACATCTGTCGCTTTCACTGCAACACTTGCACCTTTCACAAATGTGATGTGTGCCTTAGAAGGTAGGCTTTCTCCAACAATTTCAAAAGTGGCGCCACCTGTCGTTAACTGTGAAGGGTTAATCGCTAGATTAAATGGCTTGATATCTGTCCAACCTGTCACTATCGTACCTGCATTACTGTTACTTTTGTATTGAGCAATTAGTTCTTTCACATTGTCGTCCACAAGCTCAGAGATTTTATCTAAATCTTTTGACTGTAAAACAGCAACCTCAGCATCAGTTAGTTTGTATCTTTCAATTACCTCGCCAGGATTTGCGGAGAACTCAGTCGCTACTTGTGTGTCTGTTAAGTAATCTGAGATAAATTTAGAAATCATTTTGTGTTTCCTTCATGTTTATATTATTAATAATGACAATTAAGCAATTATATCTTTATTCAAAAAAAAGTACCCACCCACTTCAAAACATGGATAAGTAATATTTATATGATCATACTTTACTTATTAATTGTCGCAAAAATTCGATTGCGAACCTGTTTTAAATTTAAATATTGGATAGCTTCCTGGGTTCGAGTTGGTTATCACAATGTCTTGGTATAGCGGTGTTGTGTATTTAACCTCAACATGATCTCCCTTTTTAACTGCGGGGGAAATAGTGATCCAATTTGTGCCTACCGTCGTTAGCCATGTGTGTCTATTTTTGGGTTCTGATAGGGATACTTTTGTTGTAGGTGTTATAGGCTTGTCGTTAACCCGCACCGAAATAATTTTCTCTATTAGTTGATGTTGAAGCGTAAAAATACTCCAATCATCGTTAACACTAAAAGATTGCGTACAGACATTTTTCGTAAAGTCTGGCGCTATATGAAAATTCCCTATGGCTACATCTTCCAAAATATTGTGCATACCCTTACTTAATTTTGACGTGTAGCTGGGCTTTTTATCTAACCAACCTTTGTCTAATCCTTTAAACATATATAAGTTACTATGCAGTTTCATGTCACCCTGATTTAAGCGTGAAGGCACAAACCAATTCACACCAGCCAAATCAAGATGTCCATCAGTATTTAAATCAGCTAAGGTCACGCCAGATGGAATAAAATTAGTGTCGCTCACCCAAACAGGTTTCGTTGATTTTTCTGGCTGGAATATCGCAAATCCTGCATCTTTACAAGGTGTGATATGTGAATCAACTGCATAATCACATCCAATAGACGCAGCGATGCTCAGTGTTTCAAAACCATTAAATAAACCAGCATCAACATCCCTGATATATTTACCTTCGTAGTTAGTCTGCCAATCTGGAGATTGTTTGAATGGCACTTTATTATCATCAGGCTGACTTCCATAAAATACAGACACATTGTCACCAGCAAATACTAAATCAATCCAACCATCTTGGTTAATATCTCTGGCGATAATATCATTGGCATTTAAAACTTCGGCTGATGTCCAAACAGGTTTGGTATTCAAGGCGCCACTCTCATTTAAATAAATTCTGGAATACCCTTGCCCCTTCGGGGCTGGCTGACCTTCAATCGAATAAACTACAGAGCCTGTAATTAAATCTAGGTCGCCATCTGCATCAATATCTGCTAGCGTGATCCCATAACCATTATATTGATCACTCGTTTTCCAAGTTGGTGAAATATTACTTTTATTATTTTTTGGCGCTGCAAACGATAAGAAATTATAGGTAACAGACGCCCCACCTTCATACTGTTGACCGTAACGCCCCCGACTTATGCTGGACGCCATATCAAGCCTACCATCCAGATCTATATCGCCCAATGCCATGTTAAAATTTCGCTCAGATGGGCCAGATAACCAAAGTGGATAACTTGGATTACTTATATCGATAACCATATTGTCTTGAGCAACGAGATCGATTCCATTACTGATAACAAGGTATGGCAAGTCATCGTCTCGACCTACGAGCTTGATGTCATTTGAAATATACCCTGATGGAGCATGGCCAAGCATACTTACGGGTTCACTTGGATAGTCAAATATTATATCATTTGATTGTTGTGTTTTACCTGACAATGGTACTAGCGAGACAACCGATACAATAATAACTAAACTCATTTTCATCATAGAAAATTTAATCCTTTTATATGATCCTGTGAATATATTAAGATGAAAATACACCACATGTAATCATGATTTTGTTACATTCAAATTTATGATAATTCAGGAAATATAAATTACATGTGCAGAGTGTAAAATTAAATATAAATCATCTCAAGGAGATATTGTTTGAAAAATGTGATTACTCCATCACTGGCCAGTTTAATATTAATACAACCTACACTCGCCGCAGCTCAAATTGAACGGATAGAAATTTCTGCGACAAAACGCCAGGCTACTGTTCAGGAAACAGCAATTGCTGTAAGCGCAATATCCGGCGATAAACTGGCACAAAGTAACACACAGGAACTCAAAGAATTGAGCAACCTTTCAAGCAGCTTTAATAGTAGCTCATCCAACAGTGAAACAGGTGGTACAACACTTCGTATTCGAGGTATTGGTACAACTGGGGACAACTTAGGGATGGAAAGTTCAGTTGGAGTCTTTTTGGATGGCATATATTTAAGCCGCCCAAGCGTTGCGCTTAACGATTTAATGGATGTAGAACGCATCGAGGTGTTGAGAGGCCCGCAAGGCACTGTATTTGGCCGTAATACCAGTGCCGGAGCGCTCAGTATTGTGACAAAAGCCCCAAGCGTAGACGGGTCTGAGTTTTGGTCAAACATTACCCTTGGGAACTACAATGCAAAAAGCCTTCAAATGGGTGGCACCTTTCCTGTTATAGAAGATGAACTTGGCATAAGGCTGAGCTATGCCTCAAGAAAGAGAGATGGTTACACGATCAGCCAGACATCAGGCAGCGACAACTTTACAAGAGATAGATACGCTTTTCGCAGTCAACTGCTTTGGTTGGTAAATGATGATATTAAAGTTAAATTTACAGCCGACTTTGCAAACAGCGAAGAGCAATGTTGCGATGCTGTCATTCTTGAAGAGTCGCCACTGGCTGCCTCTGGAGTATACGCACTTGCAGGCCTCCCAGCTGACGGTGGTGTAAAAAGTTTTGGGAAAAATGCATTAAAAAACCGTGAGACCAATGGCTCACATAGTAATAATGATGCCGAACAAAGTGGTATTTCATCGCATTTAGAGTGGGATCTCGGGTGGGCAGATTTTAGTGTTGTCATGTCTTACAGAGATTACAAAGCACATACCAAACTCGACCTCGATTATGTTGCCATGGACGTTTTTAACACATTTGACCCGCGGAATTTCAATACGTTTGATACAGCCAGTATAGAGCTCAGATTACAAGGTCAAACAGATAAGTTAGACTGGATGATTGGGACGTACATGGTTGATGAAACCATCGAAACGGCTTGGACCATGCAACTTGGAAGTGATTTCAGCGCATATCAGAATGCGAGTTTATGGTATCCGATGATCATACCTGAACTTACAGCAAAGTTTTCCGAAGAGCAGTTGCGAGGGTTTATCGTAGCAGATGACGGCACCACTTTGTTTGATGTCATTTCATCAGCAGATCCGGCTCAAACCTTTGCCGGTGAGCTCTTTGCAGGCTCATTCGCCAGTAATGATTTTGAACAACAAGGTAAAACTTTTTCACTCTTCACGCATAATATTTACTCTGTCACCAATTCACTTGATTTAATTGCTGGTTTTAGGTGGAGTAAAGAGCAAAAAGAGGGTCGTTATATGCAAAGTGACAGTAACAGTGGCGCTTGCTTAAACACCGCTAAGAAAGTTGGAAACCAAATGCTTCCATCTGATTTTGGTAACTTTGCAGTTGCTTTTTCTTGTGTGTCCTACACAATTCCAGCAGATATTGAAGGCGCACTGTTTCCACGAACCTTTGACGAATTTTTTGAAGATGAGAACCTAACCTTTGCGCTTAAGGCCGTGTACGAATTAAATGAAAACAAACACGTGTATGGGGGATATACACGCGGTTATAAATCTGGCGGTTTCAATTTAGACCCTTCCGCTGCGGCTGCAGGCGCAGATCCATCATTTGACGCTGAGACAACCCATGCCTTCGAGCTTGGATACAAAGCCTACCATTTTGACGACAAACTGAATCTAAACATCGCCCTATTTCATCAGCAATTAGATGACTTTCAGGTGTTAGAATTTACCGGCCTGCAAATGAAGACATTTAATGTGCCTACAGTCTATAGCTCTGGCTTAGAAACAGAGTTAACGTTCAATGCATCTGATGATCTGCAATGGCACCTCGCAACCACGCTTTTGGATGCGCGATATCCAGATAAATGTGATGGCGGGAATACTCAATTTGAGCCTGTCTCTCGTCTATGTGGAAATCCACTTACAAACGCACCAAAGTTTACAGCAATATTGGGCATGAACTATAAATATGCCCTCGAAAATACAAACTTATCTTACTTCGTAAGAAGTTCACTTCGCTATGAAAGCAAAAGGCGCACTAGCGTGCAAGCTTATAGTCAAAGCGGTAACTTCATGCCGATTAACCAGCAAGAAGCAAATACAAAAGCAAACTTGAGTATTGGCTTAAGTGCCGATGACGGTGGCTGGGAGATCTCTATTTGGGCAAACAACCTGTTCGATAAGCAAACAAGCAGTATGACATTTGACGTCCCACTTAGAATGGGTGCAACTCAATCATTTATCGACGCACCAAGATTATGGGGCACGACACTGAGAATACAATATTAAATACGACCATACTCCAATGTCATAAGCTGTGCCCCTGTGCACAGCTTACACCCCTACTTAAAAATAACTTTGCCTAATTAAACGATGCTGTTTTACCGATACTTAGAGAAAAATAGTCCTACCGCACTTCAATATATTACTCTGTAATGAAGTCTATAGAGAACCCTTTATCCTGCTCCCCAGATACAGTAACGGTCATCTTATTGCTTGCAAAACGTTGATAGTGCAGCTTTTTCGGAAAGTCATGTTTTGAATTTTCAAAAACGACGGTATCAGTCGTGCAGCTAATTAATTTAAAAGCGATAGGTAGTTCGTTACTGGCGACTTTAGCAAAGTAAAAAACTTCACCAGACATTTCCACGAGCCTCAACGTCTCAGCGCTCACAACTCTATCTGTTTTTATTGAATACGTTTCGCCATGGCCTTCATACGTTTGATTGCTTATTTTTTTCCAAGACTCATTTATTTTCAGTTTGCTACTTTTTGAACTCCAATCACCGACCAGCCAAGATAAAGCCCCCAATGAATCACATCTTGTTGTCTGTGCCTGTGTGTGAAAAGCAAAACTCAAGAGTATAACTAAACCAATAATTTTCAACATGAACGCAACTCCTTTTGTCAAACCATTTAGATTACGTAACTGAATGAAAAGCAATATGTCACCTAGAGATCAAATTTACCACTCACACTCTGCCATCATTCGACCTTTGTACTATTTCAGCAATAGCAGCCTTTATGTTTTTAGTCTTTTGAGCATCCTCAATAATCGGAATAGCCCAGTGACAATTAAGTTGACGCATAGACGCTCGCCAATCATGCCAAAAACTTCCATCAATGCTATTCAAGTTATCCAGACCAAATGTTGAAGACGCGCCCCAGCGTGCTATCGATGGCATACTGCGATTATTGCACTCAGCACCAAATACAAACGGCCTTTACAAATTATCCGGTCTAATACCAAAGTATAAATCTGCTTTTTCGATCGGATCTGATATTTTTGAAATAATTTTCATGATTCTCACTACCTGTTAACGAATTTTATGGGCTTTCTATTACTTACTGCACAAACCACGCCACCGCTATACATTGACTTTACTAGGATGCAGTGAAAGCATATATTTTAAATTAAAACTTCATGGTACTTTTCTTACGATATCAACAATGCCACCATTTACTTTTTAGTATCTATAGATAAATGGATACCTAAGATAAAGCCAATAGCCCCATAGAAACACAGATAATTTCAAAAATATATCTTAAACCATCCATGTTTACACTCCTTAAAAACGGGCTTTAAAACCGCAGACCGCTGTGTTGTTAACACTTATACCTTTTCAGTACATGAGTAAAACCAGGGTACTTAAAAGATATTATTTTAATAACCATACTAGCCTAACGTTATAATTCACATGCTTCGCTCTCTCTAAATTTTTTTACGTTAAACGTAACTACAACATCATTTCTACACCATTATTTTGCTAATAGATATATCGGCCCTGTCCCTTTAAGGAATAATTTATTCGACCATAGTTCAACTTGGCAAACTAAAGCGTATAAAATATTCTCAAAAAGCTGATTTCATGAGCGGTTAATGTCAGCAAAGTGAATCTACAACGACTTGGCGTTGCGTACTTTTATACTACGTGACCTGCCAAGAAAAACATGTAAAGGGATCATTATGAAAGTAAATAAATTTAATAACACTGGCCTATTTGGCCTTATGCTGATGTCAGCGACTCATGCCTCTTTGGCTCAAGACCAGTATCAGGAGTTTACAGGTACACATCAAGCATTTAAGCAAACCAGTAACAAAGTGGTAGGCACATACATTGCCAATTGGTCCAACCCAAATTCCATTGATGACGTACCTGGAGATAATTTAACCCACATTTTATACGCATTTTTAAGAGCATGTGGGCCGGGCCAACTTCCCCATGATCAAGCTGTATGTGCAAATAAACCTGATTATGTACTTGCAGAAGACAGCACCACAATCGATAAAGAATTTGCGGCAAAATTTCTACAGCTAAAGCAAAAACACCCTCACCTTACAATCCTCCCTTCAGTGGGTGGCTGGGGCGGCTCAGACACATTTCCTCCAATGGCTAAAGATCCGCAAGCGAGGCAGGTGTTTGTTCAATCTGTTGTAGATTACCTACGGGCGCACCGAGCTTTTGACGGTATTGATATAGATTGGGAGTGGCCAAATACACCAGCAGAAGGCAGTCATTATGCCGATCTAATGCAAGATTTGAGATCTGCATTCGATGTGTTGGAGGTAGAGTTAGGTAGAAAATACTCAATCACGAGTGCAATAGGTACGCATACTAATAATGTTAAAAACATAGACTACGAGCGTGCAGCCCCCTACCTTGATTACATTTTTCTGATGACTTACGACTTTTTTGGCGGATGGTCAAAAAGCAATATTGGTCATCACACTTCGTTGGATGCACACAGTGAAAATATTGCGGCGCATGGCGTTATTCAAGGTGTTCAAAACCTGCTTAATAAAAACGTTCCAGCGAATAAATTGGTTGTTGGTGTAGCCAAATATGCTCGCGGCTTTGACGGGGTCAGTCCGAGTGCCTCAGGCACTCATATCGGAGGCAATGCAACAGGGCTATTTCCTAAAGCTGTTCAGCCTTGGGATGAGGAAGGTGTTGGCACATATCGACGCATTGTAGACGAAGTGATAGGCCAAAATGGTCAAGGAATAAATGGCTTTACCATACGTTATGATACAGATTGCAATTGCCACTATGCATGGCGAGAAAGTGATGCTGCATTTGTCGGGTTTGATCACCCAACCAGCGTCATTAAAAAAGCGCAGTATGTACTTAGCAACAATTTAGGTGGTATTTTTGCTTGGGAATATGCACAAGATAATGGCGACATTCTCAGTGCCATGAATTACGGCGTCGGAAACCAATGGCTTGGAAACTCGACCCCTGGCGACGGCGTTGGTGCATGTAAAGGTATTGCCAAATGGCGAGCTGAAGAAGTCTATCTAAACGGCGACCAAGTACATATAGAAAATCGATTATATGAAGCTAAATGGTACACAAATAACCAACATCCTGTGCAATACTCTGGTAAATGGCAAGTTTGGCAATTTATAAGTATGTGTCAATAACTATTGAATTTAAAAGCCCATATTGATTGGGCTTTTATCAAAAAATTGAATGAATCAAAGTTTAGGGTCTACAACGATGTTAGGAATAACATACTCCACTTTAAGCCTGATTTCAGATAATTAGTGGAACTGAAATGAGTGAAACCATTCCAATCATATTTTTAACTACGTTTAGTTAAGCAAGCTACTCACTATGATAGATAAAGCACTTTATATTTTTATTCACTTTATGAGCATGGTAATGACACTCCTTAAGCGCTCGTTTTTCCGCGCCCTCAATAGTTGAGTATGCATAACCTAACCCATAATAATCTCGAAGACTAAAGCGCGCAACGGCAAAAGCTTTGTGTGTGTTGGCAGCTTTTTTATATGACAAAAAGGCGACCTTGGTCGTTTGGCTAAATTTATTTAAATTTTCTGGATTCTCTTGAGTTACTACACACCCACTGAGTCCAAATAACCCGGCTAAAATAATTGATGTTAACTTTTTCATAATCCTTCCTTGTAAACATAATATTTGCAATTACGGTGGAGTAATATTGTTGTGTCTTTATTAGCGATACAGGCTGTTAGAAGTACAAAAATGTGACGACTACTGTAAGCTACACACATCCCCCCTACTAAATATGGGACATATTTTTATTATTTTTTCTAAAGCGCTTTTATTACTTGTACTTCGCTACCTTTACACCTCTACAGTTTTTCAAAAAAATATTACACTCATTAGCTTATTTCCACCTATGCGTTTGCCACAGAGTGGCCCTGAACTTCTTATCGTTTTCAACTGACTATACTATTTATAGAAATAGTAATACCTCAGAAAACCGAATACATATGGCATATCGATTATTTATAAAAACTCCGACAAATTACAAGTCAATATTTAAAAATATCACTCCCTCTTTATCTGAGAAAAATAATTTCACTTCAAACCAAAAACTTGACCTTTTCGCTAACAACTCATATTAAATATTTTAAAAAGTCCCGAAACACTGTTCAGTAAAAATCAAAAGTCATTAATTTTTATAACCTACCAGTTAAAAACAACATTTACAACAACGTATGAAATTATAAAAATACAAAATTAAATTATTAATAATAAAATTATAATATTAAAATTTAGCTATCATTCGTTCTTAAAATTACCTCCATTGATAATGGCCAACTATTAAATATTAAAACCAATTTTGTTTATAATTCAATCTGGCCTCGTTTTCTTCTTTTATACAGGCAATAGCACCCAGCTTTTACTCTTCCCTGAAAATTTGGTCATCAGTCAAATCTAACTTATCTTTCAACTCTTCAATACACGAAGCCGTATCATGTATAAACCTTGGATACCTGCGGTTTTGTTCTGCTTTAGGAGGCTTTATCCAACAACCTAACTTTGACGAACGAACACTGTTACTTAATAACTCAATATCGAGAGTTGCATCCGTTATTTCTGAGGTGCCATATTGGCTATGAACATAAGTCGTTTTTGCATTGACTTGACTGGACATAAAGCTTGGTGCACTTGATTTATGCGCTATAACTGCGGCACGCAGCAAAGTAAAATCGAGTGTCTCTTGGAGTTTTAAATTCGAGTTCCCTTTATATTGAACTGAATAGTGCTTCTCACTAACTTTTTTTTCCGAAAAGCCTCCACTTAAAATATTGTATGGCTGATATACGTGAGATACGCAACCACTTAACGTTACGAGTGCTGTTGTAACTGTTATTAATCTTGCAAACATGCTTCAAGGTCCTACTTCAAATTTTTATAGAAAATATGTTGATTAAAACACAAAAACTATAAACTTAAATTTCACTTATTTTATCTATTTTGGAAATTAATGTAAAACAAACGCCAGTATCTTATATGTAATTTTAAAAATACACGCGAAAATTTAAAAATGAAGCTAATTTATTGAGTGCCATATAGCTAGAAAAGTATGCATTAATTACGAACAAAATCAAAATTCAAGAAAGATTGATGTTCTAACCCTTCCTCCCCTCAACTCAATGAATCCAATATTCAATGGGTGATATTGGTGATCACCAATACAAATTCAACCTTTAAGTTTACTAATTTTGCAACCTTTAATCTTCTTCCAACAAAAACATGTATTATATAAAAATCTATAGAGGTGGAGAATTACCCTTATATGCAAGCACTTTTTCAAAAAACATAATGGAACTCACTTACATCTTCTTCATATATATTTCCAACAAGATTCGCTTGTTCTATATTATAATATTTCCTGTACTCTGACCTTGGTGTCGCATTCACTTTTATCAAGTCAAGTGCCAGAGGGTTTATAACACTCTTAATACTATTATAATCATTACTAATATTTTCAAAACGACATAAATAATCAATATCCATCATTCCTGAAGAATTTATGAGAAACCTTCTTTGCGGTGTAAAATGTTGCCAACGTAAGACAGTGCGTCTACTTTTTTTATCCTCAAGCAATTTAAGGAAATCATTAAAGTTTAAGTTCTTACCAATATAAAAATCAAAAAACTTCCTGTCATTATCCTTTCTTTTATTGAGTTTCAGATAAAAAAATGCTGATACAAGTCTATCCCAAGGGTTTCTAACAAAAGCCACTTTTGCATACCTATGGTACTTAACTTTATCCCTTTCGTAACACTTAAGCTTCGTATGTCCAGTACCGTTTGGCGCACCTAAAAGACATTTTGCAACTGATTTACCAGCAGTTTTAGGAACATGAATAAATATACATTGATACTTATCTTCCCAAGGTGAATATGGGTATCTGACGTAGTTAACTAAGTTTTCTGAATAAATAGGCCCAACTACTTTTGCTGCGGCTTGTTTTAAGCGAATATAATCCATGGTTCTCCTTAACCTTAAAGGGCATTACGTCACAGAAAATTCTTGTATTGAACAATAAACTATCAGAACACAACCAAAAAACCTATAACCAAAGATTCTTTGATGTCAATTAAAATTACTTTATAACAACTAAAAATCTGTTAATTTAATAACAAACCCTTTAAACCAATTCAATTACAAATAATGAATTTAAAATGAACATAAATAAAAACATAAAACGTTTTTCTTAACCAAAATCTTTATTTACCAATTCTAGAAGGTGGTTTAAGGCCTTCGGCTTCATTTTCAGCTCCAGCTTGCTTAATTATCTCATACGTACTTCGATTATAATGACTGTTACTAATCTGCTCCATAGGCTCAATTAGCTCGATCAGAACCCGCCACCCTTGAGGTTTACAAATAGCTTTTACCAAATCAAAGCTGATTAGGTTTTCATTATATAATTGAGCAACATTCCTATAAAAATACTTAACTTTCCTTCTTGCATCATCTACATCTTTCGCCCATTGCTCACCGGATTGATGCGACTTAAACCATTCAGCTGGGAATGTATCAATTTCTTTTTCCTGAGCCGTCCTAATGGCCTTTAACGCATATTTAAACTCTTTTGACATGTATATATCCATCATATCTAAGTAAATTTTTGCGTCATTACTTCTTTTAGCAAGCTCATTGCTTTTCTGAGCGAGCTCGAAACTACTTCTTGCTAATTCATTGTTCTTTTCAGATATCCTTGAGTTTCTCAAAGCAGCAATAGCAATAGCTATGCTTGCCATTGATGATAAAAGACTTATCGAAATAGCTATCCAATTTACATTTTCCACCTTGACCTCCTGTATTAATTTCGAATTGCAACTATGAATTGACTAACAACCCAAAAGCTCTTTTGTGATACATCACCCCCCTAAAAATAAGCTGAGCATAAGCCTATGCACTATACGCCAGGCGCCCACATTTTATTTTTAACATTTTTATCACATTCAAAATAAAAAGGAAAAGAGAATAATGTAGTGGTACATTTCTGACAGAAAGATCTGCCAGCCAATTAGTGGTTTTGGAACTCTTATATGTGATACCGACCCTATTGCCCATGCAAATATAATAAAGTCAAAAGATGGTAAGTTCGACAAGCCTGTATACTTTATTTCCGGCCTGAGTGTGTCAGCAGGAGGAATTAATAGTAGCGTTTATGAACTCGAAAAATACTGGTCCACTTTCAAACTTAAAGATGTCTTCAAGCCACTATTAGAAGCAGGTAAAGACATTGTCTTTATCGGTTATAATACATACAATGAAAATATCGAAAACGCCATAAGCCAGCTAATACATTATGTTGAAACACAACATAAACAGGGTGACTACCATAGTACAATGATAGGTTACAGTTACGGGGGAATTTTAGGCCGTAAAGCACTTAACCGTTTTGAAGATTCAACATATCAGCACGAATTTGCTAACTATATTTCTATTGATTCTCCACATAAAGGGGCCATAATCCCACCTTCTTTCATACATACAGTTGCACGTATAAAAAGTCGTCTAGATGACGTAAATCATTTATGCAGTACGACTGTAGATTTAGCTTGTGATGTAAGTAAAAGAAGAAAGGAGATGGACGCATTACTGAAGGATATGACTGATGGTGTTGCTAAAAGCCTATTGGTTACTGGCGACAACGCCAATACTTACCTTAATGATCTAGATAGGCAAGGCATGCCGTCCACTTATAACGTTGCGTTTTCAAACGGTAGTTATACAGGTACCTCTCAGGGGCTACCCCTTGGCACTGAGATGGCCAAGTTTGAAAATAATTACATAGTATATGGGAAAAGAGAATATACGTTTGAGATACAAGACTTAAAGGCATCTACAACGTCACCGAATTATAAGGCGCCTTTCTACTATACTAGTTATGTATTGGAGAATGCACCTGGTTCTTATGCTATAGATGGTCATATGGTCAACTCATTCTTAAGGAAAACAGATGGGTCGGAGAAAGACAATGTAACTATTAAGCATACAAATTTACTGACATGGAACAAAACACCTACTTTCATTACCACTGAAAGTGCTTTGGCGCTAGACGTTAATGACGCTGATGTGGCATTTGACTTGTCAAATGTAGCAACACCTTTTGATAGAATCTATGCGGTCAACGGTAAAAACTTGTCGCATACTGACTTTACTTACCATCGAAGTTCTTTGCTTTACCAAATTAATAAAAAAGAAATTGACATAGCTATTACAGTAATTATTACTAGTATGATGTGATCGCATTGTACGATTAGCCCATACGTATTGTAGCAGGATGCTACAATACGTATTTTAGTCATAAATTAATTTCTATTGTACTTGATTGTGATTTAATCAAAGCTCGCCTCTTTCGTTTAAGTGAATAATTGACGAAGGTAACAAATGAGCTGATTGGGGCATTTTTATAACTCTACGTTTTCTTTATATTTTTATCTATTAAGCTAATATTCTGGATCGCATGTATAAAATTAAAAAATACAGATTAAATTTTTATATTATGATAAACCCGATTGATAAAAAACTTAAAACCTAGATTCATAAATAACATTTTAGTAAAAATCTATATTATTTATGAGTTCAAAAAATAAAAAGGGACAGGCATATTATAAAAGCCTATATCAGTTAAAGTTAAAAAAACCCAAAAACAAACTATTTCTGTCTACCCCTAATTAATTTCCCCTTACATATCAAGCACTCAACTTAGACAAACATCATGATTTTTATTGATAATAAGCTCTATATTTTTGTTATCAATCTTACCAACCTCGTTATTATAAAAATCAAACACAACAATACCTAGCCTACTGCCCTTTTGTTTGTCTCTTAGATAGCTTGTTAGCCCAGGGTTCATTTTCGGGTCAACTTTACCAACTCCTCCACCCCATGCATATTGATAAGGGGTATGTGATGCAAATGCGATACTATTGTAAGTAATATACATATCACCATCGTCTGGATCCATAACCGCACTGTCAATCAAGGATTGAACAGCTGACATTTTCTTATGCGTATTATGTTCGTTATATTGATCCTCGATCCTAAATTTTTGGCATTCTGGTGTAATTAAGGTAAAAGTTGCATTATCTTGCCAACCATTAGATAAATCTATACCTAGATCGCCATCAAATCGCCTTAACAAAATAATTTTTCCTCGCGACTCTTGTAATGTTGGTATTTTGGTTTTCAAGTAGAATAAGTTTTTAAAAGCTTCTTTTTGTAGATAAAAATCAAACTTTTCTTGTACATTTTTAACCCTACTCGTCGCTGCATTCATTAACATGACAATGGTTTCATCCGTATTCTCTAAAAGAAAACTTTTGCATTCATTAAGGACGGCGCCAAATGAAAGGTTACATGTAACGTCTCCATGGTAAATTCGCAAGGGTTCTTCTTCTGAGTTGTTTGTTTTTACACGGATATCAAGAAACCGAATACCATCATTTAGCTGAGTGTAAATATTAAAATTTTGTGTTCTTGCGGCTCCAGGGGGAGCTTTTTGAGTTCCCGAATCATGTGTACCTGGTATAGAAATTTTATCTAATGTTAAATCATCACTAAGAGTACTCATCCAATTTTTTGTGCTTACAGATGCCATAAACGTTCTACCCTCGCTGTCCAAAAAGAGTTGTTTGAAAAGTAATTATCTAAAAAAATGATATTTTTTAACTGAAATAGGGAGTCAAGCGGACGTTGAGTTGCCCACTTCACTGACTGACTTTTTTGAGGACAAAATTCATGGCCGTTTGTAAAGGCCTGTCATATTGATATTCGTGTCAGAATTATCCATCTGGAATAAGAACAGCTCGACAGCAGTTGTTGATTCACTTGTTCTCGCCGTGATTGAACCTGAGCCAACTTGGCGGTTATTTAAAATATCAACTATAAGCTTGGCGCTGTCTAAAACTGCCCCTACAGGGTCTTCTGTAATGATATCAGCCTCAAGACTTAATGTATCCGAGACTAAGTCTATAGCGTACTGTTGATCTACATTACTCCATGTTACGCCGACCATGTATTTGGATCCAATCCACCAGTTATTACTACTTGCAAAATGCCCTTGGCCTAAAACGAAGTCATCAAAAGTATAGGTGACTCCATTTTTCATATTAAGTGTTAAAGTACCTGTTACAGCGAAGTTAAGACTTGATGGCGAGTGGCTACTATAGGTTTTAGCTATGCCTCCGATGTTGATTCTTGCTTTAAACCAATCTGCTACCTCACTTGAATTATGGCGTCCAGCCTTTACGGTAAGCGTTCTGCCGTCACAAGTAACACCATCAAATGGTTGCCCTTGAGTGATGTTGTAATCTTTAACTTCGAAAGAAACACTAGAAAGCCCTTCAAGATTGAAGGTAAAATTATTGTCGTGCACCTTTGTCATGTTCTCTTATCCTTATTCTGTTTTGATGTAATATTCTTAACTAAATGTAAATAACTTATCTTGAGTGATGATACGCCTAGAATTATTAGCAAGAAGTGAGACAAACACTATTACACTTTATTACCGCATGCTCTAAATCGAAGTTTACAATCGATTTATACACATCTGAGAAGTTTACTGCGGGTCAGAATACTCTGTTTGGGAAAAGAGAAAAGGAAGAGAAAAAGACAGGCACACTCTAAAACGGCAAATCAAATTAATGTAATTATTTCAAAATGAGCTTATGCTCGTCTTAATAAATATCAAAAAGTACCTTAGAGTGAATATCAATTTTAAGTAGTAATATTTTCATTTTAATAAACTAGTAATCTTTAAGTTGTAAAGAAAGACTAAAACTAATTTTTACTAACCGACCCCCTTATACCGGCCCACATCATTTCTCGCGTATACGTTCTTAATCCCTTTTGCGGGCCAGCAAAGCTGCCATAGAGGTTGCCATGATTTTGCACCCTATTCAGCCAATTCCCTTATTCAATCTTCAATAATACTTGGATACTGGGCATATGCTTTGATATGCACCCTTTCTTTTTGGGTTTAACATGAATCGATTAATTCAAAGTAGTCCAATAACGAAAAGGGGATTGTATTTCCAAGCTCTTTTGCGCCAAACGATTTAAGTGATTTGAGCTGTTTGGTGTGGCTCTTTACCCTATTTAAACTTGATTTTTTGGTGTCTTTAAGGTGTATTAAGCACTCTTGAATCGATGTAAAGTCTCTATCTTCTCGCGTATTTGTCACGTTTGATCTGATTGGGTTTAAATCTACATAGGCCATGCAGCTAAGCAATGCTGTTTCATCTAGCAAGGCCTGTGATTTATATCGTCCTTCCCAGTATTTACCTGTGCAGTTGTCTTCTGTATTGGCTGCTTTTGCAATGAACTCATTGAGGCTTTTCATATACCAACCGATGCCGTACAACTTAACCCGCCACTTTTCTATTAATTCAGATACAAGTAACAGCTCTACCTCACTAAGAATATCACCGTTTAGCTTCCTATCAATGATTGGGCTACCCTTGTAGAACTTTTACCATTTAGATATTACCTCGTTATCTGACCAATTCAGTGCATCTTATCTATTCACTTTAACAGCCAAGTGATAGTGACTGCGCATTATGATGATATCCGTAGCCATATTTGTACTTATCGTTTAACTGTCTATAAACTTCACTCCCCCTATAAAAACGCACAAAAAAGCCTCAGCTTTTGCTGAGGCTCTCTCACTTTTGGGACCAAATGTGACTACTTGTCAAAATCAGCAGATCCAAATTATTTAATGCGCTTAAGTTAGACTTAAAGGCGAATGCCTTCAATATGCAATTCAAGCGTGACGTGTGTCGATGCAGGCCCTAAGTTATAGTCGATACCAAAGTCTTTCAGTTTTAAAGATGTTTCACCAGAAAAACCAACACGGTAGCCGCCCCAAGGATCTTGCCCTTCGCCAATTTTTTCAACTGGGAATGTAATGGTTCTTTTTACACCGTTCAACTCTAATAAGCCTGTAAGCTTGGCTTCTTTGTCGTTTACTTGCTCATACTTGGTGCTTTCAAACGTTGCTTGTGGGAATTTCTTTACGTTTAAAAAGTCTTTACCACGTAGGTGCTTATCTCGCTCAGCATGGTTTGAGTCAATACTTGCCGTGTTTATCACAATATCGATTTTAGACTCATTTGGCTTATTTTTGTCATAGCTAAATTTACCATCAAAGTCATTGAATCTGCCTGTTAGCCAGCTGTAGCCTAGGTGCTTAATTTTAAAATTGATGAATGCATGTGCACCAGCTTTATCTACTTTGTACTCGGCAGCATTCGCTGTTCCAGCCATAAGTAGACCTGTCGCTAACACCGCACTCACGATACCCTTTTTCATAATTTGCCCTTAAATATTCTATTAATAATTTAAAATACGTTATTTTGATACTTTTAAAATACGACTTAAGCCGCCGTCTTTATTGATAAATTGGTGTTTCAATGCAGCTAACACGTGCACTGCCACAAATCCGATTAAACTCCACGCCAACCAAAAGTGTATGTCACCTACAATGTCCTCTTGGTTGTCAAAAGACCAAGGCAGCGCTGGGATTTCAAACAATTCAAATACACTTATCGGCCTGCCATCTGCGGTTGAGATAAAGTAACCACTGAGTAATAGAAGTAACATCAAAATGTATAAAAACTGATGCCCTACTCTCGCAGCAATCTGTTCTAACTTTGGTCCGGGTAACGCTTTTGGTTTTGTATTTAGCTGTCGCCACACCAATCTGAAGAACCACACTCCCATCAATATGATACCCATCGATTTATGTAAATCTAATGACCCTTTATACCAAGCGTCATAATAGGTTAGCTCCACCATATACAATCCAAGACCAAACATAAAAAAGATGGCCACGGCCATGAGCCAATGCACGGCGATGCTTACCCAACCATAACCCTGAACGCTATTTTTTAGCATATACAAATCACACCTTTGAAAAACTGAGACTAGGTTACCGTGCCTAAGTGACATTGAGTAGTGCACAAATTAAAGAACTATTGTGCAAAAAAATATATACTCAAGATCTAGACGAAGTGAAAAATATTATATTTATGCAGAAATTGAATTGGGACGATTTTAAAGTCGCTCATACCGTTGCCAAAGCAGGCTCACTTGCAAAGGCTGCGACTATCTTAAAATGCAACCATACTACCGTATTGCGACATATCAATCGCTTGGAAGACGCACTCAATGTAACTTTGTTTATCCGCCATCAAAGAGGATATCAGCTTACTGACGCAGGCCAAATAATGAGTGAAACACTCGATGATCTCGACATCCAGTTTATTGCTTTAGAAGACAAACTCCAGAGCATTCAGCAAGACTTTAGCGGCAAAATTCGCATCACAACGGTGACTTCTTACTCTGCACTGTTGGCACCAGCAATGCAACAGTTCAGAAAACAATACCCCAAAGTCAGGATAGAACTCCTGGCCACCGATGAGGTGATCCCGCCGCAAAGTGGCAATATTCATGTTTCATTACGGGCAGGCCCTGAGCCAAAAGAGCCTGATTTAATTGCTAAGCATGTGATCTCTTTGAAAATTTCTTACTTTGCATCAAAAGAGTACATGTCAGAATATGGCTTGCCACAATGTGAAGATGAGTTTAATCAATTTCATTGGCTCATGCCTGATAGCTCAAAACATCATATTCCGTTTATCAACCAAGTGATCAAACGCTTAAAAAATGACAGCATTGTGTACACCAGCAATCAATTTTCGGATATACAATCAGCAGTTGTCAGCGGTATGGGCATAGGGCCGCTATCTGAAAATGACGCAATCAAGTACCCAAATTTAGTGAGATTAGATGGTTGCCCACTCCTTTGTACTGAGAACGTTGGCGCACTTTGGTATACCTACCACAAAGATCTCAAGCAAAATGCTAAAATACGTGCACTTTATGAGTACTTGGTTGCGCACACTCAGCACTTATCCGTAGAATGAGTGCTTCGTCTTCCATCAAATGTAGTTGGTTAGTGTTTTTTCACAGTGATTTCTTTACCCTGCTCACCGGCATAAAATACGATAATACGGACATCTTCTTCGCCCACAGCTTTACCCTTATGCCATTGGTTTACAAGCTCAACGATCGGATCACCTGACTTAAGAATGAGCTGCTCACCACTTTTTTTGGTGACATGTAATTCCCCAGATAACACAACTCCTGCGTTAATGACTGGGTGAAGATGTAGCGGCAACTCTGTACCTGATGGAATATGAATGTCTAGCAATGTAATTTCAGGCTTGCCTTGAGGATATGCGGGTAAAGGTGTGCCATCCCAGCTTTGCGATGTTTTAGTTAACGTTTTTACTGTCACTTCGTTACTATCAGCAATGGCATTACCACTGAGCAAACACGTCAAAGCAAAAATACAGAGTGTGAGTTTCGTTTTCATAACTTGAGCTTTTTTATTATTCGATTAGACGCTACTGTAGACCATAGCTTCAAGCATGTATACGTGTAATAACTACTATCAACTGCCAAAACAATGTCGATATAGTAAGTAACAACAATAAAAAAGCCCGCATATAGCGGGCTAGTCTAATCCATTAATACTTAGGCTAGTTTGTCTGAAGCCACTTTGTATTTAGGGTCTTCAATCACGTTGATTTCAACCAAGTCTGATGCATTATCAAGTAACTGCTTACAGTCCTCACTTAAGTGACGTAAGTGCAGTTTTTTACCTGCTTTAGTGTATTTCTCAGCTAGCGCATCAATGGCCTCAATGGCACTGTGATCCGCAACGCGGCTATGTTTAAACTCAACAATTACGTCGTCTGGATCGTTTGGAACATCAAACAATTCTGTGAAGTTTTTCACTGAACCGAAGAATAATGGGCCGTGTAGTTCGTATACTTTAGAACCTTCATCATCAATATAGTTATTAGTGTAAATGTGCTTCGCATGCTCCCAAGCAAATACAAGCGCTGAGACAATTACACCCACACATACCGCAATGGCCAGGTCAGTGATCACAGTCACACCTGATACCAATACAATCACAAACGCGTCACTCTTGGGAATACGCTTCATTAAACGAAAGCTTGACCATTCAAATGTGCCAAGTACAACCATAAACATCACACCGACAAGTGCAGCAAGTGGGATCATCTCAATTAAACTTGCCGCAAATAAAATGAAGCCTAGTAATAATAATGCTGCGGTAATGCCAGACAGTCTGCTACGACCACCAGAATTAATGTTAATCATAGATTGACCAATCATCGCACAACCACCCATTGCACCAAACACACCACATGTTACGTTTGCAGCACCTTGGCCAACACATTCACGGTTACTGTTACCGCGTGTTTCTGTGATTTCATCAATCAGTGTTAATGTCAGTAGTGATTCAATTAGACCAATGGCAGCCAAGATCAGTGCATACGGAAAGATAATTTTAAGCGTCTCAAGATTCCATGGTACATCAGGGATATGGAATGCAGGGAAACCACCAGCGATTGTTGCATCTGCATTGCCGCTCATATCTTTTAGGTAATCAAGTACGTTACGTGCATCTAAATCAAAGCCAATTACAATACCCGTCACCACTAGAATAGCCGCTAAGCTTGACGGCACGGCCGTTGTCAGCTTTGGAAGGAAATGAATAATTGCCATAGTTAAAGCCACTAAACCCGCCATGATATACAGCTCAGAGCCTTGCATCCACTGAAGTGTCCCTGACTCATCCATAACCTTGAATTGACCTAACTGGGCTAAGAAAATGACAATAGCCAAGCCATTGACAAAGCCAAGCATAACGGGATGCGGAACCATTCGGATAAACTTACCTAACTTAAAGATACCCGCTAATATCTGTAAAATACCCATCAATAATACAGTGGCGAAGAGGTATTCAACGCCATGTTCAACCACAAGGCTTACCATAACTACTGCAAGTGCACCGGTTGCACCTGAAATCATTCCTGGACGACCACCAAAAATCGACGTGATCAATCCAACGATAAATGCTGCATACAAACCAACCAATGGGTCGACTTGTGCAACAAATGCGAATGCGACCGCTTCTGGTACCAATGCTAACGCAACAGTTAAACCAGAAAGCACGTCGTTCTTAGCAGAGCTTGGTGCTTTGCCTATAAGATTAAACATTTATATCCCCAAGTGTTTTTACTACGACAGAAAAGCGCTGGATCCTATCAAAATCCAGCGCTTTTAACAAACATGATACATTATAGTGTTAAATTGAGATGCCTGTATGACACTATATAATTGGTAAGGCAGTTGAACGCTTAACGCACGTCATGGTCACATTAGAGTGAACTTCTTGTACATATTCTAGATTCAATAAATTGTCACGAACAAATAGTTCATACCCTTCGATTCCCTTAGAAACGATCCTAAGCATGAAGTCCATTGTGCCAGCCATAGTGTAGCACTCAGTGACTTCATCATAACTCATGATCAATTTTTCAAATTCAGCAAGATTGCTGCGACCATGGTTCGATAACTTTACATGGGCATACACTAACATATCGAAGCCAAGTTGCTTTTCGTCCAACAGCGCAACTTTCCCTTTTATGAACCCATCTTGTTCCAATTTAGCGATGCGTCTCCAACAAGGAGATTGTGATAATCCTACTTTGTCTGCAATTTCTGCAGTAGACAAACTTGCATCTTGCTGTAACAACGCTAGTATCTGACGATCAACTTGATTTAATGACATATTTTTCTTTATATTTTAATGTTAAATTTTACGCTATTCACGTAGCGCTACCCAAAGCGACCGCTCATAAATGGGTTATTACGCTTCTCGTACCCTATAGTGGTATCTTCTCCGTGACCACTCAATACCCGAGTTTCATCATCCAAGGTAAAAAGCTTTGTTTTAATAGCGTGCTTAAGTTGTGAGGCATCTCCTTTAGGAAAATCAGTACGCCCCACTGAACCTTTAAACAGCACATCACCAACCAGTACTGTCGCACTTGCAGGTTCATAAAAAACAACATGTCCGGGTGTATGGCCTGGACAATGCCGCACTTGCAATCTCAACTCGCCAAGCTCAACAACATCACCTTCGTTTAACCAATGGTGAGGCAAAAATGAGTCATGTGGCGCGAATCCAAACATCTGCGCCTGCATAGGTAAACCATCTAGCCAAAACGTATCATCGATATGAGGGCCAACAATGTCTACATTAAATTGTTTGGCAAGTGCCTCACTGACACCCACATGATCCAAGTGACCATGTGTAAGCAAAACTAGATCTACATCAAGGTTATGCTGCTTCACAACTGCAATAATTTTGTCAGCATCACCACCGGGATCTACTATGGCAGCTTTTCCCGTAGACTCGCAAGCGATAACTCGACAGTTTTGCATAAACGGCGTTACAGGTATTGTTAAAACTTTCATGTTACTGCCCCGTATACGACATTAAAATCGGATACTTCAAATATGCTTTATCATAGTATGGTGTTTTTTCATACAGCCATTCAAGCCTTTGTTTATCACTTTTAGCAAAGTTTTTATCCTCACGGATCTTTTTATCAAATGCCAAAGCAAGCTTAGGACTCTCTTTTAACATCTTCCTAGCATATGGCTCAAGTGCATAATTTTCAACATATTCTGTACGCTGGAAAATACTATGGAAGTCTCCCCATGCGAAAAATGAGTCTGGGGCCGCAGGGTAAAGCAAATGTGTTACTAATTCAGAGTATGCTTGTTTTGTAGAAACTTTAGTCCACCCAGAAAGAGAAACTTCTTCATCTAACACGCTAGATTTGAATGTTGCTTCTACTCTAAAACGCCCTTCAAATGGCGTTTTAGCGAAGCTGTGTTTATCGACCGTCAGCTGTGTTAAAGCGGCTAATGATGTGCCTGTTGCAAGTGTTTCAACCTCGACACCATGTAGTTTTAGTTTATCCACTAAATCAGTATATTGTGGAGGAATGTAAAACGCCTCAGGAACTTGCACAGTCGTTTTGACGTCTTTCTGCCAATAAACAGGCAACTTATCATAGTTAATTGGCTCGCCAAGATATTTTACTTCTTTATGCCCAGACAGCGCACTTTCAAAGCTTTTATACTTAATGCCCTTGAAATTTACATAATCAGGCTGTTGGCTATAAGATCTTGAAACAACAAGCTCTTTAGGGTGAGACTGCTTTTCAGTTTCCACTGCGTTATGTAAATCTTTATGATGATGTGCTAGCGCATCAATCACACCATCTATAAAGACATAAGTGCCTAATACACGCTGTTTATATGGCTTCAAGGAGTGGTTTTCAACCAAAATAGTTGGTAACCCTTTGATATCTCCCCAACCATTTGAAAATCTCGGTGACGCAACCCACCCCGCCAAACCTTTCTCAAGATCACGTTTATCCATCACAAATATAAGCGGACCAGGAATATGACCATTTTTTGTCAGCTTTTGATCAATAGTTGGCGTAAATTGTTCTTCTAAAACTTGTGCTATTGCAGGTGATTCACTGGCAAAACTCGGATTGAATCCATAGGTTACGTCATACTGGTAATCAGCACCATCTGTGACGTGCACATCTACGTACAACGCTGGGGAGTAATCATTAATTACTTGTAGTACTGAACGTACACCTGGTGTGTCTAGCTTGGTGTAGTCACGGTTTAAATTTAAGTTTTTCGAGTTTGTTCTAAAGCCCATGGTCACGGGGCCACGTTGGTTTATACGATTAAACTCACTACTTCTTTCGTGACCATCTACGTTCAATATTGGAATAAACAAAATGTTTACTTTACTCAAGATATCACGGCGCTTTCCTGTAGCAATATCTCTAAGTAGCATAAACATGGCATCTTTACCGTCAATTTCACCAGCGTGGATGCCCGCTTGGATCAATAATGTCGGTTTATTATTATTTTTCATCATCGCTGGTGAAAATTGGCTATCTTCAACAGCTAACAGCATATTAATATTTCTGCCCTGATCGCTCACACCAATTTTTACCGACTTGAACTGCGTAGGGTTAGATGCGACTAAACGCTTTATAAATGCATTTGTTTGTTGATAATTCGGAGACGACAATCCACCACTTAACTCAAAGTCTGTTGTCAGAGGTCCTTCTTGTTGCATTAAATTTTCACTTTGACCTTGCCAAAGTTGCAATGGAGGGAGATGACTATTCAAATTAAGCGTTGCGGAAAGCAGAACAATACCTAAACTCATAAACATTCTTTGTGTCTTTTTTGTATAAAGATGATTATATCAATATTTTATTTAACAGCTTACAATGTGCGGTGATTCAACAAAAATTCACAGTTAAACGCACTAAAATGCGATCAACTTAAGGAAAGTTTAACGAAACCAATGAGTAAAAGTATTTTAATCACAGGATGCTCGACAGGTATAGGATTGTATTGTGCAAAAACACTGTATAAATCCGGGTACAAAGTTATCGCCTCTGTTAGAGACCCAAAACACCGCTCACAATTTGAAAAGCTCAACATACCATGTATTTTACTCGATTTAGCTGACGATGCGTCAATAAACCAAGGATTCCAACAGGCACTTGACTTATGTGACGGAAAACTCGATATACTGTTTAACAACGGAGCATATGGTCAACCGGGTGCGGTAGAAGACTTACCAACAGAGGTGTTAAGGCAACAATTTGAAGTTAATTTTTTTGGTTGGCATACTCTAACCCGCCTCGCTGTCGCGCATATGAGAGTACAAGGACAAGGTAGGATCATCCAAAACTCTTCTGTTTTAGGCTTAGTTGCGCTGCCTTATCGCGGTGCATACAACGCCAGTAAATTCGCATTGGAAGGCCTTACCGACACCCTCAGAATGGAGCTTGTAGATACCAATATACAAATTAGTCTCATTGAGCCAGGACCTATCTTATCTGACTTTAGAAAAAATGCCCGACAGGCATTTGAACAACATATTGATATTGAATCCAGTCATCATAAAGATGAATATCAAGCGCAATTAACCAGGCTCAAAGCGCAAACCGCGCCGCAAAAATTTACGCTGGGTCCTGAGGCTGTTTACGATAAATTGATACATGCCATTGAAGCGCCAAATGCTAAAGCAAGATATTACGTTACTTTTCCAACTTATTTGATGGGTTACTTGAAACGCATTTTAAGTACAAATTGGTTAGACAAATTACTGCTGAAAAATCCCTGATGATGGCGTGTATAATAATAAGTTTCTACGATGGGATAAACTTAACAAGCAAAAACTAAAAAAGGAGCCATAGGCTCCTTTTTAACATCGCTTTACTTAATCAAAAAAATTAAGCTGCAAGACCTTCTTTTGCTTTCTCTACTAGAGCAGTGAAAGCTACTTGGTCGTATACTGCGATATCAGCTAGGATCTTACGATCGATTTCAATTGACGACTTTTTAAGGCCGTTAATGAAGCGGCTGTAAGATAGGCCGTTTTGACGTGCTGCAGCATTGATACGTGCAATCCATAGTTGACGGAAAGTACGTTTCTTAGCGCGACGGTCACGGTATGCATATTGACCAGCTTTAGTTACAGCTTGGAACGCTACGCGGTAAACACGTGAACGTGCTCCGTAGTAACCTTTAGCTTGCTTTAATACTTTTTTGTGACGTGCACGTGCGATAACACCGCGTTTAACTCTTGCCATTTCTGATATCCTCTATTAAGCGAATGGTAACATACGATCGATAAGGCCTAGGTCATTCTTATGAACCATAGACTTAGCACGTAGGTGTAGTTTACGCTTAGAAGACTTCTTAGTCAGGATGTGACGAAGATGCGACTGTTTACGCTTGTAACCGCCTGAAGCAGTCTTTTTGAAGCGCTTTGCAGCACCTCTGTGTGTTTTTAGCTTATAAGCCATTGCAATAACTCCAAATGATATTGCGTTTAATATATGCAAGTAGGCGGATGCGAACATCACTTTTAAGGCCCAACTTACACCCTATTCCGGCGAAGCTGAATGTAAACATACAGCCTACTTATTACCGGTCAACACAGGTGACTTTAGATTGAAAATCTAAGTACTTTTTTATACCTGTGCCAAATTCTTTCAAAAATCGGCGCGAATTATGCCTGACTTATGCTTTTTTTGCAATAGGTGCCATCATCATAACCATCTGGCGACCTTCAACACGATTTGGGAAAGACTCAACTTGAGCGATTTCTTCCAAATCTGCTTTTAAGCGATTAAGCATGCTGATTGCGATTTCTTGGTGAGCCATTTCACGACCACGGAAACGGATGGTGATTTTCGCCTTGTCGCCACCTTCTAAGAACTTGCGCAAGTTACGAAGTTTAACTTGATAGTCACCTTCGTCAGTGCCAGGGCGGAATTTAATCTCTTTAACCTGGATCTGTTTTTGCTTTTTCTTCTGTTCTTTTTGTAATTTTGCTTTTTCAAAAACGAACTTACCATAGTCCATTACCTTAGCCACTGGTGGCTCAGCGTTTGGACTGATTTCAACAAGGTCTAAACCTGCGCTTTCTGCTTGCGCTAGCGCATCTCTCGTAGAGACAATGCCCGCTTGCTCACCTTCAGCATCGATTAAGCGAACTTCTTTCGCTGTGATTTCATCATTGATACGATTCTTTTGAGCAGTAGTTTGCCCTTTTTTGCCGCCTCTAATGGTACGTTCCTCCAAAAAATCCAAAATTAAACGTGCGGCACTATTGTAGATATGTTTGCCGCACGGGTTTCAAAAATTAAACTCTGTTTTTAATTTCTTCGCTAATTTTAGCAACAAAATCATCTACAGAGAATTTGCCAAGGTCTTCACCCTTGCGTGTTCTTACTGCTAGCTCTTGTTGTTCGACTTCTTTATCGCCTACAACAAGTAAATAAGGTATACGTTTTAAAGTATGCTCGCGAATTTTAAAGCCAATCTTCTCATTTCTCAAGTCAGCACAAGCTCTTATTCCAAGTTTATTTAGCTTTTGCACAACTTCTTGGACATAATCTGCCTGTTTATCCGTGATATTCATGATCACAACCTGCTTTGGTGCTAACCATGTTGGGAAGAAACCTGCATACTCTTCAGTTAAAATACCGATGAAACGTTCAATTGAACCCAAAATCGCACGGTGGATCATAACAGGCGTTTTACGCTCGTTGTTTTCAGCGACATATGTCGCGCCCAAACGACCCGGTAACGCAAAGTCTAGCTGTACTGTACCACATTGCCAAGCTCGCTCTAGGCAATCGTACAATGTGAACTCAATCTTAGGTCCATAGAACGCACCTTCGCCCGGCAGGTATTCAAACTCAATGTCGTTAGACTTAAGCGCTTCAGCAAGTGCAGCTTCAGCTTTGTCCCACATTTCGTCTTCACCGATACGTTTTTCTGGACGAGTAGACAGTTTTACAACTATCTTTTCAAAACCAAATGTTTCATACGTATCGTAGACCATTTTAATACAAGATGAAACTTCATCCATGATCTGCTCTTCTGTACAGAATACATGGGCGTCATCTTGAGTAAATCCACGGACACGCATTAGGCCGTGTAGAGCGCCTGACGGCTCATTACGGTGACAACAACCGAACTCAGCCATACGCAGTGGTAGATCACGGTATGATTTCAAGCCTTGGTTGAAGATTTGTACGTGACCTGGGCAGTTCATTGGTTTGATTGCATATTCACGCTTCTCAGATTCAGTTGTGAACATTGCATCTGAATACTTATCCCAGTGACCAGACTTTTCCCAAAGCCCTCTGTCCATCATCAATGGACCCTTTACTTCTTCGTAGTCGTATTCACGTAATTTTTCACGAACAAAGTCTTCTAGCTCGCGATAAATACTCCAACCGTCGTTATGCCAAAATACCATGCCTGGCGCTTCTTCTTGCCAATGCCATAAATCTAGCGCTTTACCAATTTTACGGTGGTCACGTTTTTCAGCTTCTTCTAAACGCTTTAGGTAAGCCTTTAACTGCTTTTTATCTGCCCAAGCTGTACCATAGATACGTTGAAGCATTTTGTTATCTGCATTACCACGCCAATATGCGCCTGCAACCTTCATAATTTTGAAGTGTTGACAGAATTTCATGTTTGGCACGTGAGGACCACGACACATATCAATGTATTCTTCGTGGTGGTATAGGCCTGGACGATCATCTTTAGCAACGTTTTCGTCAAGGATTTCCATCTTGTAAGTTTCACCACGAGATTCAAACGTGTCTCTCGCTTCTTGCCAGCTTACTTTCTTTTTAACAACATCATAGTTTGTTTTAGCAAGCTGCAACATGCGCTTTTCAATTGCATCAAGATCTTCTTGAGTTAATGAATGCTCCATGTCGATATCATAGTAGAAACCATTATCGATGGTTGGACCTATCGCCATCTTAGCTTCTGGGAAGAGCTGTTTTACCGCGTGGCCAATTAAGTGCGCACATGAGTGACGAATGATCTCTAAACCGTCTTCGTCTTTTGCGGTAATGATTTCAAGATTGGCATCTTGTTCAATGATGTCGCATGCATCTACACGCTCGCCATTGACACGACCAGCAATGGTCGCTTTAGCAAGACCAGGGCCGATGTCTTTAGCAACATCAAGAGTAGAAACAGGGTTTTCGAAAATACGCTGACTGCCGTCAGGAAGAGTAATTACTGGCATTTTTAATCCTATTTACAGTGGTGACACCTACGCCGCGTCACATGTATCTATAATCAATTTTAAGTGTTAGTGTTGCCCATCAACGCTTTTACGAATAAGCATTGGTTATTCAGTGGTATGCTAAATTTGACTGGGGTCTTTCAATCCTGCGGCTATTGTGACCTGATGCGTGACGAGTTGCAAGGAAAAGACTAAGATAAAATAGTCATTCTTAATGGAAAACAGAGGGATTTTTATGGAGCAGCGAAAAACTTTCAAATTTGCGTCTTTCAATCTTTTGAATTTTGCATCGCCTCCTTATGCATTTTATCAGCCTGAAGAAACTTACAATGACACACAGTGGGCCACAAAAACGCAGTTTATTACAGGCCTTATCCAACACATTGATCCAACTGTCATCGTATTCCAAGAAGTGTTCAACCCAGATGTATTAGCCTCATTGTGCGAAGACTTAGGCCTAAGTTACTTTGCAACAGTAGACTCACCCAAACAGGATACCGTTTACCCAAACGTACTATTTAACCCAGTAGTGGCCATCGCTTCAAAAATCCCATTTAAGCAATGCAAGCCGCTAGAACCTTGCCATGAATTATTAGAATATTTAAATAACCTCGCGCATTTCAAGTTTAATCGCACCCCAATCAAATGCACGTTTGACCTAGATGAATTCGGCTTATTAACGATTTACGCCGTACACTTCAAATCTCAACGTGTCCATTCAATGGCACCATTACTTGGAGATCCAGACCAAGAAGATCCATTTCTAGTCATGCTCAATCAAACGGTAGGCACAATGCAGTCTCAAATTTCCCGCTCTTTAGAAGCGTCCATTGTGTATTACGACGCTTTGAAAACACAAAGAGAGAAGAACTCCGCAACACTCGTGATGGGTGACTTCAATGCCCACATTACCAGCCCTGCTCTGTCGTTTATGACAGAACAATTTCCAATTATCAGTGAGTCCTCTCAATTGGGCAGCGTTGGTTTATTTGAAAGCTTTGCTATTGCAGACAATCAACCCGAGTTAGGAGTAAAGCCTCCTACCCATTATTACCACGGTGAGGGTAATGTATTAGATTATATTTTGGCGTCTAAAGAATTTACACCTCGAGACCCTAATACACGTGTTAACTCGTTAACTTATCATAATTATGCAAGCCATTTGGACCCTAAAAGGGACGAAGAGGACATAAGATATTCAGATCATGCGGCAATTGCGATAGAAATTACAATTTAATAAACAAGCTATGCTATTATCCCAGCCATTAGGTATAAATTGGAAAATATAATGAGAACATTAGGTGTTGAAATTACTGGTAGCGAAGCGATGCTTTGTCTTTTATCAAAAGAGAACGACGTATTCGACATTAGGGATATTCGACAAACTCGCTTCACATTGGCAAACATCGGCCAAGATCAAGAAGCAATGCGCAAGTTTCACTTTGATGTATCAAAACTGGTAGAAGATTATCAAATCGATACCATTGCAATTCGTCAAAGAGCGCATAAAGGAAAGTTTTCGGGTAGTGCTGCGGGCTTTAAAATGGAAGCTGCTTTTCAGCTGATCCCGAACACTGAGGTACACTTACTCAATGCAACCGAAGTGAAAGAACAACTAAAACGCAATCCGGTTCCTGTAGATTATGCCGACACTGGATTAAGAAAGTACCAAGAACAAGCATTCACAAATGCTTATGTACTGATCATGCGCAAAACGTATGGACATGATGTAGAAGACGAACAAGCTTAATACGCTTCTTTTGCACACTTATTGTAAGGTGAGTCACATCACTCACCTTTACTGTCACCCTATTCTAATTTTTCTCTCTTCAATACTATTTATATAAACGCTAACTTATACACTTCATTTTCTGCTAATCTCGAAAACTCGAACAAATTTTTCGCGCATGTTGGAATTAAAAAGGATGTATTAATGTACAAGCTGTTTGAAAAACTCACTGATGCTTTTCCCACAAGAGACGCAAAGCAACCTCCTAACTCCCTCTATGCTTTTTGTCGACATTATAGTCGTGGTATGGAATACCCACTCATTATCATGTCAATATGTGCCGCTTCTCTTGCGACTCTAGAAGTTATCTTATTTAGCTTTATGGGTACCTTGGTTGATTGGATGCAAACCATGAGCCCTGAACAGCTTTTCGATAGCAAAAGCCAAACTTTAATGACCATGGCTGCAATTACCGTAATAGCAATTCCAATATTAGTCTTTGTACATAGCGCATTTTTACATCAAAGTTTGCTAGGCAACTACCCTATGTCAATTCGCTGGCTAGCACACAGGTACTTGCTCAAACAAAGTATGTCTTTTTATCAAGACGATTATGCCGGCAGAATTTCAACTAAATTAATGCAGACGTCATTAGCGATTAGAGAAGCCGTGATGAAGCTGCTCGATGTATTGGTCTACATCGTTGTCTACTTTAGTGCCACACTGATTCTGATTGGTAGCAGTGATATACGTTTACTCATTCCGTTATTTGTCTGGTTATTCTTCTACGTTTGCGTGCAAGTTTATTTTTTGCCTAGGCTTAAGCAAGTGTCTTCAGAACAAGCCAATGCTCGTTCAGAAATGACAGGGCGCATCGTAGATAGCTACACCAATATATCCACCGTAAAACTCTTCTCTTACACCAAGCGCGAAGAAGAATATGCTAGAAGCAGTATGAATGTGTTTATGCAACCCGTTTACAAACAAATGCGACTAGTCACCAGCCTGAATGTGAGTATCCAAGTCTTAAATTACCTGTTGGTGTTCTCCGTTGCCGCCCTATCCCTATTCCTTTGGTCAAAGAATGTGATTTCAGCAGGTGAAATAGCTATCGCCATCAGTCTTTCATTAAGACTCAATGGTATGTCCCAATGGATTATGTGGGAAATAAGCAGTTTATTTGAAAATATTGGCACTGTCGTGGATGGTATGAATACACTATCGAAGCCCGTCGAAGTCGCCGACACGCCCAATGCAAACGACCTCATAGTAACCAGTGGACGTATCAACTTTAAAGATGTCACTTTTGCTTACAAGCGTATGGATAAAAATCTATCTCCCCCCGTGTTTGATGGATTATCTTTAGACATAAAGAGCGGTGAAAAAATAGGCATTGTAGGACGTTCCGGCTCTGGGAAATCAACACTGGTGAATCTGTTGCTTAGATTTTACGATATTCAGCAAGGCGATATTTCAATAGATGGACAAAATATTGGCCATGTAACACAAGAGAGCCTAAGAAAACAGATTGCTATGGTTACTCAAGATACCGCTTTGTTACACCGCAGTATCCGAGATAATGTCCTGTACGGCCGACCTGAAGCAAGTGAAGAAGAGTTACTACTAGCGATCAATAAAGCACAAGCGAGTTCATTTATATGGGACCTAGAGGACAGCCATGGAAATCAAGGATTAGATGCTCAAGTTGGTGAGCGAGGCGTTAAGCTTTCTGGTGGTCAGAGGCAGCGCATTGCCATTGCCCGTGTTTTGCTAAAAGACGCTCCCATTTTGGTACTTGATGAAGCGACATCGGCCCTCGACTCTGAATCAGAGCAAGCAATCCAAGCCAGTTTAGATGAGTTAATGCACGATAAAACGGTCATTGCGATAGCCCATAGATTATCAACCATTGCGCAAATGGACCGTTTGATTGTCCTTGAAAGAGGCGCCATTGTCGAACAAGGCACACATCAACAATTACTCGAACAAAATGGTATTTATGCAAAACTATGGGCGCACCAAACGGGCGGTTTTATTGGTGTGGACTGACACCATTGCAAAACAGCCTACAAGCTTGTTCAATAAATGACTCAAGTTGTTCTTCATCGACGGGAGGTTGCCACCTGATGGCCATTTCCCAAAATGTCAGCCTTTTTAATCCTCCCCAAAAGAAAGCCGCAGCAAAGTGTGCATCGTGATCGCCGAGACACCCAGCGTGAGCGGCTTCCTCAAACCATACGACCATAGACTGCTCACAATGGCTAAACTTTTCGTTTAGACGTTGTGCCTGGGCTTCACTGCGCATTGACTCAATCATCACAATACGAGATAACCTGATGTAATCAGGATCAGACAATAAACTCACCACACTAGAAGCCAAATGCTTTAACTGAACTTCAAAATCATAATTCGGAATAAACTGAATTGCAGTCAAAGGTTCAATGCGCTCGATGAGTAAAATAACAACTGCATCAAACAATGCCTCTTTATTTGGATAATGTTTATATAATGTCCTTTTAGATACTTCAGCCTTTTGGCAAATCGCCTCCATCGTTGTGGCTTGCAACCCATTTAATGCAAATTGCTCAATCGCTGCGCTAACGATTGCTTGCTGTTTGGCTGACAATTGTGTCATCAATTTCTCTCGCTTTTAACAATTAACATAAGTTTAATCAATAATCGGGACAATAAAAAGTATACGGTTACGTTTATTCACAATAAATAAAAGTACACGACATCGTTTACCTTTCAAGAAAACAAGTATACACTAGCGTTTACTTGTATAATTGTCGAGTTTATAACCTTTACTTTGGTGTGAGGAAGGTATCAAATGACAATATGCCCAATAATTCCCTCTTCGGAATAATTTATACAAGGTAGTAAGCTAAACTGTTATTAGCGATTGCTGCGGCAGTTTGGAAAGCGCGATAGTAAATAGGATTTGGAGTGTTCATGTATCCGGCATCATTCAAAAGCAAAGTTAAACACCTTTCTCTAGCTCTTTTTGCAGTAGGTACTTTAAGTGCTTGCTCAGAAGCACCACAACAACAAGCAGGGTTTGGTATGCAACCTGCTCAAGTCAGTGTAACTCACGTTACAACACAAAGCGTACCATTTAAAATCGAATTGCCTGCTACTCTACTTGGCGACAAAGAAGTAGAAATTCGCGCCCGTGTGTCAGGGTTAATTGAGTCAAGAAATTTCGACGAAGGACAATACGTAAAAGCAGGCCATTCATTATTTACCATCGAATTAAAACCATTTGAACTTGAACTTGAAAAAGCGCAAGCTGATTTGCACGCCGCAGAAGCAAATGTAGCACAAGCGAAACGCGAACGAGATCGATTAGAAAAGCTCAAAGACGAACGCTCAGTTTCAAAGCGTGATTTCGACAATGCCGTTTCGGCATACGATATTTCATTGGCAAACTTAGAGTCAGCCAAAGTAGCGTTAAGTGAGGCTAAACTCGATTTAGAGTACGCGCAAGTGAAAGCACCTGTATCTGGTATTATTGGCCGAGAGAAAGAATCTCAAGGCAGTTATATCTCAGGTCCAACAGTGCTGTTAACTGAGCTCACAGACACCAGTGTCATGCGAGCTCGCTTTGGTTTCTCTGAGCGTGAACAATTGGCCATGCGAAAAGACGTCGAACTTGGCACATTAACCCTACCAAAAAATAACGAGTTTGATGCCACCATCATTTTACAAGATGGTTCGGTCTATTCTGAGCAAGGAAAAGTGAACTTCTCAGATGTTCGAGTTAATCGCTTTACAGGTACCTCTGAGTTGCAAGCTCGTATAGCAAACTCCAATGGTGAGTTAAGGCCTGGTCAATTTGTGCGTGTGCAGCTAAGTGGCGCAGTTAGAAACCAAGCAATCGTTGTGCCTCAACGGGCTGTTTTAGATAGCGGTACCGGAAAATTCGTTTATGTCGCAACGGAGAACGAACAAGGTATGACCGTTGCTTTACCTGCACCGGTCACTGTTGGTGAATGGGTACAATTAAATGGTCAAAATATGTGGGTCATTCGTTCAGGGCTTGCGCCAAATCAACCCGTGATAGTTGAAGGCATGGCACGTATTTTCTTCCCAGGTATGCCCGTTAACGTAGCGGCTCAAGGAGAATAAGCCCTATGTTTTCTAAATATTTTATTGATAGGCCTATTTTTGCCTTCGTGATCTCAATTGTAATAGTGCTTGCAGGCCTTGCCGCCATGCGGACATTGCCAGTTGCCCAATATCCAGAAATATCACCACCTCAAGTGCAAGTCACCGCTGTATACCCTGGGGCGTCCGCTGACGTACTAGAACAAACCGTTGCTGCGCCCATTGAAAACGCTATCACCGGTGTTGAAGGCATGATGTATATGGAGTCAATTAGCAGTAGCGCAGGTGCAACAACCATCACTGTGACCTTTGAGATTGGGACCGACGTTGACCAAGCCGCGGTTGATGTGAATAACAGGGTAAAGCAAGTAGAAGCCCGGCTACCTGAAGAAACCCGGCGTCAAGGCGTTGTTGTTGCAAAAGGTTCATCAAGCTTTTTACAGGTTCACGCCTTCTACTCGCCTGATAACAGTCGTTCAAGTTTATGGACGTCTAACTATGTCACAATGAATATATTGGACAATATTAAGCGTATTCCTGGGACGACCAATGTTCAGATATTCGGCGCGCGCGATTACGCGATGCGAATATGGCTGAGACCTGACATTATGAGCCAACTCAAAGTCACGGTAGAAGAAGTCACCAATGCGATCCGAGAGCAAAACTCACAATATGCAGCGGGTAGTATTGGCGCGACACCAACATCAACCAGCCCACAAGAATTGGTTTACAGTGTCACCGCTCAAGGTCGACTCTCTACCCCTGAAGAATTTGACAATATCATCATTCGTGCGAATGCTGATGGCTCAACGTTAAGACTCAAAGACATTGCCCGTGTTGAACTCGGTTCAAAAGATTATAACTTCAACGGTACAATCAATGGAAAAGATGCCGTACTACTGGGTATCTTCTTGCAACCCGGTGCAAATGCGTTAGATGTCGCTAATGAAGTTGAAGCTGAAATTGAAAAGCTAAAAGTGCAATTTCCGCAAGGCCTAGCACATTTAAACTCTTACGATACAACGCGATTTGTTGAGGTTTCTATACGTGAAGTATTGATCACACTTGGTGAAGCCATGGTGCTGGTTTTTTTAGTGGTATACCTATTTTTACAAAATTGGCGCGCAACTTTAATTCCAACGCTCGCAGTACCTGTATCTTTACTTGGGACCTTTGCAGGCCTTTATATGTTAGGTTATTCAATTAATACTTTAACTCTATTTGGTATGGTGCTCTCAATAGGTATTGTCGTTGACGACGCTATCGTTGTTTTGGAAAATGTCGAACGTATTATGCATGAGCAGCATGTCAGCGCTAGAGAAGCTGCTTATAAAGCAATGGAAGAAGTCAGTGGGCCAGTTGTCGCAATTGTACTCGTGTTATGCTCAGTGTTTATTCCTATTGCCTTTTTAGGTGGGTTAACAGGCGAACTTTTCCGACAATTTGCGATTACCATCTCAATCTCAGTTAGTTTATCGGGTGTAGTCGCGTTAACAATGACCCCTGCCCTATGCGTCTTAATTTTAAAACATGAAGATAAACAGACCGCACGCTTTTTCTTGTGGTTTAACGATTGGTTTACCCGCATCACAGGTAAATATGTTGGCTCAGTGAGCTTTATGATCCGCCGTGGTGCGCTAGGTTTTGTACTTATGTCAGCAATGGTCGCGACAACCATCTTTATGTGGCAAAAAACACCGGGCTCACTCGTGCCAGATGAAGACCAAGGATTCTACATCAGTGCTGTTTTCTTACCGGATGGGACATCTCTAGAGCGAACAACAGAAGTGACAAACCAAGTTATTGAAGCTGCTCAATCCAACCCCGCAAACGAAAATGTTGTTGCTTTCACCGGTTTTGACTTTTTAGGAGGTGGCTATAAAAACAACGCAGCGACCTTATTTATCACGCAGAAGCATTGGGATGAACGTGAAGTTGACTCAAAAGCCCTTGTTGGAGAACTGTTTATGAAAACAGCACACATCAAAGAAGCATTGGTTCTCGCTTTCAACCCCCCAGCTATCTTCGGGTTAGGTTCTACTGGCGGATTTGAATTTTACCTACAAAACAAAACTGGTGCAGACCCTGAAAAGCTAAAACAAGGTATGCAGTTAATGATGAATGCTGCGCAGCAAAGCCCTATATTGGGGGGGTTACAGACTCTATGGCGACCTGACGCACCGCAACTTCAAGTTCATATGGATAGAGAACAAGCCAGAGCAATGGGCGTCAATATTAACTCTGCATTTAACGCCCTTGCTGCAAATCTGGGTAATTACTATGTGAATGATTTTAATAAATTTGGTCGCTCTTGGCAGGTTATTATGTCTGCAGAAGCTCAATTTAGAATGTCTCCACAAGATGTAGGCCGTATTTATGTAAAGAACAACCAAGGAGATATGGTACCTATCTCTGCGTTTACAGACATAGAGTTTTCTCGCGGCCCTGAAAGCTTGCATCGATACAACAACCTATCAGCAGTCAAATTGATGGGCAATGCAGCGCCAGGTTATAGTTCAGGGCAAGCAATTGCAGAAATCGAACGTATTGCAGCTGAAGTTCTTCCACCAGATATGACGTTCGAATGGACTGCTTCTGCATTCCAAGAAAAGCGCAGTTCTGGCACCACCGGACTTGCTCTTGGACTAGCTGTTGTGATGGTGTTTTTGATCCTTGCCGCTTTGTATGAACGATGGTCTTTACCAGTATCAGTTTTACTAGCACTGCCTTTTGGCACTTTTGGCGCGCTTGTCTCAATTTGGATAGCAGGCCTTACCAATGACGTATATTTCCAAATTGGTCTGGTTACCCTGCTCGGTCTTGCAAGTAAAAATGCAATTTTAATTGTTGAATACGCTTTGATGAAACACCAACAAGGCTGGAGTGCAAGTACTGCGGCGCTTGAGGCTGCCAGATTGAGGTTCCGACCTATCATAATGACATCACTGGCGTTTATTTTAGGCGTCGTGCCGCTCGTTCTCAGCTCTGGAGCTGGAGCTGGCGCAAGGCACAGCGTTGGCACTGGTGTGATGGGCGGCATGATGGCTGCAACATTCTTAGCGGTATTTTTCGTACCCCTGTTTTTCTATTGGTTAACTACAAGAAAGTTTACCGAGAAACGCTCAAAACAAGAGCTGGCAAAAGAAATTGCAGAACATCATAAGCATGACCACACAGATACACCAGAAGATCTAGCTTAACGCTGCACAATAAACGCCAGTAAACTGGCGTTTATTGTTTTACGACTCATCAGTTACAAATGATAACAAGGTTTTGGCTGTAAAAGCACCAAGCCATTATGTTACTATTTGCAATTATTTTCCTACAAAGGCTAAATCTTTGCGTTTATTTGTCGTACTTGCACTCGCATTAGTAATCAATTTTCCCGTATTTAGTAGCACACAGAATTCATGGCAGCAAACCTATGACATGTTACGCGCGCAAGATACACATGATGCATTTGAATTTTTAATTAAAGAAGTTGAATCGACACAACCCAGTGCCAAACGTGTCTATATTGGTGCTACGCTAGTAAGAACTGCGCTTGCATTGAATAAAGAGCACAATTTAAGCGCATTAATAAATTACGATAACAGCGAGTATGACAAAATTTTAAAAAACCTTGTTAGCGCTTTAAACAGTGCGCATAACAATGAGTATGAACAAACGATGCAAGGCTTTAAACAGGCCATTACGCTTGCTTATACCATCGAAGATCCGGCTTTAACAGCAACCGTTGAGTTATTTTTCATTAATGCCAAAATCACTTTAGCAAATTACATACAACTCGATCACCATATTAAAGAAGTAGAGCGCAACGCAAATATCCTTAAAAAACCATTTTGGGGTCTAAACTCTTTACACAATGCCAAAGCTTTGAATGCTAACTTTTTAGGAGATCATGCTCAGGCTATTGAAACGTACAAACAAGCCATCGCCAACTCACAATATGAAGGTAACAAAGCGCCTTATTATAATAATTTAGCACTGACATATTTAGAAATTGGTAATTACACCGATGCAGTCAAATACCTAGAAAAATCTTTGGCCTTGAGAAAAGTACAAAATAATGAGTTTAAGGTGGCACTGACCATGTTAAATCTGGGTATAGTTGCCAACAAAGCTGAGAAATATGACACGGCTCTACAATGGCTTAATCAAGCACATCAATACTATGTTAAATTCGATAACACTTATCGCCAAGCGTACACTCTAGTGCAAAAAGCAAAAGTGTATACCAATACACAAAAGATAGATCTTGCAACGATCGCTCTTGAACGCGCTTTATCTAAAATAAGTTTAACGAATAATATTAATTTGATCACAGACATTCGCCTGCAAGCGGCTGAAAATATGCGTGCTATTGGCCAATATGAGGATGCCATTAGCCAAGCAACTTTGGCCTATAACCTATCGAGCAACGTCAGTGATAAAACTCACTTAATTCACAGCTTAGAGCTACTATCTGAACTTTACGCGATGCGATCTAACTATGAGCAAGCTTATAAATTGCAAAGCGAGTTAGTTGCACAAAAAGAGCAGTTCAATACTCATAAAACCATGCAAGCGATGTTGGCACTCGAATCTGAACTTGAAGTCACCGCGCAACAATTAGAAAACATTCGCTTGGAAAAACATAACAACAAACAGCTTGCCCACATTTCCCAGCTTGAAGAGCGACAACAGTTTCAAGCCATCATTATACTCTTCTCATTGCTGCTGCTATTCATCAGTCTTAGAGGTTATTCTAAACACAAATATCGGGCTCAGCATGACAATTTAACTGGTGCGCTTACGAGAAGTACTTTTCTCAAGGTTGTTTCAAGAACCGCGGTCCCTGCAATAGGAAAACAACATTGCTTGGTGTTGTTTGACTTAGATCATTTCAAACAAGTTAACGATGTATATGGCCATCCTACTGGTGATATAGCATTAAAACAAGCAGCATTGCTCGCCAAGCACTTTTTCGGTAAAAGCGCCCTTTTATCACGCTTTGGTGGCGAAGAGTTTATGTTGTTTTTACCCAATTTAATGCAATCAAACAATGAAAACGTGATTGAGAAATTCAGAGTAGAACTAAGCAAGCTTCCGATTGAAACAGAGTCAGGAGAAACGATTCATATTACCGCAAGCTTCTCAACTTATTACTATAAAACATCGCCACAAAGCCTAGATAAAATATACAGCAAGTTAGATGTCGCACTATACCAAGCCAAAAAGTCAGGCAGAAATCGAGTGGTATGTGCTGTTTGATAGTATTTTAAGCTTTATGGGAAGACAGTACGAAGTTGTAGTAAAGCCATGCGATTTGTTTTTTTGCAAAGCTGGTTGAGCATAAACTATGCCCAACCAAAGCGCCCTTAAAGCCCAAAAACAACCTTCTCACTTTTCAGCATCTTACTGCTCAGCATTGTGAATACCACAAATAGCCCTAAAGTACTGAACGATGATAAAAGCACTTGTAAGAGCGGTAATTCATTCCCTTTTATCACTTCAATCATGGCGTACTGCTGAGCCGCAATAGGTGCCCATTGAACATATTCGGTAGCGATGTCATAGGTCGTCATCATACTCAAGCCAATTGGTACAAATAGTACAAACGCGACGTACGACTGTGCTTCTTTAAATGACTTCGCCATAAATGACACAAAAACCAATAAACTGGCGGACATTAAAGCAATTGGAAGACCAATAAGCGTGCAGAAGAGAATGAACATCACATCCAAGTTAATACTAAAACCAAGCTGTTCCCATGGCACCATACTATAAGCAAATTTTGACACGATAAGCACTAACACAAGACCTATCATTGAATAGCTTGCAATCGCAGCAACTTTTGCTAGTACAATCTGCGTGCTACTCAAAGGGTGGCTTAGTAGCAGTGCCAGTGAGTTTCGCTCTCTTTCTCCAGCACTTGTATCAATCGCCAAATTCATAGCAGAGTAAAATAACGCAATAATTATAGATAAAGTCGCAATGCCAAGAAACATGCCCCCTTTTGAGTCAGGCGTTGCTTGATCTTGAGTTTGTACATTAACCGCACGCATAATACTGGGATCAATTCCGCGACTGATGAGTCGCAATCCTGCGATTTCTGAGTTATATCGAGCAAGTGCCCTCTCTAGCCTACGCACTGATTTAATGAGCTTATTGTCAGACTTATCTGCAATTATTGTGACTAATGCACTTCGCCCCTCAGACATATCTTCTGTGTAATTTAAATCTATAACCAGTTCAATCGGCTTAACATTTTCACCATCACCATGACTTATATCGAGTCCATCTAAGTAAGCGACGAGATTAGGCGCAGCGTCTGCGTTTTCAATGCTAATTTTTAGCGCGTCTGGAGAGCTCAACTGTTTAAGTAAAATCGTAAACAGCAAACACATTACTATGGGAGCACCAATAGCATAATATAAACCCGCCATCACCGAGCGTTTATCACGGCTCGCATCTAGCATCTCTTTTTTGTATAAAACCTGTACTAGCCTCATCATGCTGCAAGCCCCTCATCTGAGCCTATCAATGTGATAAAAGCTTCCTCTAACGTGTCCTTTTGAGTCTGTTCACACAAAGCCTGAGGGGAACCTTCTGCCACTACTTTACCATTTGCCATGACCACAACATGATCACACAGTGCTGCTACTTCTTGCATCACATGGCTGGAGAACAATACACAGTGCCCCTGCTCTTTGAGCATAAGAAGTAAATCTCGTAGGATACGAGTACTCATGACATCAAGCCCACGAGTTGGCTCATCCAAAATTATATTGGTAGGCTGGTGCACAATCGCTTGTGCCAATGCTGTCTTCATCCGCTGACCTTGCGAAAACCCCTTACATTTCCTATCAGCAATATCTATCATTTGCAGCTTTTCAAGCACACTTTGAGTTGCATCTGCAGCAGCTTGTTTTCCCAAACCACTTAACTCAGCAAAAAACTGTACATACTCTCTAGGCGTCAGACGTTCATATAACCCACATGGATCAGGAAATAACCCGAGCTGCTGCTTTGCAGCCATAGGGTCTTTAACCACATTAATATCGTCTATTTTTGCATAACCGCTATCAGCTTGAAGTAGCCCAAAGACCGTTCTAAGGCAAGTTGTTTTCCCCGCCCCGTTTGGACCCAGTAGGCCAGTGATTTTGCCATCTTCAGCACGAAAGCTTAGTTTATTGAGCGCTTGTACTGAGCCGATTTTCTTTTCTAATTCGAATACTTCAATCATTATTTTTGCTCATGGCTATGGTTAGCTACAGGTCCATTAATATTCAAGAAATACTGTTTCCTGTTATCCTTATCGAGACAATCAGTGGTGAGTTCAGAAAACGCCAAAGTATTAATGAATTGTCCAATGACTTTATTGGCGCATGTCTGTGACGCAACCCCATGTGTCGCAGAAGGCGCAACCAAATGTTTTGCATTACTAAAGCTCACCATCGCAAGATCCGCCCAGCTAGGAGGCGTTGCAGGGTCAAGCCCACCGGATAACAATAGAATAGGAATATTAGTCTTCACTGGTTTGTAAAAATCGTGTTCAACAGGCTCCACTTGCCAAATGGGACAGACCATATCAAGTGATTCGATCATCATCTTACCAAAGTAAGATTGGCTATATTTCTGCCTGTCAGACTGGGTTAAAACTGGCCAGTCCTCACCACAAGTAATCGCACTGTGCATACCCATGGCAATGTTGCCTATGGTTTGCTCATTGCCAAGTAAACCGACTAAAGGGCTGTAGTTCCCTTTTTTGGCAGAATCAATGACTAACGGGATCAGAGAACGAGATGTATGACCATATAAAGCCATTCTAATAGCGCCACGTAATTTACTTTCTGTGAGCACAAGTGTGATCTCTTCATGCGTTCTCGGATGCCTAACCGTTAGCTTTATTGGCTCATTTTTTAGTTTTACCAACAGATCTTGATAATCATCAGCCAAAGTGGGGAATTGTTTTAAGCACGCTTTATTCGCCATACAATCTAAGAACACTTCGTTAAGTGCACTGTCTATTGCATCACCTATCGCAACAAGGCTTTGTTGCATAGGTACAACCCCATCTAATGTTGCACTCAATACAGAGTTCGGATATTGACGCAAATACTCCTGCGCGATACGGGTGCCATATGATGCGCCGTATAAATGCAATTTATCATAGCCTAATGCAACCCTGACTGCTTCAAAGTCGCTGGCCGCGGCTACAGTAGTAAAGTGTGACAGATCCACTGCTAACTGCGCTTTACATGCGCTGGTTTCTTCTTTTGTGAATGATACAAATGACAATGCTTGATCGTTAAACGCAAATTGCTCTTCAATTGTCCCTGTGTCACATTGCAGGAGTTGTGATTTTCCTGTCCCTCGTTGATCTACGAGAATAATATCTCGATTCTCTCGAACATATTTTAAATTTCGAGCAAAAATTGCTGCAACTTCAATAGCTGACTGCCCAGGACCACCAGCGAACGCAAGAACCGCCTCTTTGGGGTGTAATTGTTTTATCGCTGGGATGACAGCAAAATGGATATCAATATTCTCGGAAGGTGACTTATTCGACAGTGGTTGGCTCACAGAGCCACACATTAAGCGATCTGCAAGGCCTTCCACATAACACGCTTCAAGCGTGCTGTTTTGTTGTGCGAAGGATATCCCAGAATAGACAATGGCAAGGGATGTTAAGCTTTGACCAATCAACTTAACAAAATGATTGCCGTACTTATTCATTACTGTTTTCCTTATTCTAATCAGCAAGTATTGTTATAATTTTGCTGATAACTTCCTGCATTAACCGATTAATACAGTCGGCGTTAGGATAGAGGGCAGGCATTAGCAAGTCAACTGGAAGCGTTTCCAATTTAGATATATTGAGGTGTGTCTACATTGCGGCTAATTCAAAGGCTAAGCAATAATCGCGCTGCTGACGCTTTACTATTGATTGCGACACTCACCAAAGTGAGTTTGAAAAGTATCAACGCTATTTAGAACAAATCAGATATAAAATAAAAGGCCAGCATTTGCTGGCCTTTTCTATTTACTTTTTGCGCTTTTTCTCTTCTTCAACCCACTTGCCTTCAACAAAAGTTGCCTTCCAGCCAGTGGCTTTCCCTTCAACTTCCGTCATAACATACTGAGTTTTCGTTTTGCGAGAATATCTCACGACCGCTAAATTACCATCCCCATCTTTTTCTGGTGCATCAGCTAAATAATAAAACTTAGGAGAAATTCTATCTCTAAATCTCTTCAGCTCAGCAACTTTAGGTGCACGTGTCTCCCTTGATTTAGGGAAAGTATGTGCCGCTAAGAAAATACCAGAAGCGCCATCACGAAGCACAAAATGTGCATCCGACTTCTCACACTCTAGTTCAGGTAATGGAACCGGATCTTCTTTCGGTGGCGCAGGCTCACCATTTTTCAGTAATTTACGCGTGTTTTTACAATCTTCTTTTGTACAACCAAAGTATTTACCAAAACGGCCTGACTTAAGCTGCATATCCGCACCGCACTTGTCACACTCAATGACCGGGCCATCATAGCCTTTAATCTTGAATGTACCTTGCTCTACGACATAACCACCACATGCAGGGTTATTACCACAAACATGGATCTTGCGAGTTTCATCAATTAAATATGAGTCCATCGCTGTTTCGCAGATTGGGCAACGTTTCTTTTGTCTAAGGCTTTCTGTTTCAGCGTCTTCCACATCAGCATCGATTGCTTCATCACCAGAAATCAGATTCATGGTTGTCGTACAGCGCTCTTTGGGCGGCAAGCTATAACCAGTACACCCTAGGAATACCCCTGTAGACGCGGTACGAATACCCATTTTTCTACCACAGGTAGTACAGTCAATATCTGTTTCAACCATCACATTTTGACGCATGCCGCCGTCGGCTTCATCTTGACCAGCTAACTCAAGTTGATTTGAAAAGTCCGCATAAAACTTATCTAATACTTGTGTCCACTCTCGCTCACCCTCAGCGATATCATCAAGGCGACCCTCCATTTTTGCGGTAAAGTCAAAGTTCATTAGATCGTTAAAATTCTCGACTAACCGATCTGTGACAATCTCACCCATTTTTTCTGCAAAGAATCGTCTATTCTCAACACGCACATAGCCGCGCTCTTGAATTGTCGAAATAATAGCAGCGTAAGTCGATGGACGACCGATACCACGCTTTTCTAACTCTTTAACTAAACTTGCTTCGCTGTATCTCGCTGGTGGCTTCGTAAAGTGCTGTTTTGGATCAAGGTTTACAAGGTCAACGCTGTCACCAACAGCCACAGCTGGCAGAGCTTGTTCCTCTTCACTCTTCTTACGAACAGCCGGTTGTACCTTTGTCCAACCATCAAATCTAAGTACACGACCACGCGCTTTTAACGTGTAATCATTGGCACCTAATGTAATGTTGGTTAGATCATATTCCGCAGGTGTCATTTGACAAGCAACAAACTGACGCCAGATTAATTCATATAGCTTTTTAGCGTCGGCATCTACACCTTCAACATGTCCAGACAACACATTAACATCAGAAGGACGAATTGCTTCGTGCGCTTCTTGTGCATTGCCTTTCGCACTGTACTTAATTGGTGTCTTTGGTAAATACTTATCGCCAAAGTTGCCCTGAATATAATCACGACACATTTCAACAGCGTCATTAGACAAGTTTGTTGAGTCAGTACGCATATACGTTATGAAGCCGGCTTCGTACAAGCGCTGAGCCAACATCATGGTTTTCTTTACGCCATAACCTAAACGTGTACTTGCTGCTTGCTGCATTGTTGAAGTAATAAAAGGCGCACTCGGCTTACTTTTACTTGGCTTTTCTTCTACTTTAACAACAGACAGGCTCGCGTTTTCAATTTCTGAAACCGCTTTGAGCGCTTCTTTCTCGTTTACAGGCTTAAATGCTTGGCCTTGGTATTTAGTAACAGCAAATCTTACATCCGTCGCCGCCAACTTAGTATCTGCATGGATATCCCAGAACTCTTCAGGAATAAATGCTTTAATTTCGCGCTCACGCTCAACCAACAAACGAACAGCAACTGACTGTACACGGCCCGCAGATAAGCCTCTTGCAACTTTTTGCCACAGCAATGGTGAAACCATGAAACCAACAACACGGTCTAAGAATCGACGCGCCTGTTGTGCATAAACCATATCAGTATTGAGTTGTCCTGGTGCTTCAAACGCCTGCTGAATAGCATTTTTTGTTATCTCATTGAATACCACACGCTTATACTTTGATGCATCACCACCAATGATCTCTTCAAGGTGCCATGCAATTGCTTCTCCCTCTCTATCCAAATCGGTTGCGAGATAGATATGGTCAGCATCCTGTGCAAGCTTAGTGAGCTCTTGAACAACTTTTTCTTTGCCTGGTAACACTTCATAGTGCGGTTCCCAGCCTTTCTCTGGGTCTATACCCATTCTTGCAACTAAATTAGCGTAGTCCTTTTGTTTGCGATATGCCGCCTTTTCTTCAGGTGACATTTTACGTACTTCAGCCGGAGACTTAGTAGCAACACCTTTAGTTTTGCCCGCACCTGACGTTGGTAGATCACGAACATGACCCACACTGGATTTCACAATGTAGTCTTTTCCCAAATACTTATTAATAGTTTTGGCCTTTGCGGGAGACTCTACGATTACTAGCGATTTGCCCATATTTGCCTATTTTGACTAATTCTGTCTGTTGTGCCCCATTGGGCGTTATTATTTATAGGTATATCCACAAACACCTATTGTTACAAGCTTTTCATTCTAACTTTTATCTGAACAGCGATTTATTAAGCAATATTTGCTGCTATTTTGCTCAATTGCATCTCTGGACTCATTAAAAAGGCGAATATAGCGGATATATGAGGAAATTCAAGCGTTAATAAAAAAGGGCCTTAAAAAAGGCCCTTTTCACTCACAATCTTAACCGTTGTCTTGGATAATTATTGACTTGGTTCTTGTGATAGTTTCTCCATCATCCGATGGACTGGGAATTTCAAACGTGATAGTTAAGTTACCAGTATCTTGGCTATTCGCTGACGTCTCTGGCGTCACTTGAACAACCGCTTTACCGCGATCAAAACCGCCACTAAAGTAAACAGTACTAGATAATTCAATGATATTTACTACGCCGTTGGTTGTAGCGATGTTAATTTCAGTTCCTTCAGGCAATGAGTTGCCATATAAATCTGAAAAGTAAATTTCAACCATGACTGAGTCAGTTTCATTTTCATTATCATTATCAAAGTCGCCGAGCATAATGCCATCAATATCACAGTAATCGGCATTTTCAGTGTCCTCTAGCCCAAATAAACCTTCCTTAGGGAAAGTCACAATGTCTGAATCTAGATCTCCAGGATCAATTCTACCGACATCGTTGCTACAGGTTCCACCGTTAATATGAGATTTATTAACGACAAAACGCGTATAAACCACATCGCTTGACGCAACAATTTCAAATTGTTTCCTAATATCGACTAAATCCTTACTGCACTGTCCAGCTTCTTCTGCAGCCTGACCACACAGTAAACCATTGTATATGCCCGTTGTAGGATCATCTGGGAGCCCATCGTACACGCCATTATTGTTGGCATCTAAATAAAATTCGTTGTGCCCACCGTTACTGAGTGTTGGCTCACAAGGATCTGTAGCTGGGTCGTCATTATTTGCTACACAGTCAACCGCATCAAATTGGTTATTACCATTAAAGTCAGCAAACGCTTCTGGTAAATCATCATTCAGCGGCTGAAACTCACCAATATCAAATAGGCCATTCTTGCGTTGTATCGTATCTGTAGACGGCTTATCGTGGAAATTTTCCTGCCCTTTTGCTGTCGCAAGTATCGTCACACGGGCACCGCGCACCACTGTTCTAGTTACACCACCGTCGGTCACCGTCTCTGGATAGTCTCCTATACATGGCACAGGGGCACCTTTATAAGTGTCACATACATCACCGATTCGGTTAAGCCATTTAGGGTCCGTAAATGGCAATTCACCTTGAGAGCGCCATTGTACTTGGCAACGCCCTTTATCCGCAAAGCATTGATAAGATTCATCACCACCTGAACCGTCAATATTGCCGATAACCCCTGCTTCAGCTTGCACATTCGCAACTAGGTCATCTTTAGATAGTTGATTAAACTGATCGCCAAAGAAAACGCTAATATTTGCCGTGACACCTATATAGTTTTGAGTATTAAGAATAAACTTCTCCGGCGCTGCATCAAAACTATCTTGGTCAGGCACACCCGACGATAATATAACACCAGAAGAAACCGCATTGACTTGATCTCCAGCTGGGATAAGCGTAAACCCGTTAGATAAGTTATCTGGTAGCTCACAAAACTCTAAGCTAGGATTGGCTGTACATTGGTCAATCTTCGACTGCCAGCAGGTAGGAAATTGCAGGTTTTGCGCTGCGGCTTCGATAGCATCATCTGGCAGGTAACACGCTTCAACAACCAGCCCACCAGGGACCACACCGCCTTCGATTAAGGTCTTTGCTTCACCATTGCTATCGGTGTTGCCTTTATACGTATTTAAAGTCGCTTCCCCAGTCAAATCTGCAAATCTAAATTCAATTTGCTTTTGACGCAACGGGTTATCGTCAGTATCAATCAACTGGAATGTAATCGTAGATGTTACCGGTACACCGCCTGTTGCAGGTGGTAGGCCGATAAAGCGGTTACTTGCACTTATAAACTTCAATGACTGCACTGGCGCGGTATTAACGAAGAATGCATAACTGGCTGGATCAGCAGCTGAGATACTCGCTGTGATTGTATCATTACCATTACAACCACTTGCTCTGTACGTTGAAGTTGCTACACCTGCTTGCGAACGAACTGGACTGTCAATAGTAGCTAATGTGCCGGCTGGCTGTTGGCTTGCACAAATTGACGAAAAGCCAATATCAACAGGTTGTTGATAAAGTTCAGTCAATGCTTCATCCGTATAAACTTGCGCCGTAATAATGAAACTGTCACCTGAATCTAATTCAGGCAGAGGTTGCTCAGACGTTGGTGAAGATGGTAATTCTGCTGTCAGCTGCAAATACAATTCTTGTATACCCACAGAGAAGTTCTCCGTAGCTGTTTCATTATCAAAACTCACACTAATTGTCCCAGCACCGTCACTGTCACCGGGCTGCAATTTCAGTAATGCAATTCCATTGACATCTGTAAGTACTTTACCTGAACTAGGCAACACCTGCCCTTTATCAGTGGTGATTTCAATGATTTGATTGTCAACGTCTTCTGCATCATCTGTTACAGGTGTTATACGGATAAATAACTCAGGGATCACACTGGAATCTACACTTGTCACAATAGTACAACCGCCAGTAATGGGATCTATCGGGTTATTGATATCATTTCGAACCGAATCCCAATCGTCGTTACAACCTGTCAGCAACTGAATATCAAAACTGTAATTGCCATCTATCGTTTCAGCATCACCTTTAGAGTGGAACAAGGCATTGTTCGTTCTAAGTCCTTCATACTCGGCAAAGACTTCACCGACACCCGCAACACGTGTTGTCAATAAATTAACCTGAGCCCTACCTTCACTATCAGTCTCTGCACGTCCACTTTCCGGATCCATAGTTGCAACGTCATCTACCGTGAACGTAACCAATGACTTGGTCACCGGTTGCCCATCTTCAGTCAACCGTGCTGTGACTACGCCTATTTGGTCTTTACTAATCACATTATCTTGTGAAATTGCCTGGCCGTTACTACCTATGATTGACTCAATAACCAATAGTAAGCCGCCATCGCCTTGACTATTAAAGTTGAAACTGCGCGATACATTCACGCCACTGCTTGAGGTAAACGTGGCAGTTACTCTGCCCGCCCCTTGTACCGAGTTGTCTTTTAACTTAATAACAGCAACGCCAGATGAATTTGTTAAAACAGAGCCAGATTGAGGGTCTAAAGTACCAAATTCATTGACTGAAAATTGGATGAGCTGATTTTCAAACGCAGAACCGTTTTGTAATAGAGTCGCACTTAGCGTCAATTCAGAGTCACCTGATAGCTCGTTAGATTCAATGCCCGAGGCGTTACGTGCAACAATTGATAACTCGAACTCAGAGTCGCTGAAGTCAGGATCCCCCTCTGAATAGTAGATATACTGCTCAGTTACAGTCTCCGAGGTAACAGGATCTGTATAAGTCGCAGACAGTTGACCTATACCAGTCTCTTTATTAGCAACAAGCTCTAACGATGCTTGCCCATTGGATTGGGTCACGGCTTGCCCATCTGAAGGTACCGTTACTGCTTTTCCACCAGCGGAAACGTTGACAATTGCACCGCTCACCAAAGTGCCATTATTAGAAAGCGTAACTTCAATCATTCCTCGAGTCGTGCCGTTAAGCGGATTTTGTTGACTTATCGGGTTTTTATCAGTGGTTTGGTCGTTAACCGTCAACGTCATTTGCAGTCCACCGTCACCGGCGCTGATAAAATTAAACGCCTTCGTGATAACGACATTATCTTCTGTCGTATAAGTTGCAGTGACAACCCCCGCACCATCAACATTGTTTTCACTTAAAACCACCGCAGCAAAGCCGTCCGTACCAGTTTCCAAAACACTGCTCGATAACAAGCCTTTATCATTAACCGTGAAATTGATGTTTTGACCAGATACAGGTGAGCCGTTGAGCGTCAATAAAGCACGGACTGTAAGTGGATTCGAAAATGACAACTGATTTGAAGTTGCACCGCTTGCGGTTTCACCAGTAAGTGCAATTTCATACTTTTCTATACCGAAAAATTCATCACCATTAGAATGATAATTTACAGTACGAGTCACCGTTTCTGACTCAGTCGCATAAGTTACAGTCAGTGTATCAACGCCAGACAACGTATTAGGCACAAGTGTCAAAATCGCTTGCCCCTGTTGATTAGTCGCCACTTTGCCATCTGAAGGAATTGTTACCGCTTTAGTGCCTCCATTTACAGTCACTATCACATCGGACAAAGGCTGGCCGTTATCTTCAAGCAAGATTGTTACAGAACCATTTTTTCCTGTACCAAGCCTGTTTTGATCAGAGATAAGCGCACCGGTTGAATCTGCAATAGATACACTCAGCTGTAAACCGCCATCCCCTTCACTTTCAAAGCTAAATGCAGAAGACACATCTTCAACATCGCCAGGCGCATCAAAGGATACATTTAATATCCCTACACCAGATTCATTGTTATCAATTAAGTTGAATGTCACAGAACCGTTACTGTCAGTCTTCAATACGTTTGTCACAGTGCCGATAAGTGCTTTATCAACACTAAACGTGAGTGGCTCATCAGCTACAGGCTTACCATTAAGTGTCAACGTGGCACGAATTGCGATTGGTGTATTAAGCGATAGCTCACTGGTTTCTTGGCCTTGCGCGTCTAATCCCACAACAGACAAATCATAAACTTGACGATTGAAGAACTCATAACCTTCAGACGCAAAATTTAAGGCTGTTGACGCATCTTCATAAGTGACAGAAATAGTCCCCGCACCGACTTGCTGCGTGGCATTCACTTGCACACTGGCTTGACCATTGGCATTCGTGACGATTTTACCATTACTGGATGTGCTTATCAGTTCGTCAAATGTGAAGGTTAATAACTGGTTAGATAGAGCGACACCATTATTTGTCAAAGTCGCCATTACTGTTGCCGCATCTTCTCCGGCCAGTTTGTTTTCAGTATTGATTTCATTACCACTGGCATCTTTGAACTCAAGTGCAATTTGAATGCCCCCATCGCCCATCGCTGCGTATTCGATACTTTGAGTAAGAGTTTGACTATTCACATCAAAAGATGCAGTTATGGCACCCGCCCCTTGGTTACTGTTTGCAACAATACCAACAATAGCAATACCTTCACTATTGGTTAAAACTGATGACGAGCCATTAAATTCAGAGAATTCATCCCCAACAAATTTGACTAACCTATCAGCTTGCGCTTGACCATCTTTAGTTACTTTGGCCTGAACTTGAATCGGATTTGAAACACTTAGCTCGGAAGAACCACTTGGAGAGTTAAGACTTAATGCCAGTGCATAATCGTCTGTATCAGTACCGCCGTCACCAGAGGAGCTTTTCTCAATTGAGCCACCTCCGCCACAGGCTGTTAGAAGGAATATCATAAATATGGTGCTAAACCAACGCATTGAAAACATCCGCAGTTCTCCCTCGCACAATTTAAAATTAGAGTTATTTGCACAATGTTAACTCAAAACCAGACAAAACATCACAATTTTTTCGTAGTAGAAGACAATTTTTTTTGTTCATTTTGAGCCATCCTGTTAGGCTATAACCATTTTAACAACAAGAAGTTTTAGGGCGTCTCCAAAACAATGACTGATAATAATAAATTTAGCCTCACAACCCGTATCATGATAGCCATGATCGCGGGTATTGGTGTCGGTATAATTCTGCAGCAAATCCTTGCAGGTGAACCGGAGTTTCTAATCCCATTAGGGTTTGCAGAATTTCCTGTCAGAGGCTTTTTCGTCGATGGGATATTCCACGTTGGCGGACAGATTTTTATAGCAAGTTTAAAGATGCTTGTAGTGCCTTTGGTATTTATATCACTGGTATGCGGAACGTGTAGTCTCAGCGATCCAAAAAAATTAGGCCGTTTAGGTGGAAAATCAATTCTGCTTTATCTAACGACCACAGCAATTGCCATCACAGTTGCAATATCATTAGCACTGCTTGTCAGCCCTGGGGCAGGTATTGATATGCCAACGACAAGCAGCTTTGATGCTAAAGAAGCTCCTACGCTTGCCCAAGTCATTATTGGGATGTTCCCAACCAACCCAATTGACGCGATGGCAAGTGGCAATATGTTGCAAGTCATTGTGTTTGCACTATTATTTGGTATTGCCATGGCCTTAAGTGGTGAGCCTGGTAAACGTGTTGCAGCCATCTTTGATGACTTAAACACGGTTATTCTTAAGCTGGTTACTTTACTCATGAACTTAGCACCGTACGGTGTATTTTGTTTAATGGCTAAGCTATTTACCGATATTCAAATGGGTTTAATTGTCGAGCTAGGTAAGTACTTCTTAGTGGTTGTTGCGGCACTGTTTTTCCATGCACTTGTAAATTACACTGTTCTACTTAAAACCTTAACTGGTCTAAACCCTCTCATTTTCTTGACAAAAATGAAGGATGCTTGCATGTTTGCGTTCAGCACTTCGAGTTCAAGTGCAACTATGCCTGTCACATTAGAAACAGCAACGAAGAAACTCGGGGCGAATAATACAGTTGCTTCTTTCACCGTTCCTCTCGGAGCAACTATTAATATGGATGGCACTGCGATTATGCAAGGTGTGGCAACTGTATTTATTGCGCAGGTATTCGCGGTGGACTTAACTTTAAGTGACTACCTCATGGTTATTTTAACTGCTACATTAGCATCTGTTGGCACCGCAGGTGTCCCTGGTGTTGGGTTGATCATGCTGGCTATGGTATTAAACCAAGTTGGCCTACCTGTTGAAGGTATTGCGATCATCATGGGCGTAGATAGATTATTAGATATGACCCGTACCGCTGTGAATGTCACCGGTGACTGTATGGTAACTTGTGTAGTAGCCAAGTCTGAAGGTGAATTAGACCACACTGTGTTTAACGACCCAGATGCAGCTAAAGAGCTTGAGGAAAGTTTAAGTACAACCAAGTCTTAATTCTAAAACTTGCAGAGTAGCTTATTTTTGGAGCCACTCTGCATTATCTTTTCTATTTAAAAGCTTGACCAATTCACATCTTCATGCAAAATATTCAGCCACAAATCCTCTACTTAAGTTACAATCGAGTCATTCGCCACAACTGGATTGTAAAATATGACTTCAAATAAAAAAAACGTTGCTTTTGTTGGCCTTGGTGTAATGGGGTTCCCAATGGCTGGGCACTTAGCAAATCAAGGATATAACGTCACCGTCTATAACCGTACTACGAGCAAAGCACAAGCTTGGTTAGACACATACTCAGGTCAACTTGCAACTACACCGGCACTTGCCGCTATCAACGCAGATATTGTATTTGTGTGTGTAGGCAATGACGATGACCTACGAGAAGTCACTTCAGGTGCAGACGGTGTCCTAAAATCGATGAAAGACAATACAATTTTAGTTGACCACACCACAGCATCTGCAGATGTTGCCCGAGAACTTTTTGCAGCTTGTAAAGCTCAAAATATTGGCTTTATTGATGCTCCTGTCTCTGGTGGAGAAGCTGGCGCAGTTAATGGCCAGCTCACCATTATGTGTGGTGGCAACACAGAAACATACGAGCAGGTAGAGCCTGTTATGGCTGCATACGCACGCTTTTCAAAGCTGCTCGGAGAGGTGGGGTCTGGTCAAATTGCAAAAATGATGAATCAGATTTGTATAGCAGGTGTTGTTCAAGGCCTCGCAGAAGCACTTCAATTTGGTCAAAATGCCAATATCGATTGCGAAGCGGTCGTAGAAGTCATTTCAAAAGGGGCAGCAGGTAGCTGGCAAATGGAAAACCGTCATAAAAGTATGTTAGACGACCATTACGAGCATGGCTTTGCAGTCGACTGGATGCGCAAAGACTTGGCTATTGCGCTAGATGAAGCGAAAAAGAACGGCTCTACTCTACCCCTCACAGCATTAGTTGATCAATTCTATGCCGATGTACAAAAGATGGGAGGAAACCGCTGGGATACCTCGAGTTTGCTCAAACGCCTAGTTTAACCAGTCTCTGTGCCACGCTCGTGGCACTTATTACCCTATACCAAAACTCATACCTACCTAAAATTGTGTACTTTCCGTTAATTTTAAACTGACTTGACATAAAATTGACCAAAATCACTGCTATGCTTTAAGAATGGAGGGGATTTCACCTCAAAAGCAGTCAGTGGGCTTTACAAAAACGCCACATGAAGAAGATTAATAAAACTATTTATATGCACGGAACCTTGCAGCATGGAAAATATTTACAGATACAGTGTTAAATTACTTACAGGCGAAACGCTTTCTTTAAAGTCGTTAAAAGACCAGCCAGTTATTTTGGTGAACATCGCTAGCAAATGCAGTTTTACACCTCAGCTCACCGCCCTCGAGAAAATGTATCGTAAATATAATAAAAAAGGGTTAGAGATAATCGCATTCCCCTGTAATCAGTTTGGTAAAAATGAGCCGCTAGAAAACGAAATGCTAAAAGAGTTTTACCAATCACACTTTAACTTAAGCTTTAAAATTGCTGAAAAAACCCTAGTAAATGGACCTGATGCCCACCCTTTATTTAATTATCTTAAGTCACATACTCGTGGCATTGCACAAAATCGTGCGATAAAGTGGAATTACACCAAGTTTTTAATTGGTACGGATGGTGAACTGCTATCTCGCTATGCGCCTCGTACTAAACCAGAGTCTTTAAAGCAGATCATCGAGGGTCAGTTGCAAGATGAAAGTAGCACTCTTCAGTTCGCAAAAGTATGAACAGCCATTTTTTTCAAACGCTATATCCAAGTTCAGTGGCATAGAAATAGCGTATATTGAAAATAGTTTAAATAGAGATACGGTATTTTTGGCATCAGGCTATGACGCTGTGTGCGTCTTTGTGAATGATGATCTCAATGCCTGTGTATTAGGTGACTTAGCAGAGCTAGGGGTTAAGTTTGTCGCGTTAAGGTGTGCAGGTTATAACAATATTGATATTGAATCGGCACACGCTCTGGGGATTCAAGTAGTCAGAGTCCCTTCATATAGCCCTGAAGCGGTTGCCGAGCATTGTATGGCACTTATTCTAACATTATCCAGAAAAACGCATAAGGCCTACAACCGTGTAAGAGAGGAAAACTTTGACCTCAATGGTTTGCTGGGGTTCAATATCCATAACAAAACGGTTGGCCTAATTGGATGCGGAAAAATAGGCCAAGCACTTGTTTCTATATTAAATGGGTTCGGGGCGCACCCCCTTGTATATGACCCAAATATTGGGGAAGGCTCTTATACACAGGTTTCTTTGGAGATGCTGCTAGCACAAAGCGACATTATTTCCTTGCACTGCCCTTTGACTGAATCGACACACCATTTAATCGATGAAGCAGCCTTCAATAGCATGAAACCTGGTGTTATGTTGATCAACACCAGTCGAGGTGCGTTAATCAATACACAAGCTTGCATTAACGCACTTAAAGCAAGAAAAATTGGTTATTTAGGCCTTGATGTGTACGAGCAAGAATCAGAGCTTTTCTTCAAAGACCGCAGTGAAGAAATCATTCAGGATGATACGTTTGTGAGACTTAGTGGTTTTCCTAATGTGTTGATTACAGGTCACCAAGGCTTCTTTACTCAAGAAGCGCTAACCGAAATTGCTATGACAACAGTCAAAAATTTATACGCACTAAAACATAAAACTCACACACCCAATATTGTGTGAATCAAGCCATAAAAAAGCGCAGCATGGCTGCGCTTTTTTCTTCAACTTAATTTATTTGTTCACCACAACATTGACAAACACTGCCGTCATTAAGACAGGACAGACAAAACGAAGGTATTGCGCAAACCAATATTGAAGCCCTGTTGCATTTTCGATCAGTTTGTTACCACGTTTCCACATCCAGCCAACTGTCACAAAATAGAACAAGCCCATAAGGGGTAGCTGGTAACGAGTAAATACCGAAATGACTAAACCAAACAACCAGTCAAAATTCATAATGATGAGGCTAGAGCAAAGTAAAATAACCAAGGTAACCACCCAAGTTGCGCGCTTTCTATCCATACCATGGTTTTCAACTAAAAATGAAACGGGAATTTCTGTCGACGAAATTGTCGAGGTCAGAGAGGCAATTGACATTAATACGAAAAATGTTAATCCAACCCAAATGCCAATTTGTCCCATGCTAGAAAATAGTTCAGGTAAAATTGCAAAAATGAGTCGCCCTTCTCCAGCGAGTTTGCCATCTTGAAAAACTTCTACGCCATTTTGCTGTGCCACAAAAATAGCTGGGATAATCAATAAGCCTGCTAAAAATGCCACACCGGTGTCTAGCATAGCCACGCTAAAAGTTAGTTTTGGTAGATTTTCATTGGGTTTCAAATATGAGCCGTAAATCATCATACAGCCGACACCAAGCGATAAAGAGAAAAACGCTTGGCCCATTGCCGCGATGATTAAGTCAGGGTCAGTGATTTTACTAAAATCAGGAACTAAGTATGCTTTAAAGCCTTCTTCAGCGCCTTCTAGGGTCGCCATGTATGCAATCAAGCAACATAACAATAACAGTAACAAAGGCATTAAACGACGTGACCACGTCTCAATGCCCGATTTCACACCTTTTAGAATAATAGCCGCAGTTAATAACAGCATTAAAGGCGTAAATATAAAGTTTCTATGGGTAGAATCACCAGTTAAAAATTGGCTCGCTTCGTCAAAGCCTAACATAGATGTGACTGGCTCAATAGAATGTGCGAGCATCCACCCAGCTACAATAGAATAAAAACTCAGCATCACAATCGCGCCAGCTAAACCAACATAGCCAGCTGCAGCGCCGACACTTGGTTGTTTCTCTTGCCATGCTTGTTTTAGTGCTTTCACAGGATTTGCTTGCGCTTGATGACCGAGATAAAGCTCGGTATATAGAGCTGGCAACGCCAACAAAAAGATGACAATAAAATATGCGAGTAAGAATGCACCACCACCATGATTGGCAGCTTGCGTAGGGAAGCCCCAAATATTACCTAAACCAACAGCAGCACCTGCCGCCGCTAGAACAAAGCCAAGTCGGCTTTGAAAACCATCACGTACCTGAGCCATAATTGAACACAAATATAATTATTGTTGTGGCCAGCGATTATACCTTTTTAGACGAAGAATGCGAGCACTACAACCCTGATACAGGAACTCCTAAAGCTAATTGATGACTTAAAAACAATAGTTAAAAGCTCGAACCAGGCTGCTGCAAAAATTCCAGCTCTTCATCTGTTGAAACGCGACCAAGAATATTGTTTCTGTGTGGGTAGCGTCCAAATCTATCAATGATCCGTTTATGTGCCAATTCAAACTCATAACCTGGCAGATCTCTAAACAACACTTCTGCTTGTCGATGGATCACAGCACTTTCACTATGCATAAAGGGCATATACAAAAAACCTACTTCAGTATCATTGAGTGCTTTATCAAACCCTTTGTCTATAGCCTGCTGTGAAAGACTCAAAGCTAACGCATCACTAGCAAAAGCTTGCGGCGTATCACGATACATATTTCTAGGGAATTGGTCTAACACGATTATTTCGCACAAAGAACCAACAGGAGTTTCACGCCACTTTTCTAGCTCACCGTTGTAAGCCATTTTATGGAGTATAGAAAATTGACTTTTTACTTTCTGATCAAATGCCGAAGATTTTTGCCACCAATCTTGCTCGGAGCATGTAACAAACCAAAACTCGTAAATATCTTGATACTGCATAAGTAACCCTTAGTGTAAATATTCTCCACTTACTTAAGCTTGTCACTTTACGCTTTTTATTGCAACTTTATCATTAATATTTGTTATAAAGTTATTTCATTACTACGAGACATGAAGAGAACATATCGAATATGATGATGCTCTCCCCATAAAAATATATTTAAGCCACTTCTAGTAACTTTTGATGGATTGCTTTTACAACCGAATCTGAATGTGACTGCTCGACTAGAAAACATAAATTGTGACGACTTGCTCCGTGACAAATCAAACGAATATCAAACTCAGACAATACGTCAACCAAACAATCATCCCCACCCTTAAGCTGAATTTCAGAACCAATCATGGCGACGAGCGTTAGGTTATTTTCAACTGACACATGACAAAACTCGCCCAATTCATCAAGGCATGCCTGTTCAAGCTCAGGTCGTGATGCATTAGGTGCATTGTCCAAAGTAAGGGCAACACTGATTTCAGACGTGGTCACAAGGTCAACGGAGATATTATAGTTACTGAGTATGGTAAAGATTCTCGCTAAAAAACCACTTGCAAGCAGCATTTCAGGGCTCTTCAACGTCAGTAATATTTGATTTTTACGCTGTGTAACGGCTCGGATACCAGATTGCGACTGCGTTTCTTTTTCGATCCAAGTTCCACCCTGATCAGGGGCTTTACTAGAACCAACAAAGACCGAAATACCTTTACGGCTTGCGGGCAAAATAGTTGCTGGGTGCAATACCTTTGCCCCAAAAGTAGCCATTTCGGCAGCTTCGTCAAAACTCAGCCTCGCTATCGGTTTTGCTTTATCGCATAGCCTAGGATCGGTGCTAAAGATACCAACTACATCTGTCCAAATATGCACACTTTGTGCATTAATTGCTTCAGCAATCAGTGCAGCACTGTAATCAGAACCACCGCGACCAAGCGTAGTCGTTTGGCCATATTTATCACTACCAATAAATCCTTGGGTCACAACAACATGATTTTCAAGTAGTGGCTGTAAATGCTCTAAAGCCGCCGTTTCTGTCGACCTAATGTCTGGTGTTGCTTTAGAAAAATTACCATCCGTTTTTAATACTTTACGAACGTCAAAACGCACCGAGCTCACACCCAAATTACGCAACACTTGAGTGAAAATAAACGATGAAAATCGCTCCCCAAAACTTAATACCTCATCGCACTGCTGGGCATTTAACGCAGGCAATGATGCTATCTCTCTAAACTCATCATTTGTATCATCAAACCCAGACTGCAAATCATCATCGAGTTTCACATGGTCCAATATACGTTGCTGAATTTGCATCACAGCCTCAACCAAAGCTTGTCGCTGAGTTTCATTTGCTTTTTGTTGCACCAGCTCAACTAAGTGATTAGTGACGCCTGCACTAGCACTCACTACGACTACTCGAACATTTGGGTCATCATTTATGATTTGCGCGCAACGATGCATCGCTGTGAAGTCGGCAACACTGGTACCACCAAACTTAGCAACTACATACTGGGAATTCATTTTATCTCCTTGTGACAACATTGGTGCTGTCAAAAAATAAGGAGAACTCATTGGCAAGAGGATATAGGAATACATTGAAAAACCACTGCCAGAAGCTCTCCACCAATAATCGGTGACAGTTCCAGGGATTCAACCCCGTAAACCGAAAAGTCATTGTGACGACCAATCACTTTCCTCGGCGAATACTTCCCTCACTTGCTGTCGTTGGATGTCGTGTCCTCAAACAAGCTACCTAAGCATCGCACCTCTTCTGTCTATTTTGCGTGTTCTAAGCTGAACAATAGCAAAATAAAAGCCTGCTACTGGAGCAGGCTTTTAAAAACTATCTTTTAGACGTCTAGGTGTCAAGCAATTTTGTACCTAGACATTAAAAAATTTACTTAAATAAGCTGTCCCATATAAAATGAACCTGCATAACCAATGGTGTAAGCTACGAGTAAATATAACACCATTTTTAAATAGCTCATAAAAGTCAGTGCCTTGACTTTACTCATAGCGATGATCCCTGCTGCCGAGCCAATAATGAGCATCGAACCACCGACTCCCGTTGCATACGTAAACGTTAGCCATTGTTGAGGTGTCATTTCTATCTGCGCTTTAAGTAAGGCGGCTGTAAGTGGCACATTATCCACCGCTGCACTCAACAACCCAACTAAGTAATTCGCGTATTCTGGCGCCAAAAATTGATACAATTCAGTAAACATGTTCAATACGCCCACTTCCTTGAGCGCGCCTACGAGTAAAAGTACACCAACAAAAAACAGTAACGTGTCGTATTCTATCTCTCGTATGTAATCGATAATTTTCTTATTGACGTCTTTTTTACGCATCAGAAACTGTGCGACTAAAAACATAAAAGACAAACCAAACAAAAATGTCAGCATCGGCGGCACTTGATATTGCACACTTAAAAATAATGTAGCGAGCACAGTCGACATGAAAATAACGGCAATTGTAATATCTGTTTTTTCAATTCTTCTGACTTCCTGCCTTGCAAAGTGAAGTTGTTCATTCATACCAATTGATAACATCGCAGCCAATGCAAATACACTCACAATCGCAGGCAATACCAATAACAGCAAATCAGGAATTGTAACTTTACCAGCCAAAAATATCATTAAGGTCGTTACATCACCGGTGATCAAAGAGACGCCGCCAGAATTTACGCTAAATATAATTAATGTGGCATACTTAACAAGCTTTTTAGCATCCAATTTCAACGACATGACAACCGCTAGCGAAATTAAAGTCGCTGTAATATTGTCTGAAATCGAAGAAAACACAAACGCAAATGCACCGACAAGAAACATTAACTTTCTCTCGCTGATTTGCTCAGGCATGATCCGATGTACAATATTTTGAATAAAACCTTTGGAGTTTAAATAAGCCACAAAGGTCATTGCAGCCATTAAAAAAAGCCATAAGGTCGCGATTTCTAAAATGTTGTGATCGAGCTGATGTTGTATAGTTTCTGAGCTTTCACCATGAATTGGAGATATAAAAGCGATAATCCAACATAAAGTGCCAAAAAAAAGCGTCGTTTTGGCCTTGTTTACATGGATAATATCCTCTATAACGATAAGCACAAAAGCTAGCGCTATTAGGGTTAGGATTATGGAAGTGACCATACGCGTAAACAACCTGTAATAAAATGTAATTTTTGTAAAGGGTGATGTAAATCGCCGCGGAGTCTAACACTATGGGCAAGTGACTGCTATCGCTAATTACACTTTATGACAAATTAGTGAACTAGTGATGTCACAAAAATGATACAAACTGGAAAGTTATGATCCCAGCTAAAAAAGTTCTTAATACATTAAATGAACATTGGAGTGTTTTAGAGCTGTTATTTAAACGCTTTAAAATGGCCGATTTCAGTATAAAAGATGTACAAAACTTAATAAAATTAAAAAACCCAAATTGGTCCAGTGAACGGGTTTATAAAGAGACCAATAGATTATTAAATCAGGAAATTATTATTCCATTAGCCAAGTCTTCTCAACTTGAGATCAATCGTGCAGTCGCTGATTTTGCAAGCTTTCTACTACAAGAAGAACACTTAGGTTTGGCTGAAGAAATCACTGTACTAGTGAAAGATTTGCAACGCTTGGGCGAGCGCCTTTCTCAAGCAGGCAATGAAGGTGACCACAGTGAGTTGAGACGATTCAGTCGCATAATGGACGAGCGCGTCAGAAAAATTGTAAAGCTTTATCAACACAACGAAAGCGCAATCCTCAACTTGGTTGAGCAAGCAAAGTCTGATCATAGTAATTTATCACTCAAACGACGTTATCAAGCTGTCATTGAGGCCTTTGACGAATACATTGAGCCAATGCTTGAAATGGTCGACATTCACGGCCCTTTTCAAGCGTGCTTTAGCCAAATTGAATTACAGATAAGTGAGCAGATAAGCCAAATTGAACAGCTTGGACGTGGTGCACACGACAAACGTATGTTAGAGCAATTAAGAACGCGTATTTTAGATATGCATCTAATCGGTCGAGAAAGCTTAGGTAAGAGTGCAGATATGCTCATGCCGCTGCGTGAAGAACTTAGACGCAATACCTTAATCACACGTCAAGCGGCCAAAGTCTTGGGGCTTATTCGTAAAAATGGTGTTGACCGTATGCTAAGTCCCGTGCAACCCGACTTTGTATCTGATATACAGCGCTTTAACCTTGGCCAAAAACGCCACATGGTTGCTTACATGGCAAGCTTGGCAGAATTTGAACATGAAGAATACCAATTGCCTGATCACGACGATGTACCCGCATACCAAAGCCCTAACATCCCAGATTATCAAGATGTTAGAAGATCATTTGCCAGTACTGGTAAAAAGCGCACCGCTCTACTTAGCTTCTTAAGTGATAGTTACCCGAAGCTTGAAGCTGATGAAATGCTGTTTTTATACCAAAAGCTTATTAGCGACCCTGACCTCTCGGTCACGCAATCTGAATCTCAAGAATCAATGCAGTTGGCAAATACCAAAATTAAATTGTATCCATTTAGCGCTTCAGAGCACACTGAATCTGATGCTGAAAAAGTAAAGCAATAAGTACAACATCATGACACAAATTAATCTAGACGACTTATCCCAGTTGCAAGCTATCAATAAAAAGCTTGCTGGTGGTTACCACATTAGTGAACAAGACACGACGCTCTGGCAAGAGCTTGATCAACACATTGAAGCTTATCAGGCGCTGTTTGCTGCACTTGGTCATGACCTTCAGCATGATGCTCGCGGCTTTTATTATCTTGCCAGTGACGAAAGCACACCTAACATGGGTAAAATCAGCCGCGCCATCGCACTAACGGTGTTTATCCTTATAGAGCATTACGCAAACCAAGGTAAAGATCCTTTGCGTGCGTTGTTTGATGAGCAAATCGATTTAGAACTAATGCAAACTCTCGTCCAACTTAACAAACACCTATTTGATCAGTTAGAGATCTTCTCAGGATCAGATCTAAGAAAAGATGTCTTTTTAAGAATGTTGCGATTAGGGCTTTGCAAAGAAACCGAGCGTGGTTTTGTATTGTTAGCACCAATTTACAGATATATTGACGCCCTAATGGAAGTCAATGAAGATAATTTTGAAGTGCTAGAGGAAGAAGTATGAACGAATTATATGGACTAAGCAAACTGGCACTTTTAAACACAGCAGGCTATGCCAAGTGTGTTATCCCACTTGATAAAAGTGCTTCAATCTGTGCGCCAAACAACACGGGTAAAAGCTCAGTTATCAACGCGCTACAATTCCCGCTCGTCAATGACTTACGTTTGACTGAATGGGATGGCCACGATTTAGAAGAAACCAGGAAATTCTACTTCTCTAGTGATCAATCTTATATTTTACTCGAAGCAAATCTGCCTCACGGTGATGTCGTGATCGGCGTTGCTGGCCTTGGTAAAATCGCAGGATATGCGCATCAGTTCTTTTGCTACAACGGTAAGTTGAATCTTGATGACTTTACAGAAGGTAAGAGCATCATCAAATACACCAAGTTATTTAACCACCTTGGTGAAAAAGGTTTTAAACCAATTGAACTCAAAGCCGCTGAATTAAATGCATTATTAACCGGTGGCGCGACACCATATGACGGTGACATTAACCTTAAAATGATCCCACTTAACAATGTGCAAGATGCCGCGATCTACAAAGAGATCTTTCGACGCATCCTCAACCTGCACAAACTTGGTGCTCATGATGTTAAACGCTTTATGTTACGTGTTTTTGAACGTCATATGTCAAATTCAAAAGTCGACTTTTATGAAGTATGGCGACGTGCATTTGACAAGGTTAACCGCTCTAAACGTGAATTGAATGCTCTGGAGTCAATGCAAGAGCCTATTGCAGCACTTGAGCAAATGATCGAGAGCGAAGCAACCATTAAAGGTAAGCTTGCTGCCTATGCGCCTAAGATTGACCAAGCCATTATCTCATTTGATGAATATCAAACGACACGGATTGATGAGCTCAACGAGCAACTTGAAAACATCGAACAAGAAAAGCGTGATTTTGAGCAAAAACAGCAGCTTTTTGTTCAGCAATCTCGTGACATCGAGCGTAAGCAAACGCAGATTGAGCAATGGTTTACAGACTACCAAGCCCTTAAATCTGAGTTTGAGCTGACCAATCATGCTACTTTGAAAACCAACCTCACACTATTGAAAAAAGAGTATGAGCAACTGTCGTTTTCAATTAACAGCGCGCAGGGTCAAAGTTTACACACGCTAGACTACCGTATTGGCGAAACTCAAAAGCAAATCAAGAGCTTAAAGCTTCAACTTAAAAACTTAGAATTTAACTTATTCACGCGTATGCGTGAGGATCTTTCTCTAAAAGAAGTTGAAGAGATCTCACGAATTTTAAATCCAGATCTGCTGTCTTTTGCCACGACTTCGCAGGGTGAAGTCACTATTGACGATGAAGATGCATTTGCAGACTTCTTAGCGCTCTTATCAAACGCTGTAAAAGGTGGCGAGCTTAAATTACCGGGTGTCAGCATTAAGCTGAAAAAACTCGCCCCTGTGCAAATGCAAAGTGGAGAAAACAAGGCACAGCTGCAAGCTCAGCTTGAAGCCCTACAACGCTCACTTACAGAGCTTATGCAACAAAGAGAAGTTGCAGCAAACGTCGCCGACAAGCAGCAGGAACGCGATGCGCTGTATCAAGAGCTGATGGCAACAGAAGAAGCATTAAAGCGCTTCGAGCAGTTCCAAACAATGCAGCAATCAGCTGAAGCACAGCTCGCCCTTAAAGATCAATTAACGGCTGAGCGTGAGCAAGTTGATGACTATTTGCAAGATGTACAGCGCAATGCTGGATCTATTTCAGATCGTCGCTCGATCATCAAGAGCAAACAAGATCTTATTCTGAGACAAAGCGATCGTTTAAAGCAAGTTAAGTCTGAACGTATCGACCATACATTGGCGATTTATGAAGGTAAGCAAACCCCTTACCCTATCGATGTTAAAATTGATTATGATAACCTTTCAGAAATTGTGCATCAGTTTAATAAAGATTGCCAAGAGCTGAGAAACCTCGATGTGAATGTCCGCAACACCTATTTGCACATATACAATGCGGGCATCACAAAGTTTGATAACGAAACCGATGAGTCAACAAAATACGCTAAATTGATCAGCGCCTATCATAATATTGATAACGAGCGTGATGCGGTAGAGCGTCAAGCGCGTGTTGCACTTACTGAGGTTGCGGCAACCATTAAAGGTTTGAGAGAAGATTTAGATCGCTTACGCCGCGAAATGAACAGCTTTAACCGTGGGATTAGCCAACATCGTATTTCTAATTTAAAAGCGTTTAAGATAAATGTTATTCCTCGCAAAATGCTAGTTGACAGTATTGATACCATCATCAGTACCTCTGAAGTCTACGAGCAAGGGGAAAGCTTTGATTTACTCAGTGAAGCAAAAGCCGATGAAAATGCGGTTAACGAAGCAAAAGATCATATTATCAAGCTGGCGAGTGAAAAAGCAGGCCTGACGCTAACAGATTTATTCGACATCCGCTTTGAGGTAGTCAATCGCGCTGGTGAAACCGAGCACTTTGATAAAATAGACTCTGCGGGTTCAAACGGTACGCGTATCACCATTAAACTACTGTGTGGTATGTTGTTTATTCGCTACCTGCTCTCTGATCAAGAGCAAGCGTTGTATCGTATACCTATTTATATTGATGAAGCAGCAGATATCGACCCGCAAAACCAAAAAGCAATTATAGAAACCGCATTAAGCTTTGGATTTGTGCCGATTTTTGCTTCAGTTAAGCCACAGATCAGTTGTGATTACCTGGTGCCAATTCGCAGTGTGAATAAAGGCAGCCAAAACTGGGTAGACGAAAAAGACTGGATTGAAGTGGAACATTCGTAGCTAAAAATGGTCTTAATAACTGGATCTTAAAGTATATTTGCAACTTTGCTTATCAACTTTGGTCCAGTTAGTATTTCAAGGCCGGAGGCCTTAATTAAGGAGTAAAAAATGACTCGTAACCTGCTTGTAGCGCTAAGTTTAATTGTATTAAGTGCTTGTTCTAACACGCCAGATTGGGACTATGACAAATCTGTCGAGTTCGCCAATTACAAAACCTTTTCATGGTCTCCCGATACTGCCAATTTTGATAAAGGTGCGGACAATTATCAAATCAGTGAGCTGATGGAAAAGCGTGTTCGCAATGCAATTATTACAGAGATGGCACAGCATGGCATCACCCTAGTTGAAGGTACTAAAGCAGATGTAATGGTAAACTTCCACGCAGCGGTAGATACGAAATTAGACGTCGATACATTTAATACCAGCTACTCAGCTCGTTGGAACTATTGGGGTCTAGGTTGGCATACACAAACGCAAGCGCGCGAATATGAAGTCGGTACTCTAGTGATTGACATCATCGACAGTGCATCAAATCAACTAGTTTGGCGTGGCGCAAAAGAAGGTCGCTTACGCAAAAAGCAATCACCGGAAAAACGCACTGAATCGGTTAACAATACCGTCAAAGAGATTCTGGCCAACTTTCCACCAAAGGTCGAGCACTAAATATTAAAAAAGGCAGCAACACGCTGCTTTTTTAACTTACCCACACTGAATTAAATGTTCATACTTGCAAGGCAAGCTCAATTAGGTAAAATTCGGCGGTTTCCGGTTCTTAATGAGCAACTATCTTGATTGAGCAACTTCGTAAAGATTTTCCTTTATTACACCAATTAGTGGATGAGCAACCACTTTGTTATTTTGATTCTGCTGCTACAACACAAAAGCCACAGAGTGTAATTGATGCAGTAAACCATTTTTATCAGCTCGAGAATGCCAATGTACACCGCGGTGCACATACGCTTAGCGCTGATGCAACCACAAAATATGAAGCTGTGCGCGACAAACTTGCTCAATACTTAAATGTTCAGCGCAATGAAATCGTTTGGACCAAAGGTGCCACTGACTCTCTCAATTTAGTCGCCCACGGTCTATCAGAAAAATTAACTCAAGATGACGTAATTATGCTCTCCCCTTTTGAGCATCACGCTAATATCGTGCCTTGGCAACAAGCGGCAGCTAAAACAGGTGCACAAATTGTCGTTTTACCCGCTTCAGATGAAGGTGTACTGGACCACCATGCGTCAATTGAACTCATACACCAGCTCAAACCAACAATTTTAAGCATTTGTCATGCGTCCAATGCACTTGGCAATATTCATGATATCAAGTCGCTTATTGATGCCTCAAAAGCCTATTCAACAATCACTGTCGTTGATGGTGCCCAGTCATTTATGCATTTAAAACCAGACTTAACACAACTTAATTGTGATTTTTTCGTGTTTTCGGCTCATAAAGCACTTGGGCCAACTGGCCTTGGCGGTCTATTTGGTCGTTTTGAACTACTCAATAGCCTGCCTGTCTACCAGACCGGTGGTGAAATGATTGACACTGTTAGCTTCTCAGGCACTACATTTAGACAAGCACCTGAAAAGTTTGAGCCTGGTACACCTAATATAAGCGGTGTACTCGGCTTTGGAGCGGCACTTGATTACCTCAATAATATTGAACAAGATGCGTTAATTGAACATGAGCATGCTTTGTATCAATATCTGGTATCAAATCTGCAAAAAATCGCAGGCGTTAAAATTTGGGGCGACACAATACACAATATTGGTGTTGTCAGTTTTACTTATAAAAACGAACACCATTTTGACATCGCTACGCTACTAAACACCTATGGCGTAGCAGTCAGAAGTGGCCATCATTGCACTCAGCCTTTAATGGCACATTTAAATATTCCCGGCACAATTCGTGTAAGTCTTGCGTTTTATAATAATCAAAAAGACATAGACACTTTTATCAGTGCACTTATAGAAACCATTGAGATGTTGGAAGAATAATGGATATCAATCAAATCCAAGAAAAAATAAACAGTTTAAATGGCTGGCAAGCAAAATATCGTGAAATTATGCTACTTGGTAAGCAACTGCCGAGCCTGCCGGAGCCTCTAAAAACCTCAGAAGCGCTTGTAAAGGGCTGCGAGAGCAATGTATGGCTCCACATCGACCTTGACGAGTCTAGGCAACGTCTTGTGCTTATCGCTGACTCAGATACACGTATCGTAAAAGGATTATTGGCAATTATTTTGGCTTGCTACAACCACCAGCTGCCAAACGATGCAAAAAACATCGACGCTTATCAATTATTTGAAGATATGGGCCTAATCAAACATTTAAGCCCTTCGAGAGGAAATGGTGTCAAAGCAATTGTTGAGCGTATTCAACAACAAGTAAATATGCTCCAGTAATTGGAGCTACTTACTATCTCGTCCCTTTTTATCTAGGTACTTCCGAATAGACTTTGCAGCAGCAAAAAAACCAAAACTGCCAGTCACCATGGTTGCAGAGCCAAAGCCCGTGGCGCAGTCCATATTCTTACTCCCACCGGCTTGTTGTTTCGCTTTACAGACTTCACCATCCCCTGTTGGGTAAACAAGTTGCTCTGTGGAATACACACAATCTACCGCAAATTTACGTTTTGGATTAGCAGTGAAATTATATTGCTTACGCAATAAATATCGAACTTTTGCAAGTAACGGATCATGAGTCGTTTTAGCAACATCACCAAAGCTTATTTGACTTGGGTCAGTTTGGCCACCTGCTCCACCTGTAGTAATCACAGGTATTTTATTGCGCTTACAATGGGCTATCAGGGCCGCTTTTTCTTTTACTGCATCAATACAGTCAATGACATAATCAAAGCCTTGAATGTACTCTCTGATATTCTGTTGCGTTATAAAGTCATCTATAACAGTAACCTGGCAATTTGGATTAATGTTTTCAAGGCGAGACTTCATTGCCTCAGCTTTAATCTCACCTACCGTTTGCGTCACTGCATGTAATTGACGGTTGACATTCGTCACACAAATATCATCAAGATCTATCAGTGTAATATGTCCGATACCAGTTCTTGCCAATGCTTCAGCAGCCCAACTGCCCACACCGCCAATGCCTATAACGCAAAAATGCGCTTCACTTAACCACGCTAATTGTTGGTCACCATATAATCTACCGATGCCACCAAATCGAAGTGATGTATCTTGATCTGTCATATTACCACTCTAACTGCTCAGGCTGACGCCATGATAAAAATACTTCATGCTCAATTAACTGCATGAATTTGCTGCCCTCTTCAGGCTCAATACTAAAGGCCACACACTCGTCATTCCAATTAAACGAGAGATAGTACGCATGTAAGTACACTCTATCGGACTGCTTACCACCATAGCTATCGTCACCTAATATGGGTGCCGATAAACTTTTCATGGCAACTCGCAATTGATGAGTCTTACCACTATAAGGTTTAAGTAAACAGGCTCTCAATCCAGATTCAATGCTGGCAGAATAAAACCGGGTTATCGCTGGGCTATCTTGGCTTTTTAAAAGTTTATATGTGCCACGTCGAGACTTGGCCATATCCCCTTTTACCCACCCTTGCTTTTTCTTGGGTTTATCCGTTATCAACGCAAGATAAAATTTATTTACCTCACGACTTGTGAATAGCTCAGTCAGTTTTGCTGCAGCTTGACTAGATTTGGCAAGCACCAATAAACCGGATGTGACCTTATCCAATCGATGTACTGGAAATAAGCTCACTTCCAGCTGCTGCTCCAACAAAGCGACAAACCCCGCTTGCTCTTCACTATGGAAGCTCATACCACAGGGTTTGTAAGCAACAACAAAATCTTCATGCTGTGTAATGACTTTAATATCAGCCATTAAGAAACTCAATCACTCTATCTAAATCTTCAGGTGTATCAACACCTGCATGTACAGGTTTACACGCCTTGGTCACTTTTATTGAATGACCGTGATATAACACTCGAAGCTGCTCCAAAGACTCTTGCACCTCCAACGGAGACACACTGAGATCCAAATAGGTTTTAATAAACCCTGCGCGATAAGCATAAATACCGACATGACGCTTAAAATGCGTCAATGGAATAAGCGCTTTGTCCATCGTCATCATACTGTCACGCTGAAATGGAATTGGCGAGCGCGAAAAATAAAGTGCATTATTCTTGATGTCACTGACAACTTTTACTGCATTCGGGTTGAGCACTTCTTCCACATCTTCAATATCAACACTCAATGTCGCCATAGGTGCCGATGAGTCAAAAAGTAATTCCGCAACCTGCGTGATATTTTCTGGCTCGAGTAGTGGCTCATCACCCTGCACATTCACCATCAAAGTATCATCATCTAAATTGAGCAATTCCACTACTTCAGCAAGGCGCTCTGTGCCTGACTGATGATCTTCACGGGTCATTAAGACATTGTCTGTAAAACGCTTTGCTTCATCGAAAACCAATTGGTGATCAGTGGCGATATAAACCGCTTTTGCACCTGACTTCTGAGCTTGCTCAAATACTCTCTGGATCATCGTTTTACCGCAGATATCAACCAAAGGCTTGCCAGGCAAACGTGTGGATGCATACCTCGCTGGTATGACAACTATGAATTCCACTTTTCTACCTCTTCAAGAGACAGCTCTCGTGCCTCATTTTCTAACAAAACAGGAATATCATCTCTCACTGGATACGCAAGCTTAGCTGCTGTGCTAATGAGCTCTTTGTTATCCTTGTCATACGCCAATTTGCCTTTGCATACTGGACACGCAATAATTTCAAGTAGTTTAGTATCAAACGCCATGGGTGATTATCCCCTTTTTATCTAATAAGTTGTGAAGCTTGCTTACAAGCCCCTCTGACGGAACAGCATCTACGCGTAAGAAGTACCAGTTATCTTTTGCAAAAGACTGGCACTTTACCGCGTCTTTTTCTGTCATAAATACATTGCTTTTGTTGTATATTTCAAAATCTTGTGCAGTAAACATATGATGGTCTACAAAGTGTTTACTTTGCGTGATAGTCACCCCGTTTGCCGCCAGCGATTTCTCAAACCGTGATGGGTTACCAATCGCACTCACTGCAATGCCTCTTGGCTCAAAGCTGGTGACTCGCTCACCGGTTTTCACACTGTAAATACCTGTTGTATTAAGTGAGTAACCATCTTCTTTGATAGAGCCATTAAACACAGTAAGGTCAACTGACTTTAAACGCTTTGGAGTTTCTCTCAGTGGCCCTGCTGGTAACAAAAACCCGTTACCAAATCGACGTTCGTTATCAACAATACAGATCTCAATATCTCTATCAAGCTGGTAATGTTGCAAACCGTCATCACTTACAATGATATCAGGTTCATTATGCGAGATTAGGTATTCAATACTCGCCTTGCGATCGCCACCGATAACGACGTCACAGCCTAATCGTTTATAAATCAATAACGGCTCATCACCAGCCAGCTCTGCGGTGCTTTCATTTGTAACTTGATAAGGCGTATGCGGCGGCTTTGCACCGTACCCCCTGCTAATAACACCGACTTTCAGCCCCAGTGATTGTAAATAAGGGACAAGCCAAAGTACAAATGGTGTTTTGCCGTTACCACCAATACCAATGTTACCCACGATCATAACCGGTACAGACGCCTTATATGATGACTTTATGCCGACACGAAACAGTAAACGTCTAACAGTACTCACCAACCAAAAAAGAGCGCTTAATGGTAATAGTACAATATTAATTAGACTAATTGGCTTATACCAACTTTGTTCTACTTTATTCATTGTCATTCACCATATTGCATCTTGCACAGTGCAGAATACGCTCCATCATTAGCAAGTAACTCTTCATGTTTACCCTGCTCAAGTACTCGGCCTTTTTCCATTACGTAAATTTGATCTGACTTTTCAATAGTTGATAAACGATGTGCAATGACAATAGAAGTTTTGTTGACCATCAGCTTGTCTAATTCTTCTTGGATTAACCGTTCAGACTCAGTGTCTAATGCCGAGGTTGCTTCATCTAATATCAATACTGGTGCGTCTTTAACAATCGCTCGGGCTATCGCGATACGCTGCCTTTGCCCACCAGAAAGCATGACACCATTTTCACCAACTTCAGTATTCAGCCCTTGCGGCAGATCTTTGACGAACTCCCAAACATGCGCTTTTTTAGCAACTTCTATGAGTTCATCTTCGGTGAGTTTTTCATCCAAACCGTACATAATGTTGTTCGCTATGGTGTCGTTAAATAAAGTAACGTGCTGCGACACAAGCGCAAATTGATTTCTGAGGCTAGCTAAAGTGTATTCACTTAACTCGACACCATCTAATGTGATTGAGCCACTATCCAAATCGTAAAACCTAGGTAATAAGCTAGACAGTGTCGATTTGCCTGACCCACTTCTACCCACTAGCGCAATATTTTTACCTGCTGGGATCTCAATAGACAAATTTTCAATCACAGGCTCATCCTTTGTTGGATATGTAAATGTTGCACCCTTGATAGAAATTGCGCCGGTTACCGTATTTGCAGAATATGTACCGGTATCTTTTTCTTTCTCTTCATCAAGCACTTGAAAAATGCTCTTAGCTGCGGCAATACCGCGCTGGAAGTCACTATTGACGTTTGCCAATTGTTTCAAAGGGCGCAGCATCATCACCATTGCAGTGATCAACGAAGCAACTACACCTGGCGTCAGAGATTCATGTACTTCTGGCATAGCAATAATGGCCAAAACCACGGCCATCGCACTAGCAGCAATCAGCTGAATGACAGATACACTCAGCGCTCTTGTCGCATCCATTTTCACTCGTTGCTGACGATTGTGGTTGTTTACTTTAGCAAATTGCGTAATTTCTTTATCCTGACCACCAAAACCATGAATTTCTTTGTGACCAGACAGCATTTGCTCTGAACCTCTTGTCACCGCACCCATCGCATCCTGAATATTTTTTGATATTTTTCTGAAACGCTTAGATACGATACTGACAACAATGGCGACAAATGGCACGATTACTAGAAACAAAAGTGACAGCTTCCAACTGATCGCAAACATGCCCCATAGCAAAAAGACCACAAACGCCCCTTCTCTAATTGCCACTTGAAGTGCACGAGTCACCGCCTGCTGGACTTGTTCAGTATCAAAAGTAATTTTTGAAACCAGCTCACCATTAGAATGTTTGTCATGGAAAGACACTGGCATCAACAACATATGCTCGAATAGTTGTTGCCTTAGCTTTCTTACAACTTGAGAGCCAACATAACTCAGACAATAAGAAGACATATAATTAAATATGCCTCGACCCAAGACCAATAAAATAACCACAATCGGCGCCATCGCAAGTACATCTTGGTTGCCTTGTGAAAGACCTTCATCCATAAAGGGTTTCATCAGCTGAATGAATAACGCGTCCATTGCCGCATAGCCGAGCATACCGATAATCGCAAATGCTGCAGCTGCCTTAAATTCGTACGTGTAAGTCAAAAGCCTTTTATATATTTGCTTTCCAGACTGTTGCATAGTATTACTCTAAAACTTCAAAACCCCTTTATTGTATCTGCCATCAAGCAAAAACTGAATGCATTATCTTAAAAACCATAGATTTTTCGCGTTTCTTGCTGTGTACACCTCAAAGTGATCACTAAAAATTCGAATTTCAACCTGTCCATCCAGTGCGGTGTCGTATGCTTTATAACCAGACTTTAAATAACGCTGTAAAACTGCATCATGAGGCAGTTGCCAAGCCGTATTTCGACTTCTGGAAAAAACGGTAACTTCGCCAGACACCGCTTTTATAAATTCTGTACTTGAAGAAGTCCGGCTTCCATGATGTGGAGCCAACAAAAAATTTGCTCTCAATGAATCCCTATACTTTGACACAACCTCAGACTCCACATCAGCTTCAATATCTCCAGGTAGTAAAAGCTTGAATTTACCGTCGCTAACCAAAACCACACAGGAACTATTATTATCATTATTTTGTAATTCGTTAGGCCATATAGCGCTGATTGTGAGTTTACCCATTACAATATCTTTTAATAAACAGGGCTGAGCATAATCACTGCGGTGAAAAGTTTTTAATGAATCACCAAACCCCAAACTTTGCAGGTCCGATAGCCCACCGGCATGATCTCCATCATCATGACTTACAATAGTATGTATTAACTCAAGATTTTGTGCCTTCAAGTATGGCAACACAACATACTTAAACATGGAGTATGTGCCAAAATAATTCGCGCCTAAATCGTATAAAAAAGCTTTCTTGCCTTGTGAAATAAGTACTGCACTGCCATGACCCACATCGAATACGTTGATTTGCCATATGGGTTTGGGTAACCACAACCAATGTATGAATAATAAAGTTAACGGTATAAGCGCATAGATCCGTGTTAAAGCATGTGCCAACAACATAATTGATAGCATAACTAGACACAGTTGGCTGATTGAAATTGGTTGCACATCTAACCAATGGAAGTGATAAGACGTTAATGTTTTGTAGGAACTTGCGAGCAAGTTATCTAAACCCGTCATCAAATTGAATTCACTTACTGCGTGCAAAACACTCTGCACCAACATAAGTGGAAAAATGACCAAAGATAACAAAGGAATAAAAATTAAGTTTACAATTAGGCTGCTGACACTAACACCATGAAATGAATAAATCCCCAATGGGCATAACACGATGAACAGCAAAACTTGTATTTTGCCCAGCCAAACACATTTGTCTAACCAAGTTAGTTTGATTTTTTGACGTAATTGACGCTTCGAAACTAACCAAAAAATACCAGCCACAGCCGTAAAAGAAAAATACAGTCCTAAGTTTAAAAGTGCAAATGGGGATATCACCGTCACTATGGTTAACGTGTAAAGTAACAACCGAATGAAGCTCAGCCGTGTTCCTATCAAATAGCAGCAAACACCTGCACATGCCATCAGCCACGCTCGTTGAGCCGATATCTGCATACCGCTCATAACAACATACAAGCCAGCACACACTAGTGCGACGATGAGCCCTACTGAATGTATATTTACACCTTGCTTTAAGAGGGTTCTGAATGGAAAAAGGATTATCTTTGTCACCACCAGACTCAATGAAAAGAAGATTGCGATGTGTAAGCCTGAAATAGCCAATAAATGGCTCAAACCTAGCACACGAAATTGTTCTTTTTCGCTTTTTGGGATTTTTGATTTGTCTCCTGTCATCAAAACATAGTAAAGCCAACCAAAATGATAGTCTTGAAAGGCATCTAATATATAAAGTTGATAACTATGACGCCAAGATGCGTTATATCGACTTACTGTGCCGACTTTTAGCTTTCCTTTGAAGAAGATATGATTACGAAATGCATACAACTCACTATCAAAAACATATTGATTTTTTCGTGAGCGGAATGTTTTAAGCGTAACAACCCCGTTAATGATATCTCCCTCACGAAGCAAGCTTCCCCCTTCTGCAACTGATAAATTAGCGTGCACAGTTTGCCATGGGTTTACTTGAAATTGATCGAGTGCATTTATTTTTACTTGGATGTAAGGCCTATCGCCCTTTTTAATAATTTGAACAACCTTGGCGGTAATCTGAACCGGCTTATCAATAACCAAACTTTTCCATGAAAGTTGATAGAACAGCATGTAATTAAGACTTGTAACAAAAATACCTAAAATAAAACCTGCCAAAACGTTCGAAAAAAGCTTAAAATAGCAACTAACAAAAACGAGCAAGGCAAAACTGACGGGTAACTGCCATGTATCCATGAAGAATACGGATATTAGGCTTCCTAAAATGATGCCGCAGCAAATCAATATTGAAGTAAATGGTTGCTCTATATGGCAAAAAAAACGATCCAACGCTTTTTACCCGATCACAATAAGATCAAAGAACAAAAATCGTTAAGAATTTTTGGAAGTTTACTGCACGATGCAAATCTTTGGCATCTTAATCGGCGTTCAGCCAGAGGTGCCTTTTCCGTTGGACTATTTTTTGCGTTCATCCCTGTCCCTTTTCAAATGGTATTAGCAGCTGCACTCGCAATCCCTTTTCGAGTCAACCTACCGTTATCTATTGCATTGGTGTGGATCACCAACCCATTAACAATGCCACCTATATTTTATTGTTCTTATCTTGTCGGGGTTTTCGCACTTGGTCAAGAAATTCAGCCATTCCAGTTTGAGCCCACTTGGGAGTGGCTCACACAGAGCATATCAACAATTGGTCCTGCTTTTATCGTTGGCTCATTAATTTGTGCATCTATTGCCGCTGTTATTGGCTTTTTTGGTATCGACTACCTCTGGCGCCGCTCAGTAAACAAAGCGTGGCAAGCAAGGAACCAATAAATAAGTCGTCAATGTGTAATTAAAAAAGGGCCTTTCGGCCCTTTTTTAATGTTTATTTTCTGCGTCTTCTAAGCATTAATAATGGCAATGCTAAAAAGCCTAACATACCGAAAGATGCCGAGCTTCGTTCATAAGTCTCTGCTTCTTCTGCTGGGCACTGCTCTGGCTCTCCATTTATTGGCGTTAACAGTACTGGTACTGACACAGACTCAAATTCATCTTCACCCGCACTATTTTTTGTTACATTACCCAAACTGTCTCTGCGTTTGACTGTCTTTGTAGCGACTGCATAAATTCTGTTGTCTTCAGTAATTTTAACAGCGTCCCCGACACGATATGTGAAGTCATCCCTTTTACAAGGGATAAGGTCATTCAGATTAAGTAATTCAGCATTCGCCGTGTTATATATAAAAGCTTCTCTTCTTGGAGAATCTCCAATGTCTTCGACTTCTGCTTGGCCAACAATATAACCCGCATCGTTAATATCACGAGGATACATACCAGAACCGTTAGAGAAAGACTCCATTTCAGTTACAGTCTTGCTGTCGATATTATAGTAATAGCCTTTTACTTGCTGAAACGTACTAAGTTCATTAAATCTATAACCAATAACAATATTATTGTTGTTGATATCAAGACTTCGGCTCGCTTCATAGCCCTCATTATGTTCAATAATTTGTGTGAACTTGTCATCTTTGTAGTAACCAGCTCTTTGTCGACTGATGAAATTACCGTCTTTGCGAGTCTGAGAGTGGCCTACCGCATATCCTGATTGATTAACCGCCAAAGCAGTACCTAAATGAACTCTCTCTTCATTTTCTTCTCGCTCAATACCCAAGCCTAATAATTTTGACTCGCCTTCAATGATATTGAAATTAGCGTCTAGCTTCCATTGATATGCATGGCGGTTGTAGTATATCGAGCCATTTTGCAACTCCCATACACACACATTGACCGGCTCATTCTCTCCTTTACACAAATCGTCAAAACGCTGTTGACCATCTATCGCAACATCTATTGAACTTTGTCCAACAACTAAATACGTGCCATCATCAAGTCTTTCAACATGATTCGCAACACTGAAACCACCGTATTCACCGACAAAGGCTGGTGGCAGCTCGATAACCTCACCACCTGGGGAGATGAATACACCGCGTGATGAAAACGCTCTTTCAAAAAATACCGTTGGCTCACTTTCATCATTTTTAACGAAGTCAGTTCTTTTTGAATAAGGCGCACTGCCCCAGCCGACCATCGAACCATCTGAGGCAACACCATTGATATAAGTTACCACTGAACGCGATAATTCATTGTTGGTATATGCTCGCTCAACATCAAAAATGACTTTCTCGTCTGCAGTTGTCGTTGAATATATTAAGCCCGCACTCGAATTCAGTTTCTGAAATTCTGCGTTTCCACTTCGTTGATTAAGGTAAGCACGCATAAAATCGTGTGCATCAACATCTGTTGCTGTCGCATTATTATTTTCGATGTCATCCAAAGTAAACTCTATTGGGTCATCGATTTTTTCTTGCGCCTCTTTAAAGTTGTTATAATCAGCCTTTAAATTGTCGTCATTAAAATCAATATAAGTAGTGTCAATTTTTAAATTGAATAACCCGGTTGCTCTACCAACTACGTCGCCAGATTCGTTTGCATCAACGACTGTGCTATCTGTCGAAGCACTAAATGATGGCAATTCAGTTAGCTGGTATGTCGCAGCAAAAAGCTGCCCTGAAAAGCACAAGCCAATACTGGCGGCTAAAAGTGTATATCTCATTTCAATCCTTACTGCTGATTCTGTAAAGCTTCTAATTCTTCCCAACGCTCAAACGCGGTTTCGAGCTTGGACTCCAATTCCGCTAGTTGGTTCAATGCTTGTTGTGTTACATCAGATTCTTGTTTGAAAAACTCGGGGGAGTTAACCAAAGCCTGCTGCTCTTCAAGCGCGGTTTCAAGTTCCTCTACTTTACTTGGCAAGGCCTCTAATTCAAGTTTTAATTTGTAACTGAGCTTGCTTGATTTGTTTTTGCTTGTATCGCGTTTAGCGGGTGTGGCAGCAGACTTTTCTTTGTCTAATTTTTCCAGCTCTTTTTGTTGAGCCAGTTTGTTATCTCGATACGCCTCAAAATCACTGTAACCACCAACAATCTCAGTTACCACACCATCGCCTTCAAAAGCCCAAACGCTATTACAAGTGTTATCAATAAACTCCCTATCATGGCTAACAATTAATATTGTGCCTTGATATTGAGTAATGATTTCCTCTAACAATTCTAACGTTTCAATATCCAAATCATTGGTTGGCTCATCCAGTACCAATACATTTGACGGCTTTAAAAACAGCTTCGCTAAAAGTAGTCGGTTTTTCTCACCACCTGATAACGCCTTAACCGGTGTACGAGCACGTGCTGGTGGAAATAAGAAGTCTTGCAAATAGCCCAATACGTGTCTGCTTCTACCACCAATAGACACTTCTTGCTTACCTTCAGCAACGTTGTCTTGAACAGTCATCTCTTCATCAAGTTTTTCGCGATATTGGTCAAAATAGGCAACTTCTAGGTTAACGCCTTGCTTTATTTTGCCACTGTCTGCAGACAACTTACCGAAAAGCAGCTTTAATAACGTTGTTTTACCTATTCCGTTAGGACCTATTAAGCCAACTCTATCACCACGCATAACCAACGTAGAAAAATCTTTCACAATGGGCTTATCTTTGAATGCATGATTTACGAAGTTTGCTTCAAATACCAACTTGCCAGAGCGTTCAGCAGATTCAATGTTAAAGTCCGCTTTGCCAACTTGCTCAATACGCTGTTTTCGCTCAACACGTAACGCTTTTAACGCACGGACACGGCCTTCGTTGCGTGTTCTGCGCGCTTTAATACCCTGTCTTATCCAAGTCTCTTCTTCAGCGAGTTTTTTATCAAACAACGCGTTTTGAGCTTCTTCAACTTTTAAATCATGCGCTTTTTGCTCGAGATACTTAGCATAATTACCAGGATAAGAGACCAACTTGCCCCTATCTAAATCTAAAATACGTGTAGCAACGGCTCTGATGAACGCACGGTCGTGAGAAATAAACACGATGCCACCTTTGAAATCTTTCAAAAATGACTCTAACCACTCCACACTTGCCATATCCAAATGGTTAGTCGGTTCATCAAGTAATAATAAGTCTGGATCGCTTACAAGCGCTTTTGCTAGCGCAACCTTTCTAAGCCACCCACCAGAGAGCTTTTCCAAACGCATTTGCGCAGTCAGCTGGAGCTGGCTTAGTACCAAATTAATTCGACTTTCAAAACGCCAAGCGTCAGCAGCCTCAATTTCGGCAGATAGACGCTCAAGTTTATTTAGCAAACTATTTGACTGATCCGTCTGTAGCGCTTCGCTAACATGATTGTATTCAATTAATAGACTTGCGACGTCTGGTAGGCCCTGTGCAACATAATCAAAAACACTACCCTGTGCACCCTTTGGTGGATCTTGCTCAAGGCGTGATACTTTTAGGCCTGTTAAACGGTTTATTTCACCATCATCCAGTATTACCTGTCCATCAAGTACTTTTAATAAAGTTGACTTACCAGCTCCGTTTCGTCCAACAATACACACACGTTCGCCAGCTTCGATGAGGGCATCAGCATTGTCTAGTAACGGATGAGAACCAAAAGCAAGTTGTGCTTTAGCAATTCTTATTAAATCCATCTTCTTGTATAAACTCTTGAATTTGTTGTTGAGTAAATGGCCAATTCAGCAATTTACCCGTCTTTATATTTTTAAGTACTGGAATAGAGGTTTGAAATTGTGCCATCAAACGCTCATCATCCAAGATATCTTGATGATGAATGTCATCGAGTGCAAGGACTGTCACGGCTAAATCGTGCGCCTGCTCACATAAATGACACCCATCTGTGTGATATAAAACCACTCTAGCCATGTGTAATAAGCCAGCTGTTGTGGATCTGTTTGTTGCGTTTAAAGTCTGGGGATAATGTTTCTGTTGAGATATTTTCCGCTTTCAAACCCAATCCCATCAGTGCCACTTCATCCATTTTGAAACCACGCTTATTGTTAGAGAACAGTAGTACGCCATCTGGACTTAAAATGTTCTTAACCCAAGTTAATAACTGGATATGGTCCCTTTGAACATCAAACACATTTTTCATTCTCTTAGAGTTTGAAAAGGTAGGCGGATCTAAGAAAATCAAATCATATTGACCGTTAGCATGCTCTAACCATTTTAAGCAATCCGCTTGTTCAAATCTAAAGCGTGGATTTTTAAGGTTGTTAAGTGCGAAGTTTTCCTCTGCCCACTTAAGATAAGTCTTTGACATGTCAACGGTTGTAACCGACTTGGCACCACCAATCGCCGCGTGAACCGATGCAGAACCTGTATAAGCAAACAAGTTTAACACTCGCTTATCTTGCGCATTTTGCTGAATAAAACGACGCGCAAGACGGTGATCTAGAAACAGGCCAGTATCTAAATAGTCATATAGATTAACTTTAAATTTTGCGCCAAACTCTTCAATAACTTGATAACGGTTTTGCTTCTCGTACGAAGTATATTGCTCGTCACCGCGCTGCTTTTTACGCACCTTAACCGCTAAATTACTTGGTGAAATATCTAAGGTCTCTGCAGTCAGGGAAATCACATCTTGTAAACGTTTATCCGCTACGTCGGCGTTGATTTCTTTTGGTGCTGCATATTCAAAGATAACTGCATTGTCGCCATATACATCAACAGCCACGTTATATTCTGGAATGTCTGCATCATACAAGCGATAGGCTTCAACAGACTCTTTCTTCAACCAGCTTTTTAGGCCCTGCTTATTCTTTTTAAGTCTGTTCGCAAATGCACGAGACTGTTCAAAATGTAACTCTGAAGTTTGTTGATTTTGTGCAACTTGCTTCTCATTCAGCTCATACATATACAATGTGACGTCAATTGGACCATTCTTAAACTTATAGCGTTTTTTAGACGCAAGCTTAAGCAACCTAAATAGCTCATCGTCGGTCCCGAGCAGTGCCGCATTCCAATCACGATAATGCTTCTTGAAGCTCACACCCATATTACGATAAAGATTAATTAATTCAGCCATTGAACCCAAGCGTTCACCATACGGCAAGTTACTTAGAATTGTACCAGGGCGTTTCGCTACAGACAGCAACTTGCCTGCATCAGCTTCTTTAAACTGAATTAGTTCGCCAACACCTGCACGATTTGCGTTAGACTTAGCGGTGTCTAGCACTCTTGCATCAATATCATGGCCAATTAACCAAAGTTTAGCGTCTACTTTTTCAGCTTTTAGCTCTTTTTGGATTTCTTTGAACTTTGCTTCTCTAAAGCTAGGAAGGCGCTTAAAAGCAAATGCTTTATGTAAGTTTGTAGGTAAATTTAAAGCCATACTCGCAGCTTCAATCAACAATGTACCTGAACCACAGCACGGATCAAACAGCGGCTTTGATGTGTCGTTTAACCAGCCACTTCGAGTAACAAGCGCAGCTGCAAGGTGCTCACGGATTGGGGCTTTACCCTGTTTAGTCCTATAACCTCGGTCAGACAGCCTTGGACCAGAATAATCAAGATATAGTGCTATTTTTTGTTTGTTAAGCTTAGCAATGATACGTACATTCGCATCTTGCTTATCTACAGAGGGACGTTGCTCATAAAGATCTTGGAAATAATCAACCACAGCATCTTTAATAACCAGGCCTGAGAACTGTGTATTTTTTAATTCTTTGTTCGTGCCATTAAACTCGACGGCAAAGGTTTGCGACGGACCAAACCACTCTTGCCAACCTTGAAAACGAGCAAACTTATACAGGTCATCTTTATTTTTAATATCTTCATGCTCATCAATTAACAACATGACGCGCGTTGAATATCGCGTCATCATACAAAACTTCTGAGCGGTAAGATTGTCGGCCTCAAAACGAACCGAACCAATGCTTTGCTTAGTAACTTTAATTTCGAAAGATTGAAGTTCTTCGACTAGTAAATTTTCGATGCCAATCGATGTAAGCGCAATAAACTGCAATGTGATAACCCTGTAATTTCAATTGACGCGAGTATAACACAGCTACGTAAAGACTGGGATTGGATTAAGCCCTTCTACTGACTTTATTATTTATCAATACCGGGTGGATACGATCGTTTAAAACTTTAATAGCCTGAAACTGCTCTAAGCTGATGTTTTCATCTAATTGGAAGTTTGCTGTTAGGTTGATACACAGACTTGCGTCGCGCTCATGATCAACGATTAAGCATTCACCTGTCATGACTTTGGATTTAAGACTAATTACTGCATTACACAGTACTTCATTACCAACATACGCTTGGAAAAACCAACTTTTGGCTTGTACTGGCAATAAATGGAATTTAGCAGCGGTAGCATTTAATGCGATTTGACAACATTGCGCTTCTGACCAAACAGAATAGGTGCACAAGTAATCAAATACATTTTGATAAAATGCAGCTTCTTCTACGCTAAATGTGGGGCTAGAATCAGAGTCAGCTGTAAGCTGTCGAAGACGATATGGCGTACAAAGCTGAAGCTCATCTCCCAAATCAACAAGCAAACGGTTTTGTGTACGACATTGAAGCCAACGCCACTCTTTTGATGCTTGCAAAATCGCCCTCCACAATACTATTAAATTAATTCATATAGTAACGCGAAGTATATCGCGATTTTTGCAAGTGTAAAAATATTTATAATAACAATTTGTTTAGGATCATTTCGTAATATGACTGATCCTTATAAAGAATTTACGATCCTTTTGATCAATTGTGGCCCTTCGTAGATGAACCCAGTATACAATTGTACAAGATCTGCGCCCGCATCGAGCTTTTCTTGCGCAGCTTCAGCGCTGTCAATTCCACCCACGCCAATAATAGGTAACTTGCCTTCTGTAAGACGCTTTAGCTCTTGAACAACATGCGTTGACTTTTCACGTACAGGACGTCCAGACAAGCCCCCTGCTTCATTAGCAAACTCTAGACCTTGCACAGCTTCTCTTGCCAACGTAGTATTCGTAGCTATTACGCCATCGATACGATTATTTACAAGTGATTCAGCAATTTGCGTTAATTGCACAGCATCGACATCTGGTGCAATTTTAACAAGCATTGGGACTGACTTTTTGTGCTTTTCAATCAAGTCTACCTGCTCATTTTTAAGGCTTTGTAATAAGTCATCTAACGCTTCACCATACTGTAGATCACGAAGACCAGGGGTATTCGGTGAAGAGATGTTTACTGTGATGTACGATGCATGCTCAAAAACCTTGCGCATACAATGAATGTAATCATCTTTGCCTTGCTCGTTTGGTGTATCTTTGTTTTTACCAATATTGATCCCAAGGATCCCGGTATAATTTGAAGCTTTTACGTTAGCAACTAAATTATCTACGCCTTTATTGTTAAAGCCCATTCTGTTTATCACAGCATGTGCTTCCGGTAGACGGAAAATACGAGGCTTATCATTACCAGCTTGAGGCCTTGGTGTAACAGTACCTACTTCAATAAATCCAAAACCCATTTGGCCAAATGCGTCAATACATTCAGCATTTTTGTCTAAACCAGCCGCCAATCCCACTGGGTTATCAAATTCTAAACCTAAAAAGTTAACTGGCTTTTTAGGAAGAGACTGTGACCAAGCAAGACTTAATGGGGTATTTTTGAAACGGCGCAAGTTGCCTAAAGCAAAATCGTGGGCCCATTCCGCATCTTTATTAAACATATAACGACGTGCTAAATCGTAAAACATCGAGACTCCTTAAGTTCCTGGTAACTGTTTGAGGCAAAAAAATACCCCAGCAATTGCCGGGGTATTTTAACGTGTTAATTTTTATTTGGAAGTGTCACAGTTGTGACTTAGTAACATTAATTCTCTTAACGCTACTGAGAACTTCGCAAAGTCATGGTTCTGAGAAGTCTTAAACTCCGCTAGCATTTGCTGCCAACGGTGTAGAAGTGAAGACTGATTATCCATCCACTGATTGATAAGTGCGTCAACTTCACCGTCTCCTTCAAAGCTGTTAAGAACAACTTCAGACAATGCACGCTGCTGCCAGTCTAGCTCTTCACGGTATGAAGCACGTGCTAGTGCCTGCCAGTGGTTAGCCACTGGTTGCGCAGTGATTTGGTCTAGGAACCAATGTAGCCCCATGTTTGCACCTAACTTGAAGTACGTATTAGATACTACGGAGATATCACGCTTCGCGTTGTTTGCAACTTCTGCAAGATCCATCACAGAGAATAAGCTAGATAGCGATACAATACGATCCGCTAGCGCTTGTGGAACACCTTCTGATGTTAGTTCAGCAGCCTTCTCTGCAAGACGTGCACTTTCCTCTTCAACCATATACGTTGTCAGGTTAGTGCTTAAATCAGCAAATGTTGGTGCGAAGAACTCAATTGTTTCTTCAATGCTCAGAGCTTTGTTACGGTGGCGTAGGAACCAACGAGTAACACGGCGAACGGTACGACGTAATTGATACAACATCTCTGTTTGAACCGCTGACGGGATCTTGTTATCAAGTGACGAAATTTCGGCCCATGTTTCTGACATTTGGAATGTCGCACATGCGATTGAATAACAAAGTGCAATTTCAGCTTCTGTTGCACCTGTTTCTTCATGCATGCGGATCATGAAGTTCAAGCCCATATCGTTGACGATATTGTTAGCAAGCTTGGTCGCAATGATCTCTTTTCTCAGTGGGTGCTCATCCATTGCCGCATTAAAGCGGTCACGTAGAGGCACTGGGAATGAATTTACTAGCAACTGACGGTAATAAGGGTTTTCAGTGATTTCATCAACCACTAATGTTTCTTTAAGTACCATCTTAGAGTAAGAAACTAGTACAGACAATTCTGGACGAGTTAAATCAAGACCAGCTGCAGCGCGCTCAGCTAGCTCTTCATCACTTGGTAAAAACTCAATGTTTCGATCAAGCTTGCCGTCTTTTTCAAGTGCATGGATGAAACGGATCTTTTCTTTAAGTGTCGCAGGGCCTTTAGACTTAGTTACAGACAATGTATGTGTTTGACGGTAGCAATCAGCTAGTACAAGTTCAGACACTTCGTCAGTCATTGCATATAGCAATTCGTCACGTTGTTTCTTCGTAAGGTCACCTTCAGCAACTAGACCATTAAGTAAAATCTTAATGTTTACTTCGTTATCTGAACACGCAACACCACCAACGTTATCGATAAAGTCAGTGTTAATGCGACCGCCTTTAGCTGCAAACTCGATACGACCAAGTTGCGTAGCACCTAGGTTGCCGCCTTCGCCAAAGATCTTAGCACCAAGCTCAGAGCCATTGATACGTAGTGCATCATTCGCTCTGTCACCTACATCCGCGTCACTTTCGTTTTTCGCCTTAATGTAAGTACCGATACCACCATTCCAAAGTAGATCAACAGGCATCATTAGAAGCGCTTTAATCAACTCATTTGGCGTCATGCTTGCTTTCTTAGTACCAAGCATTTTCTTAATTTCTGGTGTGAGTGTGATTGACTTCGCTGCACGAGAGAAGATACCACCACCTTGAGAAATTAAGCTTGCATCATAGTCTTCCCAAGATGAACGTGGCAATTCAAACATACGTGCACGCTCTTTGTAAGAGCTCGCTGCCTCTGGGTTTGGATCGATGAAGATGTGCATGTGGTTAAATGCAGCAACTAAGCGCGTGTGCTCAGAAAGTAACATACCGTTACCGAATACGTCACCTGCCATATCACCGATTGCAACCGCTGTGAATTCAGTTGTTTGACAGTCAATATCCATTTCACGGAAGTGACGCTTAACTGACTCCCAAGCACCTTTAGCTGTGATACCCATCTTCTTGTGGTCATAACCAATTGAACCACCAGATGCAAATGCATCACCTAGCCAGAAGTTGTATTCATCAGCAATACCGTTGGCGATATCTGAGAATGTCGCTGTGCCTTTATCGGCGGCAACTACAAGGTATGGGTCATCTTCATCATGACGAACTACATTTACAGGCGGCACAATGTCACCGTGAATGATGTTATCAGTAATGTCTAACAAACCACGGATGAAGATCTTGTAGCACTCTTGACCTTCGCGGAAGAAACCTTCACGGTCATTTGGTAGCTGTTTACATACGAAGCCGCCTTTAGAGCCAACAGGTACAATTACAGTGTTCTTAACCTGCTGTGCTTTAACTAACCCCAACACTTCTGTGCGGAAGTCTTCACGACGGTCAGACCAACGTAAACCACCACGTGCAACCTTACCACCACGTAAGTGAACACCTTCGATACGCGGAGAGTATACGAAGATTTCAAATGCAGGTAATGGCAACGGCATTTCTGGAATTGCGCTTGGCTGAATTTTGAATGAAACGTATGATTTGTTAGAACCATCCGCTTCTTTTTGGTAGAAGTTCGTTCTTAGCGTCGCATCAATCATTGCTACGTAAAGGCGAATGATACGGTCATCATCAAGGTTCGCTACACTTTCCAGCTCGTGGTAGATTTTCTCCACTAGCTTATCAAGTGACTTTTGCGCCACTTTCTTCTGTGGGCAGAATTTCTTCTCAAACAGCTCAACCAATTGGTTTGCGATGTGAGGATAATGCTCGAACGTATTTTCGATGTAAGACTGTGAGAAAGTCACACCAATCTGGCGCATGTATTTAGCGTATGCACGAAGGATAGATGCTTCACGGCCAGTAGAGCCCGCTTTTAAAACTAAACGGTTGAAGCCGTCATTCTCAAGACGGTTGTTCCAAACGTTGATAAGTGCAGCACGGAAACGCGCTGATACTTTATCAAAATCTGCTAACCCTTTGCTGTCTAACAGCATAGAGAAGTCCATGATCCAGTTTACTTGACCATCACTTGTCTTAACGGCATAAGGTGTTTCACCAATTACACGTAAACCAAAGTTTTCAAGCATTGGCATCACATCTGATAGATGAATTGGCTCGTCTTTGTGGAATAAGCTCAAACGCACAATTTGTGAATTTGCTTCTTCTTGAGGTCTGTAGAACAGCATCTCAAGTTTATTTTCATCGCTCAACTTTTCAAGTTTTGAGATATCAACGACAGCTGCACTTGGCAGTACTTCGTCTTTGTAAGCACGAGGGAAAGCCGTAGCATATTTGCGGTTTAAGTCATTACCGCGCGCTTCACCTTCACCCGCAAGTAAAGCTGTTTGTAGTTTATCTTCCCAAGTACGGGCAGCTTCTACTAAATTATTTTCGATTTCTTTCACGTTGTACTTAATGTTGTTGTCAGCTACACGAACAATGTAATGCGTTCTTGCTAATGTAGACTCTGAGAAAAATGTAGTGAACTCAACTTTTTCGTTAGACCCAAAGGCATCGCCTAACAGTTTTTGAGTTTCGCGACGAAGCGCGGTGTTATATCTCTCACGCGGTACATAGACCATACAAGAGAAGAAACGTCCATATACGTCTCTTCTAACGAATAGACGACACATATCACGCTCTTGGGTTTGTAATACACCCATAGCAACATCTAATAGCTCAGATTCACGAGCCTGCACTAGCTCGTCACGTGGATACGTTTCTAAGATATTTAAGACAGCTTTATAAGCATGTGTTCCTTTCGCAAAATCACACTGCTCCATGATACGAGCTATTTTGCTCTTTAATACTGGAACATCAGATGCGCTGTTGTTGTAAAAACTTGATGAAAATAAACCAATGAAGCGGTCTTCACCAATTACATTCCCTTCAGCATCAAAGCGTTTAATTCCAACGTAATCGATATGCGCTGGGCGATGAACGCGTGACTGAGAATTTGTCTTAGTTAAAATTAATAAGTTTTTACTGCGTGCTTCAAGGCGAGCAACTTCTGGTAGCTCTGATAGCAGACGGCTGCTTTCAGAAGAGTTTTTCATTAGGCCTAAACTTGAACCTGCAACAGGCTTAAGTTCATAGTCGCCTTGAACTGGTACAAGGTCATACTGACGGTATCCCATGAACGTGAAGTTATCACGCGCAAGCCAATCAAGGAATTCAACCGCTTCACTGAGTTCTTGTTCAGAAGAGTTGTGCTTGCGATTAGGAATATCTTCACCAACTGCAACCAGTTTATCTCTGACAAGCAACCAGTCTTCAACCGCTACAGAAACATCCTTTAACACTGATTCTAGTTCTTGCGTAAAGTCCGCAATGACAGACTCGTCTGTTTGACGGTCAATCTCAATAAAGAAAACAGTTTTAGTAGATGAAGATTCTTGTTCAGTTTTTAAACCTGAAACAGCTGAGATTTTATCTTCTTGGTCGCGGTTGATCTTGAGAGGACAGTGTAAAAGTAAATGCGAAGCAATATTCTTACGGCTTAGCGCCATACGTACTGAATCGACCAAAAATGGCATATCATCTGAAATGATTTCAACAATCGTGTGAGACGATTGCCAGCCATCTTTTGCAACTTCAGGGTTGAATACACGGATCACTGCTTCATCTGAGGTATTCTTCTCTAGAGAATTCCATAAACTTAAAGCAGCGCCGTACAAGTCGCTGTCGTTACGGTGAGCCAAGTCCTCTTTAGACATGTTGCTGTACAAGGCTTTGGCAAATGTTTCAACGAGCGACACGTTATCGGCATGAACTTTTTTCTGGATCAACTTGCAAACGTTATCAAGGATAACCGATGCTGGACCTTCACTTTGTGTCATTATGTGTTCCTTAATCTATACCACCTTTGAACGGTAGATTATTTGTACAGCCAATTATTAGCGTGGAGTCCAGAGGATTTTAACCTTTCTGGCGCTAATAAAAAGCTTTTTTGACAAAAACATTTGAGGCTTTTCAGCCAGTTGGTCATATATTCACAAATTGTAGATATAAATGGCCAATTAAGGCCATTTAAGAGCACAATTATTCACACTTTTTTTTCTGGTCAGGCCAGATAAAAGTACCTATCGCAGGTAACAGCAACACAGCACCGAGCATATTCACCAAGAACATAAATGTCAGTAGTATTCCCATGTCTACTTGGAACTTTAACGCAGAAAAAATCCACGTGCTGACGCCGATAGCTAATGTGATTCCAGTAAACAATACTGCACTCCCTCGTTCAGCTAATGCATTACGATATGCAGCCGATAATGGCATACCTTGTTTCAACTGGTTCATCATTGAAGACAAGATATAAATGCCGTAGTCAACACCAATACCAACGCCTAGAGCAATGACTGGTAGAGTAGATACAGTCAAACCAATCTCAAGCTTAACCATCAGCGCTTGTGCCAAAGTAGAAACAATGTACAGAGGTAATACAACTGCGATTGTCGCTCGTATGCTTCTGAAGCTAATAAGGCACAGAATAATCACCGCTCCATAAACATAGATCATCATTGGCAATTGTGCAGCAGCGACAGATTCATTTGTTGCGGCCATTACACCGATTGGGCCAGACGCCAACTTAAAGCTTACACGATCTGTCCCTTCTTCTTTAGCAAACAGCTTAATTTGCGACACAACATGATCAATGGTTTCAGCTTTGTGATCGTCCATAAAAATGATGATCGGCATAACTGAGCAATCACCATTTAATAGACCGGTGCTGGTCTCAACGCGTGATGTTGCTTGAACAAGAGAAGCGCCATTTCTCGGCAGAGTTTGCCATTTTAAATTTCCTTCGTTGTAGCCGGCATTCACAGCTTGGGCCACTGAGCTCAAAGAAACCGCAGATTGTACCCCTACTAAATTTTCTATTCGCCACTGGAATCGGCTTACCCTATCCATCGTGTCATGCTCTGTACAAGCAGCTGGATAAGCTTCAACCAATACTTTTAAAATGTCAGATGATATTTCATAGCGGTCTGAAATAAGGAACGTATCTAAATTATAACGGGCGTCCTCATGCAGCGCGGGGGCACCGGCATGTAAGTCACCAATGCGCATATCTTTCGATTGCCAATAACCAAACGCAAATAAACCAGCAGATACCAGCAGAATAACTGCTGCGTAGCGTCTATCTGTTGCCAGTACTAGGCTTTCTCTGAGCTTAGTGAACGCATTATTGGCTTTGGCTTTGCCATCATCAACACGATGCATTTTTGACGACTTATAATAAGACGCAAGGACTGGCAATAAAATCAAGTTCGTAAAAATGATAACCGCCACACCTAAACTTGCCGTGATTGCAAGTTCTCGAATGATACCGATATCAATAGCAAGCAACGTCATGAATCCAATCGTGTCAGAGAGTAACGCAATGCCGCCAGGAATAAGCAGTGCTTTGAAGCTTGCCTCAGCGGCTACTTTACTACTTACACCTTCTGATACTTTTTTACCAATAGCATTGATCATTTGCACGCCGTGGCTCACACCAATAGCGAACACTAAAAATGGCACAAGAATAGACATTGGATCAAGGCCAAAACCAAGCACTGAAAGCAAGCCCATTTGCCATACAACAGCGATCAATGAACACGCGATTGGGAGCAATGTTAGCTTAAAGCTTTTGCAGAAAAGCCATACCATAATGAAGGTAAATAAAATCGCAATCGCGAAAAAGAACACAACATCTTTTGCACCATCAGCAATATCTCCTGCCATCTTGGCAAAACCAATGATATGAATTGATACTTTATCTGTGCTTAAAGGTTCGCGGATCTCTGACTCTAATTTTTTTGCAAATGCGAGCGTGTCCAACTTTTGCTGTGTTTGCGGATCTGTCTCCATAAGCTGAGCAGATACCATGGCGCAAGAATAGTCACTTGCAACCATGCGGCCAACGACTTTGGCTTTTTCAATATTTTGTTTTACGACAGCCAAGCCTGCGGTATCAGCGGTAAAATTCGCTGGAATGATTGGGCCACCTGCAAAGCCATCTTCAACGACTTCAACAAATCGTGCACTCGGTGCAAAAATAGAGTTTACCAATGGACGATTCACGCCCGGGATAAAGTAAAGTTGGTCGTGAACGGCTTTTAACTGTGTAAAGAATTCAGGATTAAAAATATCACCATCCGCATCACATACAGATATTAAAATACTGTTCGCACCACCAAATTGTTTTTCATGCTTTAAATACACCTTCATGTAATCATGGTTTAAAGGTATATTTTTATTGAAAGATGCATCAAGCTGGATATGTGTAGACTTATAACCTAAAAAGACTGTCGCTAGCGCAAATAGCGCTATCACCATAAAACGATGCCTAAAAACGACATACACTAGTTGATTTAAAATAGACTGCATTAGCGATCAACCTCAATTGTTTGAATACCCTCTTCTGTAGCCAGCACCAGTTGACCGTTGTGAAGCACACCTGAAAGAATAGATTTACCGTTTTTCAGCTGTTTTGTTTTCACATTTTCACCCTCTACAGTAAAAACGAAACCGCTGTTCGCCAGCATAATTTGTGCAGTATCAGTTGAAACAATACTGTTAATCGTCGCGGCCTTGTCCACATTGATAGGTGAAAAAGACACGTCTTTACTATCAGAAATAAATGTGTTGCCACGTAAGCCTGCTGCAATAAGCTGTTCTTGTTTGTTTTTGTTTACAGCAAACAGTGAACCTGAATAAAATTCGTCAATTCTTGTCCATGTTGTGCCTAAATCACGGCTTACCGCAAATAAACCCATCTCACCAACAAGAAAAATATCGTTGCCATCAATCAGCATTCGATTGAAGTGAGGTAAAATAAATTGCGTTTCTTCTTCATATGCTTGCGGATCGTCTTGCTTTAGTTCAGCTAAATACTCAACGTCATCAGGGTGTACAAACTCATTTAAAAAGCGTTTAGTCCAGCTTTTACCGCCATCTTGTGTTTGATACATCATGCCGTATGCACCAATTGCGAAACCTTGCTTATCACTTACAAACTCAATATCTAAACAAGGTTTTTCTAGATCAGGCAAGTACTGTTGGATTTGCCAAGAGACGCCACCATCGGTGGTATTTAAAATCGAAGCGTCATGACCACACGCCCAACCTCTTTTCGCCGATTTAAATTCCACAGCAGTTAAGAGAGATTGGATTGGTACATGCGCTTGCTCCCAATTTGAACCATCATCACTGTACACTATTGTCCCATGCTTCCCTACGGCAACAAGTTTCTTTCCGCTGTTGGTGATATCAGTTAGCAAGGTCTTCTCTGGGTGTGCAACTCTCAACGCTTCTGAGGCGCTGCCAATAGCTTCACTTTGCATAACGAGCACTGCAATCGAGGTTGCAATTAACTTCTTAATCATTATGAATACTCAAATAAAAATGTCGTGAATGACTGGGGGGATAAAACTGGACACAGTGATGTCCAGTTTTAATAGAGTGTAGAAAGATCAAATTAATTGATCCCGAAAGACGCTATATTAACGTCTTCCCTCTCGACGAAGTGCACTTTGAGTAAACTCATTGTCTTGGAATGACTGTGTAAAGTCATACATTTTTTCCTCGTTGTCTAGGCCGATTGCTAGATAACGACGAGAGTTTAAGTCGTGGTATACGTCTAGTGTACTCCAATGTGTCGGTACGTCGTAATAGTTAATACCATGTGCCATCGCAACGCGGTACATTTGGTCACGGTTGTCATATAAGTCCGCTACATGAATTTGCCAGCTATCTTCATCAATGAAGAAGACACGCTTTTTATAAATATGACGTGTGCCTTCTTTAAGGTTCGCTTCAACAACCCATACACGGTGCTTTTCATAGCGAACGTGCTCTGGGTTAATATGACCGGCTTTCAAAATATCTTCATACTTCAAAGAATCGCTATGTAATTTATAGCTGTTGTACGGAATGTACATCTCTTTTTTGCCTTTTAATGTCCAGTTATAACGGTTAGGAGAACCGTTGAACATATCAAAGTCATCTGTTGTACGTAAGCTATCAGACGCAGTTCCCGGAGCATCGTACGCAACGTTAGGTGCACGACGAACTCGACGCTGGCCTGTGTTGTACGTCCATGCTTGTCGAGGTGTTAAAATTTGGTCCATTGTTTCGTGCACAAGTAATGCGGTACCCGCTAATCGCGCAGGCTCGGTCACTTTTTGCTTGAACTTAAATAGAACATTCGATTTTTGTAACTCTTCTGGCGTGGCGCTCGGATCTGAATACTTAACCAGTAGCTTTTCATCAAAACCGATAATGTTATAAGAACCAGAAGCGGTTGGCATTGCCTGGCCGCCGTTACGAGCAATAGACAAGCCACGATAACGTAATAAATGGTTCCAAATTGCCTCTAGGCCATTTTCAGGGATCGGAAACGGGATACCAATTGCAGTATTCTTGATACCGTTACCGCCCTCAATAAGTTCAGCTGTCGATGCATATTTTTTTGTTGCGTCGTATACAAACTGAGGATAAGCCGCACTGCGTCGAGTTTGGTAAACATTCATTTTAAACGTTTCTGGATAAGTCTCGAACAATGCTATCTGACCAGGGCTCAAGTTATCTTTGTACTTATCAAGGTTACTCTTATCGATGGTGAATAAAATTTTATCATCAGCATAAGGGTCTGGGTGATGCATACCTGGTTTAAAGTTCGCAGGTGGCTTAGTGATGCCGCCAGTCCATGCTGGAATAGAGCCATCCGCATTGCCTGCAACCTCAGCGCCGATTGGTGACAAATCCTTCCCTAAACGAGCCACTTCCTCAGGCGTCATTTTTGCGAAAGCAATTGGTGCAGCCATTATTGTCATTATTGATGCTGCAAGTAGTGTAGGTTTTCTAAACATATCGAAAGCCCTTAAATTGAATACTTAATATTAAATGATACAAAATCACGATCAGAGAATGTGTTTGTTGCGCCACCGCCCCAGAAAGTGTTGTAGCCTAAATCGAATGACCATGCATTCTGATAGCTAAAGTTAAGGTTGACACCCATAGACTTTCTATCTTCGACGAATAAGAACATTGGGTCTGGTGTTGTGCCGTTTACGTCATGAGAAAACACAACTCGTGGTGAGAAGTTCACACCAGAGAACAAATTGTTGTATTCACCTTTAGCGATTAAACGGTAACCCCATGAAGAAGCCGTTGGGAACGGGTTAACTTCAGGGCCATTCGAAACTGCCTGGTGGATCAAGTCGTAATTACGACCCTCTATCCCCTCGATTGTGCCACTTCGGCCAGTACCAGCAACATTCAAACGTAATTCATCATAAGACGGCATATCTTTAATCGTTACAGCGCCGACTTCACCCACAACTGCCCAACTATCTGCACCCAATGATGGTCCAAACAAATGCGTTGCTGTGAATTGTAGTTGCATCGTATCTTTTAAAACAAAACCTTGTGCAACTTCACCAGGCTCAACGTACGCTATGTCATTGCCTTGGCTTAACTGAGAGAACCCTTCAAAATCTTCACGAATACCTGCAGCAGCCAATTGCTCAACCATACCTGCGTATAGCAGCTCCACGTCATCGATTTGTAAAGGCTCATCTTGGCGATAGGTAAACTCGCCTGAGAATGCAGTCTCACCAATGGCTGTATTAAAACTCAGACCGTACAGTTTGATGTCCTCAGGGTACACAATTACAGCTTGTGTAAAGGCATTCAAGTTCGTGATATTGTCTTCTGTGATCTTATTTGTTTGGATATAATTAAGATCCTGCATAATTGCAGCCGTAGTAAAGTTAGATGCTTTACCTGAAATTAGTGGTCTACGGCTATGATAGTTAATATGATAAAGTGCAATCTCAGTATCATTCAGTTCAGGTACAAACATACCTAAACGAATACCAAATTGACCACTGTCATCCGCATCTGTTTTACCAGCATCACCTTTGCCTTTCAGCGCAACACGTGTTGGATATGCAAGATACATAGACGACAGCATTTGTAACGCATCAGGGCTGCTTAATACACTTTCATCAGTGACATCTAAACCCTGAGCTGCGAGTGCACCAACCCAATTTGTCTGAAGTGAGTTTAACGCTTCAGTTAAATGATACAGGTCAATATCCGGGTTTGAAGTAAAGCCAAGCTGTACATTTTGTGCATAGCCATTTGCCGATGCAAAATCGTTAGTAGAGAAGTAGCTACCAGTTGCAGGTAAGCGGGTCTCGTGCCACTGATACTGATAAAATGCTTCTAAAGTTACATTTTCAGTAATTCCCAAAGAAGCCCAAAGCATGCCAACAGGGATAAATGCTTCTTTAAGCTCAGAACCAGGCGCTTTCAATCGATCAATATCAACTGGGTTTACGTTTATCCCGTGAGAGATAAGGGTACTCTCACCCCAGTTTATAACTTGCTGGCCCAAACGAATAGACAGCGGATTATTCCCGTCATTTAAATCAAAATCTGCCCATATAAATGCATCTAGCAGTCTCGCATCGGAACACACTTGCTCTTTAGTATCATCATCTGCGCACGGGTCAACTTTTTGACCAGAGACTGGGTTACTGTATGCAAAATCCCCATCTTCCATGGCAAAGTCATAAAAATACATGAAGCGAGAGAAGAAACCGTAGTTGTCTTTCGTGATTGCAAATTCGTGCGTGCCTTTTAGCTGCTGAGAAAAAGTGTCGCCAGAGTCAAAATTTAAATTACCAGCGTCACCATTATTCGAATATGCGCCCTCTTGGCTCCACACCTGAGAAGAAGAATACAAAGTATTGCCTGTAGACGCGTTGTATCCAGTCCAGTCAAACCTTGGATGGTTACTCTTACCGATAATTCCGAAGTCTCGGTCTTCTACTCGGATACTTTGACCATATGAGAACGTCGAATCAAACGTTATCTCAAAATCACCGACTTGGAAATTAGCAGCTTGCGCATGCATACCAACAGTTCCAAAAATGGCTGCTCCAAGCCCAAGCATGATCTTGTTCTTAGTAAAGCGCGCTTTTTTTATCATTATTTCTCCCCCCTCTGGCGGGTAAATCTAATCAAGTTATTGTTTTTTGTTGTCGTAACGATAGAAGCGAAAATCGAAAATTACAAATTTTACGCGTTCGTTCGATGCATTTTTAACTTTTTAGCCTGTCTTTTAACCTTGGTAAGACGTCTTACCAGAATAGTTATAACACGTAATTTAAGTTTAAAACAAACCGAATTAACAAAAATACTTTATCTCACAAAGCATTTTTTGACCGTTAAGCCACCTTTTCAAGTGCGATAAATTTATTGCTATCGTCAAGTTGCAGTCGAAATCGACCACTCACGCCGATACTAGACACAAACCTACGGATATGGGTAGCTGGAAAGCGGATCCGCTTTCCACCATCTTCCACTACCTGAATATATTCAATATCTCCTTCATAGTAAGCAAGACATTGATCGTGAGTAAGTCTTAAAAAAAAGTAATATTCTTGCATGTATCAGTTTAATGCTCTGTCAATTTTCTCATATAGATCATCGCTTAAATTCGAAATCGCAGCTAACCGTTCTAACTGGACACGCATTTTTGATTGCCTATCATCATCGAAACGTTTGAATGAAAGTAACGGAGTTATTATGCGTGAAGCATTTTGCGGATTTAACTCATTAAGCTCAGCAATTAAGTCACCTAACAATTCATAACCTCTACCATCACGTCTATGGAATTGCTGTGGGTTTAACCTTGTAAAAGTACCGACTAAAGCCCTCACCCTATTTGGGTTAGATTTATCGAAACAAGGATGCTTATATAGGGACAGAACAATGTCAATACACTTGTCTGTTTGACTCGTCGCTTGTAGCGCAAACCACTTGTCCATAACCAATAAATCATGATTCCATTGCACATCAAACTCTTGCATTAAAGCACCTGCAAGTTTGTGCTGTGCATTCAATGCACTTTTTAGCGCACCAAGTTTTGTAGTCATATTTGATGAAGCAGCTTGCTCTCGCAACCAGCCAGATACATCAACTTGAGTTAATGAAAGATAGTAAAGGCTTTTGTTACGTAATGCGCGAATTGCGACATCTTGCGCGCTCAGCCCACCACAGTCTTTGGTAAGTGTATAGAACTCTGTTAAATAACCTTCTAACAATTGCGCTATTTGTAACTCTAAACGTTCAATTGCTTGGCACAACGCATCAACAGGTACAACCTCATACCCGCTTGATAAAGTATCAAAGTTCGGTACAGATATATATTCAGCCAAAATAGCGAGGTCATCTGGTTTATTAACAAACAAACTCTCAAGTACTGAAGATAGCTCGCTGAACATGTCACCGCTTTGGTCTTCAGCTTTTACATAGGCGCGTATTTGTTGAGTAAATAATATCTGGATCGCTTCCCACCTTGCATAGTAACTCGTTGCATACTTGGCAATGTGGCTAAGCTGAGTTAGAGAATAATCGTATTCCAACAGGCACGGGGCAGAAAAGTCTTCCAACAATACAGGCGTCGGCTCTGATTCGACATTACTAAATACAAAACTCTGCTTCTCTTCTGTCAGTTCAAGTACTCTGCCATGTTTTAACTTTACACCTTCAAGTGTAATAGTTTGACCCTGCTCGTTAAGTAATTCAATTGCAACGGGTATATGAAGTGGTTCACTGACTGGGTCATTTTCAGCATGCGTTTGCTGAATATCAAGCTGATAAGTTCTTGCTTGAGCGTCATACTCAGTATTCACATGCACTGTAGGAGTACCAAATTGGCTATACCACAGTTTAAACTGATTTAAATCCGTTTGTGTAGCGTCAGCCATCGCATTGACAAAATCATCGCATGTTACAGCTTGGCCGTCATGACGTTCAAAATATAATTGCATCCCCTTTTGGAAGCCTTGCTCGCCAAGCAGTGTGTGCATCATACGGATCACTTCTGCACCTTTGTTATACACCGTCACGGTGTAGAAGTTATTCATTTCGATTACTTCTTCAGGTCGAATTGGATGCGCCATAGGTCCAGCATCTTCAACAAACTGATGAGTCCTCATCGCATTTACTGCATCAATACGGTTTAGTGCTCTAGAACCTAAATCACTGCTAAACTCCTGATCTCGGAAAACGGTCAATCCTTCTTTTAAACTCAATTGAAACCAGTCTCGACAAGTAACACGATTACCCGTCCAATTATGAAAATACTCGTGGCCCACAATAGATTCAATGACGTGGTAGTCTCTATCTGTCGCAGTTTCTTGGTTGGCAAGTACACAAGCACTGTTGAAAATATTAAGACCTTTATTTTCCATCGCGCCCATATTGAAAAAATCAACAGCCACAATCATATAAATATCTAGGTCATACTCTAAACTAAAACGCTCTTCATCCCACTTCATTGATTTTTGCAATGATGTCATTGCATGAGGCGCTTTGGATAAATTACCTTTATCTACAAACAACTGTAACTTAACTTCTCTGCCGCTTTTGGTCACAAACTTATCTTCTAGCTTGTCAAAGTCTCCTGCAACCAACGCGAATAAATACGACGGTTTTTTGAATGGGTCTTCCCAGGTTACAAAATGACGACCTTCTGCTAGTTCACCAGCGTCTATTTGGTTGCCATTAGACAGTAAAAATGGAAAGCTTTTATCTCCTATCACCGTGACTTTATATGTCGCTAAAACATCAGGCCTATCAAAAAAGTAAGTTATTTTTCTGAACCCTTCAGCTTCACACTGCGTACAGTAAGCGCCATCAGAAAGATATAGGCCCTCTAACGAGGTATTTAGCTCAGGGGATATTTCTGTTTCAATTTCAAGGGAAAATGACTCTGGCAGTGAGTTAATCTTAATGCCATCGACTAATAGTGTAAAATCAGTATGTACTTGACCATCGACTTTTAATGTTATTAGTTTTAAATCAACACCATCTAACTCAATATATGATTGGTCCATATTGGCTTTTAAATTGTATTTCGCTATTACGCGCGTTTGTTGAGGTGACAAATCAAAAACTAAGTCTATGTGCTCAACTTGGTGGCTTGGTGGCTGATAATTTGCTAATAATTTAGCTTGCGGTTTTTGAGTCATTTAAGTTCCTTCGTCGCACAAGATGATCAAATAAGATGAATAACGCCCGTCGACCAGCTTATGCTGCCTATTAAATGCTAATGTCAATACGTTTAATTAAACGATCATTCAAGCACGTATCTCTATAAGACAGGATTTTATAATATTAAATTAGGGAAATGTAGCTTTCAAATAAGATTAGACGAGTTATCTCACTGTTTAAAAATAAAAAGGCCTCAATCAGTTGAGGCCCTGTTTTTTATTCTTGCTCTCTTGGTTTAAGTTTTAAAACTTTTACGCCAAGGTAACCATAAACAATCGCTAAAAGTGGATTTATCAGGTTGAAAAATGCATAAACAGCATAGTCTAGAGGGTTTATTAATAGTACGCTTTGCATATACGCACCACAAGTATTCCACGGGATTAATGGGCTGGTAATAGTCCCACCATCTTCAAGCGTTCTTGATAAGTTTACGCTCTGCAGGCCACGTTTTTTATATTCCTCTTTGAACATTCTACCAGGAACTACAATGGCGATATATTGATCCGCGGCAACAAGATTGGTACCAAAACACGTAGCAATTGTAGAGGCAATTAACGAACCTGTGCTCTTTGCTATGCGCAAAATACTGCGCACAAACACTTCTAACAGACCCGTTTTTTCCATAATGGCCCCAAACATCAAGGCGGTCATAATTAGCCACGTTGTTGTCAACATACTAGACATACCGCCACCACTTAGCAGATCATCCATTTTCGCATCACCAGTTTGAACACTGAACCCATCAAAGAACGTTGCCCAAATAAGCTTAAACTGACCTACAAGCTCACCTTGAGAAGCATCTATTTGGCTCGCTATCAAATCTCCTTGGAAAAGTAGTGCCCATACAGCGCCGACGACAGCACCAATAGAAATCGCAGGAAAAGCTGGCATTTTCTTAATTGCCAGCCCTAATAGAATAATCAGTGGCACTAGCATAAAAATATTGATATTGAAGTTGTCTTGCAAAATAGCGCTAATGGCGTCAATTTTACTCGCGTCACTGGCAACATCTGCGTTGAAACCCATAATAATAAAAATAATCAGTGCAATGACAAAACTAGGCACTGTTGTCCATAGCATATGTTGTATGTGGTCAAACAAATCACTGCCAGCTACTGCTGGTGCCAAATTCGTAGTCTCGGACAATGGACTTAGCTTATCACCAAAATATGCACCCGAAATAACCGCACCAGCGGTAACTACAGGATCCAGACCTAATCCATTAGCGACACCCAACAAAGCCACACCAATAGTCGCAGCCGTCGTCCAAGAACTGCCTATACTCATAGCCACAATACCGCAGATTAAACAACTGGCAGCGTAGAACCAAGCTGGGTTGATTATCTGTAGCCCATAATAAATGAGTGTTGGCACAGTGCCGGACAATAACCACGTTCCGATTAATGCACCAACCATGAGTAAGATCAAAATCGCACCTAAGGAAATTGTGATACCTTTAATCATTGCTTCTTCAAGAGTTTTCCATGTGAAGCCATTTTTTAAACCAATTAAAGCAGCTGTAAAAGTTGCAAATAATAATGCGATTTGGTTCGGACCAGAAGAAGAGCTATCACCGTACAGATATACAGCTGCACCCAATAAACTCACTAATACTATAATTGGTATGAAAGCATCCCATGAAGATGCAGTTTTTGGTTGTTTCAAATTCATGTACCCCTCGCACTCATTTCGGTGCGTATTATTATTTGACCGAGTATCACTACCCTTTTACCAATCCGGTTTGATAATTATCAATAGTTAAACCTGACAAACTAGGCTCATTTTATACTGCGATGCAGTATTAGATTGAACCAAAAGGCTGTTTCAATTATCAAAACGGATTGATAAACATAGTCTATGTTGTCTTGTTGCGGCTGACGATAATAACAAATTTGCTCACAGTAGTAACGAAAAAAGGCGCTATCGCGCCTTTTTTCCACTGAGTTTAATTATCTTGCTTACACTAAATATCGTTTTTAACGAGCCTGCCAAAATTGATCATATCCTGAGTTATCAACGCAGTTTCCTCTAAGTAAGGATCTAGATCAGATATTACATCTGGGACATCATCTAAGTTTTCGATTGCTTCCAACCCTAGGCGCTTTAATCTTTCGTTTGTACGAACAAGTGCTCTTTGGTCTCTTTCCTCACGCTCCTTTTCTCGCTCAGCTTCAACCAATGAGATGGATGTTTCACTCTCTTGCTCTTTGTAACGTTTGATATCACTGTAAACATAGGAAAACTCAGGCTCTGAGGCAACGCGTTTGTTATGCTTAGTATTAAGGTGCCCTATTACAGGCGATAAATCATCAATCGTATTGTACTGTGCTCTAGCGATACTATCCCATGGAAGGGCATTATCTTCTTGGCTTTCGCCCCATTCTTCAGGCTCAATGAAAGAAGGCAGCAAGATATCTGGGATAACACCTTTATTCTGTGTGCTTCCACCATTGATACGATAAAACTTTGCTATTGTATAAGTAATGCTACCAAGCGGGTTTTCGAATAAGTCATAGGTTCGTCTCAAACCTCTGTGCTGCTGAACAGTGCCTTTACCAAATGTTTGCTCACCGACAACAACCGCTCTGCCATAATCTTGCATTGCAGCTGCAAATATCTCTGATGCAGAAGCACTGTAGCGGTCAACCAAAACAGTTAACGGTCCGCTGTAATATGTCTTACCATCTTGGTCTTTTTGCACATCAATACGATTTTTAGCAGTATGAATTTGTACAATCGGGCCTTTATCTATAAATAAACCTGACAGCTTTTTAGCCTCATACAACGAGCCACCGCCATTCTGTCTAAGGTCAATAATGATACCATCGACTTTTTCAGCTTTAAGTGCATTTATCTCTTTTAATACGTCTTCAGATAAATTGTTGTAAAAGCTCGGTATTTCTATAATACCGATTTTGCTTGTTAAGTCTGAGTACTGTGCTTTAAATACAGATGACTTGGCTGCACGATCTTCAAGTCGAATTTTATCACGAACAATTTCCACGACCTTGGGCGTACCGTGAGAGTCGCTTCCTTTTAAGTATTGAAGTCTAACTTTGGTCCCTTTTGGACCCTTAATTAGGTCTACTACATCATCCAATCGCCAGCCAATGACATCAACAAAATCTTTGCCGTCTTGCGCTACGCCAATGATTTTATCGTCTGCTTTTATTTTTTCAGTTTTATCAGCTGGACCACCCGGTACTAAACTACGGATAACTGTATAATCTTCATCGTAGCTTAAAACGGCACCGATACCTTCTAACTCAAGATCCATATCCATCTTGAATTGTTCAGCTCGACGGGGTGATAAGTAGGAAGTATGTGCCTCTATACTTCTAGCGTATGCATTCATTACAATTTGATACGCGTCTTCGCTATTTGTTTGAACTAAACGCTTCTGAGCATTCTTGTAGCGCTTAGTCAGAATTTCTTTAATGCCTTCCCAGTCTTTACCTGTTAGCTTCAACCGTAGGGCATCAGACTTAACCCTTTGACGCCAAAACTCATCAAGTTCAGCTTGGTTTTTTGCAAACGCAGCTTCTTCTCGGTCGTAATAAAAAGCATCGGGAGTATCAAACTTCATTTCTTCGTTTAATAAGGAAATAGCATATTGGAAACGTTCAAATCGCCTTTGCAAGCTGATATTGAACATTTCAAAAGCAAAGTCTAACTTACCACTCATAAGTGCTTCATCAAACTTTGCTTTATGTTGTTTAAATGCGTCAACATCTGACTGAAGAAAAACAGATTTGTTGTAGTCTAACGTCTCTACATATCTATCAAAAATTTCCTCAGACAGGGTCTCGTTGAGCTTAAAACGTTTGTAGTGGTCACGAGTAAATTTACTAGTCACTCTTTTCGTAGCTGTTGCGTGCTGTAATTCAGGTTTAAGCACTGGTATATCTTTTTCTGTTACAACGCTAGTTGCTGCAAAACATGTATTTGCAACAAATAATGCAACGGCCCCTATGAGTGGTAAATTTTTACTCATACACTACTCCTTATAGAATAAATAGGCTTTCAGCCTTTGTCTTAACCTGCATACCCGTTACAAGTTCAACATGTACTTCGTCTTTATTAACTTCAGTAATTGTTGCGTTTACGAGCGCTTGGCCAAGCTTAACTTTAACTTTGTTATTTACCTTGACCTCATTTGCTGGAAGAGGTTCAACTTTTCCTGAACTTCTGCGTTGTTGCTGTTGCTCAGGCTTCTTATTAACTCTAGGCTTTTTATTGGCATGGCGTGGGTGACCTTGCCCTTTTGATTTGTAAGATTTTGTGTCGCCGTCATTGCGAGGTCTTTGTGGCTTCTTGCGTTTTGCCATTTTCGCACGACTTTCTTCCAATGCTTTTTGAGCATGCTCTACGTGCTCCTGCTCAACCTTTTCAGCTTGACCACCTTCCAAATCAACACGGAACTCATTTTTTGTTACGGCTTCTAAATAACGCCAGCTTGAAGTGTATTTTCTTAAAGCTTGTCTAACTTGCGTTTTACTTACTTTTTCAGAGCCTTCAATCTTCTCAGCAATATCTTTGAAGATGCCAACTTTTAGTGGCTTTATACCATCCTTTTGTTTAAAACACTGAGGAAATTCTGAGTATAAAAACTCCAATACCTCGTTAATATCTTTTAGCTTGTTTGTGGTTTCCATGTCTAAACCTATTTAAATATCTTCATCAAGAGATGAATTAATATAGTGTGTAACCCAGTCTAAGAGTTCATCTAGCTCGGTATCAATTAATGCCATATCACCGCGCAGATGTTCCCAAATACCATTAATAATTTGATCAATTTGCTCACTTCCAAGATCTTCGGGCAACTTTTCCCAAGCAAAATGAATCAACTCGTTAAGAGTCTCAGCGACTTGCTCCTCATCGCCTTCCCAATCCCCAACATCGAAATTAGAAAATAAGTAGTCTTGTACATTAAGCATATCTTTCATTTTAAAGTGTTTCCTCGAAGCTTTTAACCAGCGCTTCTAAGCCCAGTTTATCTTGTTCGTCAAACCTTGCCAAACTGGGACTATCGATGTCCAATACTGCAAAAATTTTACCTTTCTTAAATACAGGTATCACAATTTCAGAATTTGAAGCTGCATCACAGGCAATATGGCCTTCAAACGCGTGTACATCTTCAACAAGCTGTGTTTTTTCTTCAGACACAGCAGTCCCACAGACACCTTTGCCTACAGGGATGCGGATACACGCAGGATTGCCTTGAAATGGACCAAGTACAAGTTCATTGTCTCCATCCATTAAATAAAAACCGGACCAGTTAATGTCTTCCATATTGGTGAATAGCAAAGCACTCAAGTTAGCCATGTTAGCAACATGATTGCGCTCACCATCAATTAGTCCTTTTGCCTGTTGATTCAACAGTTCATAAAATTTTTGCTTTTGCATTGTTGATACTGAACATTCTTACATATAAACAGTAAAGGTACTCTTTCATGCAAATAAATGAAACCTTTTACGAGCAAAAAGTCCCAATTTGTCTTCAATACAACTCAAACTGCTCATTTTGCGCGCAGCCGTTATATCACGGGAGACGCAAGCTGTATAAAAAAAGCGCAGACGCTAATGCGCACATTACTGCATTTGCAATAAGTATCGGACCACCAGGAACAGAAAAGAGAAACGTAAATATCGCTCCACCTAACATAGCAGCTGTAGTAAGTGCGGCATACGACAGCTTATTGCATTTATATAAAAAAAGATATGTAGGTAACACACATAGCGCCATTACGATGCCAACTATGTGCGCATTTGATATCGCAGTAGTCAACAATTGCAAAAACACTTGCCCTTGTCCTGTCACCAAATAGAAGTAAGCACCTAGGACACTACCAACTATCAACGGTGAAAACATTGAGACCCCAATGGCTGTTGCTACTTTTTTCATTTCAATTACCTTACAAAACTGTGTCAGTAAACAAGTCTTCGGCTTAAGCTAAATCACATCAATGAGACTTTAGTCTCAACTTGATTAGCATGTTTTTGAAACAAATATTTTCTAACCCAATAAAAAAGCCCAAGCTAGATAATAGCTTGGGCTTAATTATGGCGGAGAGATAGGGATTTGAACCCTAGATACGCTATTAACGTATGCCGGTTTTCAAGACCGGTGCTTTCAACCACTCAGCCATCTCTCCAAATTTTAAAACAAAATGACTTAATGAATAAAGTGCACATTGCTTATTGTAGTGGCGGAGAGATAGGGATTTGAACCCTAGATACGCTATTAACGTATGCCGGTTTTCAAGACCGGTGCTTTCAACCACTCAGCCATCTCTCCAAATTTTAAAACAAAATGTCTTACTATTAAATGCACTTTGTTTGTTTTAGTGGCGGAGAGATAGGGATTTGAACCCTAGATACGCTATTAACGTATGCCGGTTTTCAAGACCGGTGCTTTCAACCACTCAGCCATCTCTCCGAAACTTGCCTATGCAAAGCATAGAAATTAGTGGCGGAGAGATAGGGATTTGAACCCTAGATACGCTATTAACGTATGCCGGTTTTCAAGACCGGTGCTTTCAACCACTCAGCCATCTCTCCGCAGCGGGGCGAATAATAGGGAAACCTTTTTAGAATGTGAAGCTTTTTTTTTGCTTTTTTTATCATTTGTCCAAAATTCAGCTTGTTTGACGACAAATCCAGCTAGTCTGGCGATTTTTTTAACAATCTTTTGTTATCTTTGAACTATTTACCACAAAAAATGGTCTACTATTCGAGAAAGGTTTGCTCAACTATGTAACTCTTGGTAATCTTTGGAAAGTTTAATTATCGGAACATCGTGTTTCTATTAAGGAGCTATAATATGGCGTTCAATCATTCGTACACTACTGAAAAAGCAGTAATGTCAACGACTGAAACAAATAAAGTGCTTAAAAGCACTTACTTTCTTTTAGCAATGACTTTGGCATTTAGTGCCTTAACTGCTGCAATTTCAATGACTATGGCATTGCCTAGATTCACAGGCCTTGTCTGCTCTCTTGTTGCTATGGGTCTAATTTTTGTTATCCAAAAGAAGGCAAACTCTTCTTCAGCAATCGGTCTGGTATTCTTATTCACTGGTATTCTTGGTTTTGGCTTAGGCCCAATGCTTAACTCATACCTAAACTTGCCAAATGGTGGGTTACTGATTGCACAAGCTCTTGGTTCAACTGCGTTGATTTTCTTCGGTTTATCTGCTTACGCATTAACAACTAAGAAAGACTTTTCTTTCATGGGTGGTTTCTTAACGATTGGTATTTTAGTGACTGTTGGTATTTCTATCGTAAATATCTTCATCGGTAGTCCAATTGTGTTTATTGCTATTAACGCTGTATTTGTATTACTTATGTCAGCAATGATCTTGTTTGAAACAAGCAGAATCGTTAATGGTGGTGAAACTAATTATGTATTAGCGACTGTTGGCCTTTTCGTTGCTATCTACAACCTATTCACTTCTTTATTGATGCTACTAGGTGTCATGTCAAGTGATGACTAATCTTATCATTCTGATAAAATAAGCCCCATTAGGGGCTTTTTTTATGGGTTTTCTTTGAGCCAATTTATTATTTCCGTACACTCGGGTCCTGCTGACCATGATTCTTTGCAATGTATAGAGCGCTTCGCACGTGCCGTGCTTCAGCAAAAGCATTCAATTAAGTGTATTTTTTTATACCAAGACGCGGTTTTGCATGCCAACCAGCACTTTTCTCTTGCCAGTGACGAACTGCAAGTCAGTGCAGTTTGGCAAAGGCTTCACGATCTGGGGATCCCCATTAAACTATGTGTTACCGCCGCAGAAAAGCGCGGTATTGACACATCCAATACAGGTTTATTCACCGTTGCAGGACTTGCTGAGTTTGCCATGGAAACCTGTAAAGCTGACAAGTGGGTGCAATTCAAATGACCAAAAAGATTTTAGTTGTCTGTGACGCCGCGCCATTTGATGCGCAAATTATTCGAGATAGCCTAGACATGGCTCTCATTTTTGCAGCTGTTGATCAAGAAGTCAGTTGGCTATTTAGAGGCGCATCTGTCCTTGCGTTAAAAACGGCTCAACATCCAAATCAACTGGGTATTAAAGACTTTTTTAAGCAGCTAAAAACATTAGAAATTTACGATATTGATCGTATTTTTGTTTGCGAAAATGCCCTTGCAGAATTTTCGATGTCGTCTGAAGAGCTTACGATTGATACCGAAACAGTCAATATTAAACAGCAACAAGCTTTACTTAAAAAACAAGATCATGTGGTTAAGTTATGAGTTCAATAATACATATCTTCTCTAAACCGAGTAGTTACTATCGCAATTTTGATATGGGTTTAATTAGCCAAGACGATAAGGTATTGCTGCAACAAGATGCCTGCTATGATCAATCAAAGTTTGTGGTAAATTGCCCAGCACCACTTTTCATGCTGGAGACATGCGCCCTAGCACGTGGCATTTCACCTATTGAATCAATTACACTGATAGATGATTTAAGTTGGGTCGACCTTATTGCAAGCAGTGACAAATCTATAACGTGGTAATTATGTTAGAAGTAAACGATAAAACAATTGAAACAGACAAAGAAGGCTACCTTTTAAATCATTTAGATTGGGAGGAGAGTCTAGCGTCAGTTATTGCATCTCAAGAAAATATTACTTTGACAGATGCGCACTGGGAAGTTATCCGGTTTGTTCGTAGTTTTTATGAAGAGTACGGCACAAGCCCTGCCATTAGAATGTTAGTCAAAGCCATTGCTAAAAAGCTTGGTGAGGATAAAGGAAAAAGTATTTATTTATATAAGCTTTTCCCTAAAGGTCCTGCTAAACAAGCGACCAAGATTGCGGGACTCCCTAAACCCGCTAAATGTATTTAAAAAGAGAAGGCATTGCCTTCTCTTTCTCTTTATTATTCATTACTCGGCCAAGAGAACGGCACTACTGGCACTGACAATCCTCTCGCTAATACTGACTCGGCAACAGTTAAGCTAGGGTCTGTAGGAGACCATAGATCAGTGTTGAATACTTCAGAAGCAGACTCACTCGCAATATCACCTAACACACCACTTGCATCAATATCGAAAATAAACGTGCCCGATCCATCATAGTCACAAGAATTTGTCGGTGCATATTCAATATTTGCGCGATGCTCAGTGCCTAAATAAACATTCGTCGATGAATCGAATTCGAAAAACTGTCTTTGAGTATAATCTTGAAGAGTATGATTGTTGCCAGGCCCAGCCCAATTACAAATAAACCCTTGGACTAAACCGTTTGTTTCATCTATATCCGTGCCATAGCCAAAGTGGGCTTCGCCATTTTCCAACGACGCATCATTAAACCCAATATTTAATATACGACTATTGGAATCATTAACACCCGCTTGCCATACATAAGCATAATCGCCTGCTAAGCTGGTTAAATTAAAGTTAGCACCAAAAATTGCAAAGTTTTCACTCCAACCATCCGGGTTATCAGTAGCATGATATTTGTTATCCACATCCACTTGCTGGTCGCTATTAAATACACTCGCAACGCCATGACCACAATTAGTCGCAGATCTAGACTGTAAAGACATTTGTTCTCCACTGCGCTCATATGCGAGAGAACCCACTAAAGTACGGTCATTTTGACTGCAATTTCCTCCTGGAAATTCTATGCCTAATACGCCAACCTCACCCTCTACCGTGAAATTCAGTAAGCCTGTATAGTTCACAGCATCAGTGCCAGGTGTATGCATCATTGACATAGTAATATCATAGTCCGACCCTGATACCGTGTAAGCTAAACTCACACTGTATTGCCATACGCCTGATGCCAATTCAATTGTCGCACTATTAAAACTAATATCAGCCAACCCTTTGCTATTCATTTGTGAGGTTAGGTCAATTGAGCTGCCCTCTGCAGGTAACCCCGTTCCATCATCAATGGCAGCAGAAACCATGCTCGCCAAGGTCATCAATGCCATTCTTGAACGCTCTCTGACAGCCCGCAATTGCGCATTTGTTTGCGCAACAGCACATGCATTGCCATTGCTCGCACTCGCAAGCCACAAGCCCAAATCCCCTGTTGGTAATGTACCAGCACTCGTTGCCGAGCTTGATGCATCAGGGTGTCCTTGATAGCTTACTTGCGGACCAAAACAATCCGCGTTAGAACTATTTCTATAAAAAGAGCCAACTCTGAATACATCTCTCAAAGGTGTCTCACCACTTAAAAGCGCATTAATTCTTCTGGTTGCCCAAAAATATGTCGGAGAAGCAGGGCCTCTTGACTCAAGGGCTCTGTATGTATATTGCCTATCTTGTTCATCACTACTGTCAGAGAATGGAGAGGCCACTGCCAAGGACTGGGGAAAATATACCCCTCTATCCACAGTGTCATCACTATCATTGGTTCCACCACTATCTTGATCCGTTGAATCGTCAGTACTAGATGAATCATTATTCATATTAGAGTCAGCGCTATTATCTGCATCTGAGCTGTCAGATTGTTGAGCTGATGTATCTTGCTGAGTTTCTGTGTTTAACTGATTTGAGTTGTCGCTTTCAGATGATGAGCAACCTATCACTAGAGATGCCATAATTAATGGGATGTAAGATTTCATAATTGCATACCTTCTTTGCCTAACCTGTACAAATAACTTATGCGAAAAAATACAATTGGACAAAACAGTGAGTGTTAACACCTGTCAATAACTGTTTAAAAACCACCCACTTTAGAATGAGTTTTAAATCAGAAAATGAGAATAATTATTCATAAAAAGTGATAATCAGTTAAAGAAAATACCTAACGCACAGAATTAACGACACTTTCCAATTGTCTTAAATGTTAGTTCATGAATACACGCTTTATACAATTTCTTACATCAAAAAGTGAACTTTTGTAGAGAACATTTCGTTGGTGGGCAGTATTTAATGAGCTAAGTCAGACTTTGCAGCCTGAACCTAACCTATATATGGAACAAACTCTTTATCGAGATTAAATATTGCAGTTAACGTACGAGCTTATTTAACTCGCTTCCAAACCTCATATTCAATAAATTTACCATCTTCAACAAGCTTATGGTGCCAAAGATCACCCTTAACTTCATAAGTAAATGCCATTTTTCGACCTATCAAGCTTTCTACATTGCCCAATGTTACTGTCTCAATAAAGTGATTATCTTTTACAACATAAGTCCCGCCACCGGCATAATGAAACTTATCATTGCTACTCGTTATATAGCTAAAGTGAGTTTTATTAATTATTTTAGTCGAGGTGACTTCAGGCGCTGAGGCTTTGACCCGTCCGCCTTCCGTAGCATATTCTCCACTAACAAACTCCCAAGTGCCTATTAACGGATTAGCTAAGGTAAGTGGGCTAGCTAATGCACACAATATCGATAAATACTTCATAACCTATCCCTATTTAATTTTAGTTATTTTACATGATTATAAAGTTTTGAAAGTTCGAAATACAAACGCGTAATCTTCAAGTTGAGCTATACAGCTTCGCCGCAATCAGATTCGTCTATCACTTTATTAATTAAGTCAAACAATCTTGATAGTGCTTTTTCAACATCATGAAAATTGTCTTGTTTTAACAAAGTATCAATCTGCGAAACCGTTTGATAAATATCATGGCAATCAAACATCGCTGAGGTACCTTTTAAAGCATGGATAGAACGTGCCAGCCCTTCATAATCCTTGTACTTGAGCTGATTTTGCAATTGAACTAGCTGCTCGTGCAACCCGTCAATATACTGCATTTTCAGCTGTTTAAATTCTTCATCCGGTAAGTTCAAATCATCGTCAACAGTGATATTTAAATAATGTGAAATTTTCTTTGCAAACTGTGCCCTATCGATTGGTTTTGCCAAGTGATCTGTAAAACCAAGCTTTATATATCTTTCTACTTCATGACTCATTGTATTTGCAGTCAGTGCGATTACAGGCGCCGTACAGCCAGTTGCTTGAATAAAGTTAAACGCCTGCTCCCCATCCATAACGGGCATTTGAATATCCATGAGGATCAAATCAAATTCATTGTCTAACACAGCTTGCACTGCCAGCTGGCCATTCTCAACCGCAGTCACATTCAGTCCCATCCGTTCTAAAATTCTGGTGATTAATCTACAGTTGTCACTGTGGTCTTCAGCAAGTAAAACTTCCCCTTTCAACGCTTCAGAATCTAGCTCAGAGTCTGCTTGAACGTAAGTGTCATGCTGATGATGAATTTCTTCAAACGAGTTGACCCACTTAGTGCGTTCAGTGGTAAATAAGCTTAGTGACAATGTAAAGGATGTACCCGACCCAACTTCACTCTCAACTTCAATATCACCATCTAACTTTTGCGCTAAGCTTTTTGAAATGTTTAGGCCAAGACCCGTCCCCCCATATTTTCGCGTGGTCGAAGAATCAGCTTGATAAAATGCACTGAATAGCTCTTTCTGCTCTTCGGTCGTCATCCCTATGCCAGTATCTTTAACGCTAATATATAGCCTATCCCCCTTGCAGCTGACCTCTATAGAGATTTTACCCACTGAAGTAAACTTCAATGCATTTGATGTTAAGTTTAATAATATTTGGCGCAGTCTGGTCGGATCAATGACAACAAAATCAGGTAAGGGGAATTGGTAGTTCAAGTCAAACTCAAGACCTTTGTCGCGTATTTGCTTACCCAACAAAGACTCAACATGGGCAATTGACTGAAACAGGTTGGCTTCTATTAATTCGACTTCAAGCCGGTTTGCTTCAATTTTGGACATATCAAGTATGTCATTGATAAGACCCAAAACATGACGAGAATTCTGCAGTATTACCGTAATCGCATGATTGCGCTCATGTGGCTTTATGTCTCCTAAAATTATCCCATCTGCATAACCAATAATTGAAGTCATTGGCGTTCTTATCTCGTGGCTCATATTTGCTAAAAAACGACTTTTGGCCTCACTTGCATCACGTAATTCAGAAGCGAGCTGTTCAAGCTCATAAGTACGTTTCAAAACTTTTGCTTCTAAGTTCTTATTCAGTTCTATATTTTCTTCGCTGGTTAACCTCACCTTGTCAGCGACTGCAAAAGCTAAGAACATGGCATCTAAAGCGACCCCAACTAACCCAATCAAATACAAATTAACCGCTATGGGCGGCAAGAGTCCAAGGTTAGTAAAATTACCAATCATGTTTGGTACAGCCATACAGACATAAGCAAGTATAAAATACCTAGCAGGCTTAAATCCTTCAGAGATCCGTAGAATGCCGATATACAAACCAAGGCATAAGGCCACACCGGTTGATAATGTTGCCCATAAGAAACCGAAGCCAGGAAATAAAATACTAAATGGGGTGCCTATCGCCGCAATCACACCAACCCATATAGATGCTGAGGATAAGTTTGGGTGTTCCTCTTTAAGCTTAAGCAAGCAATTGTAAAACAACGCATTGCTAATTGGTGACAAAGTAAAGCCAAGCCAGTGTAAATGCGCCGAATAAAACCCAAAAAGCTGGTCAGATATATGAAAGAAATGACTCCATGCAAAAACCATGGTAGCAGCAAAAATTGCGTAATATAGATGTGTTAGGTCTTTTGAGCCAATATAGATAAGCAAATTGTATAAACCCAAAACTATGCCAACGCTAAAGCAAATGATCATAATTAAATTATCAATCACGACCTGTTCTTTGAAGTCTTTAACTGGCACAAGCTCTAGTTTGATAGGTGTGTAGAAATAATCACTCTCAAATAGAGTTACTACGTAATAGTCCTGTTTTGGTAACAGCTCGATGGTATTGCCATAGTGAAAAGCGAATTCATTCTGAACCATACCGCCTGAATAATACCGCTTCACGTCCGTTGGTGAGTATATTCTTGTTTCTATATTAGATAAGACCGTGTTGTATGGGTACAGCACTAACTGCTCATAGTTGGAAATGTTTTTAATCTTAGTAACGAGCCAATATCGGCCAGAAAATAACGCTCGCTCTTTTTGAGGGGTTAATTTACTTGCCCAACTTTCAACGTCACCAAATGAAACGGGGAAACGAGTGTCATCTTTTGCAGCAAGGACCAATCCCTTGTCATGTAGGTTAACACCCGTTTCTATACCGTTATACACATATTGTTGAGCGCTCACAGATAGCGAAAAACACAACACAATAAAGCCGAAAGTGAATCTAATCAGATACATTGTTGACCTAGGAGCCTATATTTATATGCTAATAAAGCACTAAAAGTTATACGTAATATCAACGCCAATTCTTTGCCCTTCTCCTTTAAAGTCCTCTAACATGCCAAGAAACGAACTTAAATCAAACTTTAAATGGCTATACTCTTTTTCGAAAAGGTTTTTGCCCCATACGCCTAATTGCCATTGCTTATACTCGTAAGTAATATTTGCTCGCCACAAAGCATAGCCTGACTGCATGGCATATGGGTTTTGGTTTTGATCAAAGTAATACTCTGACTGATAGTCAACACCCACAACTGAACTCAATTCACCTTCATATAAAGAATATGTATATGTAAGCTCTGCGGCTATATTCCACTCAGATGTAAAAGGTAAGCGATTGTCGGTGAGCGTAACACCTACAGGGTCTATAAACTCTTCAAAATTAGCCTCGGGAATATACCCTATCGCCAAACGTGAGGATAAATTATGACTTAGCAGGTACACAAGCTCCAACTCAGCGCCATAAATTGTTGACTTACCGACATTTTCCAAGAGCTGGAGTGGCGGAGCATTCGGCGTTGATGATGCCTGATTCATGAAAACTTGCTGCTCTTTATAGTCATAGTAGAAAATAGCACCAGATAAAAAATAAGCATCGTCGTTTGACAATTTAAATCCAACCTCATGTGCTAACGTTTCTTCAGGCTCATAATCAGCAAGCTCAGCTTGCTCTGGAGACGACAGCAACCCTCCATTATATCCTCCGCTTTTTGTGCCGCTTGCAAGCGAATAATAAATGAGCAATTCATCATTTGGTGTATAATTCCATGCAAGTTTACCTGATACTCTGTCGTCTTTCACTTCTCCACTTACGGTATAAAACGGAATAATCGTGCCGTCGAGTTCACCTGGCGTGGTAATAAAGTTCAGTCTTGATATTGAATCGTATTTCACAGACTCATCCGAATAGCGTGCACCAATTGTGATCATATGCTGATCATTTAAGCGCCATTCGTACTGAGAAAACAATGCAATCGATTTAGTTACAATTTCATTATCGTAGAAGAAAGTGGTTGTCAGTTCTGGGGCCAATACACCTCTTAAATCCCTCAAGATATCATTGTGATTGTTTTGAAATATGCGCTCTTCAAGTTGAAATACGCCCACAGTCCAGTAATCATCACCAAACTGGCTTTGATACCTAAGTTCATTAGTGACAAGTTCACTTTTTAAACCTAGCTCACCTTCACACAACCTCGCAGGACTACCATCACAATTAAATGCATGATCTCTATCCAACCGATTAAATCCATTTAAATAGGTCAAATAAGCGCCCTCTTGCACTTCCCACTGAAGCTCAAGCCCCCATCCCTTATAAATACTCAAATGCGGAGAGTCGTTGTTAACACTCACAGCCCAAAAATCATCACTTCCATCGTTAAAGCCAAAGCTGTCAACACAGCCCAAGCTCCCAGCTTCGTTGGCAGAGCACGTTACAGGGCTTGCGGGGTTCGGATCTTTAAAAATACCAATATTTCCAACCGGCTGAACGATGCCATCCCAATGACCATAATACCCTTTAACAAAAGCACTCCAATTGTCCCACTCTCCCAAGTAACTGAGCCTAAGATCACTTTGTGTTAATCCTGCCTCTGGGGAGGTTTCAAGTAAATTGTAACTCGTATATTCGTAGTCAGTATGATTGAACGCGAACCTGACCGCACTCTCTTCATTAATAGTGGCATTGTAAGCGCCTTGCGCCCTATGCCAATCATCTGTGCCAACGCCAAGCTTAACATAGCCATAATTACCCGCATCAGGTCGCTTAGTCCTTATCAGCAGTGCACCACCTGTGCTATTTCGGCCAAATAAAGTACCTTGCGGCCCTTTTAGAACCTCTACTTGTTCAATATCAAACAAGTTAGCGATTTGATTATTTGCAGATCCTACTGAGAGTCCATCAACATACATGGCAACAGGAGATGTATTCGCCGTGTTGTAATCCAGCAAACCAATACCACGAATATTAATAGCTGGTGGCGTTCCCTCAGCAGCATTTTGGCTGATCTTTAAGTTGGCAACGAAGTGCCCAAGTTCAGTCGCATCTTTAATACCTTGCTGAGCAATACGATTAGCCCCAATTGTGGAAATAGAAACACTTACATCCTCAATGTTTTGCTTTCGTTTCTGTGCATACACCTCAATGACCTCCATGGGTTCATCCGCGGCAAATGACAGAGTTGGACTAAACATTATTGGTAATATAGATATTGAAATGGCAGAGAGTTTAAACATGTCCGTTCTCGATTGTGTTTGCAGTATTCATTTTGCACTACTGAGTATAGTCCAAAAGAAAAGACCTCCAATAAAATTGCAGGTCTTTTCTGTTACTTACCTAATATTATCTATCATGTACCATCTGGCTCAAAGCCATTTTCACCACTTATTTCTTCTGGTAAACCGCAAATGGCACGTGAGGTTTGCATACCAGCCATAACAGCTGCTTCTACACAGCCTGCATTAACACCCGTTTTAATCCAATCACCTGTTATAAATAAGTTTTTGAACAAAGTTCCATCTGTCGGTAGCCTAAAAGCACTACTCCCAGTAACTGAAAGAACATATCGTTCACTAGGATCAACATTAACTCGCCAATATTGGGCATCAAACCTTTCTTCTGTTGGTGCAGAGCTAGGATCATACACAACGCTCCAATCAAACTGTTCAGCTTCATTATAAGCGGACGACCATAAAGGCTTCATTTCATGATTGAGTTTATTAAGTGAATTCACCTTAACTTTAGCAGTTTGTTCAATTGGAAATGAATGCTCAGAAGGAGGCGGGTAATGATCACAAGTAAACGCACTACAGAAGTACGCGATGTTACATGGACCAGATGATGGCCAATCCTCTACGCCTAATAAGTTTGACATGGCTGCCCATGTATCAAACGGCTGAGAAAATGCACTCAATATAGGTCGCTCTTCACTCGCAGGTGTATAGTTAAATCCAAGCTGCTCATCTGTTTTGTTCAACCAAACCTGAAACGCCTGTGTTGCCACTGTTTTTACTTTGTTGCTTTGCTGCTCAAAACCATAATCTAATGCCAATAACTCTGGGCATAAATGCTCAAGTGATCCAACCGATATACCAAATATGACTTTGTCAAAATCTCGCATTCTTTTCAGAGTCTTTGTAGGCAGTGGCTTTTGATAATGCTGCTCATAGATATTTGGCCAATCAGTCCAAAATGATTCTAAGTTCACTTTGTGTTGTCTAATTAGTTCAGCTTGCTCATCTACAATTTGGTCTAAGTTTGGCTGTGAAGGCCAACAAGGCAAACCTTTAACATCTACAAAAGGCCGATATTCATCATTTTTAAGCTCAACCTGCTCGATGATATTAATCTCTTCTACCACATAATTTCCATTTTCATCTTGGCCAGGTTTAAGAGACTCAACTTGATTGAAAAATTCGAATTGAACGCCTCGCTGACTGAGCAGTTCATATATCGGTGAGAAGATTATATCGCCCATGCCTGCTTGCATCTTCCACATCACGCCACCCTTATAGCACAGCATAATACGTAACATCGCTAACGAAGCTACCCCAGCTTCAACATCACCTTCTTTAAAGTCACCGTCCACAAAACCAAAAACGAGATCATAAAATCCGCGCACAGGAGCCGACTCTACTGCGTATTCTTTATCCGCACCATTTCTAGCCAGCCAAAACTTAAAGTCATATTTATTCAGTACCCCAAAACCATTTGCATGCACCCTGTCTCTGATCATCCCAACGGTCATTGCAATAGCGAGATCTGCGCAAATATAAGCACGTCTAACTGCCGGGTTGTCATCAATCAACTCTATTGCCTCTGAACGAAGCCAACGCTTGAGCTTTCTAACGATATACCAAGTAACAAGTCTATCTTTTGAATTTGATAGCTTTTTATCAGTCGCACGCAAGCTCATTAAATCATGCAGTTGCGAAATCAGAAGTTTTGGTGTTGATAATATGTCTTGCGCTTCATCGACGGCACTATCAAAAAAAGACTTTACAGAATCTTCAACGGTATCAAACGCATCCGAAATTTCACCGGCTAAATGCTGTAACAAGCTCCGATCTCGCTGTTTAGTGGTTTGTAGTTGCGTTTTTTTGTTAGCTACTTCAATGGCCTCTTCCAACTCATCAATCCATTTGTGCAACCACGCAACGACTAATTCAATCAATTGCCAAAAGTGTAAATCTAAGGTTCCATCCGCGGGGTTACCATCAATCAAAGGGAAATCAACAGGCCATGTCTCCCATTGATTATCTATAAACTCTTGCAATACAACGAAGCTATGTGGCTTTAACGCTTGTTGCCATGTGTGAATTGGTACAGTAGATGGTCTATTTAGCTTGTCATACACCGTCTCTATCGCACGAAATGAATTAACATATGCGCCAAACCAAACATGTAAACCATGCTCTTCAATACGTTCTCCAAAGTAAGGGTTTCTTCCACTTGCCCCTTTTCCCCCTAACCTCCACCCTAACTGATATACAGTAATATCATATAGATCTTGCCAATTTTCTTTTTCAGTTAAGTAGACGGCAGCCGTCATCGCAGACACACCACCACCTAAAATAGCAATACGCTCTTTAGTCATGTGATTTCCTTACTCGGTTTATAAATCGGCCGTGACGATCTCTTTCGCCCCGTCTTGATCAAAATCCATACATAAAAAGTAAGGTAATTTAGCGAACTGCTCACCCACCTTAATCCCAAACATCTCCTCCAATGGAAATGCATCTACTTGATTAAAGGTCACTTTATATTCATCTTTTAAAAACCCAAGCTTGTGCACCTTTTTAACAGTAGAGGGCGAATGCACAACGGCACTGTATACACTATTTTCAGCATAACCATCAGGAAACTGTTTAAACAATATTTGCGCAAGTTGTGGATTAGTAAACCCACTAAAAAGCTGCTTGAAGAAGTCGATGCTGACTCCTAAGTCATGAACGCTGCCATGTATAAGTTCGGCAACTTCTTTACCTATTTCAATCGCTTCTTCAAACCAAGTGTCATCATCTGCAACACGATCAATTGATAGTAACTCGTACCACGCCATTTTTTTATCAGCTTCAAATGGCTGGAACGTCTCTAAACTGAGCGAGAAGTGATCGGCTCTATGTTGATTGTCGGGCATTTGATACTGACATAGGTATTTGTTATAGCCCCACGTCTCACGTCCATTAACTAACGCATTAATATTGTTAACCGTAATAAAAGCCGGATACCAATACAAATGGGTCATCTTATTCTCTTGCTTACTGATCTGTGCAATAGGGAGCCATACAATAATATCGGTTTCTTGCATGTAACCGTAGTTACTAAACGGTGGTACTTTAGATGCAATATTCTCGATGTCTGTGAAGGTTAAAAGGCAATACGACGATAAAGCTCTAAATGCGATAGATTCACTGGGAACACTATTTAAGGTCGAGTCAACGTACTTTTGGATGGTATCCAGCTCCCCTTTTACAAAAAAGCCATACATCATAGCGTTCAGCATTCTGCATGGCGGTTTGGCTATTGGGTTACCGGGGAAGTGTCTATAAGGAATACGAGGCTGATCTGACATACATAACTCCTTTTCATTATGATTTACATAGTCAATTCTAGTCCACTTTTTATCCTTCGGTTGGCTATTTTCAACTTAATTGCTTCCTCAATATTAAACTGGATTAACGCAGTAAAATGTTGCAAAGCAGAAGCATTAAAGTGTGCCGAGAGTGAGTTCATAAACCCGTGTTCATACCTTGTACGGTAACATTTCACTCCCGCGACTCCTGATAAATGTTGTATAACGGGCTTTATATCAAAGTGCCTTTCTTGATATGGGAAATAAATATCAACATCACATCGAGGGTGTAAATGTAGATGATTTCTAATCTGACCTGGATAAAACGCAATCAGCTTGGTAGTGCTCTTAATCGGCATCGCCGCAAGCGCTCTCCAACTAGCGACCGCGCCGGCTGAAAACCCAATGATCAAATCAGGTTGCTTATCAGAAATCGCTTCAACTACTTTTCGGAAGTATTTATCATGGCCTACGGAGTCCATATACTGCTTATACGCAGTATCTTCATCTCGATTTAAATGCCCTTGTCTAAACGGATAGGGAGAACAAATAGAAGTGTTTCCGTCTAGTTCATTGACGAAACTTTCCAAGCATTTAGTTTGCCCAAAAATATCACTGACGATAAGCGTATTCATAATTTTCTCTTGTTATTGAAATTAACTTAACTCGCCAACCTTGCATACTATACCAAGCACGACTTTAAAACACTTTTAATTACAGATAAAAGACCAATCCTTGTTTCAACTACATTGGCCACCACTTTACTCGTTTAAAGGCTGGTGTTCGTATTTCAATGTAGCAAAAAGAAATAAATTGTAAAATGAATTACAATTATTAAACAACAATTTTAACTTATTTACTGCTTCATACATTGGCAATTTGACGTTCTTTGCTAAGCTTTAAGAGTGACAATTAGAAGAGGTGTAAGTGTGCGCAAAGCATTGCTACTATTAATATTGTTAACCAGTGTGGCTGAAAGCAAAAGTATCGACTGGATCATCACTGACTTCCCTCCTTACTACATGATTAATGATGCAGACGAAGGTACTGGCAGAGATGAATTAATCATTGATTTGTTTCACCAGCATTTACCTGCCTATGAAAATAATAAAGTCTACTTTCCGGCTAGTCGCGCTATTAGAGCCCTCAGCGATAAACGTAATACGTTTTGTATGCTTTCATTATATAAAACGCCTCAGCGACAAAAATTCATACGGTTTAGTCAAAACTATACCACCATAGGTTTGTCACCCACGATCGCAACCACAACTAAAACACTTCAAGCGTTAGGTTTAGAAGACACGGCTAAAATACAATTAAAGCCTTTTATCGAGGAAAATAAGTTGGTGCTTGGTGTTGTCATGCAGCGCTCATATGGCAGAGTGTTGGACCAAGCTATCACTTCAATTCCAAAAAATCAGGTGGTTATTCGGCCAGGTCAAGATGCGCTTGAAAGTTTGACTTATATGCTCAAAAAAGGTCGTGTCGATGCAGTCATTGGATACCCTAGCGAACATTTCTACCTTCATAAACAAACCAACACTAAAGAAGTAGTACAGCTTATACTTAAAGACGTTGACCCGATAGTACATGGCTATGTTGGCTGCACTGATAATGAACTTGGAAGAGAAATCATCACAGAAATAGATTCTGTCGCTCATACCGTGGTTAACAGTCAAGAATTTAAAATCGTAATGCAAAAATGGTTGCCGAGCTATTTGGAAATAAAGCTCAGTAAATTAATGAAAAAAAAAGAAGCCAGATAGTAAGACACCAAGTATCGCAGCTGCGATACTTGGTAAAATATCAATTAGATGTTTGTGACATCAATAAATAATGACTCGTCGATGTTAGTAGATGAAACCGTCGCTTCGCTGAACTGATACTCATCACGCTCGTTTTCTCTATCAATTGGTAAATTTTCAAAATCAAATAAGTTTGTATCTGCTAGCTGACTTGGGCTGACATTTTGAAGTGACTTAAAAATGCTATCAACACGCCCTGGTGTTTTCTTATCCCAGTCAACCAACATTGCTTTAATATTTTGTCTTTGCAAGTTTTCCTGTGAACCACACAAGTTACAAGGAATGATTGGAAAGTCTTTGTGCTCTGCATATTTTATTAAATCTTTTTCTCGGCAGTAAGTGAGTGGACGGATCACCACGTTACGACCGTCATCAGATCTTAGTTTAGGTGGCATAGCTTTCAAGCGAGAACCATGGAACATATTTAAGAACATAGTCTCAACAATATCATCCATATGATGCCCTAAAGCTAGCTTTGTGGCGCCAATTTTTTCTGCAAAAGAATATAATGTGCCGCGCCTCAAACGAGAGCACAACCCACAAGTTGTTTTACCCTCCGGTACTTTTTCCCGAACAACTGAGTAAGTATCTTTATCAACGATATAATAAGGAATATTTAAGCTCTCGAAGTATTCAGGCAAAATGTGCTCTGGAAAACCGGGTTGCTTCTGATCTAAGTTTACTGCGATCACTTCAAACTGAATCGGTGCAGCTTTTTGCAAGTTCAATAATATATCAAGCATAGCAAAAGAGTCTTTACCACCACTGATACAAGCCATAACAACATCACCTTCTTCGATCATGTTGTAGTCTTTGATTGCATTACCAACATTTCTGCGCAGTTTTTTCTGCAACTTATTGAATTCAAGTACTTCTTTTCTATCGTCTTTTTGGTTCATCACGACTTCTCAAGCCTAAAACGGATGGCTTTTTAATTGCTACGGGTAAAAATTTTGAGGTGTGAATTATACGGATTTTTAAACAAGGTTGGAATATATCTGTGTAGATAAAAAATTTACAATGTGAAAAATCTCAATCCAAATAAAAAAACCCCAAAAGCTCTAGCTTCTGGGGCATGTAAAGGTCCTTTACAAATTGATGCTTAGCGCATTGCCATCATCATTTTCGCAGGCTCTTCTAGGTAAGATTTCCACAAATTATTAAATCTAGCAATCGTGCCACCATCAATAACTCGGTGGTCACCTGACCAACTCACTTGCATTATAGATCGCGATACAACATTGCCCTCAGCATCAAACCTCGGTAAATGTTGCAACTTACCAAGTGCCACAATAGCAACTTCGGGCTTATTGATAATTGGTGTTGCAGTCGTCCCGCCAATAGCCCCAATGTTAGAAATTGAAATGGTGCCACCTTTCAGATCATCTGGAGAGACACGCCCTTCTCTTGCAGCATCCGTAAGCTTAGTGACCGCTTCAGCAACATCAACAATCGACTTATTCTGACAGCCTTTGATATTTGGCACCAATAGACCTAACTTACTATCAACAGCCATACCTATGTTATGGTCATCAAAATAAGTAAGCTCGGTACACTCTTCATTAACTTGAGAGTTTAAGATTGGGAATTCTTTAATTGCCAAAGACAGCGCTTTAATAAAGAAAGGCATCATAGTAAGTTTAATACCTTGCTTTGCATATTGCTCTTTCAAAGACAGTCGCAGTGCAATTAAGTCTGTCAAGTCAATTTCATCACTGTAAGTAAAGTGAGGAATTGTAGACACAGACGCAACCATTTGCTTGGCCATAGCAGCTTTCATGCCACGAATTGGCTCAACTCTTGCGCCACCAGTCACAGTGCTAACGGAGGTTGCTGAAGGTTGAGAAACAGCTTCGTTAACAACTGGAGCTACTGGACTCGCTCCAGCGCTTAAGAACTTTTCAAGATCTTCTTTATACACGCGGCCATTCTTACCACTTCCAGGCACTTGGCGGATATCAATATCCATTTCGCGCGCACGTCGTCTTACAGCAGGTGAAGCTACCGCTTTACCGTTAATGACTGGTTGAGTAACTGCTGAAGAAATCGTTGAAGATGACACAGGCTGGGGCTTGTGGATTGCAAGCTCTTCTTCAACTGATTTAGCAGGTGTAGTTTGAACAGCATTTGACTGTGCTAAGCGCACTTGGAACAATGGGCTATGTACTTGTGCTATATCCCCTTTTTGGTAATACAGTTTTTCAACTACACCATCATACTTTGCTGGAATTTGAACGAGCGCTTTGTCTGTCATCACATCACAAACAGCTTGATCTTCTTTGATTGACTCACCTTCGCTTACCAACCATTCAACAATTTCACATTCAACAATACCTTCACCAATATCTGGGAGGATAAATTCCTCTAAATGCTCACCTTGCGTCGCTACAGGTTGCTCTTGAGATGCAGACGCTGTCACAGCTTCTTCTTGTACTGGCGCTTCGCCTTCTACATTCATTGCAAATAAAGGCTCATGCACTTTCGCAATATCACCTTTTTGATAATGTAATTGAGTGATAACACCGTCATGTACCGCTGGGATTTGTACCAAAGCTTTGTCTGTCATCACATCACAGATTGGCTGATCTTCTTTTACTGTATCACCAACAGCAACTAGCCATTCTACAACTTCACACTCAACAATACCTTCGCCGATATCTGGTAAAATAAACTCTTTAGACATGACTTATCCTTAAAATTCCACTGACTTCTTAATTGCTTCAAACACTTTTAAAGCATCTGGTACATATTCTTTTTCAAGTGCTAAAGGATATGGCGTATCAAGGCCGCAAACACGTTCAATGGGTGATTCTAAATGTAAGAAGCACTCTTTTTGAATGGTAGCTGCAATTTCAGCACCAAAACCATTTGTAATTGGCGCTTCGTGACTGACAACTAATCGACCGGTCTTAGTTACAGACTTAATCAGTGTTTCAGCATCCCAAGGTAAAATTGAACGAAGATCGATAATTTCACAACTAATGCCAGCCTCTTCTGCTTTTACAGCCGCCTGTTCGATGATCTCCATTTGCGCGCCCCAAGCTAGCAAAGTGATATCAGAACCTTCTTTAACCACTTCAGCTTTACCAATTTCGATTGTGTAATCTTCTTCAGGTACTTCACCAACTGATGCGCGGTATAAACGTTTGGGTTCAAAGAAGATCACAGGGTTATCATCTTTGATGCAAGCTCTTAGTAAGCCTTTCGCTTGGTAAGGGTTACGCGGTACAACCAACTTCAGACCTGGTGTGTGAGCAAAATACGCTTCTGGAGATTGTGAGTGATACAAACCTCCTGCAATACCACCACCGTAAGGAGTACGAATAGTCAAATTACCAACATTAAACTCGTTACCAGAACGGTAGCGGAATTTAGCTGACTCGTTTACGATTTGGTCAAACGCTGGGAAGATATAATCCGCAAACTGAATCTCAGCTAGCGCTGGCGCGCCAAATGCCGCAAGACCATTGGCAAAACCAAGAATACCTTGCTCTGTCAATGGCGTATTAAATACACGATGCTTACCATATTTTTCTTGTAACCCTGATGTTGCACGGAATACGCCACCAAAATAACCCACATCTTCACCAAAGATACAAGCTTGAGGGTGCTCCGCCATACTAATATCAAGCGCCGAATTAATGGCGTGTAACATATTCATCTTAGCCATTATTTGATTCTCCCTGCTGTAATTGGATAGGCATCTGGATATTGTTTGATATGCTCTTTTAATTCTTCGTATTGTTTTTGTAGCGCTGGAATTGGTGTATCATAAACATCAGAAACAAGTTCTTCTAGAGCTGGTTTTTGTACCTTTTCTGCAACTTTTAATGCAGCCAAAATCTCTTCGCGGATCTTGTCTTTAATTGCTTCGTCTTCTTTTTCATCTAGCCAGTTTTGCTTCAATAACCATGCTTTAAATCTGGCAACTGGACAGTTATTCTTAAATTCTGCCTCTTCATCTTTAGTACGGTACCCTGATGGATCATCTGAGGTTGAGTGAGCACCTAGACGATATGCAATTGATTCAATCAACACAGGTTCACCTGTTGTAACCGCAATTTCACGTGCTTTTTTAGTCGCTTCATACACAGCTAACGTGTCAGCGCCATCTACACGGATAGTTTTAATTCCATAACCAACGCCACGTGCAGCAATACCATCGCCTTTAAACTGCTCATCTGCGGGTGTAGAGATTGCATAACCATTATTACGTGCAAAAAAGATAACAGGCGCTTTGTGTACAGCTGCCATGTTAAGGCCGGCATGGAAATCACCTTCTGATGCAGCACCTTCACCAAAATAACAGATAGTCACGTTATCGATTTCAGAGTTCAATTCTCCTGACTCTTTATCAATATGTTTAAGCTTTTGCCCATAGGCATACCCTGTTGCTTGAGGGATCTGTGTACCAAGCGGGGAAGAAATCGTGAGGTAATGTAATTCATTAGAGCCATAATGCACTGGCATTTGGCGACCTTTACCCAAGTCTTTTTCGTTTGAAAAAAGCTGGTTCATGAATTGTTCTAGCGTAAATCCACGATAATGAAGCGCAGCTTGCTCACGGTACTGAGCCATGATCATATCATCTTGCTTCAACGCTGCAGCACTTGCCGTAATAGCAGCCTCTTCACCCAAACATTGCATATAGAAACTAATACGACCTTGGCGCTGAGCAGCTTGCATACGTTCATCCAACAAACGGATAAATCTCATCGTGCTATATATTTTAAGCGCAGTTTCTTTATCTAGCTCAGACTTAGTTGCGCCGTCTAAGATGTCTCCTTGCTCACTTAAAATTTTCAATGTTGGGATGTTAAGCGCATGGCCATCGATAAATTCGAGTGCATGGCTTATGTTTAACGATATGTTATTGGGGTTAGTCATAACCTACCTTCTCTTGTTGTCATCGCCAATTTGCAATACTTGAAGCCAATAGCATTGACATAAAGCCCGCGAGTTGAGTTTTGAATAATTAGTGCGGTAAATGCAAATTACTTAAATTAAAGCTTTTGCCACTTTACGTTAACGTAAACGGTTATTCAACTAATCCTAGATGAATAACCGGTAATTTGCATTTTTATTCTGGAAAGATTTCGATACGGTTACAAAAGAACTGTTATTTCAGGTAGTTAAATGAAGCTGTCGTTTATTTCCATTGGTATCACGGTTAATAATGCACGTTGGCCAAGCGCAACTTTAGCATTTGGGAAGATAATTGCTTCACCTTCTACTTCAGCAAAAATCTCAGTGTCTCCATCTTTAGCAAGTAGCTCTCCTTTAGCGAATCCAGTAAAGTTAACAGCCGAATCTGGAAATGGAAATGAAAATTCTTCGCAAGTACGATTAATCGTTCTATGTACTGTAAACAGCTCAAAGTCTGTTGCATCGAATTCTTTATATTCCACTTCTTTTTGGCTAATTAATGCACTAAGCGTTTGTTTTGTTGCCTCAAAGCTTGCCATGTTATTTTCACCAAACGGCTTTACTTGACCAAGCTCTACTGTAAATGCATCCGCCTCAAACTGCTTTGAAGAAAAATAGCTGAAAGTCGTTGCGGACGAGCGCATCATCAGCACAGTATTGACGCCACAAGATAGTAAAAACTGTAGCTGTGATTTTTTCCAAGGTTTACCATGTAAGAAAGGATAAACTGCAAATTTTTCGTTTTTAGAACCTCGGATCGCAGTGTGAAGATCATAATGAGCGCGATAACGACCAGCCTCAACACTGGTAAAAAATTCACGCACATAGCCTTCAAGGTTTGCCGCGCGCACTTGCTCAGGGTTATCGGCTTTGTTTTCATGTGCGCCATTGAATAAACGATTTAGGTTTTCGTCTACAAAGCGCTTTCCAATATTGATTGATTTTGGATTGCCATAGATAAACAGAACACGTTGCTTCAACTCAAGCTTACCTGTGATGATTTTCTGAATAAGCTCATCACAGATTTCGATTGGCGCGGTTTCGTTACCGTGTACTGCACTTGAAAAGACAAAATCTTTTTGTGTTTCACACGCTGGGGTGAATTGAATTACACCGGTATCAATTACTTTAACCTCAGTACCGTTTTCCAATGTAAATTGGCTCGGTGCTAATTCAAACTCATTTTCACGAGTAATGGTTAAAAAGTCCCCTGTTGCTTTTAATGTATCAAGGTACATACTGTCACCTTATGAGAGATGTAAAAAAGAAAAAGGCCATTAAAAAATGGCCTTTCATATTTGATATATTAGCTGATCACACTGTCAACTAACGCTTTCGCGGCACTTTCAAGCTCTGCAAGGTGTGATTCACCTTTGAAAGATTCTAAGTAAATTTTATAGATATCTTCTGTGCCAGACGGTCTCGCTGCAAACCAACCAGAAGCAGTGACTACTTTTAAGCCACCTATAGCTGCACCATTACCAGGTGCATGCGTCAAAATGTCGGTAATTTCATCACCAGCAAGTGTTGTCGCTTTTACATCATCAACACTTAGCGCTTTTAGCCTAGCCTTTTGCGCATCATTTGCTGGTGCATCTATACGTTTATAACTTGGCGCACCAAACTCCTGCTCAAGCTCTTTGTATCGCTCAGACGGCGTTTTGCCTGTTACAGCTAGAATTTCGGCTGCGAGTAAGCCAAGAATAAAGCCATCTTTGTCGGTGTTCCAAACATCACCATTTTTCCTCAAAAATGACGCACCTGCACTTTCTTCACCACCAAATGCAAGCCACTTATCGCTTAAACCTTCAACAAACCATTTGAAACCCACTGGCACTTCATATACTTCATTGCCATGGCTTTGAACGACTTTGTCAATCATGCCGCTTGATACAAGTGTTTTACCGACTTTGATGTCTTTTGCCCAATCTCGGTGCTTTAACAGGTAATCAATAGCAACGGCTAAAAAGTGGTTCGGATTCATTAAACCATCTTTTGTAACGATACCGTGGCGATCGTAATCTGGGTCGTTACCGATACCAATATCGAAATCATCTTTAATTTCAATTAAATTTGCCATGGCAAACGGTGAAGAACAGTCCATTCTAATTTTGCCATCTTTATCAAGGGGCATGAATGCAAATCTTGGATCCACTTCATCGTTTACAACCGTCATATTCAGGCCAAACTTGTCAGCGATCACAGGCCAGAAATTAATACCTGAACCACCCAATGGATCAATACCGATAGAAACGCCAGCTTTTGCGATTGCATCCAAATCTATCACGTTTGCTAAATCTTCCACATATGGCGTGATTAAATCTTCATACTTGATAAAACCAGAACGCTTAGCCTTGGCATAAGGGAATAATTGAACTTCAACTAAATCTTCACGCAACAACTGATTTGCACGTTGCTCTATCCAATTAGTTACATCTGTATCGGCCGGACCACCATTTGGTGGGTTGTATTTAAAACCGCCATCTTCCGGTGGGTTATGAGACGGTGTAACGACAATACCATCTGCAAGCTCATTTGGGTTAATTCGGTTGTGACATACGATGGCATGGCTTACAACTGGAGTCGGTGTGTAATCATCATTGTCTTGAGTGATCACTTGAACTTCGTTGGCGACCAGGACCTCTATCGCAGAATTAAAGGCGGCTTCAGACAGCGCATGCGTATCTTTACCTAAATATAGAGGACCAAAAATATTGTTTGCTTTTCGATAATCACAAATAGCTTGTGTGATTGCTAAAATATGTGACTCGTTAAACTTGACATTATATGAACAACCACGGTGTCCAGAGGTTCCAAATGCCACACAGTGCTCTGGGTTTGTTTCAAGATCTGGTTCATTCAAATAATATGCTGACACCAGCTTCGGAATATTTGCGAGCTGTGATTTAGGAGCTTTTTTGCCTGCGTTTGGATGGTTTGCCATCACATTTCCTTATAGGTAGTCTCGAACTGTTTCTGCCTGCTGCTGAGTGTAGCCTAAAATCAAAGCTACCTCGTGCAACATCATCTTTTTACGCGTGGTGTTTGAATTCGTCATGACCCAATATTCACTGTCTGTAATATTTTTTGGGTTCATACTGCTCCCGCTTTCAAGCAACGCTTCTTTACTTGTTGCAAAGTAAATTCGGTCTCGCCCTTTAATGTCAAGCACCTTGTTAAATTGAGCTTTATGGGTGCGATGGAATGCAGCTAAAATAAATAAAAAGCGCCCTACTACACCTTTTTGCATAGCTAGCTCTTCTTTATTTAGAATGTTAAACACATTCGCTGACTCTCGTACTGGCTCTACTTTCTCTTCAACCGTGCTTTGAGCTTGAACTGGCTCAACTTGTTTTTCTTCGACCTTTACAGCGATCGAAGCGCCCTGAACTGGCTCTAACTCTAGTAAACGACGCAGGATCTGTGAGGCGCTCTCACCAATACTTTGCGTATTGCTTGCAATGTACTGATATAGTTCGTCATCTATTTCTATTGTTTTCATGCTTGTCCTGTCATTTTATACATATACTGCATTTGGGGGGATTATATCTAAATTTTTCTTCTTCCTCTACGGCTTTGAATTTTGAATTAAGACTGGCAGAATAGCGTCGCAAACTTGGAGGTAGTATGTTACTCAATTTTAAACAAAGTGGTTTAGACCAAAAAAACGCCAAAACAGTCTTCTTAATTCATGGACTTTTTGGTTCATTGGAAAATCTAAATGTCATCGCCAGAGCACTAGAAACAAATTTTCATGTCATCAATGTAGATCTGCGAAACCATGGACGTTCTTTTAAAAGTGACGATATGGACTACCAATTCATGGCACAAGATATTATTAATCTGATTGACCACTTAGGATTAGAAAGTGTCACGCTTATTGGGCACTCTATGGGTGGCAAGGTTGCAATGCAAGTGGCAATGCTTGAAGAACAAAAAGTTGATAAACTGGTTGTACTTGACATAGCACCAGTGGCCTACCATCCAAGGCATGACTCAATTATTGCTGCATTAAATCAAGTCTCTCTCCATGAACCGACTAGTCGTAGTGAAGCCGATAAAGTGATGGCTGAAAAGATAAACGAACTTGGTGTTAGACAGTTTTTATTAAAAAGCCTAGCAAAAAATGATCTAGGAAAGCTTGAATGGCGGTTCAATTTATCCGTTATAGAAAAAAATTATTCTAAGATTATCTCCAACATAGATACACCTCGTACCTGTTTGTGTGATACGCTATTCATTAAAGGTAATAACTCTGATTACATTTTGCCAGAGCACAAAAATGCTATCGTGAGCGCATTTTCAAAAGCCCGTGCAAAAGTCATTCAAGGTGCTGGACATTGGCTACACGCTGAAAAGCCAGATGCTGTCAATCGTTCAATTATTGATTTTATTCAATAATTGTCGGAGATTTTTACATAGCGAAACTTAATTTATTATAGTTAGGTATGCTATAGTAGCCGCCGTTTAAGGTTTTAGTAGTGCAAAGATGATCAGTCAATACATAAATGAGTTTGAAACTCTTGGTTTTTACTTTGCGCTCGCATGTATTTTCTTTCTTATTGGAATGGCCATACAGGATGTTCTAAAGAAAGGTGACGTGCCTAAATTTGGTCGATACATCGTTTGGCTGGTGTTGTTTTTAGGTTGTTCAGGTTTCATAGCCAAAGGTGTAATACAAGTGTTTTGGCAAGGTGCGGGTGTTGGTTAATGGCCAAGTCTGAATTAGATAGAACAACTATCGACTTATTTGAAAATGAAAAACGCCCAGGTCGGCCCAAAACAAATCCCTTACCTAGGGAGATGCAGCTAAAGATCAACAAGCGTAATCAAATTAAAAGAGATAGAGCAAGAGGTTTAAAACGCGTAGAGTTCAAAGTGTCTTCTGAACTTTACCAAGCGTTAAGTGATATGGCTGAAGAGCAAAACATTAGCCGTAGTGCACTTATAGAAACCATTTTGCAAGAGAAATTAGCGATTAATAGATAAAGGTAAGTAATTAATGGCAAGCGTAGGTATTTTTTTCGGCAGTGATACGGGTAACACCGAACACGTTGCTAAACAGATCCAAAAAGAGCTAGGTAAAAAGCTAATCGATGTAAAAGACATCGCTAAAAGTAGCAAAGCAGACATCGAAGAGTTTGATCTTATCCTATTTGGTATCCCTACTTGGTACTACGGTGAAGCACAATGTGACTGGGATGACTTTTTCCCTGAGCTTGAAGAAATTAACTTTGAAGGCAAGCTAGTCGCTATCTTTGGTTGTGGTGACCAAGAAGACTATGCTGAATACTTCTTAGATGCGATGGGCATGGTAAATGACATCGTAGCAGAGCGTGGTGCAATTGTTGTTGGCCACTGGTCAACTGAAGGCTACGAGTTCGAAGCATCAAAAGCGCTTGTAGATGATAACCACTTTGTTGGTTTAGGTATTGATGAAGACCGTCAACCAGAGCTTACTGAGCAGCGTATTAAAGCTTGGTGTGCACAGGTATATGACGAAATGTGTCTAAGCGAGTTAGAAGATTAATTCATTGAATTAATCAAACAAGCTTTGACTTGTTGCCCGTGCACGTTATTCTTAAGAAAATGGTCGTGCTTATTCTTAAGAGTTGAAGTAAAAAGATAATAGATTGAGACAGATTAAATGACTGATCACAACTTAGAGCTTAAAAAGGCGGGCTTAAAAGTCACCTTACCGCGTATAAAAATTCTAGAGATTCTGCAATCTCCTGAAAACCAACATATCAGTGCAGAAGATGTTTATAAAATTTTGCTCGATAAAGGCGAAGAAATTGGCTTAGCTACAGTATACCGTGTACTTAACCAGTTTGACGACGCCGGTATTGTGACACGTCACCATTTTGAAGGCGGCAAGTCAGTGTTTGAATTATCAGGTAGCACTCACCATGACCACTTAGTGTGTTTGAAGTGTGGTAAAGTTATCGAATTCGAAGACGAAGTGATTGAAACTCGCCAAGTGGAAATTGCAACGAGCAATGGTATTAAGTTAACCAACCACTCCCTTTACTTATATGGTGAGTGTGTTGATGAAGAAGAGTGCAGAAGATTTACAGAATCTGATGAATCTTAATGACAAGCTCATTTGTTAACAGTAAGCCAGCGCATTTTGCTGGCTTTTTTATGTCTAACTCACATAAAAACATTTGGTTAATTGAATTAGTCTCGACTTGATCTGACATTTCGATTTGAAAAATTGAGAGTTACCCGTTTTGATAAAGGTGTCGAATCTTTTAATCAAAACAACCAAAAGGTGGTAACTCTCATGTTACATACTAACAACCCAATCATTAAACATAAAACTGGTTTACTTAATCTTGCTGAAGAATTAGGTAATGTTTCTAAAGCCTGTAAAGTCATGGGCGTTTCCAGAGACACTTTTTATCGATACCAAGAGCTTGTTGAAGACGGTGGCTTGGATGCATTAATTGATAAAAGTCGCAGGTCTCCAAACATCAAAAACAGAGTCGATGAAGAAACTGAACAAGCAGTGGTTAAGTACGCTATTGACTACCCAGCTCACGGCCAGCATAGGACAAGCAACGAACTTAGGAAGCAAGGTGTATTTGTATCAGGCAGCGGTGTTCGTTCGATATGGCTACGCCATGACTTAGAGAACTTTAAGAAGCGTCTGAAAGCTTTGGAAGACAAAGTAGCTAGCGAAGGTATTATCCTAACTGACAGTCAAATCGCTGCGCTTGAGAAAAAGAAAAGTGATGATGAAGCGTGTGGTGAAATTGAAACAGCGCATCCAGGTTATCTAGGCTCACAAGATACATTCTATGTTGGCAACCTGAAAGGTGTAGGCCGTATTTATCAGCAGACATTTGTTGATACCTATAGCAAAGTGGCGTTTGCAAAGCTGTACACCACGAAAACACCGATTACAGCGGCTGACATACTCAATGATAAGGTTTTACCTTATTTCGAACAGCATGAGCTGCCAATGCTACGAATTCTGACTGACCGAGGTACAGAGTATTGCGGCAAGGTTGAACATCATGACTACCAACTTTATCTCGCAATTAACGATATAGACCATACGAAAACTAAAGCCATGTCGCCTCAAACCAACGGTATCTGTGAGCGATTCCACAAAACGATACTTAACGAGTTTTATCAGATTACATTCCGTAAGAAGCTGTATAGCTCACTAGAAGAATTGCAAAAGGATCTGGACGAATGGATGGTTTATTACAATAATGACCGAACACATCAGGGAAAAATGTGCTGTGGTAGAACGCCACTTGAGACCATGGAAGATGGAAAACGTATTTGGGCAGAAAAGAATTTAGCTCAAATCTAAGCTGACAGTCACCGATAAAAACGGGTAACTGTCAGATCAAGTCTGAGCTAGTACAGGTTAATGTCGTTATTTTCTCATGCTTTTTCAAGCCCATACAGTGCATCGGCGACACGCTTAAGATCAACTTCACTTACAAAGTCATCGGATAAAGTTAAGATAGCATTTAGGTTATTCTTTAACTTCTCATTACACATTGGTTCAGGCTTAAGCGCTGTTTGCAGTAAATGCAAAGACATATCGGCTATCAATAATCGTTGCTTTTCAGACCAGTTATCATCTCCTTCAACGGCAGTGTGATGAACTATTGCTTGCTCAACTTCATCATGGATCCCCCAACTCAAGGTTAAGATCTCCTGTCTTTTCTGTTTGTCCATAGTTCCCTCCTCAACCATAAGGTTGCTATAGACTCAGCCAAATTTCAATTGACAATTCGTCATATGCTAGTCCAAATTTTACTTGCGATTAAAGGCTTTTTTACTCAGAGAAACTTAAATACCTAGGACTTTGGGTTTTTAGGAAAGTAATTGTCCGGTTGCTTAGGACACAATTCAAATTCACGTGTATTTTTATATGGCAGTTTCATAAACCCAGCTACGCCATAGTCTTGAATACTCACCGTATACTGAATAATCTCTTTTAAGAGGGCTGCAAAAGCCGACTCTTGCTCAGCATCGAGTAATCGATAGTAATAGTGGATTTTCAAGCGATCGCTCAGTGACTCGAAAATAATACAGCCTGTGTGATGAATTTTATTCAGCTCAAATACACACTGGATGATTTTTTTTGGTAGTTGAAGCTGCTCATCAGGGTCTTTGCCATCTTCAAAATAAGAGTGGGGCCGAGTCACTTCTGAGGCCGCTACATGACTCACGCTATACTGTAATTCAGGTAGTTGCTCAAAGATATAAGCTCCGGTTTCGTCACGCTCTAATTGAATGGTTTGCCTCGCATCAAATAAACAACATTTGAAAAGACCTTTTTGCTCAATCCCTTGTGCTAGCATTACAGTTGCATTTACAGCATCTGTGAACGCACTTTGTAAACTGTCATCATGCAGCATCAAACTTGACTCAACAAATAACGACTCCTGCTGCCAATGGAAACTCAACCCCCCAACGACTGGATACTTTGCCAATCGACTAATAGAAGCTAAAAATGCTTTTTCAGTATCACCCGTATCAAATAGGAACTCTTTATAATACCGATCTAACTGTGCATCATTCACATCAAGCAACTGTTGATTGTGATCGGCGCGGCGCAGAAACTGCTTTCTCGAGCTATACACCACTGTATCTGGTAAATCAATTTGTGAAGAAGTCCAAAAGGGTATATTCGCTTTAAGTTGAGGTGATTCAATATCGGGTAGGTACACCTTAGCCATTGCAGGCATATTGCGCATAAAGTAATCACCGGCAGCGTCACGCTCTGCTTTATCTTTACTCAACATACCATCTATTACTCTGGAAAACTCTATTGGTAACCCTAGGCTGGTTGCTGGAATAACTTGCGCGCCGAAACGGCAAGATTGCGCACTTGCCAATGCATAGATAGTCGAGGCAACTCCCTGTTCATCAAAGCGCGGAGAAGAACGCGAACCTGACATTTGTTCATCCCCAATAAAATATACATCGCCCATTCGAGCATTGGTACTGGCTATGTCAGAAGACATTAAATCCATGATATTGCTCGCTACGGGTTCTCCATGCACATCTATTTGTGCGTAAACAGAACTGCCCCAATCGACCAATGAGAAGGCATCAGATTGCTGATCCCACACAATATTTGAGGGCTTGATATCTCCATGAACGACAGGCTGCAACGACATCCCGTTTTTGCGCTCTCTCAAATCTAATAATACATTGCGAAGCTTCAATGCCAAATGGACCAAAACGCGTGGTTTTAGCCGCCCTTGTTTTAAAGAAATTTGCTCAAGGTCTTCACCTTGGGCCCGAGCCATCATTAATATCCCCTGCTTTTTTACACGCTCAAATGCAAAAAACTCAGGCACCATAGGATTATTAATTTGAGACAACATATAGGCTTCATCTTCAAGCCGATCTCTTACACTCTGTGCCAACGTGATTCGAGAGAATTTAAATACCCATTGCGCACCGCTGTCCTCAACTCCCGCAAAGACAAACCCAAATGCACCAGATCCAATTAATTCCACATCTTGATATCCAAGCAGCGACAATTGCTTTTTACATATGTTTAGCCATTGACGATGCTTTTTTGCATCATGGTGAGATAGCAAATAAATCGATTGCTGTTCATTAATGTAGAAATTGTGAATTGACTGTTTGCTCACGGCGCGACTTAATAAAACTAATTTGATGAATATATTGAAAAAAAGGCCGACAAATGTCGACCTTTTTTGATAAAAAATAGCACTAAATTAAAAGGCTTTATGCTTTTTCAATTTTGGCCCATGAGTCACGCAGACCTACCGTTTGGTTAAACGTTAAAGCCTCAGACTTGTTATCTCGACTGTAGTAGCCTAAGCGCTCAAATTGAAAACCTTGTTCAGCATTTGCGTTAGCAAGTGAAGGCTCAAGTTTAGCGTTTGCAATCACTACTAGTGACTCTGGGTTTAGCGTCGTCGCAAAATCTTCTGCGGCAGCTGGGTTTGGTACATTGAATAGACGGTCATACTGACGTACTTCCGCTTCGATACAATGTGACGCTGAAACCCAATGAATTACGCCTTTAACTTTACGGCCATCTGCTGGGTTTTTACCAAGCGTGTCGGCATCATATGTACAATAAATAGTGGTAATATTACCCGCACTATCTTCTTCAATGCGCTCAGCTTTAATTACATAAGCATTACGTAAACGTACTTCTTTACCCAAAACTAAACGCTTGAACTTTTTGTTCGCTTCAACGCGGAAATCTTCACGCTCAATGAAAATTTCACGAGTGAATGGCAGTTCACGTTCACCCATTTCTAATGTTGGATGATTTGGTGCAGACAACATTTCTACTTTATCTGCGTCATAGTTTTCGATCACAATCTTCACTGGATCTAACACAGCCATCGCACGAGGCGCATTTTCGTTTAGGTCATCACGGATACATGCTTCAAGCATGCCCATTTCAACCATATTATCTTGTTTTGTGATACCAATGCGCTTACAAAACTCACGAATTGAAGCCGGTGTATAACCTCGGCGACGTAAACCTGCAATTGTCGGCATACGAGGGTCATCCCAACCTTCGACCTGACCATTAACGACTAAGTCATTAAGCTTACGCTTTGACATCACAGTATATTCTAGATTTAAACGAGAAAACTCGATCTGCTGCGGTTGACACTCAATGCTGATGTTCTCAAGTACCCAATCATATAAACGACGGTTATCTTGGAATTCAAGCGTACACAATGAATGCGTGATCCCTTCTAGCGCATCTGAAATACAGTGCGTGAAGTCATACATTGGGTAAATACACCATTTGTCACCAGTCTGGTGATGATGAACAAAACGGATACGGTAAATAATCGGGTCACGAAGTACCATGAAAGAGCTAGCCATATCGATCTTTGCTCTAAGTACACACTCACCTTCTTTAAACTCGCCGTTTTTCATTTTTTCAAAAAGCGCTAAGTTTTCCTCAGGAGATGTATCTCTGTGTGGACTATTTTTACCTGGCTCAGTCAATGTACCGCGATATTCACGTGCTTGCTCAGGAGACAAGAAACACACATAAGCTAAGCCTTTTTCAATCAGCTCTACAGCATAGCCATATAGCTTGTCGAAATAGTTTGATGAATAGCAAATTTCGCCATCCCAATCAAAGCCTAGCCATTTAACATCTTCTTGAATTGAGTTTACGTAATCGATGTCTTCTTTTTCTGGGTTAGTGTCGTCGAAACGTAAATTACAAAGGCCTTTATAGTCCTGTGCAATGCCGAAATTTAGACAGATAGACTTAGCATGACCAATGTGTAAAAAACCATTTGGTTCTGGCGGGAAACGCGTATGTGTCGATGCGTGTTTGCCACTTGCCAGATCTCCGTCAATGATGTTTCTGATGAAGTTTGTTGGGCGATTCTCTGTATCCGCCATAGGAGGTCTTTCCTCTGAATTTGTAGCTTGTTAACTGACGCATTATTACAAATTAATCAGGTAACTTACAGCGCTTATCGACCCTTAAAGTCGATTTATTTGATGTTTTTTGCATGCTGAACAAATTACATACAGCATAAATAGTTGTGTCGTTCAATCACTTTTTCAAGAGGAAAAAGTACAGTGGTATACATTACCACCACTTTAAAAGGCATGTACTGCCCTACCTTCTTTGCATCTTGATCCACTTATGTAGCTAAAGAGTTGCAAACAATCTATTTAACCAAAAGCCGTATCATATGCCATAGCCCATTATGCATGGTAACTTTAGCAAGCACCGTGTGCCTATCATTCGTGACTCCCTATATTTATTAATGAAGCTTTAATTACAGTAAAGGCACCGCATACAAGACACAAATGTTAGGCAATCGATATTACGACCACCCATATGGTTATATTAAAACGAAAACGCTTATCTCACGCTCAGGGAGAGCCCCAAATGAAACGATTTGTGCAATGATTAAAATAAACCTTTTATTTATGATTCACTTCTCATTCATAGTGTGTTCTAGTTATAGGGTCTAATCGAACTAAAATGGAATAGTTTAGGTTATTAAATCATTTATATATGGTCAAGGAGGTATGATGATGAAAAACCTACTCGTAGTATCTGTGTTTGTCAGTGCGTTTTTGAGTGCTGTAGCTCATGGTAATGAGAAAGAGAACCAGAACGCTAGATATAAAGTCTGCCACTACAAACTGACTGCCGCGAAAACTGCATTGTCATATCCTTTGTGGGAAAGAAAAAAAAGGTATACTTGGCAAAATTGTCCAATGAGCTGGACTATTTCTAAATCTAAGGGTCAAAAGCCTGTTGGTGTGTATATTTACCTTTATACTACATACCATTAAGGCTCATCTAAATTAGTTTTTGCATTCGATACAGTTAAATATAAAATTCCGCTAATTACACAATTTTATGTTTCTCAAAACACGTCAGTAACTCACCAAAAAACCATACCATTTCATTATTTTTTGAATTTACAGAATATAAAAATAGCTTAAATAGTATTATATATCGCGACTTTAGTACGCTTTTTTTTCCCTGAATATGCTTACACTTTTTTGACATACACACATGTAAAGGAAAACTAATATGAAGCATACAAACAAAATGATGGATATTTTTGCCTTAATCACCATACTAGGCACTTCGCCGGTTTATGCTCAAAGCCATGAAAATTCGGCTATTCGAGTAATGATAGATCAGCAAGGTACACCCTACCTACACCAAGATGACAGCAGTGACACATGGCAAGCAATGCCACTACCATACTACCAAAAAACGATTGCAGCCTCTGGAGGATACTTTCATTATCGCCCTAGCAGTGAAAGCTCCCCTGGATACGCTTACAATGAAGGCGCTACGTTTGCAGTTGGAGAGTATGGCATGGTCTTTAGGTATCAAAACGATACGTGGCAACATGTATTCGGTTGTTTAGGTGCCGTAGATGTTTCAACGTATAGTCCTAAACATGCTTATTGCGTCACACAAACCGGCGATTTGAAGAAATTCAACTTGGTAGCTGAACAGTTTGGTGGAAACTATGGGATCCACAATAAGCGCATTGTAAAAATTGATGTGAATGAATCTGGATCTGTCTGGGCCATCACAGATGACAATGAACTCTACCAGCGGATCAACGGGAATTGGCATCAAATTCACTTAAGCTGCCTACAAACATGCACGCTCAAAGATGTCGCGGTTGGTGGTGGTGAAGTCTATGTCACCGCACATATATTTAAAAATACACACGGTTCACAACAAGTTTACAAACTCAATGGTGATGAGCTAGAAAAGTTTGGACATTTTTATAATATTGACGTCGATCGCGATAACACCATTTGGGCAATTTCATATGACTCAAAAACCCTTCTCTATAAGCGCCCGGGCATGATTGATTTTATAGAAGAGCAAAGAGTAAATCATGTTACAGTTGTTGATATTGGCGGATAATTAAATCATTTTGAATGGGCCAGATACGTAGGATAAGTTAGTCTGGCCAATAAACTCTTGGCTTTAATATTTAGGAAAGCCACCCTTTTTGCCCACCTCATGTTAATATTTTCCTCTGATAATTATAAATATTTCATTAAAAACAAAGGAAGTTAATTGCTAAAAATCAGCACATTATTTTTTGAAAAAATATTTGAGTGGCATTTATACTTTTTAGGGTACCTTGTATTCCTACTCTTATATTTACAAATTGTGATTGTGCCAATATTCTTTATGGGTTTGCTTGGAACCATTGCATATTTACATTTTGACCACTTTACTGCTTCAATTTTAATAGTAGGTTGCTTATTACTGGGGTTGTTGGTTGGCTTATACTGGGCAGAGCGAACTCGTCGAGGCCTCGGAATTATTACTTTCCATGCATACTTGCTCTCAACACCAGAAATCGATGGTCATGGCGCACACCTACGACGCGCAACAAAAAAACAACATAATAAAAAAGCGGCCTAAGCAGCTTTTTTATTATGTTGTGATCAAATAGGCTAAACGCTGCTTAAATCGCTCACTTGGCACCGTATTCCACAGCTCTCTATCAGACATCTCCTTACTAAACGCTTCAAGGTCATTTTGTACTACATAGCGCTGAATTCGCCTACGCGTTGCTGGGGTGTAATCACCTCGGTAGCGTAAATCAATTAAAATGTCCTTAATCTTAGGGTGTAAGTTTTCCCAATCTACAGGTCCATATACTTCAACACAATCTGCTTTATCACATATTCGCTTTACGTCTTTAGACATGACTTCATACGTTTGCTCGAATAAAATCACTTGCTCTTTTGGACTCACTTCAAAGCCTTCAAGACCATGCTTTTTTATAAATTGCTGCGCCTGAGAACCATATAACCCTGATGCTTTTGCCAATACCTCTGCATCGCCAAAGGCCACACCAGCTTCACTGAGGGCCTTAAGGATCTGTTCTGAACTACGATGTTTAAGATCAAATCCTCGGCCAATTGTCAGGCCAGAATATTTGGAAGGAACATGTAACACACGACTATGGTAACGGCCACCTTCTTGCCCTTCTTGTTCAAAGGTAAATTGTCCCACACGCGGTTTTTGTATTGTCATTGAACTTTCCTTAATGGTTCCGATTGGTTGCTTAAATCAACTGTATAACAGTGACTACCTATATTGGGTAATATTGTTAAAATTCAAGCTTTAATATTGTGATTCATGCTTTGTAGTTGTTTATTTTCGACAAGTGAAAAATAGTCTAAACCTGCAACCAGCCACTCGTTTAGCCTCTTTTCAGGCAGTGCATTTATTCGATTCAATGTGCACTCGCACATCTTGCTACTGAGATTTATATTGAAATAATTTTGCATTTCATTGAGCATCACTGACAAGTAGCCTCTTGCATTAAGCAATAATAACAACCCTGCTGCTTGTTGATTAAGGATCTGCTCACCTTTAAGCTCTAACCAAAGTTCAAATGCATAAACTTGTTTAAATAGCCGCCGAGTTTCCACCTCACTAAATCCCTGGCTACGTAGACTTTGCCCACAAATTAATTCATCTGAACGGTGAAGACACCGATATTTTTCGCCTTTTTCAGAAAAGGCATAGTCAAACGCCTCTTGATAATTTGCCACAATGACTCTCCTTAGTTTGTTTAAACACTGACGCGAACAATTAAGTTTTGTGACAAAAAACCAAGATAAACCGTTTTACCTCGCTAGCTAAGCTTCCCTCTTATCTGTAAGAAAACAAGGCTTAAAAAGTCCGTTGCCATAGATTTAAACTCACTATGTTCCTCAAAATTAGGCGGGAATGGTAAATGAGGAAACTGTAAATCTGCTGAAGGCATATTCTGATAATAATAATCATCAGCAAAAAATAAAGGTTGAGTCTGACTCGTAACAAGCTCTGTAATATATTTTGCATATATAAACGCATGATTTGGTCTTGTAAATATCAGCAGCCTATTTTGCGTCAGACCAATATCTTGATCGTCTTTATTACCCGAGAATAATAAAGAGACTTGGGTGATCACTTCAATCGCTGAACTTTCTTCGTATAACGTTTGTTTTTCTATTTCAATATCTGCAGTATACCCCTGCTCAATCAGTAATGTTTTTACTAACTCAAGATGTGGTAATACCCTGCTTGTAAATAAGTTATTCAAATGTTGGAGTAAATACCGACGGTTGTACTCCAAATAGGCTTGTACTTTATTTTCTGCAACTTGATACTGCTGTTGGCGCACCTGATGTTCCTCTATTAAGGCACGTAGATTTGAATGGTTATTTACAGGCATACACTTCTCCATATTGAATTGGGACTAGCTCATTGTTTGCAAGTCCATTAGATAATTGGTTTTGGGCGTTGAAGCGCACTATTCATTAGATGCGCTTTCATTTTTAAGTTTTATTGTGAATTTAGAGTTAAGATGTGACTACAGTTTGCTAAAAGCCGTAATCCCACTCGATATTGATAAGATCTGTGTCTAACCAAGGTAGCTGAACTATTCCTAGCCCCCATGGAAGTTTCATAAGTAGAACATCTTGAGGTTTACTCTCGACAACAATGCTTACACCATTGGCGGTCAACTTTACTTCACCGCTTCTTTGTAAAAACATACTTCTGAACGCATCAATAGGCATAGCTTTCAAAGCCTCCCAGCGATGAATCACAGCACCAATGAGTGTATTTAATTCATCTTGCTCTACGCTATCTAGGGCAATAGGTTCACCATCAAATTTATGGTCAAGTTCTAAGCCTAGCAAAGCATTAATCACGTAAGTTTCTTCGCTTTCTGCATCGATTCCTACCAACCTACACATTAAGGAATGTGCCTTTTGCTGAGCAGTTAAATCTACAAACATAACCTGGCCGTCCTCGGTAGTAATGAGTAGCTCTAACTTATTAAATAAGATTTCTAAAAATGGCCATACTAATACCACGCCAGCATCCATACTGATTAAGTGCTCTACTGATTGCTGATATTGATGTCGCAATTCAGTCAACACTTGTTCACAGTGAGCCTTTAATTTTTCGATGCCTGCGCGTGATAGCTTGTTTTGGTGTGCTTTGACTTGTCCTAAAAGACGCGTAGAGATACGTTTAACTCGATGCTGTTCTTGCTGCAACAGCGATGCTTCATTCACTCTTAACCTTGCATCATCATCAATTTCGCCTTCTGTTACTTGCTTGCTCTGCACACTCAAGTGAGTGCCAAGAGGTAAGTTTTCTATATCTTCAATTGGCGCTGAACTTATCCGCTTCACGGCTATGTTATCTGCCGAATTAGGCAACTCCTGCAAAGCCTCTAGGCCCTTTTTAGCGGCTTGAAGTTGTTCTTTACGACTTTCTAGCAGCCTAGCTACTTCAGTAAAACTTCGAGCTTCAACAAACTCACTCATGTCATTAATAGCAATAAGCGTATCTTTAGCGCGTACTTGCGGAGCTTGTTGATTCTTGACTTCATTTAGAGATACTTCTGATGTTCTATCATTGCTGTCGTTTTTAGTGGATTTCGAACCGTTCTTAACCAAGCGGCTATCTGGTATTACCGATATATCCAACAACTCTAGCCACCACATATGCTCTTTTTGTGCTTGAGTGTTTATATAAGGGTTTAACTGGTAGATGTCCTCTCGCAATTTGTTCAATTTAAAAATTGCTGAACGCACGGCATCACTGAATAATGGCGTACTTGGCGATATACGATGAACCACGAGCACATTTTGCCAGCTTTGCAGATATGTCATCACGTGGACAACCAGTTCATGCCCATCATGTAATTGGATACTCGCTTGGTTAAGCTTAATTGTGTGGTTAAGTGCCTCGCAGTAACGCCGCAATTGCGTCGCGATGAGCAACACTCTTGCTAATTCAAGCTGTGACGGTCTATGTTGCAGGCTAGCCTCATCAGGTAACTTTTCAACAATGCCTGACTCTGCTTCAACACTCTGTCTGCGCTCTGCTTTCCTCTCAGTGCGCAGAGTATTATCTAATTGAGATAATGCTTTACCAGCTGACTCAACATTTAATTTTTGAGTAAGTCGACTCTGGCAAATCACCTGCTCTAGCGCTTCAATCAGTTGCTCACTAATAGCAAGTAGACTTAATACTGACGATTGGCCTTTAGCAATATGAGAAAGAGCGTTCTCGACAATCGGATCTATATCGTGTTTTGTTTCACAGATAGGTGAAATTAATGCTTCAGTAGATTTGCGTAAAAGTGACTGTAATTTTTCTAATTTCGCACCTGCCACTTGCCTTTTCAATACGGTTTTTGTGACATCATTCAATGGTTGAGATAACACCGACAAAGTTAGCCTAAGCTGCGCAGCTTCAACCTGCTCAAAATAATTTGTAGATGCGTTATCAAATATAACTTGCAGTGAAGGCTCAAGAGTAGTTACATTGCAAAGTGCCAGTCGTGTTGTGACTGATGCCTCAAGAGCTTGTGCTGGTGCTATTTTTTCAATGGCGTCACTTACGCTTGGACGAATGCTTTGTGGAGATAAAGTCAGCGAGCTTCCCTCATCACTTTCACTGATTAAACTTTGCTTAATCTGTATCAGTTCATCGCTCAACCAACACTCAAGAGAGTGTAACAACGCCTGATAAGTAGGAATGTCAACTGGCGTCATAAAGTCAGTTGAACCTTGTATTGAAGATCCAAACAGGTGCTTAAACTGTTGAATATATTCCCATGGTATATTTTTGATATGGCATAGCACTACATACAAACGGCGTGCATAGACTGGTTTCACTTGTGATGATTTTTCATGCTTTATCCAGTGACGTTCACGAGTGCTCAAGGTCAGCGCGTAATCCACAAACCGTTGTTTAGACGACAACGTATATTGATCACTTAGCTGTGTATTAAACAGGCGCTTCAAAGAAAAGAGCAGAGGTGCTGGTAAGCACTGCTCAACGTCATGTTTGGCAAAGAACTCGCGCCAAAACATCTGGCTATAAAAAGGCAACTCACCAATAGTAACCTGTGTATGGATAAGCTTCAGTAATCCTTCTAAAGCACGAATACTCTTTCTACAACCGCTACCAAGCTCTCCATGGAGCTGAGCTAATAGCAAATAGGTTTCTTTTTTACTCGCCTGAATGGATGTCGTTTCTGGTTCATAAGCATCGTGGTAATTATCCAATAGTTTAGACAGCACGCTCGGCTGATATTGTGCTACAAAATTGTGCTTGCTTTGCAACCACCCGACCTTAGAACTTAGCTTTCTGACCATTTGCACTAGAGATCGACTGTCCGAATGTGTCAATTCAGACGCGCCTTTTACTGTAAACCAAGTGGTTAAATAGCCAAGAGGGATATCCTTGTTTTTTATCGCCGCAATCACAGATCTTCTTACCTGCTCTGTGAATGCCGATTGCTCAACATATAGCTGATAGCTTTTTGACAGTAGAGATAAGCTTTGCTGTCTTGCATGCACATCAGATGAATAAACGCTTTGAAGTATTTCTATGTCCGTCCATAGATCAATACATTCTGATTTGGATAATTTAGACAAAAACGATTCTGAGCGCTTGGAAATAAACCCATCACTGACAACAGCAAGCGACGCAACCAAGTATTCTTGATCTTGATATATCGCCTCTATAAACCGCACTCGCATACTTGGCCATTCAGCACTTTTGAGCATTTTCAAAAAAAGAGCAGGACGATACTGCAAACTATGCCAGCAAGCTTTCATCACTTTTTGCCAAACATACGCCCTTAGTTCACTCTTTTCTAGTTGTAACTCATTGCTTAACAACCAAGGTGCCAAAAGGTAATTATGTTTTTGCGAGAGACTCAAATGCTTTATTAGCTGCCGCTCCACGGCAGTGTAAAAAGCAGGACTAAATACTGTTTTAAAGTAATTGCTTGGGTCACGCTTTAAAGCGTTGAGATCAACATCTGGCAACTCTATTTCAATATCATCTAAAATCACAGGGGCCATATCTGATACAGGTATTGGCCAGCTTATTTCGAGTCTATTTATTTCCTTATACAACCAGTTTTTAAATAGTGACTCCAGTTCAGCAACACTATGCTGACCAGAGTTCACTAAATGTGCAGGGGCTTCTAATTCAGCCCCTATTTGACCAAGTGCTAACTTCATGACTAAACGTGGTCATTACGCCAGAAGAAACGAGAGTGATTCATTGGCTTATCTAAATACAAAGCATGCCATAAGAAATCACCATGGTGCTCTTCTTGCTCTTCAAGGTGGTAGCAACCCATGCTAAAGATATGATCGCCCTCACCTTGCTGTGCTGTATTACGTCGCCAGAACCCTTTACAGATCAAGTTTTGGCATTTGTAAGCGCCACCACCATGTAACTGTGCCGTATTATTAATTGCGACCACTTCACTGTCATCACAATGCGCAACAGCCCCACCCCGCTCCGCCTGACAGTTCTGTGCTTGCAAGTTTGCATACCTTAGTCCATAAGCTGCGCCACCTTGACGACCTGCTCGACAATTGCGGATATTGTTCGCGGTGATGTTAGTTACATCTTCACCGTAAATCGCACCACCATCACCACTGACTGCATGATTCTCAATCACACAATTAAGCTGTATTTGATCAGCATAGCGTAAGTTAAATGCACCTCCATTCCCTTCATAGGCACTTAGCTCTCTAGAGACTTCGTGGATCGCTCCATCAAATGTGAAACCATGCATTTCGACATGCTTAACCATGGCATCTCTGTCACCACGGATCAGAAAGCGACACCCTGCGTGTGCTTTGACGATACGTGTTTCACGCTCATTAAAGCCTACGATGCTTAGGTTTGAACCCACTTCAACAGCATTTTTCAGTTTATACGCTCTAGAAACCTGACGGTGGCCATTGTGAGGGAACAGTAAGATCGTCATATTATTCAAGCAATCTCTCGAGAATATCTCGTCAAACTCTTCTTGATTGTGGATAGCAACAACCTTTTTACCGCGACCAAAGCGCCATGCATGCTCATCTACATACGCTTTCACAGCAGCTTGCGTGGCTAGTACATGGTCTGATGCCATCTCACCGCCCAATTCACAGTCTGATGATATTGCGTCAATTTGAGGCCCTTCTGGTAATTGAAGTTGCTGAGGTGCAACCTGGCCTTGAATATCACAATCACCAATAATTTCAGCACCTTGCTGTAGGTTAAGCCTATTTTCAAGTACTAACTCACCTTCAACAGTCAACATGTCTGATACGCGCGCATCTCCTCGCACATCTAGCTTGAATTCAGGCGCTTTACAACCAATACCAACATTCGCGTTGCCATCAACCACCAACTCAGAGCGGCCTCGTACAGCGACATCGAGTGCAGTCTCACCTTCACTGGTATTAATCGACACCATCGCGCTGTCATTGTGCGAAGTACCAACTTTAACACCGTGTTCGATAGCCAAGTTTGCAGCACTGACTGCACCGCTAATATACGAGTCCCCTTTCACATGCGTGTCATTGCCAAAGTTTGTTTCACCTTGCACAGCTAAATGACTATGAATATCTACATGCGGTTTAAACACCACCTGATTTGCTGCATCTAAACCTTCAACGACTAAGCTGCCACGCACTGTTGTGTCTTTGTCAAAATGAACCGCTTCTTTAAAGAACGCATTGCCTCTTACTGTAAGCTCTTCACCTAAATGTAAACTTTTCGCAAAATCAGCATCTGCCAGAAGATTTAATTTACGCTCAATGGTTGTTAAGCCTTCAATTGTGACCGTGTCTTTAAATAATGCATCATCATATACGGTTAAATCAGAACGCAGCTCTACGTCACCTAAAATCTTCGCGCCATCTAAACACTCAAGCTGACCTGTCCCACGCAATACGCCATTGAGTTCAATGTCTCCTTCAACTTTAATATCACCTAGAATATCAAGTTCAGCTTCAGGCTGTGCATTGCGGATCCCCACTTTACCATCTTGGAATACAATGGGATTAACCCCTTTATGGTAAACCGCTAAACCATATTCAAAATGATTTTGATCTACACTGAGCTGAGCATTACGGCGAATTGAAGATGCCTCCTCATCTTGAGTGTGCATTGCCAGACCAATTCTGGTTTCGCCCTGTAACTCCGACGTACCATAAATATTCACATTACTTCTGAAACTGGCATACTCATTGACATGCAGACTATCATCAATTTCCACTCGACCGTTGACGGTCAAATCTCTTCTAAAGCACGCATCTTCACCTACATCAAGTATGTAGTCAGGACGCTCAACCCCTAACCCCAAATTACCGTGGCTAAATACCAACTGGGCCTTTCCACTTGGGTCATCAATGCGAAGGGCTTGTTGATCAGTTTCGCAAATATGTACGCGGGCTGTTGCTTGATATGGTGCCAAAGACAGGTTACCCGAGATATTGACGTCGGCTCTAAAGCTCGCATCATTGTTTACTGTCAGTGCATCGCGGCCTTCAGTCCCTTCGATCTCTACACTGCCACCAGCATAATGCTCACCTGATACCGTTAAGTTCTCCCCAATTAGCGCATTGCGTCCCACTTCCAGGTTAGATTTAATTTCGCTATTACCATCAACGGTATGATCAGCATCAAATTGTACATTCCCTGTTGTATGCAACTCACCATCTAAAATAGTCTCCCCAGATACGGTCACAGCAGCTCTTTGCGCATCTCCTGAGTTATTAGTGACACTAACGTGCATGCCATTTTTTAACTCTGCATGGCCCATTAACTTGGATTTGCCATCAACGTTTAATGCAACACCCGTATCTTTAATGTTTAACTGGCCGGTGATGTCTGCCAAACCAGTAACCGCTAGGTTAACGCCATCCTCAGGAATAGATTGATTAATTGCTAGCTGGCCAGCAGCAGCCAAAACTTCGGCGTCTTGCGCTTGGTTAGTTATTCTCAATACAGGGCTTTCTGATAACTGCATCAGCCCAAATTGGCTATCAGCAAAGTTGACTGCAACGTGTTCGTTTTCAACAATGTTAAACTCATCGAATAAGTATGTATTACCATACACATGCAAATCTGCCGACTTCTGTTCGGTACCCACCAGCGTCTGTGTCAATGACGCACTAAATCCACCAAACTCACTACTCTCATTGGCAACATAAACCCCTTTAAGGGCCGTGATATCTTTATCAAATAATGCAGCTTCACCTACATGTAAGCTCTGTTGCGGGTTATTTTGGAACAAACCAATTTGCTTACCCGTCGCATTAATGACAGACGTTGTATTCAAACCATCAAAGAAACTGACATCCACACTTTGCGGTTGGCCATTATGCGCCAGCACTGCCAACTTTGCGTTCGTTGTCCAATCACTTTGAACCGTGTTCGATGCAATAACCACATGCTCGCTGAAATCCGCCTGGTAAATAGTCGCCTCATGAGATACATCTAAATCAGGCGTGGTGATATCACCTTTAACAATCAAAGATTGAGCTTGACCTGCACTGCCCATCACAGCTTGATCATTGTCAATACGCAGTAACGGGTTACCTGCTTTGTCAGCGACCAGTAATGAGGGGTGATTTGCCGCTGTACTCTTTACCGTGAGCGTCGCTTCCTGATTACCCACCTGCTCGCCCACAGTAAGGTTGTGCTTCACCACACCGTCTGTTGCTTTGACTAGTGTATCAGTCGAAATATCTTCACTTGCATGCAATGATTTAAACGTAGCATGTGCAGTTACATCAAGGGTGGTATTAATAAGTGCGCCCACATCGGTTTGTACAGGTGTGCTAGGTGTTTCACCGACTTGTAGCTGGCGCGTGCGCGTTTGACCGCTAACTTGGGCATCTTGACTAACAGTAAGATCTGCAACCGTCGTGCTACCTGCATCTAATGTCTGAGCCACTTGAGCTGAATCTGTGTGGACTTGCTTAGCAACCGTTAAGTTTTCTGATACCAGTGTATCTGCAAACATACTAATAGATTGCTCGCCTGAAAGTGGCATATTAGTCACTTTCATCAAAGGCATATTACCATCACCAATATTGAGTAAATCACCGCTGCCAGCCTGAATATCCACTTTTGCACTCGGCGTTTGAGCACCTACTGACAGCTTACCATCTACGAAGGCATCACTGCCTACACTCAAGTTACCTGCAATGTCAGCTTCTTGCTCAATATCCACTGAGCCTGTGAATTTTGCACCGCCATCATTGTTCAACAATATGTGTTGAGTGTCCTTATCCTGACCAACTAATATAGCGTCAGCGACATGAAATTTGGCCTTAGGCACACTTGTGCCCACACCCACCTTCCCTTCAGGGTTAATAATAAACGGCGTGTTATCTTGGTTTAGGTCATCAACCCTAAATAAATCACTGGTATCGGATGAGCGCTTGCCGATATGCAACTTGGCCAAAGTACTGCTTTGATCAATACCAACACCTAGCATTGGTGCTTCTACGTGTCCTTCGAAGATAGCACTTTGCGCACTGAGCTCACCTTGTAGCATAGTGCGTTCTTCAACCGATAACATATGTGCAGATGTATCGCCATTAAAAGAGGCGTTATTATTCACGGTGATTGAATCTACGTTAGCATAACCTTCAACTGTCAAATTTTCTTTAGCTTCAACATCACCATATACTGTAACGTGCGGTGCATCTTCATCATTCAGCCCTGCTTCTAAGGTTTTTATCGTCCCTTTACTTACAGACAATTCACCCGCTCTTAAATGCTGATTGATATCCGCAGTTTGTGACTTCAAGCCTTCTGTCAACTTAGCACTGCCTGTTACACGCAAAACTTCTTCAGCATCAGGTAATACTTCAACTTTGTCATAAACAGAAACACTTTGCCCATCTGCACTAAAAACCTCTCTTTGCGTATCAGTCGCAGAGATAATCACTTCATGATCAATTTTGACAGCGTCAGTATCAACACGTAAGCGTTGTGTTTCACCGTCAGGGCTAACCGTAAGTGGCGATGTGACCGCAATCTCTTGTGTTTCTCCGACTCTCTCTACCGCAATTGGGTCGTCTATTTGATTAAAGCCTGAACGAATTAGAGATTCAAAATCATCCCCAGTAGGCGTTTTGAGATCGTCAAACTTTTCAATCAATTCTGCGCGGCTGCGCTTAGTTACTATAGATGTTTGGTCACATTCGACTAACACTTCTTGGTCACTGACTTTGTTCATTCTTCGTTTCCTTCAGGATCTATACGATTTGGCACGCTGGTTGCCACGATAAATTTCGAAACCACCGCGGTATTTGAGTTAATTTGTGAAAAAGACACAGGTAATATTGGTTTAAGAAATGGCAGTGGAGAGTATCCAACTGTAAACCGGGTACTGCTTGATTGTGCAAACGCATTAGGTGTACAAATGTGGTCGATACACAATTGTGTTGCCAAATACAACACTTGGTCTTCACTGAACCCCTCTGGGTAAAGCGCACTGTGTTCATTGATAATTTGCGTTACAGCGCTACGTACTTGCGTATAACTTTGTTCATCAATTTCAATTTCATTTGGTAAAGGTTCACTGGCGTATTCAGACAAAATTTGTACGAGATATGCTTCGAGTACTTCCATCCCCTGAGGCTTTGCGAGCACGTAATTAATGATGTTTTCAATCATGGTATCTGGCTCTGATACCAGCAAAGTTTCCAACAAACCACCGATATCTGCTGCGACATTAGCAATATGAGCTTGACCTTCTGCAAACCTCTCACGCTGTGCCTGACCGTAAAAGTTCAACCAACCAAAATATAAGCGCTCAAATAAACTCATCTGCTCTCGCGTTAACCAGACACATTGAGCAGATAGGTGCAGAGGCCTAAGCTTATCTATTTGGCTTTCAACTAACACCCTAAAAGCCGTGTTTTGTAATCGGGTCGTCCAATTGGGTAAAACGCAGAATAAATTACCCGTCGAGTCATTCCCCAGTAGGTCGCTTTCCAATAAATACAAGCTCTCTCTGTTGTGGGTCGCCAACGGCATTTGACCATGATGCGAAAAACCTAGGCTGCGCATAACTAATCGACTCAAACTCGCCATATGTGCTGTTTTCGGCTCTTTCGATAAATAATCGAACCCGCGACAACGGTTTTCTCCCAATGAACCAATTTCATTGAGTAATCGACATTTATCAATATACTGACGTAGCAATACCAGACGTAATAGTAAATCCTCATGTTCGCTAGGATCATTGTGACAGGCGCCAACCACATTGATATAAAAGCCAAATACTTCACGGTATTTAAGTAAGTTTGCATTGGGTAGTTTGATGGCAAAACGTGCCAGCAGGTGTGCGATGCTGTCGTTTAAGCGCGTCAACTGAGCAACCGAAAAGTCACTCTCCAATTGCTGCTGTAACCCTTGTTGCTGATACGCTTCCAATGCCAATTTGACTAAATGATTAACGCCACTAATACCTGTGACGGCCTGGCTCAATTGTGTATGTGGTAACGCTTTTACTCTGTGCCAAAACTCATCTAGCAGCCCTTGCGAGAGCGCTTCACTGGATAACATTCGGTCCATAATCTGACCCAAACGTTCGAAGTGCGTATATTGGGGCAAAGCCAAAATATGGGGCAGTACATCAAGCTGCTTATGTTGATCAGCCAATATTTGATCAAAAAGGTGCAAATACCCTTTAAATTGCAATAATTGTGCTTTTTGCTCTGAGTCGATGTCTCGATTTAAAGACTGCTCAGTTAGCGCATAAACGTTTGGCAGTTCATGCTGAAGCGAACGATATTGACTTAAAGGTAAGAAAGCCAGTGGCGCTTGCTCTGCTTGTTCTTGCAATTCTAAAGTTTGCTCTGCTATTCGTTCGCTAATTGCTAACTTAATCAGCGCAATTTCATCTTCATCAAGCACATAACTTTGCCCTTCGATGACTAAAGAAATGGCATCAAAAAACTGCTCACTCAAAAAGCCCAGCTCTGGTGCAAGATTAACTGAATTGGGATCCAACTCTTGCACTTCAACTTGCCAGTATTCATAACCTGGCTGAGCACCTTGCTCAATGATAAATCTAAACTCTTCAATCTGTTCAATGTTCGGATGAACTCGCAGTGCATCTAAAATATCCGAGCTATACAGGTGCTTTTTAACTGGCGTGCTATCTAAGTCTTCATCTAAAATGAAACCGTTATGCAATGAAGGACCAACGTAGATATCCTCTACATACATCCCTTTACCTAATAGCTCTTGGGCACTATAGCGTGTCAAATTTGGCGATATTTCAAGCGCAACTTTACTTAAAATATCTGTCATCACCTGTACTAAGTCTTGGGCATTTTTAAGCACTAAATGCATACCTAAGTGCACGGGGACCGACTTGTAAAACTCAATATGACCGAGTTGATGTGTCACACAACGAGACGCTGCAAACGTACTGTGGATTATTTCACGCAAGCTGTCTTCTGATATCTGTGAATCTGGGGAGGCCAGTGCTATTACGTCAAACACTGTTGCACCTGTGCTCCTTTCATCACGAACAGAAATAGTGATGTTCTTAATCTCAGGGATATCCAAGAACAAGCGTCTATAGTCAGCAAGCGTCACACAGTGACTAAACATCACCTGCTCTGAGTTTAAAAACTGCGTTGGTGCAAGCGACTCGCCTGGCTCAACAGTAATCAGGTCCTCAACGGAATAGTTGAGCTTGTAGCTTAAGTCCGATAGCACATATGCCAGTACTTCAAGCAAGGTAATGCCTGGATCAAATACATTGTGGTCACTCCAAGTGTCGGGGGCGAGCTTTTGTAACTTTGCAACCCCCTGTGCTCGCAAACCATCTAGATCTTGCCCAGGGTTTAGCGAAGCATCTGAAGCAATTTTCAGTGCGTTGGTTTCCATGATTTTCCTTTGGAAAGTAAGTCGATATGGGAGATGACGCCAAACCATTAAGGTTGTGAAACGCTTTATTCATTTAGCGTCAATTTGAATGTAGATAACCTATTGCACAACGAAGTTATGCTGAATTTTCCATTTACCAATCCCTTCAAAAACGTCGCCATCTACATTGGTTAAAGAGATTTTATGATTGCGTGTAGGGACTAAGATCTCGCTGCTTTTATTTGGCGCAATTTGGGAGTATTGTCGGACTAGGTCATCCATACGCTTACCCCTTATTACCTGCACCATATTAACCGCTTGGTGAACCTCTAATGCCTGTGCCACATCCGCCAAATATATGGTTTGCGATAACTCCGCATCTGGCTTATTCCAAGGAGTTAAGGTGTCCACAATTAAGTCATTCAATTCAACTACAGTCGTCTGAATATCAAACCTGGGATCAATCTGAATAATGATTTCTAACTGCACTTCGATATACGTTGGATCTTCAACTTTTACATTGAGGTAAGGCGCACATCGTGCTTCAACCTCATCCTGAATTTTACGCATCAAATAGCGAGGAACTTTAGGCTGCAAAATATCCAAATCATGATTAAGCGGAATGACGGTTATGTTCACGCCATCTCCATTTTGATATGCATTTACTGAATGTAATTCAGGGAAGGTTTGCAATGTAAAATGTTCATAATCCCAGCCCGTTTGTAGCCTATCTCGATGCCTTAAGCGCTCACTTACGCGACGATATAATCGGCTATCATCTTCTTTTACCTTGGCACCAAAGCTATCAAACGGTTGCTCAATTGAAGTAATTGATGGATCAGTCACCGTTAATTTATTAATAGTGCCGGCTTCCAGCGGTTTCAAATAATGAGATTGAGCATGCTCAGTAGAGTTCAGCGTGACTTGCACAGCCTGAGCATATACACCTTTTAGCTTTGAATAGATGGGGTTTACGTACTCATCATGTAACACGTCTGCATCTATGGCCGCTCTTATCCATACTTTACCATCTTGATTAAATTGATCCTCTAGATCAAATTCTGGTAAAGAGAAAATGATGATGCCCGAATCAAGTAAGTCATAGGTATTGTCTTGTAAAATACGCCCTTCTTCACCACTGCCTTGTGAATCTTCTCGGCTAAAATGATGCCATTGTCCCTGATTATAGTATTCCCACTTAAACTGTGGAGGATCAACAAAGTTGTAACCATCCACCGCTTCTAATTGGAAAAGTACACTGCACTGGCCTGGCGTTGTTAACTCTCCAAGTGCAATGTACAAATATCCTAAATCGTCTATTTGCGGTAGTAAATGGACGGTATTTTGATTTTCTAATAGTTGCAGTTGCCTACCTATAGGTGAAATATGCTCAATCCAAATAGAGTTTCCTATAGCAGCCCTTTGCGCCCGAGAAATACTTTGAGTTCGGTAGTGTAATTTTATTGAATCCAATAATGGCGTATATGGCTCAGGTACCTGTGTTGGCATAAAGTCGCCATCTACAGGATTCCAATTCGCTAATTTAACACTGTTTTGAAATGCATAGTATTCAGTTACTTTGGTATATTGTGGATGGCCAAAGTCTTGGTTTGATAACGCCAATGTGTACCATTTTGGCCACAGTTTCGCTTGGGTTAAATTAAATGGCAATGAGAGATAATCAGCATCACCATTGTCGTCATCATAGGTAAAAACTAAACGGTTTGTCGAAATATTATTAACAACATCGGGTAATGCGGCAGTATTTTCTTGTGCTATCAGCATAAGTTCATCTGGCGTTAACTCATTATCAGACGCTTGCCATACAGAGTCATTATAAAATAAATCCGCAACAACTTTGCTTTGCTCACTGGTATAAGTTCTATCTGATTGCGATATCAATACTTGGTTTCTTGGCCAAGATTCGCTAGTCGGCTGCACCGAGTCTGTCGGTGGCGTAATCACACTTTGATAAGCCATATATGTTTGATAATGCGCATCAAAATCTTCTGGTCTACCAACCCAGTTAAATTCAATACTTGCCCTTGTCACTCTTTTACTTAGTAGTTCTGGGTGAGTGAACTCAAATTTTTCAGCCAATTGCGGTGCAAAACCAAAGGGCTCAAAGGGCTTAGTGGTGTCTAAAAAGCCAGTGCCATTATTCGCCACCAGACCACCAGCTCCCAGAACTGTAATCGTCATACGTACTTCTTGAATTTCACTGACAGCTAAGTTCGCCAGCGCTTCTTCCCTTTTATTGGGATCCAACGCATACATTGCGTCATACTTTGATTGCTTCAAAACAAATGCAATATAAGGCAACACCATATCCTTGCCGATCATTAAATCGGCCACAGGTACTATTGGCGCAAATAGCTCATCAACATGAATCACCAGCTCATTCTGACCATTAAGGGTCAGCTGATCTGAGCTTAAAAGTACGGCTTCTTCTTCCGTACTTAGCCAAATATCAAAGCTCTCTATCCAAAGTGATAAATCAATCGGGGTTTCACCAAATTCATCGGTTGAAAAACGCAGTGAAATAATACGTTTGCCACTACTCAAAAACAGGTCTTGTGAGGCAACTTTAAACCCAATCTCAACCGGTAATTGAGTTTCTGACGTATGTTTGTCACCAAAAGTAAGTGCACTGCTTTCAAGCTCAATACCCAACTCCGTATCAAGTAAGACATTGCGACAGACCTTCACACCACCCGCAAAATTAGCTTTATTGACCGTTGTCACCGTATCTACCACTGCACGATTAATCGCACTCGGTTCAGCTAATCGATAAACTCGGTCTATGCCATCGTCATCTTTACCACCATCAAACTCCGTACCGGGTTGCAAAGTAAGCGATTCAACTTCATTAAGTGTAATTAAAACATGGGCTGAGTCGGGCGTGGCACTGAGTTGCTCAAAACCCAGTACATCGCGGTAATAATGATCAAGATGACGTTGAACAAAGTCGTTAAACTGCTGCTGAGTGTGCTGTAACAAATCAACAAAGGTGAGCAGCAATGACAGGTCTGGTCGGCTCGCCAACCGTGCTATCAGTTCATCACCGCTGCCTATCATTATCAATTTTGCCAGTGCAGCAAATTTATCTGGTTCAGGTAACACTTTGTGCCAAGTTTGTACTGGCTGCCAAGTTGCTTGACCGATAAATTGAGTGTGTTGAGCTACAGATGATAAGTAAGACAGCCATTGCTCAATCGTACGCGGTTCGATACTAAAAAAATCACTGGAAAGCTCGGGGATCTGTCGTGCGGTTTGACTTAACCCTTCACCATTGCCAGAGATAAGTGATTGACTACGAGACTTAAAAGTCATGAGATTACCTTATTAATGTTATTTATGAGCATACCAATGCACTACTAGGTCAATGAAACCTTGGTAACAGGTAAAAAGCGGTGCGGGTCTGCATATTGCTTGGCGAGCAAAGACGAAATAGGTGGTTCAGTGGGTAATACCAAATGTTTGCAATGCGTGTTTAAACAGATTGCTCGGCGAGATAAAACGGAAACACCATATTGCTGCGACTGTTGGTTTTTCTGATCAAATATGTCAGTTCAATCAACAAGGCGCCTTCATACACATCTGACATATCAAAAGAAATATCCTCTAAGATAATTCTTGGCTCATAATTTAAAAGCACCGCAGAAACTTCTTGCTTAAGCGTGACCAGTGCAGATTCACTAACATCCTCAAAGACAAAATTCGATAAACCAGAGCCCAACTCACTCCAGAAAGGGCGTTCGCCTTTGAGCGTATTTAATGCGATAGAAATAGCCTGCTTTACCAGCATCTCACCCTCCTCCATATCAGGGCCTGAATCTGGGCTAGTAAACTTCGGCGGAAAGCCCCACCCTGTTCCTAGAAAAGAATTATTCATAACTGCCTCCTCGTTATCCTATTTCCATCTTGTCTGTTGCAACCACCACTTTTGCACTTTCAATAGTGATGTTACTGTCCATTTTTATCTGACTATCATCAGGGGTTTTAATCACCACATCTGTTTTTGCTGTCATGCCCGCTTTGTCTTTTTGAGATAAGGCATAACCCGAGCTCTCACCTAAGGAGATTGAGTGGTCTTTACTGCCTTCCATGATGATATGTGGTTTTTTAAAGGTGAACTTAAGTGCCGTAGCTTGCTCTTTAAAAAGCAACCCTCGAACATCATACTCTTTTTTGTAACCGCCCAGAGGTGGGATCGCCACAGGGTTATGGCATGCACCAACAATCACAGGATGTCTTGCATCTCCACCAATAAAATCGATCAAAACCTCTGTGTCAGGGTTAGGAGGTAAAAACAGTCCTTCCTCTTTGCCAACATACGTTGTCAAAAGCCTTGCCCAAATAGGCTCTGTGGTTAATGTATTCAATGTGATCGGAATACGATGTAATTTTTCTTTATCTGCTTTAAACGGTGCAACTGTGGCAACTAGCATCGGAGTGGCAGGTAATTCAGCCCATTTAGACCAGCCACTTTTGGTTAGAGAGAGACCCAAGGTAAATTCACAAAACCAGCCTTGATTGCTTAAGTGGTGGTGAATTTCTGTCACGATATAATCGGCTTTGTTACTCTCGCCAGCACCCGACACTTTAATCGCATCTAGTAATTTCAAGTTATGTAAAGTGGTAGCTTCAGACATATCTACTTGAATGCGGCCTTGGCTGGTATCTAGCAACCGATATACTTGCTCCGCTTTTGCTTTTGCCGCAAGTTCAACTTTATCAATGGGCACCTGTGATTTGATCACAACGTCTTCTGCCGCCCCTTCTTTTTTCTCGCCAGAATCGTAGTTTTCAAGCAACATCGCTTGAGTTTTTATGTCCCAAGCACTGTGATCTACTTTTTGGGCATAAGAACTATTGTCCATAATAAGCTCAAATTCGGTACACCCATCCATCGCAACATTAAACTCGGTCACAGCAGGTTTGTGCGTCGTCAGATCAACAACTTGGATCCCCTCCTCTTCATAAAGGGCAAACCCATTGGTCAGTATACGGTTCATGATTACTTCCCACGGTTTTTTCTCAACCATGAGATATTGATAGTGTTTGACTTTGCTATCTGCGACTGTTTTTTTACCGCCACACGGCTTGAGCAAATCGTTGATAATATCTGTATCAGTAGAGTCGGACTTGTAGAGCTTACTTATTTTGGACTGACAAAGTTTATTCGCTTCACCTTTAGCGAATACTGCAAGGTAAGGCTCACTACAATAGCCAACCTTGCCACCTGTTATCACGCCAACAAACAATGTCATTTGTGTGTCTTCGCCGAAACCTGCTTTAATTTCGATGGACTTACCAGGCTGAAAGTCTTTATTCAGATCCAGTGTAAAGCTTTCTTCTGCCATATCACCATCTTCGAATATAATAGACAACTCAGAAACCTGATTTAGTCCCCGATGAGTAACCACTTCTCGAACGCCGACTTCAAGTTTCTTCTCACTGCCATCAACTAATATCGTATAACGAATATCCATGTCATCGCTCCAATGGTGGGTAGGTAATATATTCACCCACCGATGCACTGCGAATTGAGGGCATTCTATTTACACTGGCAACTTGATGAACATAATTGGCTTTGCCATATATGGAAGTAACTTTTGATACTAGGCTGTCTCCATCCATAAATTGCAATTCGTGCGTGAGATCTGGAGAGCTTTTACCTGTTCTAAGCTTAATTTCTTTACTAGATAGACACTCTGAAATATTACAGACTACCTGAGCTTTGACCCGATTACCTTTAGAATTAACCAGTTCAGTAATTACATTAATATCGCTAAACATGCCATGGAAGCCGCCATCAGCACCATGGTTCAGTACCATGTTCAAAGGCATAATAGTGACAAATGCAGGTAAGTGAGTTTCACCTTGAACAGCGAGGCCATATTTTAGCATTTCCTGGATACTGTCTTCTGTCGATGTCTCACCGCTCATAGTCATTGCATACTGTGATGGTGTTTCAATAATCGTGTTATCGAGTAAAAACGTAATCGTTAAAACGGACGGGGGTGATTTTTGATAACGTGCAGAGCCGCTCTCAGAGCCAATGGCCTTTGAATCTTTTAAACAATTTTGATGAGTAACATTGAGTGATTTTGGATCATATGGAAGCGTTAACTCACCCAACTTATTGCCATCGCCACGCTCAATTTTTTTATAAAAAGTCACTTTGCAAAGTGGTAAGCCACTTGCGTTAATGCCGTCTGCTTTATTCATAATTAGGGCCTCTTTTCCTTGCCTTGACGTGCAAATCTAAATTCGATGTGTCGTTTTAAATCTGACTCTAATTGGTGTAATAAGTCTTGTAGTTCGGACCAGCTTACTGTGTTGCTATAATACTCAGACTGTGATGATTGCTGCGTCTCTTCGCTGGACATATCGCCAGTGTTTGCCACCGTTGACTGGGAAGGTTGATCAGCACGGATCCGTGCTTTAACTCGAACATTGTTACACTTAACTTCCATCTATTGAGCTCCTTACACTGGCACACCTGGAATAGGCACTGCCACCAAATCGCGATAACTAAAGCTAAGAGACTCAATAAGTACATCATTTCTACTCGCATCAATCCCCTCCCATTCCCAGCTTTCTAAAAATGCATCTTGAACAAGCCAAGCTTGCGATGGTATGTAGTTATCATCTAAGGTGGTGATCAAAATCTGATTTTTAACCAAATAGGTATTCCAAGCATCGCCAAATACAAGGTTTTGTAACATTAGAGGGCTACCGCCTTGGAAAACGCCACGTTTTAAGGTTAATGTTTTCGCTTGCTTTTGGTTAGCAATACTGACACGGTTATTGGTATATTCGATACTTCGGTTCATTTTGAGGCCACTGACTTCTTTGAACAAAATATCAATGGGGTTAGGGATCCCTGCGGCCACAATACCAACTAAAAATCGATACCCGACCATGGGGGTTCTAGGGTCTTGAAACATATTAGCCACCTAAGCGGGCACTTACGTGCCCTAAAAGAGATTTAAAAATTAATGGAATTCAATCTTAATGTCGTCTGCCATCATCTCTAATGATTCAACACTGGCTTCATTTGAGCCGCCGTTAATGCTAGGTGCAGTGAGCTTTTTAGGAAACGCATTAATCACTTTCCAAGTTACCAGTGGCTGAGATCTGTCTTCATTAGTCAATGAAATCGTGATGTCTTTTTTATCCACTAGGTTTAAGCTGATGGATGAGATCCAATCGTAGAATTGGCTCTTCTGCTTAACCAAGCCACGCTTCAATGTAATGTTGACATCTGTTGGTTGCCCAGGCATGTGTTTTTTGCCATAGCCATCTTTATAAGTAATTGTTTCAACGCCGATGTCTAGACCTGACACTTCTGAAAATGGAATGCTCTCTTCGCCGAAGCTGACAACAAATCGATAGACGGGAATTGGATATTCTGCTGCGATATCTGCTTTAGTAGTAGCCATGTAATAACTCCAAAAATTCGGTATTTACAGCTATGCTGTAGTAAAAATTAATATCTATTTGACGCCAAGGCTCAGCGTCAAATAGCAATGTTTGATTAGCTAATTGCCATTTAGGCGATACTAATTAGCCTTCAAGGCTCTTATGAGAGAATGTTAGAACGATGAATTCAGCTGGACGAACAGCCGCAAGACCGATCTCAATATTCATCAAGCCATTGTTGATATCATCTTCTGTCATTGTTTGACCAAGACCAACGTTGACGAAAAATGCTTGCTCTGGTGTTTCGCCAAAGAATGCACCTGAGCGCCAAAGGCTCTCTAAATAACTTTCAATCATGGTTTTAAGTTTTAGCCACGTGAATGGTGTATTTGGCTCAAATACTGCGAAGTGTGTCGCTTTTTGCACTGACTCTTCAACCATATTGAATAGGCGTCGTACAGATACATATCGCCATTCGTTATCATTACCTGCAAGCGTACGCGCACCCCATACTAGAGTCCCTTTACCCACAAACGTACGGATAGCATTGATTGACTTACCTGAGGTTGCATCAACGTTGAGGTTTTCTTGATCCGCATTATCAATTGCAAGCTTTGGCATTAATACTTGTGCAAGTGCAGCATTCGCTGGCGCTTTCCAAACACCACGGTCTTTATCTGTTTTAGCCATCACACCTGCGATTGCTGGTGAAGGAGGCAAATCAAGGTAGTTTTTACCAAGTTCAGCCTTGACTTGATTGTAAACATCTGCAGATGAGAATGGGTAAGCGGGGTCACCGATTGCAGCAAGCTGTAGCTTAGGAAGCATGATGTCGATGAGTTCAAAATCATCCGAAATGGTAATCGCAGAACCGCCTGGTGTTGCTGTTACTTCACCGCCTGCTAAGTCAACTTGCTCACCATCAGTCAGACGATAGTAATTAGTGCCATCTGTTGCAAATACAGTTTCTGGCACTAAGTAACGATTGCCTGATGGGTCATATTCAGCATCCGTTGGGTCGTTCGCACCTTCCGAGTTGTATAAGTAATCTTGGCCAATTGCAGCCCAAGCGCCGTCGTCACCCACACAAACCAGTTCATGGGAAGCCGCTTTTGGCCACCAAGCTTGAGCCGTCAACGGTGTACTAAGCACAACTTGCTTCGCATCATATGTACGTGCCATTGTTGTTGTTAAGTATGGGTAGTAAGCTGCACCATATTTAAGACCTAGTGTCGCGCCAGCTCTAAGTGCTTTCGAGTCTTCAGAGATTGGGTCAATGCTGTTTTCATCCGCTTGCATTTGAACGTCAACAAGTGCAAAGCGATCCATTCTTTTTTCAGCATGTACCAGCGCTTTGTTTTGGACTTCGTAATGTTTAACTGTATTCAAGCCAATCGATTCCGGGCAAGAAATAAGTGTTACTTCGTCTACTTTGTTAAGTAATGTGATTGCAGCTGTAAAGTGTGCAGCTTGTCCACTTTGTAGCTCGTTATTAGTGATAAGCGATGAGCTCGCCTGACCAATACTAACGATATAACACGCACCACCACCATTAGCGAAAAAGTGGCTAACAGACTGGTGTAAAAAGAAAAATGCGTCTGAAAGCATTGAGCCGTCAGAAGTCACGTTGAAGCCACCTGTTGACTTAGGTGCAACTTTAAAGCTCTCTTGGTATGCACCGCCAAAAACAGCTTCAAACTCAACCATACTGGTTATACGAGTAGGTGAATTAAGATAAGCAACATTACCGTTATCATCTAACTTTGTCGTATAACCGATAAAGGCAGGGATAGCCGTCGCCACTTCTGCTACTGACGGAGGCAGAGTTGACTTCTCTTGGACGTAGACGTCTGGGGTTTTATATTGAGGCATAGTTTTTCCTTACGTTGATAATTACATTCTAAAGAGCCGATTAGGCAAGAATTTTTGGGGAAAAGAGGCACAAAGCTGCTCGGTCACAACAGTTCAGGTGGCAAATCAATGGGAACAAACCCACCCTTTCCTCTGTGCCTCTGAAAACAAAGAGCCTTTGCACGGCTCCGCCACATCAGTCCCAACTGATGTGTATTTAATAATTAATTTGTACTGCTATGACGCCGAGGCTAAAAGGGTGTGAAAATTAAAATTAACTTTTTTTAATCTATTAATTTATATGAACTTTTTTGATCTTATTATCTTAAAATGAATGAGCTGAAATATCGCTTTTTTAAAAAATAGGCGTTGATATAAGAAATTATTTTAATGTTGTACATTGAAAGAGCGGCAAGATTAAAAAGCCGTGATATGAAAAATTAGTCAAATAAGCACCTCTCAGTCAATGACATAAGTTTATATCAAGCGCGACAATTTGATTTGCCGACAAACCACAGTGGCTTGCAAGTAACTCACAATAAGCACAGTAAAGACGATTGTTGACGGCTTATACCTGAAGCCTGTGATCTATATAGGTTGCGATTGACACACAATTAAGCTCAAAACTCCTCTCACTCGTGAAGGTTTTTACTATGATCAAAAGCTTTTTCAAAAAATAAAGGGGACGTTGAGTTCAAGTTGTCTGCTGTTTTTTAGTCTGGTTCATTTACGTGGTAACGCAGATCGTAAAAGCAAAACCTAAAAATAGTCACAAGTCTTGTCAGTAGAGACCCTTATGAGTCAATGCATAGTCTAACATCACTCAGGGCAGCAACATTTAAAACGTAGAAAACGACACAAAACACTTTGTATCGTTGGTGGTCTTGGCTTCAATGTAAAAAACAGGTTTTTGTTCACACTAAACAGACTGCCAAATCATCCCACTATTTGCGTCATAAATAATAACTCAAGCATGAGTCATAGTACTTTTTCTACAAGCTAAACATTAACAAAAGTTGACCATTGCCCCACTATGTAACACCCAAGCCGTAGTCAAGAACTGATGCCAATTAAATACGACAGCTTAACCATATTCATTCGATTTATTTCTTTGCCAATAATCGGTATTTAAATATGTATAACAGTGAAAAAGTACTTTGGGATAATTTTTATTTTGATATAACAATAGGTTGAGTCGGCTCATATTTCACAGTTAGCTCTGTAGGAGGGCCTGGGTCCGGTACTCCTTGAGGGTTGAGTGCCGGGATAACACTCAATGCGCAAACGATATCACCTTTGAGTACAATAGGTGCCCCCCCTTTAAACGTCACTTCAGATAACACAATATCGTTAATTGCACTGAATGTAACCGTGCCACCAGCCGCATATGCGCCATTTATATACGGTGACATATTCACTTTTTTAGTTAAGAACTTTTCGATATCATCTTGAACCGCTATCTCGCCATGGCAAACTAAACCTTTAGATGCCACTTCTAAGGGACCTGCGGTTGGAACAACAAGAACGCCTTTATCTAGTAGCAAATTAAATACAGTACTTTCATTGAGAATTTTTATCATTATGAATACCTAGCACAGTGCGATAAACCAGATTTACGTCAAGAGCTTCTATGCATCTACTCTTCTATAACGTCACCGTTCTTTAGCCAATATGTACAGGCAAACTTTAGTGACTCTAAATACAACGGAGTTCTCTCTCGTTTGTGAATTTTATTTTCGAAAAACGGACGAACAAACCTTTAGAAAGTCGACCAATGTCCTACTTACTGTTTTGACTTCATGTCATATCGTAAAGGTGTTTATTTTTCAACCAAAAGGTCCCTAATGTTGACGTCAAATATATTAAAAACTCTGCTGTGCAGTGCTGGTATTTTGCTCACCGCAAGTGGGTATGCAGCCCCTAAATCTGAAGAGGCTCCTTTGCTTTTAATAGGTGCCTCATTCGCCAATGCGAAAATGCCTTATTTCGACAACTTGCAAGCACCACTTAACGGTATAGCCATAAATTCTGGCAAGTACTTATCTCTTGGCAATGCACTTATCAGAGAGCCTCTACTGTCTGGCCACCTTATAAACGAAGGCCAAGCTGGCGCAACAACATTTGACAGACTGACTTGCTTTCCTGGGCCTGAATGTGTCGGACCTGGCTGGGAAGGTTATGAAAAGCTATTTACCAAAGCTTTGAGCAGAGTCACCTCATTCTCCGGAGAAATTTCTGCTGACTATATCGTCATTATTCGCGGTAACGATTGTAACCACCCTGATGCATTTGGTATTCCGATGTCAGAAACTTCTGAATGCACCTTAGAACAAATGAATGCATACATTGATACCTTTGTCAGTGTCGCCAAGCGAGCAATAAATGCAGGGATCACACCCATTTTTTCTAAAGCGCCTGATTACGATGCTATTGATTGGGAAACATTGAGAAGTCGATTCAACTGGCCATGGATAATCAGCAAAGAAAACTATGAGCTATTTTCCGAACTTAGACTAAACCGTTTAAAAGCTGAAGTGCCCGATGCGATTTTCTTGGACATCTGGAAAGGGTTTGAACCAATGGACGATGGGCTTCATCCAAACAGAAAGACTATGCAGCGCGCAGCAAAGCGAATTGCAAAAGCAATTAAGAAACATCGAAAACAAAACGACGCATAATTCAAACTGCTATTTTATACATACAAAAATAGGGCTGCTTTCCCCTTCCTTGCGCGCAAAGCAGCCCTCACCGCCATGTCTGTTAAAATTTAATATTGCATTCTCGCCAATCGGCGCAGATATTTTTGCTGTGCCGCATCTACTTTAATCGCGTTTTTTACCCATGTATCAGCAACATTATTAAGCTGATTCAATGCATTGATATTTTTTTGATATCGATACTTTTGCAGCATTGAATGTCCTATACCACAAGCTTGGGCTTTTCCTACTAGACTTCTTACAACCTTTTCTCCTTCCCCGGGATTGGCTAACACATCCACAAGACCCAATTCATAAAGCTCAGAGGCACTAAACCGTCGATTTGAATACATCACTTCCATTAAGACACTACGGGACGATTTGTGCTGTAATTTGCCGACCAAAATATGTTCTAAGCCGTGGTTAAACATGGTTGCGGGGTATAGAAATTCGGCCTGCTCCTCTGCCACAACACAATCAGCACACAACGCAACTTCCATACCAGTGCCATATGCTCGACCTTGAATCAACGCAATGCTGGTTAAGTTATGTTTTGCGCCGTGCAAAATGCGCTGCAATAGTGTCATATAGATGAACGCATATTCTTTAAGCCAAACATCATCTTGCTCCAACATACAAGTCACGAAGCTACCTAAATCTCCTCCAAGACTAAATACACCTGACTTGTCACTGCTGAGTACTTTGATTACACGATTTTGCGTATCAGGGTCTGGTAAAAAGAAATAACTGAGCTGTTTTAATAGTGATTTTGTAAAATAAGGCGCCTTATTCAGCTGCATTGTGGCCCAATGCAAAGAACCGGCTCGCATAACTGACAAAGGTTCACTGGTAAATACGGGGTTTGCTCTCACTTGCACGAATTTTTACCCTTTCAAATTAGATCAATGACCCGACGTATCATCATGAAATTTGTGAACGATTCGTTAAGATAAGCTCAAACAAGTCGACATCCAGTCGTCGAGCTTCTACTTTTAAAGAAAACAAACGGAAACTTAGAATGAAATTACGGCAATTGAGTTTCTTTCTTCTTTCAAGTGCTTGTTTCGCTGATACGCAGATCGCTCAAGTTATTCTTGCTAAGGAGCAAGTTTCGGCAAAATCAAATTCTATTGAGCGCAACTTGACTCGCAAGTCGCCGGTTTATATTGCTGACACGCTAAAAACCGGGAAACAAGCACGCGCACAACTCAGGTTTTCTGATGGCACTATTTTGACTTTAGGTGAACAAACGCAATTTATTGTCGACCAGTTTGAACATCAAGACAGCTCTCAAGCCAGATTTAGTTTTTTAACAGGGGCATTTAGGGTAGTCACTGGCAAAATTACTAAGGTGACAAATCCAAACTTTAAAATTAAAACCCCCATGGGTTCCATCGGAATTAGAGGCACAGACTTTTGGGGAGGAAATTTATATAGCGCAGATACAATCGATATTATTTTGCTGGACAGTGAGCACCCTCTTGTTATTGAAAATGAATTCGGCCGAGTGAACATCTCAACATCCGGATTCGGCACTACGTTAACGAAAGGACAACCGCCAAGTGAACCAGAGAAATGGTCAGATAAAAAATTACAAGATGCTGTAAAAACCATTCAATAAGCACATTAATCAGTAGAACATTTTTCCACCTCATCGGAAAATAAAATATATTTATACTCTTTCCTCTCCATCTAAAACATCCTGATGTAAAAAAGTCAAAATATTCACACAAAGTTAAAATGGTTAATTATTTTTAAACAATGAAGTTATCTGCAAAGCTGATTTTAGCTTATGAATTGCATATTCAATCACATTTATCAGCAAAGGAAAAACACGAAAAAAATACATAATACATTGTTTATAAAACATATAATTTCTAATCAATAAGCATATTTACTTCAAAACTGTCACTATTTGCTAGGCCTCGTTTTGTTTGTTACTTTGCATCTCGTTAACACTTTGGGCCCAAGTGATAACACACTAAAACTAACAAGTGATAAACAACTGAACTAAAGAACTACCAAAGGAAAAAAAATGAAACTGTTTAAATTAGGTACACTTGCGGCTGCTCTATTAACATCAGTAAGTGCAGTTGCTGCGCCTATCAACGTTGCTGACACAAATGGTTATGACCGTCACACTGTATATTCATACGGCCCAGTAAGTCGCGTTGTGATCACCAGTGAATTTGCACATAACTTCTCTGCGGACATTGAACTTCGTGACGGCGCACGTTGTGACAACGGTAACCTATATTCAAACGTTGACAACAGCCACGTTGTTAATGTTGGCGTTCAAGCGAATGCTTCAAATGCAAATGCTGCAACTATCGGTGTTACTAACGCAATTGCTGAAGACAAGCTTACACACAACAAGACACTTCATTTAAGCTGTTATGATGCAGACAACACTTGGTACAACGTTCTTGTAAACGTACCTGGTGCACCAATTGTAAATTGGGACATCACAGTAGAGCCAGCAGGTGAATTTGTAAACCAGCCTTATTCTTTCGGTTACCATTCAGCATTCCGTGTTAAGAGCACGCTAAATGTAAACAACCAAAATAAGAGCCAGTCATACTGCTACACAGTTGCTAACCGTGGCCTATCTCTAGGTCTATTCCACGGTAGTGACACTTCGAATACGTTCCACTCAGATGTATTCACTCAAGACAAAGTTTACACTAACGATACTGCACAACCAGTTCTTTACCAAATCGTTCAGTGTGAAAACGCTGCAGGTAAAACAATGGCTGTTAAAGTATTCAACTTAACAGATCCAAATGGCATCTACACTTACGAAGACCAACTTATCGTTAAGTAATTGGTGACGGAAAAAGGTTTAAAAATGGCAGCTTAAAATAGCTGCCATTTGTTTAGATAGTTTTAACTTGTATCTAATACCAGTAGATAAAAAGTCACAACCTTGTAATCAAGCGATTCGCGACCGTAATGATCAAAAATATAAGCTCAATATCCAAAGAGATTTATCACAGCCAAATATCATAAGAAATGGCCACTACTCTTCCAACAAGTAGTTAAAATAAATAATTCATCATAAAGGTTACTTCAATCGCTAACCTTCAATTACCTACTCAGATTTCTATATACTCATCTAAACCCATCAGCTGAAGATAAGGTATGGCTATTTATCATGCAAAAAAAGCATAGCTACCATACCATGCTATTCATTGATAATAGAAGACCTACGCTGACTTACTAAATTGTCGCCATTTAAAAGCTTATGCTTTAACCGTGACTCGAAAATAGCACTCAGGTGACAAAGTAATACCTAAATTACTTTGTCCAACTTGTTTAGTCTAAGTTAAAGAGTCTCTGGTAAACTAACTAAGTCCATATCAATTTTTATAAAAATCGTATAGAGCTAAATTATTGACCCTGAACAGAAATAATTTTGATATCACTATATTTATCGCCTGAATGGTCCCAATATCTTACCCATACATTCGCATTGGCAATTTTAGCCGCCAATGCTGTTGAATACATCATTTCAGCTCGCTTATCACCAACTTGACCAAGTGTAATCCATTGATTATGCGAGTCAATTCTCATGATTAAAGCACCTGAAGAGTTAATATAGGCATGCGTAACTTTTGCATTGTAATCATTTTGATCACCAGCCATAGCTTGGAAAGCTGGTAGAGATAGAGCAAGCATTAGAGTAGGAATGATTTTTTTTATCATGAGTTTTAATCCATTATTTTTGGTTATTTGGCAATGTTAAATTTTCGAAATTAAAGGATATATAATTTCGGAGGGGATAATAAATAAGTTTTAAATCAACATCAATAGTTTCACTAGTCCAAATAAGAAAATACCATTAGCCACTCAAAAATTATGATAAAATTAATACCAAAATAACAAACCGCTAAATATTTACTCACTATTTTCTATGGCTCGTATATATAAGGCAACTTCGGTCGTAAAGTATCTTTCAAAGATTTATTAATGACGCTTTAGATTAGTGATTTTCACATATATCGATATAGCTATGTTTCACGAATGCAAACGTAAAAATCCGATAAATAATCTTATCGGATTCTTATTACATAAAGAGAAGTTAGCTTAACGTTGGAGCAACCTGCATACTTATTTGTATGAATGCTAAGTTCCTTTACAATTTTATTACTATGCAAATCATCAAGTATCAAGACTAAATATGTGGCTCAATAATAATATTAAAAAGAACGGTTTCCCCACTTTCTTTAAAAACTTCGTACTCAACCCGACCGTCATTTAACATTGAGTGGGTGAAGGTAAAAGATGAATGCTGACCCTTATTAACTCTCCTTTCAGCTATCAAAGTACCTGATTCCCAGACCTTAATGGTTAAATCACCATCGCTGCCAGACTTGTTATATATGGTAAAACGTTTCGGAGCATTAATACCAATACCTCGTGAGAGAGTTTTGTTTACTGCAGTAATACCAATCCCTTCGGTCACATATCCATGTAAATCTAGTATACCGTCGCTATGAAACCCTGAGTGATCAGAACGTAGAGCTTCTTTGTTAGTGACTTCGCACTCGTCAATTTGAGGAGCGGCCTGAAAAGCCTTTGTGAATTGAGCAACATTTTTTACATAAGAGACAAAGCGTTCCTTAGAATCCATATTCATTGCAACCACTCGTCTTATATGGTCTCGTCCCTCTGTATCCATACAATATGTAGCCTTACCTATTTCACCATACGAAAATAACACTTGATGAGGTGTTAACCTACCTGCAGGAATAGCACCGACTGCAGGAGAGCTCGGAGCAGTGATGACTTTTCGCGCGTAAGCTGCCGCATGATAAAGATAACCCCGTTTATCCCTCTCTAATGGGTATTGTTCTGCGATATACCACTCTATATCGTCTCGAATGCCATCATCATCTGAGTCGGTACTGCCTAAACTACCATTGTCTTGAGGAAATGGAGGTAAGTTATGACGAAAAACGACTGGTATAGGGATAGTGATCCCTCCAGATATAATAGGGGCAATTCCACCAACATTGTCTTTTTCAATTTTAGAGATGTCTACAGCAAAGCTTTGTGAAGATAGAAAGCTAAGTATTACAAATAACAGTTTAATTTTCATGATAGTCCCTTAATAAATACACGAAAGCGTTGCTCGCCATCTTACGGAATATTCTCTATGGTTTGTTGCCAAATGCCTCACACCTATAGTAAAACTGCCATCAAATTCAGGGTTATAATAAAACTGATTATCGCTAGACTTACTATTGTTTAAAACGCTCTTTTTATAAACTATGGGGCTACTATCAAATTTCCAATTAAACTCTACATTATTATAAAGTTTCGCCGGCCACGCATCCCATACTTCAAAATCCAACTTGAACCTTTTTCCTAGTGGAGGCCGGAATGTTTGCTTAAACCCACTAAATACCGCATTCTTGCTATGTGATGGGCTATGCTGTTCAACACCCGAAAATGAAATAGAGTAATTGCGTCCTTGGTACTCACATGGCCGAGAGGGACTATCTCCACCATCATCCTCATTGTCTGGTTGATTCTCCATTTTTTCGAATGCATTTATCACATCACGAACAATTTTATTCTTTGAGTTAACATGAAGTCCAGTTACTGCGTCTTGTCTAATATACGTTTCGCCCAGCCCGTGCCCTGTATAATCACCGTGAAACGGAATTAATATATTGGCTGGCCTAGGCTCCAAATGCGCTGGCTTCACGGCACGTATAGCATTCATGATAAGATCATTGTGATTTGTAGTATGTGCTCCTCCCCCTTTGGTTGTAATGGCTGGAGTCGCAACAGAAACTATTTCGACATGCTTAAGAAATGTATTTCCGTATCTTAGTGAGATTTGATCATAAACAGAATTAGCATAGAAATTCCCTTGAGAGTGCGCAAAAAGCACCACATTATAATTTGCGTTGATATGATCAATTGTCTTTTTGACCATATTCTCAAGATCTTTATCTGTAGGTTGTGTATTTTCGTTTTTGATTGTGGCAGAAAGTTGGAGCAGTTCAATACTCAGCCCCCCTAGTATCACATACGCAGCATCTCCCCAAAAATTCGCCTCCGAATTATCTTGTTCATCTTGCGCTTTTTGAGCGAGAACCTCTGCTAACTGATCTATGAGTTCTTCATTTTCGTTTGAAGCATGATCTATAACATCCACATGTTTGGCAAATGCACTTCTAATAGCTGGTTTGTTTGTATTCAGCGCCTCCTCTCCTGTCAACATACCATTGAGATATATTAATGCTCTTCGGCGAGGCTTGGAGCCATCTTTTTTACTTGATCTAATTTCTGTACTGCGACTTGAATAGGCGGTCTCCGTGCTAGAATCAACTTCAAGACCGGATAAAGAACTATCGATATCACTATTATGATTAGTGGGATCCAACTGAATATAATCAGGTTGAAAAAAATTGCGCTTTACTGGTTCTTCATTTGCATTTACGCTTAAAACTGAAGACAACATAAGAAAAACGCAACTTTTTCTATATATAATTTTAGTCATTTATATTGCAACTCCTTTTTATTACAAATAAACATATTAACCAAAAAATTAAATATCAATATTAATTAAAAAAAGAAATCATTAATCATGAAAAAAACATACAGCACTATAAAATCAATAATTTTATTTACTAGCTTAACTTCACTGCAAGGTTGTTACTTTTTCAGTGAAAACATTGTTATTGATAAGTGTTTTTCTCCATTTTCAATTTCAGAACAAGCGCTTTCAAAAAATATTGAGACCCGTATTTTACCTCCGAGCGACAACTTAATTAGTAATGGCTACAGCTTTACTCTAATAGATAAATCTTACAACTATGGTCAGAACAGAAAATCAGAAGGAGATATTAATTTTACAGGAGACTTAATATTAAAAGTACCAAACTGGGCTCACAAATATATTGGTGGAAATCCAAAAGGCTTATACTTTGAAATAAAAAATAGTGGCCAAAAAGGTATAACTAGTTTTTTAACAATGAAAAACCATATGCCCAGCTTTTTGGTTAAAGTTAAACCGCACTGCAAAAATGAGTTGTTAAAAACGTGCCCAAACAACAAGTGCAGCTATAAAGATGTATTAAATTAAGCGTGCTTTTTTTGAAAAATCATTACTCTTTGACGAGAGTCTTTAATGAAATAGAGAGTGGGATTCTTTTTAGAAGTATGAAATAAGCAGCTATAGAGTTTAAATTAAAATTGGTCGCGAAGTTATCAGGGCCAAATCTCATGTGGGATTGCAAGCTGAACCTCTAAAAATTTGAAAGAAAAATTAAGATTCCGCATTTACAATATATCAGACAGTGCTTCTACGGTTTATAGGCAAACCATTATGTTCGAGCCAGTATGTGTGATGTAAATGCTTGCTGGAATAAAGTACACATTTGTCAAAAGCCCTGAAATGAACTCAAGAACATGCGAACATAGACAAAACTGAATGTACTAAAGGTATTTTTAACACTTGCGAAATAATAAGCAGACTACCTTAAGAAAAATGTCCTGATTTAGTTGTACAGAACAGGTTTTATACTCACTGAAATACTCCCATCAGAAAAAACTTGACTATGTACCGAATCTACTAAAGGGAAAATTAGTAACACGGCCATATTTATACCTCTTTTTAATTTCAACCCACCATAAAAAAATTAACTTGACCTGTGAAGAGTTTAGAAAAATCACTTCATAAAAATAGAGCCCTGACCTTTTTATATTACTAAAAGCCAACCTTAAAAAACATTTTTTCATTTTGAGAGTGAGCGGAGGGCTTACACTTTAAGGACGAAAGTTTAATTAATTACCTTTAACCACATTAAACGTTAATTTTATTGAGGATAACTCTCAATTTCATTCTAATCACTCTCACAATCTAGTTAATACCAGTGCGCTACAGTAAACATTCAAAGTCAATGAAGCCTATCCCCCTCTCTATTTTCATTGGCCATAAAGGCGTAATTCACTTTATCCCACAGCATTTCAATTAGGTATATTTCTCTTCACTTTTTGATTAGCCACCGCCACATTAAGTTATTAATACAAACTATACTCCACTAAAATTGAGCCACTCAAGGTTATTAAGGGTTTCAGGTAATATATTAATCTTGGAATCACACACTTTTAAAAAAATTATCAAAAAAAAAAGCAGCCGTCGGGCTGCTTTCATTGAATTAAAGCTCTAAGGGCCATCTCTGACCGCGTGTGTGTATCGCCAATTAGGCTTTGGCATGAATCAATGTTCCTTTTACATGTTGTATCGATACGAGCAGTTATGTATTCACAGCCACTCAAATCTAACTAGCAACATAGTGAACTCACTCACCAAGATCTATTACGCTTTATTACACGCATTGTTATAATTTCAAGAATAGCCAGTTTCTGTCTTCTCTATTAGAGTAGTTCATGTACGTCTATTTAATTTTGGTACGAGAACATATCGCATACACGTTAGTAGCTTAAGCTTTATAAATATATGAACCTCTCCTGCTCAATGCTCTGTAAAAAGTCTTCTGCAATCGCCTTATTTAACTCTGATTTAGACTTTTTATCTTTATATTCAATGACAATTTCTTCGATTTTTTTAAGTATTGCCCGACGCGAGTTTACTTTACTCAAATCGGTTTTATGATACTTTTCAATTTGTTCAGATACCTTCGCCTTACTATCACTTTGTTCAAAGAAGTAGAGTATCTTTCTTCTTTGTACTGCATTATCCCAAACTTTAGGGCTCCAGATATAAGAATCTCCTTGAACGACTTTTTGATCAGTTTCCATCATGCTTCGTAACTTATCAAACTGGGCCTTCTGTTTTTTGTCTTTTAGTAAGCTTCCGTAATCATTCAATAGCTTAGGTCTCTTCTCTCGTGGGTTCACGTCAAACAACGTTTTTCTTACAACTTCCGAGATCTTACGTTGTGCCTGCCCTTCATTCTCATACTCAATATCATTGTTCTCTTGTTTATGTGTGCTAATCCATTTATCAACCGGTTGATCAATAGGTTTAACCTCCGATTCAGATACTTCAGCTTGCGTAAACACATTCTGTTGAGATGCGTTACGTTTAATTTGGTAGCCTTTTCCTGACTCATCTTTCTCTATTGTCCCTTCTAGCGTGTATTCGCCAAGTTTCCAATTACCAAACGTCATAGACGCCAATTGCTTCTCAAAAAACAAAGCCTTGGCTTTTAAAGCTGCACCTACTGCGGCATTCACTTCTCCATGGAGCTTAAAATTACCCTCGATAGGACTTTCTTCGTTCATTCCGAAGTGGCCAAATGCTTGATCATCTCTACCATTTGTATACTTCAACCCACCTGTAACCGAAACATCACCAGTAATTTCACCGCTGAGTTCTCCAAAAATAGATGCCTGAAGTTTTGCAAGATAAGGTAAACCGATAAATCCAAAACCGTCTATTCTCGCTTTAGCCAATGCCCCAGCCCCCACTTTACCAGTGACTTCATACAAAGAGGCCTGCTCATTTTTCTCCAACTGAGTTACATCTAAACCCACATTTGCTTTGACTTCAAATCCCCCTGTGACTTCAATGCCAACACCTGCTATACCTGCAACTAGCGGAACATCGATGTTTAATGCTGGTATACTGACACCTTGCTTCCACTCACCACTAATCCCGCCTTTTTTCTTCTTATTGTCATAGTAAGCTTCTAAACCGAGCACTCGCGCTCTTAAGCTTTGAATGCCGTTATTTTCATCCTTTTCATAAGTAAACTTACCACCTTCAAACTTCAGTGATGACAATCCCTGATGAACTGTGAGCTGTTTTAGATCAAAAACTTTTTTCAAACTAGAAGACTCAGTAAATAGACTAGATTCAACGACATCATCCTCATTAAGCACTTTGCTTGAGTCATGTTCTAAATCCATAAAAGCGGTTTCTGCTTCAATTTTATCTTTCGTAAATTTGGCTTTTGTCATCGCCAAAGTCATTTTAGTGTGCTGGCTAATAGGAATAGTGACGTCAGCTTGAGCGATTTCCCCACCGAGATGCTCATCATGATAAGTGACTTTTGCTTTTGATAAAGATGCCGTAACACCTTTTGGCAAACCATATAAACTTACATCAGTCCCGATTTCAAATTCAGGAGACGCATTTTCTTTAATACTCACTTCACCTTCAGGATTGGATATTGACAAGTACTCAGGTATCACTTTAAAAGTGCTTGATGATGATACTTTTGCTCTACCGGATTTAAACTTACCAGTAGTATCCATTTTTAAATCAAACTCACCATCCAACTGCTTTTCTGCCCATAGTGGTACATGGGCGTCACCATTAAAGTGAACCTCATCTTGACCTTTATTGTAGCTAAGTGCAATTTTGTCTGATTTTACTTTCCCCTTTGCAACTGATAAGCCGTGAATACTTGCTCCAAAGAAAGACAGTCCATCATCATCAAGCACCAGCTTGTCTCCCATCACTTTATCAACATGAATATAGTCCGATAAGTCAATAGATGATGATTCAAATACAGGTGCTATAGTCAGCTCCCAGCCACTTCCAAACGGCAAATTAACTTCAATATCCCCGCCCAATTTTTGACCCATAAGCGACACTTGCGCTAAGCCTGTCGCTTTGAGGCCAGCTCTTTTTTCACTGTGACCAACTTCGTCCCACTCTCCTAATTTGGGCGGGTTTAGCCCTAAAGAAATAAACTGATTTTCAACCAAGTTAGCATGGCTTTGTGCTTCTTCTTTTTGTGATAAATCATCACCTTGATTGTCTACCTCATCATCATTCTGACTACCTATAATATATCCTGTCAGCTTACTTGTGAGTGCATTTTGAATACTTTCAACCCAATTTTTTAAAGCATCAACAAAATCTTTTAATTTGCTATGAGCTGACTCTATAGGCTCTAAAATACCAAAAATATACGACTCCGTGACATCGCCACCTCGAAGGTGTGCTATCCAACCTCCGTTGTATAATTTATTGGCAGCCCAAAGCCAAATTTTGCCAAACGCCCACAATACCGCCGAAATAACCCCTTTTGGAATTGATGCAATCACATCTATTGCTTTCACTATTGCGGCTAGCCAAGGGCTTAGAGACTTAATTGATGTAATAGCGTATGTCAGTAAACCTGAAATGGTATGCTTGACTGTTTCCTTGATACTTGCTTCGCTCCAGAGCATTTGCAATGCATAATCTCTAGCTACATGAACGCCAGAAGATAAAATGTTTACATTAACGGCGCCAGCACTGAGAGTTGTGATTTGCGGCCTTCCCAACTCCTCACTCACTATGGAGGCTGTTTCCGACTTTTTAAAAGAGGGGTCACTTTGTAACCCGTTTATATTTGTCAGTAAAGGTGACTTGAGTGATTTATGCATCAGTTCCTTAGAACTGCTTGCGTTTTTAGCTTCGCGAGTTTGCATGCGATAAGCTCCTTTTATGATTGAAAAGCGACATGGATCTAAAGCAATCGAACTACATGCACAGTTCGATTACTCCGAGGATAGGAAATAGAAAATGAGGCAAGGATGTAGTTGCTATCGATATAGCCGAGGTAAGGAAAAGGCAGTGCGATTTTTTAGAGTAACAACTAGGAATGATTAAACACTACTACATTATAAAGCAGCAACTATCTTAGACGCATCAGAGTCTGACATAACTTGTTTTTCCAAATCGGCCAGGGGCGTTTTATTCTTTTTAAGTTGCTGTAAATATTTCTTACTATTGTCTTCTAAACTTTTATCCTTATCTTGGCCAATTACATAATCATCAATGAAGGTTTTGCGATTGCTGACAGAAACCGTATCAAGCTCCATCCAGGTTTTTATGATGTTCTCAAGGTATAACTGCTGTTCAGGTGTGGTGGTCGCCCGCCAGTTCCCGTCAAAATCCATCCAGCCCAATGACTTAGATATCACTCCTGCCATGCTACCGACACCGTCTATTACGACCTTATTCATATTATGGTGTTTACCTAAGCCAACATCCCTACCAGCCTGATTGTTGCCAGCTTCTTCAAAGTAAACCGTTTTAATACCCATGGATGCAATAGGTTCTAAATTGCCACTTCGGCCACCAAAATGTGTCATTTTATCACTATATTGACCAAAAAATGCGTACTGACGTCCCATGGAAACGTAACCTGCTTCTTTTAGTTTATTTACTGTAAAGTTTGTATCAGCAGATAAATTTGTACCCAGAGCAGCTTCTTGATCTGTAGTTAAAGAACCAGCTATCGCATGCTGTTTTTTATCTAGCTTTGAAATTATGTTATTCCCTGCGCCAGTACCGAGCCAATGCTCAGTTTTAGCCGTTTGCAGAGTGTTCTTCGAACCAGATTTTGCAGGATCCCCCTTAAACCATAAAACAGGGTTTCCAGCACTATTACGCGCCTTCAATTTTTTTCCTAGCTCAGACTCATCAGCGTCTCTGCCATAATCGGCATATAATGAATCTTTTAGTGAAGTCTTATTTCCGGCTCCCTCATAATAGGTAACAAATGGATCAATCTTACCCGTTTGAAAAACGTTAAGTGGTACCTCGCCTGGATTTTTATCTTTCTTATATTTATTGCTCCAAGTTTTAATAGATTCCGTACGACTCTCATGTACATTTGAAGCTTCGGTTTCGTAAACATATGTATTGCCTTTTACATTGTGTGTGCTAAGCAAGCCATATAGTCGGTCATCTATTTTTTGTATATCTGCATTTGTATCCTTAGGCACAGAAATAAGCAAACCATTGTAGACTTGAGCATCTGTTTCATTTTTTAGAGCCAAGCCTGTTCCGGCAATCGCCATTCTAGAGTCACCACTCATTTGAATATTAAAATGAACCCAGTTATTTTTGTTCTTTTTTTTCAGTTCAGAAACACTAGGTTTTTTATCACTTATTTGTTGCATATTAACCCTTCACTTGCGTTATAAAAATTGGAATTATCACCAATAAATAGTGACAGTAAAAATATCGAGCAACCGAATTAACTTCAGTAAAAAATCTAAGCTTTTGGTTTGATGTGAATTTATACTTGGGCAATTTATACCAGTATGAATGAATTATTTCCCTGATAGAAAAGACTGAATAGTGTTTGCAATACGTGTAATGTTTTCTGCTCGTTCACCAGATGTTTTGTAGGCTTTAAGTATGAATGTTTTTAACTCCTGTTTAAGACTTTTTGAACGAGCCAAGTCTGTTAAGCCAGCTTCTACAATTCCTTTAACGAGTCGATCAACCTCTTTTATTAAAACGTTATCTTGATTTGTATCGTTATCTTGATTTGTATCTTTATGTGCACCATCAGGTTTATAATTTTTTTGTTCAATCACCTGAATGAACTCTTCAGCCATCCCCATAACTGTTGGTGAGTGAGGTAAAACATCGCGATGAAAGCGGCCGAACTTTTTCTTACGTTCTGGATCTTGGTTACCTTTTGTTGTGTCATGAAGCGCTTGAGCACGTGCCCCTCCTCGCAGCTCTAACACACCAAAATACTCATGAGGTACAGTATCGATAGATAAAACGTCAGAGTTTGGCATCACAATTAAGTTTTCTATGTTGCCACTGCGTAGCCCTACATGAACTACCTTTTGAGAACGATTGCTTAAGCCCCACCAAAACCCTTGCTGTAAAGTTCGAGGTTGCAGCCTGCGCCCTTCATGGTGTCTTGAATGGTCGACATCAACGTCTTTTATATGTCTGAATAAAGCGCTCTGGTGCATCCTAGTTAAGTCTACAACACTATTCTTTTCTATACGGTTGTCTTGTTTAAGCTTATTGACCAGTGATGAGTTATCTCCAGCAATGACAATCCTATCAGTCTTCTCAATGACTCCAGCAGACAAAATTTCTCTATACACGCTCTGACTAGTCTTGTGTCGATTATCACCTTTAGGGTTAAATTGACCTTTTTTATCGAGATCATTCTTCCACCTTTGAATTTGTTCAGCCTTATTATCGGAAACACGATTGTTCCAAAGCACCAAGTTTTTCTTGCCGTCAATTTTACTCAGAATTTTAGTTACTTTTTGGTTATTAATTTCATAACTTGGATCATGCATAATTCTTGGGTGAACCCAGTTTAGCCAAACACTTTTCATATCGTCACTAAATTGCGCTAACTTTTCCTCTTCTCCAAAATCGGCATCAAGTTCATGTAATTTCCCCCCATCCAACTTTTGCAATCTTACTTCATTTGGTACCCCAACAACCCAAACGTCTTTATTTCGCTTTATGGCGCGAATATCATTCGCCTTATTAAGGGCAATATTTAATTCAGTATCGGAAGAGTCATTTTTTTTAAATGGAAATGAAACAACAATCGCTTTGTCACTATGTGCCAATGCATATTTGCCTTTCTCAAAATCTCCTCGTTCTTTATGTGTCGTAATGACCACTTTATTTTGAAAACTGGGAGTAACTTTCACCATATTCGGTTTAATTTTGACACGCTGGTTTTTACTGCCTTTTTTTGGCGTCTCGATGGAATGGTCAACCAAATCAATGTACCAAACTTGATCTCTTTTCGGATGAGGTGCCATATGTGATATAGGGGTTTCTTTGGGCTTGCTTAACATATTAAAACACTCTTTATTACTAACACTTTTATAGGAAAGGCGTCACTAATAAACTACTCACTTTGTAATTGCAGTGAATAAAATACTTCCCTTTTAACGCCTTCATGTTGGGTTTTTTGAAGCTCTTTAAAACCCAGCTGTCTTAAGATCTTTCTAGAAGCGGTATTATGTGCCCAGGCAGACGTAACAATATGCGTATAATTCTGATAAACAATCGAGTTTCTAAGGTATTGAATAACTAACGCTACACTTGATTTACCAAACCCTTTTTGTTGATAGTCACATCCAATCCAAAATGATAAATGCAAGCTGTGCTCATAACTTACAATGCTTTCGTCCTGTATTGCATGGTTAGAGGGAAGAAAGTCGACAACTATACCGCCTACAAAACCCACCGCTTCATGTACAATAGCAAAGTGCGCTTTCTTATTTGAATTACCTTCCTCTAGCCAACTGAGCCACCGTGCTTGAAGCTGCTCAAACGACTCGAATTTATCCCCTCGCAAGCTTTCAGAGATTTCCGGCTTACGATACTGCAAATAATATTCAGCTAAATGATGCTCTCCCAAAGGTACCACCTTGAGTGCAACTGTTTCATTGTGCTTTTCAATTTCAGCACTCAGGTCACACCAATCTAAGTTAGTCCAACGTAATTCATAAGCGTCAATATCAGATGCAAGGCGTTTTGATTGTTTATCTGTAGGAGATAAAGTTAATGCCAAATCTAAACTTTGTTTCGCAGTTAAAAGTTCACCTGTCGCGAACGCTGCTACTGCAAAGTTATGTAAGCAGGCGGTGCTTGGCCCGCAACTTTGCATACAGGTTAAAAAACAACTTTTAGCCAGCGCCCAATGGCCTACATCTATCGCAAGTAAACCGAGATCAAAGCCAAAAGCGTCATGATCTAACAAAATGATATAATTTCCCCATACTCGGTTAAGCAAATCACACCACTCAAGACGGTGCTGTAACGTGATCCCCTCACTGATTAGACGTGACAGGAAAATGGCCAGTACCTTTGGATCATATTCACTTTGTACTATATGAGCTCGTATTTGCCTCTCTGTCAGTACCTTAGCCGCACCATGCAAACTATCAATAACGTATTCAGCCGAGTCAGGGCTTTTTAATAAACAGCACTGCTCGAGTTGGTATCGAGTCAACAGAAAATCATCATTTTTATAGTTTTGACTAAATAACACATGCAGGGCTTTTTGACCAAATGGGAATTGGACTGTATATCCGTGGCCTATATGGCTTGTAAGCTGCTCGACAAGTTCAAAATCTAACGGTAAAACCATTGTGTTTTCAGTCAAAGGGCATGTCAATGTTAATCCACGTTGTTGCGCAAAATCACTTAATAGACTTAAGCTGCCTTTTGGAAAAGCTAAATTCACGGTTTCAAGTATAGATACAACTTCAAGCGGCAAAGAAAATGTTTTAATTGCGCCTTCGTTCATTCTCTGCTCAAGTGCTTCATTTAAACACACACTAAGGCCGGGACTCAGATTATTCGTTATTTCGCTTTTATCACGTAGTTGCCATTTGCACTCTATCGATTGCGTCTCATCTTTGTTTGTAGTGGTTAAGGCCGCCTTATTTTCTTTACGAATATTCCAAAACATCGGCATCTCAGGATTTGACTTGCTCTCAAACTCACTCTTTTCGATTGCTTTGTCCTGCTGTAATAACTGGAACTCGGCCTGATACAGGGCTTGACCATGGAATTTGCATAAATGCTGAGGAAGCTGAGAGAACAAGCCATTTGCAATAAAAATACCTGGATTTGCCGATAGATCCAAAAATTCCCCTTCAATACACTTTTGAGGAAACTCTTTGTCGCTGTAAAAATCCCACGCGATTATTTTCGCATGACCATTTTTATAAAAATGACTAAAATCTGGGTGCTGAGACAATTTATCACTGTACTTAGAGTTGTATGAAGCAAAAAGACAACATACATTAACCTCTTTAAGCCCTTGTGAATCCATACTATCAAGCAATTTATACAGCAACGATAGACCAAATTGATAAGCAGCTGTATGAGGAAAAACAATATACAACGACTTTGATGTATCTAGATACTGCTCCCTAATAATGTCATGGCAACAAGCTAAAATCATTTTAGTGTATGTATTTAACCATGCCTGATTAAGCCAGCTCTCAACGGTATTTGCACCCTGTGGCGAGTCTGGCCACAGTGATGTGTCAAATGAACAGTCTTGTTTTTTCGCCCCCTCTACCCGCCCCCTCTGTAAACTCGGTGAATTAAGCATATCATTCATGTTTTCTAATTTATTTTTTATCGTCATAACAAGCAGTAAGGATTTCTAAATTAACAGAAGCAAAATTTAATTATTGATAAATATGGTAGCCGCTGAGGGTTAAGTGCTTTCACACTGTTTTAATTATGTAATATAAGTTTATCGTTTCTTGTGGCGCACTCAGGTGTGGGCGACCAAACTCACCATCACATAAAGCGTAGCCAGTCGGAATTTGTTTACCAGACCATAATATGATTGCACCAACGGGCATCGAATCCCGATTTTCAACCATACTTAATTGCTCTGATGTCTTATCTTCATTTGCCAACCAAAATGTACCATCAACGATGAGATCACCACTCACTTTCAAATCTGTTGTCACTTTCAATGATGAGGTACCCCTTTGGAGGCCATCTTCACCATTCAAAAAACATGCATCTAGCCACTTAGCAAACTGAGATTCCGTCGGCTTTGCACCGCGTTTAAAAAAAGATTTAAGCGTTTTTCTTAAAGAGTTATCCATCGTAAACTCCGTCGCACGATTACTCAGGAAACTTATCGATTGCGCCATACCCATCTAAGCTGAACGCTTGCCAAGCTTGTTTGTGTGGGCCATGTTCAACTAACTTAAAATAGCGATTCGAGCTGTTTTGAGTCTCCTTTAAAGCCACAATATTGCCAAGTTCAAGCTCTATAGACAGCCGCTGCCACATTCCAATTGAGCTAATTTGGTACAGACCATTTTCGATTTGTTGCTGTTGGCTTGTTAACAAGACTAGAGATTGCCAATAGCTTGGGGGCATGGGCTGTGACAAGGATATGGGTTCTTCAAATACACTATCGACCATACTGATAAAACCGATATACCTTTCAATGTATTGCTGGTGCTGATCTATTCTCTTGAGTAAAGCGTTGACATTTAAGTACTTAAAAGCCATGTGCATCCCTCATTTTTATACAAAATGGCCAAGGGCGTAGCTTGGCCAGTTAACGATTAAACTACGATCGCACCGTCACTCAACGTGACTTCATTCCATTGATCGCCTTCCATAAGTTTATAAAACACAGTTGACGACGTCGGCGGTGTGCCAAGTAGCTCTACTAAATTACCTAGCTCAATATTTGGATATGTCACTTGATTGAGTGTGTCAGCTATCCGTTGGTATACACCGTTTTGAGAAGGGGTAGATTGTTTGGTCAGTAAGATTTTATCGCCATCAGCAAGGTTCAACGTATTGGTTAGATAGTTGTCATTGTTTGCGGTAGTCAAATCGACATTCGCATCTTTTTTAACACTATTCACACGGTCAATAATGCCGGTGTAACGATAAAGTGATTTGGTTGCCGTCATATTCACCGCAATTTGTTCAGCATCAATTGCTGCGAGAATGCCAGAGAGAGTTTTTTGAGCCATAAGGCCTCCTTAATAATTGTTGCGCGCATAAAATCACGCAACGGGTTAGAATCTATCCAAGTTACCCAAACCTGAGGTAAGGGTATTTTTGGTAAAGCCAGTGATTGAAAAAAATGAAGAAATTAAGAATGAAACTTAAGAAATGTATTCAAATAGACGGTAATCTGTCACTTGATAATGCACAAATGCACTGGTGCCATTGTCGTTGCCAATACTTGTGATTATGCCAACAACTCCACCGTCGAATACCACAGTGCCGCCAACAAAATCCGTTATTGCCAAATCAATTTGGTTATCAGCAAACCAGTTACGGTTTCCTATGTTATTGAAACCAGGATTGCTATTGTGGTGTACATGGGCTGATATGGTCGAGACACTGGATTTGTCTTTTAGATAATTTTTTTCCTCTTTCCCCTTAGTATAAAGCGCCAACATTCGCCGACCAGCCGGCGCTCCATTGTGCGATAGTGTTTGCCCTGACAGAATATTTTGGCTTTCATTCAATATTTTTGTATTGTCCCAAGCGTTGTCTGCAACCATGCTCCCCAAGTACGTAACTGTAGATTGAGATATTAAAAAGCGCTCTTGGCTTTGTGGATTGAAGACTTTTCTTATATAACCCAAATGACTCTGAATACTGCCTGACACTTTTTGCCAACCACCACCAATGTATTCCCAAACAAAGTTATTTTGTGCATCATATATTTTTGACACATCCAAACCGCCACGTAACTCTGTATCTAGATAGGTTGAATTTGGTTGAGAGTAAGTGATATATCCATATGATTGTTTACCTTTAAAGCGATGCAAATCTGTATCGTCGTTTAAATCAACCACAATTTCGCTGGCAGATTGGAAGTTTCCGGTTTGGTTCCAGGGTGTCACGTAGAATTTAAAAATGTCCCCTTGGCGCTGCACCTTTACACGTACCCGCTTATTGCTCCAGCCACCACCTGTTCCGATATTATACTGCCCTAATAATTTATCCGATCCAGAGCCAACACCCACATAGCCAAAATACACGCCACATCCTGTTGCATTAGGCGGTGTGCCTCCTGTATTCAACACGATGGTAAGTACGTAATTGGTGCTTCCTTCCCTTACAAACGCTGCAACAACACCAATGGTGTCATTGTCAGAACTATCAGAAGATAGAGTCGCCTCTAATGTGTAATTATCAACCTTTTCAGCGGATACAAATCCGTTTGAAGGGGAAACATTAAGCGGCATGACAACACTGTCTGTAGAGGCTTGGTAGAACCACGCTTTTGCATTGGAGCTGTTACGGGCTTCTGCATCTTGTTTATTTAAGAAGTACTCATTACCGTTAAACCTCGCCCAATTGTTGAATATATCCTGCATCGTTGGTGGGCTATAGCTTTGCCTTGCTTGATCAGATTGCTGCTGAGTACGGTATACGTAAGATTCTAGCTCTGGTAATGGAGTAATATTGATATAGACCGTTCCGGTTTGCTCAACGCCATGGCCATTACGCACTTTATAATTAAACTGCGCAGGTTGCTCTGCAAGACCAGTAGAGAGAAAAGTAATTGTATCGCCGCTATGTGAAGCTGTGCCACCTTGTGCATTTGATACACTGACTAAAGACAAGCCTGTACCAGAGCCATCCTCATCATTAGCAATAAGTTGCTGCTTACTAATAAATATCGACTCCCCCTGTTGTAAACTAAACGTATCAGGGTTACACACGATAGGCGGTACCGCTAAAACAGACATTGTGACAAAGTGTGTTTTTCGGATCCCAATACTATTTTCAACCACAAAATCAAAACGCGCCGCGCTGCCTATCGCGCTGTTTGAAGTAAACTCAACGTTAGCCCCGTCAATGCGCACTGTGCCAAACTGGGGGGTTTGTACGTCGATCAACCTTACCGGATCTTGGCCATTACTATACTCATCAAAGCTGCCCTCTAAGATATTGGCAATCGGAATGATGGCTGTTCGCAGCGTATATACTTCAAACGTTTTATCTTGCAACCGGATCGTTTGAGCAGATTTGCCATAAAACTCACTAATTGCAATCGTATCCCCAGGCACTTTGGTGACATGTTCACTAAAAAAGCTAAGTTCAAAAGGCTGTTCATCACGGTATTCGTCACCGATGTCTTTAAGAGATATTGGTCCACTTGTTTGTAAAGTCATTGTGCTTCACTCCCTTTAGTTAGACTCAAATTTCACTACTTTTTGCTCAAGACCTTTTACTTTCTCATTGAGCTCCTTGATACTTTCAACTAACAATCCAACTAAATTGCCATAAGCAACGGACAGATACTCGTCCTGCTCGTAGACAGCTTCAGGCATAACTTGCTCTACATTTTGTGCTATTAATCCGGTATAACGTCTACCAGAGTGAACATCTGCTCGCTCAAAAGTAACCCCCTCCAGTTTGTTCACCGCTGTCAACGCATTTTCAATCGGTTTAACCTCAGACTTTAAACGAGCATCAGAAAATGCAGTGACGTCACCTGTCGCTGTTATCGCACCCGTTACAGCCATATTGCCAGAGAAATTAGCTTGAGTAATATCAACGGAACCAACCAGCTGAGTATTCACTGATTTTAAAAAGCGTTGATCCGATTCTGTTTTGGTATAGCGATTAGCGGAATCACCTGTGCGATCTGTCACCTCTTGCTGAAGAGCGCTCTGTAGCGCAGCGACTTGCTGACTTCGAGTGTTGGACTCATTAGTTAGGTCTGTTTCTATCTGTGTACTGCGTGCATCATTGGTCAATACATAATTGGCGAAAGCCTGATCAGACTCAGTATCTACGGAATTGATTAAATCTACGATTTCTTTGAATGAATCAGCATCGGCATCACTGGCTTCTAAAATACTGTCAATGCGCTCTTTTTGAACAGTGATTTTAGTGTTGTAGTCTGCTTTTAACGCATCTGAACCTGATGACTGCTGTGCTTTAAACTGAGCTGCGTCTAATAATTTGTCAGTCAAACCGGCTTCGATATCAGCAGGTGTTGCAATGTCGACAGATAGCTGATTATTTAATGATTTTAGCCCCGCCCCAACAAGCGCAACTTGTGTCGTTTCTAGCCAGTGATTTTCATTATTGCCAAAAGAATTTAAAAATTGAGACGCCAATACAAATACTTTATGTTGGTGTGCTGTACCCGCTGAAATTGATAACGCAAGGCCCTGATGTAACGGGATATTCAATGAAGGCAGTGCCAATGTGTTGTCCTGCTGAACTTGCCAGATTTGATTTTCAGAAGGGTCATACTGTGCGGTTAATAAAACCAGATCGCCCACTTGCAATACAATATCATCTAACATATTGAGCGGCATTGAGATATCTATATTAGCTATTGTTTCAACACAAGTAATCACCGTACCATTGAGTGAGTACACCCCTAACGACTCTATCTTTTGATTCAACCATTGCCCATGATCTGCATTGAGTATCTTGTCTACGCCCCCAGATTGTAAATCGTTTAATTGTGCAAAGTTCAACCTCTGAGACGGTACTTGTCCGGTGGCCAATTGCCCTGCGTCCAATTCAGTCAATGCACTGCCATTTCCAATAATATTTTTCGCGGTAATACTTGAGTCATTTGCAACCTGTGTCAAATCGATCTGAACTGGAAGGTTCGCATTATTTAGGTTGGTAATGGCTTGACCATCGCCAACTAAGTAGTTAGCAGTCAACTTACTATCTGCGATGTCTCCTTGCTGAGTTAAATCAACTTCTGAGGGAAAACGCGCATTTTGTATATGCTCGGCGTAATATTCTGGCACATCAAAATTTTCTACTTTATACCAGTTTAAGCTTTGGCTCGTTTCATTTTGCACTAAGTACTGGTAGTAACTCGCACTGTCATCCAATGACCTATTTGCTTTAATTAACATGCCTTCATACTCATTGACTGCTTGCTTAATCAATGTATTAGCATTAACGGCTGGCGATGCATCATAAATATACACACCATTTTGAGTCACATCTTGCTGAAGGTATATGATGACTCGCTCGCCTGTTACTAATGAATAAGGTGCTAAAATTTCAGTTAAATCAGATTGCAAATCAAGATTGGACTCACTAATAGCACAATCCACTGTGGTACCAAACAGGTGAGCAAGCAAGCTATATGTTGTCGTATTATCAGTTGCAGCATCAATGAGCTTACGAAATTCCTCTTGGGTAGGAATGTCTCCATTTTCAAAATAACCGCGTAACTCGGTATTCAGTTCTGAGTGTTTCATAGTTAACCTTTGATAATTAGTCGTGTATTAAGGGGCTTGCCACTCGAAGGGAGGAAGGTGGAGTGGCAAGAAAATATTGCGGGTAAAACTAGTTATATTTAAACGGATTTATTATCCATATTCGTTTCAATATCTTGAATAACAGGCAGTATATCTGGTGTAAATACTGGCACAGGCACCGATAATGAAAGTAGTAATGTGGGCTTAGGCGTGGACCCTAATGCTTGCCATACATGCCCGCTGACTTTTTCACTATGTTCATTACCAAACAACTGAGTTCTTATTCCATAAGGCTTATCTTCCACGCCGTACATTGCAAGAATTTCTTCCGGTAAAAAGTCATAAGCCCCTAAACCACATAGTAAATAACTCAAAACCATGTGTTCTAACTCTGCACTTCCCGCCTCTGCTTTGCTCCATACTGTAAGCATGTATGTTAACGACACGAATCGAGGTTCTTTGTAGTAAACCCTGTGGGTTTGTGCCGTATTTAGATAACTTCTCGGAGGCTCACTTTGTCTTCTAGTCGTATCTTCTGCCACACCTATGAGGTAACAGTTTACTGTCGGTTCATCATTTACCTGTTTGTCATAAAAGGCCTTATCAGGTGCAACAAAGCTGAGCGTAATCTCCCCTTCCAATTCTGTATCTAAGCCTTTACTCATAGATAAAATCCGCTCTGTCAAAAACGTTTTCAGAGCTTGTTGAGTGTTATAAACTATTTTTGGGTCCATCTTAATTTCCTTGCAACCAAGCTTTAATTTCATGCTGTGCCATGAACCCTTCATGCTGTTTCGCAAGCTCCCTTTTAAGCGCTCTTGCCAGTGAATCTGGGTCAATACAGCTATGTTCTTCTATCAAACGTTGCAGCAACGCTGATTCTGTGATGTTGATAATTTGTGCAGCACTTAATTCAAACCTTTGCGCCAAACTCCCAATAGATTTGGCCAATGCATCGTTAGAAATACCCGTGAGCACTCTGCGCCAAATCTCTTCTCTGTGTTGAACTGAAGGCATGGTAAACTCGATAACATTGTGAAAACGTCTTAAAAAAGCATCATCTAGATTCGATTTTAAGTTAGTACTTAACAGCAGTAGCCCAGAGTATTGCTCCATTTTTTGCAATAGATAACTCACCCCCATATTGGCATTTTTATCTTGGCTCGATTCAACGTTACTGCGTTTCGCAAAGACCGCATCTGCTTCATCAAACATTAACACCGCATTATGTTTTTGAGCTTGGTCAAACAGTTTTGCCAAGTGTTTTTCCGTTTCTCCAATCCATTTACTGGCTATATTTGCCAAATTGACAACATATAAAGGAAGCTGCAGTTCACCCGCTATAGCTTCTGCAGCCATTGATTTTCCAGTACCGGGCCGCCCCCAGAAAATTGCCTTGCAACCTGGCGTAAATCGGTGGAGTAAGGATTTCAATTCGACCTGCCTATCAATTCGGCCCACTAACTCATAGAGTTGGTCGTTAATAGTTTCAGATAACACCATGTCAGACAGCTTGAACCTCGGTTCTGACAATTTCGCCAGTTCCTCGGGGCCTCGATTTAGTTCTTCTAAACATATCAACTGTAACTCAGCCCAAAATTCTGAATTATTTTTTGCTCTTGTTGTGGCTGCGTGAGCCAACTCTGACATACGATAAACGGGTATTGGATACCTATTGGAAATACATTGTGCATCCACTTCGTTCGGTGCTGGTGACAGCCGTAGCCAAGCATCTACCAAGGACGCGTTTGAAGGAGGTTGATACTCTAAAACACGCAGTAAGCAATTATCTTGGTCAGTTTGCGGCGACAGAGTAAAAAAATACAAACGTGTTTCTTCACCCAATCTGCTCTCAATCATTTTTTTGAGTGCAAAAAAACGGGTAGATTGAAGTTTGTCGATAAATACGAATAGGCTTTTGGAATTGGTATTCAGAATTACACCAACTAAAGCAGACACTACTTCTGACAAAGTCAGGTTTTGCGTTTGCTCATCTGACAAATAACCAAACTCACCACCTGATAGCAAGGCAAGTTGCTCAGTGTACCAACGTGCTATACGAGGATCATGTGTATCAAGCCTACATAGCTCAGAGCTACTTAATTCAAGTTTAGGATTAAAACATGATGTAAAAACAACATCTGGTGTGCTTGAAGTGCCCTGCTTTACCAGATGATCATCACTCAATGTAACACGACCTGTATATAAAAATTGCCTAAGTTCCATATGCAAGCTAATACTTTCAGTGAGCAACTTTTGCTTTGAACATTGCAATAAGTGCCAGTCGAACAATTGGCCACACAATACATCTTGCGAAATTAACTCTCGTTTAGAGCCCTGCTGACAAAGAAACAATAGCTTATCAAAGCTTAACATAGGGCCTTGCTCATACCAGCTCAATCCTATGTACGGCATCAAGATATCTGGCTCAAGTGTTTGAATATAAACAAGGGCAATGAGCCTAATTTCATATTCTGTCAATGCAAAAGTGCGCTCTACATACTTAAACCTAGGCGTATTGATTAACGTTACTAATGCTTCATCAAATAGCTTCAATCGCTCTTGTATATCTTCCTCATCATTTGCAAGCCCTAAGCCTACCTGGAAAAACATCAAAGAAAGTTGCTTTTCAGCATTAAACTGGAGTTTCAGTGAGTCTTCATGAATACCCATGTAGTCACCCATGCTTCATTTGAATTGCAAGTTCCATGGCTCTATCTCCATCCTCATCGGTCCACCCGCAATGCCAAACCTCACTCGCAGCTAATGAGAAGTCTTCCACACACAAGGCTGCCAATAGTTTTTTTAAACGAATCAAACCATCAACACCAATACTGAATGCCATATTGAGAAGCACTAACTGTCGAGGCTGACTTAATTTATTAAAAATTGGCACCTTTAGAGATAAAGTATTTGCTATTTCTACAATGTCATTTTCAAGCATATATTCTGCTTCTTGTTCACTGATCCCTATATGCTCTACTTTTCTGCCCACTCCAACTATCAAGACACCTTTTTCATTTCTGATAGGTTTAAGAGTAAGGCCTTCATGGCAAGTTAACTGTACTTTCAATGCCTCCATACTCTGACGAGATATACTGTGCGTCATGATGCCTCCTTCAGCTGCAACAAATCTGAGGGCACTGAAATCATTAAGCTTTGATCCAAGCCTTCTATCTCAATGACAAAAACAGAGCCGTTCTTTCGTGCGATTAATTTCCCCTGATAACCTTTAAGTGCCCCTACCGTGATTTCAACACTACTTCCAATGGCTAGCCGCGAAGGTACAGGCTCATACTGATAGCCTGATGACATAACAGTTTTAATTTTTGCAATTTCTGTACTGCTCACGACACTCGGCTTTCCATTAAATTTTATATAATCGACAAAGCCGCTAAGTCGCTTTATATGGTGATATTCAAAGTCATCTACATAAATAAATACATAAGATTTAAATAAAGGTTTCGCAATAGATTTAATTCGGTCACTCCACTGTTTTTTCTCAATCACTAAGGGTAAGAAAACTTCACAACCACTTTTAATACGTGAAACCTGCTCAGCAAATTTTTTCTCTGTATTCGGTTTGGTGTAAACGACATACCAGTTTCTTATAGTTGACATCTTAAATCCCAGATACGCTCCGCCACATCACTCCCAATATGAAGCAACATTACGGTAATTTGTTTTTGGCAATAGTAATAAAAAGCAATGGCTTCTTTAATTACTGGCTTAATACCCAAATGACGGGAATAGATATTTTTTGTGAAAATTAATTTTTATAATTGAAAAAAGCGGCCTCACATAATGAGACCACTTTACAGGTTGGGCTTATGTTCAAAAACCTATCAAGTTATAAACGTAACATTTAGATATTCGTGAATTTATTTTTCTTATAATTAGCCATTAAATGATATTATTAAATTAATATACTGAAAGACTTTCAACTACCAATTAACTATACTTTCTGTACTCGTCTTTTAAACTTGTCAGTTGTCTTCTTGCAAGTTGGACACGCTTTCTGACATTTTCTAGCGATAGCTGAAGGCGTCTTGCGATTTCGGGATATTCCATTTCATATATAAACTTATATTGCATTACTAGACGTAAATCTTTTGGCAAGATAGAAATTTCATTTACTAGCCTGGTATACAAGCTAGAGTTCCAATGATCGCTTTCTAATGATGTGGATTGATTATCGGCGAAGAAAAAGTGGTCAGGTAATTCAGATACGTGATTGACAATGTCTTGATGTTTAGCTTTAGCACGGTGCTCATCCATACATAGGTTATGTGCTATACGACATAACCAAGCAAACTCATTCTCAATAGTATAATTAGATTGATTATAAGCTCTAAATGCCTTTTCACAGGTTTGCGCAAGAACATCTTCTACCTTATCACTGTCATTTCTCAGCCACCTATGACAACAACTTAATAATTTATCTTTGTTTTCAAGCCAAATTTTCCAAAATTCACTATGTCCTTTTAGCTGCCTTTGTTTAACGGCAACCAACTCCCCTGTATGTAACATCATTTCTCCAATAAAAAATTTAATATCGGAGGAAAGACGCACTATTAACATTTATGTGAAAACAAAATTAATACAATATATAAACCATTGTTTACTTCATGTATAACTTTATTCTGCTTTACACAGTGTTTGAAATGAAGTCAAAGCGGATTGTAGTGATAGAACTTGGTGGATCAATTTATGTTTAGCATAGGAGTGAAAAATGTAAGGCCCAATTTTTAGAGCGCTTACACATACCTAAAACTACACTGTATGTTAAGCGCAATTGACATTTAATTATTCAAATCAGCTAGCTCTCGTTCAATAGCCTGAACAAATAATGGTTCAGCCTTGTTTCTATAAGCAAATGAGATACGCAATCGACCATTATATGTACTGGCCACCAGAGCTAAACCAGCAGGAGGCAACGGCACACTAAAATTATAAACGTCCAAAATCTTAAGGGATCCAATATAATTTAAATCAAACTCCAATTTTCCTAAATTCGACAGAATCACATTCCCATTTAGAAACAACCTTTTATAACCTTCAACAAGTAGCTTAAGTGCACACTTTGGTACTAGGTTGATTGAATAAGACTGTATCCGCTGCTCTGCTTGGTGCACCTTATACCCTCCAAGTTTCAACTCCTGCAAACGTGCTTGGTACGCCTTAATCCAATAGCTCTCGCCTCCGATTTCTGAACCGAATGGCATAATTAAATTATTATATGAGGCAGCGAGATCCTTCTTTGCTAATCCCCTCAGTGACATAGTTTCAAGAACCGTGTATTTATGACCATCATTTAACGCTTTATTTAATATGTAATTAAGCGCAACATTCACAGAGACCTGATGTTGATTAGACCAGTTTTTCAATGCTTCTGTTGCCTCCAAGCCAAAGTCATGATAATCAACTCGCCACTGTTCTGAGCCTTTGACCGCAATCGCTTTTTTTGACTTACATAAATCAACAGCTAATTTAGCGCTAGCCTTTAGCAAAGCTTTGACTTTAACTCTATCAAAAAGCATATGCTCTTCACAAAAGCTATTGTCTTTTCTTGGAAGCGGTTGGTTGAGCAAGAGTGAGTTCAACTGTTCAAATAGAATATATCCGCTTCGTGCATCGGATGCGGTATGTGAGGAGATAAATAACAATGCACTGCGTTGTCGAAATCGAATATACACGAATTTAACTGGCGAACCTGAATAAGGGTCGACTGGGTTATCAATTACGTACTGGCGCAATGCAGCATGCCATTGCTCTGCATCTTGAAAGCAGTCGCTCCAATCCAATTCCAGCTTTTCGGGATAAAGCATCTCATCATATTTCCAATAATACTTTAACCCTTTTCTGACTATTCGACTTTGCATTATGGGGTGTAAACTTGCGATTTTATCGATACTGGTTGAAAGTACTTGCATATCATAATGACCTTCTAAAATTGCTAGGTCACAAGAATTGGCATTTTTTTTATTTGCTTCTGCTAAAGCTAAAAAATTGAGTGAACGGTCACTCAAAGGCAATAGATTCATTTATGTCGTTCCTGTTTAATACACAAAAACTTTAAACGAGAATCATTTACTTGTCTAATGAGTTATCCTAATTAGTGGTACAAGCACAACTATGAAATTAAGCGATTTATTTAATACCAGTTGAGTTTTGTGACAACTTTTGTTCCAGCGCAATAAAATCGTCACTTAAATTCAATAATATGAGCTCAAACTAGGTGTACCGTTAAGGATTAAAAATGGCATCATTGAATTTACATCGCGTCTATATTCCGACCAATGCTCGCAATAATCACTATATTCTGGCTGAGTTTAAACCTGAAGACTCTTTCTATAGCCATTTTGATGATTTAGAAAGCGCATATCAGAGGCTTGCGAGAAAACTATTTGCATTGTGTGACGAATATGAACTCTACAATGTCCAACTTATCGTAAACGATAAGTTGCCAGTAGTAAGGTATCATGAAGAAGCCTATAGCTTACAAACTGATAAACAAATACTGTTCTTTTATAATCCCAAATATCATGAAGCCCACAAAATCTATCGTGATGAAGGACACAAAGCGAGAAAAATTAGATTACTATTTTTAGCGACGGGTGATGAATTAAGAGCAAATGCAGCAGCGTTTCACAATAAAGTAAAACGTGCGCTTGACGCATTACAAACACAATACGAAAAAGAGAAGATGAACTTCAAAGTTAGGGACCATCAGCACCTAACTTACGATATATTTTCAAAAGTAAAAGGTCACAGAGAAACATATGGATATAAGCTTAGGAGTTTATATCCTCGCTACCAAGCTAGAAACTGTTCATTACCAGAAGCGCATAGCGAGATCACTTACGTCACCTTTTCAGTGCCCATAACTAGAGCGATTAAAACTGAATATCAGCACTTGTTACGCCCTGGAGACTATTCTGGGTTTTATAGACATATAGAAGACAAGCTCTTAACCACCTGTAATCAACTACAACTGTCCCATATTGGGTTTGTAGCCGATGGCAGAATGCCAATTATACGAAATAGTCAAATTGATAAGTCTGCACATAATAGAGAACTACAAAAATTAAGTTTCGATACTTCTCTGGTAGATGGCCAAACCCATACCATATGGGACGGGCAATATTTGTGCGATGTTATGCATTTTGTCATCGTAGCCAGCGACGCTGATAATAAAGACGCTGGGTATGGAAAATTTATGAACAATGTCGAAACCATGGTTAGGCGATTTATTACCCAGATGCCTATCAACCCTGAAAAGCAAGATGTAACGATGCGATTCTTCCAACATATCAGTTACACCTATTGAGATAAAAGCGACTGAATGGCGGTGGTCAAAATGCGACCACCTGCCCTTTCGCGGTGCGTTTAACATGACTTAAGCGGCTTTCTAATTCAGCAAAAATATTGCCAAAATCCCCTTCTTCGGAGCATATCAAGGCTCCTGAAATTTGCAGTGAAGTCGCGCTTTCATGCGTCGCAAATAAATGCTGTAAAATTGCTAATCGTTTTTGTAATATCGGCTTTTTCATGCCTTGACACAAAATAACAAATTCTTGATCGCTGACTCGACATACGAGATCACCATCATCCCGAAACTGCATTGATAGCTGGTGCGCTGCAAATTTGATTATACTTTCATCAACATCTGAACAATATGATGACTCAGTTTTCTCTGGCGTTATTTCAATCAATGCCATCGCATAATCTAGGCTTTTCTTGGATATTCCTTCAAACTGTTCAATAAAGTATCTGCGATTGTACAGTCCTGTCACCACATCTGTATAATTCAGCGTATGCACCAAATTATTCTTTGAATGCCTAAAGTAAATAATAGAAATACATAGAGCGATGATGAGTAAAACTATAATAATTTGAGCTTGTTTAAGCGCTTTTGAATGATTGCCTTTATCGATTGAGTTCACTTGTTGTAGAGCCCTTGAAGGTTGTTCTAGCACAATCGAAGCACCGGTATTATTTTCTAACTTACTTTGAGTTTTTAACTCACTTTCTTCTAGCAAGCGAATGTATGTGCGCAGTGTAGAAATTGTTTGAGGCAAATCTTGTTTAGATTGATAAACATCAGCTTCAATCTTTAATGTTTGGCGAATATATCGGTTATTAAGCGCACTATTGTATGATTTTAAGAGCTGCTTTGATAACGCAATTTGCTCCAAGGCAGAGTCGAACAATTTCAACTGAGAAAACGCATAAGCCAAGTTGTTATGCAAAACGATGATATGTGCAGGATTCACGATCGCATTATGTTGTGTCTGTCTTGCAGCTTGCAAGTATTTTACGGCATCAGCAAATTTTTTATTTGATAGAGCAATTTTCCCCAGCCCAGACAAAGCCCAAAACTCATATCTAGGTAAGTTATGTAGCTCAGAAACATTATACATTTTCTGATAGCACTGCTGCGCTTTCTCGATCAGCTGAGCACGTAACAATGTCAAACATAAATTGTACTTAATAGGTAAACCATCTAACAAATTTTGAGACCGCTGAGCTAAATCATATGCCTGATGTGCATAGCCCAATGCTTTTACATAAAACTTCAATGTCGAATAGTAAGCCGTAGAACTATCATAAACCATCATTCTCGTAATATTGTCAGATTTATTTTCACTGCGTGTGAGTGACGCTTGGGCTGACTGAAGTGATTTAAGCGCAAAGCTGTATTCTTCACGCCAAACCGAAATAACCGCCTCCATTGCATGAGTCCGAATAAGAAAGTCAGTCGCTTTATTTTGGGTGAAACACAGTCGCGCTTGCTTGATATACTGCTTTGCTTTGTCCAACTCTCCTTGCTCTATGGAAAAAAAAGCACGATACAGAAACCAATACCCAGAAGACAACTTTAGCGGGAATGCCTGAACTTTTAACTTTGCAGAATCAAAAGTCGCTTCAGCTGTTTCAATATCTCCTCTAAAAAAAGCGGCGCGGGCTTTTAAAGTGAGCCATAAAACCTCATCAATAGACTCGTCAGGCTCTTTAGAAGAAAGCAATGTAGATGGTGAGGTGGCAGCCGCCGTCTCGTACTCTAAGAGCTGATCTGTTGTCACCCCGAATGCAGGAAAAGTAAAAAGCAACGAAACTATGAAAACAATAATTAGTAGCAAATATTAAAACCCGTAATTTTTCTCTCGCTTTAAATGTAATCCTTTATTACGAAATGTACAATAATTACGGGTTCTATACCTGCTACGATGATACATTGTTTCTCGTGATACTAAGACTCCATTAAAGCCGGTTTAGGCTTATCTGCCGAGGTTGCTTTAGCCGGCTTTGCACTTGTTACACTCTCATGATGAGAAGCCTGATGTAACTGCTCTTGATTGAATAACGAGGCTTGATTTTCTTTGCCAATCGTAGACAAGAGTTGCTTATTTAATAATTGGCTTTGCGAGATAGTGTCTTTGATATCTTTATTTTGTTGCTGTAATTGCTCTGCCAGATCAGCTCGTGTCAGCCCGCTTTTTACTTTTTCTTTGGTTTTCTGATCTGTGCTTCCCATCAGCTGGTTAACCACTTCAACCAATCTACTTAACACGCTGTATATCACATCTGCGGAAAAACCACCTAGCAATGCTGCCAACGGCTTATGAAAGTCGCCTAAAGAAGAATGGTTTTGCGTGATTTCTTGGGTTGGGATCAGTTCGGCAATCATTAAGCCTGCCATAAATCCCATAATTACCATCGACCAGTATGTTGAATCAAACTTAGGGTCATAGTTACACATCCGAATAAAACTCCGAGATTTATGCAAACACGCAAATGTAGCCCCAAGTCCCGCGCAACAGAGCAAGAAAAGTTGATTCAACAAAAGTACCCTACCCTCTGAATTAAATAAACCTTCATTTATGGTTTTCTGATTTACTTCAGGTGATATAGATAGTGCAATGATGGAGATTAAAAAGAAAAGAGCCAGCAAAGACATATGACGAACTAGTTTGACAGGGCCTAAAAACCTTAACCAGCTAACCGAGGTAGACTCTTTGTCCATGATTGCTAATGTCAAAGGTTTAGCTGGATAAACCAGTAAAGATAACTCTTTATGACACTTAGTTAAGGCAGTCAATTCATGCTCTAACATCAGGCTATAATTCTCACCCTCATTCATTTCTTGCTTATTTTGTAATTGATAAACAGTATTAGGGATATAGCTTGGCATGGTCTTTCCTTCGCCTGAAGCGTAACGGATCATGACGTCGCATTCAGTCAGCAAATGACTAACAAAGTCCTTCTTGGACATAGTGTTACCTATATTTAATCGCATCAAGTTGATGTTTATAACAAGGAATATAGTACCACTTCAAGCACATTTAATTACAAGTGGCTTTAAAAGATAAATTAGGCCTTAGTTTAAAATAAAAACTAATAATAAGAGATGAAATATATTGAAATGAAATTTAAGCAGGCACATATACTTACACCTAGTACCTGTTAGTTAGTAAATGAGCCTTTGGTCAAAATACCAATTTTCAAACATATGACTAAACGCCTTTAAAATAGCTTGGAGTAACAGTAGTACATTACCCACTACATCAAAGTCTGTATCTATAGAAAATTACGATGCATAGCACCTATCTAACCAGTTTATATGCTCTCTCATGTAACCTCATTAGACGACGTCATACGATTAACCATTCTGAGCATACTGATAGCTATTCTCTGAAAACGCGACTGGTATAGGTATAGCTTCTGACTAAAATTCATTACGCAACACCTATGCCTCCCCTAGATAGTTTGAACACAGCTATATAAAACTCGACAGAATGCGTCTGCACGGCAATCACAATAAACGCATTATTTTATGATATAAGGCTCTATAAAACCTCAGAAAATGAGAGTACCGTTTTTAGCCAATCAGCGTATGTGTATTTTATGTAGACAGAAATGACAAGCCGTATTGGCAAGTTAATTAAACACTGTGTATAAACTGCTATTGAGAGCAGATAATAAGAACAAAAAAGGCTCCCTAGGGAGCCTTTTTACCTGAATGGTAAATGATTACCAACCAGCTTTTTCTTTAAGTGCAGCACCGATCTCAGCTAGAGAACGAACAGTCTTAACGCCTGCTTCTTCTAGAGCTGCGAACTTCTCATCAGCAGTACCTTTACCACCTGAGATGATTGCACCAGCGTGACCCATACGCTTGCCCGGAGGAGCAGTAACACCAGCGATGTAAGATACAACTGGCTTAGTCACGTTGTGTTTGATGTACTCTGCTGCTTCTTCTTCAGCTGTACCACCGATCTCACCAATCATTACGATTGCTTCAGTCTTAGGATCGTTCTGGAACATTTCTAGTACGTCGATGAAGTTAGTACCTGGGATTGGGTCACCACCGATACCAACACATGTTGATTGACCGAAGCCAGCGTCAGTAGTTTGCTTAACTGCTTCATAAGTAAGAGTACCTGAACGAGATACGATACCTACTTTACCAGGTAAGTGGATGTGACCAGGCATGATACCAATCTTACACTCACCCGGAGTGATAACACCTGGGCAGTTAGGACCGATCATACGAACGCCAGTTTCTTCTAGCTTCACTTTAACATCAACCATATCTAATGTAGGGATGCCTTCAGTGATACAAACGATTAGCTCGATGCCACCGTCGATAGCTTCTAAGATAGCGTCTTTACAGAATGCAGCTGGTACGTAGATTACTGTCGCAGTTGCGCCAGTTGCTTCTACAGCTTCACGTACAGTGTTGAATACTGGAAGACCAAGGTGAGTTTGACCACCTTTACCAGGTGAAACACCACCAACCATTTGCGTACCGTACTGGATAGCTTGCTCTGAGTGGAAAGTACCCTGACCACCAGTGAAACCCTGACAGATTACTTTAGTATCTTTATTAATTAGTACAGACATTATTTGCCCTCCGCAGCAGCAACTACTTTCTCTGCAGCATCAGTTAGTGATTCAGCAGCGATGATGTCAAGACCAGAGTTAGCTAGTACTTCACGGCCAGCTTCAGCGTTAGTACCTTCAAGACGTACAACTACTGGTACGCTTACACCAACTTCTTTAACTGCACCAATGATACCTTCAGCGATCATGTCACAACGAACGATACCACCGAAGATGTTTACTAGTACTGCTTTCACGTTGTCATCTGAAAGGATGATCTTGAATGCTTCAGATACACGCTCTTTAGTCGCGCCGCCACCAACGTCTAGGAAGTTAGCTGGCTTACCACCGTGTAGGTTTACGATGTCCATTGTACCCATCGCTAGGCCTGCACCGTTAACCATACAACCAACGTTACCGTCTAGAGCAACGTAGTTTAACTCGAAGCTTGCAGCGTGAGCTTCACGTGCATCTTCTTGTGAAGGATCGTGGAATTCACGGATCTTAGGCTGACGGAATAGCGCGTTGCCATCAACACCAATCTTGCCGTCTAGGCAATGTAGGTTGTTTTCGTCAGTGATTACTAGAGGGTTGATCTCTAGAAGTGCGAAATCGTGATCGATGAACATGTTCGCAAGACCTAGGAAGATCTTAGTGAACTGTTTGATCTGAGCTGGGTTTAGACCAAGCTTGAAGCCTAGCTCACGACCTTGGTATGCCTGAGGGCCTACTAGTGGATCGATTTCTGCTTTGTGAATTAGTTCTGGAGTTTCTTCAGCAACTTGCTCGATTTCAACACCACCTTCAGTTGAAGCCATGAACACGATTTTACGTGAAGCACGGTCAACAACAGCACCAAGGTATAGCTCATTTGCAATATCAGTGCAGCTTTCAACTAGGATCTTAGCAACAGGCTGACCTTTTTCGTCAGTCTGGTAAGTTACTAGGTTTTTACCTAACCAGTTTTCAGCAAATGCGCGGATCTCGTCTTTGCTATCAGCTAGCTTAACACCGCCAGCTTTACCACGGCCACCCGCGTGTACTTGACATTTAACGACCCACTTGTCGCCACCAATCTTACCAGCAGCTTCAACTGCTTCCTGAGGAGTGTCACAAGCGAAACCCTCAGATACAGGTAAACCATATTCGGCAAAAAGTTGTTTTGCCTGATACTCATGCAAATTCATGATGCTTTATCCAATTTTTTATACTAAAAATGCTGAATATTTATGCAAATAATCAGCTATCCCAAATTGCGCCCATAGTATAGATCCCACGGCGTAGTAATAAAACCCCAGTTAGACCAAAGGCGCAAAAAAAAAGCTGTATGTTGCTTAATTGCACGCATACAGCTTAAGATTTAATCTTTTGATTAAACGTCTAGAAGTAGACGTGTTGGATCCTCTAGTAATTCTTTGATTGTCACTAGGAAACCAACTGACTCTTTACCATCAATCTGGCGGTGGTCATATGAAAGCGCTAAGTACATCATAGGTAGAATTTCTACCTTACCGTTTACAGCCATTGGACGTTCTTGGATCTTATGCATACCAAGAATTGAAGACTGTGGTAGGTTGATGATAGGCGTAGAAAGTAGTGAACCGAATACACCACCATTTGTGATTGTGAAGTTACCACCTGTCATATCATCAACAGTTAGTTTACCGTCACGGCCTTTAAGTGCTAGCTCACGGATCCCCTTTTCGATTTCTGCAACAGATAGCTTGTCACAGTCACGAAGTACTGGTGTTACTAGACCACGAGGTGTAGAAACAGCGATGCTGATATCGAAGTAGTTGTGATAAACGATGTCATCACCGTCGATTGATGCATTTACTTCAGGGAATCGCTTAAGCGCTTCTGTTACTGCTTTCACGTAGAAAGACATGAAACCAAGACGAATACCATGACGCTCTTCAAATACATCTTTGTACTGCTTACGAAGGTCCATGATAGGCTTCATGTTTACTTCGTTGAACGTGGTTAACATTGCTGTTGAATTCTTCGCTTCAAGAAGACGGTTAGCAATTGTCTTACGAAGACGTGTCATAGGCACACGCTTCTGAGTACGGTCACCTACAGGCGCAGCTGGTGCTGCTGCCGCTGCTTTTGCAGGCGCTGCTGCTGGCTTAGCTGCAGGCGCTTTTAGGAATGCGTCAACATCTTCTTTCGTGATGCGACCGCCTTTACCAGAGCCTTTGATTTGAGAAGCATCTAGGCCTTTTTCGGCGATTAGACGACGAACTGATGGAGTCAGTACGTCAGCATTTTCGTCAGAAGCTGCTGGTGCTGCGTCTACTTGTGCTGGCGCTGCTGGTGCGCCACCTGCAGAAAGCTTACCAATAACCTGCTCGCCAAGAACTGTATCGCCTTCAGCGTGCAAGTGCTCACCCATTACACCATCTTCAGGTGCAACAACCTCTAAAACAACTTTGTCTGTTTCGATGTCAACTAGGTTTTGGTCACGGCTTACAGCCTCACCTGGTTGAACGTGCCAAGTTGCGATTGTAGCGTCTGCTACTGACTCTGGAAGTACTGGTACTTTAATGTCCACTTCTTTACCTTCTGCTGCTGGCGCCGCTGCTGCTGGCGCTGCTGGTTGTTCATTTGATTGAGCTGGTGCCGCACCCGCAGCACCGATTTGTGCAATTACTTGCTCACCTAATACTGTCGCGCCTTCTTCTTCAGAAATAGCAACAATTACACCATCTTCAGGTGCTACAACTTCTAAAACGACTTTATCCGTTTCGATGTCAACTAGGTTTTGGTCACGGCTTACCGTATCACCAACGCTTACATGCCATGTCGCAACGGTTGCGTCTGCAACTGACTCAGGAAGAACAGGCACCTTAATTTCGGTTGTCATCTCTTATTCCTTATTTTTTAATTGTTAATGCGTCAGCAATCAACGCGTTTTGTTCTTTAGTATGGGTAGACATATAGCCACATGCTGGTGCAGCTGATGCTTTACGACCAGCATATGTTAGGTTCGCACCTGCTGGAATTGCTTCCCAGAAATGGTGTTGAGAACAGTACCAAGCGCCTTGGTTCTGTGGTTCTTCCTGACACCATACGAAATCTTTTACATGTTGGTAACGAGCCATGATCTCATCCATCTCTTTGTGAGGGAACGGATATAGCTGCTCAACACGAACGATAGCGACATTGTTTAGTTCTAGCTTACGACGCTCTTGAAGTAGTTCGTAGTAAACTTTACCACTACAGAATACAACGCGCTCTACGTTTTCCGGCTTAATCTCATCGATTTCATCGATCATATTGTGGAAAACACCATCAGATAGTTCTTCAAGACTAGAAACCGCTAATGGGTGGCGTAGCAATGATTTTGGTGTCATTACAATCAATGGGCGACGTAATGGACGCACTGATTGACGACGTAACATTGCATACACTTGCGCTGGCGTAGTTGGTACACACACTTGCATGTTGTGGTCAGCACAAAGCTGAAGGTAACGCTCCATACGAGAAGAGCTGTGCTCTGGGCCTTGACCTTCGTAACCGTGCGGAAGCAATAAAGTCAAGCCACACAAACGGCCCCACTTTTGTTCACCAGAACTTAAGAATTGGTCAAATACAACCTGTGCACCGTTCGCGAAGTCACCAAATTGTGCTTCCCAAAGAACCAGTGAAGTAGGCTCTGCAGTCGCGTAACCGTATTCAAATGCTAAAACAGCTTCTTCAGAAAGTACTGAGTCATATACCTCAAAAGTACCCTGCTCTGGGCTGATGTTTTGCAGTGGTAAATAAGTAGAAGCATCGTTTTGGTTATGAACAACTGCGTGGCGGTGGAAGAAAGTACCACGGCCAGAGTCTTGACCAGTTAAACGAATGTCAGTGCCTTGGTCAACCATAGTCGCGTATGCAAGTGTCTCGGCCATACCCCAATCGAGCGGCTTATCACCTTTTGCCATCGCTTTACGGTCATCGTATATTTTTTTAACACGAGACTGTGCTTTGTGATCTTCTGGGTAGCTAGCAACCTTTTCACCAAGCTCCTTGAGCTTATCAACAGAAACTTCTGTCTCGTAAGGTGTATCCCAGTCATGACCAACGTACTTAGACCACTCAGATGAATGCTTCGTCTCTGGCTGAATTTCAGAAACCACACACACACCATTGTCTAAGCCATTTCGGTAGTCATCAGCAAGCTGTTTTGCTTCTTGTGCAGACAATACCCCTTCAGCTACAAGCTTGTCAGAGTATAGCTGACGCGGTACTGGGTGCTTTTTGATCTTTTGATACATTAGAGGCTGAGTTGCATTTGGCTCATCAGCTTCGTTGTGACCATGGCGACGGTAACACACTAAATCAATAACAACATCACGCTTAAACTTGTTACGGAAATCAAGCGCAACCTGCGTTACAAATGCAACTGCTTCAGGGTCGTCAGAGTTAACGTGGAAGATTGGCGCCTGAACCATCTTAGCGATGTCAGTACAATATTCTGTAGAACGCGTATCTTCTGGTTTAGACGTTGTGAAACCAACTTGGTTGTTTACAACGATACGAACAGTACCGCCAACACCGTATGCACGTGTCTTTGATAAGTTAAATGTCTCTTGTACAACACCTTGGCCTGCAATCGCCGAGTCACCATGGATAGTGATTGGTAGTGCCTTAGAGCCACTTGCGCAATCTAAACGGTCAAGACGAGCTCTAACTGAACCCATTACCACTGGGTTAACGATTTCTAAGTGAGACGGGTTAAACGCCAATGCCATGTGAACATCGCCGCCCTGCGTCGCGAAATCAGAAGAGAAGCCCATGTGGTACTTAACATCACCAGAACCTGCAGACTCACCATATTTACCAGCGAATTCATCGAATAGTTCTTGAGGGTTCTTACCAAGGACGTTAACTAGCACGTTAAGACGACCACGGTGAGCCATACCGATAACAACTTCTTCTTGGCCGCTTTCACCAGCTCTGTGTACCAGCTCTTTAAGCATCGGTACTAGTGCATCACCACCTTCTAGTGAGAAACGTTTTGCACCTGGGAACTTAGCACCAAGATATTTTTCAAGACCATCTGCAGCGATTAAGCCTTGCAATAAACGTAGTTTGTTTTCTTTGCTAAATTGAGGCTTGGAGAAACCGGCTTCTAAGCGTTGTTGTAACCAGCGCTTTTCTTCGGTTGATGTGATGTGCATGTACTCTGCACCAACTGAACCACAGTAGGTAGACTTTAACGCAGCGTACAAGTCTTTTAATTTCATTGTCTCTTTGCCACAGGCAAAAGAGCCAACGTTGAATTCTTTATCGTGATCCACATCATCTAAATCGTGGTAAGCCAACTCGAGCTCTCTCACTCGATCACGTTGCCATAAACCCAACGGGTCTAAATTGGCATTTTGGTGGCCCCTAAATCTAAATGCATTAATAAGCTGCAACACACGCACTTGTTTTGCATCTGCCGCACCTTCTGCAGAAACTACTACTTCTCTGTGTTTGTTCTTAGCAAGCTCAGCAAATTGTGTTCTTACATCGGAATGTTTAATATCAACATCAACACCTTCTACTTTAGGCAGTTGATCAAACACTTCTCGCCATTCTTCTGGCACTGAAGCCGCATCGTCAAGATACGCCTCATATAAATCTTCTACATATGCAACGTTGCCGCCGTATAAGTGAGAAGATTCCAGCCATGCTTTCATCACACCTTCGTGCATTTATTAGCCCTTTTCTCTAGCGCAGAAACTTAAACTTAAACGAAAACAAGATGGCATGCTCAGCATGCCATCTTAAGATAATAATATGCTTTAAACCGAACGGTTTAACAGCATAGATTTAATATGTCCAATCGCTTTGGTTGGATTCAAACCTTTCGGACAAACGCTAACACAGTTCATGATACTGTGACAACGGAATACGCTGAACGCGTCATCAAGACCAGCTAAACGCTCTTCAGTTGCTGTATCGCGGCTATCCGCCAAGAAACGATAAGCATGAAGAAGTCCAGCAGGACCGATAAATTTATCTGGGTTCCACCAGAATGATGGGCATGAAGTAGAACAACATGCACATAAAATACACTCGTAAAGGCCATCTAGCTTTTCACGATCTTCAACAGATTGAAGACGCTCTTCACCACCAGTTGGCTTATCATTGATCAAGAAAGGTTTTACTTTCTCGTATTGAGTGTAGAACTGACTCATGTCAATTACCAAGTCACGAATTACTGGCAAGCCAGGAAGTGGACGTACGATAATTTTACCTTTGCCATTCTTTTGTAGAGCAGACAATGGAGTAATACATGCAAGGCCATTTTTACCATTCATGTTTAGACCATCAGAACCACATACACCTTCACGACATGAACGACGGAAAGACAATGTCGAGTCCTGCTCTTTTAACATAAGTAGTGCATCAAGCACCATCATGTCACGACCTTCTTCAACCTCAAGTTTGTATTCCTGCATACGAGGTGCAGTATCAACATCTGGGTTGTAACGATAAACAGATAATTCTAAAGTTGCTGTTGCCATCGTTTAACTCCTAGTACGTACGAGCTTTAGGTGGGAATGCTTCACGCGTGGTCGGCGCAAAGTTAACATCACGCTTTGTCATTGACTCACTTTGTGGGTGATACATCGAGTGGCATAACCAGTTCTCGTCATCACGCTCAGGGAAGTCAAATCTTGAGTGTGCACCACGGCTTTCTGTACGGAAGTTTGCAGCAACTGCTGTTGAGTATGCTGTTTCCATCAAGTTATCTAGTTCTAGACACTCAATACGTTGCGTGTTGAATTCAGTTGACTTGTCGTCAAGACGTGCATACTGAAGACGTTCACGGATTTCTTTAAGCTGTTTAAGGCCATCAGCCATTGAATCACCTTCACGGAATACCGAGAAGTTAAGCTGCATACACTCTTGTAAGTCTTTTTTGATTTGAACAGGGTCTTCACCCTTACCAACTTCAGACGTTTCCCAGCGATTGTAACGAGCAAACGCTTGATCAACGTCATCTTTCGACGCTTCACCAGTTGATTCAAAGTCTTTCAAGTAAGAACCTAAGAAGTTACCTGCTGCACGTCCAAATACAACTAAGTCAAGTAGCGAGTTGCCACCTAGGCGATTTGCACCGTGTACAGATACACAAGCAATCTCACCTACCGCAAACAGACCTTCAACGATACGTTCATTACCATTGTTATCTACGTCTAGTACCTGACCATTTACATTTGTCGGTACACCACCCATCATGTAGTGACATGTTGGGATTACTGGGATTGGCTCTTTTGCAGGATCTACGTGTGCGAACGTTTTAGATAAGTCACAAACGCCAGGTAGACGTAGGTTAAGCATCTCTTCACCTAAGTGGTCAAGCTTCAGCTTAATGTGAATGCCCCAAGGACCTTCACAACCACGACCTTCACGGATCTCTGTCATCATTGCACGTGCAACAACATCACGACCGGCTAAGTCTTTGGCGTTAGGTGCATAACGCTCCATGAAGCGCTCGCCGTCTTTATTTAGAAGGTAACCACCTTCACCACGACAACCTTCAGTTACCAGTGTACCAGCGCCTGCAATACCTGTTGGGTGGAACTGCCACATTTCCATGTCTTGCATGCCGATACCAGCACGTACAGCCATACCAACACCATCACCAGTGTTGATGTGTGCATTCGTTGTTGACGCATAAATACGTCCAGCACCACCAGTTGCAAGTACAACAGCTTTAGACTTGAAGTAAACAACTTCACCTGTCTCGATCTCGATCGCTGTAACACCAACTACGTCGCCTTTGTCATTTTTAACAAGGTCTAGTGCATACCATTCAGAAAAAACGTTCGTCTTGTTTTTAACGTTTTGCTGGTACAAACAATGAAGAAGTGCGTGACCAGTACGGTCAGCTGCAGCTGCTGTACGTGCAGCCTGCTCGCCGCCAAAATGCTTAGATTGACCACCAAAAGGACGTTGATAAACACGGCCATTTTCAAAACGAGAAAATGGTAAACCCATGTTTTCTAATTCAGTAATAGCTTCAGGACCCGTTTTAGTCATATATTCGATAGCGTCTTGGTCACCGATGTAATCAGAACCTTTAACAGTATCGTACATGTGCCATTCCCAGTTATCTTCATGAGAGTTGCCAAGTGCTACTGTAATACCACCTTGCGCAGATACTGTGTGAGAACGAGTTGGGAATACTTTAGAGATAAGAGCACATGTCTTGCCTGACTCAGAAATAGCAAGTGCAGCACGCATACCCGCACCACCGGCTCCAACAACTACAGCATCAAATTCACGGACATTATATTTCACTTAAACACCCCACAGAACAAACAAACCAACAGCAACATATGCAAGTGCCATTAGATTTAATACAAAGCCTAAAACTGAACGCATTGTTGAACACTTGACGTAGTCAGTAAGAACTTGCCAAAGACCAATACGAGTATGAACCATTATACAAACAAGTGTAATAATAGTTGCAGCTTTCATAGCCAAGTTGTCAAACAACCCAGTCCATGCTTCATACGTTAATTCAGGAGTTAACGCTAAGTAGCCCACGATAAATACAGCGTATGCTGCAATGATTAATGCTGTTGCGCGAAGTGATACATAATCTTGTACACCATCACGTTTCAGAGTTGCTTGATTTAAGACCATATCCACACTCCACCAAGAATCGCAACGATTACCCAAATGGCGATTGCAATTTTAGCACTTGCATTGCCCGACTCTAACTCTTCCCAGTGGCCCATGTCTTGAATCATGTGACGGATACCGCCAATGATGTGGTAAGACAATACAGCCAAGGTGCCCCACGCAATGAATTTTGCAACAAAGCCAGTCATAAGCTCTTTAACAAATTCAAAACCTTCAGGAGAAGAGAGAGATTCAGACCACGCCCAAATGACAAATGTCAGCGCGAAGAACAACGCGACACCAGTGACACGATGTAAGATCGACGCCTTTGCCGTTGCTGGCATAGATATAGTCGTAAGATCTAGATTTACAGGTCTTTGCTTTTTCACAGTTACTTGCCCATCTTTGCTCGATAAGAGCTTCATCTACTTGTTTTTATCAACCCACTTGCACGACATGCACAAATGGCACACTCTAGATAAACCTGTTTAAACACTTAAAAGATCACTTGCCTGTAAAACTTCGATGTAAAAATAGGTTTACCCACAGACGACACGGTATAAAACCGTTGACAGTATATAAGGCTGTGCGTGTTTTTACAATTCTTGTTTAGTTTCGTACGCTTGCGAATTAGCCAATGGTATAATATTTAATCTGGTTAGAATACTTATTATACATTTTTGCATAATTCTTAGAAAAATTGACTTTTCACCCCATTTATAAGTTACAATGATCTGAATTTGCTTAACATTAGTATCACAACATAACAATCAGAATGTTGTTATTTCATAGGAGATAAGATAGATGGCAGATAAGAAAGCCACAGTCCATATCGATGGGCACGATCCAATCGAACTACCGATCCACTCTGGCACAGCAGGCCAAGACGTTATCGACGTTCGTACTTTAGGTGCTCACGGCTTCTTCACATATGACCCTGGTTTCATGTCGACTGGCTCTTGTGAATCATCTATTACTTACATTGATGGTGCAAAAGGTGTGCTTCTTCACCGCGGCTACCCGATTGAACAATTAGCAGAAAACTCAAACTACATCGAGCTTTGCTACTTACTACTAAACGGTGAACTACCAAACGCAGAGCAACTTCATACGTTCTCTGATGAGATCACACGCAACACTATGATGCATGAGAAGATTGCTGCTTTCTTCCAAGGCTTCCGTGTTGATTCACACCCAATGGCAATGCTGTGTGGTGTAGTAGGCGCACTATCATCTTTCTACCACGATGATTTAGATATTTCAGACTCAGAACAGCGTATGCGTTGTGCAACTAAACTAGTTGCTAAACTGCCAACTATCGCTGCAATGGCATACAAATACAATGTAGGCCAACCTTTTGTATACCCGCGTAATGACCTAAGCTATGCAGAAAACTTCTTACACATGATGTTCTCTGTACCAGCAGAAGAATACAAAGTAAGTCCTGTGCTTGCAAAAGCAATGGACCGTATTTTCATGCTTCATGCTGACCACGAGCAAAACGCTTCGACGTCAACGGTACGTTTAGCTGGTTCTTCAGGTGCAAACCCTTACGCATGTATCGCTGCTGGTATTGCGTCTTTATGGGGCCCTGCACACGGTGGTGCAAACGAAGCATGTCTTACAATGCTAGAAGAAATCGGTTCTGTTGACCGTATCGACGAGTATGTAGCGAAAGCAAAAGACAAGAACGATCCGTTCCGTCTTATGGGCTTCGGACACCGTGTTTACAAGAACTTCGACCCGCGTGCTACAGTAATGCGTCAAACTTGTCACGAAGTGCTTAAAGAATTGAATATCCAAGATCCTCTTCTTGATGTTGCAATGAAACTAGAGCAAATAGCACTAGAAGACCCGTATTTCATCGAGAAGAAGCTTTACCCGAATGTAGACTTCTACTCTGGTATTATTCTTAAAGCAATCGGTATTCCAACTAGCATGTTCACAGTAATTTTTGCTATGTCTCGTACAGTTGGTTGGATTTCTCACTGGAATGAAATGCTTTCTCAAGCAGGTCACAAAATCGGTCGCCCTCGTCAGCTTTACACTGGCTACACGGCGCGTGATTACCAAGATCAAGGTGAGCGTTAATTGCTCACTTTATTTGAAAAAAGAGGCTAAATAGCCTCTTTTTTTATGTCAAATTTTGTATTTTTTTAAAAACACTCCTGTTCTGTAAGATTTAGTTTACAGCAATATTCTTGTGTAATTATCCAAAATTTTTCACTATTTAAAATATTTCAAAGCCATTTACTAAGGCTTCATCGGCACTTTCTTTGCTTACGGACTCAACTCTTGCCATAACAGGCCCTTTTTTTAACCACGCTTCGAGCGATAAAATGTCTTTTTCCTGCCCTATTGCGACTACTTCCACACTTCTATCTGGTAAATTTTTGGCAAACCCTGTTAGTCCTAAAGAGCAAGCTTTAATCTTCGTGTGATATCTAAAGCCAACACCCTGAACAACACCCGTTACAATAAATTTGTAAGCGTTCATAGAATGAACTCCATAAGGTAATGTGATAAAGGATAGAATCAATGCGCGGTTTATTGAAGTAATTGAACTGAAAGAATGGTTATCGAGCGTTTTTAACTTCTAACAGAAAGTAAAATAAAGGCCCAATACGACTGGGCCTTAAAATAAAAACTTAACGTGTATTAGAACTTATAAGCAAACTTTAAATAAGCCTGACGTCCGAGTACGCTGTGGGTTTTATTATCTACACCCATTGTTTCAGACGGTGCAAATGGTGCTTCTTCATTAGTCAGGTTGGAGGCACCCACGGTCAAGGTTAATTGTTCATAACCAATATATGTGACACTGGTGTCTATCGTTGTCCAAGAATCAATTTTAAATTTATTGCCATCGCTATCAGCTAAATCATTATATGAATCAATGTAATTCACACTAAAATTAGCCACCCAGTCATCTAATGCCCAATCTATTCGGGCATTCCAACGCATATCTGGGTGCTGGTACTCGCCATTTTCATCTTCTATAACAGTAATCGGATTGCCATTCGCATCATTTTGGATCAGCTCTTCGTCATAGCTCATTACATAAGTAACGTTATAACCAAACTTAAACTCCCCCATATCTTGCGTTTGTAATCTGTACTCTAGATCAATATCGATACCATCTGTTTTTCTGCCACCAATATTAACGAATGTATCTTTAATACGACGAATACGACCAGGCGTGCCTCCTGTACTTGGATCTCGAATTACTAGACTTGTGTCATCGCCACAACAATCCACTATCTCTTGAGCACCAATTTTCTTAATTAAGTTGTCTTGGTCATAATTCCAATAATCTAGACCAATACTAAATTCATCAGATGCTTGCCAAATTACACCCAAGTTGTAGTTGGTAGACTCTTCAGGTTGCAAGCTCTTGTTACCGGCTACATCAGCAGTATACTCAAAAGGTTCGCAATCTAAGGGATCTTTGGTGATTTTACAGCGTTCACGGTCAATAACGCTCGGAGATTCTTCTGTTTTACCTAAATGTAGTTGTACCAGTGAAGGAGCCCTGAATGCGGTCCCCCATGAACCACGAACCACAACTTCTTCAAGTGGTGTCCAACGAAATGCAATTTTCGGGTCCGTAGTGTTACCAAAATCACTGTAATCTTCATAACGTAACGCAAGTTGCAGCTCTAGGTTTTCAGTTGCTGGCACATTAAATTCAGCAAACAAGGCAGTATTGTCACGATCACCATTTGCTTGCGTCGCCTCAGTTCCAAATATTTCCCCATTCAAATACTGGCTATCTGGATTATCTTCTATTTTTTCATATCTATGCTCTAAACCAAATGCAGCCGCAACATACCCATCACCAAACTCAAAGAGCTCCCCAGAGATGGTCGCATCAAATGATTGCATAGTGGATGCACCATAACGGGTCGTCGTTGTTTCAATTCTGTCCAATGTTTCTTGAGAATTTTGGCTAGGCTCAAATGGATTCCAATTGCCATTGTCTATTTCAGCCTGAGCTCTAATTTTGTTTGGAAAGCCATCAAACCCTTTTTCTACAGCGCTAGAACGAATAGCAGAATAGGCAAACTCCCAATCCCACTCTTTAAACTCACCACGCATCCCCATAACTGCTCGGTAGTATTCAGAATCAACGTCTTTTTTACGGTTACCGATATCGACTGTTCGTCGTCGCATAGAAATATCTACACCATGAAGAAAGTGGTCAGGCTGATCTGCAAGAGGATGGTTCAGGTTATCACCCGACATAAATAATTCAGTAAAACTTGGGCTGGCCGCACCTTGAATAAACGTTGACGTATGTTGTGCAGAGAATTCTGCAAAACCTTCTACACCGTCAGTGATTTCTTGTACGCCATTATAGTTAAAGCTGATACGCTCTGTAGAGGGAATAAGTGTCATATGTGGTGCATAATCGTAGCGACAAATATCACCAATGATCATATTTTCAGGACATGTATCTGAACCCCACACATCAGCAAATAAAGTTTGTCTTACTTTTGTGCCGTCATCTTCAACGCGAGTTACAGGTAAAGCTTCCCATTGAGCGTCAGTTACATCAGATCTTACTACTTCAATACTACCCGGAATACCAGAAGAGCTTAGTGCATTATTACCGCCCCTGAACCTTTGATCTGCCGTAGATGCGTAGTCTCTATCCGCATAAAATACATCGCCGCGTTTGAAATAATCTAACGAAAAATTGTGATGCCCTTTATCTGTCGAACTGCCCCATAAAAGCGTAAAATTTTCTTCCTCTGCGCCGCCATCAGCGGTATCAGATATTTTGCCTGCAACTTCAAATCCGTCAATATCATCTCGTAAAACAATATTAATTACCCCTGCAACGGCATCAGAACCATAAGTTGCTGAAGCACCGTCTTTCAAAACATCTATTCGCTTAACAGATGACACTGGAATGGTATTTAAGTCGACAAAAGATGTTTCAATATCTTTTGCAAATGGGCTCACTGCAACGCGACGCCCATTGATCAATACCAAGGTTGACGAAGCGCCCAATCCCCTCAAAGCGACGCTTGAACCACCATTTGCAGTATCATCACTTGAGTTACCCTGTGTACTGAATGTACCAGCACCAGCAACCGGTAACTTTTGTAATGCACCGATGAGATCTGTCGATCCAGTTGCGGCCAGATCGCCTGCAGAAATCGTTTGAATTGGTGAAGGCCCTTCCAAGTCAGAGCGCTTAATATGTGAACCAGTTACTTCTATTCGTTCAACCTCGCCGTCATTTGCAAATGTTGGGCTTGCCCCCCCAAGCAATGCAATACCGACCGCAGATGCTATTAGCGTAATCCCCTTTTTCATTATCTTTCTTCTCCGTAGTGTTATTAGAATACATCTCCACAACATTTATAACACATAGAAAAAACAATAAAAACACATTTGAGACGCTATTAATTTACAAAAAATAAACCCAATGGGATAAGCTTAACCTGAAGTTGATACACTCAAAATATAGGTATAAAAAAACCCAGCAATAATGCTGGGTTTAAAACTTTATTCTGTTACTTATTACAAGGCTGTTTTGTTAACCTGTTGAACAAATTGCTTAACTGGCAGATTATTACACTTTAAGCTTCTAACTTGACCACGATATGTTTTTAAACTGTCCAAGCCTTCTTTAGCTGCCTTCAAACACAATTCAGTTGCTACTGATGTATTTTTTGCCACTAACTTTGATTGAGTCTTTTGTTTCACTATTTGCATTTCACTTTTAGATTTAGCAAATGTGCGAATGTCTTCACCGTTACATTTTACAGTTTCAGAGAAGCGAGAAATAAACACACCATGTTGTGCGCCTTCTTTTCTTGCAGCACTTAAACCTTGGTTGGCAGCAACCTCACATACTTTAGAAATTGCAGATGCATCGCTTGCTTTAAAGCTATGAGCTTCAGATGCAAAAACACCAGTTGATGTAAGAGAAACAAGTGCAGCAATAGTGAAAGACTTAAACATAATCTACCTCAAAAGAACGAATTGCTGCGCATTATATAACCAAAAATAAGTCTGTAAATGATAAAAATAAACTTTTTTGACTATTTAATGATCAATTAACAACTTCATAAACATGTCGATTTAACTGGCTAGAATGGTAAAAAAAATTAACAATTAAGAAGCCTTTATAAGTAAACTTTTCACCTATCTTATAAGTAAAAATGATACACTCATTTTTATTTACCTATGACTTTTATATATGAAAATTATCTCTTTCAATATCAATGGCCTTAGAGCTAGACTGCACCAACTTCAAGCACTTATCGACAAACATCAACCTGACGTAATAGGCTTACAAGAAATTAAAGTGCATGATGAAGCTTTTCCAATCGAAGATGTAGAAGCGATGGGCTACAACGTGTACTTTCATGGTCAAAAAGCCCATTATGGCGTAGCTTTGTTATCAAAAAAACCTGCAAAATCTATCCTAAAAGGGTTTGCAACAGATACTGAAGAAGCTCAAAAACGCATGATCACGGGCGTATTCGAGACTGAAAGCGGCAAGGATATCACGGTCATGAATGGTTACTTCCCACAAGGTGACAATATTAGCCACGAGACTAAGTTTCCGTATAAACGTCAATTTTATAAAGATTTAATGACCCACCTCAATACCAATGAATCTCCAGATGCTAATCTTGTTGTTATGGGCGATATTAATATCTCACCTACGGACAGTGATATCGGTATTGGCGATGCCAATATGAAGCGGTGGTTAAAAACGGGTAAATGCTCATTCCAGCCAGAAGAGCGTGAGTGGCTTAAAACATTAATGGACTGGGGTTTAAAAGACACCTTTAAAGAATTAACACCAGACGCACAAGAAAAATACTCGTGGTTTGATTATCGCTCAAAAGGATTTAATGATAACCGAGGATTACGTATCGATGTCGTGCTTGCTACAGAAGGCTTAATGGCCACCTGTACTGAAAGTGATATAGATTATGAACTCAGAGGCATAGAGAAACCATCTGATCATGCACCAATTTGGGCTACTTTCAAAATCTAAGCATAATAGATAGCAACTCCTTGCAATGATAGGTAACAGCCAATGGCAATTATGTTGTTTTCATTGCTCGCATTTGCAGTGAGTTTTGATAAAGTACAATTTATTGCACTAATCAAAACTCCACAAAGACAAACGGGCGTCTTGTGCTGTGCCCTGGTTATGGCCATTTTATGGAAGATTCAGGCTGGCATTTTGCCATTTTTAGATATTCACATTCTGGCCATCACCGCCGTTACTTTAATCTTAGGCTGGCGGCTATCACTAATAAGCACGCTTCTTGCCTCTTTGTTACACTTCACCTTCGCTGCTACTCAAATTGAGTTTTTCACATTTTGGTTATTGACGGGCATTATTCCCGTTTATATCAGTTACGCAATTTTTCTAATTTGTTATCAGTATTTACCGAGACACTTTTTTATTTATATATTTGTATGCGCATTTATTTGCGCAGGCATTGTCGCTGCCTGTAAAATAATGCTCACCGGTGTCTATTACTGGTCAGTAGGCCTATACGACTGGCAGACACTGCAATACAATTATATGTTTTACTCAGTGATCATGTGGTTTCCAGAAGCCATGTTAAATGGCATGGCCATTACATTGATGATCACTTACCGACCTAACTGGGTTAGGACCTTTTATGATCAGGAATATTTAGATAGATGACATTAGATTACCGTTGCCCCATTTGCTCAGAACCACTAACACACACAAATAATACACTGGGCTGCATAAATCGTCATCAATTCGACTTTGCAAAAGAAGGCTATATCAATTTGCTTCCGGTGCAGTTTAAACGCTCCAAGCAACCCGGCGACAATTTGGAGATGGTCCAAGCTAGGCGCGCCTTTTTCGCAACTAATCACTACGCTTTATTACAGCAGTCGTTGGCTAAATTAGTCGCATCCAAAACCCCAAAAACGGTGATAGATCTAGGCTGCGGTGAAGGGTTTTATACACAAGCTGTCGCAGCAGCTGTCACTGAGTCGGCCGCAGTATATGGATTAGACATTAGTAAACCTGCAGTCAAATATGCCTCTAAACGATATAATAAACCAAATTTTAGCGTAGCCTCTAGTAAAGATGCACCATTTAAAAGTGAATGCGCTGACGTCGTTCTAAGTATTTTTGCGCCAGTCTTTTCACAAGAGTCTGCTCGCCTTTTACAAGACGATGGTACCCTTATTGTCGTAGGTCCGGGTCCCAAACACCTATTTGAACTGAAACAAAAAATCTATGATGATGTGCGCTTGCACGAAGCGCCAGAGTGCCCTGACGGGTTTGAAATAATAGAGCAGACGTTAGTCGAGGATATTCAACCTGTTGAGACAAGCATTGTTGAACATTTAATTAAGATGACCCCATTTGCATGGAAATTTAAAGCGTCCCATTACAGTGAATTAGCATTGAGTGAGTCCCATAATGTGACCTTTTCTTTTTTAATCACACAATTCAAAAAAATCACAAAGTGATTCGAAAGAATGGCCCTTGCATACAAAGCAATGGGCCACAATACTTTTATGGCCTACTCTTTTTTTACAGCAAAACTAAATTTCAGTGGATTATCTGAATCACTTTGAGACCATTCAAAGTCTAGATCAATATTGTCAAATACTTGAATATCCTCAATGATCTCTATTACTTCTTGATTATCTTGATATACATTGAGTTTGATACGCGTTAGCTGTGCTTTGTCAGCAAATTCATAATCAATAGTACTACCAAATTTGATCTCATTATTTATCAGCCACTGAAAAGTCATCTCATCGTTTACCTCTCCAGAGGCACTCAACGACAGGGTTTGATTGTGCTGCGCAACACTAACACTTATCTCTGCAACTTTAACCAATGTCTGAGCTGTAAACTTGGCCCTTCCATCAACCATCAGAGTAAGACTCGCTGTATATTCACCCGGCGCTTTATAACTATAATTGACCTGTTGTATATTAGTTACTTGGGTAGTCCCATCACCAAAGTCCCACACGTACTTTAATTCCTTTGCATTTGATAGGTGCTCAGCTACAAAACCGCATACTAACCCGTCTCTTTGGCAGCTAATCTGCAAATTAGGGTCGCTAACATGAGTTATATTTATCGGCTTCTCCAGTATCGTTTCACCGTCTTTTTTCAACATGTAACTGACGCGATCTTCAGGTTCAAGGCTTGCTAATTCAATGCCAGCCGAACTGTGTGGGTATTCAGTATCGTTTATAACCCAAACCAATGAATAACCAATAGGAAGCGTTTGAGAGATGTTCAAAGTAAAGTCAGCATTCTCTTGCTGTATGCTAACCTCAAAATCAATAATTTCTTTTAAGTTAATAGATTGTGATTTTTCGAATATTACTGAAGCGCCCTGTAAAATGAGGGATACGGTCACATTTTTAACGCCAGTCGTACCAAAGTCATATGTTAGATAACGATAGCTACTCGTATAGTGTTGATCATCTACGCGCCAAGCAAATCGTGCAATATTACTCGGAAGCTCACCTTCTACCGATAATTTACATTCTGTACCATTCTGCTGGCAATCAATGTTAAATTCGGGCTCTGGCGCAACATTCACAGTTTTAGTCAGGCGGTTCACTTCTATACCATCTCGAAGTAATACTAAAGTAACCTCTGATGTCTGGTTCATTGACCTGACAATATGATAGTCAGAAGTCACAACTTCCTTCTGATCAAAAATCCATTTGAATGTATACGCATTGCTAAACTGTTGCCTTATGGATAAATATAGATCGCTATTTTTTTGTTTAAAACCAAAATCAATGCTAGGTGCTGTATACTGCCCTTCATTTAAGGCCATATATACATCTATCACTTGTGATTCATCTAATCCAGCACAGCTTGATGTTTCTTGTTGTGCAGATAACACGAATCTCACAACACTAAGGCCAGTCTCTAAATTTCGGAATTGGCTAAGGTCATAAACAAGCTTACCCTCAGAGTCACTCAGATTGTTCAGTTTTTCACTATCAGCATCAAAATAGCCATTTCTATCCGTATCTAAATAGGCAGCAATGGCCACATTGTTATCAAGTTTTAGCATTTCTATACTGATAGGTGATTGTTTATAAACAGGATCTGTCAACATGATGTCACTCCCCCCTGCTTCAACCTCACTTTTTTGGCCATTGAAAGACAGCTCAGATATAAAACGTTCAGTATTTTGAACTGGTTTACATAGTGGCGCGTCAAACAAACTCAATAGTCGTTTTGACTCCAATTCAGTACCATCGTTAAGTTCTACATGCCATGATAGCTCATGGGCCCCACCTCCAAAAGTACGACGTATAGACTTAACTTCTTCCCACAACTCAGTACTTTGCGGTGACCATGAAAGAATTGGTTTTTCATCCAACTTCACCTCTAAGTGAGCAATATTATCCTGCGATACTCTTGGGTCACTGATGTCGAACTGTACTTCTCCATACATACGCTTTACTGTTACCTTAAGTTGGCTATTAGCCTTCGCTGATGAAACAAAACCAACCAGCTCTGCAAGATTGCTTATATGCTGCTTATCATCAGCATCGGCTGTAGCAATAAGGCACTGTGACGCCTCATACATGCCAGCATTTGAAGGAAAACACCCTGTCATGGCTTTTAAAACCAGTCTATATGCACGCTGTACATTCCAGCCGTCACTACTTGAAATTAAATAAAACAATTTATTGAGTGCACCGGCGCGCTGATGCGGCCCTCTTGTTTGTTCATAATCCCGATAATCATCCATGCTGATACCATCTAATCTTGGCATGGATACATGTCGTAAAAAAGAATTGGTAAGTCTACTATCATAACCAATACCCCAAAACTTATTATCGTAGTGATACAGGTCGGAAAAAATCGAAGTATGTATCCAGTTAGAATCTGACGGTTCAGCATGCAAATGATTTGCATAATAATCTTTTACTGCAATCGCTGTAATATCAGCAAAACTCTCATGTAGTGCGCTGCGTTTCGCGCGAAGTTCAGCAAATAATTCCCCGTCAAAGTTCAAATCTGAGAGAATGTTGCCTGTGTTCCACTCTAGAATTGCATGTCCTATTTCATGCGCAACAATGTCTAAAGAACTGCCATGCGGGAATGGTTTTCCTATGGTACCACCAGCATAGTTCGTAAACTCCCCATCCCAACTACTTTGATAAAGGTTGTTAACATCAACGCGCTGCTTGATTTTATTCAAACAATAGCCAGATTCTACATCGCAGCGATTTTGCTGGTTAGGAAAGAGCGCCTTAAAATGCCAGTGCAAAGTTTGCACAGCCACGCCACCAAAAAAGTGTCCGTCGTTAACGGCTTTAAATGCCCCTTTCAGGTAATAATAAAAATATGGGTCTCCATCAATACCGTGGCTTTCATCGGCCCCATTAGGGCATGCATACGAATATGGTTCTGAGGCACTACCTTGATATGTTTCAACCCAGTTGTTTTTAAAAATACAGCGGCTGTTTTCAAGCTTTACAACCATTGGATAACCACTAAATTCATTAAACGCGGTGTTTGCTTCACCTCTATAATAAACATTACTCATTACGGGGTAGTTAGGATAATTCTTTTGTGCTACTGGATGCTCTATTGGCAGCACCGTGTTTTGACATTTTTGAGTCGCCATACTCGGTGCTTGGTGACAGTTTAACCCTAATTTATAATTACCTGTGGTTGTTGAAACTGCGTGATAACTTTCATCGTGATGCCCATCAAATGCGTAATGACTTACTGAAGAGCTTAACTTTTCTAGCGTTTGACCATCCAAAATTAAAAACTGACGATTATGCTGCCTTGATTTCACCTCAACTCGATAAACAAAATGAGAGGCTAGATTTTCTTCTCGTACGATTAAACGCTCAGTTTTAATAATATCTATCGTTAATGGGTAGCGCTGATATATATGTTGAGAAACTTCTTCATCTTCAAATGCAAACTTACTCGCTACTGCCATAGTTTGTAATTGTTCAGACTTAAGCTGTGTAGTTAACTTGGTATTGCCAGAAATTAATTTCTTATCACCAAAAATCGTATTTTTAACAATCAAAGTACTATTATATACCCGCACGCCATGCCAGTATAAATCATAATGCTCAAAACGAATCGCGCTATCAGATCCCTTCTCTTTATTTAATTTATACTCAAATCCTGACGATTTTAAGCTATTAACTTGATGAATGTAGGGATGTTGCTGATGTGCCATCGCATTATACGTAAAGGGTTGGCAAGCAATTAAGGCAATACTAAGTCGTAAGTTAAACACTGAGACTCCTTTCTGAAGTTATTTCGTCCAAATAAAACTAATAAAAAATAACCAATCAGAAAGAAGCAATCCAGTTAAAAACCGCAAAACCGGACAATTTATAAACAATTTCATAATATTAAAGTATGTATTTAAAAGTCGATTTTAATATATTAGATTAACAACGTTTTTGACTTGCAATTAATCAGCTCAATATTTGAAAAGCAAACAATGTTTGCCTAAAAGTGAAGGATTTAACTTATGTCGACCAAAAGGAATATATGTATAGCAAGTTTGATGTATTGCGTCCCCTACCTGCTAGTAGCTCAAGAAACGTCTTATCTGTGGGACTTTGGAGATGGAACAAATAGTACCGATGAAAATCCAACTCATGAATATAGTACGCCCGGAATTTATACAGTTTCACTCACAGCTTCTGTCAATGAAAATCTGAGTTATAGTAAACAGTACGAAGTCAATGCTATTTCTCCTGCGATCAAATCTATTAGCTTGGCTATACCAGATATAATAGAGGCCGGAAAAACAATCACTGCAAACGTTGTGCTCACTTCAGATTATGACCTTTCACTAAGTTATCAATGGGAGTTTTCGAGCGGTTTGTCACGTAATGGAAAAGAGGTTGAGGTTACTTTTGATGAGGCTGGCGAACAGACGGTGAGTGTGAAAGCGTATTATGACAACGTACTAGTTGCACAAGACACTTTTGAATTGAGCGTAACTCCAACAAATCAAACTGCTCAAGACCCAGCTAACAGAGGGCAAGCGACAAAAACAGAGTCGAGTTCAGGGGGCACACTAGGCTGGTTGACCCCCTTACTTCTGCTTATCTCTCTGAGGAAGAAAAAGTATATACGCACTCGCTTCTAAGTGGCACATCAAAAAATGTGCATAGCTAAATTATAAATTTTCTTTGGTAAAAGCTTTGTCCATTTTATCAAACATATCTCGTAGCAGCTTTGCCAATGCTCGATAAGTTGGTTTTCCAGTGCAAATATCACCTTGATACCCATTGGCCACCATTTTTTGATAAAGCTCCCTGTACCATGAAGATAAAGCAGGACTTAGAGACGTATCACAACGTTTACCTAGCCACAATAACCCTTGCACGGGTAATGTAAGAAAAAATAAAGCGATTGCAATCGACTGAGGTAAAAATTCCATGCCTAATTGGCTGGTTTGAAAAAATACAGTAAAAAGCGCCAAAATTGGCATTGTTTGTAAAGCTAGTTCCGTTGCCTTAATCACTCTAAACTCAGGGAATAGAGGCGCAAGCTCCTTACGCATTGGCCATTCTTTAGCGTATTGGCGGCCCAGTTGCACTTGTGAAATAAGACTTTTCTGCATCATAACTCCTAGGTGCTAACTTTTCTTAAAAAAATAAGGTAAAATTACGTCATTCATGTCAATTATACCTTAGTATTAAGTGTAATGCTGAATGAACTTCACCATTTAGCTTAATACGCAATTACTCTTATTGTCAAAACGGAAAGTCATTATGTCATCGTCGCATGTTTTGGTCCTCAATTGTGGCAGCTCTAGCCTCAAATTTGCAATCATAGATTCAAGCTCTGCAAAAGAGCATTTATCCGGCTTAGCGGAACGTTTAGGTGAATCATCACCTCAAATTAAATATAAATTTAATGGCCAAAAGCACATTATTTCTCTATCCAATGGTGACGCCCATGAAGTCGCTATCAATGAACTGGTCGACCTTGTCAAATCGCTTAAGCTTGACCAACAGTTAGTTGCCGTTGGCCATCGCGTTGTTCATGGTGGCGAACATTTCACTAAATCAGCACTGATCAACGACACTGTACTCGATGCTATCAAGCAAACAGCGACGCTTGCGCCGTTACATAACCCTGCAAACTTGCTTGGCATTGAAGCTGCAACCGAAGCATTTGCAACTTTGCCTCAAATAGCTGTATTCGACACGGCTTTCCATCAATCAATGGCACCTACTGCATTTTTATACGCGTTACCATACTCTCTATATGAAAAGCACAGCATTAGACGCTATGGTTTCCACGGTACTAGCCATTACTATGTATCGGCCCAGGCCGTCGAACAATTAGGTTTAGTTGGTAAATCTTCTAAAATTGTTACCGCGCACCTTGGTAACGGTTGCTCTGTCTGTGCCGTAAAAGATGGTAAATCTGTCGATACCAGTATGGGGTTAACCCCATTAGAAGGGCTTGTAATGGGCACGCGCAGTGGTGATATAGATCCTGGTTTATTTGCCTACCTAGTTCATCAACTCGGTTATTCTGCAACACAAATAGATACGTTGTTGAATAAAGAAAGCGGCCTATTAGGGATCAGTGAACTTTCAAATGACTGCCGTACTATCGAAGAAAGCGCTGCTGAAGGGCATGAAAAAGCGCAACTTGCTCTAGATATTTTCTGCTTCAGACTCGCCAAACAAATTGCCAGCTTTGCTGTACCTCTTGGCGGGATTGATGCATTGGTATTTACAGGTGGTATTGGTGAAAACTCTGATGTGATCCGCGCAAGTGTCATTAACCAATTAAGCTTCTTAGGTTTCCAGTTAAATAATGAGCGTAACTTAGCAGCTAGATTTGGTAATGAAGGCATAATTACTGATGACTCTTCAAACCCAATCGCTATGATTATTCCAACGAACGAAGAGCTTGTCATCGCACAAGACGCTGCAATGCTTGCTGGGGAGCAATAAATATGGGTCGTAGAATAATGCTTATCCCAATCTCAACTGGGGTTGGTTTAACATCTGTTTCTGTCGGTTTAGTTCGTGCTCTAGAGCAAAAAGCTGTTAAAGTTAATTTTTTCAAGCCTATTGCTCAACCACGCAATGCCGATGTAGGCCCAGAAAAGTCTACGTTAATTATCAAGCAAGGTTCTTCAATTGTTCCTCCCACACCATTTGAGCTGCACTATGCAGAACAAATGATTGGAGACGGAAAAGGTGATGACCTGTTGGAAGAGATCGTTGAACGCTTTGAAAGCAGTGTACAAGACGATGAAGTCGCTATTATTGAAGGCATGGTTCCAACCAGAAAGCAGCCTTATGCTGGTCGTGTAAATCGAGAAATCGCTCAGACATTGGGGGCTGATATTGTATTCGTATTGACCCCAGGTAACGATAATAACGATCAACTTGAAGACCGTCTTGAAATTGCTTCAGGCAACTATGGTGGTATTGATCATGCAAGAGTGTTGGGCTGTATTTTTAACAAAGTCAATGCGCCTCTCGATGAAGACGGGCGTGCGCGCGCCGATTTGGTTGATCAGCATGAACCGGACCAGCTAGAAAATGAGATGAACCGCTTGGCTTCGTTGCCGATTTTCCGTAAACATCCGTTTATGCTATTAGGCGCAATCCCTTGGGACTTTGACCTTGTTGCGCCACGTGTAAGAGACTTGAGTGAATACCTACAAGCTGAAGTTATCAATGAAGGAGATATGGCGCATAGGCGTCTACGCCGTGTCACATTTTGTGCTCGCACAGTATCCAACATCCTAAATCATTTCACACCAGGTGCCCTTTTGGTCACACCAGGAGATCGTTCCGACATCTTGGTCGCTGCATGCCTATCTGCAATGAATGGTACCAAGCTTGGTGCCATTTTGCTGACTGGGGGCTTCAAACCAGAGCCTAGAATCATGGAATTGTGCGAACAAGCAATGAATACTGGGTTACCAATTCTTGCTACTGAAGCTGATACTTGGAGAACGTCGTTATTACTGCACAACTTCAATATGGAAGTCCCTGCTGATGACGAACAACGTATCGATAAAGTGAAACAGCATAACGCAGACCACATTGATCCAGATTGGCTAGATAGCTTATCTCAAGGTGTTGCCCGCACAAGAAAACTGTCACCTCCAGCATTTAGATTCATGTTGACGGACCAAGCCCGCAGAGCCAATAAAACGATTGTACTTCCAGAGGGCAACGAGCCTCGTACCATTAAAGCTGCTGCTATCTGTGGAGAACGCGGTATAGCCAAAACCGTTTTATTGGGTGACCATGAAGAAATCCAGCGAATTGCAGCGCAACAAGGTGTCGTATTAAACGAAAACATCACCATTATTGATCCTAATGAAGCTGTCGATAAGTACATTGCACCAATGGTTGAGCTGCGCAAGAACAAAGGGCTTACCGAAGTTGTTGCAGCAGAGCAACTGCAAGACAACGTAGTGCTTGGTACTATGATGCTTGCTGAAAATGAAGTTGATGGCTTAGTATCTGGTGCAGTAAACACAACTGCCAATACGATCCGCCCTCCCCTGCAATTAATTAAAACAGCACCTGATTCTTCACTGGTAAGCTCTGTATTTTTCATGCTGTTACCCGACCAAGTTTTAGTCTACGGTGACTGTGCGATTAACCCAGACCCAACAGCTGAACAACTTGCTGATATTGCAATTCAATCAGCGGATTCCGCGGCTGCTTTTGGCATTGAACCAAAAGTTGCTATGATCAGTTACAGCACAGGTACTTCTGGACAAGGTGCGGACGTTGACAAAGTTCGAGAAGCTACAAAACTTGCGCAGCAAAAACGCCCTGATTTAGATATTGATGGCCCATTACAATACGACGCGGCGATTATGGAAAACGTCGCGCGCAAAAAGGCACCAAATAGTAAAGTCGCAGGTAAAGCAACGGTGTTTGTTTTCCCAGACTTAAATACTGGTAATACAACCTATAAAGCTGTTCAGCGAAGCGCAGACTTGATTAGTATTGGCCCAATGTTACAAGGGATGCGTAAACCAGTTAACGACCTTAGCCGTGGCGCTTTGGTTGATGACATCGTTTACACGATTGCCTTAACCGCTATTCAAGCAGGCCAACGTCCATAATAAGCAGTTCATAAAACTTCCAGGGAGTAGAAACCTCTACTCCCTTAATAAAATGGTTTCTTTTCTTTTTGCTTGCCTATACTATGAAAGAGTCGATGCAGTTAGAGCGCAAGTATGTCCAAACAAACGCTACAAATACTACAACAAGACTTTACAATTCACAGCCTCGATAACGATGCTGAAATTCCTGCGCAAGTTTTGCAATCTGATATCTTTTTCATTGCAAAAACAACGGAAGAATTGTCAATCGTTTGCCCCTCTGACATTAAAGTCGAGAGCTTCGCTGCGGAGCCTTACTGGAGAGCCATCGAAATTATTGGTCCATTGGGTTTTTCGTTGACAGGCATTATGTCAAACATTTCAGGGGTCCTAGCCAGCGCCAATGTGTCTATTTTTTCTATTTCTACATACGATACTGACTATATATTAGTTAAAGAGCAACAACTCAATAATGCTATTCAAGCACTCAGAAAAGACGGTTACCTTTTTGTTTAATGATATTTTCTAAACCTATAAATTACGCACCAATCACGCAAATAGCCAACCCCCTTTTGCACATTGCAAGTCCGTTTACTGGCAAAGTATTCCCATTAACTCAGCACCCTTTATCACTATTTTCAACGGGTATGATTGGCAGCGGTGTTTGTGTCAAAATGAACCAAGCACTGATGATGTCGCCATGCAATGGGAGAGTCATCAAAGTAAGTCAACAAGGGTGTGAATTTGTTATTCGCGCCGAATCTGGACTGCAACTTTTACTGCACTTACACATTCCAAGTGAATACTGCAAGATGGAAAACTTAATCAAGCATAGTATCGGCCGAAAGCATATCATCACAGGAGATATCCTCTGTTACTTCGATATTCCTCAGGACCTGCCGATCACCGGAACATTGGTAATTCTCAATGCAGATAAGCTAGGGCCATGTTATTATCCATTAAATCAAGTGAATGCGGGTAAAGAACCGTTAATTACATTATCAAGAGCTAGTAAATTATGAGCATAATCCTATACGGTATTCCTAATTGTGACACCATTAAAAAAGCAAAAAAGTTTCTTCAGGAACAAAATATAGACTTTGATTTCCACGATTACCGAAAAGATGGGTTAACACCAGAACTGCTCGATAACTTTGTTGAGCAATTAGGCTGGGAAACAGTTTTAAACAAGCGAGGCACGACTTACCGTGCGCTTAGCGACGAGCAAAAGCAAAGCTTAAATGAAACCTCAGCAAAACAGCATATGCTCGATGCACCAGCAATGATTAAACGACCGATTTTAAAAGTGGACTCTGAACTACATATCGGATTTAAGGCTGCGCAATATCAAGAGATATTTAAATGAACCAACCGCCTTTAAGCGATGTAATAGAACTCGCCTCAACACTGATCCAACGTCAATCTGTGACTCCTGAAGATGCTGGATGTCAAAGCTTAATTAATAGCCGTCTCGAAAAGCTTGGATTTAAAATTGAAGAGCTCTTTTTCACCGATACGCTCAATACATGGGCAAGAAGAGGTGAGCAAGGGCCACACTTTTGTTTTGCAGGTCATACTGATGTTGTGCCAGTCGGCAATGAAAAAGACTGGCTTCATCCCCCTTTTGCTGGCCTGGTTGAAAACGGCATTTTGCACGGAAGAGGCGCCGCTGATATGAAGGGCTCTTTGGCTGCGATGGTTGTTGCAACAGAGCGTTTTGTTGCAAGACACCCAAACCATGAAGGCTCTATCAGTTTTCTTATCACATCTGATGAGGAAGGTCCGTTTATCAATGGCACCACAAAAGTTGTTGACTTACTTGAAGCGCGCAACGAAAAAATAGATATGTGCTTGGTCGGCGAGCCTTCTTCTAGGGATATATTGGGTGATGTTGTCAAAAATGGTCGACGAGGCTCTCTAACGGGACACCTTAAAGTTAAGGGTATTCAAGGGCATGTAGCTTACCCTCACCTTGCAAGAAACCCAATTCATGATGTTGCACCAGCACTTACTGAATTAAGTAGTAAAGAATGGGATAGAGGCAATGACTTCTTCCCTGCAACTAGTTTTCAAATCTCCAATATTCATGGCGGCACAGGGGCTGGAAATGTGATCCCAGGCTCAGTTGACGTACAATTCAACTTTCGATTTAGTACAGAATCTACAGTAGAACAGCTACAAAAAGGGGTAAATGAGATACTTAAGTCTCATAACCTAGATTATGAACTCAATTGGATTGTCAATGGCTTGCCTTTTTTAACCGAGCCTGGCGAGCTGCTTAATGTCACTTTAGAAGCCATCAAAGAAGTGACTGGCATCGATGCCACCCCTGAAACAACTGGCGGCACATCTGATGGGCGGTTTATCGCACAAACTGGCTGCAAAGTGATTGAAATAGGTCCTGTGAATAAAACAATACACCAAGTGGATGAGCAAGTCTGTGCAAAGTCCTTAGATGATTTAGCACTCATCTACGAGTCTATTTTGGAAAAACTTTTGGTAAAAGCCTAGTGAGTACTATTGCGCTTCAAGCACTTGGCTTAGAAACATCACATTTGGTTGATTACCAGGATAGACTGGTACACAACCAAATTGTCAACGATTTGGATGCACTTAACAAGGCAGTCAAAGCAGCTGGTTTTGAGTTTACAATTGCATCAGCACATAGGGATTTTCACCGTCAGGCTTCGATTTGGAATGCCAAGTTTAGTGGCAAGCGCTCTATTCTTGATAAGAACAGTATCCCTATTGATACTGACTCTTTGACAGACAGTGAAATAGTTGAATCTATTATGCTGTTTTCTGCGCTCCCAGGAGCAAGCCGGCATCATTTTGGCAGTGACCTAGATATTTATGCTAAAAATTGCTTAGCACCACATGAATCTCTGCAACTAGAACCTTGGGAGTATCAGTCAGGAGGTCCATTTTATGAATTTTCTTGCTGGCTCGAATCTTCATTATCTGAATTCGGTTTTTTTAAACCGTATGATAAATACCGGGGGGGTGTTGCCGCTGAGCCTTGGCATATTAGCCATATAAAAACCGCGAACATGATGACGAAATGTGTTACACCAAATACAATACGCGATGCCATCGCAAAACAGAACATACTCGGCAAAGCAGCGATATTAGCAGAACTACCAAGGTTATATACTCAATATGTTACTAATATCGCAAAAAATTAATTAAATCGGTAATAATTTTCAACCAATAAATTTACTGTCGGTAATGGTCAAAAAAGCGTTGCATAGATTGCAGCGCAGGTTCAAGTTCATCTTTATGAGGCAAAAATACTAGCCTAAAATGGTCTGGTGATGGCCAGTTAAATGCGCGACCATGTACGAGTAGAATTTTTTCTTCTCTAAGTAAATCCAGAACCATCAGCTCATCATTTTTCACATTAAAATGCTTAGTATCGATCTTGGCAAATGCATATAATGCCCCTTTAGGTTTTACGCAAGATATGCCTTGAATATCATTTAAACCTTCCCATGCAATATTACGCTGTTCGTATAAACGCCCACCAGGTAATAGCAAATCATCTATCGACTGCACTCCACCGAGAGCTTGTTGTATTGCGAATTGAGCAGGCACGTTTGCACATAGGCGCATTGATGCCAACATGTTTAGTCCTTCAAGTAAATCTCGCATCGCTGAGACCTTGCCACTGGCAACCATCCACCCCATTCTCAGGCCGGCAGCTCGGTAGGTTTTTGCCAACCCATTGAAGGTGATCACTGGCAGGTCATCACACAACGAACCAATGGAGAAGTGCTCGGTCCCATCGAACAAGACCTTCTCGTAAATTTCATCACTTAAGATAAGCAAGTTGTGCTCTCTAGCAACCTCAATAAGCGCCTCTAACAACTCTTTACTGTAGACCGCACCTGTTGGGTTATTAGGATTAATCAACACAAGTGCTTTAGTTTTGCTGGTAATTTTGTCTTTAATATCTGCAATATCAGGAAACCAATCCGCACACTCATCACACATATAATGCACAGGAACACCACCAGAGAGCTTAACTGAAGCAGTCCACAGCGGATAATCAGGTGCTGGAATTAGCACTTCATCACCATCATTGAGTAGCGCTTGAGTGACCATTTGAATGAGCTCACTCACTCCATTGCCAATAAAGATATTGTCGACACTAATATTTGGAAAGTTTTTCTGTTGATAGTATTGATATACGGCTACGCGCGCAGAATATAGCCCCTTTGAATCACAATATCCCTGACCTTGGCGCAAATTTCTGATAATGTCTCTGTGCATATCCTCAGGCATATCAAAACCGAATGCGGCAGGGTTGCCAATGTTCAGCTTGAGTACTTTTACGCCCTCATCTTCCATTTTCTGTGCTTGGGACAAAACTGGCCCACGAATATCGTAGCAAACCCCATTTAATTTATTGCTTTTACTTATTTTATTCATTCTTCTCTCCCTCATTCTTAGCCTAGCATAACCATGAATGAGGGAATATAAAAGTATCATTTGGGGAATATCAACAGCACATACCTAAATAGTGCGTTGACAGAATATTTAACTGATCACCCTATGTCACTAAGGCATGATAACGGATTTTTATAACTAAACTTTTGTTGAAGTTAACCAATGCTGCAACAATGCTTTTGAAGCATCAACTTCACTGCATAATACGCTAACCTGCGTTTTCGCATAGTCTACGTTGCCTTCTATCAATGCCATTTCAATGGTTCTTGAAGCATCGGCAAGACTCATAGCGCCGAACTGGGCTGCGTTAGACTTTAAGCTATGTGCATTTCTTGTAGCCGCTTCCAAGTCATTATCAATGGTTGCTCTCACTTCATTTGCTAACCTATCAAATTCGCTGAGGCAAAACTCCAATGTGTCGCTAAACTGTTCGCCTAACAGTGCCTGCATGTTTTCCAAGCAAGATTCATCAATTTTAGTATCCATAAAAGTCCTTTATTGTCTATTGCCCGTATGCTCTTTTATAACTATATGCTAGTTAAGAGTATCAACAAGAGCAAAGCCAACTATAAATTATGTTAAGATATATACCAATTTAACCTGTTCAAAGCCTGTATGAAAAGAAGTACCTGCGATATTTGTCACTTTTCGATTAAAACATGTGTTTGTAGCTACGTGGTAAGTCCAAAGCTGAATAACAAAACTAGGATTATTGTATTACAACATCCCAGCGAAGTATCCGTAACTAAAAACACCGTTCGATTGCTAACATTGCAACTTACTTCTGTTGAAGTATACGTAGGCGAAAAACCATCAGATTTCACAGTTGCTCAACAAATTGCGAAAACACATCACTGTGGGCTTCTATACCCAGACCAGAATGCCATTGCGGTAGAGTCTATGGTGTCAAATTCACAAACAATAGATACTCTCTTTGTGCTAGATGGTACATGGAAAAAAGCGAACAAAATTGCAATGCTCAACCCATGGTTAAATCACCTTAAAAAAATTACCTTTTCAGCGCTACCAGAAAATAAATATGCGATAAGAAAAGCTGAACAATCATATAGTTTATCAACTTTAGAAGCGTGCGCCTATTTCTTAGAGTGTTACGAGAAATTAAGTGCAGAGCCGTTACACCATTTGCTCACGGGTATGATACACGAACAAACAAAGTTTATGCCTGAGGATGTTAAAAAGCGATACTTCCATGAAGATGACTAGGCTTCATCGACACTTTAAACGCAATGGTCCTGATTACCGATTTGGTGATCAGGTTTGTTTTGATGAATTAAAGACAACTTTTGGCTTTAAAACCATTATTGTTGGGAATTGGGTTACTAAGCAAGAACAGCTTGTTGCGGCTAATTTGATCTATGACTCACTCGCGGATCTGACTCAAATCTTATCATTGCCCCCGAAAGCCATCGGGTTAAGAGGGACATTAAATTTAGCATTTGGTAGTGGTGGTCAAAAAGGTGTCCAGGCACATTATGCGCCTGCAAAACGAACACTTGCGTTGGCCAAAAATGCTGGTGGCGGTGCGCTTGCCCACGAATGGTGGCATGCATTTGATCACTATATATCTAAACACTTGTTTAATCACAGTAAGGCAAATGACTTCGCATCTTCATTATGGCTCACATCCACACCAGATGTATCACATCCACTAAACCAGTTACTCAACGAAATATATAAAGTAATCTTACTAACACAAGATGGTACTAAACCAAGTCCTTTTTTTCAGCGCGCAATTTCGTTAGACAAACAAGCGCAGCGTTTATATTACAGCTTACCTCAAGAATTGACTGCACGCGCTTTTGAATGTTACATAGCTCATCACCATCATATTCAAAACGAGTTTCTCGTATCTGATGTTATTCAGTCGGATTTGGAGTCTATCGGCGGGTTTCCTCTTACAGAAGAAATGATCAAAATAGCCCATAATATTGACTATTATTTTCAAAATTTAGGCAGTGCTTTGCATAGCCAAAGCGGCTAAATCCCATTTAAAATAATAAATTATGTAATTACAATACCTGTGTTTTAATATAGTATCATCTCTCTATACTTTACAAGTATCACTTCGGTTACTTATCTTTGGCCTAATAAAAGGATTTATGCTAGTGAGCTTTCTAAGACGATTCCATAATATCGTGTCCCAGCAGAACATAAGTACAGCAGAGAAAATTCAATTATTACTTAAATTTGGACTTGAGACCTTTGACCTTGAAGTCGCCATCGTCAGTGAAGTCACTGGTTCCACATACACTATATTGTATGTAGAATCTGAAAACGCAGCGCTAACCCCACAGTGTCAGTTTGATCTCGATGGCACATACTGTGTTCACACGCTCAAAGCAGACAAGGCTTTATCATTTCACCATGCTGGTAACAGTGAGATCTCAAAACACCCTTGCTATACGCAATTTAAATTAGAGTCTTATATCGGTGCACCAATACGCATTGCTCACCGTACATTTGGCACAATCAATTTCTCCGCAGCTAAGATCAGTCGCCCATTTACAGCTGAACATATCGATTATGTTGAGTTATTTGCCCAATGGCTAGGCTTTGAACTTGCAAGAATAGAGTCAAAAGTAGAACTGGAGAATAACTACAAGACGCTAAAAAAGGTAGAACAAGTTGCCGCTATTGGAAGTTGGCGACTCAATACATCTAGTCAGCAAGTGTTTTGGAGTGATGAGGCTAAAAAGCTGCATGGCATTGATTTGAATACAACCCCTTCTCTTTCTGAGTGGGTTCATTTTATTGATGGTGAATCCCATCAACAAAAGTTCTTAAACACAATCTCTAACTCTATAAAAATGGGAACGCAGTGGGAATTAGAATTTCCTGCAACAACAAAAGACAACCGTAAAATTTGGCTTTCATGCCACGGTGAAATTGAATGCCAACAAGACCAATGCGTAGACCTCATTGGTTCGATGCAAGATATTACCAAAAGTGTTCAGCTTAGGAAAAATTTGAAAAATCAAAAGCTAGAAGCCGAAAAGCTGTTAAATGAACGAAGTTTACTGTTAGCTAAAATCAGTCATGAAATGAGAACCCCATTAAATGGAATTAATGGATTACTCTTAAACTCAATGGAAGAAAATGATCAAGATAAAGTAACCGAAAACTTACAATTGGCATTACGTAGCACGGAGATATTAACCAGTCTAATAAATGAAATTTTAGATTTTTCTAAAATTTCTCAAAAGGGCCTTTCTCTGTCCTACCATGAAAGTGATATCACTCGTATCATGTACGATATCGCTGAGCTATCAAAACAACTGGCCAGCAGCAAAGGCATTAAATTCGCTTATTCTATCGACTTACCACAAAATTGCTGGGTCAATTGCGATCCTATTAGGCTAAATCAAATCATAACCAATTTGATCAGCAATGCCATCAAGTTTACAGATACAGGTGTTGTTGAACTAAGAGTATATTCGAGCTATCGACAGTCTGATGTAGATTTGTACATAGAAGTAAACGATACCGGCATAGGCATGTCACCGGCTAGCATCGAGCATTTATTCGATCCATTTAAACAAGGTGAAAACGAAGTAGGTAGTCATTTTGGCGGTACAGGCCTTGGCATGTCTATTGTAAAAGAGCTCATTGAGCTTATGCAGGGTACCATTTCTGTAGATAGTGCTTTAAAAAAGGGTAGTCAGTTTAAAGTATATATCCCTTTAAAAAGTGCCAGTGAACCAAATCTTCAACACGTACACACACCCAATGAGTGTGACGCATCAAAGTTGACGGTTCTGGTTGTTGAAGATAATGAGATTAACCAAAAAGTCATCACCGCTTTTTTACGCAAGTTTAATATTACTCCTGACCTTGCTGACAACGGTCAAGTGGCGATTCAAAAATGCGAGCTGAACACTTACGACCTTATTTTCATGGATAGTATTATGCCAATTATGGATGGACTGACCGCGACGAGCATTATTTTACAAAGAGGCCTAGTACCAAAGTATGCGCAAATCATTGCCATGACCGCCAGTACAGATGAGCTCAGCCAGAAACATTTCTCTGCCGTAGGTATGCATGACATACTACCAAAACCGATAGATTTTATGAGTCTTGGCCGTATTATCTCCAATTGTTTAGAAGCAACCACAAAAACTGGTAAGCATTAAGAAGTGAGGTAGTGAATCACATCCTCTACATCAATCATTCTTTGCAGCCATAATTTATACTGCTCAAAAGGTAATGGCCTTGAAATAAAATAGCCTTGGCCAATATCACAGTGGTAACTCTGCAACTGACGATAGCTCCCTTCACTCTCTATTCCTTCTGCGACTACAACTGATCCTAAACTATGGGCCATATCGCAAGTCGCTTTGCAAATCGTCTGATTCGTTTTCGAACTTTCAACGTCCATGACAAAGCGCTTATCAATTTTAAGTTTATCAAACCCGAGTTGACTTAAATAAGCCAAAGACGAATATCCCGTGCCAAAATCATCAATTGCGACACGCAGCCCAATACTGCGATAATCAGCTAACGTATCAAACAGTGTATTTTCATTTTCTACCGTTGCAGACTCTGTTACTTCCAAGACGATTTGAGATGGGGCTAGTGAATATTGATTTACTAACTCGATCAATTGTACTGTTAACTCTTTCCGACCAACATCTTTTCCTGAGATGTTCAGAGATAATGTGTGAGAAGGCAGTAACTCAACAATTTCAGCTTGCTGCTTCAAACCGGTTTCTATGACCCACTCTGTTAACTCAAACACAATGCCTGAAGATTCAGCAATCGGTATAAACTCACTCGGAGGGACAACGCCTAACTCAGGATGGTGCCATCGAAGTAATGCTTCTGAACCATACACTCGTCCAGACCCTAAATGTATCTGCGGCTGCAAATATAAACTAAGTTGCTCACGCTCAATAGCCACCTTTAAGGCTGATGCTATCTTTATACGTCTTTGAGATACGATTGAATTTCCAAAATCGAACAATTGCCACTTATTTGTTCCAACGGGCTTAGAGGCCATAGCTTGCATGGCGCATTGAATCAAAGCGTCTGGGGTTGTTGCATGGATCGGGTTACTTGCTACACCAATTTCTAATTGGTCAACTAGCAAGTCGCCGCCAAAATCTATGCCTTCTTCAAAACTCGCTGACAAAACACATACAAATTGTTCTACTTGACTTAATTCAAATTTACTCAACAAAATAATTGCAAATAGAGAGTCATCGAGGCGATATATTGATGTATGTAAATTATCATGACCTGCAATAACTGCATTGCCATAAGTATTTAGCTGGCCACTGACTTTATTAAGTAGTTTTTTTAAATGTGCATTCGCATAGCTCCATCCCATGTTTAACCTAATCGTTTGCAACACTAAAGGCCTGAAAAGTAACAAAGTATGGTCTTTATTCCTTTTCACCAAAGATTCTAGACTCTGCTGCAACATATAACGATTCGGTGCACCAGTGTCTTTATCATGTGTTGCATAAAAAAGAAGTTGCTTTTTCTTATTTTTATCATGCCAATACAAAAAAGAAGCCAGAAAAATAATATGCACAGTAATAAGTACATGATTTAATATTGATGTATCTATAGGTAAGTAAAAGCCGAATTGATTAACAAATACATATACTTTAAACGCAAAAACAGGTAGCCAGGTTATCACTATTGCCAACACTTCACTTCTGTGTTGCTTAAATTGACTGGCCAAAACCACAAAATAAACCACGCAACAAACTATGCTACCTAGTAGATGAAATACTAATGAATGCTGAGCATTTAATGGAGCAACTAGTATAGTTAGGGCACCAAGACCCCAAACAGATAAGCTAACCAGCTGGGGAAATTTAGATTCTGTGCGCTTGACCACCATAAAGTAATTGAGAAATAACACCGCAAAAATGAGCGATAATAAATATATTTGACTTTGGTAGAGTGCAAAATAACTTGCGATTTCATTTGGAAAAACCAAGTTGTTTGCCCCGCTGTACACGCCACTTTGGATGCTAATACACAAAAAATAAGCAGTTAAAACAGCAAGCCCTTTGCGAGATTGGCTCACAGCCATTAGAAAAACAAACAGAGTTATAAAATAATGAATTCCACTGCTCATCCCTACTACAAACAACCGTGTATTTAATATTTTCCTGTAGTCTTCTTTTGGCATGACTGACAAAGAAAGCATGCCACTATACTTAGCTTGAATTTGAATATATACATCATAAACTCGATGATCTTCGGACAAAGCTACTGAAGGAAGAATATGTGCGTTAGGAGCAAGGTGAGCCAATTCTGGTGATACCAGCTTGTAAGTTTCTACTTTGCCGTCAAAAACTTGATATAATTTCAAAGTTCCTTCTATTGAGCTTGTAATAACGACCAACTGGTCGTTCACAGGGACTGGATTAGTCACTTTTACCCAGAGTGTTTCCCCTTTAACAAACTTGACGCCATCATGAGCCGATTCAAAGCTGAGATTACGATCTATTACTGTGTCAACTGTTAATTGGTTTGATGTGTCAGTAAATTGTTCGACACTGCTACTTGGAGAGGCAAGTGCATATTGCCCAATAACAATAAGCCAAAAAAATAAGAATAACTTTTTTATATACAACCACATACCCACCTCCTTGAGTAAGTGATTTAGATTGGCTATCCAAATGGACTATCACAATCATGTCTACCTAACGCGTATACTAGCTAGGCGCCCCAAAACCACATAGATAAGTATGTAGCCTAAGGACACATTTGCCAGTGTTTGCGAGAAATAAAATGCTCAATGTGACGCAATGGAAAAGGCTAGTCATCTGTAAATATAATTTCAACTCCAGCAGATTGAGATGATTGAAGCTGAAGCATGCTGGCGATCAATTGCGCGCTATATATATAATGTTCAGCAATACCATCGCCTCGCTCAATGATGTTATCACCTTTCTCAGACCCTATTCTAATATCAAGATCTAAGGGAATTTCAGCCAACAAGGGCACACCATGACGCGCAGCTAATTCACTGCCCCCATCGCTACCAAACAGCGAGTTTTTCTCGCCACAGTGTTGGCAATTAAAATAACTCATGTTCTCAATCAAACCTATAATTGGTAAGTTCACCTGTGAAAACATAGCAATTCCCTTTTGCGCATCAGCCAGTGCCAAGTCTTGGGGCGTCGTTATAATTACGGCGCCACTGGCTGGCAGCTTTTGTGTCATCGTGAGTTGAATATCACCTGTGCCCGGCGGCATATCGACAATGAGATAATCTAGCTCTCCCCAATCAGTCTCGTTTAGCAGCTGATTGAGCGCCTGCGAAGCCATAGGCCCACGCCAAACAGTTGCATTCTCCGCTGGCACAAGATAACCAATAGACATTGTGTTTAACCCGTACTTTTTCATTGGGTTGAGTGTCTTGTCATCTTTTGCGGAAGGCTGCTCGCCCACCAAACCCAATAAAGAAGGAATAGAGGGCCCATAAATATCAGCATCCAGTAAGCCAACCTTAGCGCCTTCGCCACGCAATGCTAATGCTAAGTTCACCGCTGTAGTAGACTTTCCGACTCCACCTTTTCCTGAAGCAACGAGAATAATGTGCTTAATTTTCTTAAATTTATACGAATCAGGTATGTTTGTTTGAATCAAAACACGGACATCTTTTATCCTCTGAGTTACCAGATATTGCTCAAGTTGTTTGTTCTGGGATTGGGCTGCAAATGGTAGTTCAATTACAACCTTGTAATGAGATTTATCCTTTGTAATTGATAATATCCACTCGCTTAAGACTCCCATTGGAAAAATAGCACTGCGATAACTATTTAATCGCGTCACAATCTCCGTTTCAGCAGGATCTTCTTTACTAAAAAACTTCTTGATGCCAAACATACAAATAAAACGCCATTTGGTGATGAAAAGAACGCAGGAATTATGTAACATTCGATAAATTAAGACCAGTCAAAATCGCGTTATTAGGGCATAATCCAGTTGGACAAAAAAATTGTTCTCAATTTCACCGTCAAATTGAGCACAAAGTTTACACTGGCGTTAGCCAAAGCGGCTAATTAACCATGGGAAAACTATGACAAAGAGAAAAATTCTCATTACAAGTGCATTACCATATGCAAATGGCCCAACACATTTAGGGCACCTACTTGAATACATTCAGACTGATGTTTGGGCTCGCTTCCAAAAAATGCGTGGCCATGAGGCATATTATGTATGCGCAGATGATGCGCATGGTACGCCGATAATGTTAAACGCACAAAAACAAGGCCTTACGCCTGAAGAAATGGTCAAAAATGTAAGTATCGAAAGACAACGTGACTTTGCTGACTTCAATATTGTATTTGACAACTATCACAGTACACATAGCGACGAGAATAAAGCGCTCAGTGAGCTTATCTATACTCGCTTAAATGACAAAGGTCACATCAAAAAGCGTACTATCTCGCAACTGTTTGACCCAGAAAAAAATATTTTCTTACCTGACAGATTCGTGACAGGTACGTGCCCGACATGTGATGCTGTTGATCAAAATGGCGACAGTTGTGATGCCTGTGGCGCTACTTACAGTCCAACAGAGCTAAAAGACCCTCGCTCTGCTATGTCTGGCGCGACTCCTGTTTTAAAAGACTCAGAGCATTTTTTCTTCGACCTACCTGCTTTTGAAGGCATGCTTAAAGAATGGCTTCACTCTGGCAGTTTACAGGCTGAAATGGCTAACAAACTAGAAGAGTGGTTTGCTGAAGGCTTACAGCAGTGGGATATTAGCCGTGACGCCCCTTATTTTGGCTTTGAGATCCCAGGTGCCCCTGGTAAATACTTCTATGTATGGTTAGACGCACCAATTGGTTACATGGCTAGTTTTAAAAATCTGTGTGATAAAAGTGGCATCGACTTTGACGCATTCTGGGGTAAAGACTCAGACGCGGAGCTGTACCATTTTATCGGCAAAGATATCATCTATTTCCACAGTCTATTTTGGCCAGCAATGCTTGAAGGTGCTGAGTTTAGGAAGCCGACCAATGTATTCGCCCATGGTTTTGTAACCGTAAATGGCGCGAAGATGTCTAAGTCAAAAGGCACGTTCATTAAAGCTCGTACCTACTTAGAGCATTTGGACCCTGAATACCTTCGTTATTACTATGCAGCCAAGCTTAACAGTGGTATTACCGACCTAGATTTAAACCTTGAAGATTTTGCACAGCGTGTAAATTCAGACCTCGTTGGCAAGGTAGTCAATATTGCTAGCCGCTGTGCAGGCTTTATCACTAAGAAGTTCGCAGGTAAGCTAAGCGATGAAATCATGGATAAAGCGCTTTTGGCAGAGTTCAGCGCAGCTGCTGACATAATTGCAACACATTACGAAAATCGTGAATATAGCCGCGCAATCCGTGAAATCATGACGCTTGCTGATAAAGCAAATCAGTTCATTGATGCTGAAGCACCTTGGGTACTAATCAAAGACGAAGCTACTCAAGAGCGCGCACATCAGGTCTGCTCACTTGGCTTGAATATGTTCAAGGTCATCCTGACTTACTTGAAACCAGTGCTACCTGGCATGAGCGCAAATGTTGAACAGTTCCTTGCAACTGAACTCACATGGGAAACGGTTTCTCAGCCGTTAATTGGCCATGAAATTAATAAATTCAAAGCATTAATGCAGCGTGTAGATTTGGATAAAGTCAATGCAATGGTAGACGCATCTAAAGAAAGCTTAGAACCAGCGAAACCAGCTTTGGATCCGAACAGCCCGCTGGCCAAAGAGCCTATAGCAGACGAAATTGAATTTAATGACTTTGCTAAGGTTGACTTACGTGTTGCTAAAATCGCCAAAGCAGAGCATGTTGAAGGGGCAGAAAAACTGCTTAAGCTGACGTTAGACTTAGGTGGTGAAACTCGTCAAGTATTTGCTGGTATCAAGTCAGCTTATGCGCCAGAAGACATTGAAGGCAAGTTAACTGTTATGGTTGCTAACCTTAAACCTCGTAAAATGCGCTTTGGCTTATCTGAAGGCATGGTTCTAGCTGCGGGCCCTGGTGGTAAAGAGATTTATATCTTGAACCCAGACGACGGTTCGGAGCCAGGTATGCGTGTAATGTAAATTCATACCTCACAGTAGGGCATGGTTGCAGCCATGCCCTGCACTTTACACTTAAGCTTGTTACCTATTCGCATTATCATAAAATATTTCTTTTTCATTTATCCTAATTCATTGCATTATATAAGCATTTTTCGAATCGCTTTTAAGCTCCCTAAACTTTCTCCATCATAAAAGTATCAAGGTATACACCTAAGTTAGATTATCAGCATTGAAAAATTCATTATTTATTAACTTAAAATAAATTAAAAACAGTCTCGAATATTCAATCTAAAAATGCTTTAACTGAAACAAATCTCGCGATAAAGTGATTTTATCAACATGTAAAAAGGAAATTATAATGAGAGTAAAATTTGTGCTCCCTATCGCGATAGCCCTCAATACAACGGCTGTTGCTGCTACAGTGATTCATGATACTGACGGTGAGCCTGGCAGAGTTACATACTACGGCCAAGCCGCAATAAATATTATGGTAACGCAGTCTAGCTCAGCATATGATGTTCGTGTATACACTCCCCATCCTGCAAGCAATATACCTTGCCAATCCGCGTCCATTTACTCACTCAATGACCATCGTTTTTTAACTGAATTGGAAATACATGGAAAAGTCATAACAGGCCAAATACCAGAAGGGTATGAAAATAAAGAAAAATATGTTGAATTACTCTGTACTAATACCGAAGGCTCAATTGAACACATACGACACAACATCGCCCCGGCTCCAACAATCAAACTAAAGAGCAAGCTAGATGCAAAACGTTGGCTTGACGGCGACCAACTGTACCCAGGCTTTTATCAAGATGTCCGATATCGTGCGACTCTAAATATTGATAATAGTGAATCAACAGGTTTTTGTACCGCCTCAAGTATTGAGAGCGACTCTCCGTTGCGGTTGCAGCCATGGCATAATGATGGATTCCTTGACGATATAATTTCATATGATGAGACCGTTTACTATGACGCGAGAACGGGAAGAATTGCAACACAGATTATATGTCGAAATACTGGTGGTACTACCCGCTTAATAGAGAATTGGAATATACAACAAGACAATATAAACCATGATATTGTAATTACGATCAATTAAACTCATATTACCCATATAACATTAGGCTAGCTTTGCATTAAATTGGTTAAGCTAGCCTATGTTGCCTAATTACTTTTACCCGCATGTCGCATCGGCACTTTCAACTTTACTTCAAGCCCTTTACCAGGTTTTGACCATGCTGATATCTCGCCTTTCAGTAACTGCGTAACCAAATTATAAACAATATGCATACCTAAACCGCACCCACCCTGACTACGCTTAGTCGTTACAAACGGATCAAACATAGTCTGCAAACTGCTCTCTCCCATACCCACACCATCGTCTTTATATATTAGCGTCCAGAACCCTTCAAGATTTTGAACTATCACACTTACACAGCCTTTATCCAACCCCTCAAAGCCATGTAGTATTGAATTGTTATATAAATTGGTGAGTATTTGATACAGTGCGCCTGGATAAGTATCCACTAAAATATTTTCATCTCCTTCAATCTCCAACATAATGTGTTTACCATTTGCAAGTGGGCTCAAAGACTTAAATACATCCTCAACATAACACTTTACGTTAATTTCTCTTTGAACTTCACTTGAATGATCTACTGCCACTTGCTTAAAATTACTGATCAGCTCTTTTGCTCGATCCAAGTTTCGACTCATCAGTAAATAACCTTCTTGCTGCTCTTCAATTGACTGCTCTAGGTCTGATTGCTTCAGTGTTTGATTTTGCAATTTAGTTGAAACTTGTTTGAGACTTTCTTGATTGTATGAAATAGCAGTAATAGAGATCCCCAATGGCGTATTTATCTCATGTGCGATCCCTGCGACAACATTGCCTAACGAAGCCATTTTTTCACTCTCGATGAGTTCTTGCTGAGTCCGTTTCAGCTCAATCATAGCCTGCTCTAACTTTTGGTTTTTCTGGTATAATTCATCGGTGCGTACCGCAACCTTAATTTCTAAGTCTTCGTTTAATAACTGCAAGGCGTTTTGATGTGCTTTGAGCTCGGCGATATCCTTTAATGACCCAGCCAATCGCTGTACTTTTCCATGACTATCCCTACTAACAACTTTGCCTCGCTCAAGTACCCAAGTCCATTTTTCATCAATTGTTTTTACCCTAATGGCGATTTCATAAGTGTCTTGCTCACCCTCTAGACATGCCTCTAGTTTTTCTTCCCATCCTATATAATCCTTTGGATGTATAAACTGAACTGCATCATGAACAGACATCTCAGACTGACAATCACCATATTCAATGCGCGGTTTCACGCAATGACGATAAATCTTATCTGTATCAATGTGCCAGTCCCACATTTCATCTTGGCTTGCCCACAAAGAAAGCTCTAATCGCTCTTGTAACTCATTCATAGTTTTATTGTCGTTAACGACTTGCTGAAAACGCTGCTGCCGTAGCCTAAACCAAAAAACAAGCAGCATAGTCGCGACTAAAAAATAAATGGCTTTGGTATACTTACTCCACCACCATGGCGCATTAATCTGAATATCAAAATGATGGATCGGGGAAGTTTGGTTGAAACGATTAATTGTGTATGCTTGCACCTGATACGAGCCAGGATTAAGCTTTAACAAGTTAATTTGCCTGACCCCGTCCGCCAGTTTTAACCACTGCTCGCTAAGCCCAATAATTCGATAATAAAACCTTAACCCCTCTGAGCCATAATCTAAGCTGGAATAATGCAAAGACACAATATCTTGATCATATTCCAGCTCAAGAAAAGCGGTCAGCTCAGGAGCTAGTTTTAACTCTTTATTTATTGATGGATGCAATGTTCGACCCAATAACTCAATATTAGATATTAAAAGGGGTCTAATAATGGGAGATATTTTTATTTGCTCTGGATGAAATTGATTAAAACCATTAGAGCCACCTATGAATACACGTCCATCAGGGGATAACCAACTCGCATTGTAATTAAACTCATTGCCTTGCACTCCATCAACTGGTAAAAAATTATCAATTTTGAAATCATGAATATTGATCCTCGACAATCCCCCACTAGTACCAAACCACACATGGTCCTGCTGATCATATAAAAGCGCCCAAATCGCACTATTTGCTAACCCATCCGCCTTTTTGATGACTTTAACAACAGAAAAATTACTATCAATAACCGATATACCAGTTTCACTACCAGCCCAAATTCGACCAAAGCTATCTTCTTGAAGCATAAACACAATATCAGAAGCCAAAGAATCCGCTATCGTAATCTGCGATAATTTCCCTTCTTCATACTTGAAAAGGCCATCTCCAATGCTCCCAAATATGAGCGAATTGCCTTGGACAAGTAAGGAGGACACATGACTTGGCGCATTTTCCAAGGTTAGAAATGGCTCAAGTTTACTCGTGACCTCATTGAAAAATAATAAACCCATGGTACGCGAGCTGACTAAAACCCTCCCCTGAAACTCAATAATATCGTTAAAGCTTAGTTCAGGACCTTTCCCAACATCGGGGATAATATTCAGTAGTTCTCCCCCTTTTAATCTAAAACGATATACGCCTAACCCTCGCGTTGCGATCCACATATATTCACCACGAATGAACAGCTTGGTGATGAATGCATTCTCTACAACAGAAAGTTCAGAAAACACATGATGTGCTTGCTTAAAACCTGTGCTATCGAAAAAATACAAACCAGAAGACGTCGCAAGCCAAAGCCGATCAAATCGGTCTAGGGCAAAGTTCCTAATATCAGGTTCAGGTAATGGGCTATGAGGATAATTAAATTCACTGACATGACCAAAGTTTTCACTGAGTTGACTAATAAAATGCAATCCGCCCGTCTCCGTACCAAACCACAAATCTTGATTGCTATCTACCAATACAGACATGATGCTGTTGTCTTGTAACCCGAGCCCCTGACCTTCATGCTTGAACCAGTGTTTTTTGAAATTACCATTTAAGTCATAGAGGTACACACCATAATTACTACCTACAAATAATCTATCAGTTGAGATATGAAGATTATTGAGTTCCAACCCCATGCCTGTTCCAACTTCTATTTCCCACAAAGTACGCTCGTACAAAGTGTCATAACTCAATAGCTTATTGTCTTTCGTGATTAAAAATACTCTTTCACCGCGCAAAGCTAAATACTTGAACTCCCCCGCAAGCAAAACTGCATTTCTTTTGGATTGCATGTGATAGACCATAAACCCACTTTCAGTGACATAATAAACCTGATTATTGTAGGCAATTGCATGGCTCGGAAAACGTCCCTCTAAATTGACGGATTTCGTTTCGAACGTCACTTTATCAATTAAATAGAATTCATGGTTTTCTGTAGTAACAGATATAAAATTGCCGTTGCAATTGAGAGTTTTAACCCTATCAGAGGTAATAGCTTGGTAGTTATCTTTTAGAAAACTTTGAAACCGACCCGTCACGGTGTGATAGGCACTTAAACCTGTGCTGGTAGCTACCCACACAGTTTCTCCACTGTGGCATAATCCAGTAACAAAAGAACCAGCTAACTCTGAAGCATTTTGTTGCTTGCTTGTGAATTGCTTAAATTCATGACCATCAAACCGATTCAGCCCTGCTTGGGTACCAATCCATATGTACCCTAACTGATCTTCAGTCAGCGCCATTATTGTGACTTGGCTAAGCCCAGACTCATAATCAAAACGCCTCATAACTTGAGACGTATCAGTAAAGGTGGGGCTCGCAAAAGACGTGCTCAAATTCAATAACAGATGCATAACACACATGGCTATACATCCATTTTTGCTCATCAAAGTAGTTATACATAAGCGCAGTATCGCAAGCATAAATAACACTTAAGTCTCTATAGTTAAAGGTAACTATAGCAAAAGCTGCGTTTCGCGCTTAACTCTGCATGCTTTAGTTCAAATCAAACTGAGTGACTTCGCCAGTCCCATGTAAAAGGGTATAACCTTTGAGCTTGCCATTTTCTATGTTTACTAAGCTGATTGCAGAATCAGACACTAAATAACGACCATTTTCATAATCTGATTTATGTTTTGAAACAGCGAGTTGCCAACGTTTAGTAAATAAGTTGAAAGGACTCCAAGGCGCAAAAAATACAATATCTAGTTTCTCTAGAATAGACAGAAGACCTTTTGGAAACTCATTTTTTATTCCAGATGCAGTCAGCTGCCAGATACGGTTATGATGCCTACCAAACCTTGCTTGAACTGAAAAACAAAATGAATAATGTACATCACCAGACAATATAATCGTCTCTTTTGGTGTGTCCTCTCGTTTAAAAATATCTATCAGTTTTCGTGCAGCCCCCTCATGAGCCATCCAATTTTCTACATCAACCACTAATGGCTCACCACATGAGTTAAAAATAGATTGAATCGTTTCAATAATTTTTACGCCAAATACAGGTGCAGGGCTCACCAATAGTACGCTCTCATGGTTAACCAGCACTTCCTGAAGTTCCATTAAGCTCTCCCAGTCCATCAACCCACTGGGTTCGTCAAAGTCTTGCTCACTGCGCCATCGGTGCGTTCGAGTGTCGATCACAACTACTTTTGGTGTTGTATCCAAACAGTAGTGCCACTGACCAAAACGCGCTATCTCTTTATCGAACTGTTTAAAGTCCCATGTTTGTTTTTGCAACGCCCCATAAAAGCTTGCCAATAAACTACCTGATGTTTGTAAAGCATCATTTCCTAGCCCCTGAAACAACCAATAACTAATAAGTCCGTTACTAATAATACGTTTACTGGTGCTTGAATTAGCTACATTTTGCTCCCATCTAGGTGTTAAGTTCCAATCATCAGTTACATCATGATCATCAAACATCATTAATGTTGATACATTGGCCATAAGCCTTTCCACATGAGGTAAGGTCGAAACAAAATCTTGCAGAGCTCTAGATTCAGCTTCAAAAAGTGTTTTGTACTTACTCTCAAACAAACTTGTATCAATATCGAAAGGCGCCACAAGTCGCCAAGCTTCCGCGCTAAAATTTAAAACATAAAAAGCGATAAATTCTTCAGTTGTAATTAAGTGATTTGCCGCTTTTACACTAGAAAAATGCGGTTCATCTTTGCGCAGCCAATAGCCAAGTGTCAGCTTACTTCTATTCTCCCAAGGCTCTTTTGGTAAGTATACATCTCTACTGTAAAGCTGTTGCTCCAACACTTCTGGCAGTGCCAAATTGAGCGGCACTTCTTTATAAATCCCAAGCAGTTCAATTAGCTGGTGGACTGCTACCAGCATTGGACCAGCAACATCATCGGCATAAACCTGATCGCCTGACAATATCAGCAAATCTGGTCTTTCATGACTATTTTGATAGCTACGTTCCATATAAGCGTCAGCTTCAACTAAACTGTCTTTACTTGGGTGATGTGGATTTCGACAAGAGCCATGTAAAACATTGGTGAGCACTTTCGGCACAACCAGAGTAGTACTCCCCTGATAACTAAAACGGCCCATATCGATCTTTTTGTTATCATTAAATACTTGATAAGGCAACTCAGTATCGGTGGCAAACTCCCCATCAATTGGTCTTACAGTGAGTAAGACTAAAAAGAGAGACTCACCAAGGGGGATCTCTGTTTGAGCTGTGTGTGTTTGATAACCTGTAAATTCAATCCTTAAACTGACTTTTTGAGTGGTTACAAATTGAAAGCTAACTAAGCTTGACTCAGCTCGGCGGGCCATAGGCCCACACAAAAATATAGGAAGGTTGGCTTGATTAACAACCATTACTACGACTTGCTAAACTAAATAGCTGATAAAAGTTATTGGTGGTTGCGTGTGCAAGTTCCTTATATGACAGACCTTTAAGATCTGCAATAAAATAAGCAACGTCTTGAACATAGGCCGGCTGATTCGTCTTTCCCCTATGCGGGACGGGTGCCAAATAGGGAGAATCTGTTTCTATTAATAATCTATCCAAAGGCAGTTTTTTAACAACGTCTTGCAGCTCTCGTGCGTTTTTAAAAGTTGCAATTCCCGAGATTGATATATAAAAACCCATATCAATAGCTTGCTTTGCCATATCCCAATCTTCTGTAAAGCAGTGAAGCACACCGCCACAATCTTGCGCGTTGTGGGCTTTCATTATGTCAATTGTGTCTTTGCGTGCATCTCTAGTATGAATGATCAAAGGTTTTTTTAACTCATTTGCGACCTCAATATGACCCACAAAGCTATCTTGTTGGACTTGATGAGTGTCTTTTGAGTAATAGTAATCTAACCCAGTTTCTCCAACGGCCACAACTCTTGGATGCTGCGCTAAATTTAGTAGCTGGGCTTTATCCAATGCATCCTCTTGATTAAGAGGATGCACACCGCACGAGGCAGAAACATCATTAAAAGGCTCTATAACCATTAACATATTGGGAAACTGTTCTAGTGTAACACTTACACATAAAAAATGTTCTACTTGCCTCTCGCGGGCTGCCTGTAAAACCTCAGGCAATTCAATATTTAGCTTGGCGAAATCTAAACGGTCAAGGTGACAGTGTGAATCTACAATCATTACTACTTCTTACATCGTATAGGTTGGTTTATCTAGGTTCAGTGCAGTGCCCAGAATTTTAACTATCTTATCATTTAACAGTTCAAATTCAGCATCGAAACAGACTCCAATACCAGGAGGATTGGAGTTTTGAGCGCCTTGAGGTGTGATCCAAACGACTTTGCCAGTCACCTGCTCCTCTTCTAGTGCGTCAGGTAGCATGACTCTCATTGAGACAGGAGTTCCCATATCAAACCTACTGTTAGTCTTAACAAAAATGCCACCATTTTTTAAATATGGCATATAGCTTCGATATAACTCATCGTTGTCTTCAATATCAACTAATAGTTCTTGCATGATATCAATCCTGTTTCAATACGCGCTGAATTCCAAACACCAAATTTGATAGGCTTAGGGTTTTATTTATACCTAAAATTTTGTGGTGATCGGACATGTATTTTTCCATTTGTTTTGAGCAATTATGAAATTGCATAAAGTTTATTTGCCCGGCTGCTAGCTGTTGCTTAAACACTTCAATTAAAAAACGAACGAAAACAGCATGTAAGCTAGCGTCTTTTGACAGTGTACTCTCTAGTGTATTTATATCAACAACACTTGTAATATCATGAGCAACTTTCCATAATTCATCAACTTCGGATATCACCCCTTGATTAGCCCATGCTTCAAGAAGCAATGGCTGTTTACAAAACCTTTCAGCCCAAACAAACTCTTGGCTCGTTATACCTTTGGAATCTAGCCACTGCTGCGATACTGTTTTATCTAAGATCGCAACTTGTACTTGATTACATCGACTCAAAACCGTCGCTTTAACCTTAGATAAATCGTTGCAAGTCATCAATATATAACGTTTTGGCGCAGGCTCCTCTAGCGTTTTAAGTAATGCATTGGCAGCAGACTCTGTCATTTTCTCTATCTGCTCAATAACGACGACTTTGTTCCCCCCTTGCTGAGCAGAATGAAAAACAAACTCGTTCAATGCACGCACTTCATCAACACCAATACTACTAGATTCACCTGCCAAATAGAGTAGATCAGGGTGATTTTGCGCACGCAGCAATAAACAGCTTTTACACTGACCGCAACTGGAAAGCATATTTGTACTATTTATGCAGAGCAAATCTTCGCTCAAGTTTCGAACCAATTCACTTTTACCAACACCAGTTAAGCCGTGAACTAATTGTGCGTGATGAAAACGATTTTGACTAAAACTGTCTTGTAATTGCTTGTGTACCAAGTCAATCCACGGGTACATTATGCGTCGCCTTTATTACAAAAAGACATCATGCCGTTCGCCCCATCAGTTCATCTACAACTTCAAGGCATCGCTTCAGCACTTCCTCTTGAGAGTAGCTTGCATCAATAACAGCAAATGATTCAGGTGCAGCCTTTGCTTGAATTAAATAACCTTCACGTGCCCTTTTTAAGAAATCCAATTTTTCAACTTCAAGTCTGTCTAAACCTTCACCTCTTTGCTGCACTCGTTTCAAACCTAGTTCTGGCTCAAGGTCTAAGATGATATTTAAGTCTGGCTTAAAGCCATTTAAGGCAAGGTTATTTATCGTCTCTATCGTTTGGAGGTTAATGCCTCTTGCATAATGCTGGAAGCTAAAAGTGGCAGCATCGAAACGATCTGAAATCACAACTTTACCCGACTCTATCGCTGGCCTTATTTTTTCTTCAATATGCTGAGCCCTTGCCGCACCAAAAAGCATCAATTCGGCTAAATCGGTCATTTGTGGTGTTTTCGGGTCTAATATAACTTCTCGGATCTTCTCACCAATAACCGTGCCACCAGGTTCACGAGTTAAAACAACTTCATACCCCTTTGAAGTTAAATATGCTTCAATACCTTTAATGACCGTCGTTTTTCCTGCGCCATTACTGCCGTCACAGACTAGCATGAACCCTTTGCTCATTATCACTTACTCAATTTTTGTGCTCTTGTTTATTACACCTATACTACCGTCTTTTTTATGCTTTTTCAGTACATGCGGTTTCTTTTGCTCACTTCTCATCCAACTAAGAAGCTTGAAAAAACGTTTAAAGACGATAACTACAGAAGTTAACAAAACACAACACCGTTAACATATAAAGACAAAAAACGCTCAACATATTGACGAACTGTCAAGATAATTCAAAAATGACAACGTTATCAAATTGATTTAAGTCTTTATTTTGTTGATTTGTCATTGAATTGTGTACAGTATGCCCTTAGTATTGTTCAAAATAATAATACGAAATATTTAGTTTTGAGCACATTAAGCCGATTTTTCTTACTTGAAGAAGAACAAAAACCACGAGTAGACGTCCCAGCATGGCGTCTCAGTGCCCTTCGTATTATTTTAACTACGGGGCTTGTACTGTGCTTCGGTATTTTCCTTAACAGCTTGCCTGCGGCCATAGACTACAAATTAAACTATGTGATTGCATTAACCTCAGGTTTTACTCTGTCTTTAGCTGCCCTACTTTTATTTAGTCGCCGTTCTTTCTTTGTTACTGCTCATTTACTGCTGATATGCATCGCAGCAGCGGGGGTGATGATAAAGTTATTTATTCCTAACTTACAATTAGCGCACCTAGGATCAATCTTCGTATATATCACACCTATCATTGCGCTCATTTTGGTAGGGAAAAAAACGGCCACCTTGTATGCTGTATTAAATATTATTCCGTTCATTCTTATATTGCAGAACATTAATATCTCAATAGTCCCTGCGGGACAGCACATGTTAGTAGACGCTGTTTTACATATACAGTTACTTCTTTTCTTCTTTTTAAACTGCTGTATCCCTTTGGCTGTTTGGCGAACTAGCTTAGCGGCTAATCGTCTAAATAAGCATATGCATGAAAATAATACGTTGTTAAAATCGCAAAAACAGATTTACCAACGTTTTTTTCAAAAATCTTTTAGCGCCATCATTTTAGTAGATAAAGAATTTAATATTGTCGAAGCAAATGACGCAGCCAAACGGTTATTGAGTATACAGACACTTCCTTTGCCACTATCACTCAATAGGATAACCTCTGACAGCCTTGAGTACTTATCGTATGAAAGCGAGCCCCTTGACTCAGTCCCAAAAACATTTACTGTCGGACAAAAGTGTATTGAAGTTGCTGCACAAGAGTTGCATTCCAATGAAATTAAAGCCTGGTACCTACAAGATGTGTCTGATCAACAGCAACTTCAACAGGACTTATTAACGCTCGATGTCGCGCATCAGCAAGCAAAGTACTTTGATAAAGCAACCAACTTACCAAATAAAACTTGGCTCCTTGAGCAGCTTCAAGCACACATAGATAGAGGTGAGCCTTTTGCATTATTAATTGCGGATAATTTAAATAAACACGTTCTTGACTACATGATTGATGGCGAACAACACAGAACACTATATGCACGCATCAATCAAATTGTTGAGCAGGATGCTGAATTATTAGACCAAATCGCCTACATTGGTGCTGGACGTATTGCCATTTTAGTCGAAGCAAAAGGCTCGCTTAAAGATATCGCAAGTCGTTGGCACAAAAAATTAGATTTCTGGATAAAGCTTGGTCAGCACCAGTTTCATTCAAAATACGCGATTGGTATTGCAACATACCCTGAGCATGGCTACATCGCAGAACGACTCCTCAAAAGTGCTTTACAAGCGTGCGAGTTAAGGGCACCCAATCAAATAATTACTGTATTTGATCAGCTCACACGTAGACAGACATTAGCCAGACATGAAATGGCATTATTACTAGAGAAATCTATTGAACTTGGTGAACTCAAGCTATATTTGCAAAGCAAACATGATATCAGTAAAAGCATTATTGGTTACGAAGCGCTTGCTAGGTGGCACAACAGTTTATTGGGCTGGGTACCTCCATCACAATTTATTCCCATTGCAGAAGAGTTTGGCCTTGTAAGTCATGTGACCAGGACAATGTTAGATCGAACTTGTCAATTTTTGACCGCGAACCCTCAAATTAATGTCCCCATTGCTATAAATATTAGCTCTAGAGATATCGAAGATCCTAATTTTATTCCTCAAATACAAAAAATCACAGGAAAATATGGTATCGCTCCGAGTTCTATTGAGTTAGAACTCACCGAGTACAGTTTTGCCGATGACCACAATCACGTAATGGACCAATTAGATGAATTAGGGTTTATCTTAAGCATTGATGACTTTGGTACCGGCTATTCGAACATTGCGCGAGTACTCGAGTGCCCGATACAACGCTTGAAACTTGATAGAAGCCTACTTACAGACATAACCGATCTCAAAAAACAGCGCTCGCTTCTGCTAGGGCTCAAAACAATATGTGAAAACATGCAAATATCGTTACTTGCAGAGGGTGTTGAAACACAAAAAGACTTTGAACGGCTAAGTCAGCTTGGAATTACCGAATTTCAAGGATATTGGTTTAGTAAGCCCTGTTGTGCAAAAGAATTGAACTTAAAAAAATTGAGCAAAGCAATATAACATTGTCATAAATTAGTCATAGAAATAGCGTTAAATATACCTGTCTAAACATGTTTGTTTGACATTTGAATTCCCCCTTAGAATTTTTAGCGCTTGATTTTCAAGCGCCTTTTTCTTTTTAGCATGGAGCTATCCATAATTTAAGGATAAAAAAAACCCAGTCACAAAGTAACTGGGTGTGTGCGCTTAATTAACTTTATAAATTAACCAAGTAATTCGCCTAGTTGCTGACTCACAGCATCAACTGCTTGAGTACCATCTAGCTTATGGTATTTAGTGTTACCTGCATCAGCTTCTTTGTTGTAGTAATCTACAAGCGGTCTTGTTTGGTCATGGTAGATACCTAAACGCTTACGTACAGTTTCTTCTGTATCATCAGCACGGATAATAAGGTCTTCACCAGTCTCATCGTCTTTACCTTCAACCTTAGGCGGATTGTAAACTACGTGGTAAACGCGGCCAGAACCAGGGTGTACACGACGGCCGCCCATACGCTCAACGATGATTTCATCAGCAACGTCAAACTCAATCACATGATCAATATTGATTGCATTTTCTTTCATTGCGTCAGCTTGAGGAATTGTGCGTGGGAAACCATCTAATAGGAAACCTTTTTCACAGTCAGGCTTTGCGATACGCTCTTTAACTAAACCAATGATGATTTCATCAGAAACCAATTGGCCAGCATCCATCACTTTTTTTGCCTCTAGACCTAATGGTGTACCTTCGCTAATAGCGGCGCGAAGCATATCGCCTGTAGAGATTTGAGGGATACCAAATTTTTCCATAAGAAATTGAGCTTGAGTGCCTTTACCAGCACCAGGCGCGCCTAAAAGGATAATGCGCATATTATGTTCCTCGATTCTGAGTTTACTGTATTTTAATTAATTGGAATTTTTTCATATTGCGCGTTGATACTCAAGTCACTTATACCAATTGATTAGAGGTTTTGTACCCGATCACAAGTGAGCATGAAGATAATCAACATATTGTATAAAAACCACCCACCGAAATCGTACAATCATCAATGTAAATGGCATTTCTGTACAGCGCGCATAAAAAAGCCCCGCATATTTTGCAGGGCTTCATTTTAATACTTAGTTGCAATTATAAGAATGCACCTAGAGCTTTAACTTGGTCAATCATACGGTTTGAGAAACCCCACTCGTTGTCATACCAAGCCATCACTTTAACCAGCTTACCCTCAGCCTTAGTTTGCGTTGCATCAAATACCGATGATGCAGGATTATGGTTAAAGTCAATTGAAACAAGTGGTAAGGTGTTGTATTCAAGTACACCTGCCATCGCACCTTCTGCTGCAGCTTTTACAATTTCGTTCACTTCTTCAGTCGTTGTTTCACGCTTAGCAACGAACGTTAAATCAACCAAAGATACGTTCACTGTAGGAACACGAACAGCCATACCGTCAAGTTTACCAGCAAGCTCCGGTAATACTAAACCAACTGCTTTTGCTGCACCCGTTTTAGTCGGGATCATAGACTGTGTTGCGCTACGAGCACGGTACAAATCTTTATGGTACACGTCACATAAGTTTTGGTCATTTGTAAATGCATGAATTGTAGTCATGCTACCCTGCTCAATGCCAATGACATCGTTTAATGCTTTTGCAACTGGCGCAAGACAGTTAGTTGTGCAAGATGCGTTTGAGATAATATTGCTGTTTTCATTTAACACATCGCTATTGACGCCGTGAACCACGGTCGCATCTAAATCTGTACCTGGCGCTGAGACGATTACTTTCTTTGCACCTGCTTCAATGTGCTTAGCCGCAGCCTCACGTGAAGTGAAAATACCGGTACATTCTAGTACGATATCAACATTTAATGCTTTCCATGGAAGATTTGCAGGATCACGCTCCTGCGTTAGTGTAATTTCATCATTACCGATAACCAGTGTATTACCAGCAAGTGTTAACTTTTCATTGAAACGACCATGTACAGAATCGAACTGAGTTAAGTGGGCATTTGTTTCTGCTGGTGCAAGGTCGTTGATAGCAACAATCTTGATTTGGTCATTTTGACCTGATTCGTAAAGTGCGCGTAGTACGTTGCGACCGATGCGGCCATAGCCATTAATTGCGATGTTGATCATGATTACATTCCCCTAATTATTTAACTTCACTTGCTTGTTTTGCAAGCGCTTCGATGGCTTGCCAGTCTTTATTTGCAATTAGCGATTTATCCAACATCCAAGTACCGCCAACACAAATTACGTTGTTTAACGCCAAATATTTAGGCGCGCTTTGAAGTGATATTCCGCCAGTTGGGCAAAATGTCACTTGCGGAAGAGGTCCACCAATTGACTTAAGCATGGGTGCACCACCAGCAGCTTCTGCTGGGAAAAACTTCAAAAACTTAAAGCCATGCGAGGCAAGCTCCATTGCTTCACTTGGTGTAGCAGCACCTGGTAAAAATGGAATATCAGTGCTTTTAGCAAGTTCTAATAACTCTGAGCTCACGCCAGGACTTACCATAAAGTCTGCGCCTGCATTAACAGATGCTTCAAAAGAGGCTTTATCGACAACTGTACCAGTGCCAACATAGGCCTCTGGCAGTGCTTCTTTAATTTGCTTTACAGCCTCTGCTGCAACAGGTGTTCTAAGCGTTACTTCAAGTGCACGCAATCCACCATTGTATAAAGCACGCGCCAAAGGAATTGCATCTTCTAATTCTTCTATGACAATTACCGGTACTACGGGTGCTGCCGATAAGATTTCTTGTATTTTCATATTTACCCCATCCCCAATGTTGTTATTCGTCGATACCAAAGGCGCTAGCACCCATATCTGCACTGCTCACCATGTTTCTAAACCCGGTGAAAAGCTCTCGGCCAGTACCAAATGTAAGTTCCGGTTGCGTTAATTCAAGTTCGCGCTCAGCTAGCTCTTCATCTGATACATGCAAAATTAAATCACCATTTGGTGCATCAAGCGTGATCATGTCACCTTCGCGGATTTTCGCGATGATACCGCCTTCAACGGCTTCTGGTGCTAGGTGGATAGCAGCAGGCACTTTACCTGATGCGCCCGACATTCGGCCATCCGTCACAATCGCAACCTTATAACCTTGGTCTTGCAAAGTTGCCATCACTGGTGTCAGCTTATGTAGTTCAGGCATACCTTTAGCTTTAGGACCTTGCTCTTTAATCACAGCAATAAAGTCTTGATTTAGTTCACCATTGGCAAATGCATCTTGAAGAGACGCTTGTGAACTAAATACTTTTGCAGGCGCAGAAACAAACTGATGTTTTTCATCAACAGCTGATACTTTAATGACCGCTTTGCCCAAGTTACCCGTTAACAGCTGTAAGCCACCTTGCTTATTAAATGGATTTGATACCGGTCTAAGCACATCTTCATCTAAAGAGTTTTCTGGGCACGGCACCCATTTCACTTTACTTGGGCCTTCGCTGTTGGTCATGATCACATTGGTGTCAACATCTAAAACTGGCTCTTTGGTATAATCATCTAGGCCTTCACCAACAATGGTTTTAACATCATTATGTAGGAAACCCGCATCGCGCAGTTCACGCATTAAGAAGCCCATACCGCCAGCAGCTTGGAAGTGGTTTACATCCGCTGAGCCATTTGGATAAATTCGAGTCAAAAGTGGCACCACTTCTGAAAGCTCTGCCATATCTTTCCATGTGATCTGTACACCTGCGGCTTTCGCCATTGCAACCAAGTGAATCGCATGGTTAGTCGAACCACCCGTCGCGAGTAGACCAACTAATCCATTGATAACGGTTTTTTCATCAACAATCTCACCAATTGGGTTTGCTGACTTAGTTTCAATAAGCTGTTCAAGCATCATTTTCACAGCACTTGCCGTTAACCCATCTCGTAACTCAGTGTACGGGTTGATGAATGAACTACCTGGTAAATGAAGACCCATGATCTCCATCAGCATCTGATTTGAATTCGCTGTGCCATAGAAAGTACAAGTACCAGCACTGTGATATGATGCACTTTCAGCTTCTAACAGCTCTTCACGGCTAACAAGGCCTTGTGCGAAACTTTGGCGTACACGTGCTTTTTCTTTGTTAGGAATACCTGATTCCATTGGTCCAGCAGGTAAGAAGAAGATTGGTAAATGTCCGAAAGAAAGAGAACCAATTAACAATCCAGGTACAATCTTGTCGCACACACCTAAGCAGAAAACACCATCAAACACATCGTGTGACAACGCCACAGCAGTAGACATTGCAATAACATCACGAGAGAATAAAGATAGCTCCATACCATCGCGACCCTGTGTAACACCATCACACATGGCAGGTACACCACCAGCAACCTGTGCTGTTGCGTCATACTTAGTGGCTATCTTTTTTATTAAATCTGGATATTCAATATAAGGAACATGTGCAGAAAGCATGTCATTGTAAGAGTTGATAATCGCAAGGTTTGGCTGATCATCGGCTTTCAACCTTGCTTTGTCACTGCTTGAGCAAGCAGCCATCACGTGTGCTAAGTTACCACACCCAAGTCCTGCTCTTACGCGTGTTTGTTTTTTTGCTTCTTGTATACGCTTAAGGTAGGCACTACGAGTTGTCTGGCTGCGTTTAACGACTCTTTCAGTAACTTCTTGAATTCGAGGATGCAACATAATCCGCCTCTCTGCATGTTTAGAGGAAAAAGGCTCAGCACATCTCACATGTACTGAGCAGCTTTGATTTACCCGTTCAAAGGTACGCTGACAGGTTGTCTCTCACCTCAACCTGACACCGGTGTCACTGTATTAACTCACACTTATGACACCGGTGTCAACCTATTGAACATTAAATTTAGATTAAATTAGGGCCATATCTAAATTATGGACAAAAAAAGCCCAATCGCTAGGGATTGGGCTTTTGACAAGTAGATGTAATTAAAACTGGTTATTTTGCAGCTGTAGATTCTCTGGTAATAAGTTTTGCTTCTAGTACTTTTTGATAAACTTCTGCTGAGGGATCAGATATTTGCAAAATCAATTGCTCAACTGCTTGGCGAGTCATCTCCTCTACAGGCTGTGCAATTGTGGTCAAACCCGGCCATATATGTCTGGCAATCGGTGCATTATCAAAGCCTGCAATGGAAAGATCTTCTGGCACTCTAATCTTCCTTTGAGTCGCTAATTTCAGTACTGCAGCTGCCATGTAATCATTAGAGGCAAATACTGCTGTCGGCATCGGCTCTAAATCTAATATCTGTTTTGCACTATCAGCACCTGAGTTATAACTGAAGTTACCCTGAGCGACTAAGCTCTCTTTAAACTCAATACCATGGTTTTGAAGCGCATTTTGGTAACCACTAAAGCGCTTTTCCGTCGCACTATGATCTCTATGACCGCGAATAAAAGCAATGTCTTTATGGCCCAAAGAAATTAAATGTTCAGTCAACTCATATGCACCTTGCTCATCATTGCTTCGAACGGAGATCGACGTGTCATCTTCTAGTGCAGAGGCAACACGTGCAAAGGGCACATTTTGTGTTTTCAGAAAGTCAATTAACTCTTGAGAATCAGAAAAAGGGGGAGTCAATACTAGCCCATCTAAGCGAGAGGTTGTAAGCAATTGATCAACATTATGGATCAACTCCTCACCTCTAAGCTCACAAGGATGTATAAGCAAGTTATAATTGAATTTATGGCATGCCTCTAACGCACCACTCTGCACACGAGTAATGTAGCTTTTACTTGGGTTGTCATATAAACACCCAATAATAAAACTTTTATTACGCGCCAGTCCACGAGCGATAGGGTTAGGCTTATAATCCAACTCTTTAAAAACTTTGAGTACCTTTTCACGCGTAGCCGGACTTACATTAGGTTCATTATTCAGTACTCTAGAGACCGTTTTTTTCGATACTCCTGCGTACTCAGCTACGCTGTTTATGGTTACTTTTTTCATATTTATTCCAATTTACGAAAATTGGCTACGACTGTGAAGACACGCGGCCGCTCCAATTAAAGGAATATTGTCCTGCACAACCAAAGTTACTGGAATTTGCCCTGCATACTGAGACATTATCCCTTTTTCTGTAAACCTTTCAACAAATCGACTTGATATGAGTCGTTCAGTCATGCGAGGCAAAATTCCACCGCCAATAAACACGCCACCTAACGCCCCGAAGGTTAACGCAAGATCACCAGCAACACTGCCAATCCAGTCACAGAATTGGTTAAGCGTTGCATCACATACTTCACACTCTCCTGCCCTCATGCTTATCTGAGCAGCATTTAAATCCTCTGCTTGTACCCCTTTGACTTGTGCCATCGCTTTATACAATCTGGCAAGACCAGGTCCAGAAAACACGGTCTCAACTGATACATGGGCAATATTTTCTTTTAAAGCGTGTAATAACTGTCTATCTAATTCTGTTACAGCAGCTAAGCTGATATGACCAGCCTCGCAGCTCAAAACAGAGCTACTGTGTATATCACTCACATGACATGCTGCACCAAATCCTGTCCCAGGCCCCATCACAGCTATATTTGCACCCTGTGTTGCTTGGCCCGCCTTGATCTGAATATTGTCTTCTTTTTTCAAATAAGGGGCGGCATACGCAAATGCTGCAAAATCATTGATCACAGCACACTGTTCAAACCCAAACTGTGCTTGAACATCTTGAGTATTAAAGTTCCAACCCAAATTCGTTAAAAATACTTGGTGACCTTTAATTGGTCCGGCGACTGCAAAGCAAGCTCTGGAAGGTTTTGAAATAATGAGTGAATCGAGGAAAGCTGATAAAGCTGATTCAAATGACTGAAAATCTGCACTCGGGAAAGTGAGTTGATGGTCAATTTTAAACTGGTTAGAGTCTAAATCGTATTCTGTCACGACGGCAAAGCGAGCATTTGTACCACCAATATCGGCAACGATAATCGGCTCGAACGCACGGTCATGACCAATAGAACTTTTAAGTGTTGTCTGGCTCATGCTGTTTTTCTCTGTTGTTGTGGTGTTCGAAACACCTATAGGGGCTTGCCCCACTTGTTATTCCAAATCATAGTCAGCCGAAACTTTGCACGCAGGCTGAAAAAAGAGCTGCTCTATTCAGAGCAGCCAAATACGTTTTGACAACAAAATGATAAAACATCGACATTATGACACCGGTGTCAAAGTACATCAATAAAAATTTACTGCTTTTATTAAATTGGTTGCAAAAAAAAAATAATCAAAGACAATGTTCACGACGCAATTAAACTAGTTTTGAATATGAAAACAAAAGGTAAAGCGACCTCTTTTGACATTGCACACTTTGCTGGGGTCTCGCAATCTACAGTCTCCAGAGCACTGCGTAATAGTCCCCTCGTTAATGAGGAGACTCGAAGGAAAGTGTGGGATATAGCAAAAAAGCTTAATTACAAAGTAGATAAAAATGCCAGCAATTTACGTACTCAGCAAAGCGCGACACTCGCAATACTATTATTTGAAGATCCCACTGGTGATGAATCTCAAATAAATCCATTTTTCTTAAATATGCTAGGTAGCATTACCAGAGCATGCGCGAAAGAAGGCTATGACCTGTTGGTTTCTTTCCAATCTATCAGCCAAGATTGGCGAGCAGAATATGAAGACAGCCACCGTGCTGATGGTATTATTTTACTCGGCTATGGTGATTATATGGATTACCAGTCGAGGCTTCAAAGCTTGCTCGCACAAAATACCAAGTTTGTGTGCTGGGGTGCAAAAGTCGAAGGCCGACAAGACTTAACCGTGAGCTGCGACAACTATGGTGGTGGCCAACTCGCCGCACAACATCTCATTGCTAATGGAAGAAAACATTGCGTCTTCATCGGCGATGCATCTGAACACAGCCCCGAGTTTTTAACGCGCTTTAAAGGCTTTCAAGAAACGTTAAAAAGCCACGATATCCCTGTAGGGGAACGAAATATTGCCAATGCAATTTCAACTGAAGAGTCAGGTTATCATGCCACACGCTCTTTACTAGCAAATAATGTAATATTTGATGCTTTATTTGCTGCTAGCGACCTCATTGCTATCGGTGCCATCAAAGCACTAAAAGAAGCGGGCCTTAAAATCCCTGAAGACGTGAATGTAGTGGGGTTTGACAACATCGCTGCTGCGAATTACATTACGCCCTCGCTAACAACCATTCAACAAAACACCACCTTGGCAGGCCAAATGCTTGTTACTAATTTACTCTCTCTTATTAGAGGTGAGCCAATAGTTGATACGTTGCTGCCGCCAAAACTTATAGTTAGGCAATCTACGACGCAATAAATTAGCGTCTCGTAGACTTACATTGTATGAAGAGTGACTCCCAGCGTGACTTGTTCGCTTTTACCCAGTTTTGAGCGACCCGCCTTGCTGTTCGCCCATATACATCAATTTGGGCGGATAGCTCTTCAACCTCTGCATTACTTAAATCAAACTGTTCCACCCCTTTAGCCAAGCAAGGGAATAACTTCACAAACCGATTACTAGATACCTTTTTCAGCCAACCAGCCTTTGGATTACCACAGTCATATGGTAGTTTTGAATTTACTCCCCACAAGTTGTCTTGTTCACAAGCTTTTGAATAAGTTGGAAACTCAACAAACTCACCAGGGTAGACAGCCCCCACCCAATTGGGCGTCCAATTGAATACTAAAATTGCGCGTTTATCGTTAATCGCCACTTTCAGCTCTTGCCAAATAGCTTCTCCATTGTCTAGTTGTTTGACAATGAAATTCAAGCCTAATGCTTTAATTCGCGCTCTATCAGGCTTTTCCCATGGCCCTGCCACATACACCCCCTTCCCTTTTGAACCAGCCCTTGCAAACACCGTATCACAAGCCCTAAGCGCTCTCCAATCAGGTAAGCCTGGGCACATGTCCCTAACATAGAGCGGGTACCACCAATCTTCTCGAGTCACAATAGAATAGTTACCAAGGTCAACAATTACCCCCGCTTGATGCAATTGTGTGAATCTATCTTCCATCGTGCCCTGCCATACTTCTAATTGTAAATCGACTCTATCGGTCTTCAATAAAAACCACTGCATATCAACAGTCACCTTTATTAGTTCAACTTCATAACCAAGCCGGATAAATATTTGTTCAGCGATATTGGCTAGGATCTGTTGGCTCGTCCAATCATTCACAACAATTCGGATCGGTGAAGCCAATGCATAGCTATTGAAGAGTAAAAGAAATAACCAAACTTTTTTCATCGTAAATATTGACTAAACATTAACTAAATACGGAATTCAGCAGTGACTTTTGCCTCACGGCCAAGTTTTTACGCGTATTAAGCGTGTTTTACTAATGTGTATATATATGCAATACACATGTCCCCAGATGCTTTTTTTACCTCACATACTTCCCTTTTGTACTCCAAGCCCTCAAAACCATCTAACACATGTAAATAATCAGTAAGCTGTTCAGAATAAAATAAGAAGCCTTGTACCCACTCTCCTTGAGCGTCCAGCTCAATGCCGGGATAACCCATTGCAGCCCCCCAACCTTGCTCGTAAAGCTTTCCTTTCACCCAACCTGTTTCAAAATCACCAGCCAAAGGTTTTAAAACATGTTCGTTTGCACACCCTGGTGCCAAAGAGCCATATACAAATAGTTGATTTACCTCTTTGTTCATATTTCTTCCTCAGAGAGTATGTCAATTATTACTATAGAATACCCTTCACATTTAGCCCTAATGCATAGGCGCAACCTAGCAAATTAATGCAAAAGTCAAAACGTTTGCTAAGATTTAGTTAGTTGCGCGTGAGGCTGCCTGCCGGTTTTTAATGTGAGAACACCTCAAGCATAATCAAAAGGACACTGTAATTAGTGCAAGTTCATGATTTAACCTTAATGCTCTCCCTTTTCTTCGCTTCTATTACTGGCGCAATTGTGCTCAGTGCTATCACAAGAATGAGTCAAACAATTGAAGGGACTAGATATTGGGCAATTGCACTGGGCATATTGTCCATTGCCTATTTATCTCAACTTTCTATGCAAGGCATGCCAAGGTATGTCATGGTTATCACTTTCAATACTTGCCTAATTCTAGGACATGCATTTTGGTTAATCGGTGCTTGGCACTTTGTCCACAAACCCCCTTCTAAACAAAAAATATTTTTGCTCATCGTGCCAATCTTAGCCTTGTCACTGGTTTTTACCTTACTGATACCGGATAGGTCACTGCGTCTGCTCGGTATTGGTGTCTGGTTACTCTTAGTCAGGGCTAATTATGCCTGGGTCCTTTGGCAACATGCAAAGCATGATAGAAACGAGTATATTGCTGTCACAATAACGGTGTCGGTTGTTCTATTGGAGCTCATATTAAGCTTCTTTTACACACTGTATGGTGCTTTCGGAGCACTGCCAAGTATTGGCGAAAGGTTCAGCTGGGTCGGTGGGTATACTTGGGTTGTCGCATTAATCGGTATCGTTGCAGGGGTTCCGCTCCTGATGCTTTTAAGTGTTGGACGGTTTGTTCGCAAACTAGAATATGCTGCGCATCATGATGAACTGACTGATTTGCTAAATCGCAGAGGCCTATCTAAATGCCTAGATAGTATAATGCCTTTATCTCAACGCAAATGTCGCTCACTGAGCGTCATTATGCTTGACGTTGACCACTTTAAATACATCAACGATGAGTTTGGTCACAAAACAGGCGATCAAATACTTGCACACGTTGGCAAAAAGTTAAAATCTTCTGTACGCGCTTCTGATCTCGTCACTCGCTGGGGAGGAGAAGAGTTTTGCATCGTCTTATTTGACACCTCTCCAGCTCACGCAATGCAACTAGCAGAAAAAGTCAGAGCTGCATTTTCTGAAAGTTTAGAGCAACTTAACCCTACATTAAACAACGTGACCCTAAGTGCTGGAATTGCCAACACGGAAACGGTCTCAAAAGCGGCATTTGAAGCAACACAACTCCAAGCAGATAAAGCCCTCTACCAAGCAAAAAATAATGGCAGGGACCGAAGTGAAATGTATTTAATTGAAGATGTATAGATCTATTTTAACGGGGTATATTAGTTGAAAGCTCTTTTAAACGCATGGAAAAATACGCCGCTTTGTTTTTATCATCATTTGCTTCATACCACTGTACAGCAAGGGCATAGCAATCTTTTATACGGTTAGTTAGCTCCAGTTCAGAAAAATGTTGTAGCGCCATTTCGATTGCAGACACTGCTCGTGCATCCTGCTCTTGCACACGCCACTTTGCATTGTAGTAAATTACAAAGGAGAAAATTTCAATGTTATCTAAAGTACCTGTCGATTTCAGCTGTTTCAGTGTTTTTAAATCACTATCAGCCTCCGCCCAATCCAAAGAGTTTGCCCCAGAGTACATCCAACTTAACCAGCGATAATAAATATGCTTTTCGCTGTCATTTTTATATGTAGCACTTAACTCGTTAGCTATACTTTCGGCCTTGGAGGCTTTCCCGAATACATACTCAAATTTAGCTTCTAGCGACTTAATGGGTAATAAAATATCAGCCCCTTCGTATTGACGCAGTGCTTTAGCTTTATCGATCGAATCTGACGCTTGTTCAATGCGATTTTGGTTTATATGTATAGTTGCTTGTTTTAGATGTAATATCCCCATCAGCGTCAAATCATTTCGCATGTTCGCGTATTTATAACTCGTTTGATAATTGCTCAAGGCAAGGTCTAACTTTTCTTCTTGACGCTTTCTATCCCCACGGGCCATCCAAGTATTCGCTAAATCCAAATATTTAGTAACGCGATATTGCTTCTCAGGCGCACTTGAACACCCGCTATTCAAACATGCAAATAAGATTAACATCACAACATATGTCAACTTAATCATGCATCTCTATTCCAGTTGTCTGTGGCTGTTTCTCGATGCCATCTTTGAGCATAGGGTGGTTATTTAACGCCTGTAAAGTCTTATCCATTTTGTCCAATACCTGCTGCATACTGTGTATTGCAATGGCGAATTGCTCTCGCTCACTGTGTACCTCTTTAAGCATGATCTGCATCACCGTTAAACTCTCATTTAAATTGTTTAACACGATAGGTAATTGCCTATTGGTAACATCGCCAATTATCTTGGCAGGCTCTGCATAGTTATGTAAAGTTGAGCCGGCTTGACCCATCAGGCGTTCAGTAGTGAGTAAAGTTGTATTTATTTGCTCCAATACCTTTGGCATTTGCTCTAGGACTTGTTGACTTTGAGCAAGCGTGCGTTCTGCATCCGGTAACAAATCACTGCTTTTAACCTCTTCGCTCACGACCATCAAATTATCACTAATTTTAGCCACACGATCTAAGACCCTAAATATCGCCCCTGCCTCTGGGTTATCTTCTTTTTGAAAGTTCTGCAGAAGTTGATTTATACTGGCCAAGATACTTTCAATATCATCACCTTTTTGCGCAATAACCCCCTTATTTACATAGCTTTTTCCAAGTTCACTATTTATATGGGGAATATAGCTGTTTGGCGCTAGCTGTTCGTATTCAATCACGCTACTGGGGTCCGGTAGAATAAGCTCAAAAGTCGTTACATCATCAAAGATGGGATGCTGTTCACCAGCTAGTACCGCATACTTCACCACTTTATTTTGATACTCTCTAAATACCCATAGCTCAACTTCAATTAAATTCGTCTTATGATCCAACCTGAAGCCCTCTATTCGACCTACTTTTAAGCCTTTAAAATAGATAGCTGGTAATGCACTTAACCCACTCGCATCTTGCAGCACGGTTCTATAATAAGCTTTATCGGCAAAAGTATGGTTGTTCACCAAAATCATTGCTGTCATTATTACCAGCATAAGAATGCCAGCCACACCAAAGACAAGGACGATATTATTCGTTTTTTTTACGCTATGCTGCATAGGTTAAAACTCCGAAAAGCAGAACAATTCATTCAGTTCTAACTGCTCATCAGCCAAAGTTTCAATCACTTCTTTGCGATTGGAGCACAAAATTAATGTCGTTCCCTGCTCCTTTAGTTGCATTAATAGCTTAAGTACATATTGTCCCCACTGCTCGTCAATTTCCGTCATTGGCGCATCCCAAATCACAGCTCTAGGTTTGAGCAATAATGCGCGGGCAAGACCAGCCAATGAGGCTTGCCCTGAGGACAGCATCTCTGTGCGTTGCGGTAAATAATGCTGCAACGCAAACTCTTCAGCCAGCGTATTAATTCGTCGATATTTTTCAGATTTACCTAGTTCTTTATAATGTCGATTCAAAGGCAGCATCAGGTTCTCTTCTAATGTGAGGTTAGAAATGAGCCCTGACAATTGAAATACAACACCCAAGTCACGTCTAAAATCGGAGTAATCTTTCGCATTCATCGTATTTACATCTCGACCATCGACCAGCACCTGACCACTGTCAGGTCGAATAATGTCGCTTGCAATACTGAAAAACAATGTCTTACCACACCCTGAACGACCTGACACAACTAAACATCGCCCACTACTTACATGTGCATTTAAATCATTAAAAATGGTTTTGTTTTTTACAGAATGCGAAATATTTTTGAACTCAATTTGCATTGTCATCGCCCTGTTATTATCACGTATAACAAAGTAAGTGAAACATGGATCAAACAAATTGAAATGAGCCCTCTGCCCACCGCTTTAATGTTCCGCTGCGGCACTTCAGTGATAGCTCGGTTGACTGTTAATCCGTGATAACTAGCAATTAAACTAATAAAAAGGCCAGAAAAAGCGACTTTTAGTAACATGATAACAATATCAAACCAATGTAGCTCACTGACGAGCTTTGCAAAAAAAGTACTGACAGGTATTGACTGAAAAGCATTACTGACAATGTAGCCACCAAAAATGCCACATGCGACAAAATAGCTCATCAGCAACACCAAAGAAACTATCATCCCTAACACGCGAGGTGCAACAAGGTAAGAAATTGGCGACACTCCCATAGCCACTAATGCATCAATTTCTTTACTCACCACCATGTTACCAAGCTCAGTTGTAATAGCCGTGCCAGAACGCGCTAACACAATAAAGCAAACAATAAACGGTCCCAAATCTCGCACTATCGTAGAAATTAAGATATCGTAAATCCAATTCCCCTGCCCAATGGCCGCGAGCAACGGATAGCCTTGAACTATGATTAATGCACCTATCAACATAGCAATAAGTACAACTAGCCCTAATGCTTCAACGCCTGTAAACCTAACTTGTCTAACAAGCACGTCAAAACTGATAGAACGATTGCGATGGAAAAAGATAAAGTCTGAAATAACGTAAGCTGAAAAAGGCAAAAATCCATATGCAATCATAACTGTACCTCGTTATCAAAGTTCAGTAGATCAAGCATCAATGGTCTTCTTTACTATGGCTCATACCATTAAGATTAGCAGAACAAACTAAATATTGGCCGCGATTGATATAAAATTTATCTATACTAATCGTTCTCTGGCACACGCAATAAAAATCCGTTTTAGCACGGCCTTTTTATTGATTATTTTCATTTCAGCCTCATATAAAATATCAGTCAGAGAACACTTCGAACTAAATTGTAATCAATAGGTGATTATGTGAATTATCTAGCCCATTTATTTCTCGCAAAGGGAAATGCGCAGTCATATCATGGTAATCTGCTAGGTGATTTTCAACGCGGCTTAGAAACCACAACACTACCACAAAGTATCAAAAGCGCGTTAGACAATCATATATTGGTAGATAAATTTACTGACAGCCATCCTCTCGTTAAACAATCAAAATTACTTTTTAGCGATAAGCGCCGACGATTTTCTGGCATTGCACTAGATGTTCTATATGATCACCTTCTTATTAAACACTGGACGCAATTTAGCTCGACTTCATTTGAAGCGTTCAAAGAAAACAGCTACCTACTTCTTAATCAGCAACTGCCTGCGATGCACTTACCTATGCAGCGGGTGGTCGAAAACCTAATTACCAATGACTGGTTTGCACAATATTGCACTCTCAATGGTACTCAGCAGGCACTTGATAATATTGTAAAAAGGGTAAGATTTAAAAATGAATTTAGCGGAATTGGGGTTGAAGTAGCTGAAAACCTTGATCAACTCGAAACGTCATTTTTGTGCTTTTTTCCAGAACTCATTGACCATATAAATAAGCATGGCCCAGAGCAGGAGCTCATACTTTAAGGGTGATTAGACTTTATCGTTTACAAATAAACCCCCTTCTGAAATTATGGTTATACATCAACCACACAGCTAATAACGATAATGAACTTAAATCAAGTCACACTACCTGTAAATAACATGCCTGAAGCCGTCGAGTTTTATCAACTTCTAGGCTTCAATTTAATTGTTGATACGCCGCACTATGCTCGATTTGAATGCCCAATAGGTGGCAGCTCTTTTTCTTTATCGCTAGAGACTGAAGAGTTTAAAAGCGGCGCTGTGATATATTTTGAGCACAAAGAACTTGATGAATGGGTGGAACAGCTTGTTGCAAAAGGCATTCAATTTGAACAGTTACCAACGCTGGAACGGTATCTCTGGAAAGAAGCCATACTCGTTGACCCTTCCAATAACAAAATCAAGCTTTATTGGGCTGGAGAAAACCGTTTAAACCCGCCTTGGCGCGTTAACTAACTCCCCTATGGCTTGTTATATCCGGGGATTTTGTCCGTGTCTATTTCGTCAATTTGCTCTGGTTTTAAATACTGATTTGCATAATCTAAATACACACCTGAGCTGACAAACACATCGAATAAGTCTGGATCAATGTGATCACCCAATTTCATCTTACCCATGATAAACAAGCATTCACTGAGTGGCTTCGCGTCTTTATAAGGTCTATCAGCAGCGGTTAACGCTTCGAATATATCAGCTATGGCCATGATCCTTGCAGGTACAGACATTTGCTCTCTAGTAAGGCCCTTTGGATACCCCGTCCCATCCATTTTTTCATGATGCCCCCCTGCAAACTCAGGGACTCTTCGTAAGTGCTTGGGAAATGGTAACGCTTCAAGCATTTCCAGCGTAATATCCATATGTTTATTAATCACCAACCGCTCTTCTGTGGTGAGTGTGCCTCTAGCAATACTTAAATTATAGACTTCCTCTTGAGATAACAGAGGCTGCGCTATGCCACCGATTACTACGTTGTAATTGTCAGCCAAACTTTGAACTCGTTGCTGATCAGCTTCTTTCATAAATTCGCCACCGATATTAGCGCGAGTTAAAAAAGCACACTCATCTTCTAACTTATCCAAAGTCTGCTGTAACTCCATTTTCAGCGTCTTGACGGTTTGCTGCTGATCCAAAGCCTCAGCTTTCATGATCCGCTTAGTATAGTCTAGCTCTATGTCTCTTTTTGCTATTTCAATCTTAGCAATAACCAATTCAATTCGATCGTATACTGAATGAAGCTTAGTAGCTTTATCCATCACATATTCAGGGATGGCAATCTTGCCGCAATCGTGCAGCCAACCAGCAAGAGAAAGCTCATGTCTATCCGCCGCCGTCATTTTAAAGTCAGCCATTGGTCCTGATTTTGCGTCATGGACTGCGCTCGCTATCATCATAGTTAACTCTGGTACTCTTCGGCAATGACCCCCTGTATAAGGCGACTTTTCATCGATTGCTTTCGCAATTAGTCTGGTAAATGCTTGAAATAACGTTTCCATATCATCAATCAGCTGTCTATTGGTCAAAGCAACTGCTGCCAATGAGCTCATTGAACATATCAACTCAACCAGATCTGACGAGAATCTCACCACTTTGTCTTTACAGCGGGGGTTAATCAGCTGCAATACGCCATTTAAATCCCGTTCGTGGTTTGCCATAGGCACCGTTAACACAGACTGTGTGTGATAGCCTGTTTTCTTATCCATGGCTCTGGCTGCTGATAAATCATAATCTGTGCAATCATAAACATCATCTATTCTGATCACATCTTTTTTTGCAGCTGCGAGCGCGACCAAAGCACTTTCATTGGGAGAGCCATCATCTAAATATATTGGTATCGCAGGGAAAGGTATCTCTTTGCCTGATGTCCCTCCCATGTGTAACCCAAGCGGCTCATTAATAAGCGTTGCAAACTTCAGTTGCGCATTTTCTGAAACCGAATAAATTGTTCCGCCTTCAGCATTGCTCAATGCAATCGCTGACTCTAAAATATGCTCTAATAGCCTGTCAGTATCATGTTCTGATGAAAGCTCAATCGCAAGTTTAAGCAAATGCTTTAACGCGACTTGGCTCTCAATGATGTCTTCTTCAGCTACTTTGCTACGAATTGACAGATCCATGGCCCTTTACACCCATACTATTTCGATTTGTGCGTATAACTTCCATCCCAGTTTTCTCCGGGAGGATGTGATTGCATTTCACGCACTCTTTCACAAAGAAGTTGATAAATTTTTCTTTGTGGCTGTAACTCTATTAGTTTAGTAAAAGCTGACAAAGCTTCCTGCCAAGATTGCGATAAATACAACTCCCAAGCTTTTTTATGTGCATTGAGCTCTTCAAGTTGAGCTTCTGTTACCTCATTTTTAAGCGCTATAGGCTCAAAAATGGTCACAGCGAGGTTTTTACCTTTCACCTTTACTTTATCAATTGGCCGAAAAACAATGTCCGGGCACTGCTCATAGGTCATCTCACTCACCAGTACCCCTACACCATAGAATTTTGTCAAGCCCTCAAGCCGCGACCCTAGATTCACCGCATCACCAAGGACTGTGTATGCTCTTCGATACTCAGAACCCATATCCCCCACATTCATGTCCCCAGTATTTAAGCCAATACCAATAGCAAAGGGCGGAAAACCTTGCTCTAGCATCTGCGCTTGCAAGTCTTCTACTTGACGCTGCATTTGCATCGCACATTTAACTGCAAGCTCTGGGTGTTCATTTACAAGCAATGGAGCATTCCAAAAAGCCATCACCATATCACCGACATATTTATCAATCGTTCCTTGATACTCAAATATAATTTTTGTGATTGGTGAAAAGTATTGATTTAAATAAGCCTTTAACCTGCCTGCGTCGAGCGACTCCGAGATGCTCGTGAACTCTCGTATATCAGCAAATAATACAGTCATTACACGCTTCTCTCCCTCCATGGAAGCCTGATCAGGTTGCTCTAACATAGAAGCAATATGTGCAGGTGGAACATATTGGTCAAATATAGATTTAATTTGCACACGCTCTTTATGCTCTCTAACAAAGCCAAGGCTTCCTAAGATTGTCGTTTGCGTAATCGTCAGGCCTAATATCGCAACTTGTGGGAAGTCCAACCGCCACACAACCCATGCATAGAAGCTAAAAAAGATAAAACATGACGTGACAAACAAAGCTAACAGCGTCATCCCCAAAACACCTAACAACGGCAATACAACTGACATTGTCAAGCCCAATGTCACAAGCAACACCACGACCGCGCCGTCTATCCAATCGGGGCGAGAAGGCAGCAACTCTGGAAACACTAACCCCTCTAGTACATTGGCATGAACTTCAACACCTGGATATTGCACACCTACTGGTGTGGTTCGCAAATCAGCATGACCAACGGCGGACGTACCCACAAAAACAATAGCCTGATCAAATAAATTTTTGTCAATATTTCCATTGATCACATCAATTGCCGAAATATAAGGAAAACTAAAAGCTGGACCTCTAAAAGGTATCGCAACGCGACCATAGTCATCTGTGGGAATAAGAGTAGTGCCTAATTTTATTCCCTGAACGCTATGACCATCACCAAAGGGCTTGGCGACAATTTCTACGGTATCAGCTAAGGTATATAACCTCGCAGCCTCCAGAGCCAAAGCCGGATAAGCTTCTTTATCATGCTTAATCATTAACATTGAGTATCTTACAAACCCATCTCCATCTGGTGCGCTATTAATGAACCCAGTTCCAGGACTATTTTGTTGCAGTACTTTTACATTTGCCACGTGACCTGCAAAATCTGGGATAGGCAAATTTTCAGGTGAAATCTCACTGGCAAAAATAGGATCAGGAAGTTTGCCAACAAGAATATCTTGTTGGTGTTCAAACAACATACCCAATACAGTATCTGTTGCATCTAGTGTTTTAGAAAAGGCAATATCGGCATCAATATCTGGGGCAATCGTTCTAAGTATTTCGTTTGTCTGTGGATCCGTTGAACCCAAATGTAATGCTACTTGCATAGCCGGGTTTAACTCGGGCTCAGAAAACAAAACATCGTATGCAACAACAGATACTCCCGCAGCAACAAGTTGGTCCTGTAGCTTTCCCATTACGTGGCGACTCCAAGGGAAGCGGCCTATTTCAATCAAACTTTGTTCATCTATATCAACGATAACAATGGGTAAGAAAGACCTTTGCTGCCAAAGAAGTGATTCTTCGAGCCTCACGTCATAAGCTAGGCCCTCAAATCTCTTCAATACTTGCCCGTAAGGTGCTGCGGGCGACAACGCTAGCATATGGAGTAAAATAAAGAAAAATGTAATAACACTACCTGTCGCCCACTGAAGCCGGTAAAGCTTGAAGTGTTTGGCAAGGTTCATTTAATCACTAAGCCTTCATGCGCAATAATGGTATTAAAATCAAACCCTTTTTGGCCAATGTCTAATGCGATTTGGTCCAAGTCTTTGTCAGTTCTTGCCGGATCATGACTAATGATAACTAAATTTTTTACTTTCCCTTGAACCGCTAAAGCCAAAGCATCTTTAATTTGAGAATGTCCCCATCCCATTTTCAATGGGTAATCGCTGGGAATAAACTGACCATCGTGGATTAAATAGTCAACGCCATCTACAAACTCCACCCACTCATCAAAGCTCGTAACGGGGTCATTCGGAGGGTATAATTCGTTATCTATAGCGTAAACAATTTTTACACCATCAACCGTTAAGCGATACGCACTGCCTCCTCCGGGGTGATTCATCGCCATACGTTCAATATAAATATCGTGATAGTGCCACTTATCGCTTTGTTGCGGTAAGACTCTGACAGCTGAGGGTAAATCATCATATTGAACTGGAAAATAGCTACCATCCATTTGCCTTAAAATTGCATCAGGTGCCTGGCAATCCGTGACACCTGGCACAATTGCTATCGTCCTATTTGGCATATACGCAGGCACAAAGAACGGAAAACCTTGGATATGATCCCAGTGGTTATGACTTAGTAGAATGTATATGTCCCGAGTATCTCTTATTAGCTCATCACCAAGAATTCGAATACCGGTTCCAGAGTCCAAGATAATGTGTGTGTTATTCTGACTTTGCAGTGATACACACACTGTATTACCACCATATTTGACTGTATCTGGCCCCGGTGTGGGGATAGAGCCCCTCACACCGTAGAATTTTAACTGCATCCTATATCAACCTCGCTAGTCAGAAATTTCAATGATTCCTGCTTGCAACACGATGACCTTCGGCTCATCTTGTTGTAAAACAAGTACAAAACTATCTCCATTATTCAAACTAATAGCAGAGGATAACTGTCCTGTCATGGGGGTTGAAAAGTTCTGATAACCAACAGTGTTAAACGCTGTATCGAGAGTACCTGCGTCATCCCCCAATTTAACCCGAGCAATGTAAACACCTTGACCGCTTGATTCTTGTAGGAATAACACCAACTCCCCAGTACTTTGAACCCAACCTTGCTTGACCACAACGGCTGTCGTACCTAACTGTTCAAATATCAATACACCACCAGAACCAAATGTACTGTCAATAGAGCCATCAATATTCACTCTAAGCACAAAGTTTTTGCTTCCACCAGTGCCGAATATGACAAACTTGCCTTGCGAGTCAACAAACGAGCCTTTTAAGTCCATCGTTTCTCCAGATACCAATCCAATGTCTAAGGCTGATACACCTGCAGTACCAAACGATGCATCCAAGTCACCTGTTAAATTCGATTTCGCTAGAATCACGCGTGGTTCGCTAAATACTTGCTCATCGGTACCAATACCAACTAATTCCGTTGTGGACACGGGGTGAATAAAATCAATCCCTCTCGCTGTGGTACCACAGGAAACTTCACTAGGAACAGGGTATTGGAAGTGTCCTAACATCAGACCCACACTCGAATAGAAAAATGCATGGCTTTGGTCAATACAGCCATCATTAATTTTCGCAAATGCGATAAAGTCTGAGGTCGGTAATGTGTATAACTTGGTCACTTTAATTGTACTGCCCGTGCCACCATAAGTAGAAGCGGAAATACCGATGGCGGTTGCACTGCTACCAGGTATGAAGTCAAAATCTTGCTGACCATTATTTTTGACGTTCACAATGACCGCTTGATCAACCGTCTGATTGCCTGCAAGTAAGATATTACCAGCCAATGCTTCTACGGCAGTGGTTGTCGTTACGGAAGTACTCAGCGCGAGCTGCACCTTGCCAAGGTTACCAAAACTTGCAACCCCTTTACCTGTGTCATCTAATTTATAGACATAAGGCACTTCGCCGTTCTGCCAAGTCGTTGCGTTACCAGTGAGAAGTAATTGGCTCGATGACGACTGAATGCTCAGTCCTTCAGTAAATGATTCGTTGGCATCTCCTGTGTCTAAGTTGACTTCACCTGCTGAGCCAAAATTGCTATTTAAAGCTGCACTGAGCGTAAACTCTCCGATCCATTGAGAATAGAAAAAATTGTTTCCTACAGAGCGATACTGATAACCATAAACAAACAGCCCTTGACTCGTGCGATGCCAATCAACTGGAGTCAATAAAAATTGTCTGTAGGCTGTAGGACCGCCAGATTCTGGTAGCCAACTCGTATCTATGACTCCGTTTAAGTCCGTTCTAAATAGCTGTACAGCATTTGAAGACGTACTGTATTGTCCCCGGCCAATCCCAACGTAATAGTGTGTATCATCCGCATACAGACCAAAGCCAAACGCATTCCATGTTGAAAAGTCCTGACCGTCAATACCGGATGCAGGTAATTGATTTAGCTCGTATAAAATGTACCCTGTAGAATTAAATGAAGTATCCATTGAGCCATCACTGTTCAACCGCATTACAAATACCGATTTATCACTACCACCGGTAAGGTAAGAGTCTCCTGTCAGTAACAACTTCCCGTCACTCAACTGAATAACATCATGTACTTGGTTGTCAAATGCGGCGCTATAAATATCAATTTGTAAAAATCCGGCAGATTGGAAGCTAGTGTCAATTGCAAGCGTATCTTCTATTACTCTTACAAATAATAAATCCTTATTCCCAGCCTCCGACATAACTTCGCCATAGACCAGTAAATTACTACCCAGGTCAATCACACCATCGGCATATTGAGAAGAACTTGGCGCAATATCAAGTGACGCAGTTATGTTTCCACTGGCGTCCACACGAGTGAACTTGATGCTGGTATTTTCACCAACTGCTACATTACTCAGCACAGTAACAACCTGAGCATCATCCACAGCAATAGATATCGGCGTTACTCGTCCACCGGTGGTGAGTGGCAATTTGGTATAGCCAGAGCCTGCGCCATAAGAAGTATCGTGGACACCTTCGGCAGTCAATCTAAACAACAGTAGCTCTTGCGCTTCAGTTGCACCAAAATCGGCAAAACCAGCAACGTAAATACGATTACTACTGTCTACGGCGACGGCCTTAGCAACGATATTTTGTGGCTGATCAGCAACTTCAATCCCGAAGTAACTGGTAAACACGCCTTGACTTGCAAAGCTTGTATCTGGATATCCATCAGGCATCACCTTCGCTATCGATGCGCGATGTATATTCCTGACTAGGGTTTCATTCCAATACCCTACTCCACCGACGACTAACACGCTACCATCACTTAACAATAAAGATTGGCCCGCTTCGTGCGACTCCATTGAAGCGCGAAGCCTAACAATACTTTCTCCATCAGAGCCAAACGTAGTCAGTTTGTTTGCAACAAATGTAGTTTGCGCAACACTCACATTGATTGTTATTTGCGCCGAAGCACACAAACTAGGAGAGGCATTATCACAGACTTCAACCGTCAACGTGTAAACAGCTTCACCATTAGTACTAATTTGACCCGCATTAGCCACCGTTACTTGGCCATTACTCGCGATTGAAAATAGACTGGCGTTCGTGCCATTCAATGTGTAGCTGATACTGTCACCATCCGGATCTGACGCAGTAACTTGTAATACAAGCTCACCATTAGAAACACTGGTATCAATATTCGCTGAATTAGGTGATACCGTCGGTGAGTAATTCTTTGGTAAAACGGTGATCGTCACAGTTGCAACATTAGATGTCTCACCTAAGTTATTCATGATTTGATACGTAAAGCTATCAGTACCAACAAAGTTGTTCATCGGAATATAACTAATATAGCCTGTAGAAGTATCAACAAAGGTTGAGCCATGTGATACTGGATTAATTATCTCAATACTAGATAAATTTAATGTCTGCCCTTTGGCATCATCATTATTGAGCACATCAATCATGACAGACGTATTCTTATCAAGTGATGCTGTATCTGCATTCGCGATAGGGATGGTATTTGGCTCAACAATATTGATGGAAACAAGTGCGATATTAGAGAGCGTACCATCATCGTCACTCACTCGGTATGAGAAACTATCTGTACCAACCGCTGTGCCTGAATGCATGTACGAAATCTCTCCGGTAGACCCAATATTAACCGTCCCTTTACTTGGATTTGTAACAACCTCAACCGTACTCGCATCAATAGTACCATCAGAATCGGTATCATTTTCTAACACTGCAATCATCACTGACGCACCAATTTCAACCTGTGCACTGTCTGCGTTTGCGACAGGTGCCTGATTAACAGCTTGTACCGTCACGGTAACAGACGCAATATTAGAAAATTGATTTTCATTATCTTGTACACGATATTGGAATGAATCTGTGCCAAAAAACCCTGAACTAGGCGTGTAGACCAAAACCCCGTCGCTAGAATTCAAATTCACTTGCCCATTAGCTGGATTTGTTGTGATTTCAATAGAGCTAAACACTAATGAACCATCTGAGTCAGCATCATTAGCGAGTACATCAATATCTACAGGTACACCTTGAGAAGTGCTGGCAATATCATTTACCGCCACTGGTGCGGAGTTCTCTCCCGTAACAAAAATTTGGACAAATGCCTCATTTGACTTAGCACCTTCATTATCCTCTATTGTATAGACAAAATAATCAGAACCGCGGTAATTGGCATCGCTCTGATATATCAATTGTCCCGTACTTGAATCTACAGAGACAGAACCGTGCATGGGCTGCATCACAATTTCTAATGTCGATAAAACTAACTCACCATCTTTATCACTGTCATTGCTTACTACATTTATCGCAGTTGGCTGCCCCTGTGCAACTTCGAAAGAGTCATCCATCGCCATAGGTGGATCATTAACACTTAGGACGTTAATTACACCAAATGCACTTGCGCTCAATCCCACTTCATTTGTTATGATGTATATAAAGAAGTCTTGACCGGCAAAATCAGCATTAGGGACGTATCTAAACCCCCCCTCTTCCGTCAACTCCAGCGAACCGCTGGTTGTGGTTGTCTCTATGCTAATTGAAACAGTATTAAGTGCTTGATCAATATCATTTTCTAATACACCTGGCGAGCTAACTGATAGAATAAAGTCTTCGCTAGTCTCAAACGCATCATTAACAGCTACGGGCGGAATACTGGTGACGCTTTCTTGAACTGAAATAAATACTTCTGCCAGTTGCACCTCACCATCGTTACTACGTACACGGTATACAAATGAGTCATCACCGATAAACTCGCTATTTGGTACATAAGTGAAACTACCATCAGAGTTAAGCGATAAAACGCCATTGACTACATCTCGCTCTGGCTGAGTATCAATTTGCAACGTCTGGTCAGATAAGTGCACATCATTTACCAGCACACCTCTTCCCGCCACAGTCAACTCCGTATTTTTCTCGACCGTGTAAGTGTTATTAAGTGTCAATATAGAGATTTTTACCGCTTCTACTTCCAAAGTCACAGTCGCCTGAGCAGTCGCACCTTGTGAGTTTTGTATTTGATATACAAAGCTATCCGTACCAAAAAAACTATCATTAGGTGTATATACAAAGTCACCATTTGCAGAAATGTTCACACTACCATTTGATGGTGCCGTAATAAGGTTACCCAAAACCTCGATAGGTCCAAAGCCCAAATCTAAGTCATTAGTTAACACATTGCCTGAAATCGATTCAAACTGTAAACCTGTGAAGCCGTCATTATTCGCAATCGGAGGAGTTTGCTCAGTAGCAGGTAGTAATATTGATTCACTGAAAGCACTTTCGCCACTCCCATCAATGCCAGTAACTAGAACATAATAATGTTTTTTCGGATCTAAACCTGAAAATGATTGGGTGGTGGTTGATAGGGCAACAAATCGATTACTCGTTGGGAGTGAATCAATCGATGAACGACTATTTATCGGCTCTTCTGACAAATAAACGTTGTATCTAAGCGCACTATCAAGTGGCTGCCAGTTAATTTCTACAGAACCATCATCTTGTCTTTGCGCGGGCTCTACCACAACACTTAGCGGCTGCCAATTAACCTGCTTTATCGCCACTATGCTCAGGTTGCCATTTAGATCCTCAACCCATACTTGCAAATTGATAGTGCCCCTCGGCTGACCAAAGTCAAATGGATTAACACCGGTCTGAGTGAACTTGAAAGGAGAAGTACAATTTGCACTACATAACTCTATCGCCTGCTCAGCATTATCAAAGCCTAGCAGAACGCGGCCAATACCATCAGGATCTTCAATGTTATCAACAGCAACCGTGATATTACCACGTTCTGTAAAATCACCTTGTGGGTGAGTAAGATCGCCCGTCCCATTGATCATCAATTCATCTACGACCTGAGTCGCGGCTAATCGAGCATGTCTAAATTTCGGTTGATATGAAAAGTCCACTACGACAGGAACATTCGAAGAAGTGTTTGAGCTTGATTCATTGAGCTGTTCTACCAACTCAGATGTATTATCTATTTGTTGAAGTGGCTTACTATCGTCTTTGCCACCACAACCGACCATCGCTACTGCAAATATGAGTGCGATATAAATACGTACCATTGCACTTAGGTTCATCATATTTCTCCTAAGGCTGACCTAAAAGAAACTCACCTCGAGCTGAAACGCTCGGGTTTTCGATTTCTCTTAAATTGAAGGAACCACTTAAATTATCAAGTCCGTTAATGAATTGACTTTGAATCGTCCCATTAGCAAGATTATTACCATGAGAGGCAAAGTTAACACCAAGATCCATTCCCTCAGTGGTTATCAAGCCATTAAATGCAGCAAACCACTCACCACCAGAATCTTGAAAGGACAAAGCCCCCTGCTCAACAGTTCCTCGATCAAAGTTAACCGTCATTTGTAAATTAAGAGCACTCACTGTACCAAGGCTTGAGCTTGCGTCTATGCTTTCCAGCACAGTATAAGCAGCACTACCAGTTCGCTCGGAAATTAACTCACCGATGTCATCGGTTCCCAAGCTATCCAATTCTTGCTCATTAATATACTCATTTTGCGACACATCATTAGCCACTTGAGAAAAACTCCCCTCCAACACTGGAGCCGGTTGTTCAGTGGGGTCTAATTCAGCACTCGCAACCGTAGAACTTTGTTCTTCAGTATCATTAGACTGTGCTGACTCGCTTACTGACGAAGACAGTGAAGATAACTCAGAAGGGGGTTTGAGAAGTGAGGTAACGGCCCCGCTCTCGCTCACTTTCGCAAAAGAAAAATCTCCGCCTTTGCCAAGTAAAACAGGTGCTTGCGCACCTGTCGCATTACTCATATCAACTTCAATGGTGCCATCCCAAACCGCCAAGAGTAACTCGTTGTTTTTCCATTCAGCTTCATAATGGGTACCACGGATCCCAATACTGCCAACGGGTGTTTTCAATTTATAATTACCCTTATCACCTTTAATTTCACCTGTGATAGTGCGTAATCCACCAGAAATAAGTTCCATCACAACAGAGCCGCCCTCAGCGCTGCCCAATTTATATTCTTCAATCTTCAATTGAGTTTGGGCTTTGAGGGCAATAATAGCGCCATCTTGCATTCTGAGCTGGGCCTGACTTGACTCACCAGTATTTACAACATCCACATCATAAATTGGACTACGTCTCTTCAAAGCTCTATTCGCCTCACTACTGCTATCAGTTGCAATCACTTCCCCACGAGACATTATGGTTTTACCTGCTTGTTCTGCAGCCGTACAAAATGGCAAAAACAGCGCGAGAGCCATCACTGTTGATACAGGTGTACAATTGGCAATCAACTTAAAATTAGAATTCATAACGGACTCCTGAGAACCATTCTGTTCTATCGTAGCTATATAAGGTAATTGAGCTGTGTTTATCGTAGTAAGATGCTGACAAATCCACACTCAGTGATTGGCTCCACTTGTATCGCCAATTCAAATTAAGAATGACAAGCTCTTCGTTTCTTGTAGACAAGAAAAGAGGATGATCTGCTCTGTGTTCAATATCTCTATATTGCGCTTTAAAACTCAATAACCCCTTTTCCCCAGTTTTGTGACTCACTGATCCAGAAATAAAATTGTAGTCTCGGCCATAATGTTCACCTTCATCATATCTGGCTGGCTGCCAGGTATATCCAATATCAGCCTTCAACAGCCATAATGCTGATGAATACCCTGCGGAGCCTTGAATGGTATAAATACGACTATCGAGATTGCGGTCTTGAACATTGTTTTGTGAAAAAGCAAAGCCACTTAAAGCCGTGAAATAATGAGGTGTAATGTTGTATTGCACTGAGCCATACAAGCCAAAGTCTTGTTGGTAGGTGTTATTATCGAGTGTTAAAACACCAAATTGCCCCCCAGTTGAAAAAGTAAAATCATCTTTTTTATGTTCATACCCAAATCGAATTGAGCCTTGATATCGGTCATATTGATCAGCATCTTTATGGCGCTGATCTGAGTAATTAACGTCTAATTTCCAACCTTGGTACTGTGTCTGCTGCCAGTTTCCTCGAAAGCGATATTTGAACCGCATAAAGTTATCTGCTGTTTTCAAACTACTTTGGCCTAATGTGAGCGGCAACCCACCAATCACTATTCTATCATCCAAGGCTCCACTATTTACATTTGAGTCATGACCCAGAGCGAGTGACACTGTATGATTAAAAGATTGCTCCAGCTTTTGCGTATTTCGCTCAACGGCTTCTAACGCTTGGCTTACCCTGTCGCGCATTGACGGACTGAGTTGAGCATTTAGCAAACTTGAAAAAACACCACTGGCCTGCGTATAGTTTTTTTGTTTCGCGTATGTTAAACCCAACAAATAATGGCTGGGGACATGATCTGGCCAGCTCACCAACACCCGTTCTAACGCGAATATAGCCTCATCATACTTGGCCTGCTCTAACGCGGCTTGAGCATATAAAAAATCGAAGTTAGGCTCACCAGCCCACTCATCAATTTCTGCTTCGGCTTTTTGATATGCTGATTGGTAGTCTTTTTGGGCTAAATTGGCGTTAATTTCACTGAGAATTTTTTTCAGGCTCTCATCAGATTGAGATACATTGTTCTGTGCCAAACATATTGAACTCATCAAGCTGGCAAGTGTTATAAAAGCGTACTGTGCGCATCGAAGTACTAGTGACATAGCTAATCACCTATCATTGGTTATCGTATGTTCATCACTATCTACTTCAAGCAAGACCACTTAATCCTAATTCACGACCCGCTACTGACTAGAACACCAAACATGCCTAGATAGAGATAAGCAAAGTATAATCAACGATATTAAAAATACACTTTAGATTTCGGGTACATTTTCAATAGAGCTAAAACAACACAATTTCAAAAAAAGATAATAGAGACAACGTTTGGCGCGTAAATCGCAACAGATAAGTTATGAATGGCAAAAGTTAGTTATACCGCCATGGGATCAGTCGAAGTGCTTTGGGCTGCATGGGCTACTCACATATGTAGCCCAAACGAGGAAGTACCTAAGCCTTCTCAGGTGATAGAAGGCTCATTTAAGCTCACCCTATTTGAAAGTCATACACAGAACCAAGTTGCAAAATCTGAGTCAATTCATCCAAAGCAGAATAACTTTCTAACAATAGCTGATAGTCAGCCAAATCATATTCGCTTAGCTGATCACGATAGTGTTTACTTATCCAAGCAGATAGCTTTGAATATAATTGCTCATCTAAAAGGCAAGCTTGATTGGCCGCTTTGAGTTCAAGCTCCGACAACACCACGCGCAAACGCAAACAAGCAGGCCCACCGCCATTTTGCATACTTTGTTTGACGTCTAGGTAAATGACATCATTGACGGGATTACTTGCCTCTTTAAGCGTACTTAAATACGTTTCAACGGCATTGATTTTTTGACATTCACTTGGCGCTATCAGAGCCATTCCACCATTTGGCAAGCTCACCAGCTGACTGTTAAATATGTAACTCTGAACAGCTTGCTCTACCGTCACATCAGCACTAGAGACCTCAATCAAGTGCAAAGGCCGACTACCAGAGTAGGCCTCTCGAATTTTTCTAACTGACGTTTGCTGATCATAAAATGCCTGTTCATGAAATAAAAATACATTTTCATTGCCTATCGCTATCACGTCATTGTGAAATACACCTGCGTCGATTACATCAGGGTTTTGCTGAATAAAAAGGCTATTTTCAGGTTTAAGCAGATGACTGCGTGCTACCGCCTCACTTGCTTGACGTGTTTGCCTGGCTGGGAATTTGGACGGCCTGATATCACTTTGATTATCTTGTCCATAAACAAATACAGCCAAGCCAGAATGATTATAAGAGTCAGCCAAGCGAGTATGGTTTGCAGCCCCTTCATCACCAAAAAGCGGATGCTGTGGTAGCGGTTCGTGATGTGCAAAATAATCTTTATCATGGAAGACTTGCTTCAGAATACGAGCCGTTGTTTCAACTTCTATCGCACGATGCAGTTTGTTGTTTAAATTGGCGGGCGTAAAATGAACCTTCCGATCTTCAGTATCGCAGCTTGGCGACACCGTAGCCGCATTTGCTGTCCACATCGACGACGCTGAATAACATGCTTTAAGCAATTGAGGCTCTGCTTTTGCAGCTTTCGCGATAACATCCGCATCGCTTCCACCGAATCCAAGCGCACGTAACGTCTTTAAATCTGGGCGGGCATTTGGAGCCAACACCCCTTGATGTAAGCCCAATTGCGCTAGAGCGAACATTTTATCTAACCCTTGCAAAGCTGCCTGCTTAGGGTTGGAAAATTTTTTTGCATTTGCTTTTGAAGCCACATTTCCATATGACAGGCCTGCGTAGTTATGTGATGGCCCGACAAGTCCATCGAAATTAACTTCATAGAAGTTCATTATTGCCCCCTTTTGGTGCGCTTTGCACAATTTTAGTTAGATTCATACTGTTGATGAGCTCACATTTACCTATTTACATGATAATAAGTTGAGATATTGCTAGCAGAGTCTGCTAACAATATGGAGCTTCAAGTTTAGTGCCAAATTGAAATATAGGAGGTAATTGTGGATACAGTCAGAACATACGTAATATAAAATATATGAATATCAACTTATATATATTGATAAATCACTTTTTATAGATCGGATTGCTGCTTATACAGTTGCCATCCACCTAATGCGTAGCACAGACCGATCGTCAAACATATAAAAGAACTCACAAGCCAAAACGTCAATGTATTTTCAGGAAACAAAGGCATAATAAACGGGAATGCAATCCCACGGCCAATAAATACCATAGCAACCAAGAAGATAACCGTTCTCAAGAAGGGTAATTGACGTATCACACCAGCGCCAGATAAAGCGAATAAGCCCCATGTACTTAACGCAGTTGCAATCAGTAAAGTAGTCAAAGTAGGTTCAAACTTCCCAGCTTCAGCCATCGATGCCATGTGCTCACCTGCACCAAAAAAGCGATACCAAGGAGCGCCAAATATAATGCATCCAAGATGTAAAACAGCCGCTAAAAAGCTTGAATAAGCAGCAAATAACAAATATCTATTTTTCATACAGCGCCAAAGTATAAGAGTTAAAAAACAATTTATACTAAATTCCAAAGCTAATAGATACATTAATAATATTAATTATATATTCACCCTATACATTAGATTCATTTTAAAGATATAACTCATTGATAAGATAAGCTTCGAATTGAGTCAGATACTGAGTATACTATTGACATGTAAGTAGTATTGAAGGCGCAAACAATGAGACCAGATTGGGATGAATACTTCATTGATTTAGTTGACAGTGTTGGACAAAGGGCCACCTGTGATAGAGGTAAATCAGGCTGTATTATAGTTAAAGATAAAAGAATAATATCAACAGGTTATGTGGGTTCTCCCTCTGGTTTACCACACTGCGACGATGTCGGTCACCTAATGAAACAAGTCACAGATAGCGATGGTACCACACGACAGCATTGTGTACGCACGATCCATGCAGAGCAAAATGCTATCTGCCAAGCCGCTCGCTATGGCGTGCCATTAGATGGTGCAACTTTATACTGTACAATGGAGCCATGTCGTGTATGCGCCATGCTCATCATCAGCTGTGGCATTTCCAAAGTTGTTGCAAAAAAGCGCTACCATGCAGCACAAGAAACCAGAGATATGTTTGAGATGGCAGGTGTAGAACTTGTGGTTATTGAGCAAGAAATCGCAACTTACGACGACCAATAAGTTGCACACGCAGGAGTGGGTTATGAGTACCCCACTCTTTCACGATACTTTTTCACGCCACCGATATCCTGTCAAAAACATCTTTGTGAAAATTTTCGCCAGTTATACCATGGCGTTTAACACGCTCATGATTAATTTTTTTATTGGCTTCTTTGAGTTGATTAATAAACTCCCCAATTTGGACGTTATAATATTTAAATACACCTCTGCTTAAAGCGAGATTAACTTCACTTTTCCTGCTCTCATCAGACGAACAAAACTGGTGCTGAAAAAGCGCTTGAGTCGATATGTCTAATGATTTGTTAAATCTAAACACCGCGGCGTTGTCAATAGCCTTGACCCGCGTTTGATTACCAAGCCTCTCCCAAGCAACTGCACAAACTGAGAAAGTAAACTCTTCTCCAAATTCGCTCACAAGCTCGTCTAAAGGTTCGTCCACGTTTTTGAAGAATGAATTGATATCAAATGCATCGATACTCACCACCCCATATCGGGATTTATAGCGCAATTGCAAAGTATTCAATAAATAAAAAACCTCACCTGTATTTTGCCAAATAGGCTCAACTACACTTCTAACAATTGGCTTAGTTACATCTGTACCCAATAGCTTCAGCATCCACTTTTTCATCAGCACCTCCAATTTGAATAAGAACAATGTAAATGATAACGATTCTTATTGCTATTATTATTTAATGATCATAAGCTAAAAACATGAGTTACCAGATGTGCTCGTAAAAAAGCACCCAACAACAACAATCGATGACAAATTTGGAGGTTGAAAATGCGCCTTATCATCGGCATTCGTAACTTTGTCTTAAAGCTACTATACAGAGCGGTCCGCCCGCTGATATTCCTGATGGACCCTGAAGATGCTCACTACATGTTTAAACGTGTCGGAGTAATATTGGGCTCAAACTTTCTAACTCGCTGGATCACCTCTTTTTTCTTCAACTACGGTCACCGAAGCCTGAAAATTGAAGTTGACGGTGTAAAATATAGAAACCCGTTAGGTTTATCCGCAGGCTTTGACAAAGATGGTGAACTAACCAAAATTTACCCATCGATTGGCTTTGGTTTGGCTGAGCTAGGTTCATTTACCGGTGAAGTTTGCCCTGGAAACCCCGGCAAACGTTTATTTAGAATGGTTAAATCAAAATCAATTCTTGTTTGGTATGGTTTAAATAACCAAGGCGCTGAGAAAATTTCATCACGATTGAAAGGTGTAAATTTTGGCAAGTTAAAAGTCGGGATCAACGCGGCTAAATCTAATATAACGCCTGAATTTGATTTACAAGACTCTATTGACGACTACACCAAAACAATGGCGTTATTCAAAGACATTGGGGATTACTACACCATCAACATAAGCTGTCCAAATACACAAGATGGCGAACCATTTGTAGATAAGAACAATCTAGATGCGTTACTTATCGCGGTAAATAAACACAGAGTTGAAGGCCGCCCTATTTACGTCAAACTCGCTGCAGACATGACTTTAGAAGAAATTAACATCATTGTTGATGCGTGCGTTGAACATAAAATGGATGGTGTGGTATTGACCAACTTGGCCAAACCAAAATTCAACCAAGAATATGTTAAAGAAGAGCTTCCGTTCCACAAAGGCGCCATGAGTGGCTTACCACTACAACGTATTTCTACCAACGTGATCAGACACGTTTATAGAAGAACAAGAGGCAAGCTCACAATCATTGGCGTGGGTGGCGTGTTCACTGCCAAAGATGCTTATGAAAAAATAACGTCTGGTGCAAGCATTTTGCACATGATTTCAACGCTGATTTTTGACGGACCTCAAAGTATAAGTGAAATCAACAGAGGCCTAGTTAAACTATTGAAAGCAGATGGCTTCAATTCTATTGAAGAAGCCATTGGTTCAAGAAACCCGCTGCCAAAACTGAAGGCAGTCAAGGACGATGAAGCTAACAAGGAAGTTAGCTCTGCAGCATAAGTTGCAATCAAAAGTTGATGCTACGAGTGGTGATACCTTTTTCATTCTCCAAAGTCTATCACCACTATTTTTCGACAAAATTGCAGAACTAGTCTGGTATTGGCGATGCCAAATTCGAGCTGTCAGCTAAAAATTGTGCTTTTGGATGACCTTCGAGTTGGGTTTCAACTTTATGTGTTTGAGAACGTTCAACATCGATTATGATAATTACATCACCGGCGTCAAGGTGCTCATTTACTAGCAGTTGAAAGTATTCGTCGAATGATTTACCAGCAAGTTTAACAATGAACATGACAACAAAACCGCCAATTATGCTCGCGGCAAATGCTTGTAGTAAAAATTTATTGGTTAAGTCGGTAAAAAAATACATAAAAGTAAGTAGCGCTAAAGCAGTTGCACCAGCGAGCAAAAAAGCTCTCTTTCTTGCTGACAAAATTTGCGTTTTCTCGATCTGTGTTGAACCATGCAAATGATGCGTTTTAATACCACTTTCATCCCGAGATAGTACGTAAAAATGGTGGTCATCAATGCCTAACTGATGTACTTCGTCCGAAATCATTTCTGCATCATCCAAGCTATCAGTGGAATAAAATAGTCTTTTCATATCGCACGCTCCAGAATTATTTTTGACGGTGTCAATACGAAGTCTAGACATAAATCGCTCAAAAAACATCTAAATTTGAATTTAGAACGTATTGATGTGGGTCAAGACATTCTTGAATTTTAGCTGTATTCCCTATAACATTCCCCTCCGAGAGGGGTGTGAATGGAAACAGTTCTCAATTGCATTAATCTCGTTAATTTATTCAGGCAGGTAATGGGGTAATTACCCGCGATATCAAGTAGGTTGAATATGCTGAAAAAGTCCTTGTCACTCGTAATGGTTTTTACGATGGCGTTTCTTCTAACAGGTTGTGAGCTTGCGCTTTTTGACCCTGCGGGTCCAATTGGTGAGCAGGCGAAAGACCTGATTATAATTTCTGTGGCTTTATTACTTATTGTAATAATCCCTGTATTATTTATGTCTATTTACTTCCCGTACAAGTATCGTACTAGCAATAAAAAAGCTGAGTACAAGCCGTCGTGGGAACACTCAACAAAAATCGAACTTGTTGTTTGGATTGTGCCTTGTATGATCATCGCAGCACTTGCATATTTCACATATGTCACGTCTCATACTCTAGACCCGCGTAAGCCGCTAGGTAAAGACAAAGACACATTGACTATTCAAGTAGTGGCAATGGACTGGAAATGGCTATTCATTTATCCAGAGCAGCAAATTGCAACCGTCAACGAAATCTCAATCCCTGTGAATACGCCGGTTGAGTTCCTTATCACATCAGATACTGTGATGAACTCATTCTTCATTCCGCGTTTGGGTAGCCAGATTTACGCGATGGCAGGTATGGAAAATAGACTAAACCTGATGGCATCTAAAGAAGGTACCTTCCGTGGCATGTCTGCAAACTATAGTGGTTTTGGTTTCTCAGGCATGAAGTTCAAAACACACTCTGTAGATCAAGCTGGCTTCGATGCTTGGGTTAACAAAGTAAAAGCATCAGAGTATGTGCTAGACGAACCTACTTACAAAGCGCTTAGCGAGAAATCAAAAGACCATCCTGTAGTTTACTATTCGGATGTCGACCCTCTGCACTTTAAGAAAACCATAGAGAAATACACTGGGGTTCAAAATGGCAAGTAAAGCTACCATAATCACAGATCCGGATCCGCTCACGGGTAAACTGACCTGGGATTCTATTCCTGTTCATGACCCAGTTATTTTGCCAGTAATGATCTGTGCAATACTTGGCGGTATCTTCCTATTCGCACTTATTACCAAAATGGGTAAGTGGAAATACCTTTGGGAAGAATGGTTCACGTCAGTGGATCACAAAAAAATAGGTATTATGTACATCATCGCAGCGATTGTGATGCTGGTCCGTGGTTTCGCGGACGCAATTATGATGCGTACTCACCAAGCGTTAGCAACCGCTGACAGTGTGGGGGCGGGTTATCTACCTCCAGAACACTATGACCAGATTTTTACTGCTCACGGTGTAATCATGATTTTCTTCGTAGCCATGCCTTTAGTTGTTGGCTTGATGAACATTGTTGTACCTTTACAAATCGGTGCGCGTGACGTTGCATTCCCATTCCTGAACTCTTTGAGCTTCTGGTTATTCGTAGTTGGTGCATTACTAGTTAACATTTCACTATTCGTTGGTGAGTTTGCTGCAACTGGTTGGTTAGCATATCCGCCGTTATCAGGTATTGAATACAGTCCCTGGGTCGGGGTCGATTATTGGCTCTGGGCACTACAGATCTCAGGTATTGGTACACTACTAACTGGTGTTAACTTCTTCGTTACTATCATCAGAATGCGTGCGCCTGGCATGAAGCTTATGCAAATGCCTGTATTCACATGGACTTCTCTGTGTGCAAACGTACTAATTATTTTGTCGTTCCCAATCCTAACTGTAACTATCACGCTTCTAACGCTAGATAGATACCTAGGTACAAACTTCTTCACTAATGACCTTGGTGGTAACCAAATGATGTACGTAAACCTCATTTGGGCATGGGGTCACCCAGAAGTTTACATTCTGATTCTACCTGCATTTGGTGTCTTCTCTGAAGTTGCAGCTACGTTCTCTCGTAAGCGTTTGTTCGGTTATACATCACTTGTATGGGCAACAGCCGTTATCATGGTTCTAGCAATGGTTGTATGGCTACACCACTTCTTCACCATGGGTGCAGGCTCAAGTGTAAATGCCTTCTTCGGTATCGCCACCATGATCATAGCCGTCCCCACCGGGGTTAAGATCTTCAACTGGCTATTCACTATGTACAAAGGCCGTGTTGAATTCACAGCTTCTATGTGGTGGACATGTAGTTTCCTATTCACGTTCACAATTGGTGGTATGACTGGTGTAATGCTAGCAGTACCAGCAGCTGACTTCGTACTACACAACAGCTTGTTCCTAATTGCACACTTCCACAATGTAATTATTGGTGGTGCAGTATTTGGTTACTTCGCAGGTCTTACTTACTGGTGGCCAAAAGCAACTGGTTGGATGCTGAACGAGAAACTTAACAAGCTTTCTTGTGCACTATGGACAATCGGTTTCTTCGTTGCATTCATGCCACTATACATCCTTGGTTTCAACGGTATGACTCGTCGTCTTAACTACTATGACAACCCAGAGTGGACGCCACTACTTATCGTTGCAATGGTTGGTGCATTCATCGTTGCTGCTGGTATCGCTGTTCAGTTCTACATGGGCTACGTGAGCTTCAGAGATCGTAAGCAAAATATGGACGTAACTGGTGATCCGTGGGATGGTCGTACTCTTGAGTGGGCTACTTCGTCACCTCCTCCATTCTACAACTTTGCTAAGCTGCCTAAAATCCATGACCGTGATGAGCATCATTACAAGAAAGAACATGGCATTGCTTACCAAAAGCCTGAGAAGTACTCAAAGATCCACATGCCTTCAAATACATGGGCTGGCTTTGTGATCAGTGCATTCTCACTATCTTTAGGTTTCGGTTTCGTATGGCACATCTGGTGGATGGTTATTGCTAGCTTCATCGGTATCGTAGCTTCTTGGATTGCGTACTCATTTGATCGCAACAAAGACTACTACGTACCAGTAGATCAAGTTGAAGAAATCGAGTCAAAGCACTTGGCAGCTGTTGCAGAACACGCAGCTAATAAAGGCAAGTAGAGGAAAGTTTTAAATCATGTCAAACGATCACGTAATCGCAAACGACGCTCACGATCATCACGATGATCATGAGCATCATGATACCGGTGGTGATACTATATTCGGATTCTGGATATATATCATGAGTGACTGTATTTTGTTCGCAACATTGTTTGCAACATATGCAGTACTAAGTGGCGGCTTCGCAGGCGGCCCTACACCAAAAGAGTTATTTGACCTTAATCTAGTTGCAGTTGGTACTGCGTTCCTACTATTCAGTAGTTTTACGTTTGGTATGGCAATGCTTCAAGCCAACCAGCGCAAGATGAAAGGCATGATCACTTGGTTGGTCATCACATTACTTCTAGGCCTTGGTTTCCTTGGCTTAGAAATGTATGAGTTCTGGCACTTCAGTACACTTGGTGCTACGCCGCAAACAAGTGGTTACTGGTCTGCATTCTATGCACTAGTAGCAACACACGGTTTGCACGTATTCGGTGGTATCATCTGGATGCTTGTTCTATTCGTTCACTTCAAGCGTGACGGATTTAGTGAAGATAACTTGGTAAGACTATCTTGCCTAAGCTTATTCTGGCACTTCCTAGACATCATCTGGATCTGTGTATTTAGCGTTGTGTACTTAGTAGGAGTGATGTAATGGGCCACACTAATAATGAACATGGCACTGGCGGTGCATCTCACGGTAGCGTTAAAGAGTACACGATAGGTTTACTTCTATCTCTAGTACTAACTGCTATTCCGTTTTTAGTTGTAATGTACGATATGGCATCTCCAGCTATCACGCTTGGGATCATCCTAGTTACAGCTATTGCACAGCTATTTGTACAACTTGTATTTTTCTTACACATGAACTCATCTTCTGAGCAAATATGGAACACTACTTCAGCCGCGTTTATTGTGTTGACAGTGGCCATAGTTGTGATTGGCTCCATTTGGATTATGGAGCACCTAAATCACAACATGCTCATGGGACATTAAAATGTTAAGAAGTTACCTGTTAATTACAAAACCAGGCATTATCTTTGGTAACTTAATCACTGCGGTTGCGGGCTATGTGCTCGCAGCCAAAGGTAATATTGATTTCGTTACATTTACAGCAATGATAGTGGGTACAGTGTGTATCATCGCCTCTGGTTGCGTTTTTAATAATGTGATTGACCGTGACATCGACCAGTTGATGTCACGCACAAAGTACCGAAAGCCACTCTTAGAGTCGATTTCGGTGAACAAAGCTTTGGCTTATGCAACCCTTTTGGGTTGCATAGGTTTCGCCTCATTAGCACTGTACGCATCAATGATGAGCTTTTATTTCGGCGTGCTAGGCTTCGTGGTATACGTTGGTCTTTACACGCTTTATTATAAAAGAAAATCTATATACGGTACTTTTGTAGGCAGTATTTCTGGCGCATGTCCTCCTGTTATGGGGTACTGTGCTGTTAACGGTCAATTTGATATTGGCGCAGCTGTTATCTTAGCAATTTTCTGTATTTGGCAGATCCCGCATTCTTATGCGATTGCTATTTACCGATTCAAAGATTACAAAGACGCAAATATCCCAGTTTTACCAATCGTCAGTGGTGTTGAAGTTGCTAGAAAACACATGATTGGCTTTATTGTTGCCTTTACTGTACTTGCACTTTCGCTATTCACGTTAAACTATGTCGGTGCTATTTTCGCGACACTTACGTTTATCATTGGTTTGATCTGGCTATTGAGCACAATTTTCGACTTCCACCGTATGGACAATCATACTTGGGCAAAACGCGTATTTATCTTATCGCTTGTTGCCATTACTTCTATGAGTGTTCTGATGTCTGTTGATTTTGCTCACATTGACCCAACCACTTATGTAACAGCAAGGTAGAGTTATGAAGCAGTTTAAAGCCGCTCACTTACATTGGATTACGTCTTTTCTTGGTATCATTGGACTCATTTGGTTTTATTTATCAACAACCACAAAAGACTTTAACGAAACAAGAAAATCATTCGATGAATTGGGTGGTGATTTTACGCTGCAAAGCTATGCCGGACCTGTTTCGCTCTCTGATTATAAAGGCCAGGTCGTTGTCATGTACTTCGGCTATCTGTCTTGTGCAGAGGTATGCCCTAACTCTCTCGCGGTAATGACAAATGCATTTATGCGACTAGAGAAACAGGGATTTGATCAGGTGCAGGGCTTACTTGTAACAGTAGACCCTGCGCGTGATACAGTAGAAGATTTAAAGGAATATACCGACTACTTTCACGAGCGTATTACCGGTTTGACTGGCAGCGCTGCGCAAACTAAAGAAGTTGGTGGATTATATGGCGTTTATTATGATGACGAAAACCTTGAAGAGTCGTTCATGGAGTACTCTGTGGCGCATGCATCAAGATTTTACATCATAAACAAAGAAGGTGATTTAATTACCGCTATGAGCCATACAACAACGCCTAATGAACTTGCAGCTCAAATTAAGGAGCTTATGCTTTGAAATCTCCATTATTCATAGCTGGCCTTTTAATGGCAAGTACACAGGTTGTTGCTAAAAACTCGATTGAAACGATCATTGAAAAATATAATGTTAAACACTGTCATACCGAATTAAAGACTATGGCCAGAGACATTATAGGTTCAAAAAAGCATCGTTTATTGGTATCAAACCAAACTAACAAAAATGAACTTGAAACTTTGTTGGTAACGGGTGTGCTTGAATATAAAGACAGACAAAGTCATATTACTTTTTCTATGTCTCACAGTGGCGGACACTGTGAAGTGGCTTATAAAGAAAGCTTTGCTGTTAAAAACCCATGCATTGTGGTGCGTGAGGAAGTATTCAAAAAGTGGCAATTTAAAGGTAAATTAAACGACGAGACTCATGTTTTTTCTCATAAAAGAGATGAAAACTTTGTTGGCTATATGACCAGCACAAAAGACGGTTCATATTGTTTAGTTAGCCGTCAGAAAAAGACTTCTTAGTCTGTAATGTTTCAGTGCAGTAAACATTACTGCACTTTCTTACTCCCCTTCCCTTTTAGCGCGGTACAAAACGTTCTGCAAAGCACTTTATCAACATATTGGGTAGAGGGTACTTCTTATAAATCACCTCAAGATAGGCCTGCCATGCTTCCTCTTTGAGCTTTTTAATTTCATCAGCAGGTAATATTCCATCATAAATAGCAGAGAAGTCCTTTAAGAATTGTACATCGCGACGTCGACTGGTCTTAGCATACCCTTTACCAGCATAGTGAATAAAATCGGCTTCTAGATAGTCAGCATTACCAAACATATCCATATGATTAAATGTTTTATCAATTCCTTGATGTTTAAAACCATATTTATGCAAACAGTAATTAAAATAGCTTTGCTCATAAAAAGATATCTCATTACATAGATGCTGCAAATCCTCTAGATTAGTCATGGAGAATAACCCTGCTTCTTTAGAAGTCAGTATTACTCCAGCATTATAATAAGTAGACATCCCCTTCTCTGAGGGCCATTCTACTGAGCCCAACAAACCACAAATAAGCGAAATATCACCTCCGCGATCTTTTAATAAACCTTCATTGAGCCAATAAGTTGTATCCAAATCTTGGTGTGATTCAAAAATATCTTGCGCGTCAGGTCGAATGATAATGTCAGAATCGACGTAAAGTACTCTATCATACTCTTTTAATAACGCGCCAATCCTGAGCTTTTCGGTCCAAGCAGGAGAAGCATTAAACTTGGGGTTAACAATGTCTATTTTATAGTGTAGCTGATCCGAAACGATTAAATCAGCGCCAACCTTTTGTGCGTATAGTTTAAAACTATGAAGTGCGGCTTTATACATTGGGTTATCACCAATGGCCAAAGTAAAAATGGCTTTTTTCATTACTCTCCTTTGTCCAAAAGATTGCAAACATGCAATTATTTGAACGCTTTACCCAGTTAGAAAACCGCTAAGATTCTAGAAGATAAGCGCATATGTTACAAATATCTTTATATAATAATTCAAGCTATTGATATAGTTACCTTTTAATTGAAACATAAAAATAAATATTTCCTTGTGGGCATACTAATTTAAAAAAGCATTAGCAACCGAACTGAAATGACACTCTATATTGAAGCGAAATAGATGAAGCATGTACCAAGCTATCGTTTTATGTTTCTCTTTTATCAGTGATATTACTAAGCTCTATTTCTCGTAAAGCTTAGTAACTCTTCATCAAAGGTGCGTGCTATCGGCGATAGTAAGCTCACCATTTAATGACATTCTAACCATGTCTTCATTATATATTTCTAATTTGCCTGGCAACCCAACTAAGTATGTCATTTCTGGAGAAAACAACTCTACCCAATCATTGTTTTTATACTTTTGTATGGAGTGCTTTATCGTGCTCTCTTTTCCACGCTTGATAGATTGTTCATAATCTACATTTAAAATAACTCTATAAATCGGTCTGTTTTTCTCATCATAGTAGGTGATGTCAGCAGGCTGCTCATCTTTAAGTGTCATTTTCACTTTATACAAGGCTTCTGTGCCAACTTGAAGCTCAAATTCATATTTTAAATTAGGCTTAGATGTCTCATTTGCTGCCTGCGCACCGCCTAGAAAAAAGCAAAAAGATGTAATAAATAAGGTTAATTTGCACCAATTGTTAAGCATGAATTACTTCCTAGTTTTATTATATATATCTATGACATTTCACATGTATATTAACTAGCTTAAAATAAGCCATAAAATGTGAATAATTATGTAATGCTAGAACAGCAAGATATTAATAAACGGATGGAGGTAGTATGAATAACTAATAAGCACAGAGTTTTAAATATTAATAATAAATGTTATCTAAGCCTGAAGAGGAGGTTTGTCCCCCTCTTGGCCTTGTTTCCTAAATAGTTGAACTTCTGACCTTTTGCGTGATCAGATCAAAAAAACATAACGTAACTCAAGCCACCATGACAAAGAAAATTAAGAACTGGTCTGCCTATAACCGTGCGTTGATACAGCGTGGCAATATTGCTATTTGGCTCAGCGACGACGCTATTCAGCAATGGCAAACCGTAGAAAAACACGGTGGGCGTGGTCGTTCAAATAAATATACTGACTTTGCAATTGAAACTTGCCTGACACTTCGGTCTGTCTTTAATTTGCCACTTCGAGCACTTGAAGGGTTCGTTAATTCACTCCTCAATTTAATGGATGCACCTATTCATTCCCCTGGTTACAGCTGTTTGTGCAAGCGAGGAAAGACACTAGATGTTCAATATCGAACCAAGCCAACCACGCAGGGATTTATTGATATTGTTGTCGATAGCACCGGCCTAAAAGTCTATGGTAATGGCGAATGGCATACCCGAAAACACCGAGCCAACAAGCGTAGAACTTGGCGTAAATTGCATTTAGCGATAGATGCAGCCAGTCATGACATTGTCAGTGCAGAGCTATCAATGGTGAATGTATCGGATGGTGAAGTGTTAGGTGATTTACTGCGGTCATTACGGCGAAATGTTGACCGAGTTACAGGCGATGGAGCTTATGATACACGTGATTGCTATGATGAAATTGCGGCTAAAGGTGCCGTGGCACGGATCCCCCCAAGGGAAAATGCCCAATATTGGGAGAAAGGTCATCCGAGAAACAGCGCCATAATATTAATGCATCAACTTGGTTTAAAACACTGGAAGGAAAAATCTGGTTATCATGAGCGTTCGCTGGCTGAAACAGGCGTTTATCGTTTTATACAGCTTACGGGTGACAAATTAACAAGCCGCACCTTCAACAGCCAACACACAGAAGTAATGATTAAAGCCAAGGTGATCAACACGATGAACAGGCTAGGTATGCCTGAATATCAGTAAAAATGACAAGACAGCTAGGAAGAGCATATTTGATCAACAAGGCCCCCCCTCTTCATATACAATGGTATTTAGCCGCCAATATTAGTCGACACCTTATAGCTCATTTGAACATCTTCAACAAATTCGCTCATGCCAGGGCGTTTCAAAAATAGTGTGCGTGTATAGTTTGAGATTGCCCATATGACGCCCTCTCTATCGACATCAATATTATAAAATGAGCCAAATTTAACTAGATTGCCATTATTCAGTGTGTATACACTTTGCGGACCATCATTGCTGCCGTAAACACTCGCTACAACATACACTTGGCCGCCACCAACTGCGATGTCAACAAGCGAGCATAAATCGCCACAGGATACTTTTTGTTGTACCCACTTTACGCCATCATATTTAAACAACTTGTCACTTTCAGTGATGGCCCAAATAACACCACCTAGCGCAACATCAATTTTTTTAATTTTTTCGTTGCTAATGGCATAGTAACCTTCGAAACTATCACTGACATCATTGAACTTCTTCAAAGTACCATCGCCATTCACGCAGTATGCATGGTCAACTGTAAATGAGCTTACATCCTTTGCGCCCCAGCAGCCAACAACCGATTGCCAGTCATAATTTTGGTATCGATATGCATTGCCATTTTGTCCAACCGCAAAAGTCGCTCCTTCATAATATGCATACCCTTTGTCATCAGGTCCGGTGCCAAAATGATAGTGAAAATATCCACCTGCTGTTGCAATCGCCTTTTGACCATGTGGCAATGGCTTTTCACGCCAAAGCCCAGCTGAGTCATCTTTGTGCACCCAAGGCACACCTAAATGATCAATCGCGACACGCACAGGTGAATTTATTTCCGCTTCAGCTTGCGCGTTGTCTGATAGCGCCACGCCCAAAGTTGCAATCACAGCCAATGTTAAACTTGTAAGTTTCATTTCCTTATTCCTATGTTTATTGTTGCCTCAACTGGATAGTTACACAAATATAACAGCTGTAATTGTACCCATATGCGTAATTTAGATACTTTTCTAACAAGTGTTGGGAATTATTCTTACTACTTTCAGGTACTGAAAATTATTGATTAATGAAAACAGTCAAGAAAACTGCTGCACACAGATGCATACAACAGCGTTTTTTGAAAAAACTACTCACTACGATGTTTAAAAGAAAAGCTTGCTTCAGGGATAACGTGGCCAGACTTATCATGTGGCGTGGTGTAAAAGCTCACATTTAAACTATCACCGCGATTATCTAACTCAATATGGGCAAATCCCCAAATAAAGCTCTTGGTCCAAATTAAGTCATACTCTGGATAACGGTTTTCTTGCTGCTGCGCAAATGGCGTGTGTGTGCCCCGCATTTTTGAGGCTGCCCCACTGATAATGAGTGGAAGTTTGGGCTTGCTGTTACCCGGCATGACTCGAGAGCAATCATCTGTCAGCAATTCAAGGTCATGTTCGTGCCCTGCAATGTACGTATCAGCATATTGACACAGCTCAGGTAGAATCAGTCGACGAAGTACGTGCCCTTCATCATATTTTGTTCCACCGATTGACCACAAGATGTGATGACCATATACAATTTTCCATTTTGCGGTTGATGTTTTCAGCCCCTTTGCAAGCCACGCTAATTGTTTATGATCTTCACCATTGACTGGCGACTCATGTACTTCTATGTCTTCCACTTCAGCATGACCATGTGCCAGTGCCGTCGCAAGACCTTGCTCACTGCCATCTTTTGCCAGTGGAATTTCATAATAGTGCTGCCCTGATAACAACATATTTGTATCGAGCACAAAAAACTCTACGTCATTGCCTGTCTCACCCACTCTGTAACTGTAGTATCCCCGTTTATCCATATGAAAGTTAGGTTGATTAGCCATCCATTGCGTTTGCAGTTTTACGCCCTTTCGAGATGTCTTCCAATCATGATTGCCAAGTGCAGAGTAAACCACAAGCTCTTTATTATTCTTAAATAGCGGCTTTAAGGGACCCAATATCAAATCATTCATGCGTTTTTGGTCATCTTTACCATCATTCGCATCCGCGCCGTCTGGATAGATGTTATCGCCAAGCTGAATGCCAAACTCGCAAGCTTTACGCTCGCATAGTGTCGCCATTGCTTTGCCAACAGCCGCAGCGCCGGTTTCTTCTGTCGCGATTTCTGTGCCGGGATATACGTATATCGGCGCGTGATTAAACTCCTCTATCGGTCTGTGGTCCTCTAGCCAGTCAGCGCGTTCAGCTGCTATAAATTGCTGCTTATTCTTAGGCTTTTTAATATGCTTAGTTTTTGGATAATCAGGGTGATATCCCCCATCACCAAAAGCCAAAAACGAAATTGAATCTTTAGCAGCCACATTAAATAAGCCACTCAGTAATAACGCAGATACTGCGAAGCAAGAGGTAGATAACTTCATACATTTTCGCTGCAAGGTTACCCAAGCAGCGCCATTGTTGTTTTTAGAAAAATTAGAAAGAACTTAAGGTGATACCCAGCTGATACGCGCGGCCATAACTTTCATATTGATAGTTGTAACGCTGCTCGCCGTGATACACGTAATACGGCTCATCGGTCAGGTTTACTGCATTAAAATAAATCTGAGTTTGCTCATCTATGAAATACTTCACACTGAAGTCTATTTGGTTGTGGGCATCTTGATAAACGCGAGCATCATTATCAGTCATGATGTAAGACTTACTTTTGTAGCTGGAGCTGAGGCGCGCACTTACCTCATTGTTTTCATACCCAATCATAAAGTTTGCAACTGTGTCAGATTGATTTGGCAAATGCTCATCCGCATCAATAAAAGTGCCGTTGGCTGAGATCATCAGGCCATTCTCGAAGTTTTTCGTGTAAGCTAACTCAACGCCACTCAATTGCGCCTCGCCACCATTGACCGACTGGATCACTTCTTCATAGCCCTGCCATTGACCATTGTCTTGAACTTGCTGCTTAGCAATAAAGTTATCGATGTTTTTATGAAAAAGCCCCGCAGACATAATGCCAATCTTGCCGGGGTAATATTCAATTGAGAAGTCGAAATTGCTCGACTCATAAGGGTTTAAATCTGGGTTGCCAACTTCGCCTTTACGTTCCACTTGAATACCATCGTCATCACTAGATGTTTCGCTTTCCAATAATTGAAAAGCAGCGGCATCACCGAAGCTTGGTCTGGCAATCGTATGCGTGTACGCAAATCGCGTGATTAATTCATCTGAATGGGCATATCGCAAAGTCAGGTTTGGCAATAAATGGTCGTAATTTTTGCTGATATTCCATGGCGTGATTGATACTTGCTCACTGTCTTCAATATCATTTTTAAGCAGCTCAACTCGGTTTCCTGATGTCTCATATTCTGTGTCTTCAAAGCGCACCCCAGCAATAACATTTAAATCATTAATGTCGATACTCGCCATCATATAGGCAGCTGTTACGCGCTCTTCAGATGTATAAGATTTACCTTTGCTCTCAATGTCTGTCTCTAATTGATTAAGCGTGAAGTGCGCTTGATTCTCTGCGAAAAATCGTCTTATGCCACTTCGCGATAATCCCGGTCCAAACTGACCCAGCTCAAATTCAGGACTAGCTGCTGCAAACTGCAATGCCGTAACGTCAACAAAACCGTCATCATAGACGCGCGTATTCACAAGGTTGCGTTTTTCACGATCACCGTATTTCACACCGACTTTTAGCTGCGCATTATGCCCTTTTACAATTAAATCTTTACTCACATCTAGCTTAAAACTGACCGCTTCATCTTCGCTCAGGTTATGCTCACTGACAATCTCATCTAATGTAAAATTACTTAAGTCATGAGCACTGTCTGAATGAGCAAGTATCGGTGCATCATCTAGGCTACCGTAGCCCAGTGCAAAACCTTCTCCCGCAAAATCGACGTCTAATCGATTAGGTTCAATTTCATCCGATTTTGAATAGCCAAGACTGTATTCCACAAACCAACTTTGCAGTATGTGCTCCCCGCCAGCCACCAATGACAAAATACTTTGCTCTTCGTATCTATCTTTGGTGTCTCTGTCCATTTCAGCATCTGTGAAATATGCCGCACTTGAGCCTGACTGCGCAGCTATGTACTTGCCTTTGTCATACTTATATTCGTTACGCAGACGAAACTCATCGTCCGAAAACTCACTGTATAAAGTCCGCAAATAATACTTATTGAAGGCATTATGATGAAGGTCTAAATTTAGCGCAGCACCCAACCTTTCACGAGTCACTTGATAGTGACGCTGTTCTATTTCTTCGGCGCCAAAGAACGCAACATCTTCTCCCGTTGAAGCCTCTTCTTGCTCTAACGCCATCCACCCCCCATCAGTTTCCATATTGTGAGATCCAAACTTGCGTTCAAACCAAGAAACGGCTGTCGCAATACCTAACTGTGTGTCACTGGAAAGCGCAAAAATATCGCTAAAAGTCGCTGACAATTTAGGACTGGATTCGCTGACTAGTTCGTTGTATGAGCCCTGCACAGTGAAGCTATAACTTTGACCTTGCCTGTCAAAAGCACTGAGGCTTTTTACGTTGATACTGCCACCAATTGCACTGGCATCCATATCTGGCGTCACGGTTTTGCTTACCTCTAAGCTTTGAATAATTTCACTGGGGATCACATCCATCGCGACACTTCGCACACCAGCCTCTGGTGAAGGCACGTTAGCCCCATTAATCAACACATTATTCAGCCCAGGATCAATGCCTCTGATCCCGACAAAGCGGCCTTCACCTTGATCGCGCTGAATATACATCCCCGGCAAGCGCTGTAGGGCTTCTGCTGCATTTTGGTCAGGAAGTTGACCAATACCATCCGCACTCACTACAGACATGATCCCATCCGCATTTTTTTGTCGATTAAATGCGCCAGCTTGTCCCGCGCGCTGACCAACCACAATGATATTGTCTAACTCTTCTTGTACAGGTTTTAGCTTCACAGCCACTTGGGTCAGCTTATCGTCACTGATTGTTATTGTTTGAAGGTAAGGCAGAGCACCAATGTAGCTAACCTCCAGTGTGTACTCCCCAGCAGGTAACTTGGTAAACACAAAGCGACCATCTCGACTTGAACTGATGTGTTTTTTGAGCTCAGTTATTTTGACATGAGCACCTTCAAAAAAAGTTTTGTTTTGAATATCCCCTACTCGCCCCTGCAACGTATTTGCATGCACACCAGTTGCACACACGCCTAATAACAGCGCAATGGCTTGGTAGGGCTTTGAAAAAGGTAACGGTCGTGATTGTTTCATATTTATCTCTTACAGATTGTGTTGTTTGATTACCCTAAAAATCGCGGCCACAATATCTGTACAATATGAATTATTTATTTCACTACCCAGCTGAAGGTACTGATTTAGTTGGCTTTTAGTTTATGAAGCTGTGCTTTTGAGCTAATTTCACCCCCTAAAATTGGCAAATAAAAACAAGCTCAGCCATTTTTTACTTGCAGCAGCCGTAAAAATTAAAAAAACTGTCAAAGTAATGAGCTAAATTGACCCTGTTCATGAAATTTCACTGCAATAACATAACAACAATAAACATTTTGCTCGGCATCAATTTATGGCTCACTGTATTAAACCAATCAAGCACCTTCAGTTATGGGTGATGCTTGTTTTTTCAGTCACACTCACACTTTTATTTGCAATCCAATTTGGCGAATTAAAACCTTACGTTCAGTTAGAAGTGCTCGATGCTATTGGTGAAGGAGGCCTGGCAGCCATGTCTCTCGCTTGGCTTGTCGCAACACTTTTAAGTCGCCCACGAGGACGCGTTACAACAGCGCTAGTTTCTGGACTTACACTAATGTTGATTTCATTGCTCTTAGATTGCCTTGATGAGTTTTTCTCTTTTAACCATATTCACCCGACTCTTAGCTCACTAGAAGCCTTTCCAGCATTAGTAGGAATGATTGTCATGAGTATGGCAATGTACTGGTGGTATCAAGAGCAAACTTATTTGAACTTAACGTTATTGAGAAAAGAGCGACAATTTAGAGAACACACTTTTACTGACTATGTTACAGGCCTGTACAGTGTGCGCTATATGGAAAAGCAAATTGATGCGGAAGTTTCACAACTCATCGATAATGGCACCCGATTCTGTGTCGCTATTTTAGACTTAAAAGCCTATAGCCGATTTTGCTTTGAGCATGGTATCACCAAGGGTGAGCTATTACTTCGCGACACAGGGCAGCTAATCACGTTGAATATTCGTGGCTGTGACCTCACCTGCCGATATGCTGGTGATAAATTCGTCGTCTTATACCCTGCAACGAAACTCAGTACCGCCATAGATATCACAGGTAGGGTATGTGCAGCGGCAAAAATGCATCATCAGTACGATAAAAACTTGGTAAAGTTAAACCCAACAACCCTGCATTTTGCCTGTATTGAAGTATCACTTCCCATGCAAAGTGAACAAATTTTCGAACAACTGATGGTTCAACTAACACACAACAAGCAGGCATGCTGATGCCTTATTTCGAGACAAGTGACCTCAGGTTTAATAGCCACCAGCTACTAGAGCCGCTGATTGAACTTGCAAAACAACGCGGCATACACCCTGATAAAGCGCTCAAAGGAACAAAGGTCTTTTATAAGGATTTCAAGGCGCAAGGCCATCTCTCTAGTTATGAGGAACTAGAGCAGATCATAACAAATATTTCAAAACATGAGTTGAGCCAAGATATTAGCTTTGTGCTGGGTCAGCACCTACTACATAACTTATGTGCAAAGTATGCATCTTATTTATTTCATTGTATCGACTTAAAAGCCTTGCTAGTTGCCTGCAAACAACTCGAAAATGATCTATTTCCCTATTTTAGCACTCGAATACTTAGGGAGCAGCAAGCTATCCATTTGCTGATAAACCCAGCTGTCAGTGAACCCTCCTCTTGCACCTATCAATTTTTTCTCGAAGTTTGGCTCAGCCTTGTCAGTGGATTCATCAATTGGCGGTTCTGTGAGTTAGAAATCCAAATTCAACTTCCTTACGCCACGCCAAGACATCTTGAACACTATCATGTTATGCATACCAGCAAGTTATCTTTCGGGCATCGTACATGTGCTGTAGTCATTAACAAAAACATGCTGCACACTCGCCAGCGCGATGCTGTGGAAGCTTTACAGAGTAATTTAACAAGCTTGCAGCCCTGCTTATCAATGGGTTTTTTATCCTACGCCGAAGCCTTTTTGATTCAATACCCTAAAGCCTGTTTAGAAGATCTTGCCAACCACTTTATGGTGAGTGAAGCAACAATGAAGAGAAAACTCAAACAACATAACAGTCAATTCAGCGGCTTAAGAGACCGAGTGCTTAGCCAACAAGCCGCGTTTTGTATTCAACAACAAGGCTACTCTAATGCACAGGTAGCCAAAGCTCTAGCGTTTAACGACTTACCCAATTTTCGCCGCACGTTCAAACGTTGGTTTGGTGTCACACCTTCAGAACTTCGTAAGACACTAAAGGTTTAGAATGAAAACATGCGGCAATCACACGCCGCTGCCGCCTATATACCGCTTCAAAGCGAGCACCAAATTGCCGCTTAAAAACACCTACTCTTTAATCTCACTCTCAGTCTTATGTGCCCCTCACCAAAGTATCAAGATTAAGTTGTTAATTGTAATACAGTTAATTTTTTTGAAAGCGCACCTTAAACACAGTTACTACTTTATTTGATTAACACCCGCCAACTTGGAATGCTGCTTGCTTCATATAGCTCAATGACACATCATGTTAGGGAATAGAAATGATAAACTCAGTTGGAATTAACAGTTACTACCAAGTATCAACCGCAAATAGCCAAGCAACTCACTCTAATCAGGTTCAAAACCACCAGCGACTTTCTGAATCAAACAAAACAGAATATACACATTCGGCGCCTGAAAGACAGTTCGACTTTTCAAATATGACGCTTAAAGAGCAATCAGAAGCAGCTGAAGAGCTCTATCAACAAGGTGTACTCAGCTTTGGAGAGGTCGCATTCATGACCGGTCGATATAACCTTATCAAGCATGACGGTCAATTAGGTGGTACAACCCTGGCGCAAGCACAAAGTGAAAAGTTCAATGTTATCACGCAACTTAAAGACAACCTGGCAAGTGTAAAGCAGCAAGGAATGGCAACAGATGATGTTGTAAAAAATTATGAATCAATGATCAGGAAACTTGAAGTCTATCAATATGGTTTAAATACGAGTGCTTAATGATTAAGCACTCATTCCTAGGTCTTGGTGGCTATCTAATGTACAGACGATCATCCTCGGTATTGTATGGGAAATTTATTGAAGTAGCCTTATAAGTAGACGTCCCGCTACTGAAGCTTGTTTGCGTATTATGCCAATAATTAACATAGCCAATTACAATGTTACCTGCATCTTTGATGGGATCAGATAACGCAAGAGACAGCGTTAAGCCATTTACTTGAAAGCGTCTTGATGAAGGAGTTGCATATCCATACTCCAAAGTTACGGCATAAAATTCACCGCCATGATCTTGATTAGTCGAAAATGAAGAGGCTGAAATATTATCCCACTGAGGGTACTTGGCAGAGCGTACACCTCGAATCTCTAGATAAGTCAATTTAGGGGCTGGTGCCATAGGCGAGATTTCGCCTTTATTTTGTAGCTCCTCAATATATAACTGATAGTTTTCATGTGTTTTAACAACTTCTTCTTTTAAAGAGTCTTTATACTCGAGAAACTCTGGTTCATTGATCAAGCTATCAAGTTCTGGTAATTCACTTGCTGTAACAGTAAGAGTGCTAAGCGCTGCAAGACTCAAAAGTAATTTTTTCATTTTTTAACATCCTTTTAGTTAAATTAAATGTGATACTGCCTACCCATCCTATGAAAAGTTACCGATTAATGACAAATAAGTTACAAACATAAAACAGTGATCACAGAGTTTGAATGCACAAAATGTGTAGACAGGCTGTTAGAAGAAATGCGTTCTCTACAAAAATTATTAAAATTTTTGCGACTTTAAAATGAAACGAAAACACTCTGTGGATTCATAATTATTGCGGCGTATAAGCGATAGCGAGCAAATTTATCTTAATATTCTTTGAGGTAGTCGAATGAAATCAATCTTGTATAGCGTCAACGCATATGCTTTGGCAATTAACAGTACAATAAATAACAACATTCAACATATTTATCGCTTTAAAACTTGCAAGCTTAGGGCGCAACAATCGTTAATTAGACTAATGTCTAAAGCGCATTTTTCTCATCCAGCGTAGGGTTTTGTCGTCGAAGACCTTAAAAGTATAACCTAGTATCGTGATGGGTAAGAGAGTATGAAGAGAGACATGAATCTAAGTTTTCAAAAAATAAAAAAGCCGCGGCATAATGCACACGGCTTCAACAACCAGAATAGGTTACAAAGCTTGTTCTAGCTCAGGTAAGACGTCAAACAAGTCAGCGACCAGACCATAGTCAGCAACTTGGAAAATTGGTGCTTCTGGGTCTTTATTTATTGCCACAATGACTTTCGAATCTTTCATACCAGCAAGGTGCTGAATAGCACCGCTAATGCCCACCGCAATGTACAGATCAGGTGCAACAATCTTACCAGTCTGACCGACTTGCATGTCATTTGGTACAAAGCCTGCGTCAACTGCCGCACGAGAAGCGCCAATTGCTGCACCTAGCTTGTCAGCAATACCGTTTAATAATGTGAAGTTATCACCATTTTGCATGCCGCGACCGCCTGAAATAATCACAGGGGCAGCGGTTAGTTCAGGGCGCTCTGATTCAGTTTGCTCAACGCCAACAAAACTACTTAGGCTGTTAGCTGCGCCATTCGAAAGTAACTCCACAGACACTGGGCTCTGCTCACCCGCAGCATCAAATGCACTTGCGCGAACTGTAATGACTTTTTGAGACTCAAGTGATTTAACCGTCGCAATTGCATTACCCGCATAAATTGGACGCTTAAATGTGTCTGCATCTACTACGTCGACAATTTCAGAAATTTGTGATTTATCCAATAGCGCCGCAACACGAGGCAAAATGTTTTTACCTGTTGTCGAAGCACTCGCTAAGATATGGCTGTAACCACCTGCCAACTCAACCACTAAATCAGCGGTATTTTCAGCTAATTGGTGCTCAAAATTAGCATCATCTACTAATTTCACTGACGTAACGCCAGCAATACCAGCTACTGCATCTGCCGCCGCAGCCACATTGCTGCCAGCCACTAACACATCAACATCGCCACCAATCTTAACAGCCGCAGTGATCACCTTCGCGGTTTCAGGCTTTAATACGCCATTTTCATGTTCTGCAATAACTAATACGCTCATGAGATCACCTTTGCTTCTGTCTTAAGTTTTGTTACTAGCTCTTCAACGCTCTCTACAATAACACCTGCTTCACGCTTAGCAGGCTCATCTACTCTGACTAGCTCGACACGTGGTGCTAAATCTACACCCAGTGAGTCAGCAGCAATTACATCGAGAGGCTTACGCTTTGCTTTCATAATGTTAGGTAATGTCGCATAACGCGGTTCGTTTAAGCGAAGGTCTGTAGTTACAATAGCAGGTAACGCCAGTGAGACAGTTTGCAGACCACCATCTACTTCACGAGTAACCACAGCATTACCACCTTCAACTACCAGCTTAGATGCAAACGTGCCTTGGCCACGCTTAGTCAGTGCCCCCAGCATCTGTCCTGTTTGGTTGTTATCAGCATCAATTGACTGCTTGCCTAGAATAACCAATTCAGGGTTTTCTTGTTCTACTAATTTAGCAAGTAACTTTGCAACATGAAGAGACTCTAACGTTGCGTCTGTTTCGATGTGGATAGCCTTGTCAGCACCAAGTGCCAATGCAGTACGAAGTTGTTCTTGGCAAGCTTTATCGCCAATTGATACGGCAATTACTTCAGTTGCACTACCTGCTTCTTTTAATCTAATCGCTTCTTCTACTGCGATTTCGCAAAACGGGTTCATGGCCATCTTCACATTTGTAAGATCAACATCGCTGTTATCTGCCTTGACTCTCGCTTTGACGTTGTAGTCAATCACGCGTTTGATTGGTACAAGTACTTTCATGGTTACTCCATCATCTGGTTATTTGTATAGCTGACGCGTACGTCAATGAAACAATTTAATGAAACCAGCCTACTTCCTGTTGACGTAAACGTCAACCTAAAATAACCTTAGCTTAACGTAAAAAAAACTTAACTCGAGTTTAAGTTAATCTACCGTCAATGTATACGAGGTAAAAATGGTCGAACGTGAAACCATGGAATTTGATGTCGTCATAGTGGGAGCAGGCCCTGCAGGCCTATCGTGCGCTATTCGACTCGCTCAAAAAGCACAGCAAAAAGAACAAGAACTCATGATCTGTGTGGTAGAAAAAGGCTCTGAAGTAGGTGCACATATTTTGTCCGGTGCGGTGTTCGAAACGAAAGCACTGGATGAACTCATCCCTGACTGGGCACAAAAAGGGGCACCAGTAACCACAAAAGTTACAGAAGACGAAATCTACCTATTCAAAGATGAGCAAAACGCAACCAACCTGCCCCACATGGTTGTGCCGAAAACCTTCAAAAATGATGGCAACTACATCGTTTCAATGGGTAATGTATGCCGATGGTTGGCTGAACAAGCCGAAGAGTTAGGTGTTGAGATTTTCCCTGGCTTTAGTGCCCACTCTTTAATCATTGAAGACAAAGAAGTAAAAGGCATTGTCACAGGTGATATGGGCCTAGATCGAGATGGCCAACCAAAAGACACTTACATGCCTGGTATGGAGCTTAGAGCGAAGTACACTGTATTTGCAGAAGGTTGCCGAGGTCACCTTGGTAAACAGCTAATCAAAGAGTTTGAGCTCGATAAAGATGCCACACCTCAGCACTACGGTATTGGGTTTAAGGAAATTTGGCAAATAGATCCAGAAAAACATAAAGAAGGCACAGTTGTACATGGCACAGGTTGGCCACTAGATAGTGAGACCCACGGTGGCTCATTTATGTACCACGCTGAAAATAACCAAGTTGTGGTGGGTCTTATCATCGACCTGAACTACAAAAACCCATATCTTAGCCCCTTCGATGAATTTCAACGCATGAAGCACCACCCTGTCTTTAAGCAAACACTCGAAGGCGGTGAACGTATTTCATACGGTGCTAGAGCTATTGCTAAAGGTGGCTTGCATGCCTTGCCAAAAATGCACTTTCCGGGCGGTTTATTGATTGGCTGTGATGCGGGGACTTTGAACTTTGCAAAGATCAAGGGAAATCATACCGCCATGAAATCAGGGATCATTGGCGCTGATACCATTATCGAAGCACTCTCACAAGAAGATGCGAAAGCAGATTTACACAGCTTCGATGATAAATTTAAAGCCAGTTGGCTGCATGAAGAGCTATATCAATCGCGCAATTTTGGCCCTGCTATGCACAAACTCGGCCGTTACTTGGGCGGTGCATATAACATGATTGATCAGAACTTTTTCTCTGGCGCTTTACCGTTCACCATCAAAGACATCAGTAAGGACTATGAATCATTAAGACTTGCAAAAGATGCAACAGAAATCGATTATCCAAAACCAGACGGTAAGCTCAGCTTTGACAAGCTCTCTTCAGTGTTTTTATCTAATACGAACCATGAAGAAGTGCAACCATGCCACTTACAGTTAACAGATAGCACGATCCCTATTTCCGTGAACCTCGAGCAGTTCGCAGAACCTGCACAGCGCTACTGCCCTGCAGGTGTATACGAAGTGAATGAAAATGAAGAAGGTGAGAAGCAGTTTGTCATCAATGCGCAAAACTGCATCCACTGTAAGACCTGCGATATCAAAGATCCCAGCCAAAATATTACTTGGGTCACCCCTGAAGGCGCAGGTGGTCCCAACTACCCCAATATGTAAAACCAACCAATTATTTACATATCCTAAATTGCAAGGGGCGAAATGCCCCTTTTTTTCTATACTTACCTCATACTAAAAAAATGATGAGGTGCACATGGCCAACCAATCAGAAGTGATTTTCAGATTTTTAGCTGAACCAACCGATGTCAACTTTGGTGGCAAAGTACACGGTGGCGTTGTAATGAAGTGGATTGATCAAGCTGGCTATGCCTGTGCTGCTGGCTGGAGCGGCGCTTATTGTGTGACCGTATCCGTGGCAGGCGTTCGCTTTCACAGGCCTATTCTAGTTGGTCAAATTGTTGAAGTATCAGCAAAGATTGCACACACAGGCAAAACCAGTATGCAAATTTTTATTCAAGTTCGGTGTGGCGATCCGCAAAAACAGCACATGGTCGAAACCAATCACTGTATTATTAGTTTTATCGCGATGGATCAAGCAGGTTACCCCATCCCAGTTTCAAAGTTTGTTGCACAAACGCCAGAACAAAAAGCATTAGAGCAATATGCCATTAAAATGAAAGACATTGCGATTCAAACAGAGTCCTTATTACAAGCCACATTTGATCAAGATGAATAGTTAAGATGAGCAATGGCAATGCTATTGCTCACATCTACAGAAGCTAGCTTGCTAACTTTTGCTTTAACGATTTAAGCTCACCCAAAGAGCGTACGATATAGAGCTGTTTGTCACTGGCAATGTTTTTTAAATTCTGCTCAAATTCATCATTCCAAAACTGCCGTGATAGCTTTAAGTAATGATATGACTGACGCGTGCCTTGCAAAATCGAACACCCTTGTGGCCACCCTTCTGGGGGTTGAATTAGCCCCTTGATTGCGCGCTTTGTTACGAGCCAATAGCTCAGCCAATAAGGTAAGTCGATGTATATAAGTGTATCAGCGTGAGCTAGGCGCTGTTTGAAAGAACCCAACGGACCGAGCCCTTCTAAAATCCAACTTGGTTGTTGCAGAATTTTGTCGTGGCTATCCTCAAACTCTGCTCGGGAGGCATGGCTGCCATCCTGATTAAATACCATGATATCTAATTGATACAGAGGCAAATCTACCTGCTTTGCTAAATATTTACTCAACGTCGATTTGCCACTGCCTGGCTTGCCAAATACGGCGACTTTTTTCATTTATTTTCCTTAATGATTTGTCTCCTAATACCGCATAAAAAACCCGCCGTATTGGGCGGGTTTGATAAAATATTTACACATCAAATCCCACCATTCCTAAGGAATGATGATGATAATGTGTCGAATATTCTGATTAATTAATTTGTGCATTTTATCAGCATATCTATACCTGTATTTTTTGTCAAAGCTGTTTTTATCTACACGTACTTTTCCATCAAGATTAGAGGCTGCCCTTGATGAAGCGCAGTTTTAAACTGTCTATAACCCAGCTTATTATAGATATGTAACCCGCGCTGGTTTGACTCGAATACGTCTAGCCAGATCCGTTGAGTATCAAAATGCGCGATACAATATTGCTCCATTTGTGCAATCGCTTGCTGTCCAATTCCACGACATTTGCTATCCACGACAACCCGTCTAAATTCTATCTCTGTGTTGGCATGTCGTACTAGGATGAAAAACCCTGATAAAGCCTTGTTTGAATATATTGAAAGATAAATAGTATCCTGATTTCGCATTTCAGCTTGATGCTGAGCATTCGTATAAGGAATAATAAATGGTGTGGTATCACTGTGCTGTTCCATTACTACAAATGCGTCGATGTGTTCAGGTAAAGCCGGAGCTAGCTCAATCATTGTTTTCTCTACAAGTCCCTAATTAATCAAATATATTTCTAACTGCTGTAACAGTCACTTCAATTAATACATCCCCTTCAAGGTCCACACCTAAGCAAGCACGCTGTGGCCAGTGCTCAGGGTTCGGACCAAGCCACGCTTGCCATACTTCGTCCATCACTTGCTTATCAGCCATACTGGCAATATACACCTGTGCAGATACAATCTGGCTTTTGTCTGATCCAAGTTCTTGTAAGTTCTTTTGAATAGTGTCTAACGTATTGTGTGTCTGCTCAGCTAAACCTACTTGTGTGTCAAAAGAGGTTGCCACAGTCCACACTAAATCTTTATAAGCAGATGCTTTATTTCGGCCAATATACTGGCCACGCATTCTTTCAATCATAAGATAACTCCATGATCATCATTTTTTCGAGCTGGGAGTGCGCTCACTGAGTATCGGCAATGCCAGTAGAGAAGAATGTGAAAAAGGAGCAAAAGCTCCTTTTTATTGACGAAGCTTATTGTTTACGTACCGCGATGGCTTCTATCTCAATATTTACATCTTTAGGTAAACGTGCAACCTCAACACATGAACGCGCGGGGTAGTTTGCCACTTTGTGCTCATCAAAAAAGTTACCGTATACTTCATTAACCGTACCAAAGTCGTTTAAGTCTTTAACGAATACAGTCAGCTTTACAATGTCAGCAACGCTCAAGCCTGAAGATTCCACAACGGCTTTAACATTTTCTAGCGACTGCCTTGCTTGATCTGCAATTGCTTCTGGCACTTCGCCCGTTGCTGGATTTACTGGGATCTGGCCAGAAGTCAGTACCATATTACCTAAGTCAACCCCTTGAACATATGGGCCAATAGCCGCTGGAGCAGATTCTGTATGCAACACTTTAGTCATTTTAATTTCCATTTCAGATTAGTTGATAAACTGCGCTTATAGTCTCTGCCTTTTAGCATTTTTTCAAGTAGTTGAGGAAGATTTGTGGGCTGAGTCGAAGCGAATAAATGGCTAAATAAAGTGTGCCTATGCTAACTTGAGGACTAAATCAGTTAACAGCTCTGGCGTAAATGGTTTTGAGATGTAGCCATTTACACCCAGCGCTTTCATTTCGAGAATTTTTTCTGGTGTGGTATCTCCAGTCAGCATAATCACTTTTGTATCTCGACAGGAGGGATTTTGCTTCATCCTTTTAATAAGCTCTACCCCATTTACTTTTGGCATGTTCCAATCCGTCACGATTAAATCGTAGTCCTTATGTGACAATGCTCGTAGCGCTTCTTCTCCATTTGATGCTTGGGTCAATTCTTTAAAGCCACGCTCTTGTAAGCTTTCGCTAATTAGCTCTCTCATAAAGTAAGTATCATCTACGATCAAAATCTTCATTGTCTTCCTTAGCGAAATAATTTTCGTTACACCACAGTTTGATGCTAGTAACAGCTTGCGATAATTGCAAAGTAAGACAACCTATTTAACTGCATTTGAGCGCATTTTGTGCAGCTAAGCTTAGTTTTTTCTATCCAACCATAGTGATTTTAGCTCTGTCAAATTCACCAATTTATAGTCAGCTCGTGCAAATTTATCACTGTGATATTCATCTTTATGAGGCACAACTAGCGTGCACATGTTTGCAGCTTTTGCAGCACAAAGTCCGGTTACAGAGTCTTCAACTGCGAGACAGTTTTGCGGTGCTACTTGCAGCTTAGCCGCAGTACTTAAGTAAACATCTGGGCTGGGCTTGCCTAACCTTTCATACTCTGATGAACAACAAACTGAAAAATAGTGCGTGATCTTGAGTTTGTTCAATACTACCGAAATAAGTACATTTGGTGCATTAGTTGCCAATCCAATTTTCACCTGCTTTTCAGTTAAAAAATCCAACGCATCATGTACACCAGGCAGTGCTTCACCTCGTTGCACAATGAGCTCAGATACTTTATTAACGACTTTATCTGCCACTTGTGAAATAGACGCTCCAACCCAAGGTGATTCCTTATACCAAAACTCAGCAGCTTCAATGGTTGTCATCGACGCTGTTTTTGCAGCCAACTCTTCTTTTATATTAACGCCTAAACTACTGAATACTTGCTTTTCTGCCTCTTTCCACATTGGTTCTGAGTCAATTAAGGTTCCATCCATGTCAAAGATCACGGCTTCAATCATGATGCCTCCTTCACAAAAACGACTTCAAATTCTTCGCACACAATGGGCATATCACACTCAGGCACAAAATCAGTATCAGCCAATTCTCGATGATAATAAGCCCAGTGGACACGTTTCCAATAAGCAAGAGATTTGTCACCCTCACCTTCTTTATACGCATATGCTTCACTAATTTGATTAAACGGCATAATGGTCACTTTGGTGGTTTTTATAATACAGAACGCTTGCCCTTGAAAGTTTGTTACAACGTTTAGATCGCCCTCTTCAGGCAACGCCTCATTATTTGCCTCATACCACCATAACGATGGTGAAGTCGCTTTTTTCGTCCCTGCGAGTACTAAAGCTAAACATGTATTTGCGTCCTGTTCATTGTCACAAAAGTGCCAGCTGGCTAGATACTTGTTCGGCAAGTTGTGTTCGGAAAAGTAACGTTGGCATATCAACGCAACGGACGGATCTTGAGAGGGCTTAACCAAAGTATACTCCTTTTGGCAAGTTAAGGTATGTATCAATGATAAAGACTGTCAGTACAAGAATAAACAGCAAAAATCGCTTTTCGCTGTTTCAAGTTGATTAAGAAAGTTTATTCGCCAGTGCACGTGTTTCAACAAACGCCGCTTCCAGCGAAGTTTGGTGGCGCAAGTCTGCGAACTCTTGATATTCAGAGGCAATTTCGAACACTTGCTCACAGCCTAGGTATTTAGATAAGGTTTTAATGTGAGGTGCCAAGTGATTCATACTCTCTCTGATCCCCCCTTTTTCAAAACCAAACTCACCACATGAGGTGATCAATACCAACGTTTTACCATCTAATATTGGTGCTAATGGAAAATCACCTCTGCTTAAATCAAAACTGAATGTTTCATGGATCCTCACAATTTGGTCAAACCAAGCTTTTAATTGCGCTGGCATCCCATAATTGTACATTGGTGTGGAGATCACAATGATGTCTGCCACTTTTACCTCTTCAATTAACCGATCTGATACTGCCAACTTCTGACGCTGGTAATCACTGCGATTTTCTTGTGGCGTAAATACAGCGCCTAACCAGTCTTGATCCGTAAATGGCGGGGGATTCATTCCGACATCTCGATACTGATACCCTTTTATAGATGAGTTTTCTTTTAAATAATCGACAAAACTATGGGCCAACCTTTTAGAGATTGAATCATGATTTGGGTTGTCGTTGACACGCTTTCTAATGCTTGAATCTATATGCAATACTGAATACATTGAGTTTAACACCTATTGTTACTGTTCAATGGCTGCAATATTGCGGCTTTTATGACTGCGCGACAAATGAAAAGAACCACCTTATAACTAAGTTTTACTCATGTATAATATTGTTGTGCTAAACGTTAGGAGTGTTCAATGAAAAACGTATCAATGCAAGCGCTTAAGGTGTTTGACGCTGCTGCACGACACGGCAGTTTTAAACTCGCGGCTGATGAACTGAGCCTCACTGCTACCGCGGTGTCACACCATATTAAAAACCTAGAGTCGCGCTTGGACATCGAATTATTTACTAGAAAAACCCGAGAAGTCGCGCTGACAAAAGCAGGAAATGAGCTGGCTCAAGCTACAACGTTGGGATTTGGTACCATAGAGCGAGCACTCCACCTGTTGGTAGATCAAAATCTACGCGTTGAGGTTCACACTACTTCATCCTTTGCTGCACAGATGCTTATTCCCGCATTGAGGGATTTTACTCAATTACACCCGAATATAGAGGTGTCGGTGATCACCGGTGAGCACCTCGTCCATGACAACAAAGCAATTACAATTCGATTTGGTGATGTTAGCCAAATTGACAAGCGCCAAACTCTCTCACTCGAACGCTTTAATTTATACGCAAATCGAAACTTTGACTGCAATAACCAAAATACGGTCTTCATACCAAAATGGAAAAACCAATCACTCCCCGAGGCACCCTGGCATGCGTGGTTAAACCGAAATCAGATGAGCAATACACAGTACGAGTTAATTTCCTATGACCAAGAGCTGTACTGTATTCAAGAGGCCATAGCAGGATCAGGCTTTGTTTTTGCATCGCACACTTTAGTGCGCCCCCTTGAACAAAGCGGTGTGCTTACAGCGCACACTTATCAACCTATCTGCTCCAAGCTTGGGTACTACTTATCATCGCAAGAAGTTCGCTACAGTCAGCAACAACAGATTTTTGTTGACTGGCTTAGAACGCGGTTTACATAACGATGTATTTATCACTGGGGTAAAAGCTTCAAACATGCTGACTGGTAGAATTGTTTATCTTCCATAATACAGCCAAACTCAGCACGTACGATTAAGCCCTCAAAAAAGGTTAATAAGATTTCAGCGTGCTTGCTTGCATATTGTTGTTCATCCCCAATCGCTCGGACCAACAAAGACAGCAACCACGCTTTATGAGTCATTGCAATTTTACTGGGCTTTTGTTTTGTCTGTTTGAACTCAGATTGGGCATGCATAAACATACACCCTTGAAAATGCGACGAATTAAACCACTCAAAATGCCATGCTAATATGGCTGACAGTCTGTCATGCGGGGTCATTTTATCATCCAAAACCGCACTGAGCGCTTGCTCAAAGCGGCGATGACGTCTAAGTAAAACGGCCTCAATTAACCCAAGTTTATCGCCAAAGCGTCGATATAAAGTGGTTTTAGACACTTTTGCTTCATCCCTGATCAAGTCTACACCAACCATATTAAAACCATGCTGGTTAAACAACGTCTCTGCCACATCTAAAATATGCTGCTCTATATCCATTTTTCTGCTCAAAAAAACACTTGCCCGAAAGTGTACAGGTCTGTACTCTAGCAAACAAGAGTGTACAAACCTGTACACTTGTTATGTCACTCAAATTAAGGAGAGAAGATGAGTACATTTACAGAGGTAACAAGAGGCTTTTTTGGTGGCTTTTTTGCTGTTTGGGGCTTAGGTATGCTCTCTACATTCGTTCAATATCCACTTTTAATGGCGCCGTTTGGGGCAACCTGCGTTTTACTCTTTGCAGTCCCACACTCCCCATTGTCTAAACCCAAAAATGTGATCGGGGGGCACCTACTCTCTGGTGCAATTGGTTTGCTTATTTTACTCTTGCTTGGCACCAATATCTGGACCATGGCCCTTGGCGTAGGCAGCGCTATCGCAGCCATGCAGATATTTAAAATCATTCACCCACCAGCAGGCGCAACCCCTTTGGTTATTATCATGGCAGGTAATACACACCTAGGGTTTTTATTATTTCCAATTCTGTTTGGCTGCATATTCTTAGTCGCGGCGGCAAGTATACTTAACGCCGTAATAAACAAATGGCCAAAAGCCAGCGCCTACAAAGTGAAAAATAATTAAATAAAGTTTGATATAAACACTGGATAATATATATCAAAGCACACACAATTAAGCCTCATTGTACATCACGTGTTTTTCCATATTTCACCGCTAAACCGACTAACACACTAATAACGGGAGCTTTTATGTTTGAGTCATTTAATCCAACACCACGTATACTTATGGGCCCGGGCCCATCCAATGTATCACCGAGAGTTTTAGGCGCACTATCAAGACCAACCATTGGCCACCTAGACCCACAGTTCATTGGTTTAATGGACGAAATCAAACAACTCCTCCAATATGCATTCAACACGCAAAACCCTTTTACAATTGCGCTCTCAGCGCCAGGCTCTGCCGGTATGGAAGCGTGTATTGTTAACTTAATTGAACCAGGCGATAAAGTTATTGTCTGTATCAATGGAGTATTTGGCGGCCGCCTAAAAGAAAACATTGAACGAGTCGGTGCCAAAGCCATTGTAGTAGAGGACAAATGGGGACACCCGGTCTCAATTGAAAAAGTCAGTGATGCGTTTAAAGCTAACCCTGAAGCAAAAGCCCTAGCATTTGTGCATGCAGAAACCTCAACAGGCGCGTGTAGTGATGCAAAAAGCTTGTGCCAAATTGCAAAACAATATAACGCGCTGAGCATTGTTGATGCTGTTACCTCTCTTGGCGGCAGCGAGCTTAGAGTCGATGAGTGGGGTATTGATGCAATCTATTCAGGCTCTCAAAAATGCCTATCATGCGTACCGGGAATTTCTCCTGTCAGCTTCAGTGAAAAGGCTGTCGAAGTGCTAAAATCTCGTCAAAGCAAGGTACAAAGCTGGTTTTTAGACCAATCATTAGTCATGGACTATTGGTCTGGTGAGGGTAAGCGCAGCTATCACCACACCGCACCTATCAATTCACTGTATGCTTTGCATGAATCGTTACTTATGCTCCAACAAGAAGGGCTTGAAAATGCATGGCAACGCCATCAGAAACTACATGAAACACTGCGCGATGGTCTAGAAAGCCTTGGTATTACCTTCTTGGTTGATGAAGCGCATCGCCTACCTCAGCTCAACTCTGTTTTGATCCCAGAGGGCATTGATGATGTGGCGGTTAGATCAATGCTATTGAACAAATATAACCTTGAAATCGGCGCAGGGCTTGGACAACTCGCTGGAAAAACATGGCGTATTGGCCTGATGGGCAGTACCGCAAATGAACAAAATATCGCGCTGCTACTGGCCGCACTTCGAGATGCACTTAAGTAAAAGCATGAATGTATTCAGGGTGAAATATTCACTCTGAATACTCCCCTCTAAAATTACTTACGCGCATATAACACGCCAATAAAGTGCAATCCAATTAACCACCATAATGTGTCAATGAGTATCAAATGCACATCTAGCATCTTTGCATAAAACCGCCCGTTGCTACTTGCAACATCAGACAACTGCACGCCAAATAAGTGAATATCCACTTCTGCGTTTACTGCCATACCCAATCCGGTGATCACAAGCCCCATAAGTATAAGATAAAAGCACAGATGAACGGTTTTAACGAGCTTTTTGTGCAGCTCATTTTGCATCAGTTGACGAGGCAGCCTATTGGCGAATAGCTTTTCCCAGCCAAACCTTGCTAGTACTAAACTAAATAAGCCAAGCGCCATTAATGCATGAGTCTCAATAGCATCTTGGCGATGCAAGTCCTGACCTTTAATGCGGTAGTCTATATTATGGATCTGCGCGCCCATGTTCATTAAAATAAACAAGATTAAAAAGGCAGCAAACCAATGGAGAGAGCGGTCAACTAGATAATGTTTATTACCCATAGAATATTCCTTTATTTCTTTCGCTAGGTAATCTTTATATTAGCGTCAACAAACAAAGTTTCAATATTTTCTGAAAATTTAAAAGAGGGCTCATTTCGAACCACTCTGGTTGATTGCTAACTATGCGTTACGGTGCAACACTGCAGTCTGTTAATTTGACCCAAGCTTGTGCATCTTGTTCTGGCGAGTCTTGCGTCCACCAACTCGCTTTATAAATTGCGCCCTTGAACGTCACTTGATTATCTCGTACATACGTACTGCCAGCTTGCCATTGCGGTGAGCGACAAAGCGGTGAAAGTGGCCCAAAAAAGCCAGTGATAGAGTCCAACTTTAAATTTGAAGCTGTACCATAATCTACCCCTTCGGCAACTGTCACCGCACCACCCAAAGCAGATATGTGCCAATTGAACCTTATGTTTGTACTTTCGACACTGCCATGTATTTCAACATTTGACACCAAAGTTGCATCAAAAGGCCAGAGTCCGAAGTCACGCATTTGCCCTTGAAATCCGCTGATCCAATTACTGACGTTTTGTGCATCATTAACCAAAAAACCGGCTGTTGTTGGGTCTTGATAGCGAAAACCTGGATTAGTCGCGCGCTCCAAATGACTCACTCGCTCACCTTCTTCAAGAATATTCCAGGCACTCATATACGTTAAAACATTCTGTTTTACCTGCTCTACCTGTGCTGCTGTTAAAGGTTCTGCACTCGCATTAAAGCTTAAAAACCCTGAACCTAATAAAACTAAACCTGCTTGAATAGATTTCATGATGACTCCTAGTCGTTGTATTTATCACCTTTTTAGTTTTAAAGCGCTGCAATCAAAATTATTCCATCTTGATAAAATAGGAGTTTTTTGAATTAATAACGTGATGTATCAAGTAATTATATCTGTCAATTTAGCTAAACTGACAATGTAAATCGTGTATGACCACTCTCACTAAGGATAAGTCGATTATGTGGCTTGAACTACAACAAGAGTTTTATCTCGTATCGTGTTTATTAACATTGTTTTGTGTAGGCAAGATGCAGAAGTACGAGCGCAGCTTTAATACCCGCTTACCATTTTTGACCCTCGCGAATTGCGTTTTGTTGCTGATACCATTTACCAGTTATCTTCAAATTAAGTTTAATATTCATGCGCCTTTACTTTCCCAGATAGCCAACAACTGCATTGTGTTATTTTGTGGCCTTACATATTTATTCTATCGATATGACGTCACACCAAAACTCAAAACAGTATTGCTACATTGCACACCTTTTATTGCTTTTCTCATTGTAAAACTCGCCAACTTTCATACCCAAGCTGCACTCATGTATGTTATCTATTTTGGCTTGATGTTCAGCTACGTTACAGCGATATGGCATAGCCACAGGGCAGCAAAAGTGGCAACACTAAAGAGCAGTCAATTATTACTGGGCTGGGTAGTATGTGTTATTACACTCAACGGGGGGGTTGCCATCGCATTTTTAAGCAATTCACCACTGACTTACCCACTATGGTTGATTTTGAATATCAGTGTTTGTATTTATTTACTGGCTTGCTCTTTCACCTCTGTCTATCGTATTAAACAAGCTCACCTAGCGGATTCAGTTGATCGGCCAATATCCGAAAAGCAACTACAACTAAGCCCATCGATTGCGCAAAGTTGTATTGATGAGCTCAAACAGTTACTTGAAAAAAAACAAGTATTCTTAGACAACCAATTAACACTTGCGCAACTGGCACAGCAGCTTGGACTGACTCAACATCAAACCTCAGAACTGTTAAATGAGCATATGAACAAAAGTTTTTATACATTGCTCAATGAGCACAGAATCCATTTCGCTTGTGAGCTACTCAAACAGAGCACTACAAGGGATAACATCACTCAAATCGCACTGGATAGTGGTTTTAACAACAAAAGTTCTTTTTATATGGAGTTTAAAAAGCAATTAGGCACCACTCCAAGTAAGTGGCGTGCTCAATATGCGTAAACTGTTGAGATAGGGTTATCGATTTCACCGCCGCCCGAGACAAATAACACTCTGTGCAACCATTTAATAAAGTGTGTGTTCATTCGTATCAGATAAGGTTTTGTTTAGTAAGACTAATAATGCCCCAATGAACAGATAATAAAGAATGAAAAAGTACTTTGTATACGCCTTAGCCGTTTCATTATTGAGCGCCGGCCTATTCGCAACAATGGTGAACCTCATTCGTTGTACATCTAACCCACTAATCGAAAAAGTTGAGTTAGATATCTTATTACTTCGAACCGCCGTTATCGCGTATGACAAACTCTTGAATAAAGATATTAGCCAACTCCAAAACTTCTATGAACTTTCTCAAACTTCCCCTAATTTACTGAAAGATATGCCACTTGATCCATGGGATAAACCATACGGCTTTGAATATTTAGGTGGTGAATCGAAAGCTTTTATCATTTGGAGTAAGGGATCAATTTACTTAGAGGAAGGCTTGATTATGTATTTATTCAAAAAAGAAGGTAATACCTACCAGCAATCACTACTTACAATGCAAAGTGATGAATTGGAGAATCACCATTGAGCAAACCCGTTACCGCATTTTTGGTATTGATTGCTATATTACTGGCAGTATCAATATATCAACCAACAATACATTGACCTCCAATATCTCCTGAAAATATGTATAAGCTGGATATCCAACAACTAGGCACTGCAGTTGCCTTACATAACATCCTTTTAAAACAGAATAGTAGCCAAAACAAAGAACTAATCACTCATACGCAAATAAACCCTATAAATTTAGCTTTTTAAGAGGGCAAGCTTAGGCCTTTATCATTTGAAGTACAGGTTATTTAGACTCAAAAAAAGGCTTGTTAATGTTCGCCTTTACAAAGGTGAATAGCGACTATAAGGCGGCTAGATTACTAATCGCCGAACAACCTACACAGCCAAATGTTTTAGGGGATAAACACTAAAAGTTTCAGCTTCTAGCAGACTCTGTTGCCGCGCACACATATGCCCAAGCTTGCTGACCTGATTGAAACTGCCCTGCAATCCTAACGTATTCATCCACCTCATATTCGTCTGCTTGGGCAAGCTCCTCAGGGGTGATTTCAAATACCGTGCCTTCAACAATATCTGACTCGCTACCCGTGTATTTCAAAATCGGATGTATGTCTTTACCACTGGTTTTAATCACCTCAGCATCGGTAATTTTAACCTCGGATAGCACATAGCCAACAAGCTGGTCTTTTTCACCTTTTAGTTTGCGACCAAACGTTTCAATTTGAACATGCTCTAACTGCAATGTGCCATATGAAAACAGCTTTTCCATTTTTAATCTCTCCCACTGAAAAAATAAACGATTAGGCTCCGAATTTATATCGCTGAGCACTAAAGCACAAGCTTCTGATTAGATTAATAAATAATTAAATATGGCAGGTATTATAGCGGGCTTTGTTAACATTGCTTTTTTAATCACGCCAACCGTAAAGCATGGATGACGTGATTGTAATTCAACCGGAAATAAAACGGCCTTAAATAATCGTCTTACGGCTTCTAAGTAAACACTTATCGTCTCTACTACATTCTAATTTAGTGTTGATCAACTCTTCGTACTTATCGACAAAGTAGTCTTTCGTTTCAACGGAGGCATCTTTAAAGCTGATGAACGACCCATACGTATGTGGAATATCATAGCTGCGACACGACTCAATCCAGTCTTGTGCTCTATTTTCATAAAAACGCGTGGCAATCTCTTGCTCTTTGCTCACTGGTTTACCCTTGTCTGGTTGGTCCCACCATGCTTGATATTGGATGGTAAAAGGTCGGTCTTGGTAAGGAAATGCACAAGACACCCTTTCGTTCAGCGGCGCTTTCAGTTTATTTGTGTAATACGGCCCACTTATTGCGCCAAGCGTAATATACGCAGACACGGTTGATTTACTATTTTGGTCAAAAAGCAAAGTCGACTGTAGAGATTTAACTAGCGCTTCTCGCCCTTGCTCATCCCAATCCGATGTAGGCATCCTTGAAGTAATTTTATGTGGTGCAGGTCCATCTGTTTCAAGCTCTATACCCGTACTGCGATCCCAGCTATCAAAGTTCAGAGCATAATCGCCTGCATTGCTGGCACTTGAGTGCACTTGCGCATCTGCATTCACTTTTTTATATAGTTCAGACAGTAAATTAGGTGCGTTTAACTGTGACGATTTTCCCCCTGTCAGTCCAACAATTTTTGCCCATTCTGCCAGCAATGCATCACGCTCCTCGATAGTTCCGCCAAAGTGTCCATTCATTTGCCAATCTAGTACAGCATCTTGACTGATTTCAGATGCGCAAGCCACCGCTTTGGCATCAACTTTTAAGTTAGTACCAATTAAGTTGTGATTTTTATCGTTTGCAATTAGGTGCTCCCAAGCAGCAATAATGGTTGTTGCTTTAATATTTTCCAGAGCAGGTAACGTATCTCTTTTAATCTCAAAACTTTGTGCAATTCCTGGCAGCTCAAATGGTTCGAAGAAAAACTCTGTGACAATACCGTAGCTAAGTCCTCCACCGCCTCGTAAGGCGCTTAACAGCTGGCTATTATGAGCAGACTGCGTTTTATTGTGGTAAGTCGCGCTTTGGCCAAGGTATTCAACTGTGCCATCACCAAGTACAATCGTGGCGCCAATCAGTCGCTCACACCCCATGCCATACCTACGAGTCCATGGTCCCCAACCGCCACCCATAGTGTAACCAGCGATCGCCACTGTCATACATGTACCATGAGGGATCCCAAGGTTGTGTTTATCAAGCTCCTCTTTTATGTTGACGAATTTTGCACCTGGCTGGATCCTGACTTGTGATTTATTCTCACTTACGTCAATTTCACCCATGCATGCAAAATCTATCAGCACTTTCCCCGTCGCGACGCACTCACCTTCATGGTCGTGGCCACCAGATTTTACAGTTAAATCAATGCCTTCTTTCTGTAAATACGCAATGAGTTCTGAAACCTGCTCAGTATTAGTTACTTGAGCAACAGCACTTGGGATAAAATCAAACTTGCGGTTAAACACTTTGCGTGATTGATTGTAAGGATTTTTTTCGCTATTAAAGTCGTCGTTTGGATAATATACATTGCTCTTCCCAACTATTGACTCAATATTCTCTTTTTGACTTTGGGTTAAAAACATTGCGATGCTTCCTTTTGTTCAGGCTAATACAATGTCTTTATTGTGGGTCGAGGTATAAAATAAAACTATTACAGATTGTTACAGCTACTTGGTATCTCTCGGAACTAAAATACACGTATACCCTTTCCTATATCAGACAAGTGTACTCGGTATAAGGCTGGAGCATCGTTCAGAACCACACACTTTTTTATAAGCCCCCTAAGTAAAGCTAACTGTATGCAATTGCATATCAATTCAATAATCTATTCCAATTCTTTTAGCTGTTTTTCTCATCATTGAGCTTTAACCTAAATGACACTAATAAAGCCAAACCAGGGTGCCTCCTTTGTACTTGAACCTCACCTTGCTGCGACAACATCAGCTCTCGGACAAGTGCTAATCCAATCCCCGTTCCTTTGGTATTTCGAGTAAGCTCACTACTCCCTCGATAAAAGAGCTCAAATATTTTATCCTCTTGCTCCTTGCTGATACCGTTGCCATAATCTCGGATCTCCAATTGGACCATTCTTTGGTTTGTTGGGTGCTGTTGAAAAATAAAATCAATTTTCTTTCGTGTCGGATCATCTATATTTGCTGATTTAAAAAACTTAATGGCATTGTCCGTTATATTTATCACCACCTGCGTAAAAGCGTCTGATTCTATAAATGCCAAAACAGACTCAGGTTTTGAAAACGCCAAGCGATGAACCTGTTCAAAGCCATGCTTGTCAGTCAATGACGAAATTTTAGAATGAATGATGTTTTGCAACACCGTCAACGGAATATATTCAGGATCAACCCTTTGCTGCTGACGCTCGAAAGCAGACAACTGCAAAATATTATCAATGAGTCGTGCCAACCTATCACTTTCATCACAGATAAAGTCGTAATATTCCCCTTGATGTTCTGGCGTAGTTATCATGCCAGATTTAAGCATCTCAGAGTACATTTTGATAGAAGTAAGCGGTGTTTTAAGCTCATGACTAACTGATGAGATAAAGTTATTCTTCTCTTCTGAAAGCGCCAACTGCTTAACACTAAAACGATAAAAACCATAGCAAGCCGATACAATGGCGATTAATAAAATACCGTTAAAGATTAAGCTAAATATGGTTGTACCAGCAAGTGGCATAAGTTGTGAGCTCACCGATATTGCATAATTTTTGTATGGCCAGTGCAGTCGAGCCTCAAAGATTGGTTGCTGCCTAAACAAATTATCAAGTATCTCAGGCTGTGTAACGGTAGGTACTCTCTCTACAGGCGAATATATAAAGTATGCATTGGGAACCATGTCATCCACAGCCTTCAACGTAACTGCAATGGGCATGTCAAAACGTCTATTCTCGAGGATATCTATCACTTGCTGGTGTAAATACGGGGCTCTTTTTATGACATACCCTTGTAACACCGGCTGATCCAAAACAGCAACAACACGATAAAAGATAATATATTCAGGCAAGTCAAAATTCACATCAAACTGACTTCCGTTAAGCTCTAGCCCAGTTCTCAGCATTGCTTTAATCGATTTAGATTGAAATACAGTGTGATAAACAGTTACCGCCATTTCACGACGAGTGATCGCCTCTAAGGTTTGTATTTCATTGGAAGTGTCAGCCAGCTCATCAACTGTAATTGCATCTGGCCAAATTGGAGAATTAAAATTGCCCTTGTGATCAATTTGAAAATACCCCACAAGTCCAGTGATATTTTGTGACCCATCAAGCTGCGCTAGAGGTGAAAGCACTTTTTGCGTTTGCTTAGTAACTGGGTTATGAATATAGCGATAATAGTTAAATGCATCCACTGGAATTTGATTACTAACACTGGTCATCCGAAACAGCTTTCTATTAATAACCCTGACTAAATTACTGGCTTCTTTTTGATACTCAGATAAGCGTTTTTTTTCCGATTGCTGATAACTAATAAAAAACAGCAATGAAAGTGGAATTAATAACACAAATAGAAGTAAAACCGCCGAGATACGAAGACGTTTTAAGCGCTCAGAGTAATTGAGTAAGCGCTTATTTTTTATGAAAGTCATGTATTATTCTTATTGTATGTAGAGCTGATATCCTTCACCTCTGTGGGTGATCAAATGCTTAGGCTTTTTAGGGGCAATTTCAATTTTTTTACGGATTTTCGCAATGTGGATATCTACAGTCCGAGTGTCAATATCCTTCGTTTCTTTATATCCCCAGACATGTCTTAACAAATCATCACGAGACACTAACCCGCCTTTACGATTTAAATAAGCCAAAATTTCAACTTCTCGACGCGTGTACTTAATATCTTGTTGATAAGAGCTTCCAGTAAGTGATTGTAAACAAACTGAAACTTGCTCACTAAGCGTGATGATATCGCCTTGTTCTGTCCACCCTGATCGCCGGACTAATGCACTAACTCTCAGCACCAGCTCTGAAGTTGAAAAAGGCTTTGACACATAATCATCAGCACCAAGTGTGAGCGCATTAATGATGTCTTCCTCAGCATTTTTCGCCGTTAACATCATAATTGGTTGAGTACGAGAATGAGCACGCAGAGTATTGCAAATATCAAAACCATTTATTGACGGCAGCATAACATCGAGCAAAATACAGGTGTAATCACCCGATATCCCCTTTTCTAACCCCTCTTTTCCATCTACGGCACTGTCAACATCATAGCCATGAAATACAAATAAATCAGTCAAACCTCTTAATATGCTTGGCTCATCTTCAACGATGAGTAACTTTGGTTTAATACTCAAACCACTTCCTTTTCTTGATATAAATTTAATGCTGATCAAGGGCTTTTTCTCATTTCTTTTTATATAAAACCCAACCACATCTATATAGTCCATCTTCAGTGTACCAATTTTCATAAAAGTTTAAATGCAAACTTTTGTAAACTTTAAACGTCTAACTTTTACGTTCCTTGCCTACATACCATCTAAAAACTCGACTATTATTTGCTTTGTACACTGTATGTAAAACCTTTTCGGAAAACAGATAATTTATTAATTTAATACTTCTTCTATATCTATATCCGCCAAAGCGGCCCTATTATAATGGTGCCGCTTTTTTTAGCCTCTAGATGAAACTTGTTAAAAACTAAATAAATGGCCAATTTATAAAGATAACGCGCACGACAAAGCTATACGAGCCCTATATGAATACGCAGTATGGAATGATTAATTTGAAGTACTTAAAAAATGATTCGTGTGAAGAGTAATTTTGCGTAAACATAGAGTGCAAAACCTAACTTGCAGTAGCACTCTATGCAAATAACCAACTGTTTAGTTGCTATTTTGTCTAACTAATTGATCTAAAAACCGTACACCCCAGCCTTGAGAGCCTTTTGGTGCCACAGCAATCGGCTGATTTAACCAATCAACGCCCGCAATATCCAAATGAACCCATGGAATATCTTTATCTACAAACGTTGCCACCACTGCAGCTCCGATACTTGCACCTGGGTTACCTGCACCTGAGTTTTTAATGTCTGCAATGTCTGACTTAATCTGCTTAAAGAAATTAGGGTGTAGAGGCAAAGGCCAAACCGCTTCACCACTGGCTTCACCGACCTGCATCATGTTTTGAGCAAGAGACCAATCACGCGTAACCATGGCCGCATACTCATCACTTAATGCTCTCGCTGCTGATCCTGTCAACGTTGCAATATTAACAAGCATTCTAGGCTTAAATTCATCTTGTGCATAACGAACTGCATCCGCTAGCAACAAGCGACCCTCTGCATCTGTTGAGATGATTTCAATTGTCGTACCTTGCATTGTTGTCAGTACGTCACCCGGACGTATAGCATCTTCAGCTGGCATATTTTCAGCAAGCGGCATCACACCTACTAGGTTGACGCGCTCACCTCTACTTGCCACTGCTAGCATAGTGCCAGCAACCGCTGCAGCGCCAGACAAATCAGATTTCATCTGCCACATGCCGCTGTTTTTCTTCAAACTGATACCACCGGTATCGAACGTGATCCCTTTACCCACCAGCGCAATTGGCGCGTCTTTTTTGTTACCGCCACGGTAGTTGATCACCAACATGCGTGGTTCATGAATTGAGCCCAAGCCAACACCTAAAATTGCGCCCATATTTCGCTTTTTCATTTCTCTGACTTTCATCACCTTGATATCAACGTTATCAATGTCATCAAAGGCATCTTTTACTCTATCAACAAAGCTCTGCGGGTAAATAGATTTACCAGGCTCTGAAGCCATATCGCGGGTTAGGTGTACACCTTGCACCATATACTTTAAATCGTCATTATATTTTTTTGTGGCTGCAGCACTGTTATTGCTATGAAGCACAAAATTACGAGGAGAAGATTGCTTTGCCTGAGCTTTATATTTATCAAAGTGGTAGTCACGAAGACCTGCACCCATCGCAATCCAAGCAGCAGGTGTTGATACTTGTGTGTTTAAAGTATCAGTGATCAACGCATACTGATCTTTGCCATTGGCTGGCGTGCTCGCCGCTGCATAACCACCTAAGTCTTGCAGTTGGGCTTGAGTTAATTCATTAAAACCCGTACCAATGACTGTAATTTGTGCAAAAGGCGCCAGACCATAAAATGTTTGCGTTTTTCCAAATCCACTTTTAAAGCCCGCACTTTCAATCGCGCCCTGCAATTGACCGTTTGTTTTTGTGTTTACTTGCGCCGCAAGCCCGCTTAACGAACTGGCGTTATCGACAAAAATAATTAAACGCTTTTTTTGCGTTAAATCGAGTTTAGAGAATTGAATATTAGGGAGCGCTTGCGCCATGCTTGTTACCAACATAGCCAGCACAGCAAGTGTGAATTTGATCATGCTATTAATCCGCTTAATTAAACCTGTAACACCAAAAGTGTCGTGTTGAGAGCCAAAACCTTAAACAGAGCTGAGTATAGTCAAGGTTTGAGCAGTATGAACTCTACCTTGTCTGAGTAGATGTAACCATTTGTTATCGATGAATATGCACAATTTTGCTATGTACTGAAGGAAGCCTTTGAAACTGAACGCAAGGCCGTATTTGCATACATGCTTGCCCGTAAATTAGACACGACGCCAGTATACACAACTATCTTTGACAAATAGCATTTTCAATGACCTACCTATCAAGCTTTGAAGAAAATTTCATTTTGAAACTTTAATATAAAAATTGATTATCCCCCCAAAAAAACCAACAAAAATACAGACAAACTAGAGCTAAAACCCCATTGAAAATAGAATAAAAAAAATAAAGCCAGTGTAAAAATATAAAAATCATAATATAACTCCACTTCATTCCTTTAAGAATTGTTTTTAAACATTTACTTTGATTATCTAAAAAAGAACAAAAAACAATCAAAAATAAAGGAAAGGAAAATGAATAAACGGAATACCGCCCTGATATCAATTACATTCTCATGCATGTCAGTGCCAAGCTTTTCGGCCAATTTAGAGCAGATAGTTAACACTTTTTCCAATGGCCAAACCTTAGATTATATTATCTCTAAATCTCCTGTTAATTCGCTTACAGCTCAGTCATTGTCCTATCGAGGAAAATTACCAAATGGTACACACTATGCTCTCGAGTTTGATGCGAAGAGAGTCGATGAAAAGACAGGCACTATCTATTTACACGACACCCAGAGCATACCCCACGGAATGATAAGCGTGTCGCGCGACGGGACTATTCAAGGTGAGGTTTCAACATCTAACGGAAAATTTAAACTTATCAGCGCACTAGACAATTTACTAACAATACAATCTCATATCCCTGAGACCTTATGCATGGATCTAGAGCATGATGTAATGTCTACTAATAAACACCACCATGGTTTATCAACCCTCCCGACTAATATGTCTCAACATGGCGCAACACCTAAGCAAGATAATCTAGTTAGAATATCTATTTATTACACCAATAATGTCGCTCGTGCTTATCAAGAAATGGGGTTAAATATCAAACAAGCGATCGACTTTGTGATAGAGCGTTCAAACCAAGCTTATAAAAATAGTGGTATTAACGTCACGTTAGAAATCGCCAACATCCATCATGCAAACTATGATGAATTCCACTACCAGATTTCTTCTCTCGACTTTTTCTTAAAAAAAGGAGAAAACATCAATAAACTCAAAGTGTCATACCCAGATGTAGACTTTATCTGGCCAGATGATGGGTTTGACAAAGATTTAAAGCAAAGCGAAAAGTATGGCTCTGATATGGATATGCTGATCACCAGCCATGAACAAGGATACTGCGGTGCAGCACTCACCATCGGCGCTTTAGATCGCAGCGAGTCCGCTGCGGTTACCAATATGCGATGTTTGGATAATGTCACCTTTGAGCATGAAATCGGCCACTTGTTTGGCGCTGAACACAACTGGGAGGCTACGCTCGAAGTGCCTTATGTGTCTCGTTATGCCCATGGCTACTATGATGCCGAAGATTGGTCATTCAGAACTATCATGACCTACAGCTGTGTCTATTCTGCTGCCGCACCAAAAGAGTGCCCCGTCATTAATTACTTTTCAAACCCAAAGAAAGAATTTGACGGCAAGCCTATCGGGACGTTCGAAGAGCACAATAACACAAGACAGCACAACGAGTGGGGCCCCTTAATCACTGGGTTTTCTCATGGTGCAGACTGCTCACAATTTGACGCGTGGCTTTCAAATACTTCATATGTTAAAGGAAGTGAAGTAAGTCATGATGGTCATTTATATCGTGCAAACTGGTGGAGCCACAATGATTTACCAAGTGAAACAAGCAGTAAAAGCGAGTGGAAAGAAGTCTGGCAACAGCTAACAAACTGTAAATAACCGCATAAAAAGAGCACCGAGGACCCTCTGTGCTCTTTTTTATGAAATAACTATACTCATAGAGTGAGTGCCTACGACTTATCTAGGCCAAATAATATGCTATTCGACACATTTATATCACCTTTAATCAATGAACAAGGTGCACTTCCCCCTTCTTGACAACAAGGTTGCTTATTATTCATCGTCCATCCTTTACGACACAGTAATCCAGTTCCTAAGGGCCCAGGGTTATCAAGTAAACAGGGTGAACAACTCGGCGCAAAGCATGTCCCATTTTTGAACTCTGATTCTGTGCATAACACCAACTGGCGTGGATTTTTAAACGACGCATTTTCAATAAGAACAGATACTCTCCTCAATGCACTACGTAGCTCATCAAGTGACAAGTCTAACGCCGCATAGTGAACCATACGTTCATATTCTTTCTTGTAACAGTCATTCTCAAATTGTGATGCCGCCAAGTAAATCATGGCGGTATTGAGGCGGGCTTTTAGTCCATGTTTAATATTACTTTCTTGCCCGCTATTGGCTGCACATGCGGATAAACTAAAAAATAGGGCTGAACATAAAATCACTTTTAAATATTGAATCACTTAAAATCCTTTTAACTAAATTGAAAACACTAAAATTAAGTAATAACAAAGAAAAAGTCGATTACACTCTATTACTTGATGACGGCTTGCTTTATATATCGTCTAACGCACTATCCACTCAGATATAACTCATAAAAAACCATTTAATTTATGTAAAAAATCATTAATTACACAAAACCTCTTTATAATTATCATAATACTTTAATCGTCTCTCTAAGGACCTTGTTAAAATATTATAAGTTGCATATATTGTTCCCATTAAAATATCTAACCCAAGGATAATATTGATGAAATCGGGTGCATTCCTCAAACTGATGTCTTGTTTGACCTTTCTTGTCGCTTGCCAAAGTGGAGCTAATCAACAAAAACTATTACCTCATGATGGTAAAACAGAAGACAGCTTCGGCTTTAGTGTTGCAGTAGACGGCACAACCGCTTTAGTAGGTGCGTTTAAAGCAGATCTTAAAACAGTTGAAAATGCTGGAGCAGCTTATATCTTCACCCTTAGTAAGAATGGCTGGATCCAAGAAGCCAAGTTGGTCGCTGAGCCGGCTTTTAAAGAGGACACCCTTGGAGGCAATGTCGCACTCAAAAACAACATGGCCATGTTAGGTGTATCAAGAAGAGACAGCCATGGCAAAGATGCCGGTGCAGTGATTACTTTTGAAAAACAAGATGATACTTGGACGCAAAAGCAAATATTAACTGCGATGGATGGAAAAGCAGGCGATGTATTTGGGCAAAGCATTGCGCTCACAGAGCGTTTTTTAGTCATTGGCGCTCCCCACAGTGACGCGCCACATAAGGACTCTGGCTCAGCTTATGTCTATACCCGCAAAAACGATGCATGGCATTTTCAAACCAAGCTAACCGCCAAAGACGGTGCAGCAGACGACTTGTTTGGGATCAGTGTTGCGATTGATGGCAATACCATTCTTGTCGGTGCAGACTTGCATGATGAAATTGCACCAGAAGCCGGTGCTGTTTATGCTTATGAATTTGATGGCAAGCAATGGCTACAACAAGCTAAATTGTTGGCAAAAGATGGCGGCGACACAGATATCTTTGGTGTAAGAGTTGCGTTACAGGGCAATACCGCTCTGATCTCTGCCAGAAGAGACGATATTGCAGGCGTGGGGGTGGATGCGGGTTCTGCATATATTTTTGAGCGAACTGAAGGAAAATGGGTACAAATACAAAAGCTGACTGCGCCCGATGCCTATGCAGATGACCGGTTTGCACGTGGCGTAACACTCTCTAAAGACACCGCATTAATCAGCGCCATGCACCATGACGTCAATAGCAGCAACGCAGGTGCTGTTTATGTGTATAAAAAACACGATGGTCAGTGGCAATACACCTCAAAAATTGTCGCCAAAGACGGGAAAGCCGATGACAAATTTGGCTGGAATCTATCGCTATCAAATCAACATGCCATTGTTGCCGCCCCCCACCGTGATGATAACGGCAAATCGTCAGGCGCGGTCTATATGTTGGATTTGGAAAGCCAAACAGCCACCAACTCCAATAAAGATACAGATAATAATGCTAAATTGAACTAAATAAAATATGGTGTAAAAAAAGTACAACTATTAAAAATGTACTTTTTAATATTTTTTATACAAACCTTGTTATTTTTTTATACTAGTGACAACTGAGAAATTAAAGGTACTTTGACAGTACCTTTTTTTAAATGAATTACCTTAATGATTTCCAAAACACAATTTTGTCATCATCTTTATCGTAATACTCTGGAATAACAGCAACGGAGATATAACCACATTGAGGATAAAATTTACGGGTTAGTTCATACTCTGGCAGCCCAGAAGTTTCAACCAACATAATTCGAGCCTGCTTCTGAATAAGCACCGACTCTACATGCGCAATTAGCGTTCTGCCGACGCCATGACCTTGATGTGACTTTAATACAGCTATTAATAGTAAGTTCCAAGTTCCCTCTGTCATTCTCTCTGGAGAGCAATAAGCTATCGCTAAAATTTGCTTATCAGGACTTTCGACAATGAACCATTTTTCCTCTGATGTCTGAGAGAAAAAAGGCTCACTCATTTCGTCCAAAAACTCAGATGGGAACATCTGGTTATCTTCAATGATCAGTTTTGCTGCTGATAAATCAGACGGGGCCATTTCACGAATAAATAGATTACTTTTCAATTTCAATTACTCATAATTAGATAATAGAAAACCGCTCAAAAACATGATGTTTTCGAGGAAATAGAAACTAGCGACCGGATGGTGCTAGTGATTTGTCACAATGATATTCAAAAAATTACCAGTTAAGTTTATTCGTTGGTGAAATCCCACACCTAAAGTGTAACTGAAAACTGTACGTTAAAGCAATTTTCGCCACGAACGCAAAGCTACATTTAAAATCTAGCAGCTGTAATTTGTTTCTAGACATTATTCTTTATGATTCGTTACTAAACCACATAATCAATCTGCTGTACTAAACTCGGCTTGCCCTGCTCGTCAAGATAAAAGCCTGACTTTCTGATTGCGCCTTTAAGCTCGCCTTGCTCGCGAATATTCAGCGGCGTTTCTGCATTTTGCAGCCCTATCGCACCAATATTGGCCTCTGACAATGTCACCAATTTGTCTTCATCTTTATTTTTTATCCACACTCTAAGGCTGTCAAACACCTCGTCATTTTCGTCAATAAAGCCGTTACCATCCTGATCGTATTGGGCTAAATCAGCAAAACCATTACCACTTAACGCCCCGAATAGCTCAGTACCATCATCAATGCGTGAATTATTGTTTAGATCCAAAGCCAAAAAACCATAGCCTTTTTTAAGATGTGAGAATGTATCTGCTTTGCCATCGGCATCAATATCAAACTGCATCTGCTCACTGTCCAGTTCAACTGCCTTATTGGTAAAACTGATAATAAGTGGATCTTTCATATTAATATCTTCAATCGTACGCTCGTAACTGGTGTGAGACTGCTCAAATACAGACTTAAACGCAAAGGCAATTTGCTCGCCATTTTGTAGTGTAATTTGCCCACCTGCTTTAAATACATTGGACTGCTGCTCATGACTCAAACGCTCAATAATGACATGGGTCGGCTCAAGCTGCTCGGCATCTGCAGCAGCAAGTTCAGCCGCTGCTTCAGCTTCTGCCACATCCTTACCTATGGTATCATCATACCAACTCACTTCTTTTCCAGTGAGTTTCTGTACCAGTAGCTTAAGAATATACAGCTTTGCATCGTTGCCCATCTCCATGTCACTTGCGGTTTGCTCTGCCTTAGCAACTTCAGCGTCAGCCATTGGCAAGGCGCTTTGCTCCTCATCAGGTATCATGACTTCTGTGCGCTGCTCGCTGACGTGAAACTGACTTTCATGCTTGTTACGCATCTCAATTTGTGCACTTTCAATTTTCATAGCTCCTCCAAGCCCATCCATGTAATTTGGTTATCGGCAAAAAAGTCTATAAATTAAGCAGAATTTTCTAATCATAAAACAAGAAGCAAGCGCTATGTGGGGCGTTGTTTCAGCATGTATCAATTGCCCACAATGGATACATAAATGGGCAAGTGAATTTAGGCCTTATTGCCTTAGCATAACAGTACTAGGCAATACCGGATCACAGTCATGATAAACTTCACTGCTATAAGTGCGTGAAACACTATTAATGCAGTATCCATCCGCGTAGTTTGTCTCGCCTAAATGCGGGTTTTTAGCCTTCCCATGAATACGATTACCACTGAAATGGCTCAACCCTGAACTAACCTGAAGTGAAAATTCATAAGTAAGCATACCTCTGGCTGTTATGTGTGGGCTATGAATCGTCACTTGATTACCACCAATATAATGCTCACCGATAGCTTGGATCCCTCTGTAAGCTCTTTGCAACTCTATGACATTGCTTGAAATTATATTTTCTGAGCATGGCGTCAAATGACAAAGTGACAATATAGCGGATGAGGTAGTGCCTATTGTTTGACGATCAACATTGTTACTTTGACCATTTGAAAAGAGGCGATTGTAGTGAACATTGAAATTACTTGCTAAAAGCTTAATGCCATTATTACCAAAAGCATTAATTTCATTATCTGATATAACTCCATAATAACAACGATCCACACAGTCCATACTTTGCACGTAAATTGCGCTTGAATCTAAATAACCATAAACGTCACGAATGGTATTTTTAGATACTTCTACCTGACCAGATACTGACCCGACTATAGATATTCCCCGGTGCGCCAAACGCCCTTCCCGTACAAGATCTACACCATTAAAATACCTATCAGAACTGGCGTCATGCCCTCCAACTCTATCTATGAAATTATTGAAAATATGAATATTACGACTGTTTGTGATCTGAATCGCCCGAGCTGGATAAATTTCTGAGTAACGCGTTATGGTGCCAGTTTTAAAATCAGTCCCTAAAAAACGACTGAATACCGAGTAAGAAATATCAATGCCATCCACACCTTGTACTTCTACACCTTTTGTTGCTAAAAAGTCCCCATCAATCATAACTTGCCTGATCTGGCTCCCACTGGCATTTTCGGTAAACTTGAGCATAGCAGCAGAATTGGCAAACTTATTTTTAGCAATAATCTGAGCGGTATGCCCTATCCCTTCAAATCGGATAGGTCTATCAATTATCAAAGGTTTAGTAATTAATATGGGTTGTCCGCAGATATAAATATTACTTATGCGGCTATCGGCCAAAAAGCTTCTTAGCGCCTCTTCTTTAAGTTCGGGTGGATTTATATCATCCCACCCCCAGCATAAGTCTCCATCATGGTGTGCCAACACAGATACAGATAAAAGTAGTAAAACGATTCCAAAACATAATCTTTTCATTTTTGTCCCTTATGAAAAATAATGATTCTGGTACTACTATACGCTTTGTAGTTCAGGCAAAAATAACCTCCAAATTAAAAGCGGATAACCCAGTTGCCTAATTTAACTTAAATATTCACCTCTAAATCTGCCAAGTTAAGCCCCAACATCACTGTCAGGCCAAAACTTAACGCCTTTTAAAAGGTCAAACCTATTGATCGACAACCTTTAAGATGATCTCCTCAAGGTAGTTTAAATACATATCCATATAAGTGACGCCGTTTTTATCATCTGATAACCATGGATTCATTAAAGTATGTCGTAAGACAAACAGTGCGTTATCTTGGCACTCAACCTGTTCAACATCTCTCACAAACGAATGTGGATCAAGGCCAAGCTTAATACATAAGTTGTGCGCTACTTCATCATTGATGTTTTTTCTAAAAATAGAGGTATAAGAGCCGATAAACTCCTTGCTAAACATAGGTGTCGACTTCTCAATTTTAATGTGCTCAAACACTTTGCGAGTAAAGTCATTTAACACTCGTGTACTGGTGTTACCCGCGGGGTTAATGGCCAAGCAAATCAAGTTTGTGTCAGGCTCTATTGGCGCTATCAAGGTTGCTTTACCTGCAAGCTTTTCACTCAATGCTGAAATCTTATGGTAAAACACTTCTGTGGTGCGAATCGTGCTGGCAGGTAATTTACCAAAATGCTCAGCATTGAGTGGCAATACATTTTGTGCCACATAGCTTGCTGCCGCAGCTGCCCCCGGCTTTGAGCCCTCCATGATATATTGCCCTAGCTGATTTAACTTTGGTTCAGGCTCAACAAATCGGTTCTTTTTATCAAATACATAGGCAGCTTCTTGCACCACAAACCCACACATATTCTTATTCCTAGCGATAAATGCACCGCTGCCAAAGGGCATATAACCTAGCTTATGTGGGTCAACCGTGATGGAATCTGTCTCACACAACGCTGCAAATGCATTGTAGACTTTGGCTGATGGGAAATATTCAAACCCCGCTTTCACCGCTTCATGTTCGCGCATTTGGTTATTTTCATCTCTGAATACAGAAGACAAATAACCACCCCACGCGGCATCCACATGAATATAGTAGTTCAGCCCTTCGTCTTGAATCATTTCATCACGTAACGACACGATATCAGAGATAGGGTCAACAGTACCAAACTCGGTAGTCCCCAAAACACCGATAACAGCAAGTACGGTACGGTTTTCAGATTTCGCTTTAAGCAATAGCTGCTTAAGTGCAGCTGGGTCTAAGCGCATTTTTTCATCTGTGGGGACTTGCCATAGGTTTTTACTGCCTATGCCCAAAATCTTCATGGCTTTTATCCATGAATAATGTGCAGTGGCTGGTACAAACACCACTGGCTGTTTTAAATCTTTATGCTGGTCGAAAAAGTCAATATGGCCTTGGTGTTCAATCCGCTGCTCTCTCAGTAATTCGATCAGCTCATCATATTTCTCATCACCCATGGCCTTGAGTTTATTCAAGCAATTAACACGTACTTGCACCACTTCATCAATTGAGAGATTCATTAACTCCCAAGTTGACATACTGTGTAATGAACGCCCATTACCATCAACAAAGTCAATGTCTGCCAACTCACCACATCGTTTTACTGCCAGTGGGTAATACTTCACAGAGCGAAACATCCATAAGCTTTGGTAATTTGCCACAGTGCCACCAGAGGTTAAATGCCCCCATGCCACTGGGCCCTTGTCTGCATTCAGGTTATAACCAAACATTTCTGCCAACTTATTGCCAACCTCTAGCTCCATTTTTACAGTGACTGGCGCGGCTTCTTCTGTCACGTTATTGGGGTTATATAGCGCGGTAATGAATTGCGCTAACATCCCAGGTAACAGTAAATCTGAAGCCATATGGCCGATATAGCGAGGGTTATAAAACGGCACGGATTGCTTTAAATCAGCGCTCAGTTTATGTAACTCTTGCTTGGTTTTGGCCATCGTTTCTAGATAATGCGAAGACTGCTTTTCAATGATAGAGACTGGGGGCAAATCTTCTGGGTGAAAACTACGCCGCCAATAAACGTGGTCCCGAAAGAACTCTAAAAAGATATCTTCAAACTCGTGGTTATTTTCACCATAAGAGCCAAGAAAGTAAGGGGAAAAAAGGCGTATATCCATGTCAATTTACTCAGTCTTTATATTAAAACAATCATTCACCATGCCGTCGCAATAATGCGCCCACATGCTGCTACCCTGTGCACTGTATATTGCTCGTTTTCCTATATAGATATAGATATAGATGAACAATATATAAACGCACCAAGAGTACGTCTCATAGACTCAGTAATTAATAAAAAATTTAATCAAAGCGTATTTATTAAACAATGACTTGAGGTAGAACAAATTTAATCGAGTATATTGGTATGTATTTTTGAAGTCGGCTAGGGCTCTCGCAATAAAACCATCTCATGAAGTTCCTTCTTCGAACGTGAGGTTATTTCTTTAATTCAAGTAAGTCCCATTTATTACCGTACAGATCTTCAAAAACAACCACAGTTGCGTACTGTTCAACTCGTGGCTCTTCATGAAAAACCACGCCATTGTCTTTCATCAAATTATAATCGCGCCAAAAGTCATTGGTTTGCAGGAATAAAAACACTCTTCCACCACTTTGATTACCGACAGCCTGCTTTTGCGCTGTATTACTGGCTTGTGCTAAAAGTAAATTGGTGCCGTTTGAATTAGGCGGAGCAACCTGAACCCAGCGTTTTCCAGCACCCAAATCAGTATCTTCTACTAGGGTAAATTGTAGCTTCTGCGTATAAAATTCAATGGCCTCATCGTAATTTTCAACCACCAATGCGATGTTACCAATTTGTTGTTGTATTGCTTGGGTCATATTCTTGTCCACGATAAAAAGCCCAGTTTATACTAAAAAAATCAAAGGCAATAAAGTAGTTCAAGATAAGAGGCGTAACGCCTTTCGGGACGGGTTCATAATTGATGAACAATATCTGTTCTAAATACCTACCTAAAACCGAATAAGGTTATTTAAATTAAAGCAAGCGGAGTTTACTTTAGCAATCGCGAGATAACTCCTTTGAATTCATTTAGAGTAGTTAAACAATATGCGCCTTATGCGCTAACCACTCTTCGCGTGAAACCCAGTAGCGGATATGATTAACTCTATGATCATATAAAAACTCTGCATCTGGTTTGAATTCTTTGCTCACAAAACCTAATCGAAGTGCAATGTCCTGACTTTTATAATTGTGTTCAGCAATCGAAAGGGAAACTTTGTTTAGTGCCAATGTTTCAAATGCATAGTCAATTAATCTACTCACGCATTGGGTTGCAATTCCCTGCCCTTGATACTGCTTTGCAAGCCAGTAACCAATCGATGCGCTGCCATTGATTATATCTATGGGGTGATATCCGCACATGCCTACCAAAGTATGTTTCACATATATTCCGCCCATCAAACCAAGTCCATCATGCAATTGCTGATGGGTTGTTTTAATGAACTCTGCGGAGTCTTTCACTGACTGGGTAAAATCAAGCCAAGGGAGCCACTGTTTTAGGTATTGCCGATTGTCGTCAACGAGTGTAAATAAAGCAGGGGCATCAGACAAAGCCAATAACTTCAAACAGATTTCATCACTTACTGCTAATTTTTCCAAGTTCTGCTCCTACTCTAAAGACTCTACACAAAGGTTTACTTTGAACGGCTACAAATGTCGACTCCACTACGCGCCATTATTCAAACAAAAAAGCGCAAACCTGACTTATTTCAATCGACACGTTAGTACCTATATTAAGAACCTATCAAGTTATCCTCTCTTTGTGAAGCCCTTAAGCAATTATTCCATACAAATTAAAAAACCAAATAATTAACATACTTTTAAACCCTCTTTGAACAACAAACAGGTAGACTATCGACAATTGCATTTTGTATTAGGTTAATAATGAAACCATCATTAGTATCAATTGCCTTAGCGGCAACTTTGCTAGGCACTGGCTGCCAACAAACATCGACTCAAACAACTGACACAACCACGATTAACGACACCACGATACGTGTTGCAACGTTCAATGTGAGTATGGAGGCTACCAATTACCAGTCTGATAAAGCGCTAGATGTGTCTGGTAATGTATTAACTAAGGCGTTAAAAAGCGGTGAAATAAAGCAAATCAATAATATTGCCGAAATCATTCAACGTACACGCCCAGACATTATCCTTTTAAATGAATTTGACTATATTGCCGACCCAGAGCAAGGTATTAACTTATTTAAAAGTAAGTACTTAGAGGTGTCTCAAAATGGCTTTGAGCCAATTTCTTATCCTCATGTATATTTAGCACCTGTCAATACGGGCGTTAAAACGCATTTGACTGGCAAAGACAACAAACTCACTCATTATGGATTTGGCAAATATCCGGGCCAATACGGCATGGTGCTGCTATCAAAGTTCCCAATAGACGCTGATCAAGTGCGTACTTTTCAACACTTTTTATGGAAAGATATGCCAAACAACATGATGCCAACCACCGAAGAGGGTAAGAGCTGGTATGCACAACCTGAACGTGACATCATGCGCCTTTCTTCAAAATCTCATTGGGATATTCCAGTTCAGGTCTGCAACCAGCAACTAAACGTGCTTGCTAGCCACCCGACGCCACCTGTTTTTGATGGGCCTGAAGACAGAAATGGTAAAAGAAACCATGATGAACTAAGGCTTTGGAAAGACTATATTTCTGCAACTGGTCACAGCTACATTTACGATGACACAGGTGTGAAAGGCGGTTTCAGCGGTTCATCTTTTGTGATTGTCGGTGATTTAAATGCCAGTGACGTCGATGGTGATGGGCACCCTAATGCCATCAAGCAGCTCCTCACACACAGTCGAGTAAACAACTTAGCCACACCTAAATCAGAAGGTGGAAGATCAAACAAACCGCAAAATGCAAATGCAGTGGCACATACCGCACATTGGGGGATGCGCGCTGATTACGTGCTGCCATCGAGTGACCTCAACATCATTGATAGCGGTGTGTTTTGGCCAGCGCAGCATGAATCTGGCGCTGAGTTAGTTGCAAATAGAGCCGCCTCTTCTGATCACAGGTTAGTATGGGTAGATATTTTATTGCCAAGCAATTGTGCCAAGTAAAGGCATATGAGCAGACTATTTAGTCTGCTCAGAACCTGCCTTGCTCCACCGGCAGTTTCCAAATCGAATGGGTAAGCCCAAAGCGCTCAAATATCTCTGAGGCTTCTTTTACTGTCCATTTTTCCCAATCAGGGCTCAAATGGCGTCCGTACCAGACTTTTGAAAATGCCCAAATATGCTCAATTGGCTGAATATCCCCCTTACACACATTGTGTCTTTCACACCATGCTGATGTCTGATTCAGACTCAAACATCAGCATGGTACTACAAGTGTAAACTACATTATCCCACGCTTTCTCCATAGGAATAGGAAAATGAACAAACAAATGCTTGTTCTGAATTTTTCCATTTATAATTTCAATCACAATCTGTTTTGATTCACTGCCCAGCGTGGTAGTAATGGTCAAGTCTCGAGCAAGTAATGCAGCCGCTCCCAATGCACACCAAGCACAATTACCCCACCAGCCCATATCTCCTGACTGGATCCAAAAGTTTGTTGGTGCAGCAGAAAAAGGATGTGCGACCCATACTTCGTGCGACACTGGTTGTAGCACGACACCATGGTATTCTTGTAATGCTTTTAACGCCTCCACAACACTGGCCACTTGAATGCCAAATATATCACTTAGCTTGCTAACACTGGGGGCTTTTGCATACTCAATGAAGTGCTTCATGATCTGGAAATGAAGGCTGGCATGAGTTAATTCCATGAGTACCTCAACATATTAAGTGGTTGTGTAAAATCTAGTGGCCATCTCTTAGAATTGCAAAACTATGACTCAGTCGAATTTTAAGCTTTGATTAAAACACCTAGTAGTGATTTCCCTGTAATACTCCCACCTTGGCGTGCTAACGGGAACCCTGCCCAATTCACCTATTGCTCTTACACGCTACCTTGCATTCAGTCCAAATAAATCCAACTAAGATCTCATCAATGACAGTGTTTAGTTCATTTTCATTCAATTTTTTCATAACCTCATCAGCTGCGTCTTGCAGTAACCTGCCAATGTACTAAATCCGCCTACAACCTTTAAAAAGGCTGGGAAAATTAGCATATCGCTACTGCGATTCGTTTGCATATAAACGTGCTAGCAAATTTGTATTATCTGGACATGTTAAACGTAAAAACTGCATAAACTCAGTATCTGAGAACACTCTACCGTGATGAGATGAAACATAGTGCTGAACACGAACCCCTGCCTTTTTAATATGTTTATTGAGCACCTCTGCTCGATAATAAACATCTCGACTTGGCCAACTATTTGGTGAATGAAACCCTTGTTTTAAACTGCTCCCAAACATATCTTCTGCAAATAAAATCTGCTGCTCAGGGAGGTATACGACAAGGTTATGATCTGCATGACTGCTTGGTACATCAAAAACCTGCACCTTATTATCTGCAAACTTAAGCCCATGAGATAACAGCCCGGCCTGATTCGGGGTTAGAGGCAACCCTAGACTTGCCTCTACCGCTTGCTGATGTTTTGCCAACAACAATAACTGCGCGCCATGTTCCATTACTTCATTTAGTCCCATTAGATGGTCATCATGATGATGAGTCACGATAAATTGAGACACCGGCTTAGTGTTGCCAGTAAACTGGTGCAGCATTGCAAGCCTTTGTTTCCACGTAAATGTATCATCAGGCATTTGCCATGAGCCCATTGAAATATACGATGCACCAATATCGACAAACAACGTAAACCCCCAGCCTTGTCCCACCAAAAAAGCACCTTTAACAATTTCATTGACGCTCGGCTGCGCAAAATCTAAAAACGTATCTTTAATACTAGGTTGATAATGCTTGGGTTTATGAAAAATCGAGCCATCAGGTGTCTTCAATGAAATATGTCTGTCGGTAACATGCCTCACAACAGTTTGCTTACGACTTACAATTGTTTCACTCGCCCACTTGAGGCCTTGTGTATTTTGCTCATGTGCTAAGAAGTCATAACGGGTTACTTTTCCATCACTGTCAATGAGTAAACGCGATAATAGGCCTGTTGCTTTATCAATATAAGCGGTTTTTTGTACCTTACTTTTCTTCCACTGCAAAACACTGTGTGGATCCCCTTGAATATATGCACTCCCCACACTGTTTATCCGCTTGCTATTGTCACTGAGCTCTTTAATCGTCAAAGTATCTATCCCCTGCTCCATACCAAGCGCCACAGAATCCCAGTCAACTCGAACACTGGGTTGATAGGTTTGCATACAATGATCAATACTCACCCCTTTTCCCTCTTTGAAGCGTCTGTCCACGGTTACCAATGAATGGTAGCCATAATTACCAATCAAATTTTGATCGCTGCGCTTAAACGCTTTGGCTTGTAGAGTAAAATCGATATCGAGCTGTTGTTTGTATTTATGCATGACTAAGCCATGTGGACCTTCTTCGGCATGACCGCTTTGGCCTTGCATATATCGGTAAAGTTCTTCTTCCACTTTTAACTGTTTTAATGAACTCAAGGCTTGAGCACCATATGCTGAAACGGCCTGCTCAATAATGTCACTTGCCACAGTATCAGCAACAACAAAATGGCTTTGACACGCAGCGATCCCGCTTATTAAGCATCGCTTTACAAACTTTTCCCTCAGTACTTTTTTAAAAAAATAAACACACATAGAAAAACGCCTTAACTTGAACACTTTAAAATCGTTACTTTGCTTTAAGGCACCAAAAGCACAACAATGGCAGGCTGAGGAAATCATGATGAATAGCTGATATCTATAATTTACAAAGAGTTACAAATTAATTTGATGCTCGACAGCACCATGCGAACTTCATATACTCGTGCTTACTTAAAGCCGTAAACCAAGATTTATGTCAGCCACTCAGCGTTTTTATATTGAAGAACACCTTATTGATTTATCTCGTTCTGAGGTCACTTTTGCGCAGCAAAGTACAAAGGTCGAACCTAAAGTTTTACAAGTGTTACTCTTGCTGGCTCAAAATGCACAAGAAGTGGTAAGTCATCAGCAGATCATGGATGAAGTATGGCAAGGCAGCGAAGTGGTTCCAAATGCTCTACAACGATGCATTGCTCGGCTTAGAAAAGTACTTGGTGACAATGCTAAATCTCCTAAGATAATTGCGACACATCCCAAAATAGGCTACCGGCTGATGGTAGAAGTACAATGGCTGCCCGAAAATAAACCCAAAATAACCACCATGCAAAGCTCGCAGAGTCTCAAACAGGCTCTATATTTTGGGCTACCGTGTTTTTTGATTATTATACTCGGCTTAGTGGCATGGTTACAGACACAACCTGAAGCATTAAACGTGAGTACTTTAAAACAGCTCACTTATACAGATGCCTTTGAAAGTGAAGTAACCTATAGCCCCGATGGACAATACATTGTATTTAATCGCCATACACACTCATGCCAAAGCCATATCTGGGCTAAAAACCTACAAACAGGTATTGAAAAACAACTAAGTATAGAGCCCGGCTTTTACCGCGATGCACGTTTCACACCGGATGGCCGTAACATACTTTATACAAAGCAACGCCACTGTGATCAAAGTAGCCACACGCAACATGAACCGATGCAGGCTAATTGCTGGCAAATCAATATGCTGAATTTTGCTACCGCCTTGAATACACCACAAGTTGCGACGGTACCCTATCAGTGCCAAGCCAACTCCATAACACGACCTGTGGCGCTGCCAAATCACCAATATGCATTTTTAAGCCGTCAAGGTAACAAGCAGACCTTAGTTAAGTTCAATGCACTAGAACAACACACAAGTACCCTATTTAACTTGGCAGGTCATTCAGTTTATACGTATGATTATGACCCAATACATGCTCAGTATGCCGTACTTTCCTTTAATCAAGAAAACCAGCATATGCTGAGCATACTCGATAATCGCGGCGAACTACTGCAACAACACACGGTAAATACAAACAATCAACAGCTGCTAGTAAGCCAGTTATCTATCCGTTTTTCGGATCATGGCAATGCATTGCTGGCAGTCTCACATGGTAAGCTTTATCGCCTAACACTGGATGGCAAAGTGACCGCGTACCAAAGTGCACTCAATGATATTATAAGCGCGCAATCTCACCCTTTAACTTCGAACATCATCGCCATCAAAGGCAATAAAGATACCGATATTGCACTCATCCCTTTAAGTGGTGAGCTAGACGTCAAAACAGAACAAGTCATGAACCAAAGCGTGCAACCATATCCAAGCTTTGCACGCTCTAAAAGCCGAGAAAAGTATGCGCAATTTAAACCAAATGGTGAGCTGATTGCCTTCATCTCTGCTCGCAGTGGAGAAGATCAGATATGGCTCTGGGACGGCAATCAAGCAAAACAACTGAGTAACTTTTCAAAGCCGAGTAAAATTGAGCAATTTAGCTGGTCTCCAGATGGCCAAAGCTTGGCGGTCATTCATAAAACCCAGCTCCACATCGTTAATTTGAATGGAGAAACTCACATCATTGAAGCGCCAGCTCCATTAGTGGAAGTACTAAACTGGCACCCTCAATCAGGGATTTTTGTCACTGCGTCACAACCCTCTGCCCATACACTTTGGCAACTGAACTTAAACGACCAAATTTTTAAGCCTCACTCAGTTGACGATGTTCAGTCTGTCTGGCTCACTGATCACGCCCTCTATATCAGTGACTTTGATGGGCAAGTATTTAAGCGAATGCTTAACTCTGAGACCACTGAATATAAACGAATGCCGACCCTGAATGGACACAGTTTGGTGTTATACAAAAAGCATTTTTATAGTTATGACATGAAATCAGGTTACTTATCGCAATACGACTTAAACGGTGTACTCATTAAAAAATTGAAACCACTGAAGCCCTTCGCATGGAAAATATCAGATATAAAAGGCGAGAACGTGTTATTGGAACAGCTTATCGAGCTGAATCAAGATGTTGTGGAGCTCAGCTTATAAGTTAGTGTGACATTTTTGTGTGTTACTAAAGACTCCCCACTTTCCAAAGCACCTGCTTTGTTGTGGCAATCGCATTGCTTTTTATTGGATCCATTTTTGGTACTCACAAGCAACTTGCCATTATTTTTAAAGAACAAGGTACGGCTGCTTGAGATTAAAGAGTGTCGCACTTCGGAGTTGAATTCGGGATAAAGTTAAAATTATAAAATTCATCCGACCTCCTAGTCGATTTTATAAAACGCCTTCCTTAATCTATTATAAAAACAGAATTAAAAAATAACCAGGGAAAACATTAAGGCTTTGATGTAGGCTTGGTATTTTTATAACTAAAAAAAATAAAAAACCAAAAAATTAGCAGGGCCAACTATGCAATTAAAAATATAGTGACACAGTAAATTCGATACCTAATTAGAGGTTGAATAATGACTTATCATTAACATCTCGATGCATGACATCAATTTCGATTATAAATGCGCTCGACTTTATTAAACCACTAAAATTTCATTAATGCCAATAACCGAACAATAAAACAACTTAGAAAAAGCACACCCATCACTCACATTAATTATAAACACCACCACACAATTTAATCTTAAAACCCCAATTAACAAACATTAAAAAACAAAATATAAAAGACAAAGCGCAATCACTTTAAAAACAGCATTGACAATTCAAAAAATAAAACTTAATAATAAATAATATTTTTAAGGAAGATAAATAAAATGAAAAAGAACGTACTAATACCAACAAGCATGTATGATGTACACGCTATTGCTGTTGAATACGCACTTAAAAAGTATAGTGATAAAGTGAATGTTATAAGATGGTTTTGCTGTGATTACCCATCTATTCAGGTGCAGACTTTTAATGCCGACAGCCTCTCTACGAACTTTTCAATTTCAGCTAAAAATCAGAGTTTTAACCTATCAGACATCGACTTAGTCTGGTATCGAAGACCAGGCTCTATCGTTGTTGACCTTGATAAAAACCATCCAGATTATGAACAGATTTGTCGTGAGAATAACCTCTTTCATAGAAACATTTGGGAACTTATACCTAAAGATGCGCGCTGGGCAAATCACTACATTGACTCTAAAAAAGCTGACTGCAAGCTTAAACAGTTAAGCGTAGCATTACTGTCTGGCTTGAAGATACCAAAAACAATATCAAGTAACGATCCAGAAAAAATAAGAGAGTTTATCGAAAGTAACTCTAAAAAAACAATATATAAAACTTTTAGCGGCATTCATGATTGGGAAGAAGAAAGAAAAATATTTCGACAGCATGCGACAACAATTACTTTGAAAGATTTACCTGAAGATGAAATGTTAAAACTGTCTAGCGGCATATTCCAAGAATACATAGAAAAAGAATATGAGCTTAGAATACTCTACCTTAATGGAAGGTTTATTTGTGCCAAAATTGAAGCTGATAAAGATGGTGAGGGAAAGCATGATTGGAGAGCGGCTGTAAAAACAGGGTTAAAGATCCACCCTTATACTCTCCCTAATGAAGTTTGTATTATGCTTGAAAAATTCATGAAAAGTTTGAATTTAGTTACTGGCTCAATTGATATGATAAAGAGTATAGATGGTGAGTACATCTTCCTTGAAGTCAATGAATCAGGTCAATTCATTTGGTTAGAGTTAGAGAATTCAGACATAAAGGTCCTTGGGCCATTTTGTAAATTTATTGTAGAGATGTCATCCAATGGCCTACACACAATAAATGAGGAAGAGATTTCTGCCAATGATATTTTCGGCAGAAATGACTTTGAGTCGATCTTAAAAGAAGACCTCAAAGAGCATATACAAGTAATATAATTTTAAGGAAAATAAAATGAAACTGGATAATAAAAAGTTATCATCAAGATCTTTGGGAAGACTAGTTGCTAAAGAGTTAACCGGTGATGCATTAAAGCGAGCTAGCGGCGCATCAAAAAATGAATTGATGGCCTCTAAATCCTATACGGATTCAAGCTTCAATGGACCTTGGGGTGACTGTGATCCTATACCATAGTCAGTATGTCAGAGTTATTTACTATCTGACTTAATCATACTAAACAACCGGAAGTAACTATTAGTTACTTCCTTCTTTAGGAGTACAACACTATGGGCAACTTACGCAATCTTATAGCCTTATACGGCGTACTGCTCTTCTCTTCAGCTACCTTTGCTAATTGTGGTCAACTATTTTCAAGCCTAGAGTCACAACTTCACATAGATCTCACAGAATTCGACCAAACGGCAAACAGGGGCTGGCGAGCACTTGCTGGGCAAAAGTGCTACGATGAGGCTGCTATTCTAATTGATCTATATATTGAACATACAAAAACTGACAGCAGTTCTCTACAATGGCACCTACTTCAGATGCATGCCATGGCTGGAAACACCCCGCAGGCAATTAAACTAGGTCATGAGATTGTGGCAAAAGCTTCCCCGAGCCAACCGACGTTCCTCTGGAAAGAGTATGTCCAGGCGACAGTCGCTTTTCTTGAGGGAGATAATCTTCAACTGCTTCGCAACCGGAATTTACTTGCCAGGCACAAACACTCTAAACCAAATGAAATGAACCTAATGGCCTTAGATAGACTTATAGCCAATATCAAAAAACCTTATGCAGACGCATATTTTGCGCAATAAAAGAGGCTCCACTGGAGCCTTCTTCAATTTTAGTTACCCGAATAATAGTAAGCACATGAGTTGCCTGTTTTGATATATGAGGCTATTCCACTAGTTAGAATAATAAAAAAATAAAAATGGACAGACACATTTTAAAAATTAAGCGAATTTCGAGGGGCTTTAAAAAGAATGGATTTTTTCACTAAAAAGTCTCAAAGAGCAACTTATATTAGATTTAAAATTAAAATAGGAATATTTTCATTTAAATAAACAATAAAAGTATAAATTTATAAGTAAGGCTACTAATATTCTTTACTAACCAACCCCCTTATGCCAACTCACATCATTTTTAGCTGCATGTACTCTTAATGCTGTTTGCGAACCTACAAAGTTACCGTAGTGGCTTTCAAAAATTTGTACCCTATCCAGCCAAGTTGCTTCTTCAATTATCAGTGATACAAGTATATCTGGCACATTCTTCGGTATGAACCCTTTCTTTTTAGGGTGAACATGGCGACCCGTCCAATCAACCAGTTCAATATAATCAAGCAAAGAGAAAGGTAATGTGTTTTCATGCTCCCCCGAACCAAACCGCTTTAATGATTTGGGCTGTTTTGTTTGGTATGCAGCCTCATTATCTTGATTGTTTTTTTTGCTTTTTCTTTAGTCTTTTGGAGATGCTTTATGCGCTCTTGAATCGATGTAAAGTCACTATCCTCTAGCTTGTTTGCCACGTTCGCTCGAATTGGGTTTAAATCTACATAAGCCATACAACTGAGCAGCGCTGTTTCGTCAAGTAAGGCTTGAGACTTATATCGCCCTTACCAGTATTTACCCGTGCAGTTATCTTCCTTGTTTGCTTCTTTTGCAATGTATTCATTAAGGTTTTTCATAAACCAGCACTGGATAACCATCTTTATCCGATTTCATAATCTAATGCCCCCAAAAACACTTGGTGAAGTGACGGCATCGCAGTTTTTTGTTACTCAGCCAATCAACCAAAAGAGGCTAATAACGCATAGCCCTTGTCCACATTTAATTGCGCCGTATTTACTCTATAGTAGTAACTTGCGGTTGATAAAAGCGCTTAGATTTCGAGTATGGCTTGAACGGCATACTCATCAAGATAAAAAAAGCTTAAGCACTTCGCATGGAAAATATCAGACATAAAAGGTGAGTACGTGTTATTAGATAAGCTTATCGAGCTGAATCAGGTTGCACTAGAGCTCGGTTTATTAATGCTTATCCCCGAAAATGGTAAAAAATCGCCATTTTAAAAGTATGAGTTTTCTACCATCTTCCAAAGGCACTTTTATTCATCTCGTAAAAACATAACTCGATAAATCAGATCGTCCTTTAATTGATAAATCACGAGTACTTCTAATGATTGCTCACCCCGACCGGTCATATGGAACTTAACGGCCTCTTTATCGACCACAAAATTACCATCAATAATCCTTTCACTAATAAAAGCTTTTTTATCTAAATCTTCAACTAATGATTTATATACTTTATCTAGCGCCTTCATCCCTTTAAAAGATAAATTGTTGGGAAAGTCGTAAACCTCTATCTCTTCATGAAATAGCGCTTTAAACGATGCATAATCATTGCTGTTGTACGCCACTAAATGATCATCAATTACCTGATGGGCCTCAACATTAGTCGTTTTGAAATTTTCCTGTTCTGCACCCACGGTAATAGGTTCACTTTTATCGATTTTGACCGTGCTACATGCAGATAATAGAAGCACCGAGACAAATGATAATAACTTCATATAAATCTTTCCTTGCATAAATAAGATTTAATTAAAAATGCCTGAGCACAGGCTTGTACTCAGGCATTAAAACATTTAACACAAACTAACTTGTAGCTAGTTTATAGTGTGTCTTCTAACCATTTGAAGAATTCACGTTGCCATACGATGCCGTTTTGCGGCGTCAGGACCCAGTGGTTTTCTTCCGGGAAGTATAAGAAACGGCTCTCTAAACCACGTAATTTTGCAGCTTGGAACGCCTGAATACCTTGGCCTAATGGTACGCGGTAGTCTTTGCCACCATGGATCACAAACATAGGTGCATCCCACTTATCTACATAATTAACTGGGTTGAACTCATTATATGTTTGGTTGATAGACGCATTGTCTTGCTCCCAGTATGGACCACCAAATTCATGGTTTACGAAGAATAGCTCTTCAGTTGTACCGTACATGCTGCGTAAATCGAAGATACCACAATGTGAGATGAAGGTTTTAAAGCGACCATCATGGTTGCCCGCTAAATAAAAAGCAGAGTAACCACCAAAGCTTGCACCAATTGCGCCAATACGCTTTTTATCAACGTAAGAGGCTTTAGACACATCGTCAATGGCATCAAGGTAGTCTTGCATCGCTTTACCACCCCAATCTTGCGTAATGTCTTCATTCCACTTAACACCATGACCCGGCATACCTCGGCGATTTGGTGCTACAACAATATAACCTTGTGATGCCATCACTTGGAAGTTCCAACGGAACGAATAAAACTGTGAAAGTGCAGACTGTGGACCGCCTTGTAAATAAAGCAGTGTTGGGTACTTTTTACTTTCATCAAAATTAGGTGGATAAATCACCCAAGTTAGCATTTCCTGACCATCTTTTGTCGTCACCATACGCTTCTTAACGGTTGGTAAGTCAAGGCCCGCATAAAATGCATCATTTACTTTGGTCAGTGCTGTTAGGTTTTTCTTACGCAGGTCGAAACGGAAAATTTCTGATGCGCGGTTCATACTGCTGCGCGTCACTACGAGATGCTTATCCATTGCCGCGACAATACCATTCACATCAAACTGGCCTTTTGTAAGTTGTTTGATCTTTGGCTTAGTACTGACTGATACTTGGAATAATTGGATTGTGCCATCGGTTGGCGCAACAAAGTAAATGCGCTTTCCATCAGGGCTCCATTTGAAGCTATTTACCGTGCCATCCCAGTGCTCAGTCAAATTAACTTCTTTGTTTTTGATGCGCACGATGATGTCGTTTTTATCCGCTTCATAACCTGGCTTATCCATTTGAAGCCACGCCAGATTTCCTTTCGAAGAAAACGCAGGGCTCTTATCATAACCTAGGTTGCTTTCGGTGATATTGGTGGTTTTTTTACTCGCTAGGTTATAACGATAAATGTCTGTGTTAGTACTGGTAACATATTCAGTACCCGTCAGCTTTTTACTCACATAGTAAATGTTCTCGCCTTTAGGGCCCCAAATGTAATCACTTGAGCCTCCAAACGGAGACGTTGGGCTTGAGTAAGGCTTGCCTTCCATGATGTCGACTTTCTTTTCAGTCGCTAAATCTTGATAGAATACGTGCTTAAAGCCACCATCATTCCACGTGTCCCAATGACGATAGTTCAAATCATCAAATACGTATGCATTCGCTTTAGAGAGGTCTTTATGCCTGTGGCTAGCTAATACTGATTCAATATTCACCTTTTCATGGAATAGCTTTTTACTGCCATCTGGAGAAATATTGCTATCAACTAATAAACCTTGATAGGCTTCTAATAGCTGAGCATTCCCGCCTTTAACAGGTACCTGATATACCTTGCTAGCAAAATCATTATTTGCCACACTCGGGGTCGTTACGCTATAAATGACATGGGTTTTATCTTTATTTAACCCAAGAGCAGTAACACGTTTAACTTCCCACAATTTCTCAGGGGTCATCACATCTTGCGCTGACGCACCTGCACTTACTGCAAGGCCTAAGCTTGCAGAAATAAGAATTCGCAACATAGCGAAATGCCTCCAAAAATAAAAACCTGTCTAGACTACATAAAACGGTCATAACTTAAAAGAAATCAAGGTGATTAACTGGTCACACCTATGTTTCAAATAGATTACAGTCGTTATCTGTGCAGCGATATGATGCATTAATGAAGAGCAAGTTGCAGTGCCAATGTAAATTGCACAAAAAGGTGAGGTCAGTATTTTTATCAGGAAAAAGGGGCTAATAAATAACCCCAACGTACTAATTTATGATATACACCCGCTCTTGCTAATCACGTTCAAGTCCGAGCTTTTTATATTTATCAACATTATCTTTTAACGTATTTTCAGCAAAGTAAAGCATGGCGTTGTGAAGGTGATTTGCCATCCCTTGACCATAATGTTCATACATGTCCAAGCAAATTGGGTCAGATAATACAGAGTCAGTAAACTTTAAATACCCTTCATAACCCACACCGTCAAACTCAACATCTGTCGCTTGTGTTTTATTCATAATGCGATTGGTTATGACATAATGTTGCTCAACTAGGGCTTGTACAACTGTACTGTCAATTGGCAAATTAAGTGACGATGTATATTTAGATGCCCACTGTTCAAAATCGCGCTGTTCAAGCTCTGCATCTTCGTTACTTAAATGCTGTAAAGATAAATAGTATTCATCCAAAGACCCCGCCTTTGCGCTTTGAGCCATCATATCTTTCCAACGTTCTACTTTCTCTGCCGGTAAATCTTTAAATAAAATATCCAAATTAGTTTGGCCATTTAATATGCTCATTGAATTCTCCAGGCTATTAATAATTAACTGTGTTTTTTCTTGCCTTTTCAACAGCATACTTTTCTGATCTTTGAGTGCTTGCAATAAGTTAAAATCCGCTGAAGTTAAGATTTTGAGTATATCTTCAAGACTGAACTCAAGCTCTCTGTACACTATAATTTGTTGTAAGAGAATTAAGTGCGTTGAGGTGTATTCTCGATAACCATTGTTATTTCTGTAAGGCTTTAATAAGCCCACTTTGTCATAATGGTGAAGGGTTCGAACACTTACCCCTGCTAATTTACTCAATTGACTAACACTGTAACGTTTTTCTTTTTTCAACTCGTAATCCAATAGTAACTGCAAAAAGACAAATACATCGTCAACTATCACGCAACGTAAGAGTCAAGGAGATTGACTATTATTTTTTAATTTAGGCATCTAATTCATCGTTTTAGATTCGCAATAACCTTAAAAAATTATAAATAACAGAGACTTGACGAACCATTTAAAATAAAGAAAAAACACCGATAAGAATCATGCTCCCACCCAAAATACGCAGTGGCATGTCCAACCCATGTACTTTTTCGTTTAAATCAGGAAATAGCTTGCCAAAAGCAAATAATAAAATGACAAACCCACTAATAAGCAGTATCACCCCATCCATTGTATGTGTTAAGTCCACGGATCACTCCTAACTATAAAATTTAACGAATCGTTTTACGTCAAAAAGTACATATTTAAAATTTCTTGCTGCACTTTATAGCTTGCGTATAAAAGCTAACACGTATTTTTTAAATACAAAAAACGGTTATAGAAAATTAAAATAGAGCATCAAATCACCAATTAATAAACTGTTATTGTTTCAAAAAACTAAGTCAAATTTGCATTAAAATACTATTTTAGAACAGTATTAATTTTGATTGTATCTCGAAGTATATGCTTTACATACACACCAAATACGATACCCAATGAATAAGCCATTAGGTCACTGAATTTAAAACCAAAACCGAGTACCAGTCCACCTAGCCAAGTTTGCCTAATAGAATTAAGCCAACTGCCTTGATACAGTTGGGAAAGTTCGATTGAGAAACAAAACAAACATGCAATAACTAACGCACACCGGTTGCTCATACTTGGTTTGAGCGCACACATTAACCAAAACACCATTAACGCCCATAAAAAGTCGCCTAAATAAAGGCTAACCCACACCGGAAATTCAATGATATCAGCCCTAGAAAACAGACCAAGGCCCATCGTTATTAGCGAAAAAAAACTATACGTTAAAGTAGCTTTGATTTTATTCATAAAAGAGGTAAACCATGTATTACACCAAGTATCAGTTATTTTCTGATTATACACATATCACTTCTATTTTAGTTTACGGATTTATCTTTAGAATGAGTATCAAGCCAATCTAAACAGATTGGCCATAGTATACTCGATTTGCGACTGAAGAATTTCATCTGGCCAATTTCTTTCAAACCATACTCTTTTGGTATTAACGTTATTGTTTCAGCCGCTGAGTTCGGACTAACTGCCATCATATCTTTCACATTTTTATTATTAGCGATAAAGTCATCTACTGCATTTACCCACATACTTGGGAAAGTGAGGTCGTTAAAATAGTGTTTATCTATGGTTTTTCCAAACGCAGTTTTTACATATCCACAGCCATTACACCAAGTACGCCACTGAGCAGCTACCGCTTTTGGTAATTTCTCCCCCATACCAAACCACTGCGATTTAGTATGACCAAAGATTAAATTTGAAAAGGGAATAAATACGTTCATAAAGAAATGGGACTTGAACTGATCTTGCACTTTCATATTCAACAACCGTCCCGAAGAACTGGCAAAATTGAACATAGATGATAACTCTATCGCATTGGGTGCCAACCCAGTGAGCTGGCCACCAGCACTGTGTCCGACAAAATGATATTTAGCGTTCGGAAACTCACGCTTTAATGTAGAGATGGCAGCTGGTAAATCCTATTGCCCCCAACTTTGTAACGTCGCAGAGTGCTTATCTACCTCACCATATAAAGATTGGTCTATTCCTCTATTGTCATAGGTAAGCACACCATATCCACTGTCAGCTAAAAACTCAGAAAATGCAGTATAAAATTTGGCGTTTGATCCCCGTCGCAGGACCAATGACAACAGCTCCTTTTACAGCTCCTTTGGGTAAAAACACCGTTGCAGAAAGCGGGTATGTATCTTCACAGTGAATGGTGATGTCTTGACAAGCAATATACGACATAAGTGTAAACAACCTGATGACAATGTAAGGATAGCTTACAACTGGTATAACCAGTTACCAACAGTAGTTCACCTGATTAGAGTTATTACTTAAACAAAAGGTCAACACCTATTGCAGATATCAATGAAAAAGTGCACCTAACAGAACACTCATACTGATAACGTTGGCCCGCCCGTAACCTTCTGCCAAATTAAGCCAACACATACATATCAACGGACGATAAAGCAAAATTGAATAAAAGAATATAAATATCAAAACATTATATTCAAACATCGTGATGGTCACTATCACTTACATAAATGCCAAAGCGTTAAGATACGATTGTACATTTAAGTTCAAGTACAAAAATAATTAAACATGACGAGCGAGATGAATACCTTCAAGCCTTTTCTTCCAATTGCCACCAGACTCTAAGGTACATGCTTCCTCCGTATCAAACAAAATCCGTTTTTTAATCCCTTTTATTTTTATATTATGCGTAAGTAACTTGCTCTCAATTGCCGCTTTAAGTGACTCTCCTTTCGCTTCACCGTAAGCCAGTAATAAGCTTTCTTGATTGTCAAAAACACACACTATGGTAAAACTCTCTGGAAATGTTTGATAGTTAACGACATGGGTTAACCATTCAAAGCCTTCATATATTTTCAAGGCGTCTTCGCATGCCTCGGTCAATGCTGCAACAATTGCTTTCTCTAGTTTTTTATCTGATTTACGCATAAGCTACTCATTACTCTGCCAGCCTTAACTTCGCTATGAGGCCGCAATATTTAAATTTTCGCTATATTAACGTTGTTCAATGAGCTTGTTAAGCTTGCAAATTAATAATTCCACGCATTCGATAGCACTGACAACACAGCTTTAGACTGTTGAAAAAGGACAGTATCGTTTGCGACAATCAGAAGGATATCTAGTAGAAAAGCATGTCGCTGAATATCACTTAATGGGGTGATTAAATCGAGGCTATTTTGCGCACTTGTAATTTGCTCAGTGGCGGCTATTAAAGCGATTTGTCTAATTTAGTGTCCATCACCATTACACACACTTAATTTATTCACATCCATTACCAAGTAGAAAGTGCGTTTTTAAGCCCATAACCAAACCAATGTCATTATTGGCCACAATAATTTTAGAATATTAAATTTATAGCTTTTAAATTTCAAAAATAAAAACACACCCTTAAATTAATATTTACTTAACAAATAATAAACCAAATTAAAATAAAACATGGGTATTATTTTTCCGTCAACAGGCGCTTCGATAAGTAAAATTAACTTTATAAGGATAAAAAATGAAAAAACTACTTACAGCACTTGCTTTAACGGCCCTTTCTACTTCTGCAATGGCAACAACAGCAACCATATATTCATATGACCAAGTATTGAATGCTCCTGTCGTTGCAGATCCAACTATTTACGCACATGTCGATGTAGTAAAAATTGTAGCGGTCTCTGACTTCGATTTTGAGAACAATAACGCACAACAAATTCCAGGTGTACAATATGATGAGCACGGCTTTATATACTACACAGGTGAAGGTAGCCAACCGCGCGAAGTCATGTCAGGTGAAGTTGTTCTTAATCTTGAATGTAACTTGAGTAAAGAGCCTGAGCATGCAGGTTTCAAAGGTATGACTTCTATTGCTATTACTTTAGAGCCTGGCGCTGAATATGAACTATATGCAGTTCAAGATTCTAAAGCGATGGGCTGGTTTGGTATGCCTAGAACTAACTTCTACCGCTGTGTACCTGGTATCAGAAAACGCTAATCATATAGGATAAGCCCTGTTGCACAACAAAGGCACTCAAGGAAAAATGCTTTCTTTCCTTGAGCTGCCCAGTCACATAAAGCGAGGCTCTTTTCTATAGCTGTGCTTTTAACTCTGCCACTTTTTTAGTAAGTCTTTCAAGCTCCCCATAGCCAGTTTCTTTAGAAAGTTTATAGGCTTGCTTATATACTTTAAGCGCCTCTTCTGGTTCTTTGTTTTTCTCTAATGCTTCTGCTAACCATACATAATTTTGCGGGTATTTGTTCATCTCATATGCATCTGCATTACGTCTAAATACAGTCACTGCGCCAGCATAATCTTTACGTTTCATCAACTCCATAGCCAAGGGTACATAAATTTCTTGAGGCTGCCTTGCTGCACTTCCATATTTTTTCATAATACCGAATTCATGTTCTAAAAACTTTTTGCTCGTAAAGTTATCTCTCACCTCTTGGGGCAACTCCATATCTGAAAATATAAATTTAAGCGCGAAATAATTGTTTAACAAAGGCGCCGACATATGCCCTTCATCTTCAAACTCTTCATGCTTCCAAACTAATTGACTTGGTGCAGCAGCTTTAATTTCTTCTACGAAGCGCTTTAATGAGTGTCTATTCCCATCCTCTTTGCCAACGCCAAAATAGATTCTTTTATTAAATTTTGGTTTTGTACTCAAAAATGACTTTACTTCTCTTACAGGCTCTTCTTTGTTCCACCAAAACGCGGGGCCCATTACGATATAAGCATCAAATAAGTCAGGTGATTCCATAGACGTGTATGCAGTAAATAGACCCGCAACTGAGTGCCCTTCTAATACTCGAAATTTATTGGTTCTATATTTATTATCGATATATGGGATAAGCTCATCCCCCAAGAAATTAAGAAATGCTTTACCCTCACCACTTTCTTCGATTCCATCCATCTTTGTTGGCGTGAAGTCCTTCATTCGATTTTTGCTTTTAATACCTACTATGATCATTGGCGGAATACTACCAACACGGGTCAACACATCCACACTACCCACAACATGTTTTAGATTTTGAACACCGTCTAAAAGGTAAAGCACAGGATAGCGCGCATTTGAAGATTCATATCCATCAGGCAGGGAAACCACGATGGTTCTGTTTTCACTCAGTGACTTTGACTTAAATTCAAAACTTTTTGCTATGCTAACATCAGACCCTGCGTGTACATTGAATTGAAACAGCAGTATTAATATAAGTACGACTTTATACACCATATATCCTTTATTTGTTCTTATCTTTTTCTGTAAAAACCACTCTAACCAGTCACTGCTCCGATCCATTAAAACTCTGCACTCAACTTGGCGCAGATTAAATGTAATGTAAAACAGTGAGCGGAAAGTTTTCAAAATACGCTTATTTTCCAAAACACAGCGTACCTCAGGGAGTTTAGATATTAACTTTATGATAAGGTTCATTTTAATTTCATTCATAACACGAAGTTAAATGACTTTTCTCTCAGCAAACCATTCTTCACTGGCAATACATAGAACTGCGCAACAAGATAAACGCAAGTCAATTTGTACATTTTCTAAAAACATTTACCAAAGTGCTAGGGGCACAGTCAATGCACTTACCCCAAATATATTCCGCACTAATTTGCGCCAAAATGCGCATCCTTTAGTTGCGTGATGACGTCAGTACTGACCCAGTAAAGATTTGAAAGGCCATTTGGTTCATTGTAACGAGCAAAGAACAAATACTTACCATCTGGCGATACCCTTGCCACGGTTTCTGAGTAATTCGAATTAACAGTAGGCCCTAGATTTATAGGCTTAGACCAGCCGCCATCCTGCTCTTTGAAATAAACAAATAGATCACTGTCTTTTCTCTCCTTATCATCTCGATTTCGAGCATTTACCAATAAATAATCTTCATTTGGCGATATGAAGCCATGGATCCCAAACTCAATATCCATCGGCTTGGCATCTAAAAATCGGCCATTGACCTTTTGCGCCGTATACATTTTCCGCTCTGACATATTGGTAAAAATCATGTCACCATCAATACCTTGATTAAAATCTGAGAGGCGCCCTGTATTTAATGGCGATTCGAATCTTTTTGCCTCACTCAAGCCTCCATCTTCACGAGAAACATACCAAATGCCAGACTCTTTTGAGCCAGATGTGCGCCCTGTAAAATAGACTCTCGGTTCATTAATGCTTGCATAGGGGACCAACTCATACTGCATCTTCCCCTTGGTAAAACGAGCTTCCACAGGGTTTGTCCATCGCCCATTTTCAACTTTTGAATGCATGATTTTTGGACTGGTATCTACACCTTCGATTTCGTCCAATGCGGTAAAATACATTTCTTTTAAATCTGGAGAAAAAGATATCCCAAACTCATAACGACCTGCCATTGACACCATCCCTGGCGCAAATAGCTCAGGTGTCAAACCTGGTACTTGCTGTCCAAACCAATCACCTTTTAATACAGGGAAAGCTTCAGTAGCGTTAGCCCCACCCGCCATAGTCATTGCTAAACAGACTGCGTTGATAAGCGATTTTATTTTATTCATGACGAGATCCTTTATTTTATAAACGAAAAACCGTGCTGGTTTATCCAATTTATTATGATTGTAATAATGAGTTGTTTAGCATCTTTACTGATGTCGCAAAGCGATAACCAATCCCACTTGGTAATTACATATGCTAAACATGCCATTTAGGCGACTGGGGTCAATGTAACAACCTACGGAAAAAGTGGGTGTAAACTAATGTAAAACGTTAAGCTCGTCTTGAAGTTCCGCGAACAGCTTATACTTAAAAAAAGATGCGAAATGAGCACAAAAGCAGGTTATTGCTCTGCAATACTGCTAAAAGTTTACATAAAGAAATGTAAAAACAGCCATTCAATATCCAAGCTGCCCTCAGGTATATATTGTCAGTAAAAGTTATCGGGTTATCGGGTTATCGGGTTATCGGGTTATCGGGTTATCGGGTTATCGGGTTATCGGGTTATCGGGTTATGTTGCAATAACCAACCTCGCAACCAAACAACAAACTCTTTTGGTGATGGCATGCGTGCAGTATGGCATCTCTGTGCAATTTTCTTCGCACAAGCGTGAGAGTCATTATTGTCGAGAAATAACACCCACCCTGGATACTGTTTATCGATTGCTTCAAAGAGCGCTTGTTGAGGCACATTCATTGATTTATATCTTTGATACTTTTTGATGAACTGCTGGTAGTCGTGCCCCCGTTTCATTTCTCTCTCAAGTTCCCGTTGATAGCGAATATCCTCATCTATATATAAATAGACAAACAAAGAAGGCAACCTCAGTGACTCAGCATTATCAATGAATAAATCCGCCGCCTTTTGATGCTCGATAAAACCTCTGTCAGGATAAATCCAGCTAAGCCATATCACTTGAAAAATATCTCCATCCAATAGGCTGTATTCATTCTGTGTTGCGATATGGCTTCTTTCTAACTGCTTTAATGCATACCAATGGGCTGGCTCTGGAGATGGGCGCTCTGGAAATAATTCGTTCACTTCAGGGATTCGACAATATCCATGTTCTTGTTCAAGTATGCTAGCCACCGTGCTTTTTCCAACTGCTGGGACTCCTTCCAACGTGATCACAAAATTTTTCTTACTCATTTACAAATTCACTGCGCATGTATTTTTCCCCTACTTACTTCCACATATCCTCATGGTACAAGATAGGAGTTGTGATTTTCCTATCTTCAAAGTACGCCTATTACACAACGCTATAAAAGGCCAAGCTATACATTATTAACCCGCACGCAATGCCAAAATAGATGCGATGTCATCCGTGTCTTCAAACTGGTTTAAGCTTTCATTTTGGGTCTCAATTGCAACAATTGACATTCTATCCGCCAACTCGTTACCTTCAATTCCGACATGTCCATTTACATGATGTACATTAACGGTTGAGGCAATTTCTTGGTATATCGCAAAGGCGGGTTGAATAATGTCTAAGTTTTTTATTTCACCACCTGATTTAACCCAGCCTTTCTTTTGCCAGCCGCTCGCCCATTTAGTGATACAATCTATCGAGTACTTTGAGTCACAAAAAATGCCTACCGACTGACCGTTTTCCAGCTTGCTCTTGGCTATGTGCAACGCTTGATTTAAACCGCGTAACTCTGCGGTATTATTTGTCCCAACGGGCTCATACAACCCATACCAAAGCTCGCTTAAAGCGTTATCTTGATATATGGCAATACCCGTTCCAGCCTCGCCGGGATTAGGATCACACGCACCATCAGTGAAGATTTTTATATCATACGGCAACGAGTTAATTTGGGCTTGTGACAACGGGCTAGACTTAGATGTCTTATTGGATTTATTGATTTTCTCTTTAAACTCAGCCTTTCCGCCAAATGCAGCTTCGGCCTCAGCTAAGCTTGAAAACGATTTAAACTTGGCCCCTGCAAAACCATCAACTAAAGCCTGACACTTTGACCACGTATCAAAGATCCCTTTTTCCCGACCTTTCCAAACAACATAATATTTTTTAGCCAAGCTATTCTCCTAACGCCTTCAACTTATAGCGCCGTGCCTAACAGCGAACGTAAAAATAAGTAATTAAGAATGGCAGTGTACGGTAAAAATACGTCAAAGGTAAGTCTCCGAATACGTCTAAATACGGAACCAATACGTGCTTTACCCAGCACTTAGTGCAAATTTAAAGCTAAGACGTATGTAAATGAGACATGGTTTCAACTTTCGATACGTAGTGGCACTTATCTAACCAATATCGACACTTAAAAGCTTCTCAGAGCCCAGCAACAGGTAAACAACAAGATTAAAACCTGCCAATCATCAAGCTTTAACCTCGTTAAGAAATAACAATGCTTACAACATTACATTTTAGGCCTCAACTGCTCAATAACCTTAGCATCTATCCACATGATATCTGAATCATCTTCACTGAACTTCCGATTAAAGAATAAATACTTCCCATCAGGAGAAACCACTGCCCCAGTATCTGGTCCCGGTGTATTAATTTTATCTCCTAAGTTAATAGCTTCACTCCACACACCATCTTTAATTTGAAAACTGATATATAGATCTGTTTTTCCATATCCACCTTCCCGCTCACTATCCCAAATTATGTAGCTTTCATCTGGGGCAACAAATGGGTGAGCAGTCCACTTACCAGAGTTAATCTGTTTACCAAAAGCTTTTGGCGTCTCACGCTTGCCATTAATTAACCTTGAATAACGGATCGTCCCCGTCACTTCACGCTCATCAAATATGTAAGTACCATTAGAAGAGACACTCAATACCATGATTGGAATATCTTTAAACGCCGCACCTAGACTTTTTGGCTCTGACCAGCCTTTGTCTGTGCGCACTCTGTAGGTATTACCAGAGTGCATTGTTTTCCCATCCGGTGATATAGAACCCCCAATACCGGAATCAAGTACCTGTTCATGCCATTGCCCATCAACGAGTTTAAGCATCATTTTTGTGCTGGTTCTCGCTTTACGATTATTTCTCGTAAAATAATATTCTTTCATATCAGGTGTAAACCAGCCGGTCCAATCTCGATGTTCTTTAGATACAATATCCGGCGCAAATACTTCTGGAGTCATCCCCGGAGGCGTTTGCCCAAAATAAGGACCTTCGATCGAAGGTAATTTGTTTTTAGAATATACTGCATTACTGAAAGCGACAGCTAAAAGTACCAAAGGGATTGAATGATAAACTAGCTTCATTATTTTTCCTTACTGTAGGCTCGATAAACTATCTAATTGGCGTTTATCTCGATTAAACTCACTACCAAACTAACGAATTCGACCATTGAATACCTTACCTGCACATGACTTCTAAGTGATTTTTTCTGAAATCAACTGACATTAAACACATAATAGAAAGTTAAAAATAAGCTTTTAATTCATAATCTTAATCTACTTTAACTTATGAGTCGCATGAAAAAACCTAGCGTGAACTACTAAAAACTGTGACCATTTCATATCCGCTTCTCACACTTTTACCCTCATAGTTGGAAGCGTATTATTTGCGCTTTTATACTGAACATGTTTTCAATTAAAATAAAATGCGCCCATACTTAGTGTGAATGTGCCAGTTTCAAACTCCCCTCGACAGAGACAACCTTTAGAACAAATAATTTGGTCACCATTTTGAGGGGTTAATATTAAAAACAAGCTTTATTTTGAATTGATATGACTTTGTGCCGCATCGCACTGAATGCTAACCATAAACACTGCATAAAATATAAGTCATGGGTAATTTGCTAGACTCATATCTAGCCTTTTCCAAAGCTATGAGGCTGTTTACCTTAAACAACCCCAGCATTTTTTAACACTCCGTAAACGCCATGGGTATCCTGTTCAAAGCCATAAATCACAACCAGCTTCATTGTGATTCAAGGTAATGATTATAATAATGAAACAACACTAAGTTCTACTTACGCACAAGACCTACAAACCGCCCCATTCTGGCGCTACAATATAAAATGCTTTCACACGCTATTGTTGTCTAATTATACTTACCAACTACATTGAAAAAACAAAACACTGGCACACAGTCCCTAACCAATTTGCTGTAAAAACCATCATATATCACTCATCGCACTTCTTAATACCTAAGTATTTTTTATGTTATCTATGGGAGACAGCAACAACTAAAGAATGAGAAAGGAAATGAATAAAATAACAAAGACTATCGGGTTGTCAGTATTACTCACAGGCTTAACTAACAACGCAATTGCTTCGTCTGACCATATTAAATTATTAAAAGCAGTGGAGCCTAAAGTTATCGACTGGCGTAGAGATATTCACCAAAACCCAGAACTTGGTAATAGAGAAGTACGCACAGCAGCCAAAGTGGCAGACCACCTAAAAAAGTTAGGTATGCAAGTCGAAACACAAGTAGCTCACACAGGTGTAGTTGGCTTTCTCAAGGGCGCAAAACCTGGCCCGACTATTATGTTACGAGCAGATATGGATGCATTACCCGTTACTGAAAAAACAAATCTCCCGTTTAGTTCAACCAAAACCACAAATTATCGCGGCGTAGATGTGGGTATCATGCACGCTTGTGGTCACGATACACATGTCGCAATGCTGATGGGTGCTGCAGAAGTACTTGCAAACATGCAAAATGAGCTTGCGGGTAATGTCATGTTTGTTTTTCAACCTGCTGAAGAAGGTGCACCAGAAGGCGAAGAAGGGGGTGCTGAGTTGATGTTAAAAGAAGGGATCTTTAAAAGGCATCAACCTGACGTCGCCTTTGGACTACATATCACTTCTAAACTCAATGTTGGCCAAATCGGCTATCGTAGTGGACCGACAATGGCCAGTGCAGATAGGTTCGAAATCACGGTCAAGGGCGAGCAAACTCATGGTTCAACTCCTTGGGCTGGTGCAGACCCTATCGCAGCGGCTGCGCAAGTTGTTTCAGGGGTCAATCATATCGTGAGTCGTCAAATTAATATCACAAAAGAGCCTGCAATCGTTTCGTTTGGTAAAATCTCTGGTGGCGTTCGAAATAATATTATTCCAGAAGAAGTTAATATGGTAGGCACGATCCGTAACTTCGATATGGATAACAGACAGCAAATCTTCGAAAGAATAAAACACACAGCGGAGCATATTGCCCAAGCCTCGGGAAATAAAGCGGAAGTCGTTATAAAAGAAGGTTATCCCGTTACAGTCAATGACCCCGCCTTAACAGATAAAATGCTTCCTTCACTTGCAAAAGTGGTTGGTAGACATGGACTCATTGAAATGCCAAAAGTCACAGGTGCAGAAGACTTTTCTTTTTATGCGATGGAGGTACCTGGCTTATTTGTATTTTTAGGGGGAACCCCTAAAGGGACTCACCCAAAGGACGCCGCGAGTAATCACTCACCCTACTTCTTTGCAGACGAATCTGCATTTAAGTTGGGCACTCGCGCTTTAACTGAATTTACATTGGACTACATGGCTCAATCAAGTCAATAACCCCGCTATCTCCAATGCCAGATATTAAGTGAGTTGAGCGCAGTAAGCGTATCAACTCACTTAAATACATTAGTCGTTTTTACTTTGCTTCAAAAGCTCATCCAGCTTTGCCTCAAGGCGAACAATATCTTCTTTGGTCGCAGACAATTTCTCTGTTTTTACTTCTTCTTCGTGCATCACCTGCATCGCGTCGACAATAATACCAATAAAAAGATTTAACACTGCGAAGCTAGTAATAATGATAAATGGCACAAAAAACAGCCAAGATTCAGGAAATAGCTCCATCGTGGGCCTCACTATTCCCATGGACCAACTTTCCAACGTCATAACTTGGAAAAGTGTATACGCTGATGCGCCAAGACTACCAAACCACTCTTGCATATTTGGGTCTGGATGCTGACCGAACAGCTTCGTGGTTAAAACCGCTGAAACATAAAAAACAATACCAAGTACACCAATAACAGATGCCATTCCTGGTAATGAATGACCCAAAGCCCCTATCACTCTTCGCATCTGTGGCACAATTGAGAACAACCTCAACACTCTGAGGATCCTGAATGCACGTAAAACGGAAAGCGCTCCGCCCGCAGGGATCCAAGAGATCGCAACGATAATAAAATCGAAACAATTCCAACCAGATTTAAAAAACTTAAGTCGATAAACAATCAGTTTAAGTAATAACTCGGTAGTAAAAATCAGTAAGATAACCGTATCTATTTTATGCAACAATGATGCATTGTCTTTGCCAAACTGAGTTGTCTCAAGACCAAGTGTTACGGCATTGAACAAAATCACTGCTATTAGAAAGTTTTGAAATAACTTAGCTTCTACTAAAGATGTCAGTTTTGACATAAAATTATTTGAAGGTGTCACAATTATAGTTTTAATGATATGAATAAAACTCAATCTTTTAATTAAACGGTTTATTTGTCAAGAACAAAGTGGGGAAAACAAATGCTTGTAGCCCGTCTGAAATGAAAGGGCCAAAATTCATACAGAAAAAGACCTAACTTAAATGTATATGTAATATAAAATACCAAATCAGACTTCAAAGCTTTATCGAAAAAACTCAACAATATCTGTTCGAAAACCCGAAATCAGCTGAAAGTGACAGCGTTCACTTTTACTTTTCACTATGTGAGTTTAACATTCAATTCAAAGCGTAAGCTGCATTTCAATAAGCTGATGTCCACATACAGCTTCCACTTCTTTAATAAACTTAAATCCTAACTTTTCATAAAATTGCCTCAAATAGCTATGCGCTTGAATCTTAATTGAGGCTATATTCAGCGTCTTCGCGTGTTCAATTAATGCGCTTACTACCGTCGTCGCAATACCTTGAGAGCGATGAGCCTTTAATACTGCAACTCTGGTCATAGAAGACTGTTGGTTAGCCCCCAATGTCAAACGTGCTGTAGCAACAGCTTTCCCTTTAGTGCTGACAAGTACATGAAGAGATTCATCATCTAAACCATCATGGTCTAGCTCTGTCGCAATATGCTGTTCTTTAGTAAACACCTCATAACGTATATTACATGCGTGTTCAATCAACTCACGGCCAGTGCCTATGACCAGCTCATACTCATCTATACTCACCACACCGGAGTGCTTCCCTCCAGAGTCATGGCAAATTTTTTGAACTCTTACTGCCATAATTTATGCACCTAGATATCCTTAGCATTATCATCAGCTATATTGCCAAAAAGCTAATTGAAGCCCTTATATTATTTTGACTACAATTCAATCATCTTTTTACAAGGTCTTCAATAGTCAAGGATAAACAAGATAAATTACACGCAAAAACCTTCGCTTAAATAATCAACAAAACCATAAATATTTACATGCAATCAACCCATAATTACACATTGCAAATATAAAGACCATTATATTTTATTTACATAAAAAATATAAAAACACCTTTATTTAACACCTGGTTATACTTAAGACAGAATATATTTTATTTAGATATAATAAGTTGATAAAAAATTTCGTTCATGGCATATATTAAAAATTAGATTCATCTTAAAGGAGTTGTCGTGATTAATCGTATACTTTTATTAATCTCAGTATTATCGCTAACGGCCTGCTCAAGTACTAACACTTCACCTGTTGCCAAAATCTCCCCCGTCACCGAACTTATGAGCAGTCACGCTTTTGAAGAGTTACCTACAATAACAGAGCAGAAAATCTTTGACCTACCGCAATACGAAAGAGACAAATTCTTAGCTTTTTACAATAAGGAGTTAGAACAAGGCGTGAGACCGGACAAAGCCATCTTTAGATATCTTGAAAATCGTTTAGATAACTTTACTTTTGATGGTGAGACTTTGACAGCGCAAGAGTCCTTAGAAAGAAATGAAGGCAACTGCATTTCGTTGGCAATACTCACGCAAGCCTATGCCTCCTTAGCTAAGGTAGACACGACCTTTATTGAAGTGGGCACTATGCCAGTATTTCGTAAAAACCAAGACACTATCTTAATTTCCAACCACTTTCGTACCAAGCTATTAGCACCAAAGAAGACCTTAGAACCAGACGCATTTGTCATCCTACGAGCTGGCACCGTCGTTGATTATTTCCCTGCCCAAGATAGCTTTTTTATAAATAACGCTACTTATCAAGACCTAGTTTCAAAATATTATGCGAACAAAGCAGTTGATGCTCTACTTAGCCAGCAGTTTAATCAAAGCTATAGCTTACTTAAAAAAGCCTTACAATATAGGCCTTATCACCCTGAACTCATTAATATTGCGGCTATATTGCATCGCAGAAATGGGCAAATCAAGCAAGCTAATGCTATTTATCAATATGCGTTAGAAAATCAACTTACAAGCCAAAACTTGCTATCAAACTATCTAGTAATCGCAAGAGATCAGTCTGATACTTCACTAATAAGCCACTTAGAAAGCCTGCTAGATAGCAACGTATCAACACCGTTTGATAAAATTCAATTAGCGCGAAGAGCTGTTGATAAAGGCCAATATAAAAAAGCAATCAAACAGTTAGAAGAGGTCATTTCTGAAACGCCCTATATCCCTGAGCCCTACTTTGAATTAGCAAAGCTTTACCACACACAAGGTGATAGAGACAAAACTGTTCAGTTTCTAGCTAAGGCGGCTGAAAAGTCATCCGACCCTGAAAAACGCACTTTGTTCCAAGCCAAAAGAGATTCAATCACCCAAAGATAACAGCCAAAAATAATCTAGAAAGCTTTGACGAGGCAAACATCATCAAATGTGCACAACGGACTAAAAACCACCGTGCACACTTCTATTAAATTAAGTCAAATTACTCAGTTTAGTCATCACAAAAAACAACTTTAAACAGACTAACACTTTTCTCGCTTAAACATGTCTCACTGCTTGATGCTTCTTTTGTTTTGGCCAAGTAGTAGATTGCTGCATTTTGATTTTTTCTTAAGTTTAAGGAACTGATCAAGCTCTGGCCATCATCTGCATATTGATTAAAAATAGTGCCATGTACTACGTTTAAAATATAAGTCTTACCTTCATCAAAGGTAAACTTTTCCGAGTCAAGGTGAACGCCCTTATTAGACTTGCCAAAACCTCTATAATAAATGGTGTTTTCACCTGCTGGTACTTCAAATGTTGTGTGTTCATCGTAAAAAACTTTACCGACTAAGTCCCCATCCATTGAAAGGCTAAAAGCAACGTCCCCAAGCTGAAGACCTGACATTCTATAGTATATATAGACTCGCGCTTTCCCCTCAGAAACTGGCTTCAATTCAAAATTATTTACCGCTTGCTCAATCTCCAGTTCACTCGGGCCAGATACACATCCAGTTAAAAACAAGCTTGCAAGCAAAAATAACACTTTAATTTTCATATACTACTCCAACATTAACACCGTTCTACAACCAAAATTTAATCCAAATTTTGAGCGCACGGATCCTACATTAATCATTTGGGCTAAATCAAATTAAAATAATGGAGTTATATTTATATGATGATGTCACTCTATTTTGAAAAAGTCCGTTTCTTATACTTTGGTATATAAAGCATTTGTTTGATAACTCAATTAAGCTGCTCCTTTACCTTTGGCATAATTCGCCTGCTCACAGGTAAAGCGTCACCAGTAGTTAATATGAGGTTACCGCCACCTGACGGCAACTTTTCTAGTGACTGAATAAAGCGTTTATTAACAATATATGAGCGATGAACCCTCAAAAATGTAGCCGATAGTTTATTTTCCATTGTCGCAAGCCCTTCATTGTGAAGAAGACACCTCCCATCAGAAAGCATGACCTCCACATAATCTCGCGCCCCCTTTACAAAGCATATACCGTCACTGGATACCCACTCAATCTTGCCTGATAGATTTAATTTAATTTTTGAAGGTTGTTGCTGCTCTTTATATTCATCTAATGCATGCTGCAATCGCTGTGCGTTAGACTGTGCTTGTAGCTTCAGTGATTTCTCTGTTTTATAAGCAACAGCATGTTGAATAAAGAAAAACACCATCAGCGCAGCCACAAAGTAATAATAATATATGTCTAAAAAGGCATTTGGCTTTACAACAATGGCAGCAGAGAAAATAAACAAAGCAATGGCATGCTTCATTGCAAATGGGTGTCTTTGATATGCTTCATACACCGTAATTAATAAACATATCGCTGCAGGTAGTTGAAAAGCCAGTACCGTCTTATCTTCTATTGCCGTACCAAAATAAACAATAGCCAGCGTTATCGACATTGAAATAGCAAACCATACCCATTGATTATTTTTCACAAAACTACGTATTGTATAAAGCAATAAACACTGCCCACTAAGCATGCTTAGCAATAAGATCGCCAACAACCTCATATCTTGATATGAATATTCGTAAGATATCAGCCCTCTAGATACTTCAATCAGCAATTGGAGTGCAACAACCAAAGCAAACATAGGTAATAAAACGTTGCGCATCCCCTTAGATTGAAGTACTGCCAATGCGCAAGAAAAAGCAAAACCAATCACCAATACCCCCAAAGGAATGAAGGACGGCAAATAGTTACGTAACACAATATCTTGAGGAGACTCATAATGCGTGATAATCGCAAACGATATAAAGTCGCTTAATTGAGACCTGCTGTTATGTGCCGAAAGCTTGATCACCAGCTCATTTTGTCGTGGTTTAATCAGCTCTTTCGGTACGTAGACTACTGTATCCATCACACCTTGCACTTCATCTTCTTTTGAAATTGCAGGACGCCCATTACGGCCGATTAACTGCCCATTTAAATAAAACTCCCCAGATGCTTTGGCAGAAAAAAACAGCCCTAACGGTGTGTCGATAAGCTCTGGTAATTCCAGTTCAAAAGATGCACCTATCCAAATGAGTTTATTGCTAGGCTCGACTTTATCTAGCGATACTTGATCACACTTTTGCTCAAAAAAATTCGCAACTGTCAGTTCGCCAATATCGTCATAACAAACCGTAACCTTTTGAATAAAATACTTATTAAAGTTATCAGCATTGACTTTATGAGAAATAAAAAGCAAAGCAAGGACAAAAAATAGCACTGTTTTCAGCGTATTGTTTGAAAACCACCACTGCTTTGCACTGATTGAGAAAAATCTATAATACCTCACTGCCACTTGCAGAAAATACCCTACCGCTTGCATATAAGTACTAGAAAAATAAGAAGTAATTGTTAATGTCCTTACTAATGAATAAACTGCTTTTATGGGCGAATATTAATGAACTATATCAAAAACTCAATTTTTACAGGTATTATCTTTTCACAATTACTTTTTACACCACTTTGTTTTGGCTCAGCGCTAGAACACAAGCAAATTGATGCATTGGTCGAAAAAGCAATGGATAAACTCAATATTCCAGGCGTGGCTTTAGCTGTGGTTAGTAGTAATAAGGTCCTGTACGCCAAAGGACATGGGGTTCAGTCAATTGAAACAAACACACCTGTAGATACAGACACTTTATTTCAAGTTGCCTCTATTTCTAAATCATTTAGAACCGCTGCACTTGCGCTATTAGTCGACGAGGGTAAACTCAGCTGGGATGACAAAGTCATTGACCACCTTCCTCACTTTCAAATGTATGACCCTTGGGTCACGCGAGAATTTACCATTAGGGACTTATTAACTCACCGCTCTGGTTTACCACTTGGAGCAGGAGATCTGCTGCAATGGCCAGATGCACATGCTACACCAGACGAAGTTATTGCAGCATTAAAGTATCTAAAGCCAACAAGCTCATTTAGAACCGAGTATTCCTATAACAACTTAATGTATACCGTTGCGGAAGAAGTCATTCGCGTAGTCAGTAAAATGCCGTGGGATCAATATGTGGAGAAGGCGTTGATTTCACCTTTAAAGATGAATGGCTGTGTTGCCAGCCCTAAACGAATCATGCAAAAAGATAAACGCGCGATGCCTCATATGGAAGTCAATGGGCAGTTGAAAACCACCTTTTTCAAAGACGATGAACACATCAATTGCGACGTTGCAGGTATGGCCAAGTGGGCGAAAATGTTCCTCTCCAAAGGTAAATTGCCTGATGGGCAGGTGTTAATCACAGAGGAGCAACAACAAGAAATGTGGAAACCCGTTACATTGCAAAAAGTCTCCTACATTGACCAAAAGTACGCACAAACTCACTTTCAAGCATATGGTCTGGGGTGGCGACTAAAAGACTTTCATGGCCATTTACATGTATCGCATGGCGGTGCGGTGCAAGGCATGACTTCCCACATCGCTTTTCTACCTGAAAAAGGCATCGCCGTGATTGCCCTAACTAATCAATGGTCGCGCGCGGCGCAGGGTCTTACTGCAACCATACTAGAACACTATATTGAGCAAGAGCCAACGGATTACATTGATGTCTATATAGAAGGAAATAAACGTTACAAAGAGTACCTAAAACAACAAAAGAAGACAGAGCAGCCACTCGAAGTTAGCTCAACCAAGCCGCCTTTAGCGCTGAGTCAATACGCTGGCACTTACCGAGATGACTGGTATGGTACTGTTAAAGTCACTATCTCAAACGCAAAGTTACACATTAAATTTTCTCGAAGTAAAGCGCTGAACGGTACTTTACTTCATCTTCAAGGTAATCGATTTGCCGCCAAATGGACTGACAGAACACTCAATGCCGATGCCTATGTCAACTTTGACGTTGATTTCGAAGGGAATATCACGGGATTCAAAATGAAAGCGATAAGTCGTAGTACTGATTTTTCATATAACTTTCATGATTTAAACCTAAAAAAGGTCAGCGAATAACAAGGTAACTTTGTTGCCTTCGTAGTCATATAAAAAATACCCACTTACTCTTTGCGGATCGTATTGCTTAAGTGGGTATACAAACGTAAATTTGTCGAAATTACAGCCACCTTCAATATGAACGCAAAGTATAGCTCTAACTCACATAGTTAAAACCTATTGCATTCCACACCCAAAATACATACAAGAAGCTCAAGCAACTCAAAGTAAAAATCGAATAGTGGCACTTGTATAGCATCCCCAATTCTTTCTGACGCCAAATAAATGCTAAACCCACCACTTTAATCAAAGTTATAAGTGCAATAACCAGCACAAAGCAAAGTAACAGTTTCACTTCCAGTGTAGGGAAATTAAGCAAAAAGTTGTACTCATCTAAAACAAGGCCTGAATTCATGAAAATAAAGCCGGTCACAGCGAGCAATAACATACCGGCAACAATGGATGTCACCTTTTCGAATAGATTGTGAGATTTCACACGACTTCTTCGAATACTAGCTAGCAACAAGGTAGACAATGACAGTAACGAAGCTAACACCAAAACAAAGTAGAAGAAAAAAGGGCTTTGCGGCAAGCTAACTTTCTCATAGTCTCCAGACCACATACTTGCAGAAAACCTGGCTATCTGTCCTTTGCTATCAGGGTAGAAATAAAATATAGAGCCCTGATCTGACTGTGCTTGAAATACGTTTTCTTTGAGCCGTTTAAGCGCAAACTTAGCATTACTGCCCAAACGACGCATAATTAATCTGCCTTGTGTATCAAGTGAAATGATCACTGAACTATCCAAAGCAGACACTTTTTCCAATTGGGTATATGAGCGACGTGTACTCAGCCAAGATCCTGTGTACTCTTCTAGTTTACGTTTTACAACAGGCACAGTCATAAATTGATTATATGCGCCTAATTGAGGCGGCTCGTTTAACTGCATGGGCAAGTCTTTATAGTACTTATGAAGAATCGCTTTTGGTAAGAAGTCCGCTAACTGAGCAGCTCCTCCAACCATATTGCTAGCAATAAAAATACCGAGCTGTATTTCAGGAAAAATGACCATGTTAGCAGAGAAAGTCAGCGTTGCCCCCGAATGATGGTAGTACTTATATCCCCTAATACTGCCTTCAAACATACCATGTACAACACCTGTAGCAAGCGCCCTATCGTCATACAGTCTCTGTTTCATTTTACTGTCGGTATGCGATGAGATTAGTCCGCTTCTACCTCGCATTAACGAGCGCATATACAATGCCATGTTCTCTGCAGTGGCTGACACAGCGCCCGCACCGCCAATATGCCCTATAAATTCAAAAGGTTTCGCCAAGTTTCGTCCAGCCGCGCCTTTAAAATACCCCGTCGCTAAGTGTGCCTGTAAAGCGCTCTGCATAGATGTCAACTCAGACCCTAGCGGCTCTCGCAGTGTTGTATTTTGCATACCTAACGGAGAAAAAATGTTTTGCTCCATATATGTGGCTAAATCCAATCCAGACTTTAACTCTACCAAGTAGCCCAATAAACCAAACCCATAATTTGAGTAAGACATATTGTAACCAACGGGCCAAATTCTACTAGGCATGTAGGTCGCCAAATACTGCGATGTACTCAACACTTCTTCAGGTTGGCCACTTAATAAATTACCAGCATCAGCTTCTTCAAACCCTGAACGGTGGCTCAATAAAGCGGCAATAGTGATTGGGCCTTCGAAGGTATTGGGGATTTTAAATTCGCTAAGGTAGTCATTTACATCAACATCTAATGCAAGTTTTCCCTGCTCTACTAACTGCATAACAGCAATCGCTGTCATTGTTTTCGTAATTGAGCCAATTCGAAACAAAGTAGCATGAGGATTCACCTTTTTTTGGCTACTCACATCACTTAAACCATACCCTTTAAGCAACGCTATTTCATCATTTTTAACAATAGAAATGGTGACGCCAGGTATCGTATGTTGCGCCATCCCACGTTCAATCAATGAGTCAACATACTGCTCTAGCCCTTTTAGTTCAGCATGTGAAGCTGATTCATGTACTGCCATGTTTTCCCTATTTAGCTCAGCTATGGCGCTGGCATGTACACTTTTGGAAATAAAAAGGCCAGCGACCAAAAATACAAACAGAGCTGCCACAATAGCTGAACGTAATCCTGTTGTTGCTTTCATAACACGACCTTATTTTTCTTATTGTAAAAATGTCGATATAACTGGAGTAAAAACCAATAGCCCCAAAATATAAGCTCGCTCATTGAGGGCTTTTGGTGCCATCTTTATCACATACGAAAAAGATAGGAGGCAAAAGGATTATGCTATCACTGCTGCCGAATGAAAAAAGTAAATGCTTGTATTCATCCGGTACTTCATCATTCGCTTTTATCGTCACAGGTTGGCTTACAACAAAATTTGCACCAATACTTTTAGCGTACTTAAACGAACTTGTCTCATAGCTATTTTCTACCATTTTTAAGAAAAACTCATGGTTACCGTGAATACCGGAAATAATTAAGAAATCACTGGTCGCTTGGTTGGTTGTATACTCATTGGCAATCAACGTATGCTTTTTAGTACACGTGTGATGAGATGGTAGTGTCATAGACGCAACTACACCCCGCACTGTGTAGTCCGCTGCCATTACAAGACTGGCCTGTAAAAGTATGTACAAAAAGGCACTAATTTTTATAATCATAATTACCCACGAGCAATATAAGTTTAAATCAGTCGCTACGCTAAAATGGCTTAAGCGTCAGGAACAGAGCCAGACCTAATAGTATGTCCAAATAACTCCCCTAAGCACATTATTCTTCGTCAATGTCACTTATCAGTTGTTCACGTACTTCCATCAACGCAAATCCAAGCAGATTGAGGCCCTGCCAGCTATACACATCTTCAATGCATGGGTCATCTTGTGCTAATCCTACTCCCCATATTTTATCTACAGGACTTGCTTCAACCAATATCCTATCTCTGGTATTTATTAAAAATGCTCTAAGTGCTGGGTTTTGAGAAAACTTTGCAAGATTAGCATTTACAACAATGCCGAAGCGCTTGCTTTCCCATACTTTCTGTTCAAACCCACGTACTTCGCGACCTATTGCCTTTGCAGCCCCTGGCGTTTTAGCACTGAGTACCCTTTTGCATGCTTCGTTATCATCGAAAAGTTTTGCTTTGTGGTACATCATGTAATGCTCAGCTGTGGCAAATAAGTACCCATTTTCTTCGAACTTTGCTTCGTACCACTGACTGAAGCAACTTTTTGTCACATGCCCACTTCGTTCTTGGTGACCCCAAAAAAAAGAGGTGTTTAACTGGATTACCCGCTTTTAAATGCTCGACTAATTCTTCTCTTGTTCTAATTTTATTTCCATGCCGCCTTGCGCATAACTCAAACCAATCAACACCCATGTCGCTAACTCAATCGGTGCGTTTACTCACTCTGTAATCATAAGACTGCTTTTCAATACCCGAACGCACTTTTCCCGTTTTTGAGTTCAAAACAATCACCTGAAACTTCCAAACATGATGGTAGTTTACCCTTAAACTCCCACTCTGTAATGGGCTCATCTTCATAGGGAAATGCTAACTTATTGGCCCCTATGAATTTTGGTTTTTCGATGCTGTTATATTGACCAACTTGCTCCATTTTTTCATCGAAAAGAATGAGTCGATAGCTTCCTCTGCATGATGAAGCGCCCCATATTGTTTCAAGGTACGTGACATGCAGTTTTCGGCCCTTTTCGTCAGTCAAATTCCCTAAATAAGAAAAAACTTCCCAGTTAAAGGTTCCATCCTGCCATGACCCCATTTCAGCATTTTTTGCTGCTTCATATAATACTGAAGCCAACGGCTCGACTCCTTTTACGTGTCGAGTGGAGGTTGTTGGGCACTCAGCAAACACCGACATACTGTAAACGACAAAAACTAAACAAATAAAAATTTTGTTCACTAGAGTTCTCTAAATAACTTTTTAAGATTCGAATGGCTTAGTATTGGATAGGCACTTGATTTAATTGAAGCTCATATATCATAAACGTCTATTTTTAATGCTAATGACTGAAATCAAAGGCAGCCATCGCAACGTACATTTTACTTTCAATCGGGACTATTTAAAATACACAATATTCTGTTTTTACAAAAAAAGTATATAGAGCACATTTACTCTGCAATAAGTAATCAATGAAGTGTAACCGCCCACTAGATACCAGCCTAAAGTAAGTCACTCAGTACTTCTGACTATTGTCATTAACTCACACTATGCTTTATCTGTAACTGCAATTTAGCCATACATTGCGGTAATGATACTCGCTGCTTTGCCAATTTTTGCGGCCAACAACCGAGAGTACAAATATACCTCTTAGCTAGAGATATCGTTTACTTTTATACACTTAGTTTCTTCTGGTATCGCCTGCAACTCACTCTTCAAAAACGCTGGTTTCAAATTTAAATTAGACAAGTCGCCTATTGGATACCATTTAAATTCAAGCTCTATATCAGATTCAATCCCTCGAAACGTTTTACCTATTGGCAACCTCTCTGGTGCCACTAACTCTGTTAAGAAGTAATTTGAGATTTCATGATATTTTTTCCCTGCATATACGAAGAAATTTTCAACGTACCATATATGACGTTTTACTACCGTATCTATATCTAATTCTTCGAGTAACTCTCTACTTATTGTCGCATCTGAATTTTCGAAAAATTCGACTCTACCGCCCGGTAAAGCCCAAAAGGACTCTTCAATATTTCGATGAAGTAATATATGACCATTATGAATAATCACAGCGACACTGCGAAAATTAAAACATGAATCTGCATTATCAAATTTCAGCACCTTCTCCCCCTCTTCGCTTTCTATTAGGTTGAGTAAATTAATTATTTAGTCCAAAGCTCAATGAGACAAAAATCGTATATGCCTCCCTTTTACACTTTTTAGGTAATTTTACTGAAATACACAAACATAAAAAGCTAGTACTAAAATTGTGACTAAAAACATGACTTAGCCGCAAAGCATAACGCTATGTTTAGCTTTAGCCTGATATTTTTTATTGTATAACGTCAAAATTTAGACTTAAGCCACCGAAAAGATAAAGCAAAGGGAAAGCCACTTTTCAAATATACTTACATTTAATTTATAAACTGATAAAGTACTTAGACTATTTTTCGGTCATTGAAAAAATAATGTTCCCAGTATAATCAAATATGACCATCACTTTTGAGAATCAATATGAGTAAAACGCTAAGCTTTATAAAAAAATCTAACCAAGTATTGTTCTTTATCGCGGTTACACTATTTATCATCGTAGTGTCTATCGACTTTATTACTGACTTTTTCGACAACAAATATGAGCCCCCCAAAATTGCACTTGTCGATAACAAAGGCGAACAAACTCAGGTCAAAAAAACACAGTACACCATAGAGTATTTCGACAAATTAAAAGACGTATACATTTTTGAACTAAGTTCCAAAGAGATTGATATTAGTCAAACCCACGATGGCGAAATCGTTGAAATGTTCGCCAAATCAGAAGTGTCGCTCGACTTATATACCGTGCCATACTTATCCAAAAACGCAGTCAATTTGATGTTTGTGAGAGAAAATGGCGAACGCCACATGTTATTGAAAAAAGACGGATTGATACTAGATATCTCAAAAGCAAAGTTCGCAACAAACGAGGCTGGCTATTTACTTGATAGGAATCTTTATCTGATTATCAATGAAGATACCAATCAAAACGGCTATCTGGACCAAGACGATTCAGTCAAGCTATTTACATCAACTTTTGATGGCAAAGACTTAAGTCTTGTATTGCAGGATGTCGGCAACTTTAGTTTAATCAGCGATAATAAGGTGTTAATCTCTCAAAAAGGTAAGTCGCCAAAATTTTATGCATTTGAAGTCAAAAATTCAGCTTTATTGCCGTTAAATACCTCATTGCATACACATAATGAATAGCCATAAAACCGGCTTGTAATTACATTAAAATAAAGCAACCCCGTTAAGGTGTGGGCAATAAGTAACTTTGGTTACACACTGTAAATACTGAAAATTAGCAGGGTTAGGTTACTTACCACTTGAGGTACTTACTTTTTGAATAACCGATGCAAGCACCTCCCACTTAAAAACAATATCGTAGAGAAGCCTAAAAACACACTTAAGCGCCCAAAAGTGGTAAGTGCTTTCTTTGTTGATAGGTGAGCGCTAGCTCTAAGCAATGCTTTATAATAACTTTCGGCAAAGGTTCCGATAAAGACAAAACAATAGCCCTATTCCCCTGAAACTGTAAGACTTCACCATAAAGCGCTTTATAAGTATCAACTAACTTTGTTTGGCAGTGAAAAAACATACAATATTTTTTTGGTGTAGCGGGTTTCCAATCTATTCTTATCGGACTACCAAGTTTCACTTTATAACTTGGCTCACCCCATTTGATAGACTCTTCAACAACTCCCAAATCAAGCTCTCTCGCCACCTCAAAGATTAAACCTCGTAATGCTTCAAGACGAGCTCTGACGAGTTCCGGATAATCACCCCAACAAACTTTGCACACCTCATCCATATTCCCTCTCTATATTCATAGTCTGTGTCTAAATGACAGTGCTTAACATCAATCAGAAGCTAAACCAGAGATTACACCCCTAAAAAATATAACCCATTGATAAAATTAAATATATTTTAAAATCATAAAACTGTAACCAAAAAATCAGAAGAAGCTCAAGCACCCTATTTTTATCTGTTTACTGTAATAGGCAACCGGTGAGTTGGAGCCCAACAAAGTAGCATTGAATCACCTCTCGCCAATCTCCAATTTATATAATTTTTATAAACAAATAATAGGAGTAACTATGACTCTCAAATACACAGTAAAAAGCGTACTCACGATAGCAGTTCTCTTAAGCTATAACACAGCAACTGCGGTGGCAAACGCCAAAGCGCATCACGCCCCAGAAGTGTCAAAAGCCGATGCTCATATCACCTATACCGAAGTGCCTTATCTTACAACCGCTTTTATAGATACGTCCCCTAAAGACAGAAAAGATGGGATCCCTGTAGGGAAGTTAGGTCACTATGGTGGAAATACACATATGATCACCCAATTTGCAAAAGAACTTAGCAGTTATAAACATGGCCATTATGACAGCTTGCTGATCGCGCATCAGGGCAAGCTCGTTTTTGAATCCTATTATGCTAAAGGTCGCGTCAATTTACCCCACTACCAAGCATCAGTCACAAAAACCTACACAGGCTTAGCACTAGGTAGAGCAATTCAGCTAGGTCACCTTTCAATGGATGACCTAGATAAGCCTATATCGAGCTTCCTTAAAGAGTTAAATTTTGATGAATCGGTAAAACAAAGTGCTGATAAAGTCACCTTACGTCACGCATTGACCATGACTTCTGGTATCCGAACTAATAGTGAGCAAAGAGCAAAAATTGACAAACTACCAAATCAATTAATGGGACAAAAAGAAATAAAAACTATACTCGAGCACAGCCCTCCAGTCACAGCAGAGACTCAAACATTCAAATACGGTTATGGTCCGCTTTTAGTCATGCACGTACTCGAGGCTGTAGTGCCAGGATCAGCAAAAAACTTTATCAAAAAAGAATTACTCGACAAGATGGGGATCCAGAATTACCAGTGGAGAACAAATGGAGCATCCGGTTTACCAGAGGCTGGCTGGCGTACCAGTATGACATCCAGAGATATGATAAAATGGGGTATGCTTACTATGAACAAAGGAAAATGGCGAGGCGAGCAGCTTATCCCAGAGAAATTTATCGCCGATGGGACTAGCAGACTTGTGATCACCGGCGATGATGAGGTGCACTGGGGTGGCCAAGATGTATCTAATCAAGGTTATGGGTATTTATGGTGGGGCGTCGATTTGAAAGTTGGAGATAAGCATTATTTAGGTACTTCAGCCCAAGGTGGTAATGGCCAAATCATCATGATCATTGAAGAACTTGATCTATTAATTGTGCACACTGCGAATGATAATAACATTCCTTTCAAACAAGTCATTGCTGAGAAAATTCTGCCAGCCTTTACCTAAAAGGCAGCACTAAGAAAATACAGAAATCGCTTAGTACCGTTCAGCAAAAAATAGGGCTCTCACTTAACCCAAACTTCACTGTTTTGGTTAAGTGTCCTAGTTAATATGCGAACTCAGTTCTGAACTTAGCTAAGTTACATATTTCATCCCAGCCAGAAACAAAATACCAACTCTCATGGAAAGTATCTTTAAACCTAAATGTACAACATCCTGAATAATCCAATGCGAAACCACCTGACATATTCAAAAGGACACCCTAGTGCCACTGTTGAATCTGGCTTAAGTAGCTATACTTTACACACCTAAATAGGTAGCAAAATTCATGATTACTTGCAGTACAAGTTACCGCCGTTTGTATTTTAAAATATCGTCACTAAAAATAACTTTTCTTGAAAAGAAATAATTTAAAAACAGTGATGCCTTAACACCCAGAAGGAAGCTAACATTAAGCGGTACGCCTAAATACACAGCATATGAATACACCGCTAAATTAAATATACCGGTGCTGTGACTCATGATAAAAAACATACAAAGACTATAAATTTTACCTTCATTAACTTGCTTTTTTTGCTTGAAAGTAAAGTATGAATTTCCTAGCCAACTAAAATAAATTGCGACACAAAAACTACTCCATCTAGCTAAAAAAGGACTAACAGAAGATTCAACTAACCAATTAAACAACACAAAGTCGATGCAAAAGACACAACCGCCTACAAAACAAAAACGAATAAACTGCACTTCCTACCTTTACATTTACAATCTTTTCTCTCAGAGACAATATCACCCATAATGTCTATAAATTGTCTCATGTAAATCTAGAGTACACGGTTAACGAAATAGGATTGAAGCTGTACAGCCTTTGTTAACATTATTCACCAAAGAAAACTGCCAGTGGTACTTTTTACAGATGTCATGAACAATTTTAAGCCCTACTCCAAACCCTTCGTTACTCCTAGGGTCTGCGCTTAACCCAACTCCATTATCTATCACTTTAATTTCTTTGTTTGAGACGAAAATATTGACAGTTCCACCGACAGTGCAATTTATTGCATTTTTTATTAAATTCCCAAGCGCGACTGTGAACAGTTGATGAGATGCAATGAGCTCAAATGGTGCCAATAGAGTTATATTAACTTCTACAGCATTGCTCTCTTTTAACGTATTTAGCTTATAAACCATGCCTTCCAATAATTTGATATCGACTAGAACGGTATCAGACTCAACTTGATCTCGTGCCAAAAATAGAAAAGTTTGCACTAGTGATTCCATGTCTTCCATCGACTCTCGCAGCAGACCGACCTGCTTCAATACTTTTTTATCTGTCGATTTGTTGAGTATGCTTGTACTGCCTTTAATCACCATCATTGGCGTACGTAGCTCATGGCTAGCATATCGGGTGAATGACTTTTCTCTGTCAAATGCCGCTGCAACTTTTGCCCGATATATATTCATAGCCTCTTCCATTTGTACCATTTCATCTGACAGGTTCCCCTCAACTTTAATGAACCCAAAATCTTCGTTATCCCTTAATTTTTCTGCCAGTTCTGAGATAGGTTTGCTGATCCGTCGAGCACTGTTAATGATATATGCAGACGCCAAAATAAGCAGTAACACCCCCCCACCAAAAACCGTCACCGTCAGAATCACAACTTCTTCCTCCTTTAACTCAATCGCATCAATGTTCTCTACTGCATACATCACACGTTTCCCTTTGTCGTTATTAACCTCCTTTGCCAACACATTAAACTCAACATCTAACTGTTCTAAATGAAAAGTCGCGCTGCCAACCCAATCTCTTGATATATGGTTTTGAAGTGGCTCAGGCAGCGCTGAATAGTCAGCGTAAATGTATAACAAAGGGTTTATTTTTATCGACTTCAGCTCAATGTCTTTATGCTTTTCAAGGTAGTAGTCACCAATGATCGCGAGCCGTTTAACACTGTTGTTATCTTCGGTTAAAGACGTGCCGAAATAAAAAATGACTGCATAAAAAATAACAATTAGCGTTGCCCCGAACAAATACGTTCGAATCAAAATACCTGAAGTAGAGTTATCGAGTTTCATTTATTCAGCTTGTAGCCTATTTTGGGAATGGTTTCTATCAGATCTGTGTCATACACACTGTCTATTTTTTTACGTAATTGATATATGTGCTTTCGTAGAATATCTTGCTCAGGTAAATCATCCCCCCAAAGCCGCCGCTCAATTTCTTCGCGGGTCACAACATCAGGGCTTCGCTCAGCTAATAGCACTAAAATTTTAAAACCTACTGGGGAGAGTTTTATTTCATCACTGTCGCGCCATACTTGATGAGTGGCAATATTTAGCTTAAGCGCGCCTTGAATGATCTCAGTTTTAAACCCAGTCCCAGAGTAACGCCTTGTAAGGCTACATATCCTCGCTTCCAATAACTCTATATTAAACGGTTTCACTAGGTAATCATCAGCACCGTGCTTAAAACCAAGCAGCATGTCCTTATCCGTATCTCTCGCCGTCAACATGATAATGGGAGTGTTAACACCTGCTTCTCTCAATGACCTGCATATATCCAGCCCATTTATCCCTGGAAGCATTAAATCTAATACAATACAGTCATAGTTATTGGACTTAGCCAAGGCCAAACCCAATATGCCTGTTGCGGCATGATCTAAAATTATCTCTGAACCTTCAAAGTAATCAAAAATAACTTCTGCGATATTTTTTGAGTCTTCAACTAAGAGTACTTGCACGAAAGGATCCTAATTACATTGATACAATGAGTTTTCGTCAACGACATTAATTACCTCACAATGACTTTTCATAGTATCACCCACATAACGCAATTGAGCGACATTCATGACTAGATAAAAAGTTACCCGTTCATCCAATAGTGATTTTAGTAATACTTTACTTTTGAGCAATTTAGCATCACCTTGTGAATAAAACTGTGCACTAAACGGGCGTTTATGCCAATAGTAAAGCTGTGTTTTTTTGGTATCTATTTTCTTAGTCTCTAACAGTGTTTGCGCTGTTGGCAAAGTGACTTTCCCTAATGTTAACAACCCAATTAATACGCTGAGTACACACAGCGTTAAAGTCCCAGCCAACACTAGTCGCTTAGATAATGAAAACGCAATGGCCACATATACAGCCATCGCCCCAAACCCTGGCATCACATAAATCGGTAAAATATTACCTGCAAAGGTAAACAGCACAAGGGGCGCAAACATCCATGCAAGTAGATAAGGTTGAATTTTTACGTCAGCTTTAGTGGTGGTATAAGGCTGTTTTAAATTACTAAAAAGTGCTTTTATGATAAAAAAAGACCAAGGGAATGCGCATACTATCCAATAGACCCAAATCATACCTCGAGCTCTATCATGTGCACTTCCGTACAAATCACCTTCCCATCCAGAGACCAAAAAACGTTGAATGTGTTCGCCAATGATAAAATACTCAAGAAACCCTGGGGTTCTCATTTCAGCCAATACGTACCAAGGTGCGGCCAACAGCCAAAAGAGGGGAAATCCTGATTTCCAAGGCAATGAAAATAAAGCTTTTACGAATTGTTTTTTCCACAGACTCCAAATAAATAGCGCAATCACCACCAGCACAACCGCAACAGGCCCCTTAACCAACATCCCTAATGCCAATGCGGCAAAAAAGTAATACCCGTACAATGATGATGTCTCATCATTGTAATTCAACCAAAAGCTCACCATCGCTAGCGTATATGCCAAAAGTAATGAACTATCTGTCATAACCATGCCTATCGCTAAGATAAAGCCTAGTGTGGATGCCAAGACAAATACTGAAACAATAGCTTGCCCAACTTCTGCCACTTTGGAGACAAAACGATAAATTACAAACGTGGTTAGCAGGCCTATTAATAAATGCGGTAGCCTAGCAAAAAACTCACTTACACCGAAAGTAGCGAAGCTTGCAGCACTTAGCCAAGTGTGAAATGGTGGCTTACCCCAAAATGGCACCCCATAGTCGAACTGCGGTGTCACCCAGTTTTGAGTTTCTAACATGAGCCGCGCAATTTCTCCGTATCTCGCTTCTGTGGTATCAAACAACGGATACATACCCAACGACACTAACCTCAATGAAAATAGAGATATGAGCACTAAGCATAAGACCTTTGTAACATCTGGCGTATAGTTGAAGTATTGCCTAAACAAGTTATGCATGTTTTTTCTGCTCCTTCACAATGCGCACTTTGTGCTCAATTTCCATAACTAAATAACACGGTCGACCTTTGACTTCGGTATAAATGCGCCCAATGTACTCACCACAAACACCAATCGCGATTAACTGCACGCCTCCTAATAACAATTGCACCAACATTAATGACGGGTAGCCCTGAACCACTTCACCTAGCAAAGCTGTTTTAATGAGCACCCAAAAAGCAAGAAGGAATGCAGCAAGCGAAATAATCACACCAGCCCAAACTGATAGCCTCAACGGCTTGACGCTAAATGCTGTGATACCAGACAATGCAAGCCCAACAAGCTGGGGAAAAGACCACTTGGTTTTTCCTGCTTCTCGAGCAGGCCTGTCGAACTCTATCGTTGTTTGTTTATAACCAGGCCATGACAAAATTCCCTTCATATACCTATTCTTTTCTGACAATTGTTTAATTTCGTCGATAACTCGGCGGCTTATTAGACGAAAATCCCCCACATTCTTTTGCACAGGAACATCTGCCAGATGATCCAGCAGCTTATAATAAATGCCCGCAGAGCACTTTTTAAACCAAGACTCTCCATGCCTAGCTGTGCGCTTCATGTTAACCACGTCAAACCCTTGTTGCCATGCAGCAAGCATGTCTGGGATCAATTCAGGAGGGTCTTGAAGATCGGCGTCAAGTAACATGACAGCTTGGCCCTTACAATGGTCAATTCCTGCTGTCATTGCAGCTTCTTTACCAAAATTTCGGCTCAAATTAATACACTCAAGAGCGGCACAGCACGATGAAAGCGATAACATCACCTCCCAACTATCATCGGAGCTGCCATCATTTACATAAATAACTTCAAGCCTTTCATTAGGTAAAGCACTTAATACTTGATCAAGGCGGTGATGAAAAATGGGTAAGACTTGCTCTTCGTTATAAACAGGTACTATTACACTCAATAAAATATCTTTCGGCTGGGACAATTTGTCTGAAACGAGCTGCATTTTTTAACCCTTCTGTAATCAGTTACAGTGAGGTTACACCTGCTAATGTCTATTAAATGTCCTCAATATTCAGAGCATATAACAAACACAAAGTGTGGCATTAATTATATACTTGGTTCATTAGTTGCTTCTAATTTAAAAACCAAACAGGCGATACATGTTGATCAAATAAACAACGTAATTAGGTGGCAAAAGGCTGCCGACCACGACAGAAAAGGAAGCTGTTATGAATGTAGATTCTGATACTAGAATAAATAATGTAAACAAAGCGCCATTGCATGCACACCAAACACCGAGATCTTCAACACAGCAACACGGCCCCACACCTGAAATCGATAACCGAGCGCACTACTTAAAATATATCCACGCCGCCAACGAGGAAAAACTCACAAGCTCGATTGATGCAATTAAGAGATATGGCCCTCCTGTAGCCATGTTTAGAATGAGTGATATTGAAAATGCCGCAAATCCGGATGAATTACATGGTCGTATTGGCAGAGCGATAGAACAATTTGAAGTAGAAGCGAAACACTATCACGAGCAGGCTCGGGACATTATTTACCAAGGTGAACTGGCAGGGGAGGCTTCTAAAGATATCTTATTGGACATTGTTCAACTGCGAGATAGTCAGTCAGAGCTATTCAAAATGGGCACTAATTGGGGCTGCAAAGGGTTTGCCCACCCTGACAATTATGAAAATTTAGTTGCAGCAACACCAAATTATATTAATTACTATGCGTAAAAAGCACGATGACGCCCAGGAAAATTTCGCATGTTTGAAAAAGGTTTTTAGTTCAAATATTGCTTCGTTCCAGTACTAGGCTAACACCACCGTATTGGATATTTGCTCAGCCATTCATAATACGCTACAACCAACCAGCACATATCAAGAGAGTTTCACCCACTTGTCGTAAAACACTATGCTACATCACCTAATGCACTTTTATATGCTTGAATAGCAATGTCAGTCAGATAAGCCTCCATTCTAGCAAACAAATTATATAACCCTTTTCCGTGCTCAAATTTGAATACCTCACTTGCGTATACAAGCTCCAGTTCATTTGCAACGGTGAGTTCACAAAACATCTTTGCTCTGTGTTTATGTAATGGAAAAAGCTGTCCGTTAAACCTGTCTTTGAACTGGATTACATCGTGATGACCGAATTGATGAAAAACGAAGCTTCTGTCGCACGAGCAATATAAATAAACTAGCGCTTCTTCCTCTTTTCCTATGGTTTTTGCTATAGAATCTCGCTGTTCAAGTGACACCATACTCATGTCAAATCCAGCAGTTCCGTAAGCTGCATGAAATAGACCTGCGGTTTGTAAAAGTTCAGAAGCCCCCCAACTTTTAAGTATTGAGGCGGTGCCTTTAAGATGGCTCTCTAAATCTCCATTTAAATGTTGAAAATCACTTGCATTAAGAGACGCTAAAGCTTTAAAGCGTTTGTCCACTTTAATTACAACCTTCTACAACTGAAAAGACGCCACATTCAGCGCCATATTAACTCAATTTTCCACGTTTTATCTTTGAACCAGGCTGAACCAATTGCCTGAATTGTCTACTGCCATAGCTTCAACACCATACAACTGTTCTGTTGGAGGCTGTATAAATTCTACGCCTTTAGCCAAAAGCTCATCGTAGGTTTTTTGACAGTTTTCAGTTTCAAAAACACCCGCACCAAAGGCCCCTTCTTGGATTAAATTTCGTATTTTTTCGGCTGAATCTTTGGTGAACATAGGACCTTCCTTTGGCTCAGCTAATACCAACTGAAGCTGAGGTTTAGATTTTGGATGAACCGTCAGCCAGCGAAAGTCACCCTCTACTTTCATATCATCACCAACCTCGAAGCCAAGTTTGTTCTTGTAAAAATCAAGCGCTTCGTCCTGATTCAATACATATATCGTTGTGTGCGCTATAGATGTGATCATTGATACATTTCCTGTTGTGAATTTATCCTTATTTTATACACAAAATAAAATAGATATTTCTCCGATATTGCTCACTTCCCATGTTTTTTTAAAAAGTGATAGGCATAGCATGCAGGAATCGCCTGCGATGGAAACCGATAAGCTTCCGAAGACAACGCCCACAGCTTACGGCGATATAAGGTAGGTGCCATACCAACCTGTTTAGTGAATAATGAAGAAAAACTGCCAAGACTTAAATAACCGACTTTCTCACACACTTCTGAAACACTAAGCTGCTCAGTAATAAGCATTTTTTTGCTTGTTCAAGTCTGTGTCGAATCAAAAGCTCATTGGGTGTTTCTCCATAAGCTTCTTTGAAAGCACGTAAAAAGTGATATGGAGACATGTAAGATTGCTTTGCAATGTCAGTTAAACACAAAGGAGAATGATAATTTTCAACAATAAATTCCCTGCTTATGTTTAAACGTCTAAATTTATAGTTTGCTGTCATAAAAACTCCTTTTTAATCCACTTACACTATAGTGTTGTCAGCGTTTCGAGTTATTTGCATTGACCTCTAAATGCAAAAAAGTGCCAACACGAAACAACAACCCTCACACTAATTACGTTTTATAGCGCTGTATTAGAAAGTCAAATACTCCTTTTGAATAGTACGTAAATCTAACACTACAACATCGTGCGGTTACAGTATGTAGCCTTGTCAAAGTCACTGATATTCATAGCTACATTAGGGACGTCAGGAAACATTTCTACCAATTTTGAAACTACAGCTTTCGATAACGCAGATTTTTGCTCTGTCGTCCGTCCTTGCATGATAGAGGCAAACACATGAATAAAACCCTCGCGTTTGTTACCTACCGAAAATTTTTTAAAGGGATTTAGTCTGACTTTAATATCATTATTATCAAACAATTGAGTGGCACTTGCTACCAAAAACACTTGCTCAATAATAAACTCTTCATCATGCACTTTTAAAATATCGTCTGAGCAATCCATCACAAAATGTGGCATATATTCTCCTTATTTTCATTGTCTTGCTACTATTCCATTCAATCTACTGTAAATAATTTAAAAAATCAGCAAACTGTTTATAACTTAACCTATTGAGTGTGTTCGCTTACTTTACCGACGAATCAACATAAATTTCCAATTGAACTTCCTCAAACCCTACATGAGCTGCAATTTCACAAGCGAAGGTCTCTTTATTGTCAGAGAAAGTAAATAAGGACACTGCAACAAATAAAGCTAAAAAAAGCATAACGCTCTGGATAAGAAAAAAGCCCCCTCCGAACCATTTTAACATAACTTAATTTTAATATTTTCCAAACCAAAACACTATAAAATACAAACAAAAAACCACCGAAGTTAACTTATAAATATCTACTTTATATTTTTAAAATGGCAAATGTATAATTTAATTAAAACAATATAAACTAGACCCCTTCTCCCCCTAACACCACATAAACAACCGAAGTCATACAAAACAACCTGCAAACCACTCAATTTAGCTACTCAGAAAGACTGCAAGCTCACCCCCGAGGTTTGAACTTATTTCACCAACCCATTAAAGAATATATCATTACAGGTCTTTATAAGAAGCGCACCAAAAACTCAAATTTAACTTAGATTTTTAAAATAAAATTACTATATTCTCTATTTAATTTTATTACTAAAATAATTAAAATATAGGTACATTGCCAGCCCATCACTTTTCAAGTGATTTCTATACAGCAGTCTAGTAATAAAATCTTTGGAGTACCCAGTTGACAAACAAGTCTATTTTCCCTGCAGCAGTAATGTTTTCTCTCTTTTTGTTTGGCTGCGGCGGTAGCAGTAAAAGTAATCACGATACTGAAACTTCTACTACCACACCCATCGAGGTTTTTGATTTAAGTACCAATATTAATGGCGCCGGCAGTGTTGTACCTGCAGAACAATCACTACTCAAAGGTGGTGCCACAAGATTAGCCCTAACCCCTGAGGTTAACCATTATATAGGCTCAGTCACTGGTTGTAGCGGCAGACTGCGTGATAATGAATATATCATTGAAAATATTCAGTCCGATTGTACCGTTGATATTCAATTTAAGCCTCGTATAAAACTTAGCGAACTAAATTTAGACCCTGTTTTGACACAGTGTTTAACTGTAAAAAAAGACTACCAATATGCTGATGAAGTAAAAGATTTGTACTGCGACGAGCCAATTGAGAACACTGAAGCCTTTAAGCACTTTACAAAGCTCGAACATTTAGTTCTGCATAATCAGAAGTTCGTAACCTTGGACACCTCAGAACTTCACGAAATAAAGTCATTGATGATCTCAAGTACTTTACTTGAAACACTTGACCTCTCGAAAAATACACAACTAGATACTTTATACGTAAGTGAAAGCCAGTTGCACGCTTTGGATGTCACCCACAACAAAACTTTAGGAAATTTAAGCATCGTCAGTGCACAGCTAAAAAACCTGGACCTCTCGCATAACAAGCAGCTCGATCACCTTTTTATACATGCAGATCATTTAGAGGCTTTAGAAGTATCCGAAAATACTACACTGACCTCACTGGTGTTCTTCGGCCAAGCACTATCAGCTCTTGACCTCAGTGCTAACTCAAGCCTTGAGTCTCTGAGTATTAACGGTGCAAAACTGACGAGCTTAGACATAACCCAAAATGCCATGCTTACTTATCTATCGCTGCGCCACACAGATTTAACACATTTGGAAATAGCACCCAACTCAGCGTTAGCCAATGTAAATATCTACGATACCCCACTAACGGGCCTGAGCTTAATTAATATGCCGCAATTAAGCCATTTAACACTTGATAACATCCCGCTTAACAGTTTAGATCTTTCTTATGTGCCACATTTGGTACATTTGTCATTGATAAATAGTCAACTATCAAAGGTTGACCTCAGCAAAAATAGTGCATTAGAACAAATAATACTGTCTACGAATGCGCTTACAAACATTGATTTGAAAAATAACTCGTTATTGAAATCCTTGGACCTGCGTGACAATGCCTTGACCTCTATCGACCTGTCCAATAATCCAGAGCTGGCCTATTTACAGCTTTCAGGCAATCAGCTCTCCACGCTAGACTTGTCTAGCTTACCCAATCTAACAGAGCTAGATGTAGAGGATAATCAACTAAATGTGTTGAATATCTTACATAACCCTTTACTTACAATACTTCATTTGTCGAATAACAAGCTGACTCAACTAGATTTTCCAGTGAATAATACACTGACTGAACTATCGTCATCTGATAATGATTTTACCGCGCTAGATTTATCAAACTTCAAAGCACTCACAAAGCTATCCTTATCGAACGAAGAGCTCAGTACTTTAAAGCTAGACCAAAATACTGACTTGAAAGTGCTAACAGTATACGCAGATAATTTGCAGCAACTGGATATATCACACAACAAATCACTTACTCACTTAACACTCAACAGTGACACCCTCGCTACACTGGATGTTAAAAATAATACCCTTCTTGAAGAGCTAGATGTTCATGCTAATAAACTGACTAAACTGGACTTGTCTACCACTACTAAAATTAAAGACCTTCGAGTAATAAGTAACTATCTCACCGAAATTGACCTAACTAAATTGTCAGAGATTGAGCACTTAGAATTGAGTACGAAGCTAATAAAAACGTTAGATCTGGCGGCTCATCCACAACTCAAAGGGCTATGGCTCTCTGGTTTACCACTAGACTCATTAAACCTATCAGAAGTACCTGAACTTGAAAATCTATCTGTATCAGGATCAAACATTGCTAGTTTTGACCTCTCAAAAAATACACAACTGCGCACGCTAGATGTAAGCAACAATGCTCTGAAAGCATTAGATATTTCCAACAACCATATGTTGAGACGCCTAGAGGCAAACAACAACGAGCTTATCAGTTTAGACTTGTCGAGCAATGTACTGTTGGAGGCTGTTTTATTAACTAGTAACCAACTCAAGGAACTTGACCTCACCAATAACCGCGCCTTAAACATTCTGAACGCTGGTGACAATCAGCTCACCAATATTGACCTATCTGAAAACTTGCATTTAGCGTACGTCTATTTGTTTTATAATCAACTCAAACAATTAGATGTTACCAACAACAACAATTTGAGCACGCTGAATATTCAATCAAACCTGCTAACTTCTATGCAAATTAACGACAAGCCTTTGCTAAAGGATATAAATTTAAGCTCAAACAATCTAAATTCTTTAGTTTTGACAAATACGCCTGCTTTGACCGAGCTAATTGCATTTGCAAACCAACTTACAGAACTTGAGCTAAACAACAATCCAGATCTGATTACGGTAAATGTAAGCTTCAATCAATTGTCATCTCTAGCTTTGAAGGACCTTACTGCACTTACTGATCTTCAAGCCGCACACAATCAGCTTACAGTACTCGACCTATCGTCTACACCATCTCTCATCAAACTGGAAGTATTTAAAAACCTTTTGACTCGCTTAGATCTTACCAAAAATTTAATGCTCGAATCGTTGGATGCTGAATACAATAGCCTAACAGAGCTTGACTTGGCAGCTAACTCTGCTTTAAAAAGTTTGACGATCAACAACAACCAATTAAATGTACTAGACTTATCAGGACAGCACGCACTAACCCATGTTTATGCGAGAAATAATAATATCACTCAACTAAATATCAACGAAAGTGCTGCCTTAGAGATTTTACAAGCTGAAGGTAACCAACTAACGACGCTCAACACCTCTGATAATAGTGCGCTTCAGGAACTAAACCTGACGAACAATCAGATTTACTCTCTCGATTTAACGAATAATAGTCAATTAAACATCATTACTTTGCACTATAATGCGTTATCACAAATCGATGTTAGTGCAATTGAAACGCTATATACTTTTACACTCGACAACAACGTATCTTGTATCGGCGAAGTATGCTCATCAGCTAGTTACTATTAACATACAAAAAAATTAATGGCACACGCTACGTGTGCCATTGACTCAGATTACACACTGTACAAGACCATACCCCAAGCAATAACATATACCTATTGAAAGTCCTCTAGCTCCCCCAGAGCAAGCTAAAATTAATCACATTAAATATGGGCATAAGAAAACGAGTAAATAAACCTTGTGTTGTTGCCAAGATCTCAACTACTAACAGGCACTCATTACAATCGTTTTTCTTCTGAGTAGATCCCAAGCTCATAGGCATGCTTTTAGACCATAAGCTAAAAACGAATTTAATATAAATGTATAATTTTCAAACGCGTACTTTTATAACTCCACTTAGCCAAACGATTTAATAAACTTATATCATGTCTAACTTAGCACATCCTACGATCATGAAATTTAGTAAACATTTCTCAAAAAATAAACTTCTTTTTATTGCTAGAGCCTACTTTACGTCGAAATTTGCAGTTTGCTTCTACCACAATGTAAAGCACCGACCACAATGAAACAGTGTTCACTCTCATATTGAAGTAGTTAAAAGCCTGATTGAAATAAAGGTGCGCTACACAGAATTAAAGTAGCCTATGCCTGCTGATAATTGAAAAGTATCATAGGCTGTATTAGACGATAGAGGCGTTTTTACGGGGGGGGGTAAATTATATACTTTCTAACAGTAGAATTTGGCAAAGTCTCACATATGGCTATGTGCAGTCAATAAAAGTATCAAAAGGAGTCGATTAAATAACCCCTCTCCTTTTGATACGTCAAACATGCGCTACTTTCTTGCTGGTTATATTTACCTAAGCGCCTATACCAGCGAGCAAAAGCTCAGTTCATAGATTTCTATAATTAAAGCTCTGTTTTAATTATCGTACCTAGAGATAGGGTTTTAACGTGATATTTACCTTCATAATCTTGAAGCTTGAATAAGCTATTACGAGCCATCAATACGCCCATACTCGGCTCTTGTTGCAAAAAGATAATATCACCAGCTTTAACTGATATGTTAGCTTCAGCCCAATTCTCAGCTTTTGATAAAATTTGATGTTCGCCAGGCTCTACATTGAAGTAAATGTACTGAGAAGCCCTTGTATAGCCCATTTCTGATTCAGTTTCTTTGTCATTAACAAATACATTAAATCGAATTAAACCACCTAACGAAGACGGCCTAACAACATAAACCATTGCCTTGCCTTCTTCAGGAAGCTGCGGCACAGTATAATTTTCGACTTCAGCTCGCATTTGCTCTGGTGGTGGCAAACTGGCACACCCAGTCATAACGACAGTTGCCAGAATGAAAGCTAGTTGACATAATTTTTTCATGTTATTTCCTAATTATTGTTTTTTGTTCCTATTTCCTATTTAAAACACGCAGGCTTCGGAACAGCATAAAAGCCTAACGCTTTAGTTAGAGACACAAAATCGTTAACAGCAAAGAATTTATTACCAGAAAACTGTTTTATATCTCAGCTCGCCAAGCGAACATAACTAATTTGTTTATTCTCCAGAGGAGTCCCTATCTCCAGAATAGTTACCGTTACCTTCATACGCACTGCAAGTATCTTTACTCTTTGAAGAGTGAAAAGCACTTAAAATTGAAACAATGCCGAGAACAATTAATGCCCAGCCTTTCAGCTTTTGTAGTTCTGAAGTAACATCTTCATAACCAAAATAAATCAATACCGCCCCTGCTAGTAGTGGCACTAATTTCATATAATTACTCTATTATTCTGTAAAAGCTATGTTGCAAAAGCAACTTATTGCGCATAGTTTACACCAAGTGATGTACCGATAACAGTATGAAAGCGTGATAACCTCCAGCCTTTAAATAGTATGTTTGATTAGTGAAAGTAAATACTTTGCTAAAAGCGAAGTATGAAACATGCCCAGGTAATTGTTGCATGTTCCTACACAACCAAAAAACTTTATCCTTAGTCTGCCAGCTGCTGTTGCAAGTTAAGCAATCTCAAACGCTATCTGTTACCCAAATATATACCTAGCTATTCAGACTAAACCCCTTCTAGTATCAAAACACGCTTTGAAGCCAAGCCAAACCAAACCATACACCGCACTAGACATGACGCTAAAGTAGGGTGACTTTTGATCCAGTAAGCAAGGTATTACCTGATTATGCCTACAAAATGTTATGAACTTTCCCACACAATCAATGTATCCGCAAAGTCACCATTGTTAAGTTGGTCCTCAAAACCAGCCAAACAAATACACAACGGGACAAAATACACAACGGGACAGACACAATTTAACAAAATACACAACGGGACAGACACAATTTAAAATTAAAAAGAAAATAAAGATAGGAAAGAGAATAAAATTAGGACAGTCACACTCTTGAAAATCATTTTAGTTACAGAAACTTAGTTAAACCCCCTTTTTTAAATACCCAAAAGTTAATAACGATTGAAATACCGCCCCTTTAATAAAGACAAAGTATTGAATAATCAAAAGCTTAAACTAATTACCCAACCCCCTTATACCAACTCACATCATTTTTAGCTGCATGTGCTCTCAAAACTGTTTTCGAACCTACAAAATGGCCATAGTGATTACTATAGTTTTTTATTACCTCCAGCCAAGTTGCGCCTCCAATTTTCAGTAATTTAAGAATATTAGGGGTACCTTTTAGTATATGCCTGTTCTTTTCGGTGTGAATATGGTGCCCTGTCCATTCAACTAGCTTCAGATAGTCCAATAACGAGAAAGGTAATGTGCGTGCATGGTCTCTTATGCCAAATGGTTTAAGTGATTTGGGTTGCTTGACTTGATGTGTTATCTCGCTTTTTACATACACATTATTGCTTTGAAGTTGTTTTATGCGCTCTTGAATCGATGTGAAGTCACTGTCCTCTAGCTTATTTGCCATGTTTGCTCGAATTGGGTTTAAGTCTACATAAGCCATGCAGCTCAGCAACGCTGCGTCATCCAATAAGGCCTGTGATTTGTATCGACCCTCCCAGTATTTACCCGTGCAACCATCTTCTTTATTTGCCCTTTTAGCGATGAATTCGTTGAGGTTTTTCATGTACCAGCTAATATCGAACAGCCTAGCCCGCCACTTTTCGATTAACTCAGTTACAAGCAACTGTTCCTCTTCAATCAGCTCTTCTCCACGTAAGTACCTATCAATAATTGGAGTGCCTCTATATAATTTATACCATCTACATATTACCTCATTATTTGACCACTTGAGGGCTTGCTGCCTGTTTACTTTTACAACCAAATGATAGTGATTACTCATAATGGCGTATGCGGCTATTTCAATAGCAAATACACTGCTTAACAGCTTTATTCGCTCGACTAACCATCTTCGCCTATGGTCGAAGTTTTTACCCGTGTACTTATCATCTCCACACAAAAAAGCGCGTCGTACGCACCGTGCAATTAAGTGATAATAAGATGTCGACGACAAATCAATCAACGCTCTCCTTGCTCTTGTCATTCCTAATTCAACTCAACTTAAACTGGATATTTAAACAGTAGTAAAGAATGGTTATTTAAGCAAAAAATCTGTGCCTGTCTAATTTTGGGATATGGGGGGAGTGATGGCTCGTATAATGAATCCTTACCTCATAGCAAGCTCTTTACATTATTTATTGCCGATATTCACCTTCTTTTTAAACCAAAAATGTAAGCAAGCCGTATAACACCTACGTTTTGTTCAAAGCCTCAAGTCAACATACATGATTAATAGTAAATGTAACTTTATGAGGCTTACACAAAATACATAGATTTAGATGAGTCAACCGTAGAAAGCTAGTTATTTTAAAGCTACACTAGCGCGGGTTAAAATTAGGGCAAACATTAGGAATTTAAATTGAAATTCATTAACAAAGACGTATTGCTATTTGATTTGGATGGAACATTAATCGATAGTGTGCCAGATTTAGCACTCAGTCTTAACCAAATGCTAAATGCATTAGACATGAAGCCATTCCCCACAGACACTATTCGCAGCTGGGTAGGTAACGGCGCGGCAGTGTTAACCAAGAGAGCATTATCGGGTAGTATTGACATCAACCCTGATTTGGATGAAACATACGTCGAAAAAGCACTTTCAATATTTCTATCATATTATGAGCAGAACGTATGCGTTGAGACGACGCTTTATCCTAATGTGAAAAACACATTGGCAAGTTTACACAGCGGCGGTTACCGTTTAGTGATTGTAACAAACAAACCAGAGCAGTTTGTTCGCCCTATCTTAAAACATTTAGGCTTGAATGATTTCTTCGAAATGGTTGTTGGAGGCGACAGCCTACCAAAGCGCAAACCAGACCCAATGCAACTAACTTATGTTTGCGAAACACTTGGTGTTACGCCATCTTCATGTTTAATGGTAGGTGACTCAAAAAATGATATTTTTGCAGCGACAGCCGCTGATATGCAAAGTATAGGCTTAACATATGGGTACAATCACGGTGAAGACATTAACAGTCATGGGGCTTCACTGGTATTAGATGATTTTGCAGATATCATAAAAACCTTAGACACCATAATGGAATCAGCCCATTAAGAATCTCAACCTTCTAAAGGTTTACGTTTTAACATTTCAATTATTGTCTAGAACATGCTAAATAAACAATCTGAGCTAACCAATACCCGCGTAGGAATTATAGGCGGTGGTATTGGCGGCGCAACTATCGCACTTCAACTCAGCCAAAAAGGCGCTGATGTACTACTGTTCGAAAAAGAAAGTAGCTTAGTCAACGGCCCTCCAATGTGTCACCTACACGCAGGTGGCAATTTATATAGAGAAATATCAGACCAACAATGTATCGATTTATTAAAACAATCGATCAACACTGCTAGGCTATATCAAGACGCCATTGATTACAGACCAACAGTTGTAGCAGTACCAGTACACGATGATGGAGAGCCAAATGACGTCGTTTCTAGGCTTTCAGTACTTCAAAAAGAGTATCAGCGACTTATCGAGTCGGATCCAAAAAATGAAATATTAGGACCAGCATCCGAGTATTTTCGGTTATACCAACGCTCAGACATTGAAAGACTGTCACAACTGCCTGTACCAAACCATCCACAAACACCTGACGAATGGATGATCGGATTTGCTAAAAAAACTGATTTAACCTTACTTAAGTTTCCCGTTTTCCTAGTACAAGAATATGGCATTAGTGTGTTCAGGCTAGCAGCATTGACCAGCTTGGCCTTAGAAAACAGTCAGCATTGTGAGTTATTAACAAGCACTCAAGTTACTTCTGTAACTCAAAACAGTGACGAAAAATGGACGGTAAAGACAAATCGTTCAGGCGTTGATGAAGCATTTGAAGTTGATTACTTAATCAATGCGTGCGGGTTTAGGACAGGTACTATCGACGACATGGTAGGGCTTAAACCAAAACGTATGGTTGAATTTAAAGCCGCTTATATTAGCCGCTGGAGTGATGACCAGACAAATTGGCCAGAAGTTATTTTTCATGGTACTCGAGGGACTAAAAATGGCATGACCCAATTAACCCCCTATCCTAACGGTTACTTTCAAATACACGCAATGACACCAGATATCACGCTTTTTAAGGATGGATTGGTCTCATCGAAACAAGAAAGTGCACAACCTGAGCTGCCAAACAAATACATTAACAAAGTAAATCATCAGTGGGACGAGCAAGTTATTAACGAAAGAACGACCAAGGCCATTGAAAAAGTAGCTGGATTTATTCCAGCCTTTAATAGCGCCGATGTCGGCGGGCGACCAATGTATGGCGCGCAACAGATACCAGGCGCAGATGCGACATTAAGAGTCGCCGATGTTGCTTTTCAATCAAACAGCTATGCTCGTTGTGAAATAGTCAAGGCATCATCAGCCCTACCTGCTGCAAATACCATCATTGACAAGCTAGTTGAACTTGGATTGTTAAATGACAAAAACGCAGTGCATTGTCAAAAGGCTTTTGTTGATAATTCTATGTCTAGTGAGATCACTGAACAACAAATTTCTCAACGGGCAGAACATCTTGCACTAGAGCGAGGTTTTCCAGTAGACCTAGCCAGACGAACAAGGCCTAGCATCAAGTAAAGAATTGCAACGGCTCTTGGTAGTCCAAAACCTTGAGCCGTTCACCCCTATTAGCTTAAAACTAGATGTTGTGACAATTTATAGAACGGGTCAAAGCCATTGAACCACTCTAAAACTGGACGTCGATAAGTGTAGTTAAACGACCATTTCGAGTGATAATTTGCGATTGTAGAGTGCCGACAAGTTTTCCGTTCCTCTAACCTCAGACAATCGATGTATTAATGCCTGTCCTCTCTCTAAGCTACTCTTAATAAAATATACCAAACTAAACCATTCTATACTTATTATTACATCTACGTTTATATATCCCTATCACCACAGTAAAGGCATGATGCCGACACAATAAATCTGGCCTTATCGTTGTCTGTCCATAGAAAGCGAATAACTACGATCCTCATACACTGTATTCGATAAAAACAAACTATTCTGGCATCATTAAAATTACTAGAGAACATATAGTGCCGTTAAAAGAAATAACAAAACCATATGTCCCTTAATAGATTTGAGTCATTCGGAGGAAAATGTGCAGATTAACCTGCTAGTTTTCCTATTTATTACACTTAGTATATTGAGTCGCTGTTTAGATATTGTTGCGAAAATAGCTATTTAGCTCGGTTATATCAACACTATAAATATTCATCAAACCATTATGAATACTTTCCTGTCGCTGCAGTAATTCACTATAGTTCTTTACAGCCTTGACTTCTGGGTTCTTATCACTTGAGAAAAACAAGGTATTACCGTCAGCGGATAAAATAGGATCAGAGTCCATACTGCTTGAATTAATTTTATCACCCAGATTTATAGGCTTTCCCCACTTACCATCTTTTTGTCTCACGGATACATGTAAATCATAATGCCCTAAACCACCCGGTCTCATTGAAGTATAAAACAGCAGTTTACCGTCCGTTGAGAGTTCAGGGTCTGCATCACTAGCCGTGGAGTTAAGCTCTGAAATCTCAGTTGGCGCTTGATATCCATCAGGGTGGTACTTAGACATAAAAAGATCCATACCACCTTTGGCTCCTTTTATCACAGATGAAAAGTAAATATCTTTGTTGGTGTGAACAGTCGGATAGATCACATTATGATCACCGTTAATTTTGCCAGGTACCAATTTTGGTTGATCATATTTATCACCATCATAGCTTACTTGCCACATTTTAAAAATCCCTTTATCCATACCTGCTACAGGCCTTCTTGAGGTAAAGTAAAATGTGTTACTATCTTTGGCAAAGTACGGATTAGTATCATGAAACTCGCCACTAAACGGCAGTAATATAGGAGTTTGCCAGGAACCTCCTTGTTTGTGAGTAATGACTAGAGCACTATGTGAAAATCGAGCTAGAGCTCTAACAAACGCGAACTTATTGCCATCAGGAGATAAGCTAGAGCCATACTCAAATTGATTGGTAGATACTGTATTTGGTGCAAACAAACTCGGTTCTAAGTTGTTTAAAATGGTTGCCAACTTTTCATCAGCTTGTACAGACCATTGAGCAGAGATTGCTGAAATCAACAATGCTATTTTAGTGACTGTTTCATGCTTTATCATATAAATATCCTTTCTTGCATTAGCACATTCTATTTTTCTTTAATCATTATATATGTGTTAAGTCCTGCTGGTTGAAAAACAACTCAGCCTTTTTAAAACATTAACAAAACAATGAGGCCACGGGGCTCAAAGATGTAAAATAACGATTTTAAAACCGCCTTGTTAACTTTAAACATACCTTTATGTTTCTATAAGCTTGACTGAAGCCCCGCGCAGTTGCAATCAACACGCGACCGACCTCGGCTTGCACACGAATGAATCTTTCGATAAATTAACTTGAATCTTCCTTAGATGACTGTGTTTCTTTTTTGATAATTACATCTAGCTTATGCTCATATTGTTTTAGGCTAAAGTCATACGAACCATTTTTTGTGCAATGACAGCGACTTGGTTGTATGTGGTTTCACATGTTTCCGTAACGCTAAAGCCATACTGTTGATATAAGTGTTTGGCAGGATGATTTGTGCTTGCTACCCATAGACAGGGCTGACCTTGGATATTTGACAATAAGAATTCAAATAATTGTTTTCCTACCCCTTTCCCTCGGTGATCGGGAGATACAAATAACGCTCGAATTTCATGCGCATATATGGCTCCAAAGCCTAAAATTTGACCTTGTTCTTGATACACATATATTTGTGACTCCATTAATCTACTTAACCTCACCTCATCCTCCTCTAGAGGTAGAAATATAAACATTTCGTCTTCAAATTTAAGTTCATCAAGTTTTGAGCAACGATATATATCAAAAATATCTGCGAGATCGTTTTGTTTATATGCTCGGATATTCATTTTATGTCTAATACCTCTCCTAATCGGCACAATTTCAATATGAAAAATTGACGCAGTAGAAGAAGCTTTACTCCGATGTTTTACATGCTTGGATTATGATCACCCTTGCATCACATTGTAAAACCTCCCCCCTCGGGTAACGTGAAACTTATTGATGATCCACAATGTAGAGTACGTTCACCAACCTCTTCTTCTGTGATTAAATCAGCTAGTAGACCCTCTAGATTTGCATCTACGCACCAAAGACCACATTCCCACCATTATCATCAATGACACCATAATATGTTTTACCTTCCTACGAAAGTATTACCTAGCCGCTCAAATGCCTATCTCCATCGTAAGTAACAAGCGTTATTGTCATTTACGGCTGAAGAAGTTGCCTACTCCAATAATCATCAGTGCGCTCAAATAACTCCCGTAAATGCAGCCTGCTCTCTCGAAACGTTAGAAACTCAATCGAGACCGGCTTAATGATAAAGCCTCCCCAATTATCGGGTTTAGGGACTGATTGACCTTCAAATTTTAAAGACGCTTTCTGCAAACGCGTAGCTAAAAGGCTTTCTGATCTTAACGGTGCGCTTTGCTCAAAAGCTGTCGTTGTTAACTGAGCACTTCTTGTTCTGGATTTCCAAAAACTATCTGCTTCAATTTTTGAAATCTCTTGCGCATGGCCGATGACACGAACTTGGTAGCCGACATGATCCCACCATACAGTCATCGAAGATTTTGAACTATGTAAAATCTGTTTGCCTTTAGCTGAGTTCAAATGAGAACAAAAAACGAAGCCTGTATCGCTCACAGCTTTTAAATCAACAAATCTTCCAGAGGGAAAACCGCTTTCGTCGAGCGTTGATACACACACTGCACTTTTTTGATTCAGCGGGCTATTTACCTGTGACTCTTGCCACCAAACTTTAAATTTATTTATCGGGTTATCCATGAACCTTGTTCCTATTTAGTTTTGATTCGCCAACAGGGAACACTGAACAAAGTGCCTGTTTTTGTTCCCTGCTGATAACACTGTAACCCATTAGATAGATGAAAGTTTTCTTAACATAGATTAATTTACCCCTTCCGCCGGTTTATCTTTTGCCCCCATGATCAAAAGCCACAAACAAATTCCAATTTCCCCCAAAGAAGCAGGCAATTCAACAAACAGTGGAATAGCGAAATTTGGAAAAAGAAGGTAACCAAAGAATATTATCAAATACCCAAAACAGCCTATCATCAATAAAATTCCAAATATTTTGGGAATAAAGCCTGACTTATAAACGAGGTAACCGAAAGGAAATAACCAAAGACCCCAAAATATCTGAACTACTGAAATACCATTGTTGTATGACCTAAGCAATGACATTACTTGCGTATGTATTTGCTCAGCATCGAATGCTTTTAAATATTCAGCTCCACTAAGGAGTGTAAGCACGTCAACTTTATTGATCATATTGAAAAGAGAAATAGGAACGCTGACAACAGCGAGCGCTACCATAAAAAAAGCATAATTTTTGTCAACTGACTCGAATAATTTGTACAAAATAAACGGCAACACAAAAAAACTGATATAGCAGAGTACCCCACTCACAATCCCAAATCTGAATAATAGTTCAGAATTCATAATGTTATTAGCCGTTACTGCCGCATCTCCCCATACAATAAGTTGAGTTGGTACATAAACAAGGTTAAATATTCCTGTCAGAACGACGGCCAAATAAAACAATCCAGCTAGTCTAGCAATACTATTTTTAGACATGGTTTTTCCTTAACTTGTTGAACTTAAGCACCCAGAACATTGAGCTTATAATGGCTATTTAAGCCGTGAAGTCACTATTGGTGAAAATATGAAACTAAGCGGACCCGAGTAATCCAATACGGATCCGACCTTGAACTTTTTCTATGCGTTTGACTCCTGAGGCCACTTCCAGGCAAGCCACACAATTACCATTGTCAGAATAGACTCAACGACAGCGTACATTTTATAAAAATACCAACCTACAGAATAAGCAAGAAACATAAGCATAACCGTCATTATGAATCCAACCAGTATATTCAATATTCTATTAACTTTTGCGGGTAACAAAACTGACAAGCAGATCATTAAACTGGTTACCATCATTATCGAAGACAACCCTAGCAGAGCTGTTTGATCGCCAGCCCCGAAAATAGTCGTACCGTTTATCATAGCTTCGATTTTTGTAGGTGTATAAAGCTCGAAATAATCACAGTAAATGTATAGTGACGTTACAGCTGACCACAAAGCACAAAGTTTAATTTTGATATTTATATGATACTCAGAGAACTTTGATATTATTCTAATACTCCTTTTTTTTTCTCATAACTATATATTGTTCATGTCGAAAGTAACGACAATTCGTATATTCACTTGATTGCATGAAACAATAACAACAATTTAATCACATGTAACCACACTGGAAACAATTAGAAACAATCAAAATATGCCAACCTTTCCCATGACAGCGGAATTTAAATAATTCAGGGGGGGGGAGATGCCTTAGAAAAAGCACAATAAATTTCAATAAAACTCCATTACATCTATCTTCCATCGTATATTAATGCGTAATTGACTTTGCTTTGACTTCATACATATTGTTACATTTTTATAGCTTACTTAATTAGAAAAATAACAGCTAAAAATTTGTAACAATTAGAAAATAGACGAATATACAGACTAGGAATTTTATTTATCAATCTCAAAAAATTAGCATTAATCAATTTGAATATAAAAACACTTATCAATTCAAATAAAAATTTTGCGAATTAGTAGAGTTAACAACTGAGGGGTGGGCATCCATAGAGGTTGATAAGTTTATATAAATATTTTCACATGGAATTAGGTAATTACACTTCCCCAACCTATTAAACCTGCTGCATTAAATAGCCAAAATAATTTAGTGATTTCAAAGTGCTTGATTGAAAATATATGGCAGCAAGATAGTCTCTGCCATGATAAAAGATTGCTGGTGACAATTAGGAAGAGCAGAGGGTGATTGAGCAAAGTTTGCTATTAACCGGTAAATGAAATAGAGATCAACAACGTGTTAAGTATCCAATTTATGTAATTCACTATGCTTAGAGGCAGCATCCAGCCTAAGGCTAAAAAGCTAATAAAACTAAAGTGCTGAATTTAGAAGTTTGATGCAATTTGGTCATACTTAACTTGCCTATCATTTTTAACGCCTGATGAACCCAAAGAGCTGCTGGGACATATTTTGGATAAGCCAAAATACGCGAGACCTGTAAGTTTTAAAGATACATTTTTTCGGATGCGCAGGACACTATTTCATCTATAGATTGAGTTCCAATCTCCTTCCTTCAAAACCCTTTTCGAAATTCAATACCCTATTTCAGTAAAGCGCTGATACTCAAATTCATCTCTATTCGAACCAATGCAGCCTATTAGCAGACTTTCAAACTCAATAACTTTATCAACGGCCATTTTACGAGCGGTAGATAACCACCAATGCGCATCTTATGGTGTGTATGGTTCTGGGATCTTTAATGATAAATATTTCGATCCTTCAACTTCATTAAGGACCCGTATCAGCTCAGGTTTAACTTCTTGTTGAATTTTTCTTAGTTTAATCATCTAGACCTACTTTATTTATTCCGAAGTTTAGAAAAATAACACTATCATACAGGGTGAATAATGCATGACTATAATCACCGCAAGCCATGCATTTTTCCCACTTGTGATTTAAGGGTTTGATTTGCGACTACACACTAATACCTGGCTGATAATACTGAGTTAAACTGTATAGCGAAGTGAACTTAGCTTTTTTACTAGTGCCTGATTTTACCCCATAGTTTCTATCGAAGAACTACAGCCAATCCCCCTTAGACCAAATTTAAAAAAGTGGCTTCTTAATCATTGAGGTAAACACCGATTATATTACCAAATGGATTACTTGTACCGTTTACACATTTATCAAATCTAACTCTAACCTTTTTGTCTGCTGTTTGTGCAGTGAGTAAAATTGAGAAAATTGCATCATATTTCTTGTGAGATGGACTCAAGTAGTAGACTGAGGTAGAACATCCAGTCGCCGGTAAATGTACATAGGTATCACCGTTACTATTAACAATATGTAAGTTCTGAGGCACAGACGCAGACGTTGTGCCTGGAGTATTCATGCCTGCGTAACTGAAACTTGAAGCAAAAAAAAGAGGTAAAATTAATTTTTTCATATTATCCCTTAGTTATAATTTTACCCATTATAGCACCACCCGTTCTTTTGTCACGTAACACAGGGCTGGCTTTCATATTTTCAGTTGAAAGTAAAGAGGACTAAAGAAGATTGAAGCAAACCACATATTCTAAACACACCAATGGGTAATGAAAAACTACCAACAAAGCAACGCTCAATACTTTAAAATGATAACAACATATGGCTATTAAATGTGTAATTAGCGTCATTATAAAAATTAAAATAAGCAAAAGAACAAGATAAAATGAGATTTAAAATATCTCATTTTATGAATTGTTTATACTATAATTTAATATTAGCTTTTTTTAGGAGTTGAGAGGCGCCATATAATTAATAGGCGAGATTCACCTCAAGGTTAATTTTTTACTCTGGAGGAAAAAAGCTCCAAATATCTATCTTAATTACATTTTCACACCATGCTTCAAAAGTATACGTTTTTTCTTCAGTAGTGAATTTTAATGCCATCGGGTAAGTTCTTACTTTCTCTTTATTAAGCAAATCTAAAAACTCAACATAGAAGCAATCACCCAAATCAGAATAAATAGTAAGTTCATCAAACTCCCTTTTTACACACACTTCTTTGAGATAGCCGTTTTCCGTTACTACACAAACATCTAATATAGATGTAGGTAAGCATGTTCCTTTCCACTGAAGTTTGGCTGACCTTCGGTGGCACTCTTGCGTAAACGAGTATTTTGTTTTTCCTGTTACGCTATAAAACCAATTATCAATTATTTGTAGACGTCCATCAATTTCATATTCCGTCATCAGCAGTTCAAAGATTCGGTCTTGCTTTAACTCTTTACAATATCCTAAAAAGAATAAATCTCCTTGTTCGTTTGCCAACAGCTCTGACATTTTGGCTTGACGCTTTATGCAATGCTGAACGCCATTTTGGTTACATACTTCCGTAAAATTAATTGAGTGTGCTAGATCGCATACCGAGAATAGTCCTTTGGTAAAATAACTATAGTCGTGCGGAAACATGTACTTTTTCTTCTTCTTCCAAAACATTTTTATGTTTATCCTTTGGCCCACTAACGCCTCTGTAAAAAGACAAAGCTCAGCTGACATTGCCGTTTAGTCAAAGCCAATACTCGATTATCCAAACTTTTAAACGGGTGCTTTAAACTGCTCGTTTATTTATCGCCCAAAAAAACTCATCATCAAACTTATGATCTTCCACTTTATCAATGTTATAAAAAGCGCAAGTCTAATGTAGGCATGGATAGGCTAAAATATATCTTTCATTAGCTTTAATACTAATACTTACAGACTCAATAACACTATGCCCTAGCGGTATCGCTCAAAAACTGAGTGAATGACATCGGATGACTCTTCCCAAACTGGATTACACCCAACAGAAAATAGCGACACCAAAACTAGAGATAATCTCACAAATATCATTGCATGCGAGCGGATGATATGTATTTTTCTTCACTTACAACTCTTTAAGTACCTATTTAATACGTTTGAAAGTTGCACGCAAATACCCATCTTGCTTACCTAGACCAAGCTCAATTAACGGATAGGCGCCTTCTTGGATCATTGTGTCACCAACTATTGTTATTTTGAAAGGGATAGACATCCCTTCATAATTTGGGAAGCTGGAATATTCAATATGTTCAGTCAATATATTATCTTTGTAGCTGTAGCGGCCCAACGACCCCCCAAAATTATCAAACGCTACCACTTTTTGTTCTTTCGTAAGTTGAAATGAACTAAACCTAGGTCGGCTAGTACCAATACTCGAAAACGCAAAATGGCTATCGGTAAATATTTTTATCATTTCACGACTTTTACCATCAAAGGTTGTGTATTGCTGGTCGCCTATAACGAGTGTTTCTAGCTCTAATTGCCACTCACCTTCTAAAGTATTTTCTTGACTGCTGCTAAATGTTTGACATCCGCTAAGCGCTCCTGCCGCGAGTGCCAAAGTAAATAAAACTCTCATTATTATTTTATCCATATTGTTATTTATAATACTTTACTTCCCGTGTTTAACTGCCTCAAAACATTACTCCACAATAACCAAGTTAGTAAAACTATTTCGCCTTGTGGATTTTTAAAGTAACCATTGACTGGCTCAAAAGTGGGGTTCTTATCCAATCATTCTTGAGCTTTATACTTGCTGTCAACAAATATTAAGAACATTAACAATGTCCAACAAATATAACAAAGTTCAAATTCATATTGCACATAGCTCTTGGAGAGCGATGCTTGAAAACCTCCGTGTTACCTCTCACATTACCTATAACACTCGCGTTGAATAAAATCTTAAGTACTTCGCCATACGGCACTCTCGTTTTTCCAAAAGAAGATAAAATGACTAAAGCTCGAAAAATATCTACACTACGATACTTAACAGCACAGGGAATGATTAAAAAAACATAAAAACAAACCCAAGGTAATACTCTATAGAAATATCATTTATAACTATGTAAAAAGCAGGTTTTAGTTTAAAAATATACTAAACACCGACCGTTGGGCTATTTTTTAAACAACCAATACAGTCCCTGAATTGCAGTAGTTGGAAACGCAGTTTCGTGGTTTGCCCCCTCTATAGCTAAAAATTTGACTTGCACATTCGGATATTGCCCACTAGATAGTTTGGATAACAGTTGTTGTGCACCAGCTACTATATCATGCCTAGGTGAGTCATATTTAGGCGTCTCCCTCTCTCCAACAGCAATAAATATCTTATGTGCATCTAAGCTCTTCTTAGGTTTAATACTAAGTATGTCATTGTTCATAAACCACACTGACGGGCTTCCAAGAATGTAGTTTGAGAACATATCAGGCTTGGTAAACAATATATACGCACCAAGTAAGCCGCCCAGAGAATTACCTACGTAAGTACGTGAGTTGTTAACGCGGTAATGCGATTTAACATAGGGAAATATTGAGTTCTCTATAAAGTTAGCATGCTCAAGCGCCCGCCCAGTTTCAAGCTTCCAGCTGCTGTCTTTTTTATGAGTAAAATCCCGAATTCGACTTGAAGGCCCTTTGGTACCTTTTGAATATGAAATCCCAACAATTATCGCTTCTTCCATTTTTCCCGTATTCATTGGAAATCGTGTAGCTCCAGAAACGATTTGAAAACTATACAAAGCATCCGTTAAATAAATAACCGGATATGATTTGCCTTGGTCACGCCCATATGAGGCGGGTAACTTTACAAAGATAGGGTAAACCCTATTAGAAATAGGGTCTTTTATATCTATAACACTACTTCTGGGGATCTCAAAAGTACTTATGTTTTGAGCTTTAACTAATTGACTAAAGCTTATTAAAATAAGTATGAACGGTAAAAATTTCATCAAAACTCCTTTTCTTATAATGCTTCAAAATGAAACGACAGAATTGTTGATATACTTTCTTTTTTTTTATTGTTCTTTTGGATTACTGCGCACAAAAAATGCAGCAGTAAAAAGCAAAGACATTATGAATTGTACTGTAAAGCTGGAAAAATAGCTTTCTTTGGTCATATGAGCTAAAAGATTCCAAACTCCCATATTAACAAGGAAAGCAATGATACTTCCTCCTATTTTGTGTTGAAACCAAAAGCAAGAAAAGCTCTCAACACATAATTTATACTTTTCATTTATGTTCAATTTTTTCTCCCAGTTTTTTATTTGCTAACGCTATAAACAATACCGATAACACTTGGCGAGTGCCCGAAATACTAACTTAATTAAGTACCGTAACCTCATCGCTTTAAACATTCACACACTTATCACTAAAATAATGAACATTTAATTAGTGGTTTAATTTACAAAGCTAAATGTACCTAACCGTAACTGATTACTTATAGTCAAATCAATGTCACATTTAATCGACGATAACTAGAGCGCACTGTTGGTAAGTCTAATACTTACTGAAGTACAAAAGGTACGCTCACAAAATCGATTGAATAGATTTTTATAACTACCAAACTGTTGGTAGCATTCCAATAGTTAATAAAGTACAGGTAACAAGTGATAGGATTGACCCTAAACGCACGAGAATCGTCACCATATATTCTGTTGCGATAGTTGCCGAAAAGCCAGCGCCAGCAATTGGAAGCGCTTTACTTGCGCCAGTCACAGATGCAACCGTTATCCCAAGCCAAATAAGTATGAACCCAAACGCACAGCCATAAGCTGTAAATATTTCTAGAGAGACAGGTAACTCAACTAATGACCAGATAATGCCAAAGATCATTAGAGCCATTGCGCACTGAACGGCTGTTAAATGCCCGGACAGAGCCATTCTTGAATTTTTTACAGCCGGTATCAATGCACCTTGAATTAAACCAACCAGAAACAAGGCAGTACCAATGAAAATGAGCTCTGAGCCAATTTGTGTGAACTCAATCATAGCCCACCCTTTGTTTGCATAATACAAGGCTCTGTGTTGCTACTTATATTCCAGCCGATAGCACTATCAACTAAGGCGCTTCTTTCATATCGCTTTTTTAATTTTCGAAAGGTATTCATCGTTAATCTCCACTGAAAAAATCTATGGTAAGTAACGGAATACCAGAATTCATTCACCTAGATTCATTTTTCAATTTACTTAGAGTCTGGGGGGCAACACCTAGGTAGGAGGCAATATGATATGACTTAACTTGATCAAATATGAAAGGGTACTCATCCAGTAAACGTGCATACCTTTGGGCTACGGTCTCAGACATGAGAGAAAGAACACGTTTATATGTTGCAGAGTAATAGGTGTTATGTATCCATATTCTTGCTAACGTTTCCCACTTTTGGTCTTGTGATATAAAGTTATCAAGCGCTTTCAAGGATGCAACATAAAACACCGAATCTTCCAAAACTTCAAAGTTAAGCATGGATCCAGTTTTTTCATAAAAGCTGACACTATCATCCATAAAGTGGTTTAAACCATGTTTACTTTTTCCGCGGAAATAAAGTTGCCATGTATGTTCTTTACCATTCATATCAATTAGGCATGACCTGGCTAAGCCACTTTTTATAAGCCAAATCTCACTAAATACATCACCTGCGTGATGAATTGTAGTCCCTTTTTTGACATGTTTTACGTCAAAGATCTCGCAAGCTTGCTCCCACTCCTCATCATTGACAGGAATGTAATGATCAATCATTTTTCTAAAATACTTCATAAAACTCAGTCATTTTTTATTATTTGCTAACTGAACGATACAAAAACTTTTCGCTAAAAAGTGAGTAATAGAGGGCTTTTGTATCTCTATTTAATTTTATATTTATGGACACCTTATATAAAATAACTCATAAACTTATGTTTTATCCGTCAACCGTACTTCTTTTTAATAGTTAAACAGATCCTGCGTGTCCTTACTGTGCAAGAAGAACGAAACTCTCTGTATATCCCTATCAGCAAGTCTGTAGCCATACCGTTTAACTAAGCTCATTTATGTGCATAGCCGAAGTCTTTAATATCCCCTTGTAGCAGAATACTTAAGTCTCAATAAGCCCCGCTCAACGCGTCACGTTATATACATTGTTGTTATTTATATAGAGCAGTTTACCCTTTAAGATAACATTTGATTAATTATCTTTAACATATTTTCTTTTTGATAGCCTTCCATTGACGCATAAATCCCTAAGCTTCCAATTAAAAGGGCTACAGCTGTGCAGATCATTACCTTTTTTATTTTCATCATACTTCCTTAGTTTAAATATTTTAAAAAATCATACCATACTTGCAGGAGGCTAACATTAGCGAATAAAGAGCGAGAACCAAAGATATCCAAGTCGTTAAAGCAGTTTCCTTATACATTTAAACGTGATAAAAAATCATTTTTATTATTAAACTCAGTACTAGTAGATATTAAACGATTTAGCTACCTGTAATTTCTACCACTTTAAAATAAATTTATACGTATACTGATAAGACTGTTCTCAAATGCCCCGTCTGCTGTTCAACTGTGCATGCCGTACCAATTTTAACTGCACACCGCGTCGACGTTATTGCACTGAAAAAAGTACACATTAAGCATTGAAAACGGTTTCTAGGAAACAGAGCAGCTAACTAATCGACACTATTATCTATTTGAGCTTGTTGTTTTGTTCTGTCTATTGCATCACTGAGGGAAAGTTTTACAACAACTCCCTGAGAGTTATCTAACACCAGCTTAACCGAGTAAGAAGTTTTGACTAACAATGACAATGACAATGACAATGACAATGAATCATCATAAGCCAAGGTTTTAACGTCTTCAATCGATGGGTCTGCTAGGCTTAACCTCTAAAAATCCATAATTAAATCAACAACCTCAGTTGTTGATTTAGGCTTAGAAGATAATAACTTTTCAAATAAATCCATTTTATTTTTTACTACACTACTGTCTATATCTTGTAAGGCACTTAATGACAACTCTTTCATTTCCATGTTGTTAGAAAGTACAGTTGATACCCCAACAAGTGATGCCCTGAGAGCCGATATACCAATTAAAATTGCAGCATGCTTTTCAACATCAATGACACTGTAGTGAGTAAGTAATTTGGCAATTAGTTCTCGCGATGTAACATCGTTGATACTACCTTTATAACCATCCTGTTTAAGCAATGCTTCAATTTGTTTTACTATTTCAGATTCGGCTTCTTGGGCTTCAGGAAATTTTGAGCCTTGTATCAGATCATAACGTCCCAATTGCAAACCAAGTGAAACACCAAATCGAGCTTTTTGTCGTTCAATTACAACTTTCCCTTGTTCTCCTTGAGCGAAGTCAGGTTGCCAAATTTGAAGCAAAAACAAAGCGGTCATTGAGACAATCATCAAACTTGCTATGAGCTTAGCGGTTAGTCCTAACTCCGATATCCAAACCAGTATTCTTTGAAATGAATCCATGCAAACCTTCTTATAAAATAAACATTATAAAAACAAAACACCAACAAAAAAGCTACATGCAGAGAAGGAACTAGTCAACTGTAAATTATTAATTTAAGTGACTTACTTGAGTTCTAACATGGCACTCACAGCGATTTCATCTACAAACAGCGCTCCGAAGTGCTTAACAACTCGCCATTGTCAGACTTATGTATAAACCAAATCTCTTTCGACTGTTTATGCCAAAGAGTGAAGGTGGCTTTATCGGTTAGACATTGCGCTATTCATCATTATACAAAACTGTATGCGTACAGTTGATCATGACCACATAAGTACATATATCGATTACAAAACGCCTTAGCTAGTTGCAATCATTTCTGCTTATTCTGCGGTGCTAAAATAACTTACCCATTTCTTTATCTTATGTGCACAAAAATACATGTATTACACATCATGATATACAGTGGTAATACTTGGTATACATCAAGCTGACCTCCCCTACTTACTACTGCCATAAAAAGCTACACACACCTTACATCCAGTACAGAATAGGCGACCTATTAACCAGTTCCTAAGTTAGAATGAATATCATCTATCTTTTCCCTATCTTTCTTAAAATAAGATCTTTATAATTTAAAATTTATAAATGGTTATAATATTTATAAACATTAGATAGAATTGAATCATTATTAACTTTTCCAGCAACCATAAACGAAAGGATACTTTGTGTTTTACAAATTAAAACTTGCTTTATTAAGCACAGTGGCTTTTTTAATTAGTGCGAATGCAAATGCAACCAGCACTACTCCAGCTTGCTATAATATTAACTACGCTTTAGACGAAAGTGGCTGTATTTTGTCCTCTACCAGATCATATGCGGGTAAACGAGGCTCAATGCATCTAAAGGTTTATACCAATGATTCTGGAGATAAAGCTTTTGACCAACCAATCATTGTTGTTGCACCTTATCCTGGTGCACTGCTTGCGCCTAGCAACTCCCAAGGCTCTATCAAACAAAATCTAGATCTAGTATTAAGAAATACGTTTATGGGAGCTAGTCCGGATGAAATTAAAGCGAGATATCCAAACTCTGATATTGTTCTTTTTGCCTATGAGTATGAACAGAATAGAAGATTTGGCTCAGGTGACCATATACAACGTAATGCCTTCACAGTCTTAGAAGGCATTGAATTAATAAACGAAGTTAATCAACTCAATAACCATAAGCCAAGCATTTCAGTACTTGGTACAAGTTTAGGTGGTGTCGTATCTAAATATGCCATCGGTTATGCGCACAAATATGGTATCGAAACTAACATTAGAACATGGGTTACTATAGACTCTCCACTTAGAGGGGCAAACATACCACTGTCTTATCAAAGATTGCCTTTATTTATTGACTCAATGCTCGATGACTTTAATGACGTTGGTATAATTAGTCTATCAACCTTTGATTTTATAGCTTCTGCTCTTGATTACTCATTATTGGTATTCTTAAAATTGTCAGACTTAACGAGTGAAATGAAGAAATCAATACGTGATACACGTTCACAGGTGCAAGTATCATACGAAAATATACATTCAGACTCATCTAAGCAACTATTGATAAACCATATTGTTGATAAAAGTGGCAGTATGCGCTCAACTTTTTTAAATGAACTAAATTCAATGCCCTTACCTGACGATATACGAAAAGTTGTATTTACTAATGCATCTCTTCAAGCCAGCTATAATAAACCGTCAAGTTGGAGCGCATCAAAATTAATAGAAGCACCACATGGGGGTAACGGAGGCCCATTAGAAGCAGCAGATTTTGTGTTTAAGGAAAATACACTCAGTGGTAGTCGAAACGAAACTTTATTTAAGTCTTATACACGTGTAGATAGATTTGCCGGTAATGATAAGCACATAAAAGATGATACAAAGTTGAATGAGTTTTCTAACTATCAGTATGTTAACAGTGCTCCCGGCACGAATATTGGTCTGACTCACAGTTTAGTAAATACGTTAAATAACGATATCTTAAAAGCGCAGCCTCATCATGAAGGCTATGCTAGATGTATCAACTGTCGAGAGCCGAACTTTATTCCAACCTTCAGTGCTCTGGACATTGATCCTGCTGTTTATGGAGTTGACCTAAACGCACTTAAAGGAGCAAGCCACAGTGAAACACTACAAAAACTTGAAGCAGCTTCTCCGTTCGACAAGATTCATCATGTAGAAAGCCGTAGACACGATTACGAATTTAGTGCTTCTGACATGTCAAAGCTGGATTCTGAATTAAAAGGCAGACATGATATAGCCTATTTAATCCCTATTCTTCACAACCTATTACATTAAAAATGATGAAAAGAGCCCATCACTGGGCTCTTTTTACTCTCCAATATTACTTTCCCCATCAGTACAAAGCTGCATCTTAGAGGAGCAGTCAGCACTTCATTGGTTTATTAGTAACTAGCCTTCTGATTTTAAGTTCGGCAACTTGTCTTTAACATAGTCATAAGCATCATCTGAAATTTCAGTGTCTAGAAATGATATATATTTCAAGTTTGGTAAAAGTGCTAACAACTTGAAACCGCTATCAGTTATGTTGAAATCTTCAATCCAAAGTTCTTCTAGATTTTTAAACTGACTAATTATTTCCAATGATTTATCTGTAATGAAAGTTGAATCGAGATCTATACATCTCACATTGGATAAAAAAGGTAAATTTGAAATACCTTTGTCTGTGATTGGTGCATTTTCCAGAGAAAGTGAAACGACATTACTTGGTACTTTAGACAGTTCATTATCTTCTAGTTGCGTTGCGTCAAAATAGCCATCTTCTTTTTTAAGCTTAAATACCAAAACATCGCTCATTTTGATACTCCCCTTGAGTCTACATTTGATTATACGTCCGCATACAAAACGGATAATGCTTAGATGCGACTAGCATTACTTTTGCTGAGCTTTGAAAGCTACTGATTTTCCTATGTTTAAGACATTTGTAATTAATAAGGCATAAGCTCCAATGTATCAAGATTGACGATTAAACCAAAGCGTGAGCTTTTTATTTTAAGGCCAATATAGTTTGAAAAGTTTTTGTACATTGAACGATGATACCAAGAAGTGTAAATACCCCATACTTAATATTAAAGCCTTCTTTTACAACAAAACAATCTGAAAAAAAACATCGGTGTATCTTTGATTTTTAATGTGCTTGTGACTTTGTCAAAACGTGCCCAACAGTATTAGCTAGGCAAACCAACTATTTACTTTCAGGTTGAATAACAGCGCCTTGGTGGGCTTAAGCAACATGCGATAACACTAACAGATATAGTACAAATTTCGCTCCCCCTCCGTAAGCTTCTCTCCCAAACAAGAGAGTCAAAAGAGTTAGCTAACATCGCGAAGCAGGCGCGCGCACCAATCGTTTTCGGTCTTATGCTCAATAGCTTCGTAATACGCATTAATCTAACAAAGCTAATGAATTTAAATTGAAAGAGTATACAAGAAACGAGTCCTCAACCACTTTCAACGTTATTGTTAACGTTGCGTCACCTTTTTCATATTTAGCGGGGACAGTGTAAGACACAAAAGTGCCAGACTCACCTCCGGCCATTGCTTTCTTAGACACACTTTTAAATTGATATTCACCTAGCTCAATTAAATTGCCCATATTAGATAGACCTTTGACAATTTTTTGAAGATCTTCATCTGATACGCCGTCTAACGTTGTTTTAACAAGATAGCCTTTCATTGTTTCGACTTGCCAGCTTGAAATATCCCTTATGGCAACATCCATATATGGAATGGCTGTTTTTTCATATTCTGATGATTTATATACTGTCCACCCCCCTATAACAGTAAAAAAAACCACAAAAACTAACAATATGGCACCTAAGCCTTTTAATATTTTCTTAAACATACACTCTCAAACACGTATAACGCCCAATAATGAGCAAAGTTATGTTGGCTAAAGTTAACGAAGAAAAGAATGCAAAACAAGCATTTTGCGACCCGAAGTTAAACCGTTTGTTAACAGCTTCAATCCCACCAATTGAATAAAGCCTCACCTAAGCTCTTTGGCTTCCAATATGCAATATCACTAGAGGACATATATGGATATTTTACAAAGGCTTCAATTAAACTGCTTTGCTTATGTGTAGTAATACCGAAATGAACTTTTAAGATTTTTGAAGCATGTTCGTTGTCTACAAAATGTAATTTATAAGATAAAAACTCAGAATAATTACAAAATGCCCACTCTCCGTGAATTGAACAAATTATGCAGACTTCTTCCTCAGCCCTTTTCATCAAAGCTAAATGAAAGTTTGGGGTTACATTGCTCCCCTTTAGCTCTTTAACATCCAGATTTAAAGATGAGCTAAGGTAGTAAATAATCCTTTTAAATTCTTGAAAATTCATATACTTTGAATGCTAACTCCGCAATTAAACGGCTAAAACCAGTTGAGTAAAATTGTGTTAGGCACAAGCAAAGCCAACTGTTTTGGTCCGCGTATATGGCTTGTTATATGATGTTTTCAGAGCAAGTTAAATACATTTTCGTGCTCAAAGACAACTGCTCGTAATTATACTCGACAGTAAAACTCTCACCAGATGCTGACTTTAACTCAACATCAAAGCTAATCCCCTTCTCTGCTCCCGCAAGGATATCAAATACTCTGTTACTCATTAAATAGAAATACTGAACGCCTTCAATTTGTACTTTATTTAATTTTCCCCCATTGACATAAAGCTCCAGAGGATAATCAACTTGACCAAATGAATGGTTATAAGCTCCGTGAATTATAAAACCTAAGATATGGTGACCTTTTTGAAAACCATAGCTTTTTTGCAATTCAGAAAGCACGTACCTTTTCCCCTTCAAGGAGAAGTTAGCAGCAATACTTAAATTTAGCTCAGGGGATACTTCAATACTCGAAGTTTGCCACATTACACAAGCAGAACTTTTAAATTCAGGCTTCCAATACCCTCCATGTGGTAGGGCCACACTGCCAAAGCTAAACAGGATTAATACTAGATAAAAAAGTTTGGACATAAATACATATCATAACTGTTGTGTCTATTGATTTAGACGTTTGTTAAATTACACTAGCCCAATTCCTAGACCCAGTATCATAATCACAAAATATAAAGGCCCATGATTAAACCGATTTAATAACCAGAAGTATAAGAATGACAGAGCAAAAGAAATACCTACAGTTACAGCTATGTATGTTAAAGCAGCTCCACTCATAAAACCAAAAATTAGGGCAACAGAAGAGTAAATGCCTGCACATAGTATTGGTTTTTCAGTGATAGCTAAAACTCTTAGCAAAGCGATTAATAATATTATTTTTATAATCAAAACGTGTCCTATCATTTAACGCCGTATTAAAGCGTGTACAACGCGACCACAAGCCACAACTATACCACCGAAGGCACTAAACTCAACGACAGAATGAAAAATACAAAGCCTTAAAAATCGCGCATAATTATTTCCTTAGGATTATAACGCCTTGTTAAATCGAGAAAATCTGTTAGCTAAATTAGCGGCGAAGGAGCAAAATCCAACAGCTTGATGCTAAAGTCATTTCAAAATTAACTTTGTACATTTATTCTGCATTGCAACCATATCTTCTTACGGGGATCCTTTCTTTTATACACCATGTTGGACCATCCAACAAACCAAAGTCATGAGCACCTTTATCAACTAACTGTTTTGGATAGTTTGTAATGACATTGATATAAATTTTGGGAAAAAGCAGCCCTGCTTTATTCTCAATTTCATCAATATCAGAACAGTTTTTGATATTACCCTGAATAAATAACTCCCCACTTAAACAGAGAGTAGGCTTTGGCTAAAATAAGTATAAAATCGAAGCCAACAAACTGTTACGGCTCAGATTTTAAAGCTTTGTTATATGCCCTTAAATGGTCAAAAACTTTATCTGAAAGAGTTTCTAACTTTGATTGGGTATTTCCAGCGGCTATATTTGTTACAATAAAAATACCAATACTTTTCTTCGGATAAATTACCAACCAGCTAGATGTCCCCATTGAACCACCACTTTGATATAGCATTCGATCATTTGAATCATATTTGTATGTGTTCCAATAAAATGCCTTGCCGTGACCAGTCCAGCTCTCATCCAGAAGTTGATGAGAAATAGCCACCTCAGGCTCTAAGGATAATTGATGTCGCATATAACGCGTAACAGACTCAACGTTTGAAGTTAACCCTCCACCAGCAAACCAATACGCACTAGCCAAGGGCATTTGATTACCATTTCCATCTGACCCTATTGTAACTTCACTTAACTCGAAGTTTGTGCGTCTAAATTTAGTACCAAACTCCCCAGACTTACTCATGATCATGTCAGAAACCAGTAATTCAAAAGGCTTTTGGTACACTGATTCCAGAATATATCCTGCTAAATTAGTACCAACACTTGAATATAAATACGTCTCACCAGGTGTAGAATTAAGGGTCACTTTTTTAAGATCATCAAAGTAGTCATCTCTAGTATATTGGGAAATTTTTTCAAAGTATGTGCCTTGCTCAATATCTTCGCGACTATAAGCAAAATCTCTTGGCAGCCCGCTTGTATGAGACAAAAGATGTCGTAAAGTTATATACTGGCTAGACAGCTCCAAGTTTTGATATTCGTAATTATCTAGGTAACGACGGACATCTTTATCAAGTTCAACTTTCCCGTCGAGAATAGCTTTAGCGACAACTAGCCCTGTATAAGTTTTGGTTAAAGAGCCAATCTCGTATATTGTATGATTGTTAGGCGAATCGCCATTCCTTAACGTCCCTAAATGGTATTGGTAAGTATTTTCTGAGTCTACAATAGACACTGAGATTACTTGCCCAACATTTCCATCAATAAACTCTTTAAGCTCAGCTTTCGTGTTCGATTCAAAATTACTTGCATCGTGGCTTTTACAAGAAGCCAACACTGTTGTAATTGAAATAATCAATATCAATGATATAGTTTGACTAATTAATCGAATCATTACTTTCCTTTTAAAATCATTCAAATTACCGTTTAGACGATAAAAGTAATTAAAAGGTTTAAATGCGAAATCAATCTAGACACTAAACACTTCGCTTACCCTACGCAAATAGCAGTTTAAAATTGGCGAAAAACGAGCGAAGAAAGCGTTGTTATATGTATTTTAAGCTGAACACTCTCTCATGATATTCCCCATGAATACTTTCGATTCATTGAAGGATTTAGGGGTAAAAACTTCATGAGCGTCATTTGTTTTGGTGCCATCAATCGTTAACTTATAGTAAATAATTTCCTCAGCTGCTTTTTCAACTTCAACAGATAGCTGATAATTTGTTGATGCTCTATACTCTTCAAACTTTTCAAAGAAACAACTTTCAGAGACAGGCTCATCAAGCTTCTTGCCATAACCTACTAATTTAATAGGATGAAAGCCACAAGCAGTCAAAAAGGACAAAAGTAAGATTATAATTAGTATTTTCATATTACCTCAAAAAATAGCGCTTCAATAAACAGAGAAAAGTAGTAGCTTAAAATTGTAAGGAACAAAAGCTGGCTATTTACACAGTTTTAATTTCCTTCGTTATATTTCACTTTCAGAAAACTTTTCTATCTATAGCTTTAAAACTCAATCGAGTTTAACTAACTCGATATATGGTACATGGTTTACTAAACCTGACTGCACTACTCCACCACTCAACGCTAGTATGCATGCTATAGTTGAACCTCACGATAGAACATTTAACCTTTAGTTAACTGAGCTATGAATAACTGGAAGACCAAAACGAGTATTAACAAATATTATTGCGATAAGTGAAACTTGCCCCATGAACGACTTCCAGTCTTCATGAACGATACTCAAGATTCGTGTTATATCTTTCGCATTTAAAGAGTGGTAAGGCCCTTTATTTAGTTTCGCTACAACTATTTTCACTATACCCTTCAAGAAATATAACACTTTTATTTACGATAAATATGACAAAACACCATTCAGATAGGTTCTACACTCCCCTTAACCATAACAACAAGCTAATCAGGTGTAACCAAATTAGAAATGATTAAATTGCGTCAAAGGGGAACCTATTGGTCAGACACTTTAAAAGGCATCATAGCCGGAAATATAAGGTTCAATATGTTTTTGCGATCGAGCTAGAAAATTTTGACATCATGGCGCAATAAACTGATGTATGCCCCGTGTGTTTTGATTGACGCCAAACACTCAACGAGTTATCTTTTAAAAATACCTCTGAGTACCGAACGTTAAGGATAGTAAAAGCGAAGAGAGCCAGAGCTAAAAGTTGAGCCGTGATTGAATAAAACAATAACGGTATTTCTGATTTTTTAGTTTTGGAAGGCCTTGTTTCCTAAATAATTGAACTTCTGACCTTTTGCGTGATCAGATCAAAAAAACATAACGCAACTCGACCCACCATGACAAAGAAAATTAAGAACTGGTCTGCCTATAACCGAGCGTTGATACAGCGTGGTAATATTGCTATTTGGCTCAGCGACGACGCTATTCAGCAATGGCAAACCACAGAAAAACACGGTGGGCGTGGTCGTTCAAATAAATATACTGACTTTGCAATTGAAACTTGCCTGACACTCCGGTCTGTCTTTAATTTGCCACTTCGAGCACTTGAAGGGTTCGTTAATTCACTCCTCAATTTAATGGATGTACCTATTTATTCCCCTGGTTACAGCTGTTTGTGCAAGCGAGGAAAGACACTAGATGTTCAATATCGAACCAAGCCAACCACGCAGGGATTTATTGATATTGTTGTCGATAGCACCGGCCTAAAAGTTTATGGTAACGGCGAATGGCATACCCGAAAACACCGAGCCAACAAGCGTCGAACTTGGCGTAAGTTGCATTTAGCGATAGATGCAGCCAGTCATGACATTGTCAGTGCAGAGCTATCAATGGTGAATGTATCGGATGGTGAAGTGTTAGGTGATTTACTACAGCCACTACGGCGAAATGTTGACAGAGTCACCGGTGATGGTGCTTATGATACGCGTGATTGCTACGATGAAATTGCAGCCAAAGGTGCCGTAGCTCGGATCCCCCCAAGGGAAAATGCCCAATATTGGGAGAAAGGTCATCCGAGAAACAGCGCCATAATATTAATATATCAATTTGGTTTAAAACACTGGAAGGAAAAGTCGGGTTATCATGAGCGTTCGCTGGCTGAAACGGGCGTTTATCGTTTTAAACAGCTTACGGGTGACCAATTAACAAGCCGTACCTTCAACAGCCAACACACAGAAGTAATGATTAAAGCCAAGGTGATCAACACGATGAACAGGCTAGGTATGCCTGAATATCAGTAAAAATGACAAGACAGTTAGGAAGAGCATAGCTAGAAGCACTTTCAATTGATTATACTCCGGCTCAACTAGAGCCATAACAATACCCTGTTCGTGGGCAAAATATATTGGCTAAAACTTGTAAGATGCGAGCAAAACCAACTGTTTTTTATCCGAGTTTACGATTTTATTATGTTGAAGCTAACATAACCATTAATTTTTTAAATCGGTAAGCGAAATACAAAACTTAATTCCTGAGACTTAGAGTCACATGCTATATGACTAGGCTTATTAGAAATCAATTTATACTGTGTTTTTAAAATCATTTCTTCAATGACACTTAGAGGAATATCTTCAGGGTAAACTTCAACTACCTTAAGGTTACTTACTTTAAAATGCACTATATCAGCTTGAAAAGTTACATACCCATTTCGTTCTGAAGAAGAATATGACTTGTCAAAAACTGGTTTTGCTTGCTTCACAACATAAACATTCACATCTTCACTACATGGCCTGCAGGCAAATGAAAACGAACTAAAAAATATAAAAAACACTAATATTGTTCTCAACTTTCACCTTCAATATAACAATTTAATTAATGAGTAAAACTTGATTGGGTAAACAAGCGACAAAGTAGTGCAAGCTAAGTATTTTGTGTCCTTTTGAGTAACTTGTAAAGGTTACATGTATTCTGAGCCCTGTCCTTTACTTTATATTTGAAAATTGACCTTTAACAGCAAACAAAATACCAGGTAAACCAAATGCAAAAAAGAATAATATTGAGTTTAACATTGAAGGTTCAGAGCGCTTACCCAAAATAAAGTCTCCGTTTCCTAATTGCCCAAAGAAATACCAAATAGACAATCCGAAAACGATTAAGCCAACTAAACGACCCAAATAATTTCGTACTTTTCCTGATGTAACACACATCACAAATATAATTAAGCAAAATACGCCAAACAAATATATGCCGATTGGATTGCTCAGATCAGGGGCTATTAATATCATCACAACACCGAAAAGCCCTGAAATAGCTCCAAGTAGTATTCTAGAGATAGGACTTAACCCCTTATTTAGAACGTGTTGACCAGACCTGTACATACTCCCCTTGTAACCTTAGAATTTTTTAGATACGACAAATACCGTATAACTACAGCTGCACTCTATTACCCTAACTATAACAATAAATTTAGCATTCGTAACCATATTGGAATCTATTAAAGTACATCGACTGTCGCCCCAAAAAACTCTGTGAACAATAGATTTGTGCCTGTACTATTTAGTTTTATCGAAGTGAAAAAACATAAAGCGACATAATAAATTTTGTAAGATTATTCAATTTTTTAGCTATTTTTTTGAATTAGTTTTAAAAACTCTTTAGCCATATCTTCTACACTTAAATGACTTGATGAAAATGCTACCTTACCTGCAAGGCTATGGCTATAGTTAGATACTTCTTGATGCTCAACTCCATGCCATACAGGTAAAATAACTTTTTGGCCAGACATCGATTTATTTACTAATGCATCAAGTTCATATTGTGGCCACTGCTTATCAAAAAAAGCTTTTGAAAGTATAACTATGCCGTATCTAGAGCTTCCCAGCCCATGGTCAATAGTTCGTCTCAAGCTATCGCCTATTTCAAGGGAAAACTCATCATACCAAATATTCAAACCTAAATTTGACATTGCTTTCACCAACGGTCGGACAAACTCATCCTTATCTTCACTGGCGTGAGACACAAAAAAATCGTAGCTATCGTGACGTTCCATATTTTTAATTTCTCTGTACTGACCTGCTGTGCATTCACTAACCACTGCCTGAAACTTAGCCCATTCAACTTCAGCCAACCTCTCGTTACCTCCATAAAATATTTCATGCATAGAATGATCTACATCTGATATATACAGAAAAAATTTATTAGTTACTTTTACCGCATTGTGTTCAGTCCATTTCCATTCGTAGTTTGTTAGATAGGTTATTGGTCTCTCTTCATATTTATATTTTGACAATTGACCAAATCGTATCATTCCATTCTCTATATCAAAGGCGATAAAATTGTTACCGTCCCCAGAGAAAACATGTCTATACCCATGCTCTACTAATAGCTTTTTTGACTTTTTTTGCTCTTTTGACTGATAAACTAGATAAGAGGCCAATAAAATCAGTCCTGTTACCGGAATTAGGAGAAAGTACTCCATAGATTTAACTGTTCCCTCTGATGGCTAACGCCGCTGAAAGCGGATCAAAATAGAAGGCTAGGATTGACAGCGAAACGGACAAAGCCAGCTGTTTTACGTCCGATTTAACAGCTTCGTAAACGACCTAACCACGCTTAATAAAAACAAATTCAATGAACTGATGTAACTCAACTTGATTAAAAATATTAATCTATTTCACCACATAATGTATATACACTTTCATTGAAGGCATATTCAATATCATTAAAATACAAGCAGTTATTACCATAAATAAATAGTTAAAACCTTACTAATGTCAAGTAGAGGAAAATACTAGATAGACCTATGTCATTTTCTAGGTGCTGCCTCTTGGTGAACCAATTAACACTTGCTGTAAGCGTTAAAAAATAGTTAAGTATAATTTACGACTTAGAAGTACAAGCCAACCGTTTTATATCCACGGTTCAACCACCTGTTTAGTTGGCATGGCTCTTTTTTAACAATGTTTTTCGTCTTAAATGCCTAGCCATAGCTTGTGTAGAGGGGTATTTGGGTAAAATTAGCCATAAAACGATGTATACAGTAGCTGGTAGAAAGAAAAATATTATACTTAAGAGGATAAAAGCGAAACGCAAACCGTTTTTCCTCAGGCTGTAATATTCAGATAAACCTGAGCAAACACCAGCAATTAGCGCAGATTCTCCACGGGTTAAGACTTTAATTTTTTCAAAATTTTTCAAACGACCTCCTCTGTCCGCTAACATTTTTATTTACGAAAAATGTCGCATAATAAAAGCAATTCAGATACGGATTTTATCCCCTCAACCATAACAATAAGTTAGGCACATGTCACCAAGTCAGAAACAATTAAAGTACGTCAATTGCCGCAATACCGTGATTTGTGACACCTCCCATACTATATACACATGCAAATAAATCAAAATGGAACTGACTATGAAGTCGCCACCTTTATCCATTTTTATAATGTATCGTACCCAGCAGCACTTAATGAGGACGCGGTAGAACAGTTTTTAGGTCAACTAGCTAAAATTGGTGCCTTCTCGCCACGTTTTAACAGCTTCAGTTGCTAAGGCTGATAAATCTTTGGACACACCTCGGTCTTTGTAAATTGAGGTTGTGCCTTTGGCAATTGGAACTGAATAGTGAATGTCGTGAGCAAGCTTATTGAGATAATCTCGACCGCCACTTTTGTACTGTTGCTGCTCCACCTCATTTAGCTTAATCATATATGTATAGCCAAATGCACTCATATTACAATTTGCATCCAAGTACAAACTGCCTTCATGCTCGAAAAGATACCATGCCCAATTTTTAGAATCTATTACCTTCATACTCGTAACACCCCAATTAGGGACTTTTAAATATTTAGCTAAAATATGAAGCAAAACCTAACCAAAAGTTAAAAGCTTCGCTTAATTGACTTGTTATACAACGTTTAATTCAATAGCCCAATCTTCCCATAAAATATCTCTTCCAGGAAACGCTATCTTAGAAAAAGGCCATGCCTCTTGAAGCCAATTAAAAACTATTTGGTAAAGCTCATTATCTAAAAAGATATTATCATCTCGGATCCATAAATAGACTTCACAGTCATAATTTGATGATTGGCTTGGATCAATATAAACAGAGCCTAAGCATTTTTTCTTTGAGTTGTTAAACACGGAGTAAGCAAAAGCATCCCTTGAGTCAAATTCCCGTTTATGAACCTTTAAGCTTGCTATATTTTCTTCAAGAGTCATATTACTTTTAGGCCACATAGATTTAGGCCCAAATACTCCCTGTAACCTTTTTTGACTAGACATCACTGCTTCAAAATCTAACTCGGCAACTTCTTCTTCAAGTACTCTGAAATGAAAATGTTCACTGTCAAAAATTATCGGTGGCTCAAAAGATTCTGGAATAAAAAGGTTGGGCATACTCAGGACTATCCGTAGTTGTATAACATTTAGCTGACCGGCAAAATTAGCGTCTTGTTGTGCATTTACACTCTACACTCAAAGCGCTTACCTGCAAGCGAGCTAAACTGTATATTAATAAAACACCTATCAAACTCAAATTTGCAAAAAATCGTTCAATTGGTGAATGATTATTCCGGCCACAGCTTAAATTGAGAGACGAAAAGCCAAGACCAGCTAAAAACCAAGTTGCACCACTGTACCTAAAAGCTAATTTGAAGAAAAGGCTTGAAGTAAAAACAACTTTTAAGACAGTGATTGAAATGGCGCAAAACGCTGCGCTGACAAGCAAAATTGAATAAGCTAAAGTAGAGTGAAGAGACGAGCTTATTTAATTTTACCCTTATTGAGCGTCTTGCTATGCAGCCTACTTAAAACAATCACTACTGCTCTCGTGCATTTTTGAATATTTGCACATCGTCTTGCAATGAACACCAATTGGCTTTGTCTTTAGTGAAAATCTGTGCATCTACTTTGACAGGGATATCTGTGTCGAATGTAGATATCGCTATTTCGATGTCTTCTGGCAGAGCCCCCTTACTAAGAAAGCCAAGGCTTGAACCACATACATTACAAAACGTGCGGATAGTGCCATTTGGTGCGAGGAACTCTTTTAAGACTTCCTTGCCAGACAACCATTTTAAATCTTTCACTGACACTAACGTTCCAAAAGCTGCGCCATGAAATTTGCGACACATAGTACAGTGACAATTGGCTACTTGTGTACTGAAACCAGAAACCAAAAACGTGACTTTCCCACATAAGCAAGAGCCATGATATTCATTTTTCATAAGCTTCAATTTTCCTATTGTATAACGCCGCATTAAGTTTTCAGTAATTACTAACTAAAATACAACCGACTCAATTGCTACGAATCCGCCTCTAAGTCATTGTTAGATCTCGAAACTCTCATAAGTCCCAAGCCAATCTTTGTGCTCAGGATATTTTTGCTTATAAGCCTTCAAATCGGTTTTAGGAGCATACTTAAAATACACACCGAAATAATCAAGTAAGTAATCTTCTCCTTGACCCATTCGCCAAAACATATCTGCTGGGTGATAATCAGGAAATTTCAACCACGGTGGTTCAGGTGGATCACTTTTTAATTCATGATCGTAACGTTCCTTGAGTCTCTTTTCCCATGAGGCTTCATGCTCAAGATAATTATTCCATTGCTCGTCAGTTAAGCCAGCTGGCTTATCATTTGCCATTGTCACCCCCAGATATAAAAATCACATTTAAAAATAAGGTTCGAAGCATACTCATAGATTACTAATGTCGTTTAACTGGCTAAAATAGTTAGCTAAAATTTGTGAGGTACGAACAAAGCCAACTGACTTTTGTCCTCACTTTTTAATTTTCTTTGTTAGGCGGACTTACTCCCCACCGCCGCCAAAACCACCATCACCTGAGTCACCTCCGAAAAATATTGAATCGATAGATGTAGCAATGAGGCCACCGCCGATTGCAGCAGCTATGGTTTGGTTCATTGACTCTACACTTTCATTTTGAAACCTAGCGTTGTTTATTAGGTTAATATCGCAATACATTAAGTATGCATATTGAATATACCTTTCACTTAGCCCCAACTCCTTTATTATGATATCAACTTGAGCTTGTGTATAAAGATGAGAGCCACCATACCTTTGCGATAGCTCTGGACGCAATTTACTTTGATATTTACGAATAGCTGACTTTTTACCTACCACTGGATACCCCTTATACAACTAACACCTCGCATGACGGGCCAATAATGCTTGGCAAAAATTAGCGATGAAGAAGCACAAGCCAAGCGTTTCGTGTCCTTTGATTGAAGCGCTTGTTAGTTACCCGTTTTAGCAAATGAAACGCTTTTCGGCCAATTGTTTGTATACTGAGTTGAATCGAAGTCCATAACTCGTTGTTCACGCTCCGCCATATAACCCCACCTAAGAAATTTTGTAGTGATCAAATTACTTTCAATTGTACCGTCTGGGGAAATCATTATGCCTAGCTCTGATGCTTTTTGAACCCAAAATTCAATTTCATCGTTGTTATCTGCTAATAAAAATCCCTCATTGTAAAATGGTGATTGAATTATAAATGAATCACCCAAATTGTATTTTACATACCAGACATCACTTTTTAGTATCTCAGGAGTAGCCGCACTTATAAACTTACTTTCAAATCTCAAGTGGTTATTTGGCTCAACTCCCATGTAGTATTAATTTTTTGGAGTCATATTTATTTTAACTTGGTAAATGAGATAATCATCTGAATTTACTCGGTATTGACCTGTATCTCCCATACAGGAATCACATGTAGCCGCCACTGTAGTATTGTATACTCCAGTAGGGTTTATAATAAGTGAACAGCCAGTCAATAAAAGTACGAAAAAAAGCGGAATTCCAACTTTAATCATAACTTTCCTTAGGACTACTAACGCTCCAATTAGGGGCTGGTAAATGCTTGGCGAAACGGAGCCAAGCTTTGGCAATCCTGCGCTTAATTGGCTTGCTAGAGGTTTGTTACCACCCAAACTAAGCCCAAAATAATTATTAATCCAACTATAAATATGTTACTGCTCTTTTTAGTAGCAGCTGCATGCTTTTCAGTGATTGGCCGCATAGGCAATGAAGATAACTCCCAAAACGAACAGGCTAACCAAATAACTAAAAATAAAAATAAACTAAAAATACTATTTGTTTGATATAGTAAAAATACACTTAAAGCTGCACCCAAAATTTTACCTAATGTTGGCCAACCAGATTGAAAGCCAAAACGGTATTTCGAATGAACAAAACTAAGTTCACCACATTGTTTGCATTTAGATGGCGAATCAGAACCAGACCAAAGCTTTGACCAAAAACTAATGCCTTTTTTATTACAGCTTGGGCAGATAAACAAATAAAACCTCTAACGCCCAACTAAGGGGCAAATAATTAACTCGGCTAACCTGGAACACAGAGACAAAAGCAAGCTTTATTTATCGCGCTTTAGTTACTTGTTAGGTTCCAAGTACCACTTTCTTAAATAGTTTTAAGAAAGCAAATAGGACAGACATTTTTACAAGATAGATCGAATTACAGAATTATATTTGTTCCTGCCCCATTTGGTTCTTGATAAAACAAACCAAATGGACCAAAGAGTAGCACCAATACGAATTGCATAAAGTTACCCTTTATTTCAGCAGTTTCTAATTCCATCTCTTCAGAGCTACATAACACCGCCTTGAACTGTAAGTAAACGTATGCTGTGTCAAAGCGAAGTGAGTTCGGCTCGCGTTTGGGAACCAATCTTGAAGGCTTTGTTATGTTTTTTTACTCAATGACTCTAGACGTATAACTCGACTATAAGTTTCTTTCTTATGCGAGATTATAACTGAGAAGAATACAATGAACGCAGTTCGCCAACCTACTTCTTGAATATAGTCATCTAGCTCTTTACCTTGAGCTAGTGCTGCCAAACTTTTGGCGAATCTCTCATTATGTTTTTTAGTCGATGTTGGAATTGATCGGTTTGAAAACTTTGCTCAGAAACATCATGTGCACATTTATTTCGAAGTTGGCGCAATTGAGTATATACTCTGAATTCATCCTCGGTAATCACACCAGTGCGGTAAGCTAAAATTATTTTTGTTTCAAAGTCAGCGCGGTGTAGTAGTTCATCTTTCTTATCAAGCTTTGGCAGTAATCTATACTCTAAATGCTTTGTAAGCTCATTTTCAACATGTGCTCCTGTTATTAAAACCAAGGCTCTATCACTTTCTAGGCTCAGCTCTTTAACAATTGGTATCGCCTTTTCCAAATCAACCATATGTTCATTTCTCCCTTAAAACATAATGCCTTCAAAAACGGCGCAAAATAGCAGGCTAAACTAAGCGACGTAGGAGCGTAAACCTGCTATTTTTCGTTCTTTTGAGTAACTTATTAGGTAACAACTGCCTCTGATTTACCAATTTCTTTTACGATTGGACTTGCGCGACAAATAACCTCTAAACATTCGTCAGCAGTAACTATTAAGTGAGAACACTCACCATCATTTCCCATGAAGTCGATTATTACTCCAAACTTCTGTCAGACCGTACTCGTCTAAACAACGAAAGCCATTTACAGATTCAAATAATAGCTCGTATATAGTTTGTGACTCTTCGTGGAATACACGAGCAACAAGTTCATGGCTTTCGTGTTTTGCATCGCCTTTAATCAGGTATTTAACACCATTCGATTTCTCGAGAGCCCACTCTTTGGTACCCCAAGACAAATCGACTAACCACAAACTGCCATCTTCAAAAGGTGTTGGCCAACTCTCAAATTCCATCTAGCTACCTAACATTTTTATCTACGATAAATGCCGTACAGTAACAGCTTTTCAGATACGAACTCTAATACCCTTAACCATAACAATAAGTTAAGTAGGTGTCACCAAATTAGAAATGGTTACAGTGCGTTACTTGTCGTATAACTGTGATATTTAAAAAAACACCAAACACTGCACGTATACACATTCAAATAAATCAAAATAGCACTGTTCATTAAACCACCGCCTATAACTATGTTTCAGGCACATATGTATACGCAAAGGGTTGCCAAAAGTACTGCTTCACGTTACATCTATTAGTTAATTATCCTTATCCGATTTCATAATTTATTGTCCCCAAAAACACTTGGGAGTAGACTGTGGGGCAGTTTTTTTAGTCACCTAGCCAACCAACAAAACGTGGCTGCAAATACACAAGTTCAGGCGCTCAATGCACTTACGGATATGTATAAAGAGAGTATCAAACAACCACTGAGTCTATCGTTTCAGTTCTATAAAAGTCACCGCCAACAAAAACTACCTGTTATGCTGACTGAACGGGAAGTCGCAGCACAGCTAGCACACTGCCCTCATCAACATTTACTGGCAGTATCTTTGCTCTATGACAGTGGTTTGAGGCTGATAGAAGTATTGGGGTTACGATTACAAGAAGGTAATATCGAGAGTGTTTTCAACGGGTACACATACAAGATAGAGAGGGTTACAACAATATATTTGTGTCTGTCCCATTTGGTTTTTCATTTGGTTCTGTTTGGTTTTGTGACACAGAATTTTGCCCCCCTCTATTCCTAGACTAAAAAATTAATACCGCTCTTTATCATCGAGCGGCATTTTGATATTTATCCTCAGATAATTAATCGGTCTACAGTACATCAAAAATTAAACCAAGGGCTACCAGCAACCAAAGCCAGCTCACACTTCGCCACTTCGTAATAACTAGAAAGTTATCATATAACAAAATAGCTGTTATCAATATCATAAAACCCACTGAATGCTGGTCAACCATAACCATAGATACCATCACTAACCCACATTCAACAAAGCAATAGAGCCAAACCTTTAGAGAGTAAATACTGCAACTGCTATAAACTTTCGCTCCATAGACTTGAATTACACCCTTTGAGCCACAAAGATTTTTAGCTTGCTTTAACACCGAGTGATTTCCCCAATACCAAGCAAAAGCAAATCCTAGTGCGGCAATATACTGCCAGTTCATATAAGTTATTTGAAACGAACTCACACTATAATCCACAAAATACTTAACTAGAATCAAAACCGATAGCCATAAAATACTGTAGCAAGATATGAATAACATCATGGCAGGCAAGCGATGTCGCTTATTGAGAGATTTAGCAATATATACTAAGTGTTTTGCCATCATGGGCAACATCATGGCTAAAATCATCCATAACAAATGCAACGCATTAGCGCTGGTACTCATAGGACCATGATTCATATGCTGATGTGCGCTCATCATTCGGTCATGATCAATCAACATCCACCACGAAGCAACGAACAAAACAACAAAAAACAAGAAATAGTACATAAACTTGCGAACGTATCCATGCTCTATATGCAAAGCAAGTTCCACTTTTTTTGCACTCAATTCAACAATCTGACTTAAGCTATTTACCTTATGGTCGTGCTGACTAATCATAATATTTAATCCTTCTTTTTGAGATTAATCACTTCTGAGTTTTAAGCTCTAAGGTAATTTTCTCTATAGAAGCAATACCATAATCAGCATCTTCATATTCTGGCACTAAGCTTACTGCTAAACGTTTATTGTTCATACATTGGCCGCATATTTGATCAGCATGTTCATGAGGTACTGCTAAACGTACAGACATTGGTTTACCACCAGTTAGAGCTGTTTTGCCATCTTCAACGGTAGAGCCAAAGAAGGATACATAACCAATTTGCCAACGATTGACTACATTAGCGCTTCCTTCACCTAACTCATCTAAAATCACCAAGTAGTTCCCAGAATCACCATCAGTAACTACGCCGTCAATATTTATAGTTAAACTATGAATTTGCTCGGGCTTACTAACTTCTCTAGTCAATGCAAGAGTATTGGCTAAACTTTTTTGCTCTAAAGATTTTAAAGCAACCTGTTCAGAGCTATTAGAGACTTTAACTTGTCGTGTAGATGAAGCGAAAATTAACTGCTCTAAAGCATCAGTCTTAATTTCAGGCATAGGTAATCCACCTTTAATATTTGAAACGCTCGCCATTGGTGCTTTCATTGTACGCTGTGCTAAAACGCTATTGATGAATTGCTGCTCAAATGGCGCAGTTTCATAATCATAAGAAAGTGTGTCAAGCAAGTTGCCACTTAAGTCGGTTACTGGGATATCTGTTGTAGACATACAATCATTGAACGCTATTTTGGCATCTTTAGCTTTGACTATTCCATCTTCTACATATAACCACTTGAAATACCCATCACTGTTGTATGTGGTCGTAGTAGTACTAATGCTACTCCAAATGGCCCACAACCTGTCTATTTGACAATGATGGGTATAGAATATGGGATCTAAACCTGCTGTTCGTATGCTTTGCATAGCGCCTCTTAACCCGGTATGAACTACATTATGCGGGATATTTTCTATAGCAGCTCTATATTGCTCAAAGTTTTCATCTACTGTCGATGTAACAGTATCTGAATAGTATTGCTCAGCGTTAAATGGGAGATACCGGTTCAAAAAATAAAGAGAGTTATTATTTACCTTAAATGCAGGCGGTAAACTGAAGCCTTCTGCTCCAGAGGTAGTATAATCCCAAAATGGCATAGCCCACTGAGCAGGGGCATTTGGTAAGGTGCTAATAACCTGTAATAGCGCATTTTCAAAAGCCAAAATATATGCTCTATGCCACGGTAAAAATTTCGGATCACCATGAGGGCAATGTGCCCACCATTGAGCATTGCCACTTTTGTCCATGTTATCCAAATTTGTAACCCAATCCTGACCATCAACATCAGTGCTTGTCCAATATTGATTCTGCGAGACATTACTTGCATATTGATGCACTGCTGCCCACCACCCCCAAGATGTTGGATCATTTACATCTTTATTACGCATTGCCTTACTTGCTTCGTTGTACCAATATAAATCAGAGCTCTGATCATTTAAATTTTGATTTAATAAATTCTTTCTTTGTGTTCTTTTAACGGTCATAGTTGTATTCCTATTTATTATTTCATATGGAAATTAGATAAACTGTCATATTGAGCAAACTATTTGACGATTTACTTGAATCGCTTTTACTTTTTTAGAGCAGAACAAAAGGTAGCTTTTGGTAAAAAACCGTGTTCACTTGAAAGGTCAGCTCCGGCTTAGTACTGTTTTGCTAATTCGGCAAGCAACGGGATACTATTAAATGCATCGGTGTAATTGAGTTTGCTAAACCCCACCTCTGTGATTTCTAAAATTTAGTCGTTGCCTGATTTATAAGATTTAAGCGTTGTCGCACCTAAAACCAATGATTTGGCAATCATTCACAATGTTCAATTTTTCATTCCTTTCTAAGTAATATCAGTAAAGAGCTAGGTTTTTGAAAGGTAACACTGGCAATGTGTTCCGGTTGACCTAACGAACTTTCCAGACCACTAAAGGCACAATTATTCATTTATAAAACCCGCTGTAACTGCCCCAATTTTAGTACAGCCCATTAGTAGAATTATGCTGCCTCAAGATAGCTCATTGGAGTTTGGTCTCCTAGTGCATCGTGAGGCCGTTCATAATTATAAATATCTAACCATTCATCTGTAATGTCACGAACCTGCTGAAGTGACTCAAACAGATATAAATCCAACACTTCTTCTCGATAGCTGCGATTAAATCGCTCAACAAAACCGTTCTGATATGGACTACCTGGTTCAATAAACTCAAGTTTTATGCACTGTTCTGCAGCCCAGCTATCTAAAGCATTTGACGTAAACTCAGGACCATTATCCACTCGAATTTGTTTTGGCTTTCCACGCCATGCTATGACCCGTTCTAGGACTCGGATAACTCGCTCAGCCGTGAGGCTTGTATCAACCTCAATGGCTAACGCTTGACGGTTGTAATCATCCAGCACATTCAGTGTTCTAAAACGATGTCCGTAGCTGAGCGCATCGCTCATAAAATCCATCGACCACGACTCATTATGTTTTCCCGGTGCGCTTAACGGCTTTGGTGTGCGTGTTGGTACACGGCGTTTTCCTTTTCGTCTAAGGTTAAGCTTGAGCATGTTATATACTCGCTCAACACGCTTTTTATTCCATACTTTGCCTTGATGTCTAAGTCGTTTAAACAGCTTAGGCATACCCCATCTAGGATGCCGCTCAACAAGCGTCAGCAAAGAATCAATCACATCATCATCCGACGGTCGCTTGCATTTATAGTAATAAACACTGCGACTCAAACCAGCTACGTCACAAGCAAATGCAACACTTACCTCAAATCTCGCACATAAATGCTCGACCCAAGCTCTGCGTCTACTCGTTTTTACAGCTTTTTTGAGATGATTTCCTCGAGCATTGAGTGTTTTAAACTGAGAGTCGCAAACATATCTTTTAGCTTGCGATTTTCATCTTCAAGCTCTTTTAAACGTTTTACATCAGAGGCTTCCATCCCACCATATTTAGAACGCCACTTATAAAATGTACTTTGACCAACACCATGTTTACGGCATATTTCCGGTACAGGCACACCTGATTCAGCTTCTTTGATCATGCCGACGATCTGTGTTTCAGTGAACTTACTTTTTCGCATCGTAAAATTTCCTTCTTATATTGATAGAAATTCTACTTATGAACTGTTTCAGTTTATGGGGGAGTTACACCGCGATTTGAAAAAAGTAACTGTTTATATTTTCAGTGAGGTAAGCTTAAAACTCTGGCTTAAATAGCGCTAAAAACAATGTAACAAAGTGGTTAAGGAAAGGTATTACAAGTCATTACACTAATGTCCCAAGCTGTTAAAGCATTTTAAGCTGATATTTCGTTGCAGAGCTGAGGCTTACATTTGATATGCTGGCGATTTAATATGAAGAGCAGTATTTAGGTTAGGAAGAGCTAATTGGACAGACACCTTTACAACGTAAATCGAACTAAAGAAAGATATTTGTGTCTGTCCCATTTGGTTTTCCATTTGGTTATTTGGTTTCAACTAAAGAAAGATATTTGTGTCTGTCCCATTTGGTTATTTGGTTTCTGTTTTGATAATTCTTTTTTTCCGATATAGGCTAATCATTCTCGTGAAATATCGCAATTACAACACGGACATGTTTTTCAGCGTCTCGTGACTGTTTTTGTTAGGTTTTGTTAGTTCAATAACGGCAAGCATATCCTCACCGTCTTCGTCCATTCCAATTTCTACGAACCCAAAGCTAGAATAGAACTCCTTTGCAACTGGATTAGCTGGATCATAACAAATCTCAATTTCTCGAATGTCTGGAGCCTGCTTAATTTCATCTAAGGCAAGGTTCAATGCTTTACGACCAATTCCTTTTTGTTGATATTTCTTATCAACCATGAAACGCCATATCGATATTCTTTTATTGGATTCTTGCACCCACATAAAAAATCCAACCGGCTCTTCTTTTAAGTAGATCGCCTGGTTTCATACCCCTCATTGAACATCGACTCGACTAACGAATACATATTGCATGCGACATACTCTTCCTGTTCTTTCGTAACATCAAGCTCGCACACCTCTTCGTAATTACCCTTAGTTACTGAACGGAGTGATACTTCCACTATTTCCTCCTAAAACCTAGCGCCCTGTTAAAGGGCTGATAATGTTTGGCTAAAATGTGTAACAAACGAAACCGAGCTAAACGTTAGCAGTCACGCTTGAACAGCTTGTTATGTTTTACTTAGCCGAGAGTTCATAAAGCGAATAAATTTTTCAGCCAGTCAAAAGTAAGTACAGTGGTAAATACTTTTAAAGCGATTAAGCCAATAAAAACAAATACGAGAGCAACTTTAACTGCTTTGCTTTCAATCTTATTCCAAAACAGTAACTTAGTTTTTGCCTCATTTTTTAATTCATCCATGGCTTCTTTCATAAAGTTCCTTTTTATTTAATCTGATATTAATTTCTGAGCTTATTTTCCGTAAAATATAACGCCAAGCTAAGCGGAAAATTGCGGTTGGCTATAATTTGTGATGCACGAACAAAGCCAACAGTTTTTTGTCCATGTTTACGACTGTGTTATGTGCCTGATTGCTTAATAATTGCGTAACCATCCTTTTGATAGTCATTGATACAGCTTTCATACTTTTCCATCAGACTCATTTCGTCAAAAACTCCAAATGCCCAAGTATTGCACTTTACGGTTTGTTTGGAAGAATTTTCCAATGTGGCTTCTTTATAAAATTTTACAAAACCCACTGCATATGCGGCCTCAACAAACTTCGTATGAACAAGAAAACCAAAACATATAATTACAGCTAAAGTAAAAAATTTTTTCATAGATATCCTTCTTAATTCTGATAGTGCATAAATTTTAAGCACATAACGCCCCGATAAGAGGCTAATAATGCTTGGCTAAACTGTGTAGCGAAGCGAAACTGAGCCAAGCTTTAGCAGTCCGCACTTAATTGGCTGGTTATATGTCTATTTAACTACACTTTTTAAACAAGCAAGTTGGACAGACACTTTTACACTCTTACAATATAGATCGAACTATAGAATTAATTTTGTACCTGTCCCATTGAGTTTTTTATTCTGCTTCAAGTTTTGCGCAAATATCTACCTGATTGCTCATTAATTTCTTTAGACATATAACGCTTTAATATTAGGCATTTTTATATGTTTTGGATCGAAGCTACTGTGTGAAAATATCCTTAATAATTAACTTTTAGCTATACAGCACGGTCAACTCTAAAACTGTAACAACCGTAAGCTGCATATCTTGCAATTACAAAGCTTACCTTTTCATTCGCTAAAAACTCTTCAAGATCTGATTCTGCTTGCTCTGGCGATGTCAACTTTGCATCTATTATACGCTCGTTACTACAGTACGCTCTTAACACAAATGTGTGGCCTAAATAATCGGTTTCAGATCCACTTGGTAATGGCAGTTTGGTATTATCAAACTTCTCACTCTCTGGGTTTGCCAACACAAAAACCGGACCATACTCTTTATACGGACCCGCTTTTGTGAAAGGGCAATAACTGGCCAATATTAATTTTTCACCAGCCTTTGCACCACGAAGCACATCTCGGCATGGCTCCCCACCTTTTGCTTCCAAGATTTCTACAGGTTGATTTTGATCGTCTATACCTAAATTTCTAACTTTATCTAAGAAATCCGGTCTTATAGCTACTACCTTATAATTCATTTTAATCCTTAAATAGCTAACGTTTTTATGTGCGACAAATACCGCATAACAATAATTTTTCAGATACACACTTTATTCGTCTTAACCATAACAACAAGTTAAGATGATGTCACCAAATTAGGAATTATAATAAAGCATGCATTGCTGGGCCTTGTTTCCTAAATAATTGAACTTCTAACCTTTTGCGTGATCAGATCAAAAACATAACGCAACTCGAGCCACCATGACAAAGAAAATTAAAAACTGGTCTGCCTATAACCGAGCGTTGATACAACGTGGCAATATTGCTATTTGGCTCAGCGACGACGCTATTCAGCAATGGCAAACCACAGAAAAACACGGTGGGCGTGGTCGTTCAAATAAATATACTGACTTTGCAATTGAAACTTGCCTGACACTTCGGTCTGTCTTTAATTTGCCACTTCGAGCACTTGAAGGGTTCGTTAATTCCCTCCTCAATTTAATGGATGCACCTATTCATTCACCTAGTTACAGCTGTTTGTGCAAACGAGGAAAGACACTAGATATTCAATATCGAACCAAGCCAACCACGCAGGGATTTATTGATATTGTTGTCGATAGTACCGGCCTAAAAGTTTATGGTAACGGCGAATGGCATACCCGAAAACACCGAGCCAACAAGCGTCGAGCTTGACGTAAGTTGCATTTAGCGATAGATGCAGCCTGTCATGACACTGTCAGTGCAGAGCTATCAATGGTGAATGTATCGGATGGTGAAGAGTTAGGTGATTTACTCCGGCCTATACGCCGAAATGTTGACAGAGTCACCGGTGATGGCACTTATGATACGCGTGGTTGCTACGATGAAATTGCAGCCAAAGGTGCCGTAGCTCGGATCCCCCCAAGGGAAAACGCCCAATATTGGGAGAAAGGTCATCCGAGAAACAGCGCCATAATATTAATACATCAATTTAGTTTAAAACACTGGAAGGAAAAGTAGGGTTATCATGAGCGTTCGCTGGCTGAAACGGGCGTATATCGTTTTAAACAGCTTACGGGTGACCAATTAACAAGCCGTACCTTCAACAGCCAACACACAGAAGTAATGATTAAAGCCAAGGTGCTCAACACGATGAACAGGCTAGGTATGCCTGAATATCAGTAAAAATGACAAGACAGTTAGGAAGAGCATATTTGATCAACAAGGCCGCATTGCTGTATACCTGTGCCATTTGAAGAAGAATAAATTAAACAGATAGTTTTATAAAACAGGGAAGATTACAGCAATATATTTGTACCTGCCCGATTTGGCTTTTTGTCATCTGAATTTTTGCAGAGGCGGACTTTGGCGTTTCTAATTCTTTATCTAAAACATCTTTCTTACTGTTATTATTTCTTACTGTCAGGCACGTTTTCTTGAACAGAAAGCCTAAAAACACTATAAATTTACTTAATTGTCATTGAAATACATAAAAATAGAATCTGAGTATAATTACTTTAAGGGACATACACAGCCCAATTTAAGTGACGTTTAGAAGCTTGACCAACTTGCTTACACATAAATTAAGCATTATAAATGTCATCTAACTTGCGAAAAAAGGATAACGTGTGGCAACTTTTAAATTCTTAGACTTCACCTTTTGTGATCAAAGCTATCAATTATGCCAGTCAGGTAAAGCCATTCATATCCGACCCAAAACAGCACAAGCAATTGAGGTGTTTATCAATAACCCTCACTCTCTGATCACCAAAGATGAGTTGCATACTGCTTTATGGGGCAATTCACAACACCAAGATTACCGTCTTTTTCAAGTGATCAGCGAAATACGTAAGCTCGCGCCCAATGAAAATCTTATTCGCACTCAACCTAATCACGGCTATTACTGGCTAGCTCCTATCGACAAGCTCGCAGTAAAAAAGTCAAATAAAGTGACTAACTACACCATTGCTGTATGCCTAGCCATTTCTGCTATCACCTCAACGAGCTTTTTAATTCAAGAAAACACTGCAATTGAGCCTATTTTACCACCTGCTTTTAGCAGCTACACAAATGCAGCTGATGCTTATCGTTCACAAGACTATGCGACGGCTCAAAAATGGCTGGAGTTCAGCCTAAAAGAAAACCCATACTCACAAGAAGCCAAACTACTGTTAGCCGAAATAAAATTCAGTCAACAGCAGCTAGCCCATGCTAAGCAATTAGCACATGAACTCGTTCTAGAAAATGAATCACAAAGTTATTATCGAGGACAAGCACTTTCTTTATTGAGCAGAATAGCCACGATGCAGCATAACTTTAAAGATGCTCTAGATTTTGCAATTCAAGGAAAAAAATCCGCTGAAGAAGGGTTTGCAATCTGCAGTGCACACATGTTCGAACAACAAATCGCAGCCCTAATCAGTAAACAGCAAGATAGACCTCTTAACTCAAAGGTACGTATGCAAACCGACAGTGAAGAGGTGCTATCAAGTAACGCAGAAAACAAAATAGAAAAGAGTGAATATGCGCAACTTTGTAAAGAACTTAAAGACTCTGTGACTTCAAAACTAGAGTGTGAAAACGTTGAATTTACTGCCCAGTTAATGGGCATTAGGCAGTTCATTACATAGACGTAAACCAATGATAATTAAGTTAATATATATAATTATAGAAACTTAGAGGCATTTATACTGACGTAACATGTGCAGCTCACTTTATAAAGGTATTTACTTATCTAATCTTGAGAGCAGCCAATGAAAGCATTTAATCGATTATCAATTTTAGCGTTTGCTACTTTATCTTTTACTAGCCAAAATGCAGGATCCGCAGAGGGACATACTAATCAATCACCTAATTACTCAAACCCAGTTTTAAGTGCAAAACTACATCGATTGCTTGGCCCTAGAGCAAGCTTTGAAATAACATCATTTAATGACACTTTTGAGCGAGTCACAATCGACAATCAAATCTTACTTGCCAGTAAAGATGGGCAACACTTATTTTGGGGTAAAGTGATCGACACTACTACAAGCACAGATCTAATTGAACAGGCAAATCAGCATCATAGACAAACACTCCTCGCGTCTATTCCAAGAGAGAAACTACTTACCTATTCAGCAACTGAAGAGCGACATAAAATAACTATTTTTACCGACATTGACTGTCCATTTTGCAGAAAACTTCACGCTCAAATTAAAGACTTAAACCAGCTAGGTATCAGCGTCGATTATGTCATGTTACCGAGAGGAAAAGCAGGTAGTAAAGCTTTCAATAAAACCGTGAATGCACTGTGCGCCACAAACCCGCAAGCAGCCATGGACTCTGCAATGCATACGGGGCATTTTGAAACAAACATCCAAGCAACTCCAGAATGTATTAACAACCTCAATACTCAAAAAGCTTTGGCGAAAAAATTTGGTTTTAGCGCCACGCCAACCATTTTATTTGCCAATGGAGAAACCGTACCCGGCTTTATAAGTACTGAAGATATTGCAGATATAATTAAGAAAATAAAATCAACTTAAGAAAAATAGTTAGATATACAGAGAGACAAGTTTGTAGTGTAAGTTGGCTGAAAATTGAAGTGCAAAGTGATAAAAATTAAAATCTTCAATGTTCATTTTAAACTGCTAGCACCCAAATTTCAGACTAAAAAGTCTTGCTAGAAAAGCAAGTCACAAGCTAAGTTAAGCTTTTTAGTCTTATTTGGTTTTTGTTATGTTTTTTAGCAGTTAATATAAAAGGGTTATTCTTTTAAATATCATGAAGAAAGCGAGCCATTAACAGCATAGCTATGTCAAAGTCACTCGATTCAATATCTACAAAAACTGAGTTGATATCATCGACATTTTGTTTGTAACTACATGATTTGATGAGTCCACCTTGATGTAGAGCTTTAATCTCTACCGTGTATTCATGCACCACAGTTGTAGGAACGACTCCTAATGTGAGAACAGTTGCAGCAAGAAATGCCCCTCACTACTTTCAAAGTGCATATTGGACAGACACTTTTACAAAACAGAGAAAATTTGTGCCTGTCCCATTTGGCTATCCCATTTGGCTATCCCATTTGGCTATCCCATTTGGCTATCCCATTTGGCTATCCCATTTGGCTATCCCATTTGGCTATCCCATTTGGCTATCCCATTTGGCTATCCCATTTGGCTATCCCATTTGGCTATCCCATTTGGCTATCCCATTTGGCTATAGTTTTGACGTCCCAGCCGCGCTTTTCAGTGGCGACTTGATGCTATTGTTATATGCTTGATTGGCAGGTTACCTGATTTTCTTTAACCAAAAAAACCACACGTTTATGAACCTCGTTATTTGTAACGTAACCGCACTTACCCAACAAGACAAGACCACTTTCAATCTTGAACTGATATTGATAAACACCGTCACTTTGCTCTAATGCATAGTAAATCGTGTTCTTCGACCTAGCATTAATGGGGCCAAAGTCCAAGCCTGAACTTGGCAAGTTAACCCTCGCGCTTTCAACTGCCGATTTTGAGTTGTTTATCACCGTTACACTAGGAAGCACAAAGAAGTAAGCATGGTATGCCGCAAACAGAATGCACACCAGTGCTGCCACAATCTTGAATGTTAATTTCATAAGCTCCCGAAAGCACAGAACGCCCCACTAAGAGGCAAATAATAGTCTGGCTAAAATTAGCGACACAGGAGCAAAAACCAAACTTTATTTGCCCTGCTTGAGTGGCTTGTTAGCAGTGCTCTACGACTTTAATATTTGCACCATAGAAAACAAACAGATCGGCTAAACTGAGAACTAATGAATGTTCAGCAGTTGGAAGTTCAAGCTCTGTTAATGTTTTATTTGTAATATCTTTTAAAACGGATTTCATAGCCTTTTTATTTAAAGAAGAACATTTTGAAATTATCACCTCAAATGACTTAATCGGATACCCGTTCTCATTAACCAACGGTTGAGGATTGTTTTCCCAATTTTGAATTAAAATTTTGAACATTTGCATGTACAGCTAACGGGCTAATAGAGCTTGACTATAATTGGAGAGGCACGAACTAAGCCAAGCTTTATTAGTCCATGCGTTGATGCGCTTATTATATGCAAACTATACCATTAAGTCTTTATACCAAAAAGCTATTTTATTTTGAGTAAACCACTCTGCATTATTTGAGTTTTCGAAGACACGTAGTTGTTTAAGTTCTACGTCATAACGAGTGAATATTGCTATAAACTCACGCAGCTCCTCATCTGAAATATTATTTGATGAAACCGTTACTTCAAGCTCTGTACCAAAGCCCTCAACTTTAACTACGCTTTCAATTGAGTTAAGCCAATTAAAAAATGCAGTTTCGTCGCCTTGCGAAAAATAGGAAACACTGTCACAGATTAATTTTAACACCGGAAAACAGCTGGACAGGCACTTTTACGAAATAGAGAAAATTACAGAAATATATTTTTCCCAATATAATTGAGTCTGTCCCATATAATTTTCTATATAATTGTGCCTATCCCATATAATTTACTTAAAAACTCACATTTACCGGTGTAGTTGGTGTTGAACCAGCCTCATCATCCCAACACTTTACTTCACCATTAGCAATCAAAGCACATGAATTGCCATCCGTAATTGTAATTTTTATTGCATCTGTGATCCCACTCACCGCATAGTCACCTTTGCCATAAGCCGAACACTTTACAGTACCATCGTACATCACCGCGCATAATCTCGAGGTTGGTTCATTTTCAGCTGTAATGACCACGCGTTGCGCACCTTTAAGATAAGTGAGCTCAATAGGTTCAGGATAATGCTTTCCATTAATGAGTCCCCAACATTTTAGTTTATTTTCGCTTGGCTTTGAGCCTGCATCAATTGCACATGCAACAATATCAGAGCTGGCCAAATCTACAGCGTTGGTAATACCAGAAATCGTAGTAATTTCATTTTTAGAGTTAACAGAGCCACTTACAATGGTTTTACCTAAGCATTTAACCTCTCCTGTATTCATTGCAGCACATACATGTCCCTTATTCAAAAAGTTACCAACGGCGATTTGCTTCACACCCAAAAAGTCACTACTTACGATGTTTTGAGGATCACTACCAACCCAGCTATTTCTATTATTTAGAATAGGAAAAGAGCCCCAGCACTTAATAACACCTCGTTCGGTGCTTTCTATATTGTTAAGCGTTATTTCAGCACTGTCTTGTACAGCACACGTGAAATTATCAGTTGCTGCTAGTTGAATTGCATTCATAACTGAGTTAGTTAATACCGGTGTTGAGGAATCTGTTGAATTACCATTACCCAGTTGCTTATGATCATTTCTGCCCCAACATTGCACTGAGCGATCTGCCAAAATGGCGCAACTATGGTAATTGCCAGCAGTAATTTGGGTGGCATTACTAAGCGAGCCTACTGAAACGGGTGTGTCTGAGTCAATCATTGTACCGTCGCCAAGTTGCCCGTAGGTGTTAGTACCCCAGCATTTTACTGAGCCGCTTTCTTGTACAAAACACATATGCTCTTGACCTGCTGCTAACGTAATATCTTTTTTAACCTTAAAACCCGATGTGCCCGTACCTGTTGTTGCATCGTTAACCGTAACATTAAGCCCACACGAATTTGAAGTAAGTGCCGAATTATAATTCCATGACATGCACTTGTTATCGTCTTCACATTGCTGCAGACATTCGAGTTCATTGGCTACAGTAAGTACCTTATACCTGTTGCCTACTCGTTGTTGATTGCTTGCAATAGGGCTTAAAGTCAAAGTTTTCTCTTTAACACCTGACGTACAAACAGTGCACGTTTTCGGAGTATTCCCTGAACTCTTTAACCAACACCGTGGTGTTGGGCCTTGAACGCCAGCATCAACATAGGTCCAAGCACCACATAACCCGTCTTCTTGACACATTGCTTTGCACACAGATGCCTGATCATCTGCATTCAATGCGACATTATAATACTCGTTACCCAGCCTATCAGTTTCTAACTCTTCAGAACCCATATGCTCATTTGTCGGAGCGGATTTATACCCTGATGTACAACTAGAACAAGGTCTATTGATATTGGTGCCACTTTTCAACCAACACTTACCATTAGTGTGTTGAACACCAGGGTCAACATAAGTCCATGATCGGCAACGGCTATCATTTTTACAAGCTGCCAAACAAACAGTTTGATCGTTTTGTTCAACAACAAAACTCAGATACTCCAGACCAAGCCTGTCCATATCAACCTCAGTATCACTCATACTGTTATGAGCCAAATTTGAATTTTCAGCCACCTTATAACCTGAGGTGCAATGTGCACAGGGAGTTTGAGTATTTACAAATTTTTTTAACCAACAAACACCATTAGTTTGCTGAACACCAGGGTCAACATAGGTCCATGAACGACAAATACCATCATTTTCACATGCTGCTTTACAAACCATTAGGTCATCCTGTGCTACGGCGAAGTTTCTATATTCTCCTCCTAGCCTATCTTTACCCACTTCCTCTGCGCTCATTGAACTTGCTATTGTATAGCAAGGTAATATTACGCTTATCAGTAGAAGGAGAAACTTCAATTGACTGTTCATACTTTATCCTTTCGAATGATTATATTTATTGCGTTTTCCAGATCTAATTCTATAAACCAAACCTGAACATTGTGTTTTTAGCAAAAATATAGCAACAAAGGTATTACATTTGATTACAGATTGAATTTTTAAAGCATAAATATAAAGTAACAACAAATAGGACAGACACTTTTTCAAAGTGAGAGTCGAATTGCAGAAATGCAGTTCAAATGCCTAAGTTTTTTCTGAGCAACGCGATTAAAATCAGCCTTATGGTAGAAATAAATATAACTTAGAAAGTAACAAATAGGACAGACACTTTTTCAAAGTGAGAGTCGAATTGCAGAAATGCAGTTCAAATGCCTAAGTTTTTTCTGAGCAACGCGATTAAAATCAGCCTTATGGTAGAAATAAATATAACTTAGGAATATTTTCATTTTATTGAACAAAAAGAGTCTAGATTGAGAAGCAAGGCTAAAGCTATTTTTTACTACCCAACCCCTTTGTACCAATTCATATCATTTTTAGCGGCATGCGCTCTTAATGCAGTTTGCGAACCTGCAAAGTTACCGTAGTGACTTCCAAAACTTTGTATCCTATCCAGCCAAGTCGCTTCTTCGATGCTCTAACAAATAGGACAGACACTTTTTAGGAAATAAAAAAGAACAAATAGGACAGACACTTTTTCAAAGTGAGAGTCGAATTGCAGAAATGCAGTTCAAATGCCTAAGTTTTTTCTGAGCAACGCGATTAAAATCAGCCTTATGGTAGAAATAAATATAACTTAGGAATATTTTCATTTTATTGAACAAAAAGAGTCTAGATTGAGAAGCAAGGCTAAAGCTATTTTTTACTACCCAACCCCTTTGTACCAATTCATATCATTTTTAGCGGCATGCGCTCTTAATGCAGTTTGCGAACCTGCAAAGTTACCGTAGTGACTTCCAAAACTTTGTATCCTATCCAGCCAAGTCGCTTCTTCGATGCTCAGTGATACTAGAATATTGGGCATATTCTTTGGTATGTACCCTTTCTTTTTCGGGTGAACATGCCGACCAGTCCAGTCAACTAGCTCAAAGTAACAAATAGGACAGACACTTTTTCAAAGTGAGAGTCGAATTGCAGAAATGCAGTTCAAATGCCTAAGTTTTTTCTGAGCAACGCGATTAAAATCAGCCTTATGGTAGAAATAAATATAACTTAGGAATATTTTCATTTTATTGAACAAAATGAGTCTAGATTGAGAAGCAAGGCTAAAGCTATTTTTTACTACCCAACCCCTTTGTACCAATTCATATCATTTTTAGCGGCATGCGCTCTTAATGCAGTTTGCGAACCTGCAAAGTTACCGTAGTGACTTCCAAAACTTTGTATCCTATCCAGCCAAGTCGCTTCTTCGATGCTCAGTGATACTAGAATATTGGGCATATTCTTTGGTATGTACCCTTTCTTTTTCGGGTGAACATGCCGACCAGTCCAGTCAACTAGCTCAAGGTAGTCAATTAATGAGAAAGGTAATGTGTTTTCAGACTCTCTTGTACCAAACGGTTTTAGTGATTTAGGTTGTTTAGCTTGGCACTTGGCTTCATTTAGATTTGATTTTTTTGCGTTTGATTTGGAGTTTTTAAAGTGCCTTATGCGCTCTTGAATCGATGTGAAATCACTATCCTCTAGATTATTTGCCATTTTGGCTCGGATTGGGTTTAAATCTACATAAGTCATACAGTTGAGCAATGCCGCTTCATCTAGCAAGGCTTGTGATTTATATCGTCCCTCCCAATATTTACCCGTACAGCCATCTTCTTTATTGGCTTCTTTTGCAATGAATTCATTGAGGTTTTTCATAAACCAACCAATGTCGTATAATCGAGATCGCCACCTTTCAACTAACTCAGATACAAGCAACAGTTCCGCCTCACTAAGAGTATCCCCATTTAGTTGTCTATCAATGACTGGACTACCTTTGTATAACTTGTACCACCTAGCTATCACCTCATTATCTGACCAACTAAGTGCTTGCTGTCTATTCACTTTAACCACCAAATGATAGTGATTACTCATGATGGCATAAGCCGCTATATCAATGGCAAATACACTGCTCAGCAGCTTCATTCGCTCTACTAACCATGTCCGTCTATGGTCAAAGTTTTTACCTGTGTACTTATCCTCTCCGCACAAAAAAGCACGGCGTACACACCGTGCTATCAAGTGATAATAAGACGTCGACGACAAATCTATCAGTGCTTTCCTTGCTCTTGTCATTCCTATTCAAACTCAACTTAAACTGGATATTTAAACAGTAGTCAAGTAACGCGATTTATGCAAAGAATTTGTGTCTGTCCCATTGTTTGCCTGTCCGTCTATGGTCAAAGTTTTTACCTGTGTACTTATCCTCTCCGCACAAAAAAGCACGGCGTACACACCGTGCTATCAAGTGATAATAAGACGTCGACGACAAATCTATCAGTGCTTTCCTTGCTCTTGTCATTCCTATTCAAACTCAACTTAAACTGGATATTTAAACAGTAGTCAAGTAACGCGATTTATGCAAAGAATTTGTGTCTGTCCCATTGTTTGCCAACGCCGCCAGCACAAGCCGGAGCACGCAGTGCGGAGGTCCAGCCCACGCAGTGGGCGACTGTGCCTGGCCTTGTTATAAATTTACGGTTTTATGTAGATACTTGTAATTTTGTGCCAATCTCCCTGACAACCACTAGTTCTTATTTGTATCGATTTTTTTTGAGCTTGTGCGGAAAGAATAACGGAAACCATTCTTTCACTTACGGTTGCCCCGAACCCTGCCCAACTTTTTGCCCAAGACTTGCCCGGCGCGCAATCTCTATCGGCGCTTGCATTTTCAATTACTTCCGTTGCTTGAACTGCAAAACTTCCATCTTCTGTTACAAAAACTTGTTGAATACTTATAGTATCGTCTGTATTCGCAGCAAATACGCTACTACTAAAGCAACACAGAACCACCAACTTTTTAAGAAATTTCATACTTTATTCCTTGGATATTTATAACGCTTGCCGTAAACGGCACAAAATAGCAGGCTAAAATTTGCGACGAAGGAGCACAGCCTGCTGTTTTGTGTCCTTGGTTTAACGGCATTGTTATATGGCGCCTACTACATTTGTGAATTTTGTATTATTTAGTATTTTCTCAAATTCAGCTTTTGATATTTCTTTTTCTTCACCAATTAATTCGAACTTACCTTCCGACAAAAATCCATACTCATCTTCTATATGTGTTTCGCTGTAGAACAACGCATTGCCCGAGGCGAAAACTTGGATTACTTTTGAAACGTATTCATCTTCGCCGACTTCAAAATACCAATCAGAAGTTCCCCAGTGATCTAACTTGTCACCTGTTGATTCGTCCCAATGGTAAAAATAATACTTGTGCATTTCTCTAGCCATATAACGCTCCACTCAACTGCCGCTGCTGGCGGTATTTTTGGAACAAGAATTGTGACAGCTTTCAGCGGTCAGTTGTAGTGGCTTGTTAGGTATTAACCTGTCGGGGTAACTCAGTTCTAAAAGTTACACCATACCTTTCACTTAAATAGTGATTTAAAACACCATCTTTTTGCATAGAACTTAAGCGGAGCAGAGTGCTAAAAGGTGACTTATCCGTAATTCGCATAACCTGATGTCCATACTTTTCAATACGATCTTCACAAAACACCATGCAATCATAAATTAATTCCGGTTCTTCGTTTATTCTAATCAAATCAGCCGTCAAGGCATACATGATTTGCGCCCATACGATTTCTAGAACAATAGTTCCTTCTGTACAATCGCATTCCGCCTTCAAACTGTATGATTCGTCAGCAAATTCTCTTGGTACTTCCTCTATAATCTTCCAGTTCATTTGATACCTAACGCCCTGTTAACAGGCAATAAAATAGTTGGCTAAAATTAGCGACGAAGGAGCAAAAGCCAACTGTTTTTTGTCCTTGTTTAACAGCTTGTTATGTAAAAAATCACCGTTTAGTGGCAAGTGTTTCACGAATGAGCCAACCAATATCACTAACAAATATTAAGAAATCGGCTCCCTCCACAATATATTTATTGCCAGCCTTATGGTCCCACTGATCTTCAACTGTAACTTCAGGACCAAGCACACCAACTAAACCTGTATTTAATAAATTAGGTTCGTCTGCAATATCAATGGAATCCCATTCAGAGTTGATAAATTCGTAAAGGTCGGTTAAAAACACTTTATCAATAGCAACCGTACACCGTAAGAATTGGTCATATGTCATCTTATTATTAAGAAAAGCAGAAAAAACCTTTGAAACTAACTCTGCTTTTTCAAAGTCATCGCAGCGGTCAATAATATAGAGAAGTTTTTCTCCAACTGAAACTCTATATTTCCCACTAGATTCAATCTTGGAGATAACTTCATTCCGTTTTTCGACATCTACTGTTGAAGTTTCAGATAAAAAAGTAATAAGTTTTTTTAAAAACAACTGATCTTTAATTGTTACAGCTGCTTTTCCTAACCCTAAAATTGAGCCAATTATTGGAATGTCCTTAAGAACACCTTTCTCAAGTAGAGAATCTAAGGCAACTTCAGCTAACCCAGCAGTAACACCATGAAGATCAGTGCTCTTTAAAGTTTTATTTAATGAATCTTTTAAGTGCTCCAAGCTTGATTAATCCTTTTTACATAACGCCGCAAATAAACGGCAAAAAATAGTTGGCTATAATTTGTGAGGTACGAACAAAGCCAACTGTTTTTTTGTCCGCTCTTTTAATTTGTTTTGTTAGGTTTACGATAACATACAGAAAACCAGAACACCGTTGTTAAAGTAACACCGAAAACTGCATAAGTTATTATTGATTCAATAATTAACCTACCCGTTGCATCCGTAAAAGAAGGTATAAATACAAATATAATAGAAGGAACTAGGCCGACCATTAAATAGTAATGTAAACCAACTAGTTCGTTACGGCTCAACCAAAGGTGTATAGGCAGCATATAAAAGATTAACGCTGATGCACTTACTAAACCACCTAGTACTGAAGCGTAAAGCAAGTGAGAAAAAAGCACATTAAAGTCTGCTAAATACCACAAATATGCAAAAGACAACCCCCAACCTGTAAGGATTGCATTTCTTAATCCTTTGATAACTATATTCAAACTAGTAAACCTAACGCCTGAATAATGTGTGAAAACAGTTTGGCAGTTTTATTGCGTCGTTTGCAACTAAAAATGACAAGCTAGTTTTTATCACCTTCATTCTCTTGTTAGGTAACCAATTACGCTGACATAAACAGAGCCACAATTGATAACGCATATATTGCATTAGCTTTCCAAACTCTGTTCTTTTTTGCCAATTTTAGAACTGACAACCCTGCTAAAATAGATGTTAGTGTAATGAGTACAAACTTCAAGCTATGCTCAACATATGCTTGGTGTGTTTTATATTTCATTCCGCCATTTGATACCATTGCTTCAGAACCAAACCTGTATTCTTCAATCATTTTTGGCTGCTCTATAATTCCGAGCATGTAATATTCCCAGCTTACAACTAACAGCAATAGCGATAGATAGGTAAAAAGCAGGGAAAATAAAATTTTGCTCAAAGCTCTCATGGTTTCCTAACGCCGCAAATAAACGGCTAAAAATAGTTGGCTATAATTTGTGAGGCACGAACAAAGCCAACTGTTTTTTGTCCGCATTTTTTAATTTGCCTTGTTATGTTTACATTACCACAATAGGTATATCCCAATTTGTATTAGAGTTACCACCTATGGCTATATATTTAGCATTGTCAACGATGCTTTTCCCTATTTGCGAAAATTCGATGTTGGGGTATTTATTAATTATAATTCCCGTATCGATTTTAAACTGGTCTGAATAATTGACCTTAACTCCAGTAACAGTCAAGCCAAAACTATCTGTTTGGATAAAGTCGAAATTTCCAATATAGGTAGCCTTACCAGCTATGATTTCGAATTCAATTGACATGGGCAACGCTGGCTTAATAAAGGCATAACCACTCGCAACTCCCCAACGCCATACTTTATACTTTCCAGCAGGTAATTCGACAGCAAATACTTCCCCTTTACGATCTAAATGTGAAAAATCGCCCTCAGGAAAAATGGGCAATAAAGCTGTACCTGCACCAAATTCAATGTATCCTTTGTTCTCATTATCAATACCTTGAAAGTAAACTGAATATCCAGAGTAGCTACCTTGTACACTAATTGAAGAAATTAGCACTCCCTTTCCTGACTGAGAGTTTAAAGAATAATTACCTTTGATATTTGTTGAAGCACAACCCGTTAAAACAAGTACGGTTAAAATTAAAATAAATATATTTTTCATATACTCTTATTCTTCTGTAAACATAACGCTTTACTCACCGGAAAACAAAAGCATAGCGAAGCGGCGCTTTTGGTTTTCCGGTGGAGTAACTTGTTATACGTTACCCTTCATTTGGGCGACGTGGTTGAGGGGTAGTATTTGATTTTGCTGCCGAGACGCCTTTGGCTATGGCAAAACCGGATATACCCGATAAAATTGGCAGCCCTGCTTCGGCTGAAATTGTCTTGGTTATTAATAATATTGCCAAAACAATAACTATGAGAACCGCAAGCAGTACTTGACCATAAGCTGTCCAAAACTCATTTCTGCGTTGTAAATATTCAGTATACGAATCGTGTGCCAAGCGTGGAATTTCATCATAATATCCAGAACCGCGTTTTGCCCAATAATAAAACAACTCTTCCAACATGGGGTGCCCCATAAACTCGCGATCTTTTCTTGGAGAGCGTGTAATTACAAACCCAAACCAAACAACTCCACCTACGACTATTAGACCGAGGAGTGCTAGCAAGATGCTCAAGATTAAAATTGTATTAGTTCCCATTTGGTTCTCCGTACTTGATGGACGTATAACGCCGCAAATAAACGGCAAAAATTAGTTGGCTAAAATTTGTGAGGCACGAACAAAGCCAACTGGTTTTTGTCCGCACTTTTAATTTGCTTTGTTAGGCATCAAAATGCCAATACCTTTGAAAAGCTATATAACAATTTGCCATTAAGGCACTCATGATTACTTGATACAAATTGAGCTGTCCACCCCTTCGCAACACTTGAGCCAATTTTAGATTCAATTAGCTGGTTATATAACTGTTCTAAGTTTAATTCTTGGAACGAAGATAGTGCTTCCTCCAAGTCAGCCTGACTCCCTGATGCGGGTATATTTACGTTGGCGTTGTAAACTGCGTCTATGCTCTTAGGCTTGTAAGCATCAAACTTTGCAACAAGCTCAGGGTTGCTTCCCATAAACGCATCCAATTCTTCTTTTTCATTTGAATCCAAATGATAAACAAATGCCGAATCACAGCTTTCTGTTGAAAAGGAGCGCTTATAAGAGTCGTTTACAAAGCGTGAAGAGAAAATGACAGTTCTAGGTTTGTTAGTTTGACTTTGAATATCAAAATCATTGAGTTCTAGAATTCGGTGAACTCTCCATATTCCTGAACCATAGCTTCTGACCCAATCTCCGATCTTAATGTTATCGTCCATACTTTCCTTGATGCCTAACGCCGCAAATAAACGGCTAAAAATAGTGGGCTATAATTTGTGAGGTACGAACAAAGCCCACTGTTTTTTGTCCGCACTTTAATTTGCTTTGTTATAAGGCTGTATCACCAAACCCAGTAACAATATTATTTTCATTTAGCTGGACACATACCATCCCTGCATTTACGCAGCCGTCTTTAATAAATGGTGCTAAACCATATACGTCTTTTCCAATAAGAGAGATTGCTTGCTCAGCTGTTTTCCCCTTTAGGTCTAGGTTAGCTAATATGATTGTTTGATTGTACATTTTTAAAGTTGTATCAAAGCTTGCATCTGAATATGAACACGTCACTGCGTCATCAATAACCGATAATACCCAAAAGGCATTAGTGCCTAGCAATAGAGTTATTAAAAGAACAATCCAATATTTCATTAGCACCGAATCCTTTGAGCCTTATAACGCCGCAAATAAACGGCTAAAAATAGTTGGCTATAATTTGTGAGGCACGAACAAAGCCAACTGTTTTTTGTCCGCATTTTTTAATTTGCCTTGTTATGTTTACATTACCACAATAGGTATATCCCAATTTGTATTAGAGTTACCACCTATGGCTATATATTTAGCATTGTCAACGATGCTTTTCCCTATTTGCGAAAATTCGATGTTGGGGTATTTATTAATTATAATTCCCGTATCGATTTTAAACTGGTCTGAATAATTGACCTTAACTCCAGTAACAGTCAAGCCAAAACTATCTGTTTGGATAAAGTCGAAATTTCCAATATAGGTAGCCTTACCAGCTATGATTTCGAATTCAATTGACATGGGCAACGCTGGCTTAATAAAGGCATAACCACTCGCAACTCCCCAACGCCATACTTTATACTTTCCAGCAGGTAATTCGACAGCAAATACTTCCCCTTTACGATCTAAATGTGAAAAATCGCCCTCAGGAAAAATGGGCAATAAAGCTGTACCTGCACCAAATTCAATGTATCCTTTGTTCTCATTATCAATACCTTGAAAGTAAACTGAATATCCAGAGTAGCTACCTTGTACACTAATTGAAGAAATTAGCACTCCCTTTCCTGACTGAGAGTTTAAAGAATAATTACCTTTGATATTTGTTGAAGCACAACCCGTTAAAACAAGTACGGTTAAAATTAAAATAAATATATTTTTCATATACTCTTATTCTTCTGTAAACATAACGCCGCAATAAGCGGTCAGATAAAGGTTGGCTAAACTTGTTGAGGAACGAAACACCAGCCAACCTTTAGATGTCCGTTTTTAATTGCTTTGTTATATGCCGACGAAGTTACTAATACCAAAAAGCAAAGCTAATGTGACTGGCAGACCTTGGATTAGAATAAAAAGCAATTTACGATTAGTTTCAACATACCATTCTTTGTAGCCATAAGAATAGGCAAAGTAACACGCTATAAGAAAGAACACAGTCGCTTTCTCAACATCTAATTCAAATTGTTCCACAAATGCAAATGACAAAGCACCAACCCATATTATGAAAGTGCAAATAATCGGTATAACTACCTTGGATATGGAAAGTACAGCTTTGCTGATAGTAAGGCGTTCCATAATTACTCGACAATTCCTTTAGGCATATAACGCCCGCCTAACAGGCGTAAAAGGCTTGGCTAAAATTAGGAACGAAGTGACGCAGCCAAGCTGTTTACGTCCTTTGTTGAGGCGCTTGTTAGCTATTGTTTAGCACCGTTTTTACTTTATATTTTATATTGCTCGAAAATTTTCCCGTTTCAAACTCTAATTCGGGCAGCCTTGAAAAGTATGAATCTATTTTAGTTAAATTTTTGCTCATTGCCTTATATACTGAATCGTAGTCCATTATTACATTACGGCGATACTCTTGATATTGAGAAACAACATCATCATCGAATAATGCTGCGTTATTCCAAAATTTTGTACTCAGCTCATCTTTTTTTGCAAGGTATACAGGGTAAAGCTGAAGAAAATGGTTAGCGCTATGATCGATTACATCTTCTGATATTTTACCAATAGATGCTTCATATTCTTGTAAGCAAGCGTAAACATCCAATAAAGCATTAACTTTTCTTTCGTAAATTGAAGAGTATCTTATTTTTTTCAATTCAGATTGAAGTCCCAAATCAGATTTTAAAACCTCTAATATTTTTGCATTTTGAGATTTTTCATGTTCTTGAAATTGAATCAGTTGTGCTTTTGAAGAAGTAGATATTAAGTGTTTAATGTACCATGTAGCTGCGGCAACAATTCCACTAAAAATTCCTATAGATTCCCAATTCAACACCGATACTCCTTGAAATAGCTAACGCTCGATTAAGTAGCCCGAAACGCACAACGATTGCTTCTGCATAGCACCATAAACACTGAACAGCCTGCAAACTGAAAATGACACGCGTTGAGGGTCTGCTTAAATTGTTTGTTATGCATTTACACTACCGAAGATCGCTTTACTTCCCAGTATTTAAGCTCTGCGTCATCAAATTTTTGTTCGAGCGAATCTAGATCGTGCTTGATTTTGAAATTGCGTTCGTCGTCAGTTATAGGAAGTAACCAAGCTACGTGAGCGTGGGAACTATTTAGAGGCATTATTTCCAAGTCCTCTCCAAATGGATATGGCAATGAAACTAGCCAGTTTTCACAGTTAGAACCCTCAAGCCAAGGCTCACCAATAGGCAAGGTATGGCCAAATCCCAAACTATGATTCGAATGGTAGTAAGTTACCATTGCCAGCATTTCAACTAGACGATTTGACTCGAACGGTGATACGACAACAAACTCGTGAAGAGCTGAATCACTGTGTGTAATATTTGATGCGCCTACTGAGCAATAAACCCACATATTAATTTGAGGGCCAGGTGCAAACCTGACAACCTGAAAATCGGGTAAAATTTTCTTAATTGGCCCAAGATCCCAAGACAATATCTCGAAATCATGACCTTCAAAGAAATCAGCGTAATGTTTAATAATCTTTTTTTTAGTAGACTTCATAATATCCTTGATGCATAACGCCCAGTTAAGTAGCCAAAAACGCACAAACACTGGTTCTGTAAACTACCTTAAACACAAAACTCACCGCAAGCTAAAAATGCCACGCGTTTTTGGTCTGCTTGAACTGTTTGTTAGGCATCTTTACTCAACTCCTACTACAGATCTAATCTCTTTAAACACCACAAATACAGCCCAAAAGAAATCCCTGTTTCTTACATCGAGTATATCAGCTGGCCACATAAGCTGATTGTTTTGTATAAATAATACAAACTTTGCAACATCTGCTTCAACTTCACTTGAAGTCAAATTATGCGCCAATCGATTGCGAGTCTTGTTTAACATTGAAATCGCAGCCCACACCCAAGGCTCACATGAAGTGTCAGCCAAAGCCCTAGATATTTGTAATTTATTGGCAAATGTAAGCCTAGCTTCCAGTATGTATTTTGGTGATTCAGATTTATTAGCAAGTAGCTCTGTCAATGCTTCTTCAACAAGCAAATGACATTTGAGTATCGTTAACTCAAAGTCATTTATATTCTCTAATGTTTGAAATAAATGGAAAATCGGTACGTCTTTATCCATATTTCCCTCCTGATGCCTAACGCTCGATTAACGGGTTAAAATAAGTGGGCTAAAATTGAGCGAAGCGAAAAGCCCACTGTTTTTAATCCCTGTTTAATTGCTTGTTAAGTGCCTTTAGCACTCTTTGAAAAGCTGACAGTAACACTACTAACCAACCTATAAAAACAAATGAAATTAAAGCCCATCGAATGTACTCCCAATATTGAGTCTTTGACTCAAAACTACCATGAGCAATAACTTTATAATTATTGTTGGTCAACCAATTAGGAAACTCACCTCTCTCCATTCTTCGTTTGTAATTTCCTTCCTCACCACCGCCAATGCTTAACAATAGAGATGGAGATGGTTTGATTACCAACTCGTAATCTAATGAACCACCTGGTTTATGTATGCATGTCCAAAATAAGCATACTGTAGCGTTCAATAATGTGACACAAAACTTCATAGGCACTTAACGCTTGCCTAACCGGCGAAAAATAGCAGGCTAAAATTAGCGACGAAGGAGCGCAAGCCTGCTGTTTTGCGCCCTTTGGTTTAGGCACTTGTTAGAGCTACTTATTATTTGTTTTAATTAGTATTAATCGAATTAATGGGCGAGCAATTAATAAAATGAACGCCAACAAAACTACAAAAAGAACACCTAATTGATAAAACTGATTTAAACCGTACAAAAAAGAGCTTTCACTAGGCTCCGTAATTTGAAAGTAGAGAAATAAGCTAACAGCACTTACTAATATCAATATGATCAAAAACAAAATTGTATTTAGCGGTTCACCATATTTAAATTCAATTTTTTCCTCTTCACTCAAAATACACTCGGTTCCTTAGGTAGCTCTAACGCTTCAATAACCGGCGCAGCTTTGCTGCGTCCGGCGCCGAAGGCGCGAAGTTGATTGACTTGTTAAGTGCATTTAGAACCTAACACCGGCAGACGAGTCATGAATAACGATTAGTGATTTCATACGCTGTTGCACCTCTTCATTTGATAACACTGACTCAGCCCATTTATCGACTGCATCTGCCACTTCATTGCAGAACACATCAACTTGAAGCTGCAACGCATTACCTGACTGGTTGCAATGAATATGCATCCCAGGAAGAGGCGTAATAAAGTGGAAATCTTCAAGAGCTTTTCTTGCCCTCTGTTCTTCGATATTGGAAGCCCCTTCATGAAGGAAACTACAGCGTAAGGAATAACAATCTTCAGCTGATAGAAATACATGTTCTTGCCTATCAGCGCCGACCTGTTTGGTGTAAAGAGGTTCAATCCAAACTTTTAACCAGCGAACGGAACGTGCTTTAGATCCTACATCTGGAGTTTCAAGCTTTCCGCAGATATCAGGCAATGTCAAAGCCGTCATCAAGGCACCATACCAATCTTTTGTCTCTATTGACTGCCTGATAGAACTTGTAAAACGATTCATTGGCTAGACTCCATTAGCACTTAACATTTTTATCTACGACAAATGTCGCATAACAACAGCGCAATGTCTGCCGCATAACAACAGCTTTTCAGATACGCACTTTAATACCCTCAACCATAACAATAAGTTAAGCAGATGTCACCAAGTTAGAAATGGTTAAAGTACGTCACTTGTCGTATAACAGTGATATTTGACAAACACCAAATACTGTATATATATACATATAAATAAATTAAAATGGAACTGGTTATGAAATCACCATTTTTATCCATGATTCAGGCACATATGACTACGCAAAGATATGCCAAAAGTACTATTTCATGTTATCTCTATTGGATAACTGCCTTTATTCGATTTCATAATTTATTGCACCCCAAAACACTTGGTGAGGAAGCGGTAGAACAGTTTTTAAGTCACCTAGCCAACCAACAAAATGTGGCTGCAAATACACAAGCTCAGGCACTCAATGCACTTGTGTATATGTATAAAGAGATCATCAAACAACCACTTGGTCTATCGCTTAAGTTTAATAAAAGTCACCGCCAACAAAAGCTACCTGTTGTACTGACCGAACGGGAAATCGCAGCACTACTAACACACTGCCCTCATCAACATTTACTAGCAGTATCTTTGCTTTATGGCAGTGGTTTAAGGCTGATGGAAGTACTGAGGTTACGAGTACAGGATATTGACTTTGATTACCATTGTATTCGTATATGGCAGAGTAAAGGAGGAAAAAGCCGAGTGGTTACACTTGCAGCACACCTCATAGAGCCACTACATCAACAAATCAAAGTCGTCGGTGCATATTTACAAAGAGATATTCAAAACAAGCAATATGCTGGGGTCTGGTTGCCACACAAACTCAGAGATAAATATAAAAGCGCAAACAAACAACTTGGTTGGCATTATTTACTCCCCTCTCATAAATTGAGTACCGACCCTGAAACACAACAACTTCGCCGTCACCATTTGGATCCACGGCAAATTCAAAGAGCGGTAAAAACGTCAGCAACAAGGGGCCAGATCACAAAACCTGTCACTCCACATACACTTAGGCATTCTTTTGCCACTCACCTACTCCAAAATGGTGCAGATATCCGAACTGTGCAAGCTCAACTTGGACATACAGATGTTAGAACAACACAAATATATACTCATGTTATCCAACAAGGCGCGCAAGGAGTAACAAGCCCTTTGAGTAAAATTGCCACAGATCAAATAACGCCCTTTGGCAAAGTAAAATAGCTCACTCCACCAAAACCTTACTTGGATCTAAATAAAACATCTTTTTCCAGCCTTGGATTTCAAATGTTACAAGCCAAGGTAGCGGGATAAGAGACAAGATAGAATAATGCACATGGGCAGGCTTGCCTTTAGCGTTGCCTGTATCGCCCAAAGACCCAATGGGTTGCCCTGAACTTAACCACTGACCAGCAAAAGTTATTACACTCTCTAGGTGCGCATAATAATGAACCCGCCATTTAGGGCCGAGCACAATCACCACTTTACCGCCTTTGCTGAACTGCCCTGAATATAAAACAACACCGTCGGATGCCGACAGTACATCAGTGCCTTTTTTCCCAAAAATATCGATACCTTTGTGCACGCCCGAACTCCCCCACGGTGCATACCAAAAAGTCTCTTGATGCCAATCATGAACACTGGCACCACGAACCGGTATGTGTAATTTCTCAGGCAGTAACAAACCGATTAAAATGATGAAAGTCACAACAAAGAGTAAATACTTTAGATACCTCACACAGCCATCCTTAAAATTTTTGCCTACCAACCCACATCGAAAACAGAATAATTTAGTTGCATAAAATGCACGAAAAAACATAACTTAGTGACAAACCAGCCTTTAAAAGTAGATTAAATACTAAAACCCCTTAAAAAGTGCTGAATAACGCGCTGATTAAAATACAAACTAATAAACTAGTATTATAAAAATAAAATTTATTCCTCCATTTTGCGTTCATAATTATGTACCACCATGCGTTATAACTAAGATGATCCCGCTTGGAAATGGTATGCAGCACGCTATAGGTCATGAAAACTTCCAGTTAGTTGGTGTCGTTTGTGAACAAAAACATAACAACAAAAACCAACAAAGTACTCAATGCACAAACAGCCTCGACTTAGCCAATATTTCGCCAAACAACCTTGGCTGTGCCAATTTTCGCAAGGACTATGGTCTCAAGTATGCTTACTTAGCAGGCGGCATGTATCGTGGTATTGCTTCTAAGGAGTTGGTCATCGCACTTGCAAACGCAGGCGTGATGGGCTTTTTAGGCACAGGCGGCAGGCAGCTAAAAGACATTGAACAAGACATAGTTCATATTCAAAGCAAACTCACACATGGGCAAGCGTATGGGATGAATCTAGTGGCAAATTTAGACTCGCCTGATACCGAGCTTGCCACCGTAGAGCTCTATCTCCAACATGGGATAAAGTGTATTGAAGCCGCCGCGTTTATTCGCATTACACCCGCACTGGCACTGTATCGCTTACAGGGCCTATACCAAGATGAGCAAGGTGTTGTGCGCTCGCGCAATAAACTGATTGCCAAACTCTCTCGCCCAGAAGTCGCCAATGGCTTTTTAAGCCCCGCACCTCAGCAAATAGTCCAACAACTGCTTGATGATCACAAAATCACGGCTGAGCAAGCTAAATTAAGTCAGTCCATTTTTATGTGTGACGACATCTGTGTCGAGGCTGACTCTGGCGGCCATACAGACAGAGGGCAGCCCGCTGTTTTACTGCCCGCTATTCAAAGCTTAAGAGACCAAAAAGTCGCGGAGTTTGGCTTTTTGCACGCACCGCGAATTGGGCTTGGTGGCGGCATTGGCACGCCAAGTGCGGCCGCAGCCGCTTTCATGATGGGCGCAGACTTTATTCTCACGGGCTCTATCAACCAATGCACCGTCGAAGCGGGTACATCCGATACCGTCAAACACATGCTGCAACACATCAATGTGCAAGACACTGAGTATGCGCCCGCTGGCGATATGTTTGAATCCGGCGCCAAGGTGCAGGTGCTAAAAAAAGGCAGTTTTTTTGCGGCGCGTGCCAACAAATTGTTTCAGCTTTATCACCAATATGATTCGCTCGACGCCCTACCGCAAAGAATACAAGCACAGTTACAAGACAAGTACTTCAACATGAGCTTTGACGAAATATGGCAACAAACCAAAGACTACTTGCTTGCATCTAAGCGCCCACATGATGTTGAGCGCGCCGAAAAAGACGACAAATATAAAATGGCCCGCGTGTTTCGCTGGTACTTTGCCCACAGCATGAAGCTGGCCTTTAGCGGCAATGAGCAAATGCGGGTGAACTTTCAAGTGCACACTGGCCCTGCCCTAGGTGCATTTAATCAATGGGTCAAAGGCACAGAGCTTGAACCATGGCAAAACCGTCACGTTGACAAAATTGCCGACAAACTGATGCAAGGCACCGCTGAATTGATGAGTGCCAAGGTGCAACAACTGCTGGCAGCTAACCTCGCTTACAAATAAAAAACGGAGTAGATATGAAAACATACATATTTCCGGGACAAGGTTCACAATACGTCGGTATGGGCAAACAGCTTTTTGCTGAGTTTCCTGCGTATGTTGAGCAAGCCAGTGACTTACTTGGCTATTCAATCAGCGAGCTGTGCTTAGCAGATCCCAACAAGCAGCTTAATCACACTCAATTTACTCAGCCTGCGCTTTATGTCGTCAGTGCCCTCGCCTTTTTACAACAGCAAAAACAACAAGGGTCTGCGGACTATTTAGCAGGTCACAGTCTGGGGGAATACGCAGCGTTATTCGCCGCAGGTGCAATCAGTTTTGAAACTGGGTTAAAGCTGGTACAAAAGCGCGGTGAGCTCATGAGCAAAGCAGCCCCCGGCGCCATGGCCGCTGTGCTGAATGTCAGTGAGTCTGATTTACATAACGCATTGGCAGAGAACAACTTAAACACCATTGATATTGCCAATTTGAATACGCCAGACCAAATCGTGATCTCGGGGCTTGCTGAAGACATTAACCAAAGCCAAGCTTTTATAGAGCAGCTAGGTGGTCGCTTTATCAAACTTAATACCAGTGGCGCATTTCATTCTCGCTATATGGCCCCTGCGCAAACTGAGTTTGCTGAATTTATTCAAGGCTTTGAGTTTAAAACGCTGCAAACACCTGTCATTGCTAACGTCACAGCACAGCCTTATCACCATGCAGATATCGCTCAGCACTTAATAGCGCAAATTACCCAGCCTGTGCAGTGGACTAAAAGCGTTGAATATTTGCTCTCACAAGGTGATATGGACTTTGTAGAGCTTGGGCCAAAAAAGGTGCTCACTAAATTAGTGCAAACCATTGAAAAACAGTTTGTGATGCCAGTGCAGTCAAGTGCGGTAAAAACACCCTCAAATAATCCAGCAGGTGTTACGCCACAGCAGCAGGTTGCACACTGGAATAACACGTACCCAGTGGGTACCGAGGTGCTTATTAAAGGGCAAACAACCCCCTATAAGACCCGTACTCAAGCCACTCTACAGTTTGGCCACCGCCCTACACTTTATTTGCACGGTTTCGGCGGATACTTCCATTTAACTGATTTACGCCCTGCCCAGCAGCACGCGCGCATACCCGCAACGGCTTAAATTCACATGAATACAGTCACTGGCCCAAGCAAGGCCATCAACAGAATAAAACTTAACCATAATATTGGACCACAGCGATGAAATATTACATTGGCTTAGCCACCTCATTTCACGACCCTGCAATTGCAATCGTTAACGCAAAAGGCGAACTCATTTTTGCCGAAGACGCAGAGCGCTTTTTAGGCTACAAACGTGGCCTATACTGCTTGCCAGACAACCCTTACTTCATTGAAGAAGTACTAAAAACGCACTGCGCCGATTGCACTGAGCTTGTGATTGCTAAAACATGGAGTAAAGGCCGCGAAAAAAGCACCAATATTTTAGAAAATGTGGTTTTAAGTATTTTAGAAACTTTCTCATTTAATATTGACGTTAACACCCGTGATATTAAAGATCAGTTCTACTTTGCTCGCGCCTCTCAAGCGGCGGCTGGCAGAACCCTATCGCGCTTTTTTGAAGCAGGTTGCCGTAATTTTATCGTTGGTAACTACAGAACCAAAAAACCAACAGATGTACGCTATCACGACCACCATTTAACCCACGCGGCCAATGCGTGTTTTAACAGCCCATATGATGACGCGACCTGTATCGTGGTAGATGGCATGGGCGAAAAAAGCAGTATTGCCTATTACACCTACAAACATGGCAAGATTAAACCTGCGCCAATCAAGGTAAAACGCTCATTTAAGAGCTTGGGTTTGTTCTACACCATCATTTGTGAAAACCTCGGCTTTGACCCGCTCAAAGGTGAAGAGTGGAAAGTGATGGGCCTTGCCCCGTACGGTAAAAAAGACCAAAAGGTCTATGATTTACTGCGCTCATCTTTGCAGGTTAAAAACGGTAACTTTGCTGTTCCGAAAAACCTTAATGCCATCATGAAAGAAATCAAAAGCATGGCAAGAGAGCCAGGTGAGTCGGTTGAACGCTATAAAGACTTTGCTTATACCGGTCAGTTGGTATTTGGTGAGATCTTCATGGATTTAATCAACGCTGCATACGAGTATGCGCCGTCTAAAAACCTATGTATTTCAGGTGGCTGTTCACTAAACTCCTCATTCATGGGCACCGCCCTTGAGCGCTCCAAATTTGACAACATCTTTGTGCCTTCAGCTCCTGCTGATGATGGCAATGCCATTGGCGCTGCGTTTTTAAGTTACCAGCAAGACAACCCAAGTTGGCAGCCAAGTAAAACCGTGCAATCGCCATACACAGGCTCGACAGTTAAAGAAAAGTCGCTGCAAAAGCTGGCGCAATATGGCCACTTAAAAGCCACAGATTATGGCGATGAGGTCTACAAAAAGACCGCAGAGTTTTTAGCGCAAGGCAAAATCATCGGTTGGGCACAAGGTCGCGCCGAATTTGGTCCGCGCTCTTTAGGTAACCGCTCAATCCTCGCAAACCCTTGTTTGCCAGATATGAAAGACACCATCAATGCCCGCGTTAAGTTCCGCGAAGAGTTCAGACCGTTTGCACCGTCTATCTTGCACGATCACGGCGATGAGTATTTTGAAAACTACCAAGAATCACCTTACATGGAGCGTACTTTGGTCTTTAGAGAAGAAGTACGAGACAAGGTGCCTGCGGTTGTGCACGTCGACAACACAGGTCGTTTGCAGTCAGTGAAAAAAGAGTGGAACGAACCCTACTACAACTTGATCAGTAGCTTTAAAGAGATCACAGGCGTGCCTGTACTACTAAACACCAGCTTCAACATTATGGGTAAACCCATTGTGCATTCTGTTGAAGACATGCTCGCGGTGTTCCTGATGTCAGGCATCGACGTGTTGGTGATTAACAACACCATTTACGAAAAGAGCTAACAGTAAGCGCCCTAAATCAAGGGTGATTTAGGGCCTTTGCTTTGCACATTATTAGTTACACCCGTTTTACTGAGACAAACCATGAAAAACAAGCAAGATACTACGGCTAACAAACACACATCAGCTCAACAAGAGATTGCCATTGTTGGTATATCGCTGCGCTTTCCCGGCGCTAGCAGCAAAGAGCAGTTTTGGCACAACTTAGCAAACAAAGTAAGTAGTATCAGTGAGATCCCTGCGGCGCGCTTTCGATGGCAAGATGACTTTGACCCAACTCCGAAAAAAGACGAACAAAAAATCGTGAGTAAATGGGGCGGATTTATCGACAATATTGACGGTTTTGATGCCGGATTTTTTGCCATTTCCCCCAAAGAAGCGCAAAGCATGGACCCACAACAACGCCTGAGCATGGAGCTGGCGTGGCAATGTTTTGAAGATGCGGGTTTGTCTCCAAGCAGCTTCAAAAATACCAAAACGGGTGTGTACTTAGGTTGCAGTAATACCGATTATCAAGAGCTTGCCACAGGTAACATAGACCCACATTTTTTAACGGGCATGTCGACTGGAGTTTTTGCCAATCGCATCTCCCATTATTTTAATTTCCAAGGCCCCAGCGAGACCGTCGATACCGCGTGTTCATCGTCTTTGGTTGCGTTGCACAAAGCCATGAACGACTTTAATGCCGGTGAGATCAACGCTGCTTTAGTTGGCGGTGTTAACCTGCTAATCACTAAAAGTCGTTATGTGTCATTCAGCAAGCTCGGGGTGCTATCGCCAAATGGCCGTTGCAAAACCCTAGATGCCAACGCCGATGGCTATGTGCGTGGCGAAGGCGTGGGCATGGTACTGCTGATGCCATTAGAGCACGCTTTAAAAGAAAACCTCACTGTGTACGGTGTGATCAAAGGCAGCAGTGTCGGTCATTCAGGTCACACCAATACCCTCACTTCACCCAGTCCATTTTCGCAATCTCGTGTCATTCAAGAGGCCATCGACAATGCGGGGATCCATAGTGAAGATTTATCTTACATTGAGCTACATGGGACAGGCACTCGACTTGGCGACCCAATTGAAGTTCAGGGTCTAAAACGGGCTTTTCGTGCTACCAAATCTAAAAAGTCAGACGGAGACTCTGCATGTTATCTCAGCACGGTAAAAACCAATATCGGTCACCTGGAGTCCGCTGCTGGCATAGCAGGTATCATCAAGGTACTTTTGAGTTTTAAACACCAACAAGTACCGCCGCTACAAAACTTTGAGACGTTGAACCCCAAAATCACACTGGATAAATCACCGTTTGCCTTAGCGACTGACTGTGTACCCTTAGAGCAAAAGCATGTGCTTGCTGGTATTTCCTCATTTGGCTTTGCTGGCGTTAACGCCCATGTGATTTTGCAATCACCACCTGCTCAAATAACAAATACCGTTAGTTTAGATACGCCAACTGTTATTGTGCTCTCCGCCAAAAAGCCTGAGGCCTTAATGGCGCGCGCAAAAGCACTTAGAGCCTTTATTGAAGCGCAAAGCTTAACCGATGATAATTTGGCAGACTTGGCATTTACCCTACAAGTTGGCCGCGAAGACATGAGCCAGCGCTTGGCTTTTAGCGCTAGTTCAATGACAGAAGTCAAAGCGCAGCTTAATTTGTTTATCGAGGGTAAAAGCGGCGCTTGGCAACAAGGTAAAGCAGATAAAGACAACGCGAGTACCTGCATAACAGCAGATAATCAAAACACCTCTGATGCACTAAACCAATGGCTATCAGGTGCGACTGTTGATTGGTCAGCACTTTATCCCAATGCCAAGCCACAGCGACTTGCCCTGCCCGGCTACCCGTTTAATCCAAAGCCATACTGGATAACCTCAAAAAAAGACGCGCCAACAACCGACATTTTACATCCACTACTGCATAAAGCGTTACCTGCTTTTGATGAACTGCTATTTAGCTCGACTTTTACTGGTCACGAATTCTTTTTAGCTGACCACAAAGTCAATGGTGAGCGCCTGTTACCTGGGGTTTGTACGTTAGAAATGGTCCGTGCTGCCATCGCGTTATCCCACAATTTAAATGCGTCCCATGCCATTCAAATTGCAAACGTCAAATGGCTACGCCCGATTAGTATTGAGCAGGGTGCATCGACTGAGCAAAACACCATTTATCTATCCCTTTGGCAGTCAGATAGTGCAATGCAATTTGAAGTGTGGCAAAAGCACGAAGGCGCCCAGCAGGTCTGTGCCTCAGGAAAGGTGCAAGTGTCACAGCAAAGCGCGCCCGTCACCTTATTTGGATTAACCACAGAGTCTGATCAGCTGCTTACACCAAGTGACGCTTACGCCACCTTTAAAAACATGGGTATAGACTACGGCACCCGTTTTCAAGGTCTACAGCAGTTGAGCAAACAAGGTACGACAGCAACCGCCAAAGTGGCCGTGCCTTCGTCATGTAGCCAAGGCTTTGGCCTATCACCAGCCCTTGTCGATGCGGCGCTGCAATCCTTAATCATATTTGCCGACCAGTCACACGCAGCCCTGCCATTTGCCACCGAGCAAGTGTGTTTTTACAACGCACAGCAATTAAGTGAAGCACAGCACACTGAAGTCTGGGTTAAAGCAACGCAAACAAACAACGATACAGATAACACACAAAAGTTTGATTTGGATCTCTGTGATTTAGATGGCAATTTACTTATGGGCATTAAAGGCTTTTCAACTCGAAAAGTGCCACTAGATGCTGTCAAAGCAAGTACACAAGACCTGCTCACGCTCACGCCTTGCTGGCAAGCAGTCACACCCGACTTTGCCACATCTCCTGAACTGCACGCAGCTTATTTTGGGCCACAGGTATTAAAACCAGATTGGTTAACAGAGAGTACAGACACCAATCAGCTGGTTTGGCTGGCAAAAGATGAGTACGCACAGCCACTGGCTTTATTCCAACAGCTCAAGCGCATGTTGGCAGACGGGTTTGATAGTAAGCCACTATCAATCACCTTAGTGACAAAACAAACACAAGTCGTTTTTGGCCAAAATGAACAAGTTAACTGCGAAGGTGCAGGCCTAATAGGCCTACTGCAAAGCGTTGCACAGGAATACCCAAGCTGGACGGTGCGTGTCATAGATGCGGCGCAATTAGATTCTATCCCACGTGAATTTACAGCGCTGCCTGCGGGGTTGTATGCGCATCGTACCGAGCAATACTTTAGCTTTGAGCTGACGCAGCACACCTTTCTAGATGGGGCAGCTAACAATGCGAGTCTGCAAACACAGGGCACCTATCTCGTACTGGGCGGGGCTGGCGGTCTTGGCCAAGTATGGAGTGAGTGGATGATAAAGCACCGCGATGCGCAAATCATCTGGCTTGGCCGCCGTGAACTAAACACCGACATTCAAAGCGATATTGACCGTTTAGCAAAGCTTGGCAAAGCCCCTGTATACATTCAATGTGATGCCAGTGACAAAGATGCAATGGAAAGTGCATCTCAAGACATCGCCCGTCAATTTGGCAGTTTAAATGGTGTGGTGCATTCAATTTTACACCTAGAAGACCAAACGCTGACAAACATGGACGAAGCGCAATTTAACCGCAGCTATCACGCCAAGCAGCAAACCGGAGAAATCGCGCTGGAGGTATTCAGCCAAGCAGATTTAGACTTTTTCTTGTTTTTTTCATCCATGCAGTCGTTTTCTCCTGCTGCCGGGCAAAGTAATTATGCCGCGGGGTGCGTATATCTAGATTCACTTGCTCGCACTTACCAGCATAAGTGCCCAGTTAAAATCATCAATTGGGGATACTGGGGCTCTGTGGGCGTCGTCCAAGACGCATACTACCAAAAGAAAATGACGGCTATGGGCATTGGCTCTATCGAGGCTGAGCAAGGCATGCAAGCACTTGCCACCTTGATGGGCTCAAACTTAACGCAAGCGGGCGTGCTTAAAATCACGCAAGCCGCACTAACGGATACCTTTAAGTTACAGAGCTATAGTGCACAAGGCGCGCAGCATGCAATCGCCAAGCAAAGCTCTAAATATCAAGCGCCTAAACATCAAGTCTCTAAGCAAGATAGCAAAGCGCAGGTTGACCTAAACCAACTTTGCGCGGCACTCCACCAAGCTGGTTGGCAACAGCCAGCACAACGCGAGCGTGCCCTTGCCACTTTGCCTGAGTACTTCAGTAACTGGTGGACAGAGACCGAGCGCTATTTAGAGGCGCACCAGCTAATACAGAGTGGCGTTATTCAAGCTGGTAAAGCAGCCTATACTTCAACCCCATCGGAGGATCTACTAGATAATTGCTTGGCGAATTTGCCTGCCATTTTAAATGGCGAGCTCAAAGCCACAGATGCACTCTTTCCCAATGCATCCATGGCCTTAGTCGAAGCGGTTTATCAAAATAACCCGGTTGCGGATTATGCAAATGCGGTGTTGATTGAGCAGCTGCAAACCTACTTGGCGACAGCCAACTTGGAATCAATACGCGTGCTTGAAATTGGCGCAGGTACTGGCGGCACGACTCGCTCGGTTTTACCAGCCCTTAAACAGTGGCAAGTCGAAGAATACGCCTATACTGATTTATCAAAAGCATTCTTTAACCATGCCAAGGCGCAGTATCAAACTGATTACCCATTTGTTGATACCAAATACCTAGATATCAGCAAGCCTCTTGCAGGACAAAATATTGATATCGGCAGCTATGATGTGGTGATTGCCACTAACGTTCTGCACGCCACAGCGGACATTAAAAACACCCTGCAAAATGCCAAAGCTTGCTTAAAGCAAGGCGGCGTTTTACTTATCAATGAAGTGGTAAAAACCTCCTTATTTACACACCTGACATTCGGCTTATTAGAGGGATGGTGGCTAAGCCAAGATAAGCACTTACGCTTAGCAGGCTCGCCGATGCTGTCTATCGAAAACTGGCGACAAGCCCTTTTTGAAACTGGATTTGTAAACGCCTTTACCGCAGGTGATACCAGCGCGCCTCAGCAGGTTTTTTGCGCCCAAAGCGATGGCTTTTCTTTACAAGCAAAAACGCCAACTCACACCAAGAACAAAAATAAAAAAGACAATCACAAAGCAACACAGAGTATGAGCAGTACATTAAAACAAAAACCACAACACAATACAGATCCCTCTGTGCTGACTGAATTTGTCCACAATGCGCTATTTGACATTGCAAGTGCCGCCCTAGACATGGCTCCTAACGAGCTAGACGCAGATGAGTCATTTGCAGACTACGGGGTAGACTCTATTTTAGCCATTCAAATGCTGGATGAGATCAATGCCAAGTTTAACGTAAACTTGCCAGCAACCTTGCTGTTTGACTACCCGTCAATTGACACACTGAGCGCCCATATCATCGCAGAGCATAAAGAACAGGTTTTAGCGATAATGCCAACGCAAAGCGACGGCAACACATCTGAACACGCTGTTAAAACAAATACGAACACTGATAGCACGCACAATCTGCGCAAGCACAGTTCACACAGCAAAGTGGTGCAAGCAGAGCAAGAAAACTTAACAACACAAGCAACTGCTCACAGCGGTAAAATCGCCATTGTGGGCATGAGCGGTCAATTTGGTGATGCGGACAATCTCGAAGAGTTTTGGACCATGCTGGCGGAAAAACGCACCTCGGTCAAAGCACAAACGCGGTGGGATTTATCAAGCCTTACTAGCAATCAGCAAAGCTGGAGCAAATATGCCAGCTTGCTGAATGACATCAGCCTCTTCGACGCGCCATTTTTCTCAATTACGCCGCAAGAAGCCATGTACATGGACCCACAGCAAAGACTCTTTTTGCAACAAGCGTATAAAGCATTAGAAGATGCCAATATGATCACCAAAGTTGCGGGTCAAAATGTCGGCGTGTACTTGGGCTGTGCGCAAAGTGATTATGCTGGCTTGGCCGAAGAAGATGCACCCGCACAAGTGTTTTGGGGCAATGCGGGATCGGTTATCCCAGCTCGTGTCTCTTACTTTTTAAATTTAAAAGGCCCTGCCCTTGCAATAGACACGGCGTGTTCGTCCTCTTTGGTTGCCCTTCACAGTGCATGCCAAGCTTTAAACAACAATGAGATCAGCAGCGCTCTTGTCGGCGGTGTTGCTACTTTATGCACGCCTAAATTTTCAATCCATGCGGGTAAAGCGGGCATGCTTAGCCCAGATGGTACCTGTTATACCTTTGACGATCGCGCCAATGGCTTTGTGCCTGGTGAAGGCGCAGGTGTGCTCGTACTGAAAAAACTTGAAGATGCCGAGCGCGATGGCGACCACATTTACGGTGTGATCCTAGGCTCTGCCACCAATCAAGACGGAACCACCAGCGGGATCACCGCACCGAGCTCTTTATCACAAGAGCAATTGCACCGCGATATTTACACACGCTTTAATATTGCACCCGACTCAATTCAAATGATAGAAGCCCATGGTACAGGCACAAAACTGGGCGATCCCATTGAGTTTCAGGCGCTGACCCGTGCATTTAGAGCCCACACCGACAGCAACGAGTTTTGTGCGCTGGGCTCAGTCAAAACCAACATCGGCCACTGCCTAACCGCAGCGGGTGTTGCTGGTGTGATCAAAGCACTACTTGCCATGAAACACCGCACTATTCCTGCCTCGCTTCACTATGATCAAGGCAACAGTCACATCAATTGGCACAACACGCCATTTTTTGTCAACCAAGAAGCCATCGCATGGCAAAGCAACAACGGGCAAAAACGCCGTGCTGCGGTGAGCTCCTTCGGCTTTAGTGGCACCAACGCCCATGTTGTACTTGAAGAATACCAGCCTCAATCTATCAAGCAGCAAAACACCGCATCGCAACCGGTGATCATCACGCTTAGCGCCAAAAGCAAAGAGTCACTCAATGACAAAGCGCATGCCTTGAAGTCATGGCTAACTCGCAAAAACGTACAAGGCAGCGCCCTGACTAGCCTTGCCTTCACGCTACAAAGCGCCCGTGAAGAGATGGACTATCGCATGGCATTTACCGCAAGCACCATTGCAGATGTGCAAGATGGCCTGACGCAATTTACAAACAAGGCACGTGGTCACTACAAGCAAGGGGAAGTCAAACAAGGTAAAGAGATTTTAAGCGCACTGGATAGCAATGACTTTATGCGTTGGATAGAGCAAGGCGACTTGAACAAGTTGCTGGCGCTTTGGGTTGTTGGTGCTGACATCGATTGGCTTTTATTGTACGCACAGCAAACGCCATCGCTATTGCGTTTACCCACTTATCCGTTCGCTAAAACGTCATTTTGGCTGCCAGAAAAAAGTACACATAAATCCGCTGAAAAATGCGAGCCAAGTGCTGCGCTCGACTTTAATGGTCCAAGCGCCAATGTGCAAAGCGCACAAGCTTTTGAACCTGTTCCACACACACCAAGTGCACAAACATCCACTACACCATCGGCACTGCTGCATTACACCGCAAACTGGGCGGATAAGCCGTTAACTTCTACTGAGCCTGCAACATATCATCGTCAAGTTGTACTGCTTGGTGATGACTTACCGGAAATATACTCGGTATCAAGCACGCGTCTAAGCTGCACAGCCACTGAAGTTCAAGCGCAATTAGAAGTCTATACAAATGGACTTATCGACTACTTTAAGCTGCTCGAACGACAGCAAGGCACCATCACCAAAAAGACACCGAGCAAGTTACTTGTTCAAGTTGTGGTGAAAGACCAAACCTCGCTTTTATCTGCCCTCAATGGTGTACTGAAAACAGCCGCCATCGAATACAGCAACATTGAGACTCAGCTTATCGCCGTTGATGATACAAATAATTTTGAACACCTTGTTGAGAATGAAGCGAAAAAACAAGACGCCTGTATACGCTACCAACAAGGGCAGCGACAGGTTTTAACCTTTGACTTGCAAGCCTATCAGCAAGTTGACACCACCACTTTACCTTGGAAAGAAGATGGTGTGTATGTCATAACAGGCGGCCTTGGCCAACTTGGTCAAACCTTTGCCAAAGAAATCATCCAACATACTAAACAAGCACATATTGTGTTTGTTGGCCGCCGTGCACTTAGCGATGCGATTCAATCAAACCTTGATGCCCTTGGAGGCGAGCCTTCAAGATTGAGCTATGTATCATTGAATATTGCCAATCATGATGACGTCAACGCACTGTTTGCAAGCCTCAAAGCCAAGCATGGCGGTATCACAGGCATAATTCACAGTGCAGGGGTGATCAAAGACCAACTGATAAGCAATAAAACGCCGCAAGAAGTCGCACAGGTGTTTGCGCCAAAAGTGGCTGGCTTAATCGCTTTAGATGAAGCAAGTAAAACTTGTGATTTAGACTTTTTTGTCTGCTTCTCTTCCATTGCGGGTGTATTTGGCAATATGGGACAGGCAGATTATGCCTGTGCTAACGCCTTTATGGACCGCTTTATGGCTGCTCGTCAAACGCAAGTAATACAAGGCATGCGCAGCGGTTTGAGCCTATCGATTAACTGGCCATTGTGGTCAGAAGGTGGCATGCATGTTGATTCATTAACCACATCTATTTTGCAATCTCAAGGCATTGAAGTCATGCCGAATGAAGTCGGTATCGACGCGTTATATCGTGTCTTTACCTTGCACAACATCCCTACTCAGCACTGTTTTTTATACGGCGATGCCAGCAAATTAACACAGCTTTGGCACAGGCCTAACACCACCACTCAGTGCATCAACACCGGCTCTGTAGAGGGGGGAAAAAGCCACACCCAGATCTGTGACCACATTAAGTCAATTATTACCGACATCACTAAAATCGATGTGCAAGACTTAGACGATGAGGTTGCTTTTAAAGACATGGGCTTTGACTCCATCATGCTGATGTCTGTGGTGCAAAGGCTTGAGTCTGATACGTTTTTGAACATTGAAACTTTACCACCCGCACTGCTTTTTGAAATAAGCACCATCAATGAGTTATGTGACTATTTGGCTGCGCACCAACTGCCAACGCAAGTGGATGAGCCCATGGCTCAAAGCACGCCAGCCAGTGCAAATTTACATGGGCCTATGCCACTGTCAAAAGCTCAGCAAGGTCTGTGGTTGCTGCACAAGCAAAACCCGCAACTAAGTACTTACCATGTACCAATGGTTTTTGAAGTCAACGACTTGAATGTGGACTGTATGCAGGCTGCGCTTAACTGGCTCAGCCAAAAACACCCCATTTTGTCGGTGCAGCTTGCTGAAGTGGGAGGCTTACCCCAGCAACAAATCACAGGGCTTACACCCACACTGGAGCAAAATTACACGCCAGTGTCGTCAAAATCAGCCTTGATTGATTTGATCCAAGCTGACATCAAGCTGCCATTCGCGATGACACAATCACACTCAGCACACAGCCCGCTGCTGTGGCGCGCGGCGCATTGGCAAATAAATGGCCAGCTTGATGTGATGGTTTTAGTATTCCATCACCTTATTATTGACGGTGTCTCTGCGACCCTATTGCTTGAACAATTATGGCAAACTTACCACAACCTCGTCGCCAATGAACCGCTAGAGCAAGCTCAACCAGATACTGGCTTTTTCACCTACCTTGAGTGGGAAAAGCAGATGCTTAACAGCGAGCAAAGCACACAGCTAACACATTATTGGCAAACACAATTGCAAGGTGTTGAGTCTGAGCTGACATTAGCTGGCAAACAAGAAAAGCAAAGTGCGAATAAGCAAGCTAAGCGGCTTGAGCTGGCGATGAATAACAACCAAGTGCAGCGTATTCACCAATTTTGCAGTAGCAATAAAATAAACCCTGCCGCGTTTTTCTTATCTGCGTTTCAAACCCTGTTGAGTGCTAAAACGCAGCGTGATGACATCACTTTGGGCGTGCCAGTGCTGCACCGCCCAACCAGTGATATGGCCAACTCATTAGGCTTGTTTGTAAACCAGCTGCCACTTAGGGCTTCTGTCAATCAGGTGCACTCATTCTCGCAATTGGCTCTACAAAACCAACACCAGCTTGGCGAGCTTATAAAGCACAGTGGCTATCCATTTGCTGAAATCGTCCGCGCAACGGGTGCTAAACGCGCGATGCACAGCCATCCGATTTTCCAAATCGGGTTTGCCTACCATAACTTCTTAAAACCAGATTGGATTGAGTCTAATCAAGACTTGGTGAACGCCATTTGGCCTGACTGTGTGCAAGAACCTGAACTAGATTTAAGCTTGGAAGTCACGCCTTTATCGCACAGCTTTAAGGTTGCGTTTAAATTTGATGAAGCCGTCTACCCTTCAGCAATTATTGATGCATTGGCTAAAGATTATGCAAGTTTAATTGATGACGTGATGTTTGCAGGCGAGCAAGCACTTGGCAGCTTACCAGTCTTTGCTAACTTAAAAACCCTGCCAGCAGCTCAACCGACCTTAGTCGATTTGTTTGAAGCACAAGCCGCTATGCACCCAGAACGCATTGCGGTTTGCGTTGGTATGCAGTCAATCAATTACCATCAGCTCAATGACAAAGCCAATCAATTTGCAAACACGCTCTTAAATCACCCTGAATTTAAACAAGACACTGACAACCTTGTTGCGCTATGTGCCAAACCTTCTATTGAGTTGATCGTCGCGATACTGGGGATTTTAAAATCAGGTGCAGCCTATGTGCCAATTGATCCCAGCTCACCTGCGGCGCGCATTCAATATATTTTAGAAGACGCCAAACCAAGTATTTTAGTACTTGGCGCAGAGGTGCAGCATGCAGGGGCCTACCAGCACCATCAAGTGATTAATTTGCAAACGGCCCTTGCATGGACGACACAAGTTGCCAATATCAATCGCGCATCTGCATCCAACTTGGCGTACATTATTTATACATCGGGCTCAACGGGCAAGCCAAAAGGCGTTTTGGTTGAGCATCACAATGTGTGCAGCTTATTTAACAACACCCAATCGTTATTTGGTTTTAATGAGCAAGATACTTGGTGCTTGTTCCACTCTTATGCCTTTGATTTTTCGGTGTGGGAAATTTGGGGCGCGCTACTGCACGGTGGCAAGCTGTTGATCCCCGATGAGCTTACTCGCAAAGAGTCCGTGAGTTTTGCCAAGTTTGTCATTGATAACCAAGTGACTATTTTAAACCAAACGCCATCGGCATTTTACCCACTGATGGACAATTTGTTGGCAAGCCCACACAATGCACTGCGTAAAGTGATATTTGGTGGTGAAGCACTCGATGTAAGCAAGCTGGCTCCTTGGTTTGAGCAAGCACAACCACAAGCTGAGCTTGTAAACATGTATGGCATCACCGAAACCACAGTGCATGTGACCGAAGTCACCATAGATGCGAACATGGTCTATGGCACAAAAGCGCGCAGCATCATAGGTCGTGCCTTACCCGGCTACGACGTGTTGTTGTTAGATGAACAATTCAACCCAGTTCAAGCAGGCCAAGTTGGTGAGATTTTTGTCGCAGGCTGTGGCGTGACTCGTGGCTATCACAATCAACCAGCACTGACTAATGCACGCTTTATTACTCACAGTGATGGTAAACGCCTTTACCGCTCAGGTGATTTAGCCCGATTAAATGAGTCTGGATTACTGGAATACATGGGCCGAGCCGATGACCAAGTTCAGATCCGTGGTCATCGCATTGAACTTGGCGAAGTCCAACATGCACTGCAATCACTGAGCTACATCACAGACGCCTATGTCACTAGCGCACAAAAGCAACGTGGACAAGTTTTGGTGGCCTATATCATTGCACCTGATGCGCCGTCTACAGCGCAAATACGTGCCGATCTACTGTTCAAGTTACCTGAATACATGGTACCTGCTTATTTTGTATTGGTACCTCATTTTCCAATCACTTCAAACGGAAAAATAGATAAGCAAGCATTGTCAAAGCAGTTACCATTTGTGCCGTCACAAACGGCAATGTTAGAGGTAAACCCTAACGCCAGCACCCTCACTGCAACACCTAAACTAACTGAGCAATCAGAGCTAAAAGCAGCGGTGACGCAAATTTGGCAGCAGGTTTTAGAAGTCGACCACATCGCCTCCAACGTGCCATTTTTTGAAGCTGGCGGTGATTCACTGCTGACCAATGTACTCACTGCAAAGTTCAAGTCACAGTTAGGTGTTGAGTTTCCGCTCACGCAAATTTTTCAATCCAGCACCATAGATGCGATGACAGACTTTATCGCCCAAGCGCAAAGTACGCATACGCAAGCGCCTGCTCAAGAGATAGCAAGCGATAAAGCTAATAGCGATTCTCACAATCAAGGTAATCGCACTCAAGATATTGCACTGATTGGCCTGTCTTGCCAGTACCCTGCTTCGCAGAACCACACCGAATTTTGGCATAATTTGGTCAACGAGAAAGACTTACTCAAACGACTCAGCGAGTCTACCGAGCAAGGCGACATTACATGGCTCGACTCCTGGGTTGAAGGCCAAGACCAATTTGATCCAGAGTTTTTCAATATCTCTGAAAAGAACGCCAAAACAATGAGCTACTCGCAACGTCAATTGCTACTACATGCGTGGAAAGCGATTGAAGATGCAGGCTACTGCGCTGAAAATATGCCAAATACGGGCGTGTATGTATCATCCTCTGGTGCGGATAACCCAGATTTAAACCTGCAAGACAAGTTTAAAGATGGCCAGTTTATTTTAAATGCACAAGACTATGTGGCTTCGACCATTAATCAACCTGGTACACTGCCAACCACCATTTCATATCATCTTGGCTTTACTGGCCCAAGCTTGTTTGTGCACTCAAACTGCTCATCGTCTATGTCTGCTATCTCGTTGGCATGTAGCGCACTGAAAGCTGGCGAGATTGATTACGCCATTGTCGGCGCAGCTTGCCTTTACCCGCAGCGCTACACTGGATATGAGTACGAAAAAGGACTCAACTTTGCAGGCGATGCACGCTGTAAGGTGTTTGATGAACAAGCCGACGGTATGATTGGCGGCAGCGGCGTGTCTGTAATTGTATTAAAACGCGCCGATGATGCAGTCAATGACGCTGATAACATCTACAGCCTTATTCGTGGTATCAAGGTAAATAACGACGGCAAAGACAAAGCAGGCTTTTTCGCCCCGGGCACCAAAGGGCAAATGCATGTCATAGAGCAAACTTTAAAAGCGTCAGACATCTCCCCTGCTTCTATTAGTTATGTGGAAGCTCACGGTACTGGCACAGCTCTTGGCGACCCCATTGAGTTTTCATCTTTGCAGCAGGTCTATCAACAATATAGCGACGACAAGCAGTTTTGCGGTTTAGGCGCTGTTAAATCTAACCTAGGTCATACCGATACGTTGGCAGGCCTCACTGGCTTAATTAAAACATCGTTGGCGCTTTATCACAAAAAACTGCCAGCCTCATTGCATTACAATAACGCTAATCCGCACATAGATTTAGCAAATTCACCATTTTATGTGGTAGATAGCACACGAGATTGGCACACACCGCTACTACCAAGGCGCGCAGCTGTAAGCTCTTTTGGTATTGGCGGTACCAATGCCCATGCCGTGCTGGAAGAAGCCTGTAACATCGAGCATCACGAGCTGGAGAACCAGCTAATAAATACACCGGCCATTATTGTGCTCTCTGCACATACACAAGCAGTGTTAGACAAACAAGTGGCGCAATTACATGACTATTTGGCTGCTAACAACTTAACTGAGCAAGACCTAAGAAGACTGGCTTATACCTTGCAAATTGGCCGTACTGTTATGCCAATTCGCACCGGGTTTGTCGTCAGTTCTATTGCTGAGCTGAAATCAAAACTTGCCGAGTACGTGACAACAGCCACAACTAAGCCAACACACTCAATTGATTTAGAGCGTGCAATAAGAGTTTTAGATCATCAAGAGATCTTAGCCCATTGGGTCGAAACAGGTTTCACAAACTGGGACTTTATCTATCACGGTGTAAAGCTGCCAAAGCTCAGCTTGCCTACCTACCCGTTTGCACTTAAAACCATTCGTCTTGGCGATGCACAAACCGTGCAAGCACCTAAAGTTGGTGATGGTCAACAAGCTAAAGTGACGCTGAAAGCCCCTGTTTGGATCAAAAAAGCCCAAACAGGCCAAGCTCATACGACAGCGACTGATACAGAGCATCACCTTATTTTGTGTGACTCCACTGTAAGTACACAATTCAGTGAACTGCCAGATACGCAAATACATACATTGCACTCTGAACACTTCGCGATTGAGCAAAAAATTGCAGACTATGGCTTTCAACTGGTTGAGCTTATCAAGCACTTAGCAAAGGCCAAAAAGCAGATAAAACTGCAACTGTTGATTGGCGACACTGCATCCACCGATACTCAAGCGAACCTGCATACTTGCTTCCATGCGCTATTAAAAACAGCCAGCCTTGAGCACAAAACACTGCAAACACAATTGTTGGTGTTAGACGCAGAAGCAATAGAAAGTAACGTTGCTAAGATACTCCGTGCCGAACAAAGTGGCTTTGATGATAAATTTGTCCGTTACACAACCGGTGAGCGTGAAGTATTAACCTATCAAGCAATCACATCGACTGAACCAAAAGTGCCGTTTAAAGCAAATGGCGTTTATCTCATCACGGGTGGCTTTGGTGGCATAGGTCAGCACTTTATCAAGGCGATCAGTGCACAACCATTTAATAAAACCATTGTCGTAACAGGTCGTAAACCGCAAAGCCATCCTGAAGTGCAAAAGCAATTGGTGGCGCTAAGCACATCAAATACGCAATTGCAGTACCAAAGCGTGGATGTCTCACACAAAATGAATGTGCTTTTGATGGTCCGTGACATCCTTGCCAAACATGGTTCGCTGTGCGGTGTTATTCACGCGGCAGGCATTGTTAAAGACACGCTGTTAAGCAAAAAAGATAAACACAGTTTTTCGCAAGTACTTGCCCCTAAAGTTTCCGGCGTGGTTGCATTGGATGAAGCCACTCAAGATTTGGCGCTGGACTTTTTTGTCTGTTTTGCAGGGCTAAGCGGCGTAAACGGTGCTTTAACGCAAGTCGATTATGCCACTGCCAATGCCTTCTTAGATAGCTATATGCACTATCGCAGTGGACTGCAACAACGCGGTGAACGCCAAGGTATGAGCGCCAGTATCGACTGGCCATATTGGCAAGATGGCGGCATGAAGATCAATCCTGATTTTAAAGACCTGCTGGCACAAACTGGTTTTACACCCATGCCTACACGCACAGGCATTGACGCATTTTACAGTGCGCTGCAATCACCTCAAACGCTCGTTGAATATACTAACAAGACGCAAACTGCCAATGTCAGTAGCGCTCCCAATGCACATTTGTTTGACAGTATCGAGGCGCTCACTGCTGAGCTAAAAACGGGCTTAAGCGGCATTGCCGCTGACATTTTAGGGGTGGATGCCAACGAGCTTGACCCTGATACAGATTTAGGTGACTTTGGCGCAGACTCTATCGCTTTTATCACCTTTATCAACCAAGTGAATGCCAAATACCAACTAACGCTGTCGCCGAGCGTGCTGTTTATGCACTCTACTTTAAACAGTATTTTGACCCATATTTTGGACGAACATAGCGATAAATTGGTTGGGAACAACTCAGATCATACTGAGCTTCAAAAGACCCAAGTTACTGAACAGAAGAATGAAACGGATGATCGCATTGCGATCATTGGGATCAGCGCACAATTTCCACAAGCAAATAACATTGATGCATTTTGGCAAAACCTCACCAATCAAACAGACTGTGTAACTGAATTTGACTGGGCAGGTGAAAATACTGATACCCGTTCACAACAACCTCTACCAAAAGACATTAACTGGCTTGGTCGCCTTGAGCGCAACCAACACTTTGACCCACTGTTTTTCAATATTGCCCCTGCTGAAAGTGATCGTATTAAGCTTCAAGAAAGCTTGTTGATGTCACATGTTTGGCAATGTATTGAAGATGCTGGCTATGATCCAAAATCCTTAGCAGGCACCAATACTGGGTTATTTATTGGCTGTCAGGCTGGATATCATGAGGGCTTAATCACCTCCTCCGCCTATGCGCCAAATCGCATGAGCTACTTCTTGGATTTGCACGGCCCAAGTGAAGGCGTTGATACTACCTGCTCGTCTTCTCTCGCTGCCATCCACAAAGCAGTACAAGCCATTCAAAATGGTGAGTGTGATCAGGCCATCGTAGGCGGTGTGAATGTCATTGACTCTCCGAGTGCATCGATTGCAATGCATGACATTGGTGCGCTTTCACCTACAGGCCGTTGTCGTACTTTCTCGGCCGATGCCGACGGTATTGTGCGCGGCGAAGGTGTGGGCATGATCTTTATTAAAAAGCTAAGTGAATCAGAGCGTGATAAAGATCACATCTATGGGACGATTTTAGGCTCCGCCATTAATCACGGCGGCAAGTCTCAAGGCTTTACGGTCCCCAATGCAAAAGCGCAAACTCGCCTGCTCGACAAAGCATGGCAAGATGCGGGCGTTGACCCAAGCACGCTCAGCTACATTGAGTGCCATGGTACTGGCACCTCACTTGGTGACCCTGTTGAGCTGGATGCACTCAAGGCCGCCTATAAAAAAATCAGCACGGCTACAGATAACGCGCAAACCTGTGCGCTGGGCTCAGTGAAAAGTAATATCGGTCACCTTGAAATTGCCGCAGGTATTGCTGGGGTGATCAAAGTATTACTGCAACTTAAACACCAAACTTTAGTGCCATCACTCCATGTAGATGAGCTCAACCCATACTTAGGCCTTGAGCACTCACCATTTAAAGTACAAACAGAGATGACTCCTTGGCAAAGCGAGCAACCACGCCGTGCTGGGGTGAGCTCATTTGGTATCAGTGGCGTAAACGCCCATATCGTACTTGAAGAATACAGCAAACAGCCTGTCGCCGAGGCCACAGCAGCGAATACTGAGTCTGCCGTCGTGCTTTCGGCTGCTAGCCAATCAGCGCTAGAAGCAAAAGTTAAGGCGCTCAATGCCTATCTTGAGCAGCAACCGACCGTGTCTTTCGAGTCCCTCGTTTATACACTGAAAATAGGTAGAACGGCGCATAAATACCGCACTGGCTGGACTGTTTCCTCTATTACGGATTTAAAACAAAAACTCGACGTTGAGCTTGCAAGCAATACTTTGATGATTAAAAAGGTGCCAAGCACAAAAGCTGAGGCGATTACTGATAACGATGTATTAAAGCTTGGGCGCAACCCAGCGGCTCTACTGCGATTTTGGCTTGAAGGGCACCCAATCAATTGGTCTGTGCTGTATAAAACATCGGTGCAAAAAGTCAGCTTGCCAAGTACACCGTTTTTAACCACAGAACCCCCTGCCGCACCTTGGTTACTGCTAGAGAATCAATGGCAAACGATGCCACTGAGTTGCCCGCTAGATTGGCAAGCACAGTTAAAACCGCTGCTTGCTAGCAAAAAAGGGCTCATCGTTGCAAAAGATAAGCAAAGCGCTGAGCCACTGCGTGCTGAGCTCAACGACTGTGACGTGGACATTGTACATTTATCAGAGCTCGAAACTTTTGTATTTAACCAAGATACGTTACCTAGCTTTGTCTACTTCATTGCCGAGCAAACAGAAACAAAGCCTGCGGATATAAAACCTCTATACGAATTTATACAGGCTATTTCTAAGTTTGATAAACATGCGATGCAGTTGTTTTACGCTTTGCCAAATAGCCAAACTAACAGCAGTTATGACGACCTCAGCGCACTTCTCAGAAGCTACACTATGCGCAACCCTGCCCATGTTTGGAGTCTGGTTGAGTTTGCTGATAACTGTTCAAACTGGGCTGACAAATTACTGCAAGAGCTGGTTTGCCCAAGCTTAAACAGCGATGCCACTCAACCTAACCAAGTGAAGTATCAAGACCAATCTCGTTTTGGCTTAGCACTGAACAAAGCGGCTTTTCCTACAAATAATTCTGCGCTCTGTGCAAACAACTTTAAGCAACAGGGAGTATATTTGATTGCTGGCGCACTGGGCGAGCTAGGCATGGCACTGTGTGAGCAGTTATTAACGCAATTTAACGCCACACTAATCTTGCTAGGCAGACGCAAAGAGGCGCAATGTATTGACTCACTCAGTCAACTCAAAGCATGTGGTCGCCAAAGTCAGGTCCACTACGTGAGCGCAGATGTCGCTTGCGAGCAAAGCCTTGAAGAAGTTCACAAGTACATGGATGAGCAAAGCTTGCAGCTAAATGGCATATTGCATTTAGGTACCGCCTTTAAAGAAGATGAAAACAACTGGGCTGACTTTGAACAAGCAATGCAAGTCAAAGTGCAAGGCTCAATCAATCTGGACAAGGTATTTGCACATACCGACCTTGATTTGTTTCTGATGTTCTCATCCATGGCGGTATTTGGCAGTTTAAATCACCTGTCCTACTCATACGGCAATGGCTTTCAAAACGCATTTGCCCACGCCCGTCAACAACAAGTACTGGCAGGTGACAGGCATGGTAAAACGTTGGCCATTAATTGGGGCTACTGGCATTCGGACGATTCAGTAAAAAGCATTGAAAATAGTTTTGCCGAGAAAAAAGGCTATCAACTTATCACCATGCCTGAGGCGTTTAGCTTAATGCAACACTTGTTGAACAGCGAAGTCACCAACATCGGCGCTTTACTGAGCACATCGCCTGATAAAATCTATCAAAATACCACGCGCATAATGAGTCGCGAGGTTGCGCCCGCTGATACTGTCACACACTTATCAGATACACAGATTGAAGTAGTGAACAGTGCTGATATACGAGGTGCTGTGATCCAAATCGTCAGCAATGTGATTGGTATAGCGGCAGATGAATTAGACCTAGAGTGCGACCTGTACGAGTATGGATTTGATTCCATTTCTTTACTGAAAACCTTTCAGCAATTAAAAGAGCAGCTTAATATTGAGCTACAGGCAGATGCGTTTAAAAACATGAATACCATAGCCGCATTCATTGAAGACATTGAAAAGCTCTACTCTGTACAGCATACGGATAGCCAAAGTGAAGAAAGCCAGCAAAAGCCTGACTTTATTTTAGATGCGGGCTTCACCCCAACAGCTAATACTACTGGGCTAACAAAAGCCTATGAAGGCGAGGTCAAATCAGTGCTACTCACTGGCGCAACGGGCTTTTTAGGCAGCCATATTCTCCAGCAGTTATTAGATGAAACAGATGCCACCATCTACTGCATTGTCAGAGCAAGTTCACTAAATGAGGCCAAGCAACGTATTGCGCACTCAGCTAAAAGCTACCAGCTCTCCCCTGATATGAATCGCATCGTACCCATGCTTGGGGATATGGAAAAGCCGCAGCTAGGCTTGTCTGATAAAGATTGGCAAAGCTTGTGCGAACATGTGCAGCACATAGTGCACACGGCTTCTTACGTGAATCATATTCAGCCTTACTTTGCATTTAAAAAGTCGGTGGCGGGCACCAATCAGCTGTTACAAATGGCCACGACAAAATCGCTCAAAATGATGCACTTTGTCTCGAGCACAACAGCCAGTACACAAGTCAAAAATTCGCACTTTTCAGTGAACCCCGTCGAAGACTTTATCGACGTCACTGATGCCGAGCTCATTTGTAGTGGCTACGGCCAATCCAAATGGGTGCAAGAGGAGAATATCCGCCAAGCTTCAGAATGTGGTGTGCCCTACACCATTTATCGCTTTGCGCAGATCTCAGGGTCGTCACAAACCGGTCTTGGTAACACTGACGATATTTTCCATCGAATTTTAAAAATGATGATGCGAACGCCTGTACAGCCCGCTGATGTTCCGTATTTACTGGATATTATTCCGGTTGATAAAGCCGCCGCCTCCATCGTGCTTGGCATGAGTGATGAGCAAAAACGCAATACCGTCTTTCATGTGGCAAACAAAACCCCACTGCCTGTCACACAGTTTTACGACATGGCAAAAAGCCAAGGTTTGCACTTTAAGCAGGGTGAAAAGCATGCATTTATTAAATCATGTAAACACTATATCGAACATGCAACAGAGGGGAATACGCAAGTCATTATGGATGGCTTACTCACACAGCGCCCAGGATATGATGAATATTTGTTTGAAGCCTACCTAATGCCCATGGCACCGTACGATAAAGACAATTATTTAGCACTGGTAGATCAATACCAAGTTGGATTAGATGATTGGGAGGCGCTGTTTAATACCTACTTTAAACAGTGGCGAGAAGACTCGCACTATCAAGTTATTTGGCAAGAGGCTGAACTCCCCTCTCAGTAATATAAAGGCTCAAAGTCGCCAGTTTTTTGTGCGACTTTGAGCTTTTCCAATAATTCAGCTACCGTGTTTTAAAACAACTTAACGAAACTCGCTATGTATATTAAAGACACCGTATACCAAGCACTTGCAGAGCTTGGCTACCCTGAGCAAAAAATCAAAACGGCACAAGCTCGAAAAATATCAGCAACTCTGTACCGTGCATTGCCAGATCATCATATCGATTCAGTGTTTGAGCGCTGCGAGCAGCTACTTGAATCAAGAGAATGGATGCTGAGTTTAACCGCTTTTGACTGGGCATTTAGAGTTAAAAAACAATATACCCCAAGCACATTTGAGGTGTTTGAACGCTGGCTACTCGAATACATAACCGATTGGTATGACTGTGACGATTTTTGCACACATGCTTTTGGTGAGTTAATCGTGCAGTACCCACAGTTAATAGATAAAACCCATGCTTGGGCTAAACATGGCAACTTTGCTGTTAGAAGAGCCGTTGCTGTGATCTTAATCTACCCGTTAAACAAAGGAAAATATCCTCAAAGTGCCCCTTTAAACGCGGCGGATCTCTTGCTCAATGATGGACACGACTTAGTGCAAAAAGGCTATGGCTGGTTACTCAAAGTGCTCTCTAAAACTTCACCCAATGAAGTCATTGGCTATCTCAAAACACATCACGAAGAGATGCCACGTGTGGCATTTCGATACGCACTCGAGAAACTGAACAAGCAAGCCAAAGCAGAGTTGATGTCACTGTAAAGCCAAGCTGTTCCCGTTATGGTAATTTTCGTTACGATCCTTTATTATTTTGTTACTTTATAACAATTGTGAGCGACCCATGATAACGATAACAAAGCTCTGTGATAAATACATTGAACAGGTTAAGCGCATCCAAATCGAACAGAATCAAATTGAATTTGCTGGCACTGCATCAGAATTTTTAGAAGAAATATGTGAAACCACGCATTTGCATGTCATAAAACATAAAGAGGAAGTGGTTGGATATTTTAAGCTTGACCTTGCCTATGCTAAAAAATACGATTTTTGCCCAGAAGAAGGCGTTGGGATCCGCGCATTTGTCATCGATAAAGATCAACAAGGCAAGGGCTTTGGCAAGCAGGCAGTTGGCGCGCTCTTCTCTTTTGTAAAAGCATGCTACCCACAATTTAATCAAATTTGCTTAACCGTCAACTGCCGTAATACCTTAGCTTATGAATGTTATAAAAAAGCAGGATTTACAGACACTGGCGAGAAATATTTAGGCAGTCCAGCTGGACCAAACTATATTATGCAGGGTTCATTAATTGACTAATACTGCAGATTGGTCGGATTCGAATATAAAAAATCTCTTATCTAAGTTAAAAATATGCACTTATAAAAAGTGCATATTCAATTAAAGACCTATAGATAGTCGACCTCTGCTAAACCACCATCACGGCGGCAACGATCTAAATCAGCTTGAAACTGAGCCCTAAAAATAGACTTTGATGACCATAAATAATTATAGTTATTTTTATCTATGCAAGTCACTAAAATAGTCATGTATGCATGAGCCGTTGATTGTACACCGAGTGTCATCGCCACAGCAGCTACACCACCAAATAACATTGATTTTAATTTCATTTTTATTAACTCCCTTGTTTAATTACTAATTTAATCTAGGAGGAAATATATAAATAATTAAAAAATCTGTAAATACAGAAAGTTAACTTTACAAAACTTTACCTTGTCGCAGTTGAAGGTTTATAAAATTCATGAAGCACCCAGAATAAATATGATATTAATATGACAAAAAAGTAGATAATAAAATAAAACAATCATGTACCAACAATATAAAAAAGTACGCCTACTTGGCAGGCGCACTTAAATTTTCGCACTAAATAAGCTTTATATCTGGAAAACCACCTTCGTTAAAACAGCGTGATAGAAAATAGTTTTGCTCTCTAGGGTTAGAGGCAGTAACAGACCATAACTCTATGAATTCAGAACGGTCTACACAAGTAATCAGCATGGTGCCGCTGCCTACTGATGCAGAAACTTGGTTACTTAAAGCTAAAGTCACTGCGGTAATAAAGCCAAACAACATTGATTTAATTTTCATTTATCAAAACTCCTTGTTTAATTTAGAAGTGAAAATATATATAAACAAAACATCAGTGTAAATAATAAACTTACAAAACTTTACTTCAAATTAAAACGAAACCCAAATACACTTTAATAGGGCTATTTATAATTTAGATACTAATTTATAAATAACGAAAAAAAATAATTGTATTGTACGGCATGCCAATTCTGAATTAACAAAAAAATTACACATTTTATCCACATTTGCGAATTAAGCTGGCTTTATGGGATACATCAAGCCACCAGAAGAATTGTATGATTGAGCATGCTAAATTTGATGAAATTGTCATTGCGAGCCACAACCTAGGTAAAACACGTGAGCTCAGCGCCTTAATAAAACCCTATTGTCACAAAATTCGCTCCGCACACACTTTGGAATTAGAGGAAATAGAAGAGACTGGCACCAGCTTTTGTCAAAATGCTCAATTAAAAGCGCTCAATATTGCTCACCTTAGTGGCAAAGTGGCAATTGCTGATGATAGCGGATTGTGCATAGATGCACTAAATGGCTTGCCAGGACTTTACACTGCAAGATGGGCCAAGCAAGCTGGCGGATTTGATGGTGCCATTGATCATGTGTTGACCCGCATGGCCTTAACACAAAAAAGACAAGCCAAAATGGTGTGTGCATTAAGCCTTGCTTATCCTAGTGGTGATGTTTGCTCTTTTGTTGGTGAATTACAAGGTACGATTAGTTGGCGTGCATCAGGGGGCAACCGCATTGGCTTTGAGCCAATATTTATCCCTCTTAGACAAAACTCAACACTTGCATCACTCCCCGTTGAGAAAAGAAATGCGCTTCACCCCAGAGCCAGTGCATTTAAGCAGCTAAAAGAACATCTTTTTTGCAAACCGGCAATCACACTGCACCAACCGCACAGTGAGGAGGTACTCCATGCCATTGTATGAGCAATATCTCGAACTTAATCTAGCGTCAGATCTGCAAATTGAACTCAAGCTCAGCTTAACAAGTAAATTAAATTCAACTCAGTTACAGAAAACACAAGCACAAGTTCAATTTTTGTATGACAGAATATGTGAAGTCAGCACAACAGAATTTGTAAAAATTATTCCTAATTTACTTTTTTGTCGTTTCAAGTGGCTTAATAGTATTGATATTACTTTGAAATCCCCCTTGCTTGAATGCAACCACAACCTTATCTGTCAAAGAAGTATTATTAAATACGAGACGCAAACATTTGGTACTGTCGATATTCTATTTGAGAACGAAAAATTTGGCATTTATTTGCTTAACATCAAAGCTGGTGAGTCAATCCCCGCACATATGCACCTTCAGATGGAAGAACATGAGCTCGTTTTAGATGAAGGCTTAATGTTTAATGGAGAAAATATAGAGCCAGGCAGTAGCTACGATTGGCCAAAAGGCGTGGTGCACGGTTACAACAACCTAAGTGCATTACCTGCTACTGTATTGTGTATAGATCGTCCTAAGTTTATTCCAGAGGATGAAATTATTGTCAATCATACAACCCCTTTAGAATCAGTAACCCCAGCCAACATCAATTACTATCAAGGTATCTAAGCAACATGAGCAAAACAGTTTTAGTCACAGGTGCCAGTTCAGGCATAGGCTATCAGGTGTGTAAAAAGCTTCTAAAACAAGGAGACAGAGTCGTTGGTGTCAGCAGAACCATAGATAAACGTCACCCATTGAATGCATTTGAACGTTTTATCCCATGGCGTTGCGATCTGTCAGATATCACGCAATCTAATTCTTTATTCCAATCGATAAATAAGAGTACCGGACCTATTAACGCTTTGATTTACGCGGCTGGCGTCTGTTATCACGAGCAATTTGGACAAACCAAACTCAAATCCATTACCGAACAACTGAATGTGAACCTAGTATCCGCACTATTACTTTGCGAGCAAGCAATTCAACATATGCCGCAAAACAGCGCAATTCTATTGCTCAGCTCGACACTTGCTGAAAAACCAGTTGCCACTAGTGCCGTTTACAGCGCATCAAAAGCTGGATTAGAGCAAATTATGAAAGCATCAGCGATTGCAGGTGCAGCCAAAAAGATTAGTGTGAATGCGTTAGCACTTGGTTGTGTAGATACCCCCATGTTGAGGCAACATCGAGGCGACAATTTACAGCAACAAGCACGACTTGACGCACTCGCTGATTTACACCCATTTGGGCTCGGCACGGTCAACGACATTGCTTTTATTATTAATAACTTACTATCTCAACCTTGGACAACAGGTAGCGTAATCAAGGCTGATGGCGGCCTCACCTTAACCTAGACAAACCAGTATGAATACAATCCCGATCACACTATTACAAAATATGATGCTTGCTTTTTGCAGCTCTGCCCCTCATTTGCCCATTGCCAATGCTGGGGGTGTCATCAAATTTGACCATATTGATGCCAATAAGCTCGTTGAGGCACAGCGGGCCGTGATGGCCTGTCACGCAAGTTTTGATTTTTATTTTCATCACACGCCCAGTGGTGTTGAACAGCATCAACATGCACATTGCGAGCGCTCCTATCCTATTACCGATTTATCCGCACTGTCTTTTGAACATGCAGAGCAAGTAGCCCGTGACAGAATAGAAACGCTATTTACGACTCCTATTTCTGCATTTGAGTACCCGCTACACAGAAGTGAAATTTTCATTCTACCGAATAATCAAGTTTGGCTAGCTTTTTTAGCCAATCATTTGATCTGTGATGGATACAGTGCATTTGCTTATTTAAAGCAAGTTGTAGACTATTACGATAAAGGACACACACCGACAAACACTCAATTTGAACCAGTAAAGCTTGCAAACCAACAAGCGCAATACCTGACATCAAACCAGTATCAAAAGGACAAAGCATTTTGGCTAAACCACTTAGCAACGCCTGTTGAATTCAGGCTCTTTTCACCAACAAACCCATTAAAAAGTAAAGCGATACACCTTTCTTTACCTCGGTCTCAACTCACACCAGCTGTTGAGTTTGCAAATCAACATGAGCTGAGTTTATCCACTTTGATGCTGACCCTTTGGATACGTCAATTAAACCAAGATTTTCCCTTATCTAATTCAAATCAACTGCGGGTTGGTTTGCCTGTCCACGGGCGAAAAAAAAGTGAAAGTAACTTAATTGCATTTATGGCGAATATGTTAGTTCATGAGTTTTCATTACCTGATGAACTCGATTTGGCAGCACAAGCGCAGCAAGTCTCAACACAATTAAAACAGGCGTATAGACATAAAAAACTACCGCCAGAACTACTGTATGAAGACCTTAAATTACCGCCACACATACCGTTAAGTGAGTTCAGATTTGGCTATATGGAACTGGAACAGCTGAGCGATACAGCGGGTATGCCGAGTTCATTCAGCTATGAGTCTCACCAACATCACAGCCTGCCGCTACAGTTGAATATTATTAATTTCCATGGTGTGGATCAGGTAGATTTTTTAATCGAATACAACCCTCATAACCTCAGTGAAGAAGACGTGGTTAAGCATATCCAATCTCTCTTTGACGCAATTAAAAACATCGCCAATAACTGATAAACCATGAAGCAAATACCAAAAGTAACCAACAAAGAAATTAGCAGGTTGGGCATCAACTTTATGGATGATCCTGCCAACTTTTTGATGACACTTGCAAATAAATTTGGTGATGTACTGCAGTTTAAACTCGGGCCATTTAAAGTCACTTTAATCTCTAATCCAAGCATGATCCAAGAGGTGCTTATTGGTAAAGTACAACAATTCCCAAAATCTACCCGTGAAACACAAATACTCAGTAAGGCCATCGGTCAAGGTATTGTCACTGCCGATCAACAAACACATAAGCCGCTACGTAAAATAGCCCAGCCTGCTTTCATGCATCGTCGCTTACAAAACTATCAAGACGTATTTGAGCAATATGCTTTAGAATCAGTTTCTGAGCTTAACCATGATGATACTGTCGACATGGCAGCCCAAATGGAAAGGCTATCTTTACAGATTACCTGCAAAACGCTATTTGACTTGAGTAAATCTGAGTTAAAAAAAACCAGCGCGGTGTCAGATGCGATGAATGAACTACATCATTTGCTCAGTAAAAACTTCGAAAGTGTAGTCAACTTTCCAGCTTGGTTTCCTTCTCCACTGAACCTGCGGATCAAAAGAACTCGTAAAATCATTGAACAAATCATTGATGAAATTCTCCACAAACGAAAGAGTGAGCCCTTCGTAGATCACGGCGACTTACTGTCATCCTTACTTGAAGCAACGGATGAAACAGGCAACTCACTGACCAATGAAAATATAAAAGATCATTTGATCTCTTATTTTATCGTCGGTCATGAGACGACCTCAAATAGCTTAATATGGTGCTGGTATTGTTTAGCAAAATATAAAGTTGAAGCCAGTAATGTATATAAAGAAGTGACCAATCACAAAAGTGGTGAGCCGTTGTCCTTTGATAAATTTCCAGCAACTCTGGCATTTATAAAAGAAGTATTAAGGCTCTTTCCACCTGTATGGCTCATAGGCGCAAGACGTGCCCGAGAAAATACAAATATAAATGGATTTAAAATAAAAAAAGGCGAAAAAGTATTCATCTCCCCTTTTGTTGCACATCGATTAAAAAGCAATTTTAATAAACCCGAACACTTTAACCCCAGCCGCTGGGAAAATGACCCCGATATAAAAAAAGGCAGCTATATCCCCTTCGGTGCAGGCCACAGAAACTGCATAGGGCAACATTTTTCGATGCAAGAGATGCTGAGTGTTCTAGTCACGTATTTAAAGCAGACAAGAATAGCGTTTTTAGATGAAGGTTTAGAACCATTGAATATTAACGCTAGATCGACGCTCTCCAATCATGATGGGTTGGTCATGAAAGTGAATAAGTTAATTGAGCAATAAAACTATAAAAAATACTATAAATATATATAATATACGCCCTTCTTACTTTCTAAATGGAAATACAAAAAAGTGAAATTAAAAAACATTATTAGCTCTCTTTTATTAGCGACTTCTCTTTTGTCTACTCAAGCTTTTGCAAATGGGTCGATTTTCCCAGAAGGATATGTTTCAAAGCTTGATACTTGGGTTTATGGCAGTGATGAGTATGGTGTTTGGGTGACTCTTACTGCTGGCGCAACAAATACCGGAGATTGCGGACTTACTTACTATCTACCTCATACTAGTGATAACAAACAGCTTGTTTATGGTGCATTGCTGTCTGCTCAAGTTTCACAAACACGAGTTCGACTTCAAAGCTCCACAGACCCTGTGGCCAAAAATAAGCTAGGTATATGCAGAGCGAGCAGAGTTACTTTATGCCAAGGCAATAGCTGTAGCTAACAACGCAGCGCACTAAATTAATTTGTAAGGAATGAAGAAGTTAAAGGTAGCATTTTTTAAAGAGTGACCTTAATTTAATCACTATTTTCGAAAAAGCCTCCATAATTTACCAAAAAGAGTGATATTTACTCTCTCATTCCCTCTTTTTAGATATTAAATAAAAATGTTGTATTTAACGGCATTAATTAAAGTATTAAAGAGAAGGTTGTGGCTTATTTTCCACAACACTTCTTGTATTTTTTCCCATTACCGCAAATGCAAGGATCATTGCGGCCAATTTTTGGAGAGGTTCGCATCACAGGTTGCGCAGGTGCACAACAACTTGAACTGCTGCAACAAGATTCAGCATTTGGGCTTTTAGAGTTTGTCAAAATGAATACTACCAATTAAATATTAATAAGAGGACAAAATGGTTCTCGAAACTTGTTCTTCGAAATAAGGCTCAGGTATACGTAATATCACGACAGTCACAAAGGCTAGATACTAACATAGCTTTGACATTCGCTGTTCCTTAAATATGGTTTCTATTTAGTTAATCTAAACTCTATTTATATTCAATTTAAGTCAAGTCTGTTTTCTCTTATCGTCAGTGGGCTGAATTAAACTTAAAGAATTTATATGATTGAACTGACCAAAAAAACAATAACTATTTAAACCCCAGTAGAGCTCGTATTTGACCATGCTATCAACATGGAAAACGACAAGTTTTAGTTTTCTGATGTCATTGCAATACGGGTCAATGACACTCAACCATGTGCAACCGTTGGAAAAACCTAACATGAAACCTTGGCTATTGCAGGTAGCGATCAGACGCTCATCATAGAGGTCGTAGAGTGTGAAAAAAATACTTCTTTTGTCACCCAAGGGGGTTTAGTTGGTATTTTACCAAGATGACTGTCTGCTTTTGTGCCAATGAACTTGGCTGCCTTAAGCTATCACAGCAGAGAGCCAGCGCTTAATGAGCAATCAGCGATTATTACAGAGTTGCGCGAAAACCTAGTGCCTAGAGCTGAAACAGGGCTTATTCGACTGAAACGCTTGTTATAGAGCTAATAAACACACGTACCAGATCAAATAAAACGTCTAATAAGTGGATATGGCATCATATTGAATTGATTTTTAAAAGCCCTATGTGCTTTGATGGTAGCAGTTCACTCTGCATACAGTTGGTATGCTTTTATTTTTCTACAAAAAGGATTGGTAATGAAAAAAATAGTTAGTTTATTGGTATTCATGATGTCTTTAATGGCATTCAATTCTCTGGCTTCTGTTATTGGTGACACTGCGACCATACACAGAGCATATCCCAATATATATACAAATTATGTACCTCCGGTTTCAACGGTTGTTACTGCTGACGCTACCGATGCAGTAATGCTTCAATCTCATACTTTAATCAACATCAACAATGGCACCATTACAATTGATTTTCAAAACTCTAGCCGTTTTGTTGGAGCTGATGGACATACATTTGACGGCTATATTTTTAGAGGGTTTAGCTTTCCAATTACTCAGGCAAACCTGATTAGAAGTGATATTCAAACTACACATGTGACGTTTGACCAAGATAATATATATATCGATATCTCCGGGGGCTTCTCTTCCGGTGACAAGATTATCGTGTCTTTTGATGTAGAGTCTCCTGCACGAAATGCCTTCATTAATATAGATAATCTTGCACCAAGTTTGACACTTCCTGTCGAAGGGGGCTTGGTTAATTTCGACAAGTCGATGCAAAACCTAGGTGGGACAGCGGCAACCTATGAAATATACGTGCATTTAGTATTCCCAAATGGCCAAGTACGCCCCCTAAATACACCCCAAATTTATACACTTCAACCTCAGCAACAAAAAATAAGCCAAGGGTTTGGAGTGGACGTTAAACCCTGGTTCCCTCAAGGGCAATATTCTGTCGTATATACAGCAATCGACACATTTAACGGGCAATTTTATACAGCCTCAGATGTATTCTTGAAGCAGTAAACGATTTGCCACAGCAAATAATTTACTGCTAATACAGCAATCTTGTTAAAGCCCTTGGCTCCCAAGGGACTTTACCAGCATTTCCCAATTTTGTTTTTCTTCTGGCGTTGCAGAAATCATCGAACCAAATAAGTTAGTTGAAGCTTTTGCAACTCCACTAAACTGTAAGGTGTATTTGTCTAATTGCTCAAGCGCAGGCTTTGCCTGCTCTTCGAGATAAGGTTCTGGCATATCCATTGTGAGAATTACTCGAGAGGTTTTACCAGCCAGCAGTGGTACTGGTAATGGATTATCTTGCTCATATCTAAAAGCAAAATGAGGTAAAAAAGATCTATCAAAAAGCCCTTTTAATTTTGCAGGTAACCCGCCCCACCATATAGGTGAAAAAATCACGATATGCTCAGCCCATAAAGTCCATTTTTGAAAGTCTTTTAAAGCTGGCTCTAAATCCTGCTCAGCATCATAACCAAAGTCTAAGCTCAGATTAAACATCATTTCAGATAAATTGACATGTTTCACTTCAAAGTACTCTCTCGCTTCACATGCATATATATCCGCTAAATGTTGGCAAAAACTTGTGGATTTAGGGTTACCATTAAGCACCAGTATTTTCTTAGTCATTTTCGTCATCTCTAATTTCAAAAGTCGATGACAATTCTAATCTCTCCCCCTAAGGGCAGAGTCAAGCATTGAAGGACAGGAATTGATCGCCGATAAACAAGCATCCACTCTTCCTATTCGGTCTTGTAATGTTTCTTTTTGCTGGTTTAAGCGATGCTTAAGCTTTATCAAAAAACCTTCAACTTTTGACCAATCAACTTCTCCATTGTTATATACAATCACAGCTTCAAGCTGAGAAAGCGTTGAGCCCAAAGATTTTGCCTCTTTTATCAAATTTAACACTTCGACGTGTGAGGCATTGTAATACCGATATCGCCCCTTTCGAGGTGGTACAGAGATCAACCCCCGTTCTTCATACAAGCGGATTGCTTTAACAGAAAGCCCTGTTTTTGAGGCCACTTCTCCAATATACATAATACTCTCAGATCTCTTATGGTTATGCTGCCTGTACTTCAAAACTTTAGACAGGATCAAAATAATAATTGGTGCAATAAGCGCCCTGGTATACTTGCTGCAATAATAGCTGAAACAACTGTCCCAATGTAAGCACCAGTCATACAGTGAACATGGAGCTGCTTGTTTTTTGTATAAATGGCATAAGTTCCAAGACTTACAGATACAATCACCAATATTGCAAATAAATGTAGCTAGGTTAGGCTACCTGTAGGTTGGATAAAAAATGAAATGAAAGAGGTTATAAGCATTAAAATTACCCAAATTCGGCCAAACAGCTTATGTATTGCAGTTCCTTTTTTCATTACCAAATTCAATAAGCCCAATACAATCGTAGGAATTACTGCAAATAAATGTATTAAAATAGACAGTGAGATATCCATATGCACCCTTATCACCAAACGCTTCCGTGCTCTATAGCCAAACGAGCTCCCTGACTAAAAATCAGGCTACCCTCACCCTAAAATACTTATGAGAATTTTGCAAAGTTAATTCAGAGGAGCTCAACCTTATATAGTTGATATGTAGTAGTTTAGGATCTTACAGCTCAGACAGAAGGCCTCTCGCCTAAAAATTTACCTTTACTATATAAACTTTTGGAGAAATAAAGTTAATCACATAATAAATAAGAATCTATCAACACTAGGATTGTAGTCTATTCCGCAATAGGTAAATAAGGCTGTTTTTTAGAAGGTTACATAGTTAATCTCGAAGAGTCAGTAAGAACTGTAGCGTGCAGAAAAACAGTTTTATAGGGCCTTGTTTCCTAAATAGTTGAACTTCTGACCTTTTGCGTGATCAGATCAAAAAAACATAACGTAACTCAAGCCACCATGACAAAGAAAATTAAGAACTGGTCTGCCTATAACCGTGCGTTGATACAGCGTGGCAATATTGCTATTTGGCTCAGCGACGACGCTATTCAACAATGGCAAACCGTAGAAAAACACGGTGGGCGTGGTCGTTCAAATAAATATACTGACTTTGCAATTGAAACTTGCCTGACACTTCGGTCTGTCTTTAATTTGCCACTTCGAGCACTTGAAGGGTTCGTTAATTCACTCCTCAATTTAATGGATGCACCTATTCATTCCCCTGGTTACAGCTGTTTGTGCAAGCGAGGAAAGACACTAGATGTTCAATATCGAACCAAGCCAACCACGCAGGGATTTATTGATATTGTTGTCGATAGCACCGGCCTAAAAGTCTATGGTAATGGCGAATGGCATACCCGAAAACACCGAGCCAACAAGCGTCGAACTTGGCGTAAATTGCATTTAGCGATAGATGCAACCAGTCATGACATTGTCAGTGCAGAGCTATCAATGGTGAATGTATCGGATGGTGAAGTGTTAGGTGATTTACTGCGGTCATTACGGCGAAATGTTGACCGAGTTACAGGCGATGGAGCTTATGATACACGTGATTGCTATGATGAAATTGCGGCTAAAGGTGCCGTGGCACGGATCCCCCCAAGGGAAAATGCCCAATATTGGGAGAAAGGTCATCCGAGAAACAGCGCCATAATATTAATGCATCAACTTGGTTTAAAACACTGGAAGGAAAAATCTGGTTATCATGAGCGTTCGCTGGCTGAAACAGGCGTTTATCGTTTTAAACAGCTTACGGGTGACAAATTAACAAGCCGCACCTTCAACAGCCAACACACAGAAGTAATGATTAAAGCCAAGGTGATCAACACGATGAACAGGCTAGGTATGCCTGAATATCAGTAAAAATGACAAGACAGCTAGGAAGAGCATATTTGATCAACAAGGCCGTTTTATAGCAAAAAAGATACGCTTAAACATTAAAGTAAATCAAAATATTAATTGATAAAAAAATATAATATTACCCCCTAAAAAAAGACAGGCTTATTTAACTTATACTAAATTCAAAATTAAATGCCATTAAAATATTTTTAATGGCATTTAAGCGTTTTAAAAAGTAAAATTCACTTGCACAGGATAATGGTCTGACAACTCATTATAGTAGCCATTATGATAATAACGACCTGAACTCAGATTCCAATTCCCTTTTAAGTAACTCCAATACCAGTTTTGAGTTGCTTTTGGATAACGCACAACCATGTTCGGATTATTTTTAGGTTGCTTATAGTCTTGATGCCAAAATACGTAATCTAAAGTGTCATTGTAGTCCAAGCTATAGTCAAAATAGTATGCATTAGCTTTAGTAAACCAGTTATGTTTAGCAGAAAATGAGCCGACTTCTGGTGTTTCAAAGTTTAGGTTGCTACGAGCCGTTGTAAGCATATCCCTAATTTCACCCTGCTTACTCCACTCTACATTCATATCACCACCTATTATCACAGGCTCACTGGTAGGAATGTTTTCAGACTTAATAAAAGATTGAATTTCATTTAGCTGTCCCATACGTACACGGTGCTCTTGTTCTGTATTTCCATCATGAGTAGCTTGTAAGTGAGTACCAACTATATGATAATATTCACCGCCTTTATTAATCTTGACATAGGCAAATCCTTTATTGGCAAGGTAATCCCAACTACCGCTCAAACTATTTGTAAACACGTGTGCCTTTTGTGAAACAATTGGATATTTGGAAATGATCACTACCCCGCCACGAATTACAAAGGGGCTATTAGAACAATTCCCAGTTAGGCTATCCCACCCACTGCCACTACAATCTTGTCCCACATTAGGCGTTTGGTATGGGTACATGTCTGACAAGGCAGATAACGCTTGCTCAGCATCATCATTAAATACTTCATTGACAAGAATAACATCTGGACTGTCATTCAATGATTTAATCACCGTAGGCAATCGCTCAGCTCTGTTGCTTTGATCCCAATCTTGAACGTTTAACTGCATAATATTGTAGGCCATGACCTTAAGCGATTGAGCCATACTCTGAGTGCTCAACAATATCAAAACGCAAAATAGGGTTAGTTTGATCTTCATTTTTTCTCCAGTACTTCATTATTTTTTAGGTTTCGCTGAGAAACTCATGCATTAGCGCACTTATAAGACGCCATACGACGTTATAAATTTCGGTACAAGAAGAATAAGCTTTGAAAGTGTCTCTCTTATTTCAAAAACTTGTTATTTAAATGAAGGTTTTTATTTTTACACATGACAATTTAAAGGATTATTTATTACATGAAAAAATAGTATTGTAATCAATTAAAAATGATGATTTCAATTTTAAAAAATATAAAAGTTCGCTTGTTCACTAAATTAAATAATATAAAACCGCCCTGAACACCTGGTTATTTTTCAACCACACCAAAGATGACAAAACATATTTAAATTATGGAAAGTTAAACAGCTTACCGAGCACTCTATGAGCATAGAATGTTATATTGCTTTATTCGGTGCCATGTTTGTTAGAAATATCATCTCAGGGTCAGCAGTGTTTACTATGACCACCGCTCCTATAGCTGGAGGCTTTCAGCGTGGTGCCGCAATGATATTGGGACTCATCATAGCTGATTATTTTTTCATACTCTTGGCGATATCAGGTCAGGCTTTTATAGCAGAGTCTATGGGCAATACCTTTACGGCAATCAAATATATGTGCCGCTTACTTAATTTAGATGGGTATAAAGCTATTTAAAGCAACCCCCTTTGTCTATTCGCACCAAGCACCATAGTTAGCTTTAATTTTGGTTCAGAGTAATAGTTTGAGAGACTAACAACATAACCACTGAAAGTCCTTGGGAATAAGGCACCTTTCTTTTAAAAAATGAGATGCCTTCACCTAACAGGTTAGAGTTTATAATATGCTAACTAAATTTCTTGAACCGCTAAATACAAGTCACTACATTCGCTTACACACTCTAGCTTCAGATTATTAGCATCTACAGCCTTTAAACTAAAATCAGATGCAGTGAAATTCTGCCCCCCTGTATTTTCTACTGAAGTAACTTTAAGAAGCACATTTCCTTTTTCGGGATCAGGTACTCCCATTACAGTGAGATTACCCTTTACTAAGCCTATACCAGAGCTGCCTTTTTTTATTGCCGTAATCGACACATGATAAGTTTTGGTACTGCTGTATACGACCCCTCCAGCGAACTGCTCAACAAAGAAATTCGCCAATTCCTCATTTTTAAGATCTTTAGGGGCTGTTAAATTTAACACTTGCGGCTGTTTGTTTTCAGTTGACGTAACATTGCCACCCATAACAAGATTATTAATCGGAAAATCAGGATTATATGATGCTGTAGTGCTCGTAATACCAGTATAAATCGACCACGGTGTTTTATTTACGAGAGCATTCCCTAATCTACTGTTTATAAATGTTTTATTTTGTGCTGGCACAATATGCGAAGAAGATAGATGCTTGGCAACGTGAGAGTTAACAAAAGTAACTGGACAATCATAACGCCCAGCAACAGATGTCGTGCCATTGATCACCGAATTGTTAAACACGATTTGTTTATTTGGTGGTGTGTCCGTTACGTGATCTCCATAAATACAATATACACTTCCTTCGGTATTCAGGTTATTTACCACAATATCCGACTCTGCCCCAGGGGGGATACAAATATCACTGTTTACATAACCTGAAGTACAATCGTTTAATCGGATCCCCCTTACACGCATATTGCTTGTTTGTTGGGTAGACACTTTGTTAAAGATGGTAAGCGCTCGACTCGCATTTGGCATATCATGCTGTAACGATATATCTATATCACTAAATTCGATCGCGCCGTTTTCACCTTCAACAGTAGATTTATTTAAGGAAAAGCCCGCTTGGCTTTTTTCCGCTGTACCAGATGCAACTAAATTCAATTTAATATTCGAACAAACATGGCTTCGCCCTCCAGCTAAATCCAGGCTTCCGCCGCCTAACGTACCTTTTTCATAAACAAAGATGCGGGACAACTCTGTTGGCAAGTCATAATTCTGGACCAGCTTAAAACTAGCCTGAATATTCTCACAACTGCCATATCCACCAAGGTTCACCGTCGCTGCATTAGATTCTGCAATTGTGCCTGATTTAACTGTAACGTCAGAAACACCATACACGAAAAAGCCTCTATGGATATTCGTTACTGTTAGATTATTTACAAGTAAATTGTCACCAGAACATTGGCAAACTAGACCATACCCTAAATACTCAACTGACTGATCAAAGGTCATTTCCGTGTTGTCTAAATGAATATTATCTAACAAGATATCTTTAGAACGATATTTTGACTTTTTCCCATGCTCTTCATAATGAGACAAATTCGTTGTTACTGTCACACCCGTGGTATTTTTTCCTACTACGTTTCCGCCTCTGATATTTTGGCTACCAGACTCTTTATGGCTGATGTTTAGTAAAGTCAACGAATCTCCAGTTTGTGCTTTTTCCGCATTTGCATACCCTTTGATCTGGTCGAAGTAGAAGCCATTGGTGCCTTTGCAGTCAAATAATATGGCGTGACCTTGGCGAGACACTGAGTCTAATACTGGCGGATCAACTCGTAGCTCTGCACCACCCATTTTAATGTTGACGTCATTGTGGCCATCGGTTGAGAAATAAACGGGCGATCCTGTTGTAGCGCTTGCCGCGGTTAATTTATAAGATTTTTTCGCGGACAAATCGAAAGTTAACTGATTTTGTAATGTATACGCCCAATATTTAGTTAAAGCTAAGGTATCGTCTGCTAGACCATCACCTATTGCACCAAAAACACATGCGTTAGTCTCATTACTTGGCTGCAGTAATAAGCATATTGATAACGTCTCATTGATTTTAAAATTTGCCCCAATATAACAACCATCTATGAGCTGCCCATCTATGATATCGCCATCATTTTCATTAACTTTTTCTAAAGAGTATACTGCTCTACCAGCTCGACTTTCATGACTATTCCATACGACTTGAATAAGTGTATTTTCGTTGCACATTGCACTAAGCGATGCGTACTTCTCTTCTTTTAGTGACATGATTGCATCAGCGAGCGTTTTATATTCTCTCACAGGCTGCATAACTATATTTTCCATTGCTCCCACACTAAACTCCTTTGTATCTATAAGTAAAACTGATAATTCAACTTGAGATATAAGCCCATTTATGTGCGCAAAAACGCAACAATATTGATAATATGCCATATCTCGAGTTGAAGTTATTTTCATTAATCTAATGCGTAATCTGAAGGTCAATAATGACCTAGAGCGATTGGGTGGCCAGTGCATACTTGAAATACGCTATTGCTATCAAAACTATTTTATTCGAATGCTTTTTATTCAATCTTAAAACCTATATATTGATAGCCCTTGCCTTTTAGCTCAGACAAAAGTTGTTACCAATATTCACGGAGTACCTTGTGACCATAGAAAGTTATTTTGCGTTATTTAGCGCGATGTTTATTGTAGGTATTATCCCCGGTCCAGCGGTATTTGCGATTACCACCGCATCTATGGCAGGTGGCTTTCGACGAGGTGCAGCAATGACATTGGGGCTCATCATAGCTGATTATTTTTTCATACTCTTGGCGGTATCAGGCCTGGCTTTTATAGCTGAGTCTATGGGCAGCACCTTTGCGATAATCAAATATATATGTGCAGCTTACTTAATTTGGATGGGTATAAAGCTATTTAGAGCCACACCTTCTATCGATTCGCAAACGGCACCAGCAACCAAGCACCATATAGATATTTTAGCTGGCTTTTTATTAACCATGAGCAATCCAAAAGCCATTATATTTTACGTTGCACTGTTCCCCGCTTTTGTTGACTTTCACACCATTAGCATGGCTGATATTTTTGGCATTTTTATCTGTGCTACCTTAGCGTTTGGCTCAGTCAACCTCGGGTACACATACCTCAGTGCAAAAGCAAAAAAGTTTGTTTCTACATCAAAGAGAATGCGTATTTTTAATCAACTTGCGGGGGGATTATTGTCAGCTTCAGGGGTGGCTGTTGCAGTGAGAACATAATCTAATACAAACTTAACTTTCAAGGATAGATAAATATGGAGCTGTTGCTTGGGGTTATCGCGTTTACAACGTCTCTGATCGCAGCCATCGTTGGTTTTGGCGGCGGCATGCTATTGATTGCTCTCCTACCATTATTTTTAAATCCAGTGCTGGTGATCCCCATACATGGACTCACTCAAATCACCAGTAACGCATCTAGAGCATTGTTTTCACTTTCTGACGTTAAGTGGTCGCTCCTTCCCGCTTTTTTAGTAGGCTCTATACTTGGTACAGTGCTATTCGGTATGATTTTATACACCATGCCAACAACCTATATTCCGCTTGCAATTGGCCTTTATATACTTTTAAACCTTTGGTATTCGCCATTTTCAAATTTTATTAAGCGTTTCGAGAACTTTTATATCATTGGTGCCTTACAAACAGGATTAGGGCTCATTGTTGGTGCCACTGGGCCATTATCTTTAACTGTACTGACTAAGCAGCTCCAATCTAAAGATCAAGTTGTTGCCACCAGCGCTGTATTTATGACGTTCAGTCACCTTGCCAAAATTCCAGTATTTTTGCTGGTTTCATCTGAGCTGCTAGAAAGTGGCTACCTAATTATCGCGATGATATGCGGTGCAATATTAGGATCTTACACAGGTACTAAGGTGCGATTTTCTATGGACAATAATAAACTTATCGGCGTGATTAAGCTCTTGCTTAGCATTCTGGCAATCAACATGATGATATCTGTAATCATCCAATCCCATTAACGTATTTATTACGATCAGTAAAGTACACCGTTACCCAGTTTAAACACAATACTAATGTCTCAAGCTATTCACTCCATACTCCATCCATATTCTTAGCATATAATAAAAAAGATTTAGATAAGATAGAGAAACATCATGCGCTTGATCCCATACGCTCTTTTGAGCCTGGCCACTTTAACTGGGTGTCAATTTAGCGAAAATGACACACCTGAAGTTACAGTAGTAACACCAGCTCCTGAAGTACAAAGTAACTTAGAAATCACTGAGATATCAACGGGCCCACTCGATATGCTGGCTCCAAATGATACCGTCAAAACATTCTACACAGTTGATGTAACAGGTTTTGATAATGTTGACGTCGAAGTTCACTTTTACTTAATGCACTCAGACGAATTAGACTCACAAAGTGAGCAAGAAGCCGCCATTGAAGATATTCAACAAATCGCGGTTGTTGAATTAACAGGGCTTTCAGCAGGTACTAGTGAGCATGAGATTGAGCTGACATTACCCAATTCGCTAGAAGGTGGTAACTACCACATTTTGGCGCAAATAGACCCGAATGATTTACACGTTGAAGATATTGAAGAGGACAACCACCCTTCAGTTGACCACGAGCCACATTTAGAGGGTAACTTCCCGCATGCGGATATTGTCGTTCGCGAACAAGCAGGCCACGATTATAAATTACTTGGCGCTGAATTCGGCCAAGCGGCGCTTATCTTAGATACACCAGATGCCAATAATGGCACAAGTGACCATCACTCCGATCTTATCGGATACTTTGAAGCTGACTATGAAGGCACAAACTTAGGCCTTTCTCATATTAAAGCAGAAGTCATGGTCGCGGGTAACTGGGTTGAAACACATTTTTGGGATGCAACAGTAGGCCAATATACAGACACACTTGCGCATGAATTCAGAGCTGAGTTACACGACGAACATATTGGTTTTGATATCGCATTAGAGCCTGAGTTAATTCAAAGCTTACATGACAATTACAATGCCGATTCAGAAAATACACTTGAGTTGAGATTTACTTTGATTGATGCCGCCCAAGATGCGGAAACAAACACAGACAACAACCAAGTACTGACCTCAATTCCGTTTTATTTCTTTGAGCAAGAAGACACCACACAAGCACCTGCAAGCCGCGCAGCTAGGTTTACTGAACAAGCAATCGTGCCCGCTTCTGTGGGCCTGGCCAATATCAACTTCCAAAGTGAATTTGATAAGTCATACGGCGACAAGTCTAAATTTAGCGTTGGTGTCGACTTACAAGGTCAATTATTTATTGTACCTACAGGCGATCCTGGTGGCCGTATTACAGGTGAAGGTACCGTTGAAGCTTATTTTTTCAATGCTAAAAATACCCTATTTAGTATTTCATACAATGGTAGCGCTTATATTAGTGGCCTAAATACTGGTTATGAATCAGAAATGATTATCTTCAATAACGTGGTTTTCGAAGATGAAAAATTCACAGCCAAGTATGAAAAGTCATGGGAGAAAAAGTGGGAAGAAGACAAGACTCTTGCCCAAGCAACCTTCACTGTTGGCCCTATTCCGATTAAAGTGGAAGCAGGTGTTACTGGTAACCTAGGCTTTGAACTGACAGTTGGCTACAACGCAGAGCTGTATGCCGAAGGGGATTTATTCCACGTAGACTTTGGTGCTTTTGGGCGAGGCGGCGTCAACCTATTAGTTGCTTCAGCAGGTGTACAGGCGATCTTAACTTTAATTGATAACACATTTGCGATGGAATCAAATGCAGGTTTTGCCCTCCTCACCAACAACAGCTCTAACCCACATATTTACTATGGTATTGAACTAAAAAATGACCTAGATGTTATTTCAGGTAAGTTTGGTTTATATGCAGAAACATATGGCGTTAAATGGTGTAAAAAGTGGGGGATCCCTTACCCTTGTGGTAAGAAGACATCTCGCTATGATCTTTGGTTATATCAAACCAACAGTGTGTTTGATAAATCTTGGACAATTTACTCCAAAGAAGGTGAAATCGATCTATGATCACGCTTAATAAAGCGATGCTAGCCAGTGCACTTTGTGCACTGGCTGTTTCAAATACAGCCAATGCCAGCTGCTCTGCACAATACAATTTTGAAATTGATACACACACTACCTTTAATTACGACAAAGTAAGTGACCAAGGCCAACAAACCCATATTAAGCTCAACGGCATACTCTCGATAAAAGCAGCAGAACATAACGACGAGGCTGGTTGGTGGGCCATCAAAGCAGACAAGGTGACAGCAGGTCAAGGACAGTTTGCATCAGAGCTTGCAAGCTACACACTTCCTTTTGCTTTTAAGTTGGCAGACAACGGGCTGGTTGCAGACTTTTGGTTTCCGGTACAACTTGACACGCAAACACAAGAGCAACTCAAAGGTCTAGCGTATTACTTTCAGTTTCAACGCAACATTTCTGAATTAGTAAAAAAAGAACAAGATACGCTTGGATCCTATACAGTCTCGTATCAATTTAAAGATGCTGAAATTACCCTAAACAAACACACCTATGCGCTGCATAATAAATCACAAGCCGCTGTGCAAACAGTCAGTGTGGCGTCATCGGGCCACCACATTACCCCTAACGAATGCTTTTTTACGCATCGTAGAGGACAAGAGATACTGCTATTTTCTGGTCAATCACAAAGCTTAAATTTAAAGACCAAACAACACTATCAATTTAGGCCTACAGATTCAGCATTCCCATCAGCGCTATTTACCATGCCGGTGGCATTGGAAAACTGGCCAAGCGCAGAAAAAACAATCAGCGAAGATGAACTTGAGCAACTCAAAAAGTCATTACATAGCTTAGTGAGTCAAGGCAATTTAACCGATATTTCCGCCTATGACTTAGCCAAGCAACTGAGTCAATTTGACGCGGTGATACGCTCTTTAGAATCGGTCTTTTTACAGCAAACACTCTCAGATGAAGCACAAATGCGATTGTTTAATGCATTAGGCCAGCTCGATAGTGCAAATAGCCAACTACTGCTTGGCCATATATTGGTTAAAGCAGAGAAAGACCCATTAATGCAATTTCGCGCACTGCGCGCACTTTCTCAAGGACAAAGCCCGCTGAGCCCCGAGCTTGGAGCGTTACTCACCGAGCAAATCGAAGCAGGCTTTTCTAGCTTAGATTCAGAGGTGACCAGTAGCTTTTATATGACCATAGGTGCCATGCTTAATAGTAGAGCTGCAAATGCACAGTCCGCTCAGCTGCATAATGTATTGTCTGAACAATTATCATTGGTCACCGAAACCAATATCAAATCAGCGCTTATTACCAGCTTAGGTAATAGCCGTGATGAGCAACACTTTAACCAAATTGACAGTTATATAGATGATACCGATAAAAGCGTGCAACGAGCCTCTATTAGGGCACTTGGCATGATGCAAACTGAACAAGCTTACACGAGCTTAGAAAAGCAGCTTGCGAAGCCTCAGCATCAAAACCAAGTTACGCTGCTAAAAGCTTTATCAAATTATGAGCTCAAACCTGCTGCCAGCGACGCGGTGCTTGCAATCGCAGTTAACAACCCCGCCGCAGAAAGTCGTTACGCAGCTATTCAGGCACTGGCAACACAAAAACGCCAAGACGGCATTAAAGCCACCTTAAGATCAGCTTTAAAAAAGGAAACGTCTAAGCGTAATTTTAAAGCCATTGTTGAGTTGCTTCACAGCACAAAACAAAACACCCCATAAACTTTCAAGTTGTGGCTGCGTCTAACTATTTGTTAGTCGAAGCCACACTTAATGTCTTTTCAATGCTTCGCACTCTGCTAATTTGTATTGACTTAGGACCGACCAATGACATTCCACTCGCCCACCCCGATTATCCGCAGCTTTGATAGACAAGCTACACACGCCTTTTATATCGAGTTTTTAGAATTTAAAATAGACTGGCAACATCAGTATCAAGCCGACTTACCTTTGTATATGCAAATATCAAAAGATGCCTGCATAGTGCATGTGTCAGAGCATTATGGTGATGCATCTTGTGGGGCGAGTATTAGAATTGGCTGTGATGAATTGAAAGCTTATCAAGCACAGTTAATTCAAAAACAGTTTAAGCATGCTCGCCCCGATATTGTCGAACAACCATGGGGCCTTGAAATGACCATATCAGATCCATTCGGTAATAGGCTTGTCTTTTTCCAAACCGCTAAGTAAATGGTGAGTAAGATAGCGCTTTATAAATTATGGCTGCGCGGCTAGTCTTTCATTTGCTCAATGGCAACAATCTCTGAGCGATTCATTGTGAGCTTGTATCGCTCCAGCTGCGAGTCCTCACCGGATTTAAAGCGCATCACTAAGTTAATTTGATAACGACGCTCGACAGAGTTTTTTGACACTTTGTGCCCTTCAAGGCTATACAGCTTTCCAGCCCCTTTTTTTAAATAGCGCGCAAACGAGCTCATATTAAAAGTGATTCTTTGCTGTACTTCTTCATATCCAGGTAAAAACTCATCTATTTGTACCTGATTTTTACAACTGAAGTGCAAAAGGTTCGCTTCTTGACGGTTTTGCCTGCCACGCTTTTTAAGCAGCTTATCAACATCCTCCGGAATATCTTTCTTTTTGATGTGCTCTAACCAAATGGTTTGCGTGCATACAGTTTCGTCATTAACTGAGTTTTTAAATTTGTTACGCCACTTTGGCCTACCTTTTTGTACTTTACGCCACGCCCATTGCGTCAAATCATCTTTAAAAGTTTCCCTTAAACCGTAGATCACACCTAACAGCGCAATAAGGGCAACGGTAATTTCTTCAAAATTAGAGCGCGCATTCAACACCAAATACATCACAAACGCCATGATCACCGCTGTCACTGCACCACGAGCAAGACGTTTTAAATTCGCACCCAAGTTGGCCGTTTCTCGATTAAACACTACGCCATACTCAATCAACCTTTCCAATAAGCGCATTTTGTTGGTAATGCGATTTGGGTCGTCCAGCGTCACCTGTGAATTGTAACTTTGCTTTTCACGATAGAGATTTTCTTGTTTACAAAAATCTATCACTTCCCCTCGCTCTTTACTAAAATCGCTTGATTTCGGGCCTCGTGCCAGCAATTTCAAAAAAGCTTGTTCTGTGTGCCAACTTAAATAATTGTCAGCATTTTGAAAGTAGGATTTAAGTCGATTATCCGGTGGCGTGTAACGTCTTAGCTTCACCAAAAGCTTTGCGCTTTGCTCGACTAGTTCCATGGCGGCTGGGTAAAACTCCTCAGCTTGCTTGAGCTTTAAGGTTTGCTTAACATCTGCATCTAACGCAATGCGAATTTGATAGCAGAATAAGTTCAGGTTAACGCGATAATCACTTTTTTGCCCTTTGCTTTGGCTTATAAAACGGCTGCGCACTAATGGTAAATGTAACTGCTCAGAATAATAGGCACTGTGACATTTAATATTGGCATTAAAGTAATCGACTTCGTTTAAGGTGTTTGCGTTGATCCCCATATCGATTGGAATGGAAAAGTATAGATCAAGCTGGTTTGTCTCTTTTGGCAGGAGCTGATAGTTGATTTTAAATGATAGGCTTTCGTCTTGGCTTAGTTTTGCTTTGCTCACTCGAATAATTTCCCTCCTCTTGTTTACACTTGACAAGTATAACACAAATCCTTTTCTAACATTGGTTTAAGCTGTTAAAAACTCAAGTATCACGACAAAAATTCATTATGCTAAGATTGCCAATACGAGGATAATGTACCTTTTATTTTATAGGAATGAACATGTCAGATACACAACAAGAAACCCTCTCTGAGTTTATTGAACGTGCTACACATCGAGGTGAATCTATTGAATTTGAACACACCATTCAACTTATCGATAGCCTGTATGACTTTACACCTTGCGCATTTAAAAATGGTGAGCAAACTAACGACGCAGGGACAAATCTAGGATCATGCAAGATTCTCGCTTTTGCAAAGCAGCATAATTTATCAGAGCAAGCCACATTACATTGTTTTGGCCAATACTACCGTCACGATGTTCTTAAAAACCCAGATGGCGATGACCATGGCAATATCAGAAACTTTATCAAATCTGGTTGGGATGGTGTTTCTTTTCAAAATAACCCGCTAATTACACGTGCCTAACGCCATAATTTAAGGTTCTATGAGCAAAACTACTGATCGGTTTATCAGCCAATACGTACAGTTACAAAACACTATTTTTGGCATCATTATGGATCAAGTAGATACATCTAGAATCATAGAAATGGCTTGGGAAGACAGAACGCCGTTTGAGGCCATACAGCGGTTGTATGGCCTCAATGAAAAAGCAGTTATTAATTTAATGCGCGCAGAGCTTAAAACGAGCAGCTTTAAACTTTGGCGAGAAAGAGTATCAGGTCGAAAAACCAAACACTTGAAACTACGCTCACCCGAGGTGAACCGTGGATATTGCCCAACCCAATATAAGCAAAGGTAATATATACCATTATATTTTATTTCAGCGTGACAAGTATAGGAACGACTTGTCACCATCTAGTCAATAGTAATATCGACATCCAAATCGCAATATTTGGATACGCTCACTCCCCTTCTTCATTTTCCTTGCACACTTAGTCGCTAATTTGGTCACAGTAAAAAACCAATTTAAACATTGGGTTAAATAATAAGCGCTCAATTATTCATACCACATGGTAAGGACTCACTCCATGCGTATTAAATTTCCAAAATTCACCAAAATGACAGTCGTACTGGCTGTTTCGATGGGTGCACACGCTTCCAGTTATGCGTGCACAGGGCTTGATAGCAGCATCCATGTCGCCACCAATACCATGCATAACGGCATGATGACCTATCTGTCTTTTACACTCACCAATAATCAGCATACATTGCATGCGCTAGGTGGTGATAGCTTCGTTAAAATGACATATGGCAACACCTGCGAAATGTTCGATATCAGTAATTACAATGGTGTACAGGTCAATTTGAGTAATTATGGAAATACATACAACGGCCAAAGTCTGCATACCCACCAGCTGATCCATGGTGGCAATGGTGATGATGTCATTAGAACAGGCAATAAAGTAGACTACGTTTACTCAGGAGCAGGAAATGACCAGCTGTACACCTTTGGCGATACAGATATCGTAGATGCAGGCGACGGTATAGATTGTGCTGAAGTAGGCACCGCAGGCTCTATCGCTCAGCGCCCTGAAAATCATGAGTTATCGAGCTGTGCTAACTTCTCGACGATAATCAGTAAAACCCAAAGCTGCACTGGCGGCGGCACGCTATTCACAGACTATTATGTCAATGGTGTTTGGGGCATTCAGTCAAAGATCAACAGTGTGAGCTACACGTTTGAGCAATATGGTGAACTGGTTTTTGTTAACGCAAAGCTTGGTAACTCAACCGCCTGCTCAACACCTAACACCTCAAATATCGACCTTATTTTTGCCAAATTGAGTAGTGGTAACGATACCTTGAATGCCTCAGCGGTGACTTACAACATGACTGTATATGGCCTTGAAGGCAAAGATAATATCACCACAGGCAGCGGCCATGACTGGGTATTTGGTGGGAGCGATAAAGATACCATACGTGGTGGTGCGGGCAATGACTGGTTGATGGGCGACTCGCGCATTGAAACAGACAAACGTGGTATTGTATTTACCCTTCCTCTTGGCAGTAGTGCCACTGCACAAGATAAAGTATACGGGCAAGATGGCCATGACGTGATTTTTGGTAATGGCCATTCAGATCACCTTGAAGGTGGTAATGGTGACGATCTCGTTTTTGGTAATGCCGGCGATAAAGATCGCTTACATGGTAACAGTGGTGACGATATCTTGGTTGACTCTGGCGGGAACAAGTGGAAAAAACGCGCTAAATTATGGGGCGGAAGCGGTAACGACATCGTGTTATGTGAAGATGGTGACTGCGAACTATTTGGCGGCGGCAGCGCAGATTTTGTTGCTAGTTTCTCGCAATATAACCATGACATAGGCTTATATGGTGGGGATGGAGGTGATACGCTTTACAATCGCGGCGATCAATACCCAGAAGGCTCCGGCGGCGGTGGAAATGACCGATGCCATGGTCCATGTGACCTGATTAGATCAACTGGATCTGGCATTGGCGGCGATAGTATTGAAGCCGCGGCCTATTATGCTGCAGGTGTCATGACCGCTGTATACGAGGGTGCGATTGATATGCGTAACTTCAGTGGTAACCACAGCGATTTCAGTAAGCGCATCGCTGATTTAGTTGACCAAGCTGCTCTCGATTACTGGCAAAATAACCGTCACCAGTCAATCTATGTCATTGAAGGTAGGAAATAACTAAGAACCCTTAACTTGGTAGCCATCTTTGCGCTACCAAGTTAGTGTAAATTAAACAACAATAAACGGGGATTTACGTCACCGCTTCTAAATAAATTAAATTGTTCATCGCCTCTTCATTGGTACTACCGCACGTTTCCCGGTCTGCCTTAAAATCGCTGCACACTTGAGGGCGCTCTGGCTTACCAAAAATAGAGCATAAATTCTTGTCATTTAAGTACTCACAGCGAATGTTAGCAGCCTTTCCCAAAGAGCTGATACTGGGCGCTATACAGCATGCACCACAGCCTAATCTACAGTCCATAATAAGCACCTTTTCAGTCAAAAAGAAGCATTATACCCGTTGCACTCTCACCTGTATGCAATCGGCACGAAATATATACAGCTTTTAGCAATTGTAAAAATGTAACTGGGTACGCAATGCTTTGTTACATATTGGGGTGATATCAAAACACCTTGAAATATCTATTGTCGTATTATTGATGGTAATTGATATGTTGATGGTTATTTTCAGCGTATCCCAATTGTCAATTCAGGAAGGAATTAACATCGTGGCTAGTAAAAAACAAATTATATTACCGGGTGTCGTCTTACTTGGCGGTATTGCAAGTGCAATTGCATTTGCGTCGATGAAAACGCCACCCGCTGAAAAAGAAAAAAAAATCATTCACCCATTAGTTGAGGTAGCGCCCGTGCAAGTTGCGCCTCTAGAAATGTCTGTAAACTCTTACGGTATTGTGAAACCTAAATACAGCACCAAATTGGTCGCGCAAGTAAGCGGTCAGATAATTACTCTTTCTGAACAGTTTGTGAAAGGCGGGTTTGTTAAAAAAGGCGATCTATTAGCACGTATTGACCCCAATGATTACGAGGCAGCACTGATTGACGCGCAGGCTACCCTTGCCCAAGCAAGCTCTGCTTTAGAGATTGAACAAGCGCAAGCACACGTTGCCAAAACTGAGTGGGAGCGAATCAAAAGTAATGCAAATTCGACTATTCCTTCTGAGCTGTATCTAAGAAAACCGCAACTTGCAGAAAAGCTAGCTAGGTTTAAAGCAGCGCAAGCGAGTGTAAAGCGTGCAAAAAGAAATCTAGAGCGAACATATGTGAAGGCACCATATGACGCAATTATTGAAAGCCGAGCATTGAGTTTAGGCAGTGTAGTTAATCAAGGTAGTTCGGTCGGTGTATTAAATGCGATTTCTGTTGCAGAAGTCCGTTTGCCCGTCGCAGACAACGATCTTCAACACCTCGACAACAACGGCATCAACGCTAAAGTGACATTAATGGCCAAAGTAGCCGGTCAAGACGTCGCTTGGCAAGGTAAAATTGTGCGCAGCGAAGGCGTCATTGATAACCGCAGTCGCATGACTTACTTGGTAGCGCAAGTAGAGCGCCCCTATGACAACAGTCAAGCACCACTGCGCTTTGGCGCGTATTTGAACGCACAAATCAAAGGTAAACTGCTTAATAACGCAGTAGAGATCCCGCACCACCTCGTACGAGATGGCAAAGTGGCTATCTTAAACAAAGATCGTACCCTCTCATTTAAAACTTTAAATGTCGTCAGAGAATATGATGGCTTGGTCGTTGCAAATCAAGGCCTAGAATCAGGGCAACAATTAATTACCTCCTCATTGGAATTCCCAACCGAAGGTATGCAGCTGAGCTTGGATGATAGCCAAGCCGCTGCACCTTCTAATGCGCTTGCATTGAAAGAGGAGTAATGACGTATGGATACTCAAGAAAAAGGTCTAATAGCGTGGTTTGCACGTAATCCTGTCGCTGCAAATCTACTGATGATTTTTATTCTCGTCGGTGGATTACTCACTGCGTTTACAATACAAAAGCAACTGTTCCCACAAAACACCAATTACTGGTTAAGCATTCAAGCTATCTATCCCGGTGCCGCACCTCAGGAAGTAGAAGAAGGGATCACTATTAAAGTAGAGGAATCAATGGAAGGCCTTGAGGGTATCAAACGATTGATCACCTACTCTAACAGAGGCTATTCACAAACTTGGATTGAAGTAGACCATCAGTACGACCCAAAAGATGTTCTCGATGAAGTTAAAATGCAAGTTGATTCCATTTCAACCTTCCCTACGGGTATGGAACGCCCCATCATTCGTAACGAAAAAAATGAACAGGAAGTCATGCTCCTGACATTAAATGGGGATATGAGTTTCGAGGAGCTTAAGCACCTTGGTAACAATTTACATGACGAAATGTTAGCTTTACCGGGCGTAAATCTAGTGACTTTTAATGGTGGCCTGGATTATGAAATTGGCATTGAAGTCAGTCCTGATAAACTGCGCGAATATGGTCTGACATTCAGAAATATTGCGGATGCAGTACGTAACTACTCTGCCAATATGTCAGCAGGTCAAATCCGATCTGACAATGGTTACATCTCTATGCGGGTTGAAAACCAAGCTTATCGCGGCCATGACTTTGAACAGCTTCCTTTGATCACCTTAGAAGACGGCGCGCAAATTCGTTTAGGTGATGTTGCCACCATCTCAGATGGCTTTGAAGAAGGGTTGATGTACTCTCTGTACAACGGAAAGAATTCCCTGATCTATGAAGTGCGCGCCTCTAAAGATCAAGACATTACAAACGTTGCAGGGATCATCAAAAACTACCTAAAAGAAAAGCAAGGCCAGTTACCACAAGGCGTGAAATTAGAACCATTTTTAGATTTCACCTATTACCTTGAAGGCCGCCTTAACATGATGGTTGAAAACATGATCATAGGTGGTGTACTGGTTATGCTTATGCTGGCACTATTTTTAAGAATTAGGTTAGCGTTTTGGGTCATGATGGGCCTACCAGTCTCATTTTTAGGCGCATTTTTACTCATGCCAGCAGGCACTGTTGATATCACCATCAACCTTGCCTCTCTATTTGCGTTCATACTGGTACTGGGTATTGTGGTAGACGATGCCATCGTCGTCGGCGAATCCGCCCATGCTGAAATAGAGAAACACGGTCACAGTTTAGACAACGTCGTGCGTGGTGTTAAACGTGTTGCAGTCCCTGCTACCTTTGGTGTACTTACCACCATTGCCGCATTTTTCCCACAAACTTTATCCACTGGGCCTGAAGCGGCATTTTCCAAAGCGATTGGTGGCGTGATCATTCTCTGTCTGATTTTCTCGCTGATTGAGTCAAAGCTAATATTGCCTGCGCACCTTGCGGCAATGAAAGACAAGCCGAGCAACCCTAACAACCCATTTCACCGCTTACGTGAAGCATTAGACAACGGCCTAAAAAACTTCATCGAAAACATCTATAGACCTTCAATTGAAAAGTGTATTCATTATCGCTATACCGTCATTGTCGGGTTTATTTGTATTTTAATTGTCAGTGTTGGTCTATTTATGGGTGGATTCATCAAGTTCGTTGCCAACCCTAAAATCCCCCATGATTTCCCAAGCATACAAGTAGAAATGAACTTATCTTCTTCAGAGTCTGCGACACTTGAAACCATTAAAAAGCTTGAGACAATGCTCTATCAGGTAGAGCAACAAATCGAGCAAGAACACAATCAGGTCATGGTTAAAAACTTTGCTGTCAATATGAACGGTAGAACCAATGCCACTATCCGTGCGGTACTGGTTGAGCCACATTTGCGCCCAATTGATACGTTTGAGTTAAGTGCCATGTGGCGCGAGAATATGCCTTTGCTACCAGGGGTTAAAAACCTAAATATTCAAGACAGTATTTCTGACGGTGGCAGAGATGATGGAGACATCAGCTTCCGATTAGAAGGCAAAGACAAAGAAACACTCAAAGAAGTAGCACAAAGGCTCAAAGACAAGCTCAGAACCATTGAAGGTGTGGGTGATGTCAACGACTCGATGCAATCTGCAACAGACGAAATTCAGCTTGAACTCAAACCGCTTGCATACAGTATGGGACTTACCCTTGCAGATGTGGCCTCACAAGTTAACTTTAGCTACTACGGTATTGAAGCCCAGCGGATCTTGAGAAATGGTGAAGAAATTAAAGTTATGATCCGCTACCCAGAAGCACAACGAGATGCCATCAGTGACATCCAAGACGTACGTATTATTTCACCTACTGGCGCTGAAATCCCTTTAGTTGAAGTTGCTAACATCAAACAAGTAGAAGGTGTCAGTCGCATCCGTCGTGAAAACTCTAAACGTACTGTGAGTGTCTGGGCATCTATCGATACTGATAAAGCTGAACCTTTCAAAATAGCTGAGCAAATCAGCGAAGAATATCTACCAAGCTTATTAGAAGGATATCCTGGAGTTACAAGTAGCATCGCAGGTCGCATCCAAGAAGAAATGGACAGCGTTGCCGAACAATTCAGAGATTTTGCCATCTCAATGATGATCATCTTTGCATTGCTGGCAATCCCGCTTCGTTCCTACTCTCAACCTCTGCTGATCATGTCTGTTATTCCTTTTGGTGTCGTTGGCGCTGTATTTGGCCACATGGTACTGGGCATGACTATGAGCGGCTTGTCCATGTTTGGTATTATCGCAGTCGCAGGGGTTGTCGTGAATGACTCACTGGTGATGGTCGATTTTGTCAATAAAGCCAGAGAACAAGGTATGAGTATAAAAGAAGCTGTTGTTGAGGCCGGTTGTCGCCGCTTCAGAGCAATCCTGCTTACATCTCTAACAACATTTATTGGGCTTGTGCCGATTATTATGGAAACCAGTTTACAAGCACAGATTGTCATCCCGATGGCTGTATCATTGGCATTTGGTGTTCTGTTTGCCACTGTCATCACATTACTGCTTATCCCATGTCAATACGTCATGTTGGAGGATATTAAACAACTCACTAGAAAGGTACTGCGCAGACAAAAAACAGCACAGTCTCCAGCACCTTCTAATTTAAGCTAGTGCTGATACTTTACTTCCTGACCGAGCCCAGCATTACGCTGGGCTTTTATACTTAATTACCACCAGCTATAAAAATAATATATTTATACTAATTTGTAATTTGAAATTAGGTTATTTTAATTAGTCTTCTTTACAAATGCAGTGAATAAAGACACACTAAAGCAAGTGTCTTGTAATTCTCTCGTATTATGAAATTATCCTCTTTAATTATCGTTTTAATTACGTTTTTGTTAACTGCTTGTGGCAATGAAGAAGCTGGCCGAGGTGACAAAGATACACCTGGCTATACTGCATCGATGTATTTTGATGCGCTTTACAATAAAAAAGATATGAAGGTAGCGTTAGAACTCGCCACACCAAGACTTGCCAGGATCATGCGCTCTTACGGCACGCCCTCACAATTCACTAGAAACCTTGTCAATATGCAGTTCGATCACGTTACGATTGAACTCGACATGACCAATAAAAGTTTACGCGAACAATACGGAAAAAATGCCAAAGTAAATCTCATTTTCACTGGGCAATTACACGGTAATCAAGTGGACGATATGCGCAGTGTTCAAATGGTCAAGCGCAAGGGCAGCTGGTATGTAGATAAAATTAACCCAGACCCTTACGCACGATAAAATAGTTAAGAAGCGCTCGATACATCGACACTGAGCGCTTCATCGCTTAACTGTAGCCACTCCCCTAACAATTGTTTGTCCCCTTCAGAAATAACCCCAGCTTCACACGCTTCGCTCAATTGCTCTGGCAAAGATTTAGCGTATAACTTGATACTCTGTTTTTTCTGCCACCTTAAAAAGTCATGATATGCTGAAGTCACTTTTTTTGACAAATTAAGCGCCGACTCCAGCTTTTCTAATCCTGGCATATTTTGGCTAGGGCATAAGGTGCTGATCCTCATCCTTGTAGTATGATTTTCATACACACTTGCACATAACGCTTTGACCTGCTCATCAGACACCTCTCGAGAGCGGGTACCGAAAGGAAAAAATACACGCCTTACGATACTTCGAAATCCTCTAGGTAAAAAGTTATCGACGAAGCTTTTCATCGCATTGCTATAACTAGATAAATGGTACGACATCGCAACATGAAGTAACGGTAAATCTCCACACTGGTGCCCGTCATCTTCATACTTTTTCAAAACACAAGATGCCAGATATAAATGACTTAGCATATCGCCCAACCGAGCGGATTGCATCTCACGATATTTTAGTTTTCCACCTAGCTTTAACATGGCAATATCACTCAACGATGACAACACTTGGCTATACCAAGTCAGTTTTTGATAATAACGTGCCACATCGCCGCTGACAGGACTACGGACAAAGCGTCCAACCGTCAGTCCATTGAGTAAGGCTTTCACTGCATTTTTACCTGAGTGAGCAATATGCTCAACAAGTAATTTATCGAACACTTTCAACCCCTGTTCAGGGTCATCCATCTGCGCCGCTTCCATCTCTTGTAAAATAAAAGGATGACAGCGGCTAGCACCTTGACCAAATATCATCAAATTCCGTGTGAGTATATTGGCACCTTCTACTGTGATGCTAATTGGCATACCTGCATAATGATTGGCCAAGTAGTTTAACGGCCCTTTTTGTATCGCTTTTCCTCCATGAATATCCATCGCGTCATTAATGACGACTCTCGCTTGCTCTGTTAAATGATATTTAGCGATGGCAGTGATTACCGATGGCTTTTTCTTTAAATCCACCGCAAGCGCCGTGTTTTCTCTCGCAGCCTCAATACTGTATGTTAAACCGAATATACGTGCCGATGCACTTTGCACGCCTTCAAATTGCCCAATCGGCTGCTTAAATTGATAACGAAGCTGAGTATATGCTGAAGTGGATTTTGCACATAATTGCGCTGTGCCAGCACTTAATGCCGGCAATGAAATACCGCGCCCCGCACTTAGACAGGAAACGAGCATCCGCCAACCCTTCCCTACACCACTTTCGCCACCAATCACCCAATCAAGTGGAATAAAAACATCCTTCCCAGAAGTCGTGCCATTCATAAATGCCAGACCCATTGGATCATGCCGCTCACCTTGATTCACACCATCATGTGAGGTTGGGATCAAGGCACAAGTAATACCTCGCTCAACCTGTTCACTCAACAAGTTATCTGGATCGTACACTTTAAAGGCCAAACCTAACACATCAGCCACAGGGGCGAGCGTAATATATCGCTTCGACCAAGTCACTTTTAAACCCAATACATCTTTACCTTCATACTCTTGACGACACACTGTCGCATGATCTGTGATCCCTCCAGCATCAGAACCTGCGTGCAAAGAAGTCAATGCGAAGCACGGTAACACTTCACCACTGGCCAATTTGGGCAGCCAATGTTGCTGCTGTAACTGCGTGCCAAAATGCAGCAATAATTCTGCAGGACCCAAACTATTTGGTACCATCACCGTAACAGCGGCTGACAAACTGCGTGTCGCAATCGTAGATACTATGACTGAGTTAGCTTGTGCACTAAACTCCTTACCACCAAAGCTTTTGGGAATAATCATTGAGAAAAAACCTTTCTCGCGCAAAAATTGCCATGTCTCTTCGGATAAATCACCTCGCGCCGTGATCTCGCTTTCATCAAGCATCGCCATTAACTCAGCCAATTCGTTGCTGACAAAAGCTTGCTCTTCATCTGATAGACGTGGTTTTCCCGATTTTAACCACATATTCCAATCAGGCTTGCCACTAAATAGGCTGGCATCCCACCAGGTGTCGCCTGCTTTCATTGCTTCTTTTTCAGTTTCAGAGAGTTCCGGTAAGGCACATTTAAAGTAGTTAAATGTTGGTTTAGAAATCCATTTTAGGCGTATATCTTTTACCGAGAATATAACCCAAACAGCAATAATCAATAATAAAATTAGCCACATCAGCGTTGTTCCCCAACTAAGTATCAAAGGTAAGTATGGATGAAAAACACACTAACTCAATAATTCACTCGCTTTGTTGATCTAGGAATAACATTGACGGTTTCGTGTGCTATTTTCCCTCCCAGTTTGACGTCAGATAATTGAGCACATTGGCAGACGCTGCTATCATCAACGCCCTCTATAACAAAAAGTGAAAACACAATGTCAGCAAAATTTAAACTCAGCCTAAGCGCAATCTTTGTCGCTGGGGTACTCTCACTGAGTGGCTGTAACTCCACAACGACGACTGAAAAACTAACTGAAAAAGACGCCGAAGTATTCCTTGCCGAAGCCGAAAAACAACTACAAGATTTATCTGTAAGAAGCGGCCGAGCTGCGTGGATTTATGCTAATTTCATTACTGAAGACACCGCTGCGCTATCTGCGGAAGTAAGCAGAGAATACACAGCAGCACTTGTTGCGCTAGCCAACGAAGCCGCTAAATTTGATGACTTAGAATTAAATTACGACAATCGTCGAAAACTTGATAAGTTAAAGCTTAACTTAACACTTCCTGCTCCTAAAGATCCGCAAAAAACAGCAAAGCTTGCAAAGCTATCAGCTGAACTAGATGGTCTTTATGGTAAAGGTAAGTACTGTAATAACGGTACTTGTATGAGCCTAGGTGACATGACAGCTAAAATGGCCACCAGCCGAAATTACGAAGAGCTGCTAAATATCTGGCAAGGCTGGCGCGAAGTATCAAAGCCAATGCGTCCCCTCTACAAAGATCTTGTATCATTGGCCAACGAAGGCGCTAACGAACTTGGCTATGCTGACACAGGCGCAATGTGGCGTAGCAAATACGACATGCCGGCAGATGATTTTGCAAAAGAGTTAGACCGCATTTGGGGTCAGGTCAAACCTCTTTATAACTCACTACATTGCCATGTGCGCGCAAAACTTGGTGAAAAGTATGGTGAAGACAAAGTACCACAAGACCAACCTATCCCTGCGCACCTGTTAGGTAATATGTGGGCACAAACTTGGGGCAACGTGTATGACTTGGTTGCGCCAGAAAACGCCGATCCAGGTTATGATTTAACCCAGCTACTTAAAGAGCATGACTACGATGCGATTAAGATGACCAAAGGCGCTGAAAAGTTCTTTACCTCTATGGGTTTTGAACCCCTACCTGAAACATTTTGGACACGTTCACTTTTCTTAAAGCCACAAGATCGTGATGTTCAATGTCACGCATCGGCTTGGAATCTAGATAACAAAGACGATCTGCGTATCAAAATGTGTATCCAGCAAACTGGTGAAGAGTTTTCAGTTATTCACCATGAGTTAGGTCATAACTTTTATCAACGTGCTTACAACAAGTTACCTCTGTACTATCAAGAAAGTGCCAATGACGGTTTCCACGAAGCCATTGGTGATACCATCGCGCTCTCCGTAACGCCGGGTTATTTAAAAGAAATCGGATTGCTAGAGCAAGTACCTGATGAATCAAAAGACATTGGCTTATTGATGAAAATGGCGATGGATAAAGTGGCATTTATTCCATTTGGTTTGTTAGTAGACCAGTGGCGCTGGAAGGTATACTCAGGTGAAATCAGCCCAGAACAATACAACCAAGCATGGTGGGAATTACGTGAAAAGTATCAAGGTGTAAAATCGCCTGTAGCACGCAGCGAAAACGACTTTGACCCAGGTGCAAAATACCATGTACCAGGCAATGTACCTTACACTCGCTATTTCTTAGCACATATCTTACAGTTTGAATTCCACAAATCACTGTGTGAAATTGCAGGCAGTAAAGAAGCAATTCACCGCTGCTCTGTTTACAACTCAAAAGAAGCTGGTGAGCGTTTGAATACCATGCTGGAAATGGGCAGCAGCCGCCCTTGGCAAGAAGCACTCGAAATTGTTACAGGCAACCAGCAGATGGATGCAACGGCGATTTTAGATTACTTTGCACCGTTACAAGCTTACCTAGATGAGCAAAACAAAGGCCGTCAGTGTGGTTGGTAAAAACTAGCTAAAATTAAATAGCGCAGCATTTTACTGCGCTATTTATTTCTTATGCCATATTCTGCAACACTTTTTTGCTTCCTCCTCATATAAATTCAAGCTAATGTATTGACCTGAATGAGGAGACCTTATGAATTTTCAACGCACATGGTTATTTAGCCAATTTGAACTCTCGCGTCTATTTGCCACAAAACGCGGTTGGCTCGCTATCGCCGCATTTTTTCTTGTCTGGCTTATGGTTTTACGTTACCCCATCTACAATGCAGTACCTTTCATCAGTAGCTATGAGTTTTCTGACATTGTAGGACAAGTCGCAGGCACAGTCGGTTTGTCTGCTTTAATATCTTGGCCTGAAGCTGAGCTTACGATGTTTTGGCTCATCGGCCTATTTACTTTTCCTATGTTCGCACTATTTGTCAGTGCTGAGCAAACTGTCGAAGATAGAAATAGGGGCACCCTGAGATTTTTAACCATGCGCAGTACACGGCTAGAAATATTACTTGGCCGATTTATAGGGCAAGTGATGATCTTAGCGTCTCTTATCGCCCTTGTTACCTTTGCCACGCTTGCCATGATGCTCTATCGAGATGCCAGTTTACTTCCGTCAGCATTGATCAAATCCGTTGCAATTTGGGGCAAATTATTACTGACATGTTTACCCTTTATCGCTTTGATGAGCTTACTTAATTTAGTCACAAACTCAGCGAGAATGTGTATTGTCTTTGCCATTTTGTTTTTTACCATTGTGGCATCTGTGCTCAACTATCTCGGCGCACAATATCCAATGCTTGATTGGCTTAATTACCTTATACCAGGGCACCAAGTAACAGAACTAACCGGTTGGCAAAATACCCCTCTTTTTGCTTATACACTTCCAGCGTGCCAAACACTGGTGTTGCTTGGTATTGGGCACGTATTACTGAAAGGGAGAGATCTATGAGTGCAGTGATTGAAGTCACATCTTTAAGCAAAAAATTTGGAGCAAAACAAGCTCTAAACAATGTTGCATTCACGATAAATAAAGGCAGCACTGTGGCGTTAGTTGGTCCGAACGGTGCTGGAAAAACAACATTATTTAGCATCATTTGTGGTTACTTAAAGCCAAGTGGCGGGTCAATTAATATACTCGGCCACCCCCCTGGTGATGCAAAGTTATTTGGCAAAATTTCAGCTCTTCCTCAAGATGCACAGCTTGATCCAAAATTTTCAGTCGAAAAACAACTGAGTTTTTTTGCTAAATTACAAGGTATGTCAAGTAAAGCTGCTAAAGAAGACACACAACGTGTATTAGAACTTGTTGATTTAGCCCATGTTGCCAACTCCAAAACGAGTGAGTTATCACACGGCATGCGAAAACGCGTGTGTATTGCACAGGCATTACTAGGCAGTCCGCAAGTGGTATTGCTAGACGAAGCCACAGCCGGACTGGATCCTAAAAACGCCAAAGCAATTCGTAACCTCATTGCCTCTTTGCAAGGTGATATGACTTTCATTTTAAGTTCACACGATCTCAGTGAACTAGAGCGTCTATGTGATACGGTGCTCTATCTGGAACAAGGTCAACTTTCAAGCCATCAAAGTGATCTTTACCAAAGTGAACAAGGCAGCTTTGTTACTTTACAAATGCTCAACCTTGATACCCCAATGAAAGACAAAATAGCACAGCTCAGCGGTGTTAAAAATATCAAACAAACTCAATCTGATGAGCTTGTCATTGAATATGATAAGCAAGATAGACCGTTTGATTTATCTTTACTCTCCCTGATCCACGAAAATAGCTGGACTTACAAACAACTAGTCAATGGCAGGACGCTTGAAAACCAGTTATTTGTTGATTAACAATCATCAATTAACGTGTTATGGGCCACGATGTGTATATATTTATGGTTGAGAGGCATATGAAAATACTCAGACTGGTCCGTCATGCCAAATGAAACTGGGAAGAGGCATCCATTGATGACTTTGATAGGCCACTTAAATCGAAAGGTATTGTAAAGACAAATAAACTAGCAGCGCTTGGGCCATTGTCAGACACGTAGATCATAGCAAGTCTTGAAAAGCGAGCACTAGACACGGCAACGATTTTACACCGCTGTTGCGCATCCCAAAGTGAATTAGTACGGTGCGATGCACTCTACACCTTCAGCCCTGAATCATTATTCAAAGTCAATACGCAATATCATGCACGTTTTAATGATATTTGTTGTGTTGCACATAATCCTGCTAGTGCGGCTGTGGCAAACTACCTTGGCGGGCCCAATCTCAACATTATTATCACTAGTGAATATGTCGAATTGAGTACCTGCGCCCATAATTTGGAGCGAACTTCGACTACAAAAATGAATTATATTAAACACTTATTTTTAGATTAGCACTTGATCGTTCCATTTTAGGAACTAGTATCTTTAATACACAACACTCAAAGGAAAACCATGCAGTTTGTTCAATTAAATAGTCAAAGTACAGGGCTTGCAGCGCTATTTGATGAAATTGATACATTAATGAATAGCCTCTATCCTGCCGATGCCAATGATTTAGTGCCGATTGACGAAGTAGACAACCCCGGTACTTATCTCATCGGCCACTATGACAGAGAAGAACTCGTCGCCTGTGGCAGCTATATTGTTAAACAAGACTACGCTGAGCTAAAGCGTATTTATGTCAAACCCTCTCAGCGTGGTAAAGGGGTGGCAAAAGCGATCGTGCAACACCTACTCATGAAGGCCAAAGAATATGGCGTTAAGCACGTCAAACTAGAAACTGGCGATCAACAACATGCTGCAATTAAGCTATATAAAGCGCTTGGTTTCGAGTTCTGTGATGCGTTTGGACAATATCGCCAAGAACCTTCTTCCGTTTTTATGCAGCTTTCATTTATACGTTAAATACATACATAAAAATGCTTGCTAATACTTGCCACACTGTATCTAATACGCTAATCACACGGTATGCAACGAAGTAAAAACAAACAATGAAAACAGCAATCGTGCTTGGCGCGACCGGCCTTATTGGTAAGATCTTAGTACAACAACTGATAGAGCAAGCAGCGATTGAAAAAGTCATCGCCATCACCCGCCGACCCGTTGATTATCAATCGGATAAAATAATAAACCAAGTAGTAGACTTTGATAACTTAACTCAATTCGTCCATATTTTTCATGGTGATATGCTTTTCTCTTGCTTAGGCACAACCAAGAAACAAGCTGGCTCGATCGCGAAACAGAGAACCGTCGACTTAGACTATCAACTTCAAGTTGCTAAACTAGCAGCCCAAAACCAAATCAAACACTACTTTTTGGTCTCTTCCAGCGGTGCAAATGCAGATAGTTCAAGCTCATATCTTCAAATGAAAGGCGAACTAGAACACCATGTGAAACAACTTCACTTTGATACAGTGAATATTTTCCAGCCTTCATTGCTCGTTGGACAACGTCCAGATACGCGTATAGCCGAAACGCTCGGAAATTATCTTTTACCGACTATCTGCAGGCTTCCTTGGCTAAAAAAATACCGTCCAATCTCAGGGCAGCAAGTGGCGAAAAAAATGGTCTCAGTGGCTATGACAAAGCACAAAAAATCTCATACCTATGCATTGGATGTGCTGTTCGATTGCTAGCAGATTTCATAAAGTTAGACGTCATTGCTGGCACCGTCGGGATAAATTGTTATCCACCTGATTAAATTCAATTGGTCTAGGCGCCGCGCCTCTGTACAATCGCGCGAACCGTATTGTTTGACATTTTTGATTCAAACTCCATTTCGGCCTGTTTGCGTGGCGTAACCCGCACACTCACACTGAAGCTCAACTCCTTTAACACGTACCCGCCACTTAAGTTTAGTGTCTGACTTTTTAGTATCAGCCTCAAATTTATGAGTAAGATTACGCAAGCAAGCAGATTGCATTTCTGACGATGTTGACGCTTTTGAAACTACCAATGGATACCCCAGCTCAACACATGCCCCCATAACGAATTTATTTTCATCTTGCATGACATTGTAAACACCATTCGACGTATTGGTCTGAGCTACTTTTTGAGGCTGGCTTTCATTGCTTTGCGCACTATGATTGCCTTCGCACCCAACCAACATACAAATACTGACCGCCCATACTGGCACCATCATTGCGTTACATCGCTCCTTGCTTGGCATATTAAATTCTCTCACTTTAGACCCTCATAACTTAGGTAGTAGTGTAGATGCCTCGCGCAGTTGTGCCGTTAAATTTCTTCATCTGCGGTAACTTTTCCTTTAAAAGGTACATTTTAACATGCAAATCATTGGTTTCACTCCTTCTTAACCTTGCTGTATACTAGTCCCCAATCCCTCATCAAGAATGCAAAAGTAGATCAATTTCCGAGAACAGCATGACCAATAGCGCTTCAAATACTGCCCTTATACAAGAACTCAAGTCTATCGTTGGTAACAGCTTTGTACTGACTGATAACACCAAAAAGCAGCCATATACCAAAGGATTTCGTTTTGGTTCAGGCGAAGCACTAGCAGTGGTAAGACCCGCTACTTTATTGGAAATTTGGCAAGCACTTAAAGCCTGTGTTGCTGCTGATGTCATTGTAATCATGCAAGCTGCCAATACTGGCCTAACTGGCGGCTCTACACCCGATGGTAAAAATTATGATCGCCCGATTGTCATAATCAGTACCATGCGCATTGATAGCATTCAGCTTATCGACAATGCCAAACAAATCGTTGGCCTTGCGGGCAGTACCTTATTTGGCCTTGAAGATACATTGGCACCACATGGTCGTGAACCGCATTCTGTGATCGGTTCATCATGCATTGGCGCATCCATTGTTGGCGGGATTTGTAACAACTCAGGCGGTGCATTAGTGCAAAGAGGTCCAGCCTATACTGAGCTGTCTTTATACGCACAAATAGACGGCCAAGGTAATTTGTCACTGGTTAATAACCTCGGTATTAACCTTGGTAATACACCAGAAGAAATGCTAACTAATTTGCAAGAACAAAATTACACAGATGCCGATGTTCAATTTCCAGAACTTCGTGCATCCGATGATGAATACCATGAGCGGGTAAGAGATGTTGATGCCGATACTCCTTCACGATTCAACAATGACGGACGTCGCCTGTATGAGTCCTCTGGTTGTGCCGGTAAGCTGGCGGTCTTTGCAGTGAGATTAGATACTTATCCTGTGCCTGAAAAACATCAAGTCTTTTATGTGGGTACAAACGACCCAGCTGTTTTAGCTCAGATCCGCCGCGATATATTATCTAAGTTCGACAACTTACCAGTATCAGGAGAGTACCTGCATAGAGACTGTTATGACGCCTCTAAGAAATACGGTAAAGATACCTTTTTGGTAATAGACAAACTTGGTTCTAAATACATTCCAAAGATGTTCGGGATCAAACGTACTGTGGATCGCATAGCCGATAACTTTAAGTTTTTACCCAGTAAGTTTTCAGACCGCATTATGCAATACTTGAGTTGCCTATGGCCAAATCACTTGCCAAAACGCATGGATGAATACCGCGATCGTTATGAACATCACTGGATTGTAGAAATGAGTAATGCAGGTGTTGCTGAAGCCAAAGCTTATTTTGATGAATTCTTCAAAACGAATGAAGGAAGTTACTTCGAATGTACCGAAGACGAAGGTGAAAAAGCCATTCTGCATCGTTTTGTCGCTGGCGGCGCAATTGGCAGAATGCAAACTATGAACAGCAAAGAGATGGGGGCGATTATGACGATTGATGTCGCATTCCCTCGTAATGAACAAGATTGGTTTGAACAACTCCCCCCTGAAATTGACGAACAAATCGCTGTAAAACTCTATTATGGACACCTTTTCTGCCATGTTATGCATCAAAACTACATCATGAAACCAGGTGTAGATGCTAAAGCCGTCAAGAATAAGATCTTAGAAACATTCGACAAGCGCGGCGCTGAATATCCGGCAGAGCATAACGTGGGGCATGAGTATTTCGCTAAAGACGCCCTCAAATCTTTTTACAAAAAGCTCGACCCAACCAACTCATTTAACCCGGGGATCGGCAAAACTAGTAAGTGTAAACATTGGCATGAACCTGCTGATAAATAATCTTTTTTGCTGCAATATTTAGCCAATATTGCAGCATTTCACGCCCATTACTCCCTCCTGAGTTAAATGACACTTTATTCGCGATGAATAAAAATATTTATATAATCTATTTGCAATATTTTTGATACACTATATCGCTATTAGAAATATTCAAGTTATTAGAATTATGAATCATACTTTCAAACTCAGTGCACTTGCACTATGCGCGCTACTCACCAGTGCCTGTAACGCAACAAATCCAAACGAAAAGCAACAAGATACAGGACTGCGTATTGTCACTTGGAATATTGAACACCTCGCGGCTGACAACAACAAAGGTTGTAAACCTAGAACTAAGCAAGAGATCACCGCTTTACAACAATACGCAAAATCACTTGATGCTGATGTCATCGCTTTTCAAGAAGTGGGCTCTATCAAAGCCCTAGAAACTGTCTTTGACAAATCGCAATGGCAGCTAATTTTATCTGACAGAAAAGATAGCCCAAGCTATACATGTCGCGGTAATGGATTGACGTCAACACAGCAAAAAGTGGCCTTTGCTGTGAAAAAACCTCTAAGCGTTGAAAAAGTCGTTCATCATAAGCAGTTTTCTGACATACAAATGGGCTTAAGAAGTGGCTTGGAGGTCCAAATTGGCTATCAAGGTAAAACAATCGACCTGTTGAATGTGCACCTTAAAAGTGGCTGTTTTGTAGACGATTATCGTCGTTCAGACAAAAGATCATGTAAATTATTGGCAAAGCAAGTGCCACTATTGGATAGCTGGGTCGAGACAAAAAGTGCTGAGCAAGCAAACTTCATCGTGCTTGGAGATTTTAACCACAGGTTGACCGCACCTTATAACCGTGTAAGTCGTGACCTTTATCACCCAGATGGGCTAGCAAACAAAGCTCCAAACGATTTGTCTAAATCGACCTTCTTCAATGCTAACCAAATGCTGACAGGTTGCCACCCATACTACCCGGCACCAATCGACCACATTTTGGTATCAAACACATTAAAACAAAAATATGTACAAGGCAGTGTAAAATTCCACTACTTTGACAATATGAAACCTAAAGAGATGCTCAGTGACCACTGTGCACTGAGCATCGACTTAAACTAAATTCAGTTTAAATACCGGCGGACAAATCAACACTGTCCGCCTATGTTTTACTTCTCTAACTGCTCAATCACATTGAGTACTGACTTGAACAAACGCTTATTTGCAAGTCCAATATGCTGATTTACGGCTGCACCATAAGCACCAAAGCGTACCACAACCAACTGTTTCGACGGGATAATAACAACATACTGACCTCGATGACCGCGCAGTGATACTGTATCTTTTGGTAACCTAGGCAACCAAAAACTCATATCGTTCAACCATAATTGACCGCCGTAATGTTTATCAACGCCATTACTCATCATCACCTCTTTTAGCCATGCTTCCGAGACAATTTGTGCACCTTGCCAACGCCCATTATTGATAAATAATTGACCTATTTTGAGCCAATCATGGACACTCAAAAACATTCTTGCGCCACCTCTTAAGTTACCTGCTTCATCAAACTCGGCGATCGCATTATTGATACCCAGCGGTGCGAAAAAATGTTTCTGATATAAAGTGTTTAATGATTGGATACCACCGCCGGATGCATCCATCAAAGCTCGGCTTAATAACTGAGTTGTGCCTGTGGCATATTCAAATTTACTACCTGGCTGGTAGGCTTTTGGCAACTGCGTTACATAATTGACCGAGTCCCCAGTGTGATACCACATAGGTGCTAAGTCTTCATATCCATGAATATCTGGTGTCTCAGCCCACTTGACACCAGAGCTCATATTTATCAGGTTTTTCACTGTCATGACATGCTCACCAAAGCGCAGTGGTTGCTCCAAGGTTAGCTTTCCTTGATCGACCAATAGCCCTGTCATTAACCCAGTTAAGGTCTTGGCCATAGACCAACTTAGCATCCGCGAATCACCATCATGAAATGCATCATACTGCTGTGCAACCAGCTCGCCTTTATACATGACAGCCACAGCAAAAGTATTGTCACTCCAAGTGTAGTCCTTATGGTTAGTCGCAAAGAATGAGTCCAGCGTCACATCATGACGCAGTGCTTTTTCTACAGGTGTGCTAGGTAATTGCGCAGGCAATTCAAGATCTGCTGTTTGTGCACGCAGTTGTTCAGGTGTTAATTCATGCAATAAAGTACAACCTAAACCTTCACGAAATACTGATGTACGCGTGAGCGTCACGCCATCTACCTGAGTCGTTATAGACACCTGTTTAGATACCTCATCGACATCTAGATACAACTCACCAGACACAGCCCCTAACGCCTCTGGAATAACTCGCTGCTTAATGAACTCAATTGACTCGTCAGAAATAAAGTGCCGTGAACATAATTGATTAGCACTATAGCCTAGCAACACATTGGGATCCGATTTACAACCGCTCAGCAGGACAACCGATGCAATGCTCCCCAGTAAAAAGTTAGTTTGTTTCATATTTATGCCTTTTGTTATTGTCAATTGTTATGACGAATAACTGAACAATAAATACAAAATACAGACGAGCTAACTGACGACTGCGCGTTTTGACAGATTTAACTGCTCACGCTGTATTATGCAATACACCAATAAGCCCATACCTAACACAATATTCGCCAACGCAAGTCCCCAAACAATACCTGTAAATCCCGAAATGTACGCCCCTAAAAATGCAAAAGGAATCGACAAGCCAAATAACCTAATAATACTCACGTTCAAAGCCGCCATGCTACGACCTGTGGCATTACAACAACTCACATATAGCATCGCTGCGGCTAGCGCAATATATGATAAAGGTAACACAGTTAAGGCCAATTCAATGGATTGACTAACAAAAGTCTGTTTACAGAACCCCTCTCCTAAAAAATCTGCTGCAGAAAAAAGCACAACAGAAACGATTAATTGCCACGCTATACAAGCTAACATAGATAATTTTATCCCCCGTCTAACCCGCAATGACTTTTTCGCTTCCCAGTTTTGCCCAACAAAAATCGGTAAGGAAGTAGTCAGTACCATAGGCAATAGTAAAGCAAGCGGCTCCAAGCGCATCACAACACCATATGCAGCAACAGCCTCACTACCTTGTGAAGCGACAATGGCCATCAAAACAGATTGCGCAATTGGCGTAAGCAGCTGCATTGAAACGATTGGTACCAAAAGACGTGTTAAACACCGAAATCCCTGACGGCTTTGAACTGACAGCAGGTTAATTTTAATTGAGATATTTTCTTTAACTATCAGTAAATACAAAGCCCAGGCGCAACCAACTAATGCAGCAACTAAGTGCGCAGCCCCCAATTTTTCCAAGCCAGTTAATGCAACATTAGACATCGCCCAAGGTGAAAACAGCAATGCACTGACAACAACTTGAACAACTGCAAATACCACCAGTAATTGCGCTGCAGCACGCATATTACCGAATGCCCGCAAAACGCCGAAAATCACCATAATAAGGAAAAAAAACACCACCGCAGCCAAACGATATTGCATATAGCTATTTAGGGACTCCCACACCTCACCTTGTTGAGGAAAATCTGAAAAACCGAGTAAATTCAATATTGGTAATAGATTGAGCCAAATATACAGCGCTAATAACGCACCAACAAGCGTAGTAAATATCAAACTCACCGCGGCGAGTTCCTCGACATGCCGAGCTTGTGTCAAACGTGTCGCAACAACAATACCCAGTCCAATAGCAAATGCGAACAAAGTTGCTTGTATCGGTAACGTGTAACTCAATCCGGTAAGTTCCTCAACGCCCAGCCGAGAAGCAAAATACAATTCGATAAGATCTGCACTAAATAATGCTAAGATGGCCCACAACATTGGGATGGTTAGCTGCTTCAACACCGCACTGGTTGATCCCGTTAAGATCCAACGCTTTCTTACTGCTCTGGCCCGTTGCTTGACACATGGTTGAACGAGTGGAGTATTGATGAAATCCTGTGATTGACTACTTGCCATAATGCGCGGTCAACTCCTTGCTTTTATTCTTTATATATACAGACACTATTTTTTATTATGATTAATCTTGATTTCAAAATAACAAGTCCATTCAAAAATCAAGACCAGCAAAACTCTACATAGTTCCCCACAACACAATAAAGTCGACCAGATACCTTTTAATTGAGACAAGCTACAACCATGACGCTAAAACCATTAAACACTGACACTTTTCAGAATGATAAAAAGACGTCATAATAATAGAAATGAGTCATCAGTGAAGTAGTCGATTTAATGGTACATAAGGCTGAGGTGCCCAAAACGCCTGCGTCTCCTTGCATCCGTAATTGTTGTCTCGATGATCAGGATATATGCGTCGGATGTTTAAGAAGCATTGATGAGATTATCGGATGGAGCAATAAAAGTACGCAAGAGAAACAAACCATTTTGGAACGCTGTGAGCTTAGACGACAAGAAAAAATGAAATAATAAATATTAATTTCGTCTCAGTTACACAAAGCTCAAACCCGCTTTTAGTAAGAGAAGCTAGGCGTGTTGAATACGCCCATTGATAATGCCCTCATTTTATTTAGTGAAAAGAATACAGCTCTAGTCAACCACAATATTTATATATAAAGTAAAATATAAAATATAAAATATAAATAAAAACAATAAGCAACAAAGAGAGTTCTAACCGGCTATTCGATACTATTCTCGCAGAGAACTTAGAAACAAAATAATAAACCCCTTCCTTTTTTGAAACACAGCTCACTATCAATCTTAGCGCTGGCAATACAATTATTATTATAAATACCAGTACTGCGAACAAGGTTAAATGGAACTCGAAAAAAGCCTGAGCTTCAAGTGACTTCATTCTAGAACACATTTAAAACTCCTTCTTAGTCACTTCAATAAATAAGATTAAAAAAATCAATTACCATTAAAAACCCAATCACTTAAAACCACACATAAAAAGATTTAAATGAAGCTCTAATATGTTATTTTCAAGTAAAAAGGTTGAATGCAATTAAACAAAATTATCAAAAGTATATATATATTACAATAAAAAATTTCATAAAAAAAAGGGGCCATATAGCCCCTTTAGAAAATAAGAATCGAATTTATTAATCAATTAGTTTATCTAGCTTAATAAAAAAGTCGTTAAATGTGGCTGACATATCTTCTGAGTGCTCTTGTATCTGCTGCAAATCATCTTTTGCACTATCTAGAGTTTCTCTTAATGTTTGTTCTTGGGCGTCGCTCACGCCAAATGACATCATCGAATCCTCAACATCAAAAATAAGCCGCTCAACTAGTTCTTGGCATGCACTATTATAGTTTTTAAATACCAACTCAATATCTTCTAGATCTTTACTGGCAACCTGACTTAACTCTCTAAGCCCCTTATTCTTAGCTTGAATGGCTTTAATATTTGTTTCTAGACTTTTTAATCTCGCGTCTGCACCACGTACAACCAAAGCTAAAATATCATTAAAACGCCCATATTTTTCTTCATCATCAATCGGCATATTCTTAATAAGCAGTGAACAATAAGCACTATTAAAAAAACTACGTTTTTCAATGTTAATCACCGTCTTACTGTCTCTGCCTTTTTTCAATAATTCACTTTCCAACGGATTAATAGCGCCACAATTACTAAAATCACGGAACTCTCCTAATAAACCCAATTGAACCGAAGCATGTAAATGCAAATTTTGACAGGTTGTTAAAATAGCCGTCGATAAATCAGAAAGCGTATTGCACTGATAAGAGTTTTCTATAAATTCAAGGCAAAGCCCTAACTCACTACAACTGGTTATGGCAGTCATAGTGACTTCTTCTGCTACTTCACAATTCACCTTTAAAGTGTCAATTTTACTGCTGTACTTAACTAAACGCTCAATACGAAAGCTCAACTCTTCGACATCAAAAGGTTTGGTGATATAGTCATCTCCGCCCGCTTTAAAGCCTTCAAGCTTGTCTTCAACATCATCTTTAGAAGAAACAAACAGTACCGGTGTCTGGGAATTGGAAGGTGCATTTCGAATTGCTTTACAAACCTCATACCCGTTCATACCAGGCATAACAACATCTAATAAGATGGCATCATATTTACGCTCATTGAATAACGCGAGCGCTTCTTCCCCATTGTAAGCTGAGAAATACTCTTGAGTTTCACCTAACATTGTTTTTGCAATATCATGATTTACTTCGTCATCATCGATCAATAAAATTGAGTACGACATACGCCCCCCAAAAGGCCCTAATCTCGATATTTTTGAGAAATATCAAAAAACACATTTTCTTTCGCTAAAAACTCATCCAGAAGCTCTGGATCAAAATGACTGCCTCGACCTTCTCTCATGATGGCAATTGCTTTATCATGCTCCATGGCATCCTTATATACGCGTCGACTAATCAGCGCGTCATACACATCGGCAATGGCCATCATGCGAGCACTTAGCGGAATGTCTTCGCCCTTTAAACCTTCAGGATAACCAGAACCATCCCATTTCTCATGATGGTAATGAGAAATCTCTTTTGCCGTTTGTAGAAAACTGTCCGCTTGGCCCAACGCAGATTCAGCAGTCTCAATTGCATTGCGACCATAGACCGTATGGCCTTTCATAATTTCAAATTCTTCAGCTGTTAATTTGCCGGGTTTCAGCAACACATTGTCAGGGATCCCCACTTTGCCAATGTCGTGCAATGGCGCTGACTTGTAGAAATTATTAATCACTTCAGGGGTCAACACCGCTTTATATTTTGGTTTTTCACATAAAATAGTCGCTAGTAGCTTCACATAAAGTTGTGTTCTTCGAATGTGGTTACCAGTTTCTTGATCGCGCGTTTCAGCAAGACTCGCCATGGCTTGAATGGTCACATCTTGTAAACGTGACATTTGCTCTGTACGCTTTTGAACCTCTTCTTCCAAATAATCATTTTTATTTTTCAGAATATCTTTGGACTCTTTGTTCAAAAGGTGAGTATTTAATCTAGCCAGTAAAATTGGTGGGCTGATTGGCTTATTGATGTAATCACAAGCGCCTAGTAGGAAGCCCTTTTCCTCATCTTCAACACTGGTTTTTGCGGTTAGGAATATCACAGGGATATCTTTATGAATATCATGAGACTTCAAATACTTAATCACTTCATAGCCATTCATTTGGGGCATAACTACGTCAAGTAAAATAATATCTACATCGTTTTTTTCAACCACAGAGATTGCTGCTTCACCACTTTTTACCGCTAAAACACGATATTTATCTTTTATGATTTCTGTCATGAAAGCCAAATTTTCTTTCACATCGTCCACCACTAACACCGTTTTAAGCTGTTCCATAGTCTCTTCTATATGTTTTGTTGCACAAATGTTCACCACACACAAAAATATAGGTCTATTATTACTGAAACGCCAAGCACGGACTGGATTAGATGAAAAGTTTAAGAGTCAGCTTCTTTATTACATTCTCGATAATGCTGCTGGTTAGTATCGGGATCTGGCTTATGTCACTTTACGTGCGCACCGAGGTCAGTGCGCTATCAGAAAAACAAACACAGTTATTTAGGCTCACCGAGCTTTCCCATGAACTAAAGCTCAGTTCAGATAACTTAACTAATTTTGCAAGAGCTTACGCTGTAACAGGCAATGATAAGTGGCAGCAGTTATTCAGCTACATGCTGCTGGTGCGTGATGGCAAAGTTAAAGCCGAAAATGCCAACACCTATGACTATTGGGATAGCTTGGCCGCACCTCACTCTAGTGTTCCAGAAATTATTAGGGTCAATGATGGGCACAATATTATTGAACGTTTTCAGCAACTCGGCGCACAAGATTTTGAGCTATTACAAATGCAAAATGCGCTCTCAACTTCTAATTCACTTGTTAGCCTAGAACGACGCGCATTTAATGCCATTCAAGGTATTCATAAAGACACCTACGGAAACTGGGTCAAAGATTCAGCGCCTGATTTAACCAGTGCCCAAAAAATTCTTTTTAGCGATAATTATTTAGTCGAAAAATCTAAAATTATGTCTGCCATCGGAGAGGCGCACAGAGCTATCACGACTAGACTCAATGCAGAATTAGAAAGTCACCAAAATAGCCTCAACACCGCATATATGCTTCGAAATATATTTAACCTAATATTACTGGTGAATATTGCGCTGTCATTTTACTTACTTTGGAAGCTGTATATTAACCCTGTCGCCTCAATTCAAAAACAAGTCGTCAGTAATGTGGAACAGGGTAATTACAATTTCACGCTCGACGAGTCTGTGAAAGGAGACCTCTCTGATCTATCTAAATCGATGAACAAATTGCTCAATGACCTGTCGGAACAGCTTGAATTCAATACCATTATGAAAGATTTTGGTTTGGCGTTACGAGGTAAGAAAAACCCCAATGAATTAGGTGAAGAGCTACTGCAATTTTTAGAACAGCGCTTATCGGTGCCACTATTAGGTTTATATGTTTTTGAAGAACAAAAAGTGCTCACTCGAGTGGCGGGGACAGGCTACAGCAGCAACTGCGCCAGAACTTACAGTAATTATGACTCTATTCACTTTCATGTATTAAGCACGCAAAAACCTTACTCAATGAAATTTGAAAAAGAGCAATACGCTATTGAGCTCAATGGTGAGAAACTCTCTATTTGCGAACTGTATTATTTTCCTTTGGTGGTTAGCAATGACAGTATTGGCTTGCTAGAACTAGGTAGTCTTGTTGGGTTGACGGACCAAGACTATAAATGGGTAAAATCTGTGATCAATGATCTCGCCGTCAGTTTACAGCTAACCCAAAATATCGACTTACAATCAAAAGCAGAAAAGCGCATTGTCGAGCAACTTGAACTCAACAAAAAAATCCTCGATGCCATACCTAGCCCAATGTACTACAAAAATAGTTCAGGCAATTATTTGGGCGTTAATAGTGTGTTCCATCAGTACTTTGGTACATTTGATGCTGATGTGCTTGATGCAACAGCAGAAGATATTTTTAACTATGAGATCGCCCAGGTTTTTGAACAATCCCATCAAGATCTAATTGATGGAAAATCTAACCAACATTATGAAATAAAAATTGAAAATTCCGAAGGTGAGCCTCGCAACTTCATTGTTTATGAGGCGGTGTTTACCAACGCTGAAAATCAGTTAGCAGGTGTAGTTGGTTTACTACTAGATGTGACTGAGCGAAAACAAATGGAGCTTGAATTAAGGCTAGCTAAAGATAAAGCCGATGAAATGAGTACCGCAAAGGGCGAATTTTTGGCGAACATGAGCCATGAAATACGCACCCCAATGAACGCCATCATTGGGATGAGTCACTTGGCTCTGAGAACCGAGCTAACAACTCAACAGTCTGGCTATATTAATAAAATAGACCAAGCAGCAAAAAGCTTACTTGGGATTATCAATGATATTTTAGACTTTTCAAAAATTGAGTCTGGCAAACTAGAGATAGAAAATATCGATTTTTCTCTGCAAGAAGTGATGGACAACGTGGTTAATATCAATGTGATCCGAATGCAAGAGAAAGGTTTAGAGATGCTGTTAGACATTGCGCCAGATGTACCAATTAGTCTAGTTGGCGACCCTTTAAGGCTTGGTCAGGTTCTTATCAACCTGTGTGGCAATGCCATTAAGTTCACAGAAAGGGGTGAGATCACCATTTGTGTTACAACCATCGAGCAATTGGATGAGCAAACAACCCTGAAGTTCACCGTTAAAGACACAGGTATCGGTATGTCCAAAGAGCAGCAAAACAAGCTCTTTAAGGCCTTTTCGCAAGCCGATGGCTCTATCACTCGAAAATATGGCGGAACTGGCCTCGGTCTCAGCATATCGAAAAAGTTGGTAGAGCTAATGGGTGGCACAATTGGTGTACACAGTGAACAAGGGCAAGGTTCCGAATTCTTCTTCACCGTTCGCTGCGGCCTACAGTCTGCCAAATTAACGAATGTTATTTGTCCAGATAGCCAGCTTGCTGGCAAACATGTGCTCGTCGTTGATGACAATGAAAGTGCGCGTGCAATTTTAACCAACCTCCTCAAAGCAATGAAGTTTCAAGTCACTTGCGCAGCGAGTGGTTCAGGCGCCGTAGAGCTAGTGCAAGGCAGCAACTTTGATATCATATTTATGGATTGGAAGATGCCCCATATGAGCGGCATTGATGCTATCAAACATATTCGGGCACTCGAATTACAAACAGAGCCCAAGTACGTGCTTGTCACCGCCTATGGCACAGATATTGGCATGAACTCTGAAATACATGATCTTATAGATGCCATTATACTTAAGCCAGTCAACGCATCTGTATTACTTGATGCCATTATGGAATCATTCCAATTAAGTGGGCAATCTATTAACGCAACAACTCAAGAGTCAAACAGCGATGGTGTTCCTTCTTTTGACAAGCAAAAAGTTTTGCTGGTAGAGGACAATAGTACAAATCAAGAGATCGCCAATGAGATGTTAGGCTCATTAAACTTAGACGTCACCATTGCTGATAATGGACAAATTGCTGTTGATAAAGTGCAAAACAATCAGTTCGATATCGTATTGATGGATATTCAAATGCCTGTTATGGATGGGTATACGGCGACCAAAAAAATCCGCGAACTCAGCCAATTTGACAGCTTGCCTATTGTCGCCATGACCGCAAATGTGATGAAAGAGGACTTACAAAAGTGCGAATCGGCTGGCATGAATGGTCATATAGGTAAACCAATCAATTTCAATCAAATGGCTGAGACAGTGTATCAGCACTTATATAATAAAACGGCCCCTGACAACACAACCGAACAGTTAAATATCTCCCCCCCAGCTGATGAGCGAAGTCAAGAGCAACAGCAAGATCCAAAGTTGGATGGCGTAGATATTGAACGTGCTATTAAGCGCTTAGGCGGCAACGAGAAAGCGTTCTGGAGTATCATTAAAAAGTTTGCCAGAAATCAGATTGAAGAAACGATTAACTTAAACCAAGCACTGGTTATCGGTGACTTAGAACACGCAGAACGCATTGCTCATTCACTCAAAGGTGCCAGTGCAAACTTATGTATTGATCAGTTATCTAAACAAGCTTCAGACATTGAAAACGCAATTTCCAAGCAGCAAAGTGTCAATCCAGCAGATGTTGAAGCGCTAACTGACTACCTGAGGAATTTACATAAGCAGTTAAGTGAATTACACACGGAAGAAGCCCCTCCCCCTCCATCGTCAAATGTCGTCAGTTTAAAGGTCACACGAGACGACTTCTTGGAGCTCGAAGAACTTTTGCTTAGCTGTGATACCCAATCTGTTGAAAAAGCATATGAGCTCAAAGCAAATCATAAAATTAGTGAGTTGACCTGTAATCAGCTCGTTGAGTTAATAGAAGACTTTGAATTTGATCAAGCCAGAGAGATCATTGCAAAATTATTAGAGCAGTCTGCTTAAATTCATTATTTTTACTATAAGTGGTGTTTGAGGCTGGGGTAAGAGAAACTAGCTACGGTGAAGAAAAATATCAAATTGCCGTTGCGAGTACATTTTGCTGGAAGCCTCGACCATTATAAAGCTGGGCTAATGTAAACATTGTTATGAATAACGACTCCTGAAAAGTCAAACGTAAGTTCACCTACCAGTTTAAACCCTAAGCGTTGGTAAAAATGATTGGAATCATTCTCAACCCAAGTATACAGCCAGAATTTTCTACCCCAACGCTGTGATATGGCATCTAAGAGCTGCTTACCAATACCTCGCCCTTGAAAATTGTTGTGTACATAGAGCTTTTCAACTTCAAAACCATAGGGTTTACCTTGAAATTGTGAAACCAAATTCACCACAGAAAAACCAATGATGGCGCTATCGTCCAAACAGACCAAAACACCATAATCATCGCTCATTAAAAGTGCTTCGAAATAGTCAGCGGTAAAATGGCTCAATGCAAAAGAGGCATAGTCATCACGCATGCCGTCCTTCGTATAAGTTGTTAACCATACCTGTAATGCCAATGCCGCTAGACTGCGCGTATCTTGTAATTGTGCTTCTCTAACCATCTCAACTGTATATTTTTTCGAAGTTTTATATTTCATACTGTGCACGCAGATTGATGTTTGCTGAATGACGCTCAGCTTTGGTTATCCAATATAACAATCTCACCTAAAAAGCCGGCATCAGAAACCGTACTATAACTCAGCGCATTAGGGCCTGCGTGCATAACCAGATCTTCACCATCTAACAGCCCATTGTTATTACTGTCCTTATAAAGCGCGCCAATATGTGCGAATTGGCCATTTCGTCGATATCTAACCGCAATAAAATCTCCAGGCGAAATATCGGTGCCCCATTTTATCGTTGAACCTACCCCATTAAAGTCACTCAGCTTTGCTTTATGTTTTAAATTCGTCACTAGCCATGCCACGTTGCGATCATACACTTTGCCATGATTGCGTATCGCATTCGCAGCCATAAGAACATCAGCGCAGTCAACGCCTAAATAATGCTGACTCTGGTAAGGTACTGAGCCAAATATCGCAGGTACGTTAAAAAAGCTACTTAACGTGCCCAAATACCCGTCACCGTTTGTGAAAGAAACTCTCAGCACTTGCTTACTCAATCCTCGATGATCATTGTCCCGTAGACCTGTACTGACGCGTTTTCTCCCTTCGACCCCAATTACCTCCACTTCAAACCAAAAGCTGCCTACATCCGCATGGTAATAATTTGAATTGAACACGTTATTATACTTTAACCAAGCAGAGTCAACGGTAATATGCAGACTGTTGTCGAATTGTTTAAGGTGCTTTTTCTGATATTGAACTTTGCCAAAACCAGCCCACTGATATGGGTTTTTCTCCCACGGATGATTGGCGTTTTTATAGTATTGGCTGGTATCTGGAATAATTTGATACCAGCGAACCTGTTCACCTTGAGCAACGTCGACTTTTAATTCAACCACACTCCCTGATGGTGAAATAACTGCTGGCCTAATATGCCATTCTTGCTCAGACTTTAACCGCGAGTAAATATCTACATTTGCCAGCAGGTTTAAGCTCATTATGAAAAAGATAAATAGGGAAAGGTATTTAAATAGCTTCATCATGCCATCCTTTTATATCACTACGAATTTAAATACCCTTTAAATAGGTAACTTAACCAACGAATATCTTCTGCCCCTAAGCACGCTTTCTCGTGTAGGTCTTGATTTTCAATCACATCTTGATATACGTGTGATAAAGCGTCGACGGTGAGCACTTTCCATTGTTCTTTTTCAATCACACTAAAATCTGTGCCATTGAATGCTTCATCAATAAGTGGATCATATTCTTGCTCGTTGGTGCGCAGCGCTGTCTCCAATCTAGCTAAAATGGGGTTCACCAACTTTATAACGTCCCCTTCTGAAAACTCTTTTTGCACATTCAGCAGCGCTAACTCAATTTGCTTTTGCACCGATGCCTCTGAGAGCTTTTCCCCTAAAGGGCGAATACCATGTTTATTCACAAGCCCCGTAATACTGGGTAAAGCTGCTTTAGCAGCTATCGCCGCTCCCACTGCTGGATTGACCAGTGCAGACAGCCCTCCAATAACTAACATCCCGTAAGTTAATTTAGTGTCCAGCACATCGATATCATCAGCAAGCTGTTCCAATCTACTTTGCTGATCACTTTTTTGCGCTCGGACTATAGATTCGGTTTGCTCCGAGAGTATGTGGGATAATAATTCTTCTGCATGTGAATTAGCGAAGTGAAAAACGCGTCGTTTTGGTAGCGTATTCACCTCAGGAACCCCCATAGGCAGGCTCCTGATGGTATGCAAAGCGACTTTGTGCACCCCCAATTCATAGGGAATAACAAAGTAATGTTTCTCATCAACATCCTGCACTTTAGAGGGATAAAATGATGCGAAAAGTGGAAGTCCAACCGCAGTCTCCCTAAGCACTGTAAACTGGTTATTTATCTCTGAACCAACTTGACCAGCCAAAGCTTGAAGTTTATTTAATACTGAGTTTTGCATCTGTAATACCTCCGTGTATCACCATAGCATAAATGCCCATTAAAGTTTTTAAATCAAATAACTTAACTCCTTCTTAGACTTTGTTGGTACAAATTCAGTTATTTGATATTCGGCAATCCCCGTTTTGAAAAAAGGGTCTTCATTCAATGTTAGTTCTAGCGCTTCTTTAGAAGAAGACTTTGCTAAAATAACACCGCCTGTACGAGGCTCTATTGGACCCGACATCAGAAAAATACCATCGTCATAGCATCGGTCTAAATACTCTTTATGCAGGGGTAAATACTTCTCAACTTCAGATAAGCCAACGAGATAATTAAGCGTGACGATAAACATGGCGTGTTCCTTTTATTTTTTATTAGGCGCACTCTTTGCGCAGCCAAACTGGATAATTTAAAGACAATATTCGTACCCATTTTGGCACATTGATAAATGTAACAATCGAAACGCGAACTGTATAGGCTTACTTTACATTTACTTACAACTTATGAAGTTTTAGCACTAATGAAATGATTCAAGGTGTTGTGCGACAATTTGTCACATCCCAAGCAGCAAACTAATTACATATAATCCAAGAATTATCCTCAATATAATAATAATCAAATGCTAAAACAGTTAATAACTTGGCATAGAAGAATTGCACTATTTTGCTTAATCCCCTTTATTATCTGGACATTATCAGGCTTATTACATCCTGCAATGTCACATTTTGCAAAAGCACCCTTTATTAAATCCAGCCCTGTCAAAATACACTTAAGTGATTTACAAAGTTACACAGAGTTACAAACTGCCTTAGTCCAACAGGAGATTTCTGAGCTCAGTCACGCCAGCCTTGTGGAATATAATGGTGACCTCTATTATCAAGTGAGAGAGCAGTCATTCAATCATCTTGAGTTGCACTATCTGCCACTGAGCGAATCACATGAAAACTTAACAGACATTGATTATGCTCAGTACCTCGCCACAAAGTGGAGCGAACAAAATGTTGTCGATACCCAGCTAATCACTCAATTCAGCGCGACTTACCCTGAAATAAATAGAGTACTACCTGTTTACCAGATCCAACTCAGCAATGGCAATCACGTATACATTGATACGCTTGCAAAGCGGATCACTGCCCATAACACCCCCCTTAGAGATACACTTTCCTATTGGTTTAAACAGCTTCATACATGGCAATTTGCTGGTGATAGGCATAGCCCATGGCGAATTGTACCAATGCTTATAATAAGTATCGCGTTATTGGTAATGGCTACATTCGGGCTAATCGCATACAGTTTGCTCTGGTCAAGAATAAAGTCAAAGCAACACACTGTTAGGTCATTTCATAGAGGTACTGGGCTGATGCTGAGTGTTTGTCTGTTGGGCTTTTCAAGCAGCAGCACACATATCTTGATCGATAAATTCTTTGTACAAGAATTTAGAGCTCTACAGCCAAGTAACCAAATTGCCACATTGGATATTCGCCACGATCCCGTGCAAGCCATGCGCAGAGCCCAAGGAGATAACTTTCAATTAGTGAGCATAGGCGGAAAGATCATCAGTCAAATTGTGTCGTTTGAAAAACGAGGCATGCGTTTTTCGTATTGGGACACACAGCAAACCACCTATGACAACAATAGCTTTGTACGATCTATTTTACTTGAGCAACTTGAAGTATCTGGCACGCTCAATCACAGCGAAAAAATTGATAATTTTGGACCTACGTATGGATTCGTAAATAAACGATTACCAGTACAACAACTCAGCTTTGAACACGCACCTAATGTGCTCTACAGTATTGAGCTCCATACCAGCTACATTGCAGCAATTGATGATGATTGGCAAAAAGCACGTAGTTGGCATTTTGGTTATCTACACAAATACCACTTTTTAAACCCGTTTGGCAAAGGTATACGTGATAGCATCGTTACTTTGATTTGCCTTGGTCTCGTATTTGTTGCATTAACGGGTACGTACATGTACTTTTCAAGAACACTTCGCCAGCGTCGTGCGAAACAGCAACGTAACTTAAAAAATAACGAATTATTAGAAAATAACTAAGGAACAAGCAAAATGAAATCTGGCTTTTCTTATTCCCTCATAGCCATCGCACTTTTACAAGCTGATCTGCTTTATGCACAACAGCAAAGCGACGACATCGAAAAAATCATTGTAACAGCCAGCAGAACTGCAAAAGCAAACACAGATTTAGCCCTCAGCGCTGGCAGTGTGTCAACAGAAGTGATAAAAAATGATAATGCACAGCATGTATCAGAATCACTAGAGACCATTTCTGGCGTCTTACTCAATCAACTGTCAGGCGGACAAGGCCATAATGCGGCGATCCGCATGCCAATAAACTTTGGAGGCTACACACTTTATTTACAAGATAATGTACCCTTGCAATCAGCCGCATTTTACAACCACAATGCACTGTGGTGGGCAAGTACAAACTCGTCAGTTTCTCGTTTAGAGGTTATTAAAGGAGCTGGAACTAGCCTTTATGGCTCCGGTGCAGTTGCAGCAACCGTCAATGTCATTTCAGCTCCGATAGACAAAGATAGCCATGAATTAGGTATCACGTTCGGTGAAAGTAACTATCAAAGAATGAGTGGCAGTACGACACACAACATTTCAGATTCAAACGGAATTCGAGTAAGTGCCGCCTACTTAAATAATGAAGGGTGGAGAGATCACAGCAGTGTCGAGAAGTCAGAGCTCAATGTGTTGCATGAACTACAAATTGACGACAAACAAAGCTTAAAAACAAGCTTGATTGCATCTACATTAGATCAGCAAATGCTAAATGCACTCAAAGAAGAAGACTTTTTAAAAGACCCAACACAGTCGGGTCTTCAGCCAGAAGTTTTGGCGATTGACCCTCGCAGAAAAACAGACTACCTGAGAGTTAGCTCAGAATATATATATGACGATAATGAACTTTATGCGTCAGTCATTCCCTACTTTCGTTATCGCACGAATGATTATATAGCGACTTGGCAACCAAGCATGCCAAACGTTGAATCTAGCGTTAAAAGCATTGGCCTTTTAGCCTTAACCAACTTTAAGCACAGTGTCGATTTTGAAACCACATTGGGTATAGATTTAGAGCGTTCTGAGGGGGATGACTTTTCATATCAACCAACCACAGTTACAACGACTGGCTGGGGCGCTGCCACCTACCCTAAGGGCCATATTTTTTACAAAGACTCAACAACCTTCACTGGGATCTCGCCTTACATTCAGCATACAGGCCAATTAACAGAACAATTAAACTATGCACTAGGCCTAAGGTATGATCATAATACGTATCAGTTTGATAATACCTTACCTACGTATGATAACGACGGATTTGGTAACCGCTCTATTGCAAGTCGAGAAGACACGTTCAAACACTTAAGTCCAAAAGCCAGCTTAAACTACAAATTTGACGCGCAATCTGCCGTTTATGCACGCTACGCAAACGCAATTCGCATCCCGACAGCATCAGAGCTCTACCACCTAAAGTCTAAAGAAACGAGTTCACAATTAGGCTCAATCAATGAAGAAACATCCGATACCTATGAGGTGGGGTATAAAGCTAACTTTGAAAACCTTTCTATTGAGCTCGCATACTATGTAATGGACGTTAAAGAAGCCATCGTCACTGCGACTGATGGATATGGCGCAAGTTTTCGAGTTAATGCTTCTGAGGTCCGACATCAAGGATTTGAGATAGGCACAACCTATACATTTTCACCGGCATGGTCTTTAGCTTTGGCTTATAGTCAATCAGATCATGAGTTTGTGCATTATATTAAGGGTAATAACTTAGTTCAAAACGACGAAGATGATTTATCCAATAATAGTCTAGTGATGGCCCCAGAATATGTTGCTAACCTGCGCTTAAATTACGACAGCCAACATATTGCTGGGTTAAATGTCACTGCTGAAATAAAAAGCATTGGCGATTATTGGATGGACTCTGAAAACTCTCGTCAACATAGCGGTTATACCATTGCAAATTTAAAAGCAAATTATCAAGTGACTGATACACTAAAATTGCATGCTAGGATAGCCAATATCACAGATAAAACATATGCTCTACAAGCTGAGATTAGATTTAACAAAGAACGCATTCAACCAGGCGCGCCTCGTATGGCTTATGTTGGGTTGAGTTATACATTTTAGTGACACTTCTCAAATAATTTAAAGATTCACACTATTGGTGCCTAACAAAGAGTGGGCACCTTTCAAACAACGTCTATTATAATAGGTTAACAAAACTGACTCTGCAGCACTTCACTCATTGCCTTTAAGCACACTTTAAAATATACACATACCAACCTGCATCGTATTGCTAATCATGTTGGGTATGAAAACTCCCAAAATACCCAATCACATTAAATATATATTTATAATGATAAAAAAATGATTGAAAGCATCAAAAATTAGGAGAGTTTATATTCAAAACAACCAACTAGGTGATATATTACAGCTTTTATAAAACCACAAAAAAAATCTCGCGAAGAAACATGTTTAAAATCATCGAAAAGAAATACCAAGGACATAAGATGACATTGAGTAATTTAAGGACAAAACATAAGGTGTTAGCCTGCCTAATACTTAGTACACTTTTAAGTGCCTGCGGAGGCTCTAAAAATGACACTAAGACATTAGAAAATAAAGGCGCCTCCTCTCAAGTATCAGGCGAAAATAATAATACAAGTAATAACAACCAAGAAAATAACCAGAACGTCTCTGATAATAACCAAAATAATAACAATTCAGAAAGCAATGGTAATACCTCAGGCAATAATGGTGGCAACTCAAATAAAGATAATCAATCACCTCTATTAAACATCACAGGCGACACAAAAGTTATAGAGCAATTACCCATCACTTTGCACGCAAACGCAACAGATACTGACGGTGAGATAAACCATTATAGCTGGAGCTACGATGATGAGTTATTCTCTGCAGAAGACATACATGCTGCCACGTTAACCATAACCAGTAATAATATTCTCGCGCGCGTAGACACTGAAGTCTCGCTGACAGTCACTGACAACCAAGGCGCTCAAACAACAGCAACGCACTACTTAACTGTTGAAGCTCTGGCCAACTTAGCGCCCACCCTCGAGATCATTGGCCCTGAGTCAGTGCTTGAAGACAAGGTATTTTCGCTAACCGCTGACGCGCTTGACACCGATGGACATATTGCGTCGATACAATGGCAACATGACTCAGCGTTAGCCCTTAGCCTAGATGGCACCGACTCTTCGGTACTCACAATAACAACACCTAATATTTTTGAAAATCAGACCGTCACTTTCACAGCGTCAGCAACAGATAATCAAGGTATAGTAAATACCACAAGCCATACGGTCACTATCAAAGCATTAGAAAACATTGGTGCAGAGGTATCCATTAATGGTCCTGACCAAATTGAAGAAAAGCAGAGCTTTACTTTGCAAGGTACTGCACGAGATAGTGATGGCGGAGAAATACAAAGCTATCAATGGTCTTACGCAGGCGAGCTTGCATTAACTTTAGATGGTGCCCAGACTCAAACGCTCACTGTGAACTCGCCAGATATTCAAGAGAATACGCGTGTTACTTTTAAGCTTGAAGCTACCGATGATCAAGGGCTCACCACCAGTACTACTCACACAGTCGAAATTAGTGCCATCACCCAGCAATTAACACTTGCTGGTAAAGTGACAGATCAACCGATTGCATATGCCAATGTAGAACTCACATTTGATGGTCAAACCTTTACGACACAAGCGGATGAAACCGGTGCATATCAGCTGGACATCGTATATGACGAATCACAAACAACAGCACTTGCACAACTCAGGGCAACTGGGTCATATGCACAGAACAACGCACATATTGAGTTTATCTCTCAGCTTGGCGATTTAGCACACCTCACGCAAAAAGCAGGTGAAGATAAGCAACTCGATGCCAATGAAGAATTTGGTGTGAATGTGACCAATATAACCACCTCTGAATTTGCATTAATTAAAAGACAGGTAAATCAGCTAAGTACAGTGGATGAGCTTGAAAAAGCCCGAAAAAATGTCGAGCCTGCGGAAAAAATGCGTTTGGCCAAGCTGATAAAAGCCATCGTCGATCATAATGTCGCATTGCCTTCAAACGTCAAAAGCACGCTTGAATTAGTACAAGATGAAGACTCTGCAAATACCGCAATAACACAACTAGAAGAAGAGCAAGCCGAATTACTGGCGCAAATTCAAACGGCTATAGAGCAAGATAGTGACTTAGTGAAAGTCGCAAAAACCATATCAGCGGGAGACTACTACCTCTCTGAAGCTCAATTTTTTAACGGTTTCGGCTTGGCTGTAAAACTTGAGGCTAATGGCACTGGTTTTATTGCAAATACCAAGAACAGTGATTTTACTTGGCAAAAAGTAAACGACACCATCAATATTGTCTTCAATGAGCCGACACAGCTCACTGGAATCAGCTTAGATTTATTTGGGCTCAGCCTGAACATCATAGAAAGCCAGAATAATGCGCATACTGTAGAGACAGTGCTACTTTCCAATGATGCAGAGCAAGGGCCCGCACCTTTTATCGCTAAGCTCGCAAAAAAAAGCGCCTTTATTCAACCTGAGCTAGACAACTTAAAAGGTGAGTGGTCATTGCAACTTTCACAAAGTGACTCCCCATTAAAGTCACTACGATTGAATTTTATAAATGACAGCCAAGTTGAGCTCAATAATGGTACTGAGACAATGACTGCTAGCTGGGGTTTAATCGACAACGGCCAAACAATACAAATAAATCACCCACAAAGTACCTTAACTCTAAATATTGTCAGAGAGTTTAAGTTAGGCATACAAGTACTAGTAAACAATGGCAAAGTAATATCAGGCGTGATGGTGCGCCATCAAAATATTGACTTTGATGATATTAACCACGCAAAAACATGGACACCTTTTAAAACAAAAGGCGACAAACAAGCTTTTGTAGTAGACGAAGAGAACAACTTTCATTTTAACTGGCAGCATAACGTCAAGGTTGAAAATCAACAGGGCAAGTTAACACGTAATCACTACCAATTCTCTGAGCAAGACCGAGCGTTTTGTGATGTTGCGCTAGCACAATGTGAAATCACCAAGAGCCAGACATACGAGTTAATCGCATCATCTAGTAACTTAATTGCGATTCAACACACCGCTTTTGAGCATACAAGTGATTCTGTGGTTCAAGTTGCGCGCTCTGTGCATATTTACAAGCTCACTAATAAGCCAACTAATAAACCTAAGCAGTTTGACGAGACATTTTTCAGCAATACCTCCACGCCCCATTTATTTATAGGTGCAGTTGACCTAACAGCACAAAACTACTTTGGAACTGTGAACCTAAGACAAATAGAAAATTGTCTATCGCAAGCGCAAAGTGACTGCCGTTCAAAAATTCAATATGATGACGAGATTTATTGGGCTGAGGTCGCTGATGGCCATCTTAAATTAACAAACACAGTCAGCAATGCGGTATTATACCTCACTATTGGTAAGGTAAACCAAGAAGGCCTTACTATCTGTGTCAATAATGTTGGCTGCGGCCCACGCAGTGGTGACCAGTTCAAATTTGAATGGCCTCATTTAAATATAAATATCAAGCAAACCGGCCAAGGCTCAATAGTCCCCACAGTGACTGCGTATGAATTTGGCAAGGACTTTGAACTTGTTTTAACACCAAAAGAAAATAATGAGCTCATTTACGTACGTGGCTGTGATGGTGAACTTATTGATGAAGCGCTAAACACGTCATTATTCAAAATCACCAACCCAGTTGAAAACTGTGAAATAGAAGTGGAGTTTTCTCCCCGCCCTGTTCACCTAGGTGAAACCACAGTGATGATGGACAGTACAGACCAATTTAATGTCCCTCTGCACTTTACCTTTAATATTAGTAAAGATGGACGAGGTATATTTAAACCTGAGTATGAAGTCCGCACATTTTCAAAGTTTCCTAAGTTTACGATAAGAAAGCACTCTGACACTGAATATGTGGCCACATTTGACAGCATTCCCACTAGCATTCCAATCAATAAACAGGTTTCTTTTGATAACAATACACAATTTATCAAGATCGCTGGCTTTAAGTTCACCTATGAAGGAGAGCAGCTATTTATATCTTGGTTAGAGTATAACAACGAAGGTAACCATCAATACTTAGAACCAATCGCAGTTAAGACAACAAAGCAAATTACACCGATGCCATTAATGGATAAACTCATTGGAGAGTGGGCTTTGTCTTTTGATACATACATCGATTCTGAATCTTCAAATATACAGAAAAACGTCTCACTCACTTTTAACCAAGATGGTACTGGTAGCCTCAACATGGGCAGGTACATAGCTGCGCACGCAGAAGAAAAAGCGTTTCCATTTAATTGGACATTGACCCCTGAAGGCTTGGTTGAATTGACTGCTAACAACAAAACAGATTATGCGCTGTTGAGAGTGGTCTCTGAGCACAACGGTATCCATGTGTTATCCATCGAGCAGTCATCAATTGCATTGGACGACCGACAATATTACGATTGGCTCAGAGTCGGAATTGGTGCGTTTATTAAAAAAGCAGACACACCATTTAGCTTCGAGGATATTGCTGGCAACCTTTCCGACGACTGGGGGGACTTCACCCTATACAGCGATGGCATCGCAAGAAGGGCAAATTTACATGGTACTGAAATTACCACATTAAAAAATAATCGTCTAACAGTTACTGCTACCCCTACCTGCACAAAAACAATGAACGGCTGTTTATTAAGTTTTGAAAGAGACTACGAGCTTCTTGCACAAAATGATCAACAGTTTTATGTCTACCGATATGTAAATAATATCAGGCATCTTTCTGTGTTAAATACCGACAACACACCGACACAAATAAGCCATCGCGCACTTATGAAAGCAAATCCTAGCTATTTCCGTTCGCTAAGATTATTCGAGCGCTCAGAACTCGGTATAGACATTTGGGAACTTACCTATGCCCAAGAAGGCTTTAACCTTGTCACGCCTGTATATACCCGCAATAAAGAAGTCGTGTATACATTCGACCATGAGGGTATGGTTAAGGAGTCTACCGGTGAAATTGTTCATTTTGTTCCTATCGAAAGCAACTCAAGTGGAATTTGGTTTTGTGAAATTCCTAAAGATGGTGAATGTAGCGAACAAAACAAACGCTTTTTAGAATACGCCGTACCTGCACACCCTATCACAATCAATGTCGATGGCCCTGGCACAGTGACGTCAAATTTACAAAACGGCACCATTTTGCATGAGCATTACTTAGAGCTGACGGCATCTGCAAAGGAAAGTGGCTTTTATGTTAGCAGCATCGAAGGTTGTGGGCTCCAATATCGCGAACACAATGCGCGCTATTTGACATATAGAGCCAGCAACCTCAAGAGTTCATGTGAAGTAAATATAAAAGTTGAGGCAATACCCGACTCCATTGCCGATAAAATCGGCGTAACTGATCCCACGTTAAAAGCGTGTATCGATAACTATAAACATTACAGCCCTACCTTTCTTCTATATGGCAAAGCGTTAGACTGTAAAGGTAACGAAGAGAATGAAACTGTTAATGATTTAACTGGCTTGAGTAACTTCGTTAACCTGTCGATTCTTCGATTCAATTCAATGGATGTTACACTCGATAACAAAGCGATCTCAGAATTAAGCAAACTCTCTCGACTGCAAACGCTCTCGATACAGAGTTCACTGACAACAGACGTGGATATGAGCTCATTACAGCGACTTCGTTCTTTTTATCTACGGGGTCAAAATACGCGTGATCTGACACTCACACCAGCGCCTAATTTAGCACATGTTGGAATTGACAGCAGTGTACTAGAAAGCTTTGTGTTGTCTGATGCTACAAAGCTTAAGAGCTTATCTGTAAGCGGAGGTAAATTAAAAGCTATAGACCTTTCTCAAGCACAAAGTTTAGAAACATTAAGGTTAAAGCAGAGCATAATCGATACCCTCGATCTGACGCACAACACAGTACTAAAAGCGGTCGATATTTCACAAAGTGAAATTGCACAAATCGCAGGTGTAACGCCAAGCCATGCACTTGCTGACTTAGATGCACGATTATCAAAACTGACTAGCTTAGACTTATCTCAATATGCTCAACTACAAGCGCTTAATATAGCGCAAAACCAGTTTACGACCTTAGATATAACCAAGGCAGAAAAACTTAAAAAGTTATTCATTAACAATAACCCTATGACATCTCTGGCCACTGCACAGGGCAGCCAACTTGAAATGCTCAACATTGACGATACTCAAATCGATACGCTAAATACGCAGCATTTACTTAACCTGCGCTCTTTAAGTGCAGATAACACTAAGTTGACGGAGCTCCAACTTGCAGGCTTACGAGAGTTAACTTGGTTAAGTGCATCAAATAACACCCTCACTGAGCTGGACTTATCTGATACTGAGAAGTTATGGAACATATATTTTAAGAATAATACGCTGCAATCGATTATTCCTGGGCCAAATACAGACATCACTTTACATTTGGAAAGCACACAAGTCAGTAAAAAGGCACAAGCAGTCATAGATCAACAAGGGTATAAAATTCGAAATTAACCCGCAACTTTACTCTAAAAAGCCGCTGTTCAGCGGCTTTTTTGTGATTTTCAATGCAAAAATACCTCGTATACGACCTACTTAAAAGACCTCCCCCTTCAAATTATAGTTTTAAATAATCTGGCAGCCTAATGACGACTTCCCACACAAGATAAATGGATATCTGTTCATGGTTTTAAATACGCTTTTATATTCAGCTTAATAAAGCTTCACCCTAATTAAAGTAATAATATCGCCTTAGCTTGGTATAAAAACAATCATATTTATTCATTGACTCATTACAAGCAACTGTTACGATTAAAACTTAATCACCAATGGATAACCAGTTATAAACAGGAACTTTTAATATGAAAAAAATGATTATGATGGCCGCTACTGCCTCAACAATAACATTGTCGAGCTATGCGTCCGAGACTCCATTTAAAAATGGTGGATTTGACTTACCTTTTGACAAAGTAAGATCACCGATTGAACAGGATAGCCCTTGGAAGGTACAAGATTATGAAACAGGTTACAATCCAAACACAATTTACAATTATGGTGGGCTAGTAACGAGAGAATATGACGCCGCTTCCAATAACTGGTATGCAAAAATATATAGCCATCATGCTGAAGAATCAAAGTGTCTAAATTACGGTATAAATTGCCATAGAGCAGAGTTATACTATTCTCCAGAACAGTATGATACACATCCAGATTACCTCGATATTGATGGTCAACGCACACAAATTACCTTCCGTTTTAAAGTAGACAAAATTTGGAATAAAGGCTGTAGGGTGAAAGCCCCCAACTCTCGCTCTATTTGCTACTCCACCTTAATGCAATATGGTCCGCCATCTAATGCCGCTTTTCCTGTCGCACCCATGATGAGCTTTGTTATTGCCAGATACCCAAAAGCAAATGAGCAGCCTGCCATATCGTTACAACATAAAGTACATTGCGCAAAACCGAGCAATAAAACTCACTATTCAGGCATATGCAACGATAAAGGAAACAGTATCGCTTCTTGGTCTGCTGATACTATCATTCCGATTGAAGTCGGACGCTGGTATGTTGCTTATTCTCATGTACTTTGGAGTGAGAACAATGGGGAGTTTTCTGCAGCAATAAAACCAGAAGGTGGAACTTGGACACACTTTTCTAAAAATGGACAACTATTTCACCAATTACCGACTCGCGCAGCAAATGGAAGGCATAGCTTCAAAGCCGGTATTTATGGTCATGGTATAGATACTTCTGACCAAGAGCTGGTGATGTCGTTCGATGACTTCAAGTTTATCAACTAGCAATTGATTGTATATTCTTGAGAGCATATAGTGATTATTTTAAATTTAGTTGGCTAACTTAAATTAAAAAAGTAATTATTTAAAATAAAAAGCATCTAAAAAAGTAGCTAGACTATATTAAAAATCCAGCCCCTTTTATTTTATAAAAATCTTAAATTAATTAGATTTTACTATTATGCTCGTCACCTGACCATTAGAACCATATTGCCAACCTGCTGGATTATCGGCAACTGGGCGACCCTGAGCGTAAATTTGATCACCCGTTGCTTTCGCAGTTAACATTATAGACAGCATTGCAGCAGCATAATCGCCTTCTGGTTTAAACCAAAAACCGCGGCAGACAGTGTCTCCATTGGCACAAATAGCAAACTTTACAATCCCACCTTCTATTGTATAAGATTTAACTTTACCAGTTAAACTGACAGTGGCATTAGAGAAAAATGGAAATGTGAGCATTAAAAAAGCAATTACTTTGAACATTAACGCTCCTTAAAAATTTATTGAACACTAATATTATCAGTAAAATAAATAAGTAAATAAAGTAAAAAAATAAAACAACCCTATTCTCTTCTCGAAAAATTCTCAATAACGTGGTAATGGCTTGCTAAAAAAAGTAGTCACAACATTGTCATCTAACACTTCAATTGATTGCTATAAATTCTAATTCAAAGACCTTGCGACCGTTACATAACGAAGTTAGTATATAACAAAGTTATTATATACAACCCCATAATAGGCAATGATATGAAAGTGCTATTTTTATGCACTGAGAACTCAGCTCGCTCTCTGATGGCTGAAGTATTACTAAAGCATCATGGCAAAGATCAATACGATGTTTACAGTGCAGGTACAAACCCCAGTTGCGCTGACCCTCGTACTCTCGCAGCTATCGAGCATTTTGGACTGAATAACCAGGGCTTAGCATCAAAACATGTAGATGAATTCGCAAACATGCACTTCGATTATGTGATAACTCTATGCGCAAGCGCGACCAAAGAATGTGACGGCCGCGTCAATGGCATTAACTGCTTTGCCTGGGATATTGCTGAACCCAAATCTCGCCAGTGTGAAAACCCATTTGAAAAAACGTTGCAAGAAATCAACGAGAAAATCCAATCTTTACTAATTGAAAATGCAACACAAAAACCCGCAACTATACAGCCTACGGCATTTTATAAAGCACTCGCTGATGACACTCGCTTAAAAACCTTGCTTATCATTGCCGTTGAAAAAGAAGCTTGTGTATGCGAACTAATGACAGCACTTGACGAGCCCAGCCAACCTAAAGTATCACGACATCTCGCACAGCTCCGTAAAATAGGGATCTTATCAGATAGAAAATACCATCAATGGGTTTTCTATTCTCTTAACCCTACTTTGCCCGAATGGATGAAACACATCATTACATCGACCGTGATCAATGAACCCAGCTTCATAGAACAAGAACTCAGTAGATTAAGCACTATGGGAGAGCGCCCCACTCGCTTTGCAAATTTATGTAACTAAGGGGTTATCTGTGGGTATATTTGAACGTTACCTGTCTATTTGGGTTGCTGCCAGTATTGTGTTTGGGGTTGGGCTAGGAATGACTTCCCCCCCTCTATTCGAACTAATCGCTACCATGACTTATGCCAATGTTAACTTGGTCATCGCCGTCTTTATCTGGATCATGATTTACCCCATGATGCTTCAAATTGACTTCTCAACCATCAAAGAAGTCCGTAAAAATCCGCAAGGATTGATCCTTACCGTTGTGATCAATTGGCTAGTGAAGCCATTTACCATGGCAGCGTTAGGCTGGTTATTTTTCGAAGGTCTTTTTGCCAATTATGTTAGTCCAGAAACGGCACAAGAGTATATCGCAGGTATGATTCTACTGGGTGTTGCACCATGTACTGCGATGGTTTTTGTATGGTCCCAGCTCACAAAAGGAGATGCCAACTATACATTAGTACAAGTGTCCGTTAACGACGTCATTATGATCTTCGCCTTTGCGCCCATAGCAGGCTTATTACTCGGTGTATCTGATATCCATGTGCCGTGGAATACGCTCTTTATTTCCGTTTTACTGTATGTTTTACTGCCACTACTAGCAGGCATTATCACTCGAAAAAAGATCAATGCATCAGGAAAAGATGAGACCGCCATTAACACTTTGCTCGCCAAGCTGAAACCTTTTTCGGTGATTGGTTTGTTGGCTACGGTCGTACTTCTATTTGGTTTCCAGGCCAATACTATCATCGCCCAACCAATGAACATTATCTTGATAGCGATTCCACTTATTTTGCAAACCTATGGCATATTTTTTATCGCTTATTTCGCAGCACTCAAACTTAAACTTAAGCACAACATCGCTGCGCCTGCTTGCCTCATCGGCACTTCAAACTTTTTTGAATTGGCCGTCGCTGTTGCAATTTCATTATTTGGATTACATTCAGGTGCCGCGCTTGCCACTGTGGTGGGTGTACTGGTTGAAGTGCCTGTTATGTTGTCTTTGGTCGCAATCGTTAATAAAACCAAACATTGGTTTAATCCACAAAACACTCTAAGAGGCAATTATGCAAACTCACCCATTTGATAAACTAACACTGGAAAATGGCGGAGAATTTATATTTACTCCGTGTCCAGGCACAAAAGATGCTACTTTAAAAGCGTCGGTCGGCCAACTGAAACACGCAGGCGCAGAGGCCATCATTACCTTAATGTATGACAGCGAGCTACAAAAGAATAATGCACAAAATCTCGCGTTAGAATGTAAAGAGCAAGGCGTCACTTGGTTTCAATTTCCACTGCCAGATGATGACGCACCTAATCAAGATTTCACCGACGCATTTAATCATCAATTTAATGAAGTTATTGATATCATTAACCGTAAAGGTGCTGTCGCTGTGCACTGTAAAGGCGGCTCTGGCAGAACAGGACTGGTGATTGGCCTATTAATGAAACGGCTAGGATACACAGATTCAGACATCATCACTCAAGTGCAATCGATCAGACCCAAAGCACTCAAACACCCTGAGCAAGTGTCATTTTTCAACAACTTTTAATCGCCCTCTGTAGCATTACCCAAAGATAACGCCAAGTAAGATGTACGCTTTACTTGGCTTCTTAATGACACTCAATAAACGTGTTCTGATTTAGCATTTCACATGAAAGAGTGCATTACTAGAAGGTTCATCCTTAAACTACAGTCGAGAGCCCTTTGTATACACTTACTAAAAATCATTTACAACTCTAGAAAGCCTCGTCACTATCAAGATAAAATCGCTTTTTTTAAAGAAAACTATCCCCCCATAATAACGTCATTAAGTTCAAGCAATTAAATTATCGCCCATAACGTTTAATGATGAAACCTTTATCCCATTGCTCCCATATTACTTAGCATGAAAATATATTCAGCCACTTCGTTCTGATAAAATTTAAAGCCAATAAAATTTAAAGATAAAAACCAAAATCTCTATTTATTATTATAATTAAATACTAACTAAAAACCTGCACTACCTGTCTATCATAAATAGGACTATGACTCTATATATTCCCAAATTGCATATTTGTCTCCTTGCCATTTTAACAAGGTAAATAAATACCCCGTCATCAACATTAACAAACCTCCCACAAGCGCCGCTTCATTTAAAACTCCTATTACACAAAACATAAAGCCAAAACTATGACTTAAACATTCAACTCGTTTGGCTGTCGAACGCTGAGGCCTTATTTTTAGGAAATTAAGCGTAAACCACACCTTTAGAATAAGTGGTAATGCTTTCCAGTTTTCATTACTTTGTTTCATTGTAAAACTCTCCTTATTCAATTCATCAATACTGACATTAAGCGCAGCGGCAAGACATTTTTGTGACTCCAAACTTGCATTAGCCCCAGCTTCAATCCGCTGAATAGTCCGGACATTTAACCCCGACATATTAGCTAGCTGCTCTTGGGATAAGCTACGACTTAATCTAAGCTGTTTTAAAATCATATTTTTACCTCGATAAACTGTAATGAGAGCATAATTAGTATTATCTCCTTGCGGTGACGGCAACACCTCGACTCTAACCCGACATTAACACGACTTAGTCACGACACCAGCAAAATAGCATAATTATCAGAGACTTTGATAACTGAGAAATTTAACATTATTCACATATAGAAGTGAATTTGCATCGTTTTTTTTACTGAATTCAGCTAGCATAGCTGGCAATTCATAATAATTAGAATAGAGGAAAGTATGATCCAAGACGGTTTTGCGTTTATTGCATTCTTAATGTTTATATCAAGTGTGATAATTTGGTATGAAGATAAATATAAAAACGGACCATTTTTCAAGTATGTTCCCGCGGTGATCATTATCTATTTTTCAGCGATGGTTATGTCAACATTAGGCGTCTGGGAAATGACAGAGTCTGTCAAACAAGCTCGCTCAGAAGTAAAAACAGCGATTTTACCGGCCATGATCTTTTTGATGTTACTCAGAGCTGATTTAAGAGATATTGTAAAACTCGGACCAAAACTTTTAGGTACATTTTTCGCGGCAACGTTGAGTATTGTACTTGGATTCATCGTCTCATTTGCATTATTCCAGACTTACTTAAATGACAATGCAGCGCTCACATTCGGTGCCTTAGCGGGCAGTTGGATTGGTGGCACACAAAACATGGTTGCGGTCCAGCAGTCTTTAGGACTCAATGATGCTGGTATGGGTTATACGTTGCTCATCGACTCTATTGATTATGCAATGTGGATAATGTTCTTATTAGCTCTGGTCCCATTTGCACACAAATTTAACGCGTGGACCAAAGCCGATACCAGTACACTTGACGATCTGCAAGAAAAGCTCTCCCTATCTAATGAAAAAATCAGAAAAGAAACAACATTTCCAGATATGATGCTGTTATTAGGTAGTGCATTTGGCCTCTCGGCACTGGCGATTTATGTCTCAGGTTTATTACCTCACAATGCCGTACTAACAGGCACGACTTGGAGCATTATGATCGTGACCCTTGTTGGGGTGATCTGTGCGATGACACCTCTTGGCAAGCTTCCAGGTTCTCCACAACTTTCGAATGTCTTACTGTATACTTTAGTCGGGCTGATTGCTGCCAATGCAGACTTTGCAGAGCTGACCCAAGCGCCCGCATATATTTTAGCGGGTTTTGTAATTCTGCTGATCCATGGTGCGATCCTGACCACCATAGCCAAAATTTTCAAACTAGACCTCTTTACCTGTGGCATAGCATCGCTTGCAAATATTGGGGGAGTTGCGTCTTCACCTGTGCTCGCCGCAGCCTATAGCCAAACTTTAGTGCCTGTTGCAATCTTGATGGCATTGATGGGCGTTATCATTGGTACTGGTGCAGGCATTGGGGTAGCTATGTTGCTACAAGCTATGTAAGCCTGTATATGGTTGCAGTGAGTACACATGCTCACTGCAATCTCTTTGTCGAGCTTACAGCACTGAATTATTCAACTTTCGTCTTCTGAAGCGCAGTGCAGTTACCGTAGAAGTAATCCCGCCTGCACTACATGCCCAACATAGATAAATAACATTCAGAGCCAAAGAGACGAATGCGTTGGAGATGTGCGCTTTGAAAGTAAGCACTCGCCTCCAAAGCACACACTTGCTATTTCACCTCAATCCGTATTTGCGTATTTCCGTTGTCAATCTCGCCCACCCCTTTGGAAGCAACAGCCTTGTAGTCTGAGCCACGCACTTTTCTAATGTAGGAATAATTGCCGCCATCAGAATACGTACTGTTAAGTTGCCAATTGCCATTAACACGTTGATATAGTTGTATATCACCGCCAAAGTATGGCTGATCATTATTACCATTGACTAAAATACTATGTACTGTCCAACCAAAGCGATTGGTTAAGTATGTTGCGCCAGAGTAATTATGATTAGTTTGAGTGATGGTACTCAATTTCAATTTATTTGCAGATTGAATGTCCAACTCTTTCACATAACGTGACCCTTTCGTCGGATCAAAAGACGTGCTTTCGGTAAATAAAACATGCACACCCCCACCTGTGCCAGGCTCTTCAGCAACAATATCTTTCACATAAATGTAAGTGCCTTTTGCCTCTGAATCATAAACCAAAGTGCGAGGGTCGTTCTCAGCCAGCGGCAATGTGAGTTTTTCACCTTTGATGTTATACCAATTTGAACTATACGTGTACGACTTAATCACATGAATGTTTGAGCGGCGATCTAAGTCATAATTAGGATGGTAGTTATAAGCGATGAAAATTTCCCCATCATCATTGGTATCACTCACCGCATAATGACCACCTTCAGCCAATTTATATTCATGACCATTCCTTTCAAACCACAGCGTTCTCACTGCCTTTTGACCTACATATTCGTAACGAGTGAATACCGCAAGGCGATTCGAAGAATTATCTAAATGTAATTGTGGGTATGACTGATTAAAGTTACCGTGATCTGGAAGCCCTTTGATCTTTTGAAACTGTGTACCATAGGGCGTTGTTGACTTGTACAAGTGCCCACTTCGATACTTTGGTCCAAGCCCACGCGAAGACAGTTGCACATAAACATAACCTCTTGTATCAATGTCGACCACTGCATTGGTATGTGGGTCATCCCAATTGCTCTCAGTGTGAACTTTTATCTTTTGATTGTAGTTTTTCACTACATAGGTGACTAAATTACCGTTTTCGTTATTGGAAAACACCTCAAAGTGATTGTTGTTTTTCTCCACCGCAACAGGAATATGTTTATGAGTATAAGTACCTGTCGCACCGCAATACTTGGGTACTCCATTGAATAGCTGCTTTGTTAAACAAAAATAACTCGACTGGTAGCCACTGTCATAAACATGAATGTTTGACGCTAAACTTGTTGCCGATGACAACATCATAATAAAACCAACTGAATATTTCATAAAATCTCCTTTTTTGAAATTTTATATTTACATCTCTAATGTTAAAAAACAAATACAATTTATGAATTACTTCATTAAAAATAGAATAAGGTTTTAATTTAAGATAAAACCATTGAAAAAATCACACTAATATACAGTTTAAAATATCACCAAAGAATTGTTTTTGCACCTTAAAAACTATGTTTATTAATTAGTCATAAATATAAAAGCGTTGTTATTAAATCAAAAAATATAAACCTAAAAAATTGAAAAATAATTTCTTCAATATCAAAAGAGCCATCTCTGGCTCTTTCTCAATTGTCAGCCACGATTATGTGGGCGGGTGTAATCTATATCCGGTCCATTGGGTACAACTTGCGTTGGATTGATCATTGTATGACTAAAGTAGTAATGACGTTTAATATGATAAAAATCAACTGTCTCAGCTACGCCTGAGTATTGATATAATTCTCTTACGTAATTAGATAAATTAGAGTAGCTTTCAATTGTGCGCTTATTACACTTAAAATGGCCAACATACACTGCATCAAATCTTATCAAGGTGGTGAATAAACGCCAGTCGGCTTCTGTTAATGTATCGCCAACTAAGTATCTATTTTCGCTTAGAATATTTTCTACTTTATCTAGCGCATCAAATAGTTTGCCATACGCTTGGTAATAAGCATCTTGGCTGGTAGCAAAACCTGTGCGATATACCCCGTTATTTATCGAGTCATAAACAAAATCATTGATGTCATCGATTTGAGTCTGTAAAGCACTTGGATAAAAATCTAATGCACTGCCTGTAAGCGTATCAAATGCATTGTTAAACATGCGAATGATCTCAGATGACTCATTACTCACGATCCGCTGAGCTTGTTTGTCCCACAATACTGGCACCGTTACTCTACCACTGTAATCTGCTTTATTTTTGGTATAGATCTGATGCATAAAGTTGCTATCAAATAATGCATCGCCTGTGCTGCCGGTTGCTTTATCAAACGTCCAACCCTGCTCTAACATATCTGGGCTCACCACGGATACATCAATGTAGTCCTCTAACCCTTTAAGCTTTCTAAATATCAGTGTGCGGTGCGCCCAAGGACAAGCGAGTGAGACAAATAAGTGATATCGGCCTTTTTCTGCCTTAAAACCAGCTTCTCCACTTAGGCCCGCTGTGCCGTCAGGAGTGACCCAGTGTCTTAGCTGGGCAGCTTCACGCTTAAATTCACCATTACTTGATTTAGTATCGTACCACTTGTCTTGCCAATGTCCGTTAACGAGTAAACCCATTTTTTGCTCCTAACTTATGCTTAAACATTTATATGCAACTGCCTTTACAACAGTTCAAAGTTTGGCCCAGATTTGGGCCACCACCATTTACGCTGATTTAGCCAGCTTATGGTCGACACTAAAACGACCCGCGCCAGTAGAGGCTAAAGCTAAAAAGCCGCCTGCCATGGCAATGTTTTTAAAGAACATAAAAAACTGCATTTGATCAGCTAGGTTGTTATGAAACACTAAAGCACTGACCACACAGAACCCTGCAAATGCCAACGCAGTTAACTGGGTTAACGCCCCCGCTAAGATAAATAGTCCGCCGATGAGTTCAAATGCTATTACCATTGGTAATAAAAACTCAGGTAAGCCACCCGACGTGAGATATTGGGCATTGCCCTCAAAATATTGAATTTTATTTATCCCCGCCAAAATAAATATGACAGATAAACCAACTCGACCTAGCAGGTTTGCTGCATTCGATAGATGAGCGTTATTTGAAATGATATTAAGTAAATTCATGATGTTCTCCAAAGCTGTAAAATTTGTTTTGTTGGCATCTCTGCCTGACTTGCTAACAAGCTTACTATCTGATTGGAGAATTAAAATTTACAAAAATAGAGCTGTTCATTCTCATAAATAGAATGAAATATTAAAAACAGCGCTGGCTCATTAGGGATAAACAACTTAAATCACTGTTCAACATACAAAAAGCGGCATAATGCCGCTTTTGAATAATCTCAATGATGGACTAATGTCATTCACTACTGTGTCTTAGGCGCGACTTTGAACGACTTAATGTTACCTTCATTTTCAGAAGTGCTTGTAATATAAGCTAGGTGGATATCTCCCGCCTCTGGAGACAAGGTCACCTTCGCTATGGGCGTATCTGTATTAGCGCCCTGCCCCGCCTTTACGACAATTAATTCATTTAGATCTGCTGATAAATCCATAAACTGGGTAGCGTCACCATATTCTAAATTCTCAGCCAGTTTCTCATCACCCATATACACATCCACTTTGCCCATATCAGCAACATAGGTATGGATAACAATCACACGATATTTACTCTGAGCTAATTCTGCATCGTCAATTTTCACCGCGTCCAACTGCGCCGCTTGTGCAGAGTCATTATCTAATCGGCCGTAGCTATAAACAACATAATCACCATGTTCGGAAAACCTAAAACGGGTCGACGAAATTGCCACCTCTTTGGAGTTACCTTCTACCGCATAAAATGAAAATACATTGCCATCTGAGTCGTCTTGAACGAGCAGCTTTTCTGCGGACTTAGCGCCAAACAGCAAGCCATTTTCATCAGACAACGATACTTCTTCATGGCCTTTTTCAAATTCCCAATACACATCCATTTCACTATTGACCAAATTAATCGCACTGACATCAGCAGTATAGGTGTCATCATCATTACACCCAGCTAAAACAGTCACAGCAACAGATAGAACTAAACCAGTTATTAATTTCACGATACTCTCCTCCCATTAGCGTTGTGAGAAGTATATTGCCCATGGCCCAAGCGAGTTGTTATTGAATGTTACTTTTCAATACTTTGTTGTAGCAGAGGGTTACAGATAGCATCTAAGCGTAACGATAACCCTTAAAAACGAAATAATTTAAGCATTGAGATTGCTGATAGGCTGACAAGAAAGAATACGCGTATGCTGTTTAGCAAAGTAGGCTTGGGTATGAGGCGCATCATAGTGACGCTTTAAATCCGCTTCGCAGTGCCACGCTTCCCACAAATAAAACACACCTGGTTCGTCATGCGCATGATAGATTTCAAAATATATACAACCGGGTTCATTGACTGTATGCGCTCTCAAAATATTAAGCTCAGCAGTAATTTCTGAAATATTGCCGTGGTTTGCCATTATTCGAGCAACAATGTTATAGCTCATAGGATGTCCTTTTTTTATAAGATCAATCATTCCCCTCTATCCTAACCATGATCATATACGTAAACTATACAAACAAATTAGAACTAAGTTTACATATATGTAATGCTATTAGATGACCTTTACCTTTTCTCTATCATTGTCGATTGTGGCAGCTTAAGTCGTGCTGCAAAGCAATTAAATAGCACTGTAGCGACCGTATCTCGGAGGCTTTGCGCACTCGAGGACAAAATTGGACAACCGCTGCTCAACAGACATGCTAGGGGCATTCATGTCACACAAGCCGGAGAACAGTTATATCGGCAATATGCAGCAGATTTACAGACTATTCAGACTCAGCTCAAAGAGTTCAAGTCACAATCTCAGTTGATCAGTGGGCGAATAAAAGTATTGGCACCGAGTAACTTGGCAGCGACCGCATTAGCCGATTTTTGGCCTGAGTTCATGCGCACTTACCCTAAACTACAACTCGATATCCAGACCAGTAATCACATCCAAGATATCGCTGAGCAAGGCGCTGATTGCGCTATTCGCGTAGGCCATTTACCAAGTTCAAGTTTAGTGCAAAAACGCCTTGGCACCATCGAGAGTAAACTGGTGGCTGCACCTGAATACCCAGATATAATGTGTGTGACTGGATTATCTGACCACACCTTTGCCATTTCGCAGCAGATCAACAACCTTACACTCTCCCACCCATCGCAAGGAGACTATAAGGTTACTGTCACGCCAACACATTTTTGCAACGACATAGCACTACTCAAAGCCATGGTGAAAAGTGGCCGATGCATCGCATTACTGCCACTGAGCGAAGCATCAAGCTGTTTGCAAAGTGGCACCCTAAAAACAGTGCTGCCACAATGGTCAGGTGTTGCACGACCAGTATATTTGGTGACAACCTCTCGCAAGTATCCGTCACCGAAAGTAACTGCGTTTGCAGATATGCTAAAGCAGTTTATAGCGCAACAACCTTGGGCCAGTTAAATACTACAATAGCTCATAGCGCAATGCTTGTTGAGCGCCTGCTCAAACAACTTTTGCAACAAGGTAATGTCGTTAGTACGCACGTAATTCGGTCTTACAACCAATGCTATTGTGCGGTGCGGGCCCGGTTCATTAAGGTGTAAAGCCACCAGTTCAGACTCACCTTTTATCAGTTGATCAAGCGCCATTTGCGGCACTAAGGTGGTGCCCATTTTTCCAGCAACCATCTGAATCAGCGTGTGTAAGCTTGTACTGTCAAAGGTTGTGTCTTTTTGCTCTTGTGGCAAGTTACATGCATTCAAGGCATGCTCTTTTAAGCAGTGCCCATCTTTAAGCAACATAAGTTTGGCAATATCAAATTGGTCACTGGTGATCTCTTGCAGCCCTGCCCCGCTTTCATCTTTATGACTAACCCAGTAAAAGTCTTCTTGCCAGAAGTTAAACGCCATCAGCCCATCAATTTGATAAGGCAAAGCTAAAATGGCGGCATCTAATTCGCCTTGACGCAGCATATCGGTTAAAACATGAGACTGCTCTTCTATAATTTTTAACTTAAAATCAGGGTATTGCTGACGTACATCCGGCAAAACCTTGGGCAGTAAATATGGGCCAATTGTCGGGATCACGCCAATTTTCATTGGTCTGCAAAGCGGTGACTTATCAACTTGTGAAAGCATCATAAACTCATCTACTTCCAGCTTAATTTTGCGCGCCTTATCCAGTAACACCTTGCCTTGTTCAGTCACAAATACATGTTTGTTGTTGCGCTCGAAAATCACCGTACCCAATTGTTTTTCAAGTTCATGTATCGCCGTACTTAAAGTCGATTGAGAGACATGGCAGGCATCCGCCGCTTTTTTGAAGTGCAGCGTTTTTTCTACCGCAAGTGCATAGATAATTTGCTTTATAGAGACCATTCAAACGTTCTTTTTTATAGATTGTTTTTTCTATTTTAATCAATTACGTGTTAAGTGCACCCACACAACTGTTCATATTTAAACCACCTTTTGCCATAAACTTGATTTCACCATAAATAAAGCTAATAAATTCAGTGTTATACATATTTTTTGATGTGCTTTTTTTATACATTCTAAAAAACTGATAATTATCATTAAATTATTCAATTTTTCATTTAACACCCGTCTATTTAGGCTCTAAAAGGTCACCACTCAGACAGCATTGAGCTGATTAATGTAACCCTATTGGAGTAAATTATGCGTACTCAACTGATGACGTTAGCCTCGTGCATTGCAATGGCACTGTCTAGTGCAGCGATTGCAGCGCCCAGTGCAACCCAAATTAAAACCAACCAGTTCTGGTGGCCAGAGCAATTAGATCTCAGCCCGCTTAGGCAACATGACATAAATTCAAACCCCTATGGTAAAGACTTTGACTACAGAGCCGAGTTTGTAAAACTCGATTTAGCACAAGTTAAAGCCGACATTGAAAAGACCCTCACGGACTCTCAAGACTGGTGGCCGGCAGATTGGGGACACTACGGGCCATTAATGATACGTATGGCATGGCACAGCGCAGGTGTTTACCGCGTTCACGACGGTAGAGGCGGTGCTGCTGGCGGTCAACAGCGCTTCAACCCGCTCAACAGTTGGCCTGATAATGCCAATTTAGATAAAGCCAGGCGCTTATTGTGGCCTGTTAAGCAAAAATATGGCAAGCAGCTATCTTGGGCTGACTTGATGGTATTGGCTGGCAATGTGTCATTAGAATCTATGGGCTTTAAAACTTTCGGCTTTGCCGGTGGTAGAAGTGATGACTGGGAACCTGATCTCGTCTACTGGGGCCCAGAAACCACATTTTTAGCTGATAAGCGACGCGATAAAAAAGGCAAACTCAAAGGCCCATTGGCGGCGGTTGAAATGGGCCTTATCTATGTCAATCCAGAAGGTCCACATGGCAAGCCAGATCCCTTATTGGCAGCCGACGACATTCGCCTTTCGTTTGGTCGTATGGCTATGAATGACGAAGAAATCGTTGCGCTCATCGCAGGTGGCCACACCTTCGGAAAAGCCCATGGTGCGAAAAAACCTAGTAATTGTATTGGTAAGGAGCCTGCCGCTGCGCCAACTGAGCAACAGGGATTTGGCTGGAAAAACAAATGCGGCACTGGCAAAGGCGCAGATACCAGTACCAGTGGCTTAGAAGGTGCATGGACAGTCACACCAACTCGTTGGTCTACAAACTACTTAGATAACCTCATGAATTTTAATTGGGTGCAAACCAAAAGCCCAGCAGGCGCAATACAATGGATCCCAGATAATCCAGCTGCCGCCAATTTAGTACCTGATGCACATATCAAAGGTAAACGCAGTGCACCGATTATGTTTACCACTGATCTTGCACTCAAAGAAGATCCTGCGTTTCGTAAAATTGTAGAACGATTCCGTGCAGACCCCAGAGAGTACGAACTGGCATTTGCCAAAGCTTGGTTTAAGCTCACGCACAGAGACATGGGCCCTAGAGCCCGCTACCTTGGCAATGAAGTGCCCAGCGAAGTACTGACATGGCAAGACCCCATTCCTGAACATAGCGGTAAAAAAATCACGCAAAGTGACATCAAGACACTACAAATTGCTATCAAGCGCACAGGTCTCAGTAACGCTGATTTAATTGAAACTGCATGGGCAGCCGCATCCAGTCACCGTGTTACAGATATGCGAGGCGGCGCGAATGGCGCGCGGATCCGACTCGCGCCACAAAATAACTGGGCGGTAAATAATCCGCGCCAGCTCAAACAAGTACTCGCAAAACTTGAGCAAGTTAAAACGCAATTTAACAAACGCTCAAAGCGCCAAGTATCACTGTCTGATGTCATTGTGCTCGCTGGTAAAACCGGTATTGAAGCCGCATTTAGAAATGCAAATATGCCAAAAACAGTGCCATTTAGCCCAGGACGCACCGATGCATCTCAGGCACAAACAGACGTTAAATCATTTAGCTTTTTAGAACCTAAAGCCGATGCGTTTAGAAATTATTACCATGATTCAGCCTTTATGTCGCCGACCAAAATGCTGATAGACAAAGCCAATATGCTCGGACTATCCGTCCCAGAAATGACGGTGTTACTGGGCGGTATGCGTGTGCTGGAAACAAATACAGATAACTCACACACTGGCGTGCTGACACATACTCCAGGCAGCTTAGACAATGCCTTTTTTGTTAACTTGCTTGACATGCGCACCCAATGGAAAAAGTCAGACACACAACCGGGTATGTACTTGGGCTATGACCGAAAGACAGGACAGCAACAGTGGAAAGCAAGCGCGGTTGACCTCATTTTTGGCTCAAACTCAGAGCTCAGAGCCATAGCAGAAGTGTATGCATCTGATGATGCCAAGCAAAAGTTTGCCGATGACTTTATCAAAGTTTGGGTGAAAGTCATGCGCTTAGATCGCTTTGACTTGATGTAAAAAACAAAAGCCGCGTTTAATCGCGGCTTTCTCAAATCCGAATGTCATCACCCTCTGGACGCTCTACCCAACGATTAAGCGATTATTTGTATCTCGACTTGTTAAAATCTGCGCCGCATCAAAATTAGTCGCACGCTTGGCCATACGATCGTATAAAAGTACATTCACAGTGGCTGCCAAATTCATACACCCAGTTGTCGGTACGTATACAACGGCATCTGCGGCATCAACGATATCTTGAGGCAAACTACCATCCTCTGGACCAAACACATAAAGCGCATTCTCAGGATGAGTAAAATGCGGCAATGGCGTCGCACCTTCCACCAATTCAACACATACCAGCGCACGTCCTGATATTTTTAAGCTCACTAAGTCATCAACTTGTTGAATTGGAATATTATCAGCAACATTTTTTGTGTCTGTATGATATTTTGCAGCTTTTGCGTAGCGATTACCATTAAAGTACACCGCCTGTGCACCGTAGCACCCAGCAGCACGTAACACACCGCCAACATTAGTCGGCGATTTAGGGTTCACTAAGCCTATCGCTGCAAATGATTCACTCATACTATTCACTCTTAATGTATAGGCAGTAAAACTACCAAAAAATTCGACGAGCGATTGTACCATGTGCGAAATTTTGTGCCAGTGAGATAGAAAGCCCATATTCATGTAAATTGGCAATAATTTGTAACATTTGCAGTTTCACCAAATCATCGACTTTTATGCACTCAAATAAGCCCATTTTGATAAAAAAGAAAGCACTAAAAACAATTAGTTAACCACACCCATAAAAACATCAGGAAACCCACATAAAACATCATTCACCCTACCACACTGAAAGCTAAATACCCGCTTGAGATGAATGTAACAGTTCATGTATTTGCGTTGAATCTGAGTTTGAGATTGGCTAGTTTTGTAAAGGTACAATCCAGTACAATCAAGGAGATAACAATGAAATTAACTATCAAAAAAAGTAAAATTAAGAACCTTTCTAGCAAGCCTTCTTTAGGCCTAGAAGCAACCCCTCACATTGCGGGTGGTATGAAACAAATTGAGACTAGAGAACCCTGTCATTCAGTATGGGCATGTACTCACCCTCAAGCTTGCCTCACTGACTAACAAAAAGACCTGAATTTGCGGCCACAAATTCGGTGTATCTGGCGACCATTTGAGCTCACGGTCGCTTTTAAAGGAAAGTTAACATTGCCGTTTATCTTATATCAGCGCGTTTAAGCACATACACATGCTCGTCACACGCTTCCCCTTGGTGAAAAGCGGTTTTTTGTGTGATGTATTTTAACCTAAACCCGACTTTTTCCATCACTCTAATCGAGGCCTGATTAGGTGACGAGATCGGATTATACAAGGCTTTAAGTGACGTTTTTTCAAAAAATTTCTCTATGAAAAGTGCCACAGCATGCGTGCCAATGCCATTCCCCCAGAAGTATTCTCCAAGCCAATATCCAAGTTCAGCATCCTGCTGTGAAGATAAATCATCGGGCAAATAAGCACCGATCACCCCACAAAATTGGCCATTGCACTCAATCGCATAGTTCAGTGCATTTTGGCGTTGCCCAATCTCTAACCACCACTTTGCATCCTGAAGTGTATAAGGCTTTGGCAATCTATCCGACAAATATCGGATAACGTTGGGGTTATTTAAGTGCTTAACCAAATCAATCCCATCTGTTGGCTCTAATGGCCTAAGTACTACATTTTTATTCATTCTGCTTCAAGGCATTAATTTAGCCTTACATCCTCTACTATTAATTTAAATCCATCTTTTGACTTGGCAACAATATCGCTCGTAAGCCTGACCAAATTTTCGTCGCATTGCATGCTCTTCAAAACGTATGTACCAACGATCTGTCACAATAATAAATGTTAGCCACCCACACACTGGGATTACACCGCCACCAAGCAATACTGCGGTACCAAACAAAGAAATGGCAAAGCCCAAGTACATCGGATTACGAGTAAACTTAAATGCCCCTTGGGTCACCAGCTTGTCTGGCTCACCAAAAGTCATCACATTGGTGCCTTCTCGTACAAAACATTTTTTTGCACCGACGGCCAGTAATAATCCAATTAAAAACAGTGGAATGCCAGCCAAGTTGTATGGGTTAACGATAAAATGCGTGGTATCCAATAACCAGCACAATAACACCATATTGATTAAGATCATCGCGTATAAAAACGGGGGTAAAAGCTTTTGCATATATTTGCTCCTAAAAAGAAGCACTGTACTGATACCGCCGTTCCTGCGCCTTAACTTATGTTAAGCCCATTTTTTTACGTATTCGAGATAAACTTACATCCGTTATTCCGAGGTACATCGCGACCTGATTCAGAGCAATATGTTCACTGTCAGGACCAAACTCAAGTAAAAACTGCTCATACCTTTGCTGCGCATTGAGCAGCAAAAAACTCGCTTCTCGCTTTTCTTTTTTTATTGCTAAGCGCTCATAAATCTTTCTTACAAACTCACTCCAGTTGCTATTTTGCTGAGATAGCATGACTAAATTGTGATAAGAAATCGAAGCGATATTGCACTCACTCAAAGCTTGCGCATAAAAAGGACTTGGGCTGCGCTCAATTAATGAGCCGATACTCGTGAATGCACCGCCCTGCTTAACTAAAGACTTGTTAAACTCTTTCCCGTTGACATCAATATAATAATAACGGCCAATTCCGGTGAGTAAAAAGTGTACGTCTTGAACAATATCTTGACTCTTAAATAGATGTGACTTCGCACCGTAAGATTTAAACTCAAAAACATCCAAAGCCGCTGCGATTTCACTCGACTCAAATGGCACCAACTGCATCAAGATTTTCGTCAACAGTGCCTCACTATCAAATCCTTGCATATACACCACACTCCTTTAACTTAGTGCCGAGTTACTTTTTACAAATAATAACGTTCTGTGCTCGTAAATTTCGTTGCACCAGTGATGTTTACTAAGCACCATATCTGGTATATCCACACCGGTTTCTATCACTTCATCAAAGCCAAATTTTTTATAAAAAGGTGCAAGATGCTCAAAAGGCAGACAATACAATTGACGATACTGCAAAGCATTTTCGACCAAAAAAGTCACTATTTTTTTGGCAATCCCAACCCCTCTAAAATCGGGGTTCACATACATGCCTCCCAACTCTGCATCAAACTCAGTGATTTTTTGTATTCGCCCAACCCCCACCTTCTGACCATCTATTAGCGCAATGGCAATCATATCCGACTCTAGGCTAGATAACTTAAACCCGACTCGTTGGTACTGCTCATTTACCCAATGAATTTCATCATCAGTTGCTTTTCTTATTGTGATATTGATGTCCACAGTTGTTTACTCCTAAAACAAATACATCAGACTAATTGAGTATCATACACTTGTTCCAAATACCAGAGCGGCATAAATTCAACAAAATACCAAGCACTAAAAAATGCGACAAACCGCACGACCAACAACCTTCAAGTGTTTGTAAGTAATATACTTTATTGTAAATGAATCAGTTTACTTCTAGAACGATACATACCACCTATTAATCAAAAACAAGCTTCTATTGCTAATAATAAAACGCATTGTGATTTAGCTTCTATACTTGTTGTCAGGACTTTTTCTATTTCTCGTATCATCTGCGGACTAAGGGAATTTGAATATGGCTAAATCCATGCAACTCAATATTTTTTCTACGCTGCGCGCTAAATTAATAGCAGCCTTTTCAGCGGTGATGATTACGCTTGCCGTAATCGGATTTATCTCTTACTTTGCCTTGAAAATGGCTTCAGACGGATTTAAAGATTACCGTGAGTTGGCACGTGATAGTAACCTCGCGGGCATTTTACAATCCAATATGCTTATGGTTCGCATGAATGTAAAAGACTTTCTGTTGACGGGCAGTGACAAAGATATTCGCCAATATAACGAATATTTTACTCAAGTAGAAAATCTGCTCAAAGAGGCAACGCGCGAAATTAACAAACCTGAGCGAGCAGAAATGGTGAAACAACTCACCACAAAGATCGTCACGTATAATGAAACGTTCGACCTAATCAAAGACTATCGAGTTCAGCGCAATGACTTAGTATTTAATCACCTCAACGTCATCGGCCCACAGATGGAGCGAGAGCTCACTAAGTTGATGTTCAGTGCATCAGAAAGTAACGATACACAACTTGCCTATTTAACTGGTGTTGCCATGCGCAACCTACTGCTAGGTCGCCTTTATGTCATTAAGTATCTAGAAAGTAATGACGAAAGTGCAGACCAAAGGGTTAAACAAGAATTCAGTGCCTTTGAGCAACAAATGGATTTAATCGAGCAGCTCACCAACACTGCCGCAAACCGCGCCTTAATTGCACAAGTCAGAACCCTCGAAGCAGACTACAAACAAGCTTACCTGGGCGTGCATGACATCATTGTGGATCGCAATGATAAAGTCACTAATACACTAGATGTACTTGGGCCTAGATTTGCAAAACTAGTCGATGATTTAAAGCTCTCGGTTAAAACGGACCAAGACAAACTAGGGCCAATGCTCAAAGAAGCTAATGAGTCAGCGGTGACCAATATTATGATGACATTTTCAGTTGCTCTGCTGCTCAGTGGCTGTATAGTCTTTATTCTGACTCGAAATGTAATGGCTCAGCTTGGTAAAGATCCAAGCGAGCTAGAAAACGTTGCTCGAGCGATTGCTCGTGGCGACTTAGATGAGCAATATGATGAACGCGCGCCAAAAGGCGTGTTTAAATCTATGATGGGTATGCGTGATAGTCTGCGCCAAATACGAGAAAAAGAAAAAGAAGAAAAACGTATTGCCAGTGCCAATGCACGTATCAAAAGTGCATTGGATAACGCCAGTGCGTGTGTGATGATCACCAATACCCAAAATCAGGTTATATATCTAAACGATGCTATTTATCAAATGTTCGACAATGCAAGCAGCGATATCTGTACTGTGCATGCACACTTCGATAGTAAAGGCGTACTAAACCAGTCGCTTAGCCAATCTCTCCCTGATTTCGCTGAATTCGAGCAAAAAGCACAGGGCCTTAGCGACAGCTATGCTAATGAGTTAAAAATTGCAGGCCGAACGTTTGCAGTGGTTGCAAGCCCCGTTGTTGTAGAAGGAAAAACGGTTGGCTTAGTTTACGAGTGGGAAGACAAAACACAATGGTTAGCCAATGAAGTAGAAAAAGCAAGGGTCGCATCGGAAAATGCCCGCGTAAAATACGCGCTGGATGGCTCATCTGGTCAAGTGATGATCACCGATGATAACTACAAAGTGATTTACCTTAATGGCGCATTAGAACAGATGTTTAAAGAAGCATCAGCTGACGTCGCACAAGAACTCACAGACTTTAACTCCGCAAATATTAAGCACAACGCGTTAGATCATTACTTCTCTCATTTTACCAACCTATTCGCTGAATTTGACGGTCTTACAACCAGCCACCAAAGTGAATTTGTGATTGCTGGACGGACATTTAATGTTGTTGCCAGTCCCGTCAAGGTCGATGGTGAGCGCGTAGGGATCGTACTAGAATGGCAAGATAAGACCCAGTGGCTGGCACTTGAACGCGAAAAGTCCAGAGTTGCTTCTGAAAATGCTCGCGTCAAATACGCACTCGACAGCGTATCTGGCAACGTAATGATAGCCGATCCTGATCTCAATGTTATTTACGCTAACAATGCGCTACAAACCATGATGTTAGAATCTGAGCAAGACATCCAAAGACATGTTGGCGCATTTGAAGCCAGTAGCCTCATTGGCTTTGCCATCCATGATTTTTACCTTGAGCCTGAGCAACAAAAACTGGTGTTTGAAAACCTAGACGATACACATAGAAGCATGGAACACATAGGTAATAAGGTATTTGCTTTGACGGCTAACCCCATCGAAGTCGACGGTAAACGAATTGGCACCGTATTAGAATGGGCAGACCGTACTGCTGAAGTGAATATCGAAAAAGAAATTGACGAAATTGTGCAAGCAGCTTCACAGGGAGATTTAAGTAAGAAAATTGACCTCACTGGTAAGTCGGGTTTCTTTGATAACTTAAGCCGAGGCCTTAATGATTTATTGGGCACCGTTGAAGTTGCACTCGATGATGTGATGCAAACATTGGGGGCGCTAGCCCATGGCGACCTCACAACCCGTATAACCAATGAATATCAAGGTAAATTTGGCAAGCTCAAAGAAGATACCAATGCAACCGCAGATAAACTAACGGAAGTTATTTCTAGCATTCGCTCATCTGCAGGAAGCATTTCCCAAAGTGCCAATGAAATCGCACAAGGCAATATGGACTTGAGTCAGCGCACAGAGGAACAAGCATCAAGCCTTGAAGAAACCTCAGCCAGTATGGATGCCATGACGGACAGTGTTAAACAAAGTAGTAAACGCGCAGAAAACGCCAATGAATTATCGCTCGATGCAGAGCGCCGAGCAGAACAAGGTGGCCAAGTGGTGAATATGGCGGTAACCGCGATGAAAGAAATAAGTGACTCAAGTAAAGAAATTTCTGAAATCATCGGGGTAATAGACGAAATTGCTTTCCAAACAAACTTATTAGCACTTAATGCAGCCGTTGAAGCAGCCAGAGCGGGTGAACAAGGTCGTGGGTTTGCTGTTGTCGCAGGTGAAGTAAGAAATCTGGCCCAACGTTCATCTGAAGCTGCAAAGGAAATAAAGGACTTAATCAGAGATAGTCAAACCAAGGTGGAAGAAGGTACATCTTTAGTCAATAAGTCTGGGGAGACTTTATTAGAAATCGTAGAAGCCACCTCCAAAGTACGCGTCATGATGCAAGATCTCGCAGAATCTTCACGACAACAATCCGAAGGCATAGTGCAAGTTAATAGCGCTGTAACTCAAATGGATGAAATGACACAGCAAAATGCAGCCTTGGTCGAGGAAGCTACCGCTGCTGGGCAGTCCATGGCGGATCAAGCGCATAATATGAATAATACGATGGACTTTTTTACCATCGAACAAAGAAATACCGGACTTAGGACGCTCGCGTCCTAGTTGATAGCATGAAAACCAGGGGCGATCGCCCCTTTTTCTTTTTTATCACTGCGCTTAATTCTCTTCAAAACCAGGCTTGACCTGTCTATAACTTTATACTTTAAAGTCTACACTCATTCGTTTAATGGGATTAAATCCATGTACAAAATATCAGAGCTTGCCAAACGAGTTGGTCTCTCTCGCACCGCGCTACTGTACTACGAAAAACATCAATTGATTATTGGAAAACGACTTGCCAATGGCTATCGAATATACAGTGACAAAGACGCTCAACGTGTGCACTTAATTCAAAAGCTGCTCGCTGGTGGACTTACCATTAAAGAATGTAAATCTTGCCTTGATGCAAAAATTGAAAAACACCGTTTGCGCGACAGGCTCACTGCGTTAAATAACGAGATCGAGCAAAAAAAACAAGCTCGCGACTTATTGGCCGCAATATTGGGCGATGCGCCACAACGTCGTTGGCACGAAGAGCTCAACACAATTGCGCCTGATGCGCATCTGAGTTGGTTAATGCAGCAAGGCTTTAATGAAAAAGAAGCCCTTAGATTAAAATGGTTATCAAAAGATATGAATGAACACGAATTATATATGGCTGACTTTATGACCGTATTTGCACCTCTGGCGCGCTGGGCACCTGGCAGTCATGAAGATACCCTTAAAGCTTTGTCACATGTGCCCTTAACACCCAGTCTCATTGCCGATATTGGTTGCGGAAAAGGCTACTCGACTCAGTTGCTGGCAACCCATACACATGCCAATATTATCGCTATCGATAATGAGCAAAGCGCACTCGATGCACTGGTTGATAGGTTTACTCAAGATGGTCTTGTAAATCGGCTTCAAACGGACTGTACCAGCATGACAGAACTAAACATGGCGCAAGACAGTATCGACCTTATTTGGTCAGAAGGCAGCGCCTATATCATGGGCGTACAAAATGCGCTTAAGAAGTGGCGATCAAAGCTTAAACCCAATGGCGTATTGGTCTTTAGTGACATGGTATGGCATACGACAAAACCAAGCACGCAAGCTCAGGGGTTTTGGGCCAAAGAATATCCCGATATACAATCCGTTGAATTCAGGCTTAAGCAAATATCTGAACTTGGATATGAAGTTATTGCGCATTTCCCGCAAAGCACACAAGCCTGGCAAAACTACTACGGACCTTTACACGCGCGCACAATGGAACTGCAGGCTACAATGGCAAATTCCCAAGCACTACAGGATATTCAACACGAAGTGGAAATATGTACTGAGTACGCCAATGAGTTTGGCTACCATTTGTTTATCTTACAAAAGTGCTAACCCTGTCTTATCAAGGCGCTAAACGCGCCTTTTGTATAATTGATTTTAGAATATCTCAACAACTTCAAAATATTCACATACTAATTCCATATCAGGCGCAAACCCACCATTTCGCTCAAAATATGCCTGATGATCTTTACGCCAGCCAGCTAAATCAGTATTTTCCCCCTCAGCAAGCGCAAAGGCTTCATCGACACTTTCAAACCGAGTGATATCTACTTTAACAATTTTGATCACTGCGACAGGCTTATCTTGCCAAGTCTCTACAATGTACACTTGTCCAATATCGGGGATTGCTTCTTCACCCAACTCATAGGCACTCAACGCATCGCAAGTTGCGACTTTGGCACCACTTACAATGAGCGCTGTCAGTTCATCACATAAACCCTGACTATCGCCAAATTTACACGTGACTGCATCGGGGTATTTGGCCTTTATTTTTGATGGGCTCATTATTTTTCTTCTTTTCAAAACTCATATTTATTAAAATATGGGGTATTAAACAGGTTTACAGTTATGAAACCCAACATAAAAATCTTTAAGCAAATTAGGCAGTACTGCCCAGTAACTATGTGCTTTCTCTCTTGGTACTTGCCAAAATAAATTCTCAGAAAACGACGCATCAATACAACCTCTTATTTCATGATTGCCATTGATGCATTTCTTTTCGAAGTACTCAAATACGTCTAAATATTGTGTTGCTTCAACGTCACACATCATATCGATATTGATTGCTTTAGCGACACTTTCAAACCAGCTATACGCATACTCAGGATCAAGTTCTCCCCAACAAAAGATATGTTCTCTATCTGCTTTTTGAGTCACCTCTTCAAAACGTTTCCTGAACTCATAGAACATATCTAGAACATTCATCGTCATTGTTCTTTTAGTATTTGTCTAAAACGCTCAGACAGCTCACTTGCTTGGCAATACCCCAAAGTCAGTGCATGGGCATGGTTTTCATCAGTCACATAAAACAGTGCGGGAAACCCGCCGACTTGTAATTGACGGGTTATCGCCAAGTGCTGTTGCAACTGATTTTCAGTATCTTGTGCATTAAGTGAAGATAAAAACTGCGCTTCGTCTAGGCCAATAGACACCGCGCATGCCGCCAAAGTCGCATCTAATGACGGGTTAGTGGCTTGTTGATAATAAGCGGCTTGAATCGCCTTTGACATCGCCTCAGCGCTATTTTCCCTCATATTTTGTGCCACAATCACAGCGCGACAAGCTTGATAAGTAGAACGATAAGGCGTGTTTTGGTGCCAATAATCGTGATTAAACGAGACTTGTGTTCTTTGTTCTATCTGATGCCAATATGAAGCGATAGTTTCTCTTAAGCTTTGCTCCATCGGTTCAGAATTGTCTGGCGCAAGGCCACCCATAACCCAATCTACCCGTGCACTTGAATGCCCACTTAAAAACGCCTCTAATTCTGGCTGAAACCCATAGCACCAAGCACACATCGGGTCCATCACATATACAAAACGCATCGACACTTAACTCCATCTATTTAATTATATTCCCAAAAGATACACACAATTATGTCAGTATCAACTAAATCACTGAATTTAAAGCATCCCTGCCAGTTTATCAGCCATGCATCAAGCTAAAGCATACTCAAAGCTTGCTCCAACTGGTTGTCCCTACATATCGCCTTTGCCAGTTTTTACCAAAATGGAGTTTGAGCTTTCTAATGTTACCTAGTTCATTGCGAACAATTTCAAATCTTTCATTTAATTCACCAGAAGGGTTTATTAAGGTGTTTTTATCAGTCCATTTAAGAGGCTGAATATAGTTCCCTTCACTGCGCGCAATCAGCAAGCCATCTTGCCCAACTACCACTCCATAGCTAATACTAACGCCCCCCAGTGACGGGTCATAATATACACGTTATCCGTTAATTTTTGATGCGTATATTTTTGTGCACTAAGCACCACACTAGAAAAGAAAAGTAGAAATACTGCGTAGATAAATAGATGCTTATTCTTCACTTTTTGCCTCAATTACAACTTGAATACAACCATGAAAACGTAAATAAAGCGCACAGTAAATGTGCGCAGGACATGGTTTTACTGATGCTTAGCTGATGTAATTAAAAGCAATAAATTCATGTAGATAAAAAGTACTTTCTCAATTAAGTATCACAGCAGTTGAGCAATAAACTCCACTGGATGCTTTGGCTTACGCCCTTCAAAGCGTTTTACTTGACTGCGGCAAGAAAATCCAGTTGCAACTATAGTTGACGACTGGACATGTGATTGCCAAGATGCGTTATACAACGCCTGTGATGCAACTTGATTTTTACTCTCATGACCAAAGGTACCTGCCATGCCACAGCACCCGATACTAGGCGAGTTAATTTTTATGCCGAGCGTATCAAAAATGCTTTTCCACGTAGCCGATGCAGCACGTGCGTTTGTCTCTTCGGTGCAATGAGGCATTAAAGTCAGTGACTCAGCCACCGATGTTGACGTTAAAGTACCAAGGTCTTGTTGCTTGAGCCACTCATGAATTGTGAGTACATGAAAATCCCCTCGCTCTGCGTCACTAAGCACTTTGCGATATTCATCATCGTATACAAATACCAGTGCGGAATCTAAGCCAACCATAGGAATATCTAAGCTTGCAGCTTGCTGTAGAAACGCACTGGTGGCTTTGGCGGTTGCTTTAAACTCAGGCAAAAACCCTTTCACATGCTGGGTTTTACCGTTGCTATGAAAAGGCAATAGCACGGCTTTTTTACCAAGTTTTTCTACCAACTTAATGGTTGCGGTAATTAATTCAGCTTCATAGAACCAAGTAAATGGATCCAATACAACCATCACATGTTTATCTTTTTGCGACTGACTGAGCTGACTTAACGCTTCATAGTTATATTCAACCCCTTTGGGTTGTTTGGTACTAAGCTTTGGTAAATCTTGATAACCTAATCCCCACTTACTGAGCTTATTCACAAGCTTTGAGCCAATCACTGGATTTAGTATTGATGCGCCACGCGACATCAAAGGCAGCAGCTTTTCAATATTGCCAACCACATAATCCTTAAACCCACGGCCATACTTTTGATGATAGAAATGCAAAAAATACGCCCGAGAATTTGGGATATCCACTTTGACAGGACATGCCGTTGAACATGCTTTACAGGCCAAGCAAGCATCCATAGCACGCTTCACTTCGTGGTTTAATTGAGCCAGTTCTCCCGCTTCAGATATCTCCACCTGAGGCTTTGCTCCATCAAAGTACGGCGACTGTTGTGGTGGTAACTCAACCCCTTGGGCCGCTTGTAGGCGAGTCCACTCTTTAAATAACATCGCTCGACCTTTGGGCGAATCCCTTCTGTCTTTGGTGATTTTATAGGATGGGCACATTTGCGTGCTTTCGTTGTAGTTAAAACATAGCCCGTTGCCGTTGCAATTAAGGGTATCTTGAAATGAAGTCTTGATATTAATTGGAATAAGTTGATCATAACGGGCTCTAAGCGGCCCTTCGACACCTGCAAGTACAGTCTCATCATCAATTGGCGTACATATTTTCCCAGGGTTAAGTTTATTGTGTTTATCAAATGCAGTTTTGATTTTTCTCAATTCTAAAAATAACTCGGGACCAAAAAAATCCGGGCCGTATTCACTGCGAAAGCCTTTACCGTGCTCTCCCCAAAACAGACCGCCATATTTTTTAGTCAATTCAGATACTTTATCCGATATGGGTTTTAACATAGCTTGCTGTTGGTCATCGCATAAATCTAGTGCTGGGCGCACATGTAAAACGCCTGCATCCACATGACCAAACATGCCATAGCTCAAGTTATAACTATCAAGGAGCGCTCTAAATTCAGTTATAAAGTCAGCCAGATGCTCTGGTGGCACGGCGGTGTCTTCTACAAATGCAACTGGCTTTTGGGCGCCTTTTGTATTACCCAATAGCCCCACCGCTTTTTTACGCATCGCGTAAATTTTTAAAATATCGGCCTTATTGGTGGTTATTGAATAGGATAAAACCCCCGCTTCTTTGCTTTCAATCAATGTATCTAATTGAGCCGTTAATGCCCTAACCTTGGTATTGATGTCAGACTCATTTGTGCCATTAAACTCAACCATATTTAACCCATCAGAGATAATATGAGCCGGAGTTTCTAAAAAATCAGCGACACTGCGCCAAATCATATCTTCACGCGCCAGATTTAAAACTTTGCTGTCCACCGTTTCAACAGAAGTCGAACGGGCGCTCACCAAAAAAGGAGAATGCCTCAACGCCGAGTCAAAATTATCATAATTGATATTGACCAATGTTTTGTATGGCTCAATAGGCAAGATATTTAACTTGGCTTCTGCAACCACCGCAAGGGAGCCCTCACTACCTGCAATAATGCGGGTTAGGTCAAAGGACTGCATATTATCACTGAGCACATTTTTAAGGTCATATCCAGTTAAAAAGCGATTCAATTTTGGAAAAACGTCTAAGATTTTGGCGCGGTTTTCTACACAGCTGTTAAGTACGTCACGAAAGATATGTCCTTGGCGGCTGTCCTGCTTGGCTATGTTTTGTGCTGCATCCACCGGCATTTGGCATGCATCAAGCTCATAGCCATCAGCTAAAAAGCACTTTAAAGCCAATAAGTGATCGCTGGTTTTACCATAAACCAGAGAGCCCTGCCCTGATGCATCAGTATTTATCATGCCGCCTACCGTGGCACGGTTACTCGTGGAAAGATCAGGTGCAAAAAAGAATCCCAGCGGTCTTAAAAAATCGTTGAGTTGATCTTTGATCACACCACTTTGTACCCTCACCCACTTTTCTTCCGTGTTAACCTCTAAGATTTGCCGCATATGTCGCGATAAATCTAATACAATGCCCCCTGTAAGTGATTGCCCATTTGTACCTGTACCACCACCACGAGGACCGAAGCTGAGCTGACGAAACTCCCCTTTTTCAGACAGTAGTAAGGCTTTTTGAATATCCTCATTTGACTTGGCAAATATGACCGCTTGCGGAAATTGCTGGTAAATACTGTTATCCGTTGAGTGCACCAAAGTGGTTGAATAACTGGTATCTATTTCTCCTTTAAAGCCCGACGCTTTCAACTCGTTTAGGTATTTTTTAACGACACTGTCCAGATTCAAACTGACTTTATTTTCCTGACCCATTTTTGCGCCCCACGCCAAAATGATACAATATAACATAACTTAAAAATATTCGTAACTAGACTTAACGCCCGAATACAGTCCAAAAAGCAGCACATAAAAAAGCGGCAAGATTGTCATCTTGCCGCTTTGAATTAATTGGGAGATCTAAATTTAGTCTAGTTGAATTACTCAACTTTGCTTAATTGGATATTCGCTGCTTGACCAAAAAAGCTTTGCGTAGTGATAACCGTATTACCTTTAACATGCTGATAATCTGTATCACTTGTTTGCCACGTGCCTTTAAGTACAATTTCAATCGGCACAACGGGTGTTGCTTGCGTTTTACTTAACTTCAATTCCGGCGAAGACACACTCAATGCTGCTTGCTTACCATTTAATTGCACGAGTAACTGTGCAGTCGTACTCACTGAACGCACAGGACCAAACTTAAAGTTTGTAAAGTCAGTACTGCTGTAACCATATAAATTATTGATGCGGTTACGGATATACATGCCGTTTTGGTCTGTCTTTCGCGTATTAAAGTATGGGTAACGGTTCATCTTTTTCGCCAAATCAAGCATTTGATTTGGTGTTGCATCCATTACCACTACATACTCATAGCCTGCGTTAAGTGGCGCTGTACCATGATCAATCCAGGCTTTGGTAAATACGCCCTGTGTCTGCTTTTTAGTCTTATTATGACGAGACGTTTGAGCACCTCGGCTAACATGTACTTGCTCTACATTTTGTAAAAAGTAGCCAACACCATTGTCATCAATCAGCCAATCACCCTTGCCTAACCTCAAATCAAAGCTGGTACTATTAATTTCTTCGCCATTCACCCAGATTGAACGCGGTGTACCACCGACCGCTAACTGGAATAATGTTGTTTCCGTTGTATTTTTTCCGTCTAGGTTAGAGATCCCATTGCCAGTTAAGAACAACATATTGTCAGCAGCAAACACATGCTTTTCTGCTACAAAACTCGACTCAAATTTATCTTTGTCTTGCGGCGCTTGGTGCTTAAACGTAAATAAACTAAATTTATCGTGCAAAGATGTAGAGCCACTCACTCCAGTCTCTGAACGTAACATCAAGCTATGCTTATTTGGGCTATCAAGCTCTTCTAAACTTAAACGAATGGTCGTTGCACCTGGGTTTCTATTCCAATCCCAGCCAGCCTCTTGATAACCCAGCTCATCGGGCTCACCAAATGGCATCACATGCACGCTACCATGACTTTGATAACGACCATAACGGTTATCTTTACGGTAGATTTCAGACGACCAAACATCTTTGTTGTAGCCCTTAATAATTGCCATACGGTCTGCGTGTCTGTGAATAACAAACGCACCACCATTATAACTCCAGCTACCTTCCGGTAACTCAGCAGGCGCAATGCTTTTACCAAATAACTGCTCACCTTTCTCAGTTGACTGCTTTGTAACTTGCAAATAAATGGCTGCAAGCTCTTCATCCAGCTCAGGGTAAGCCAATGCAAGATCGCGTAATCCAGTACTATAGTGCTTGATCCCCAATTTACTAAATGGATGTCTACCCGTCAAAGCAAGTGGTACATATGGGTTTGTGTAGCGCCAACCTGCAACCATCACTTTTTTCAAACTATCTAGTGCAGTGTTATGCAACGCAAATTCTGTGCCCTTTAAGATATACGCTACCTGTGCAGCCCGTTTAAATGCAGGGAAAGCATAGCCTGCGTAATGACCATAGTGACGCCACGCAGTACCATCTGGTCTAAAGCCATCATTGTACCCAGAAGGTGTTTGGCTTAATGCCCCAGAAAAGAAATGTGAAAACTGCTTAACCAGCGCAACTCGCTCTTTCGCATCTGGATTTAACAGCAGTAATGCCAAATGCTGATTAGATAAAGTATTAAAATAATCTAGGTTTGAGCTTTTCTCATTTAATGCCATATCGAAGCTCGATTTAAACTCACGAGAGAACCAGAGCAATGACTCATAAGTCGGCTTAAGTAGGCTTTCCTGCTCAAGCTCTTTGGCCATCATCAGTGCCGAGATATACCACCAACGCGTGCTATAACCCCAGTGATGTGTTGTCACCAAGCCACTGCCAGCTGCATAACCTTGATCAAGTAGGTGTTTGGTCAGTAAAGTATACATATTCACAATATCAGACTTGTAGCCGTCATAAGCACTGTTATGATAGGCCTTTGCCAAATCTAACATCAGATCAGTGTAGTCATCTAACTCACGGTACTTTTTCACTAATGCGCTATCTTGGCTGGATAGGTGCTTAGTTTGATAAATCGTTTTTTGGTAACCCATAATTATGTGGCGGCCAGTGACGTTGCCATCAGCAGCGATACGGATTTGATAGTCATCAAATCGTTTTTGTAGCGATGCAAAACTGCCAGAGCGGCCTTTAAATTGGTCTATCAATTGTTGTTGTACGATTTCAACGTCAACTAACTCTGCAAGCGTTGGCTCTGGCAATTCATCACTCATTCCAAAATCAATCTCTGGTAAGTCATAACGCGTAGTAACTTGATGATCTGACCACTGATAACGCTTGTCATCGACCGATACCATCACACGATCAATAAATACAGGCTTTGCGGTTTGTGCTAACGAGCTCGGCGCTTTAAAAATTAATTGCGATAAGTTATGTGTCACAGCTGGTTTAAAATCAGCATTAAGTGATACACCAACAGCACGCCAGCCGGTGAAGTTCATATTGACTGGAAGTGTCGTCGTTTGCTCAGCCTGAGTATCCGTTAGCAATACCTGCATGGTGTCATTAACCGCAACTGGATTATATATCCAAAATGACAATACTTGCGTCGCACCTCGACCATACGCTTTACTCGCTTGCTTATCGGTCATACGCACAAAGTCTTGCGCTATAGTAAGTTCATTAGACTTACCCCAATCCCACAACAGTGACTGTTCACCATTAATCGCTCTTTGCTGTGTCAGTCGTGCATCATTGCTGTGAACATTATCAGGGAGTCCATTTCCTTCAAAACTCAAAATTTGCGACTGTAAACTGTGAGCAGATACATTGCCCGCTACACCTAAAGTAAGTGCCGCCAACAGTGACAGTTTAAATTTTGCTTTGTGCATGTTTTGAAGCATGTCGTTTTACACCTATCATTACTTTTTACTAAACCACAAGGAAAAAACAATACCTTGGGATTGATTTCGGCGCGCATGATGCATTATTTGCAATAATATAGTCAACCGTTCCAAATAAACTGTCATAAAAGTTTAATAAAAACATTATCCAGACCACATCTTAAAAACTGAACTTAATGTAATAAATTCAGAACCTTATAAAATTAATGTTTTTCCAGTCAGAAAATAAACCCAATTTAGATACAAGCAAAATAAATCCACTCCCCATATAAAAAGAGTACAAACCAACCAAAAAGCAGAAAAAAGAACCACAAAAAACACAGAAAACCAACCATTAGAACCAAAAGTGACAAGACAACAACAATTGGAACGGTACAAATCAGTTTGTACAATTTAAAAACACAAGCCAAATTCATGAGTTGTGTCATTTTTCTATAGTCGCTGTAAATTACTGTAGCCTGCAATATGCTGTGCGTTAAGCTGATAACAGGTACCGGCTCTTGTAATACATAATGTATGTTCACCCACCGTTGATGAGAGTGTTATCCAGTCTTTTTGTGACAGCTGTTTAGCATTGACGCCATTAAAACTCACAACTTCATCACCTACTTTGATCCCCGAACCAAATGCTGCCATTTCCGGCATTACATACCTCACAACAAACGCACCATTGGTCAGCTTTCTCAATTCTAGGCCCAGCAGATTATATCTCGCTATAAAGTTGCTTGATTGATAAGGCTTTAAATGAAGGGTTAAGTTACTGTAGTCAATGACATAACTAAAGTGCGATAACGCTGAGCTGCCTAGCACAGACTTGCCATCATCATCCCCTTCAATAAAATTGGTTTGCACATTGGTTAAAGTTAAATCCCCAATTTTAACTTGAGGTACTGTGCCACGCTGATGCACAGTTTGACCATTTAAACCAAAATCAGAGCCTGTGACCGTTTTACCTTTAAATTCAAGCCCCGCGTCACGCACGTAATAATTGTTGAGCTTAAAATAATGACGGCTACCCGTATCCAACACAACCTCTTGTTCAAGCATCTGGTTATCGCCTAGGTCAATTTCACTGTCAAAATAAAGCTTGCTGAGAAACACACGCATGGGGATAGTTAGATCTTCTTGTGATGATTGATAAGGTGCCTTTGAAATGGCGACAGTGCCTTTTTTAGGATCTATGTACCACGTAAAATGCTTTAAAATGTCATGACCAAGCACACCATCAAACACAGCCTCCTCAGGCCTTAAAAAGTAATCTGTTTGAGACAGAGGCATAAATGCAAAGCTCACTTCATCAAAGCTGACATCGCCAAGCTTTATTTGACTCACTTGAGTTTGATAAGCACGTGAATTTTCACCATCGCCCCACCCGCCGAGCTCAAGTGGATATCCTTCTTTTAAACCAAGTGCCTTAACTTTGCTTGTGTCTTCCAACAACGAAATCGATGCCCCTGTATCAATCATCATTTTAAAGCCACTGACACCGTTAATGGTGATAAAAACATAGGGCTTAGCACTAATGTCGGCATCTAGTTGAGAGTAAGTTTTTCCGGCTTGCCAATTGGGCTCCAGATCATCATTCTCATACTTAAGTCGAAGATAATTAGCGACACTACAGCCGCTTAAAACCATGGTGCCTAAAAGAAGGATAAGAAGCTTCATCAATCATTCCTTTTTGTGTTTGAGAGTCACTACAGTACAGAAGGGTTTGTGAAGAGAACGTCAAATTCGCTCATTATCAGAGCCAAGTTTTAGCAGTATGCTGAGATGGACGCAACAAATGCAAAATACTGATTTTTCAATCACTATGGTATAAACATATCGAAAAAACGTCCTCGTAACTGAGCTGTTGAAAGTACAAATTTGACCAATCGAACTGGCTTAATTTTTGAAAATGACACTCCTTGTGTCCTACTCATTGCAGCTAACTGCACATTTGAGCACAAGCCTGATTATAATTTGGTCACCACAATGCGATTTAAAATCAATCAACAAAGCCTATTAAAGGTTGACTCATTAAAATTAAGCGTTTGATTTAAAGGAATAAAAACGCCGCTCAATAGAGCGGCGTTTTAAACCTTAAACTATTCTGATATTAGAATGATACGCTTAATGACACCCCGATATCACTTATGTGGTTTTCGCTGATATCAAAATGCGTATAATTCAGTCCAACAGACAGGCTTTCTGTCAACTCATATCCCAGCTCAGCGCCAAAAAATGCATTCGTTTCAGACTGCTCATACTGTTTCAAAAAGCGGTTTTCTCGAGTGCTGTTTATCTGATAGGCCCAATTGAACGCCCCCAGGAATACATCGCCTGTAAACCCTTTGTACTCAAACACATCATAATTGACCTGCATTGTAAAACCTTCGGGCAGTACCGGAGCTGTGCGTGAAACCGCCGTGTGTGCATCTTGCGGTGTCAAGGACTCACCCGCAAATGACACTCGGCCTTGGCCTAAATCTACATAACCAATGCCCACATGCCAGCTTGGCAACAACTCATAAAAACCAGCCACTGACCACGAGCTACTGTTGTCGTCTATTGAAGTGACTTCAAGCCCTGACATGGTGTTAATGTGCTTATCGGCGCGCGCTTCACCTACTGTGCCTTTAAGTGTCCACGCATCCGCCATCGCCGGCTGACTGATCAAACAACTTGCCGTCACAAGAGCAAAACTTGGTAAAATTGCTTTTCTTCTGCGTATTACAAATACAGACATAAGTAGCATTAAGGCTCCTCCCATACTGCCTGATGACGTATTATCAATGTTCACTACTTTGTATGCCGTGATAGTCACCTGTGCGACGCCGTCCGTAATCGCACCTTTGCTGTCCATCACTTGATAACTCACAATATCGACCCCTTCAAAACCCTGTTTTGGCGTATAACCCAATGTGCCATCTTCGTTAATCGATATTCTCCCTTGCTGCGCCACTGCACCTATTACAGAGAAAACGTCCCCATCCATATCAGCATCATTCGCGAGTACATCAATGACTATACTGGTTTTGTCATCTGTTGATGCCGTATCAGGCTGTGTCGTCGGCGCGTTATTAACAACTAAGTTAACCGCTACAGTACTGTTGGCTGTGCCTCCTTGGTTATCGGTAATGCTATACTCAATTGTCGCTGTACCTACAAATGTACTCGGTGGAGTAAAGTTCAGCTTATTGTCACTTATCACAACCTCACCAAAGTCAACACTCGCCCCTAGGATTCTCAGAGTATCGCTATCGGCATCCGTGTCATTCGCCAGCACATCAATGATGATAGACTGACCTGAACCTATGGTTACTTCATCGCGATTCGCCATCGGTATCATGTTATCAAGGTTTGACACTGCGACACCGCCTGGGTCCACGATGCTACCATTCGCAATGCCATCATCGTCGTTCGGGCCACCATCCACAATTTGTAGCTTCACACACCAATCACCTTCTGTTAGGCCCGGTGTCCACTCTTTGCTGCCTGGCGCCGGACAATACCCTTGCTGACCTTTTGCTGATAACAACAAGTTATCGGCATCAATAACAAAGTCAGTCCACACCCCGGCCTTATACTTACGGTATTCGGCATTGGCAGGCACTGGTTTTCTTTGTGGGATAACGACACTATATGCGTTGCCCGGCTGAGGCAACTCGGTTGCTACAAAGTCGAATAATCCACCTACGTTACTCGCATCTGCATCAGCGGCTAGCTCCTCAGGTAATATTTGAACCCCACCAGTGACGTTTTGGCTTACAGAGATACCCTTACGGATACACACACCCGGCTCAACTTCTATCAAGAATTGCTCAGATTCAGTCGCTTGCTGTTGCAGAACACTACAGTTTGCTATGGCATCTTGGAAATCTGGAATACCGTCGTTATCACTGTCGATATAGCCTTCCTCAATATCAGGGATCAGATCGCCGTCTGTATCTTTGCCAGTATCTAACGAATTTAGCTGCTCAACCACATCAAGATAAATTGATGACGTCGTTGATTGACTTGGCACTCCGTTGTCTGTCACGGTTAAATCTACTCGATAAACATCCGGTGAAAGCGCCTTTGGCGAGAATGCAAAGCGAGTATTATCAGTACTTATATTCTCAAGCGCTAAATCAGCATGCCAGCTAAGCGTTGCCCCATCATGGGTATTTGCATCAACTACATTTGCAGTTATCGTGACCATTTGCTCACTTGCAGCTACCGTCGTTCTTTGCTGTGAATCTTGTTCAGCACTTAACGAGATGACAGGTGCAATGTTTTCTTCAATGATGGTTAATGTGGCTGTTGAATTTGCGCCCAAATTCAATGAGTCATCTAAAGTCACCACAATGGTTTCATTACCTTCAACCACACCGTCATCAACGATGTTAAATGACAATATGGCGCTTGTGCCTTCACTAATCACTACTGTGCCGTTGCTTAGACTATGATCATCACCATTAGCGGTGCCCGACACCGTAAATGGTAACGTAACTGGGTAGCTTGCAGCTTCACCATTCAAGTACACGCCAAGCGTATACACCTGTCCTTCTACCACTCGCTGATCTTTAGACAATGACACCAACGGCGAAACAAATACATTTTGTGTCGCTATCGACTCAATGCCATTACTGTCTGTCGCCCGCCAGTTCGCAGTATGACGTCCCGGTGAAAATTGAGTTGTCTCACCTATCAAAGAAACACTCAGTGGATTACCATTGCTATCAACCGCTGTTGCATGCCCTAAGTCTACTTTTGTAAATAGACCTGTCGCATTTACAAATACGTCATCTGGTACCGTGATCACTGGCGGTGATTCTGACGATGTATTTCGATTGACCATTAGCTCAACTTTCGCCGTGCTAAATTCGCCCGCCGCATCTTGCACCAAGTACTCGATGATCACTACACCATTGAACGATGTCTCAGGCGTATACACTAACATCCCGTCTTCTATAACAACATCACCTACTGATGCAACGGCACTTGTCAGTGCTAAGGTGTCCCCGACATCTACATCCGTGTCATTACTCAGTACATCTAATCGATAAGTACCCGTTTCCTCGTCATATGCAGAGTCTGCAAAACTATCATCTTGTGCCTCTGGTGCATCATTGGTGTTGCTGATGGCCATTGTAACCACCGCTACATTTGATACAGCACCTGATGTGTCTCGAACGGTATAACTGAAGGTGTCGTCACCACTTTGATCCTGCGCACCTGTGTACACAATTCGACCCAATGTGTCGACTGTTACCGTCCCTTTCTCTGGCGTACTCACAATGACCAAGCTGCTTGCATCCAGTTCATCAGTACCATCCACATCGGTGTCATTACCCAACACATTGACTGCAAACGACCCCTCTTCTTCCAGCTGTGCCACGTCACTGGCTGCCACAGGCGCATCATTCACCGGGGTAATCACAACTGTCACCGTTGCAGGCTCTGAAGTCATTCCTTCGCTGTCTGTTAGTGTATAGGTAAAAGTTAACGTCCCATGGGCGTTGGTCACTGGAATAATTTCTAATTGGCCATCAGCCAACACAGAGACTTGGGCTTTATCGTACATACCTGGGCCATTGCCTTGGTCCTCTAATGTGATATTCGCGCCATTAAAACCGTTGTCTTCAATATCTGAGTCGTTGGCGAGCACAGATAGAATGACCGCCGTATCTTCTTCAGTACTGACTTGGTCACCTTGTGCTATCGGCATATCATTCACCGCACCAATACTGAACGTGATAGTTGCCGGATCTGACACTGCTCCATTGCCATCCGCAATGGTGTACGTAAGCGTGTCACTGCCTTGAGCGTTCGCATTTGGAGTATAAATCAAGGTCCCGTTATCTTGTGATACAACCACTTGACCTAATGTTGGCCTTGTCACAATGGCGATATCACCTATTGGATTGCCCTCTTCTACATCGGTGGCATATACCCTGACAGCAATGCTTTGTGCCGCGCTATCTTCTGACATTATCATCGATATATCAGCCGCCTGAGGTTGGTCATTTACCGCTGTGACACTGATGGTCACTGTGGCCGCCGCAGAGTTATTCACTGTTTGGTCTGACACAATATACGTAAAGCTGTCTGTGCCATTAAAATCTTGATGTGGTGTGTACGTTGCCACGCCGTTAACGAGACTTACCTCACCATGACTTGGCGCAGTCACCACCGTCGCTGACGACGCCACAATATCGTGCTCTGCGTCGGTGTCATTGCTAAGTAAGTCTAAGCTCACCGCTTGGTCCTCTAACGTTGCCGCACTGTCATCAAGCGCAATGGGCGCATCTGCTACTGGCGTAATGGCAATGTTCACTATGTGTGTCGCAGAGCTTGCACCGAATGAATCGACCACTTGATATGTAAAGCTATCCGCCGTCTCTTCGCTACCATTATTCTGATACGTGAAGCTACCGTCAGCATTCAATGTCACCGAACCATGACTAGCCTGTTTAATAAGCGCCGCAACCAAAAAGTCACCGCTGTCCATATCTTCGTCAGATGCGTTAGACAAGACACCATTCTCTTTGCTAACCAATAAGGCCTCGCCCTCATTCACAGTCACTGCGTAATCACTGCCCTGCGGAGCATCATTGGTATTTGCAACTGTGATACTAAATGGGCTCAATGGCACTGACACTTGGCCATCTGACACACTGATTTGAATATTCTCCGCAGTACCCACGTTGGCATCCAATGGCGTGCCACTGAGCTCACCGGTTGCGGTATCGAAAGTTGCCCAGCTAGGTTTATTTTCAATAGCGAATATTAAGCTGTCCCCATCGATATCCAAAGCACTCGGAGTAAAGCTATATAGCGCGTCTTCATCTACAGAGTTAGCGGGAGTCCCAGAAATCACGGGCGCATCGTTCGTGTTAACTACCATGATTGAAAAAGCCGCTAAAGCTGCGCTCAAGGTACCATCACTCACTGTGATTTGAATGTCACTGTAATTACCTACATTCTCATTCACTGGCGTACCAGTTAGTGCACCAGTGGTACTATCAAATGAAGCCCAAGTAGGTTTATTCACAATACTGAAAGTCGGTATATCACCATCAACATCATTAAAGGTAGGCACAAAGTGATATGCACTGTCTTCGTTGACACTACTCGCTGGAACGCCCGATATCACAGGGGCATCGTTAACATTGCTCAACGAAATCGACACCGTTACCGGCATGGAGCTCAGTGCCCCATCGTGTGTGGTAAAGGTAAAACTGTCACTGCCCACATAATCAGCGTTGCCGCGATAGGTGGCAATATTACCATTCAAGATCACCGTGCCCTGGCTTGGTTGGGTGGCTATGGCATACGTCAATGTATTTGAATCTACGTCACTGCCCGAAAGCGTAATGGGGATGTCTGTATCTTCTTCACCCGCCACCGTTTGTGCATCGGCTGTCGGCGCATCATTCAGGGCATTCACTGTGAGGCTCACCGTTTGTGCCGCTGAGTCTAAATCACCGTCATTGGCAATGAAGGTAAAGCTGTCTGTGCCATTAAAGTCTCTGTTTGGTGTGTACAGCCACACAGTGTCTGATTGTTTCACCAAGGTACCGTGACTCACATCGGTTGCAATGCGATAGGTCAGTGCATCATTTTCTTGGTCTGTGGCACTTAATGTAATTTGCAATGTGCCATCTTCATCTAGACTCAAAACTTGTGCTTGTGCAACTGGGGCATCATTCACCGCCGTGACCGTCATGGTCACTGTGGCCGCATTGGACACCGCACCAGCAGCATCTTTTACTGTGTACGTGAATGTGTCATCCCCAAAGTAATTGGTATTTGGTGTATACACGATAGCCCCTTGGGCGTTCACCACTGCTTGACCAAATTGCGGGGCAGCCACCACTGTCACACTGCTCACATCCAAGCTGTCGTTGGTATCCACATCGGTGTCATTACCCAATACGTTGACTTCAAAAGACCCTTCTTCAAGCAAAGTTGCCGTGTTATCTACCGCCACAGGGGCATCATTCACAGGGGTGATGTTCACGGTGACAGTCGCCGCATCTGACGTTAAGCCTTCGCTGTCAGTTAGCCAGTATGAGAAGGTGAAGCTGCCATTGGCATCCGCATTTGGGGTGATACTCAGCTGACCGTCTGCTTGAATATCCACAGTGGCTTTGTCATAAACACCGGCACCATTGCCTTTATTTTCCAAGGTGATATTAGCACCATTAAAGCCTTGATCTTCGACATCGCTGTCATTACTCAGTACAGCCAAGGTGATCGATGTATCTTCATTCGTGGTGACACTGTCATTATCGGCCACGGGTTTGTCATTCACTGAACCAATGGTGATATTCACCGTAGCTTGCGCTGACACAAGCCCTTCGCTGTCTTTTACCGTGTAAGTAAAGCTGTCAGCTCCAAACTGATTTGCAAAAGGCTGATAAACAAAAGTACCTGCATTTTGATCTATGACGACAGTTCCTTTTGAAGGCGCAGTCGCAATTGCTAGCTCCCCGGTTGGCATACTATCTTCAATGTCTGTTGTTTGTGATCTCACTTGTAGTGCAGAGGAGTCCGTATCTTCAGACGTATTCATACTCAATGTTGCCGCCACCGGCGCATCATTAACGGCAGTAATGTTAACCGTGGCAGTTGCCGTATTAGAGGTATTTTGTGCCGCATCTTTTACAGTATAAGTGAAGGTGTCTTGTCCACTTACATCGGCATTAGGCGTATAAGTCACCACACCATTTGCAATACTAACCTGCCCTTTGGCTGGCTGCGTCACAATAGTCGCAGACGACGCAACCATATCATTTTCAGGATCGCTGTCATTGCTCAAAAGGTTAAAACTAACAGCGGTGTCTTCATTGGTGGCAATGGTATCGTTACTGGCGACTGGCGCATCATCGACAGGCGTGATGGTGATTGTACCGTTTAACAATGCTGTACCTAGCCCTTCACTGTCGAATAACTGATATTGGAATGTATCAGTGCCATTTACATTCGCAAAAGGGGTATAAGTAAGCACTCGAGTATTTTTATCGTACTGAACACTGCCAATGCTTGGTTGTGTCACTACTTTAAATTCACCTTGAGGGTACCCATCTTCTACATCTGTTGCTACTTCACCTACCGAAAATGTGAACACACCATCTTCAGCTACATCCCCCTTGATATCAACAGAAGAAGGGACATCATTAACCGCATTAACCGTAATATTTACTGTCGCAGCCGATGAGTCTGCCGTGCCATCATTGGCGATGAAGGTAAAGCTGTCTGCGCCATTGTAGTTATGACTGGGTGTATACAACCACACTGTGTCACTTTGTTTAACCAAAGCACCATTACCTACATTTGAGCCAATACGATAGGTCAGTGCATTATTCTCTTCATCCGTTGCTGCTAGCGTGATCTCAACAGTGCCATCTTCATTTACACTGACAGATTGGTTCTGAGCAACCGGTGCGTCATTGACCGCAGTTATATTAACCGTGACGGTGGCCGTATTAGAGGTATTTTGTGCCGCATCTTTTACAGTATAAGTGAAGGTGTCTTGTCCACTTACATCGGCATTGGGCGTATAAGTCACCACACCATTTGCAATACTAACCTGCCCTTTGGTTGGCTGCGTCACAATAGTCGCAGACGACGCAACCATATCATTGTCAGGATCGCTGTCATTACTCAATAGGTTAAAACTAACAGCGGTGTCTTCATTGGTGGCAATGGTATCGTTACTGGCGACTGGCGCATCATCGACAGGCGTGATGGTGATTGTACCGTTTAACAATGATGTACCAAGCCCTTCACTGTCGAATAACTGATATTGGAATGTATCAGTGCCATTTGCATTCACAAAAGGGGTATAAGTAAGCACTCGAGTAGTTTTATCGTACTGAACACTACCAATGCTTGGTTGTGTCACTACTTTAAATTCACCTTTAGGGTACCCATCTTCTACATCTGTTGCTATTTCACCTACCGAAAATGTGAACACCCCATCTTCAGCTACATCCCCTTTGATATCACCGGAAGAAGGGGCATCATTAACCGCATTAACCGTGATATTTACTGTCGCAGCCGATGAGTCTGCCGTGCCATCATTGGCGATGAAGGTAAAGCTGTCTGCGCCATTGTAGTTATGACTGGGTGTATACAACCACACTGCGTCACTTTGTTTAACCAAAGCACCATTACCTACATTTGAGCCAATACGATAGGTCAGTGCATCATTATCTTCATCCGTTGCTGCTAGCGTGATCTCAACACTGCCATCTTCATTTACACTGACAGACTGGTCTTGTGTTACTGGCGCTGTATTTAACGGAGTGACCGTAACCGTGACGGTCGCTTCATTAGAAATCGCCCCGTGTGAATCTGACAGCTTATAAGTGAATGTGCTCGTGCCGCTGAAATCTGCTGAAGGCGGGGTATAAAATAAATGCTCGCCATTGAGCAGCATTAAACTACCTTTAGTGGGCGTACCAATAGTATAAATAGCTATCCTATCGTTGAGGTCTGCATCTGTATCATTATCTATAAGAGGTATTTTAACAGAGGTCGTGCCTTGCATGATGGTAATCGCATCATCAACAGCTACTGGCGCAGTATTTGCTGAATAAATTGAAGCGCCCACTTTGAAAGTATAGGTACCTTCATTCTCATCATTATTGACAATTGTAATCGTCGCTTCGCGATTACCTGCTGTTTTTGGGTCCAATGTCACAACAAACGAGGTTTGCCCAATGCCATTTATACTTGACACATTAGGTTGAGTTTCAATTGAAAAATCACTATCACCTGAGATAGAAACTTTTGAGTTCCCAGTTAAATTAAGTCTTGAATTTGCTAATTGGTTCTCGATAATAAAGGTACGTGATACCTTATTGTCACCTACCGTATGGTCACCAAAGTGAGTGTTGTCCGATGAAACAGGTGTAGTATCCCCCGACACTATCATCTGGTTGTTACCCATCACGTTTATTTCAGGGGACGCTGGTACAGTACAGTTATCTGAATCGCTAAACCAAGTACCCGAAAACATTGAACATGTAAAACTACCTTGGTCAGACAAATCAATACATCGACCATCAAAGCCTATACAGGAGCCCACAAACACCTTACTTAACGCTTCAATACTGCTCGCCTTTAGCTCTGTACTTTCGGCACTGTTCAACAAGCCTTGTTGAGATAAAAATGCTAATGTCGCCGCTTTATTATTTGCCTCTTGAGCCGCTTTCCCGGTATTTGCTTGGTAATTAGCTGCAAAAGGGTCGTTAGAAACTGGACGTTGGAGATTCCGCGTTTCAACCGTTTCTTTTTCTTCAAATTTAACGGTTTCAGTTTGAAGACTGTCACCATAAGCGTGCGTGCTAATCGCCCCCCCAGCCAATAAAGTTGGGATAACAGCACTCAAGGCTGTTTTTTTTGTTTTTATACTGCTCATTTTATCTCCATTAAGAAATCAAATAGGTGGGGGGATAGCGCATCTTCATTCCCGATAAATTCTGGGAAAGTAGAGTTTGAAATAACTGCGATATCATAGAGTTGTGATACGTTTTCTGTGAATTCTAAGTGAGTGATAACCTCACCGGTGTGTTTGTTTAAAACCCAGATGCCACAGCGGGTTTTTTCTGACTGTAAAGCGTGTAATATCGTTGTTTTTCCCGATACTTTGGTCTCTTTAGTTGTACTTGTACACACAATCATTAAGTCACCTAAAAAGGTTAACCCACGGGTAAAGCCAGGCAGGGTGCACACCTCAACAACCTTTTTAGAAATTGGGTTGTATTTTAAAACTTGCCCTTCCCCTGAATTACACACATACACCCAGCCTTCATGGCAACGAGGAGAATGTGGTAAGCACAAGTTATCTAGTAGTATTTCGTTTGTATTAACATCTATCAGTGTGCCTTTGGTATTTTCGCGCCATGCATCTTTTGAATCACACTGACTAAACGTAGTAACATAGCGGGGTTTGCCATTTAACATGGCCATGCCATTGAGGTGACAACGATTATCTGGTTTGAGCTCAGAGATAAACGGGGGCTTCCATTTCGCGACAAACCCGGTGTTTGGACTCAATGTCACCAAACATGAGTAGCTCGAGTTAACCGCCCATAAACCATCATCGCCCCATGCAATGTCATGAATGTTGATAAACCCCGTGGTCAGGGAAGTACGCTCCGTAAAAAGCATATCGCATGCTTTAACTGCATTGATTTGCGCCGCTCGCGCCTTGTAAAACTCATGCTCGCTGTTTTGCTCTGTTTGAGGCTGTATTTTTTTTGACAATGTACTCATATCATCAAATTGCCCTGAGCTGATGGCGTCTCTGGATTGGTGACTGACTTTAAAATCCGTTACTTTATTAAAGCTGCTCACCGTTACACGCTCATGGCTCACACACAGTCCCATAGGTAACTTAACGTGCTTTATACTGGTATTCAGCTCACCCTGTTTACTTCTTATCAAAATCAATGAATCCGATTGATAGCTTGACACAACAAGCGATATACCGAGCGCTTCGAGAATTTTTGGGAAATTTGACTGATATTGACTCGCAAATTCATTCGCTGAAGACGCCTCTTTATACGGCGTTTCAGGTGCTTGCGAGTACGGCGTGTCATCTGTCAACTTAATACTCCTGAGTTATAGGGTGGCCTAAAAGGCCTATGATTACTTTTTAATGCCATACCGACTCAATGGTGTGTTTATCAACACCGCAAGACAGCAGGTGCGAAAACAGGCCCGATGCCTTTGCAGCAGCCGATGATGTTCCAGTCAAACCTGTATTTTTTTGATTGATTAAAACCCACGCTTTTGAGGGAATGTAAATGTCTACGCATTCACCAAAGTTTGAAAACGGTGCTCGTGTATTGCTATGCAACGCACCGATGACGGTGACTCCGTCGAGTGTTGAAAGCTGGTTTGCTTGACATGCGTCAGCACCATCATTGCCAGCTGCAAACACTAAAAAATCGACGTTCTTTTGAGCCGCTGTATGTTCAATGACGTCAGCTAAAAACTCAGACATAAAAGGCAGCACCCAGCTGCTGTTAATCACATTGGCTTGCATTTTTTGCGCAATGGTGAAAGCGAGGATCATGGCCGAAGTATGTGAACTCACTTGGCGAATAGCGATCAGTTCACTTTTATGTTTGCTGACGCTGGACTGTTGCTGCAAAAACACCTGTAACATGGCAGTGCCATGCATTTGATTTTTGTTTTGTGGTTTGGCATTGAGTGTTTGTAGATCTGCATCATATTCAAAAATGACATTTAGCTGACTTCTTTCTCTGTCTGTAATGACAAAACCATCATCAATAATCGCCGTTCTGATGGCTTTTTTCGTCTCGAGGCATGGAAGCGATACTAACCTGTGGTAACGAGCAAAATAACCTTCTTCACCCTTTTCAATGACCTGCTTTAGCTGGGTCTTCGCTTTTATATTATTTACCAAAGCAAAGTCTGGTTGAACTTTGTTAGGTCCTAATTGCGATGATAAGGATTGATATAAAGGATAAAAATGATGCTTTTCTGGTGTCACTAACAAAACTGAGAGTTTATTGAGTTCTGCGATGGTTTGTACTTTTTCGATGCCATCTGTTCGTTCAAGACTATTTTTTACCGCTTGTGAGGCCTTGACCAAAATACGCCCATTTAAAAAAAACTGCTGATTAATATTGCTATCAAAATAATTAGGCAGTTCGCTTTCCCTAAGCTCGATCTGTTTAGAAAAGTTGTGAAAAATGAGCTTTTCCTCATCGTTTGATATTAAACGTTCAAGCTCAGTCGCAGCTGAAAAAGCACTTAAGAGCAGTAAAAAAGACAGATATAAAAAATTCATCAGAATTATTTTTATTGAATTAAATTGCATTTTTATTAAAAAACCTCTCTCCTTTCCACCTGCTTAATGAAATGCAATTTTCACAACAAAAAACACAACCCAGCCTAAAAAGAAGAAATATATTTACAAAAAGTTTGCTTAAACAAATCGAAATTGATGATCTAGATCAATTTTACAGCAATTATATTTGCAAACAAGAAAATAGGTACATATACAGTACAAATGATTACATTTATGGAATTGCGACAGACGAAATAGTTATACTGAATAAAGTATAATAATTAACCACTCTACAACTATGGTAAGAATGCGTATCTAGTCACGTTAGAATAAGGAGGGATGACCTAATATAGCGCTTATTAATTACTCAGAAAGCCCCAAGGGTATACTTGACTTAATCAGTTTTTTATTGGGTGTGATAAGTAAGATTAAATTGAGCGAACTCCAGACGTTCAAATTAAAAAGAGTAATTGATAGCCACATGATTTCGATGTGTGAGTATAATAAAGTACCTACACCACCATTAAATTATGAATTCGCCACACAAAGGTCCAGAGTCTGATTTCATACTGCTCTCATAACTAAAAACCATTATTTTCAGCTGCAAACATATTTTTATTTAAAATCGTTTTTTTGACTAGAGTGGGTGCAATACTTTAGACATTTGCGAATACGAGGAATAATAAAACCAACCTAAATACATATTATAAAATAAATTATAAAAACCTATTATTTTACCAGCCTTATTGTTTAACTAGTTTCATACGCACTATTTACAAGCAACCTCGCATACTTACGTCGTTGCTCTCCGATCTCCTGACTTATTTCTCTGCTTGATCTAATTAAAAAGGGCAATAATATATCGCCCCTCTATGCTAATTCGTATCTTAAAGTCGATAACTAACTTCTACACCTATTTCACGCGGGTTACCAAACTGATAATAAGGGCCGTAACTATCAAACTCCCCTCCGTGTCGAGGGTCGTTGTCCCATGTGCCAAATCCACGCACAATATAGTCTTCATTCGTCAGGTTTTTACTAAATAAAGCCAACGTCAGGTTATCAGTTGGAACCCAAGTAACTTTTGCATTTAACAACTCATAGGCCTGTGTAACTTCATCGTGATTATCACCTAACTCAAAACTATCTTTTGCTTCCAAAGACAGCCATAAAGTCACTGATTCAGTAAGGTCATAGCTTGTACTGACGGTAAACTGATAACTTGGTGCATGAGAGAGCTCTTTACCCGACAAATCAGTAACGACGTATTCTCCAGTTTCTCTGGCTATACGCAAACTATCTGCATGTGAATAACTATAAAATTCATCAAACTTACTGTCCATTAAACCAAGGCTTGCATTAAAGCGTAATCGCTCTGAGTGTCGATAAAATAACTCAGCTTCAATGCCATAACTATTGGCTTTAGCTGCATTAATAAGATAAGAAGTAAAACCTGTACAGGTACTATTGCCGCTACAATCGGCAAAAGACTGCTCTACTTGTGCATCTTTTCTGTCTTGATAAAACACAGAGATTTGCGCATGCAGTTGAGGTGAGAAGACGCTTTTTAGTCCAAACTCATAGTTCCACAAAGTTTCCGTATCATAGGTCAGTGGAATTTCATCCCGCGTACTCACGTTTACGCCACCTGTTTTGTAGCCTTTAGCGATTCGTATATAAGCAAAATGTTCATCGCTCAACTGCGTATCGAGGCTTAAGTGACCGCCAAACAAAGATTCACTACTGTCATTCACTATATCATTACTGTCTGAGTAATCACTTGTATAACGCTCGGTACGTAAACCTAGTTGTATATTCACGCTGTCAGTTAATGGTGCTGAAATGTCACCATACAAAGCAATATTCTTAGAGGTAAATTGGCGACTAAACTCAACGGGCATACCAAAGAATCTATCTTTTAATGCTAGGTCTTGCTGCTCATCTTTGGCATACACACCCGCCACCCAGCTTAAGCTGTCGCTATCACTTTGAGATAAAAGCCGTGTATCAAAGGTATGAGTTTGTGTTTCTCGGTCAAATAAACGAGTGCCAAAAAAAGCACAATTTGATGGTGTACCTGGGTAATTATCGCAAAATGACTGCGAACGCCAATCAAGATCAAAGCCGTAAGCAGAATCACTGTCCGCACTTGAAACTATCGTCTTTAAGTTTAATGTATCTGCAACTTTATAGTCTGCAATCAACGAGATACCTAAAGACTCAAGATCATCCGTCCCCGGCTCATCAGATACCGTGTCGCGCACATTGTCTAGAGTAAACGCGTCGTAGCCATTATCAAAATCAAGATGCACCAAATTTACGTTAAGGTTTAAATCCTCATTTACATCAATACTAAACTTACTGCGAATAGTGAACTCATCAATGCCATTGGTGTCGTCCTTGCCTAAATAGTGATTTTCGATATAGCCGTCACTTTTATTACTTTGCATAGCAACACGGACATTCACCGACTCAGTCAAAGCACCATTGACCACCACGCCATATTCTTTTGTATCAATTGCACCGCGATTGCCATCAATGTCACTGAAGCGGCCAGAGAGTTTTGCATCAAAATCTTCGCTGGCTTGTTGCGTAGTGACATTAATCATGCCTGCTAGGGCATTTGCGCCAAATAAAGTGCCCTGTGGTCCACGCAAGATTTCAACACGCTCTACATCAAATAGTGTGGCTGCACCACCTAAACTACTGTAATCAATTCCATCGATTAAAATACCTACGCTAGGCCTGAGCACTTGCTGAAACTCTGCAAGCTCACCTATGCCCCTAATCTGAAAAAACTTGCCTCGTGAGGCACCCGCTGAATAGTTTAAGTTTGGTGTTGTCGCGAGCATATCACTCAAAAAATTAGCACTGCGCGCTTCGATTTTTGACGTGGTGATTACTGATACAGAATTAGCAGTCTCCATTAAAGGCAATGGCCTAAATTCAGACTTAACAACAATGACTTCTATGTCATCTTTGCTCTCTTTAATGTTGTCATCAGCTAATGCATATCCAGTAAAACTGAGCGCTAGGCATACCGCAGAGAGTTTAAATGCATTTTTCATAAATAGGTCTATACCTCAAAAAGTGATGTTATTCGGTTATGACTCAATTGGCTTGACTTTGCTGGCAAGTAAAGTGAAATCAAATGAGTTTTTACTAGGCAATATGAGTAGCAGTAATGAAATAGCAACAGGTACTAAAGATGCTAGCAAGAATGATTCAAGTAAGTTGTTCAAGGGCTCGCCAGGCATAGGGAACAAGTACAAACCACTTAGCAAACCACCTGAAATACTCAAAGCCGCGTTATAGCTTTGATATTTACCATTATAAAAACCAAAGAAGACGGGAAACGCCGCAGCACAGCACAGTAGGTCGGCTAATAAAAATAAATACAAAATGCTGAACCCTTGTGAAGCGGTTATGAGCACAGGGATTGACATTAATACGATGAGCCAGCGAGATATTTTTAGTAGCTTCTGAGCAGACATTTGCGGCATTAGGCGATGTAAGTCGACCACCAAAATACTATTAAGGCCACTGATGCTTGAGTCAGCGCTACTCATGATAAGCGCTAATCCAAAAGGGATCAGTCCGAGCATAAACCAATAGGGAACCGTATCTAAAATCACACTAAACAGAGCTGTAGATCCTTGTCCTGGAAGCCCCAAACCGACAAACGCCAAGCCGAATAACCCCATGATGATAATAATTGGAAAACTCAGTACGCCACTTAAAATAAAGGCATTGCGCACCACTTTGTTATCTCGCGCTGCAAATACTCTTTGCCAGGCCCCTTGATAAAAAAGACCAGTTAATACCACAGCAATAAAAAAGGTCAGGCCCGTTTCTATGCCAGTGGCATTAAAAGGGTCAATCAGGTGTGGGGCATTTTGCGCAAGCCCATTAAGTGCAGGTGCAATGCCGTCGGTTGCCGCCCAGCCAAACCCAATAATGAGCGCAATAAATGGCAAGATCACTAACATTTGCAGACGATCGGTAAAAATCGTGACACGTAAGCCGCCGTAGAGGGTATAAAGCAAGGTTGCAAACATCACAATGGCGGCAGTGGCCCACAAGGGGACCGGAGAAACAAGTGCCACCATTTTTGCAATACCAGTTAATCCAGCGGTCAGCCCGATAAATAAATAAAACAGCATAATCAGCAGCACAAACACATATAAACCTTTGCCATATCGGTTATAAACAAACTCTGTTAATGTGTGCCCTTCTGGCATCAAGGTGCGGATCCTAGCCCCAAGAGGGATCATGATTAAACGCGGTGCAAGCACACCTAATGCATAGCCGATGACCGCGCCAATGCCACCCCAAGTGGCTGACTCAGCGGGGCCAAACAAGACCCATGTACCCATTGTTGTTGCCATTAATGTGAGCATAGTAGCTTGGCTATTTTGGCTGTTTCGTGCCACTAAAAAGTCGTCTAGTTTATCCTGACAACGGCGCGCATATATTAAGCCTGGTATAGAAAAAAGAGCCGCAAAAACGACCAAAGATATCAGAGCGGTTGTGATGTCCAACATAAGTTATCCCTTGTATTTACAGGAAACTTAATGCTCAGACAGAGGAATATTAGAAAAACAGCCACACAGAACTTTACTGGTAAATATTCACCAGTGGCTACCTCCTTCCCTGCGCAAGCATTAACTTTATCAGGTTCAAAGGGTTACTACTTTTAACAACAAGAGTGCAGTAAACACTCCGTTAGTAGAATCTCAGCCTTAGTACATTGGGCTCCCCTAGGAAGCGGGAAATCTATAGAGAAACAACCACAAAGTCAAACAATATTGATAATAATAATTATTACCATTACTTGTAAGGGCGTGTGGTTTTTTGTTAGCATCTGTGCCAGACACGGAGTGCCCTAACAGGGCTGAGATGATATCCGTTGAACCTGATCCAGCTAATACTGGCGAAGGGATGTCTGTTGCACTATTTTGAACAAAAATAGTACTTAGATCTGCCTTCGCCTCAAAAAATGAGGCCGATATGTCAAACTCTATCAATCTTTCTGACCAAATTGTTCTAGTGACTGGTGGTGGCCGTGGTTTAGGCGAACACCTTGTACGCGCTTTTTTACGTGAAGGTGCCAAAGTAGTTATCAACTATTTAAGCAGTGCCGATGCAGCCCAAACGTTAGCCGCACTAGCACCGGAACGCGCCATTGCCATTCAGGCCGACGTAAGCTGTCAAGCCGATGTACAAGCCATGTTTGAAAAAGCTAGAGCTCATTTTGGCCAACCTATCACAACCGTGATAAACAATGCGTTGCCTAGCTTTTCGTTTAACGGTGATGCCAGAGCAAACGCCGATCAACTGACTTGGGAAAACCTTAACCAGCAATTTTCGGGCGTGGTAGGCGGCGCTTTATATACCACTCAAGCAGCCCTTGCTGGCATGCGTGAAGCAGGCTTTGGCCGCATTATTAATGTGGGTACCAACCTGTTTCAAAACCCAGTTGTGCCTTATCATGACTACACGGCAGGCAAAGCCGCGTTACTTTCGTTGACGCGCACAATGGCAAACGATCTTGGCCCAGATAACATCACTGTAAACATGGTCTCTGGTGGGTTATTACGTACGACGGATGCCTCTGCCGCAACACCTGAAGAAGTATTTGATTTCATCGCAGCCAGCACACCACTTCGCAGAGTAACAACCCCTGCTGAATTTGCCGATGCTACGTTATTTTTTGCTTCACCTTGGTCACGCTCAGTTACGGGCCAAAACCTCGTCATTGATGGCGGCTTGGTGAAAGACTAATGGCCAGCAAACTACCTAAAATGATGCATATCAACCTCTTTTTATTTGGGTGTGGACATCATCGCGCAGCTTGGCGCCACCCTAACTCTCAAGTAGAGCGCTTAGGCGATATTCGCTATTACGAAGAAATTGCCCAATTAGCCGAGCGAGGCAAATTCGATGCCGTTTTTTTTGCAGACGGACACAGCGCCGGTGATGTTGCTGATGGCAGTTGGTGGTTTTTAGAACCACTAACAACCATTGCAGCCATGAGCAGGGCCACGCAAAAAATTGGGTTAATAAGCACAGTCTCTAGTACCTTTTATACTCCATTTCATGCCGCCAGAATGCTGGCGTCACTGGATCATATTTCGGGTGGGCGTATTGGTTGGAACTTAGTCACCTCGATGTTTGATGCAGAGGCCAGAAACCATGGCTATAAGTCAATGCCCGAGCATGCAGAGCGCTATCGCCGTGCCGAAGAGTTTGCCGACGTTGTCACTAAATTGTGGGATTCATGGCAAGATGATGCCATTGAATTTGACCGCAATGGCCTGTATGCCGACCCTCAGAAAGTGCAAGCAATCAACCACCACGACAAGTTTTTTTTAGTTGATGGCCCATTAAATGTACCGCGCCCAATTCAAGGCCGCCCTGTGTTATTCCAAGCTGGCGCATCTGAACAAGGTGTTGAACTAGCAGCACAATGTGCTGAAGCAATCTACGCGGTTGCCTATGACTTACCCGCTGCACAGGCATATTACCAAAAGGTAAAAAACCGCGTAAAAGCACGTGGTCGCCAAGATGCAGTGCCAATTATGCCGGGTTTGGTCACCTATGTTGGCTCAACCGAAGCCGAGGCCTTAGCCAAGCAACGCGAATACGACGAACTGCTCCCCAGCGAAACCTCATTAAAGCAGCTTGGCATGTTTATCAATCAAGACTGCTCAAATTGGGAACTCGACGCGCCAGTGCCCAAACTGCCTCCGTTAGACTCTTTTACGGGTCCTAAAGGTCGCTACAGCACAATTTTACGAATCATCGAAACCGAAAAGCCAACTTTGCGCCAATTATTGGGGCGTTTAGCCGCAGGCGGCGGGCACTGCACTATGGTGGGTACACCGGAACAGATTGCAGATCAAATGGAGTTGTGGGTAAACAATCAAGGTGCCGATGGGTTTAATTTAATGCCGCCTTCGCTGCCTCATAGTATCGAAGACTTTGTAGAGCATGTGGTCCCTGAGTTACAAAAACGAGGGTCATTTCGTAAAGACTACGAAGGCGATACGCTGCGAGCGCACCTAGGGTTAGAACGCCCCAATAATCGCAAAAATAAATAGAGTAATCATGAATGCCTGAAGCGAATTCATTTAACCCAGCCCCCATCACGTTAACCATTGCAGGATCTGATAGCGGCGGTGGTGCTGGTATACAAGCCGACATTAAAGCCATGTCTGCCAATGGCGCGTTTGCAGCGAGTGTGATCACCGCAGTCACGGCGCAAAATACATGTGCAGTCAATGCTGTTTTTCCGATCCCCGTTGAGGTTGTGGCTCAACAAATCGACACTGTATTAAGCGATTTAAATGTGGCAGCCATTAAAGTTGGCATGTTGTTTTCACCTGAATTGGTTAAAACCGTGGCCACCTGTTTGACTAACTACAAGGGGTTGATTGTGTTAGACCCGGTTATGGTTGCCAAGTCGGGCGATACCTTGGTTGAGCAGTCGGCGGTAGATGCCATAATAAAACACATGTTGCCTTTGGCTGACTTGATCACCCCCAATTTGCCAGAAGCGGCCATTTTATTAGGCACTCAAACCATTGAAGATCAAACCAAACAAGCCCAAGCGCTCATTGAACTTGGCGCTAACAATGTGTTGTTAAAAGGTGGTCACGGGCAAGGCCAAATCTGTACCGATATACTTGCGCTGAACGGTGGCGAGTTTATCAACTACACCACCCCGAGGATTGCCACCAAGAATACCCATGGCACAGGGTGTACTTACTCTTCAGCAATCAGTGCGTTTTTAGCCCATGGCTCTAGCTTGCAAGATGCAGTAGCAAAAGCACACCAGTATTTGCACCAAGCAATCGTTCATTCTCAGCGGTTAACTGTTGGAACAGGCCATGGCCCCGTACATCATTTTCATAAATATTGGATAGATAAATAAAAAGTGTTTTTTTATCAGTTTTTATGGGCATGCCTAATGTAACTATTACTATATAAATATATTCTCAGCCTATCCAAAACCTTATATAATCCAGGAACATAGATGGGCTATTATTTATTTGAACTTCAATGATTATAATGTCAATTTCTTACTACTTCCCTGGTCAAAAAAATTAAAATCACCTAGGACTATATTTAAAAATTATGGTCAGAAAACATACCATAATAATATAATTCTGTACCTCTAATGATCAAACTACTAAAACTCAGAGCTGCTCTAAAAATTCTGAGCCCCATACTTCTTTTAAGGCTCATTGAAATTAAAGCACTTATCTGTACTGCTAATATTAACTTTATGACCTCTTGAAAGTATGTGGAATATGCTCACAACCCCTGAGCACAGGATCAGCGGCTAGATTGAATTGAACAAATTACACACAAAAAAAGTATTAAAAATAAAGAAACGCTTATAATATCTTAAAAAATAGTTAAAAAAACCGCCCCATTGCAGGAGTAAGCCAGAGCTAATGATTAAAGTGGTCTACGATATGTTAATAACATATAACCTAAAAAGAAATGCGGCTGCACTGGCTAAAAGCAAGAAAAAGATAAACAACTAGCTTTAAAACAACTTGGTCAGTTGTTACCTATATCTATCACATAATCCAAAATCGCAAGAGAAGTTGAACCGAGATAGCTTAAGCATGAACACTCGAAAATTCTAAGCCAGATAGCATTGAACGAATAAATTATAAAACCCCAATAAAATATTTTGATATATATTTCAAAATATTCCCATGTTAAAATTAAGCTCAAGATTAAACTATTATAATTATTAGGGTTATATATGAAATATATCTCAGCTTTACTTTTAGCCGTTACTTCGTTTGCTTCTCAAGCAGGGTATCAGGTAACGGGAGCAACAATTACAAAACTGAGCTTAAGTAATAGCACTGCACCAGGTACGCTTTTCATTAAAACTGAAGGTGGGACCGAAGTTACACAGAAGAACAGCTGTGTCAGAACTAGCTGGAGCTATACACACCAGCTTTCGAATGACGAACTTAGTAGATCTATCTACTCAATGCTTCTTACAGCCAAAACAGCTAAAACAAAAGTGAGTATTATTGGTTCTGGAAGCTGTGGGACTGGTAGCTACGCAGAAACATTATCTACAATTTCTTTGGAAGATTAAGCCTTTATATAGCTATTGAAACTGAGCTCTAGGCAGAGTCAATATGACGTGGGTGAAGGCTAAGTGAAAGTGCATTATCGAAATTGAGATAGCCAACACATAATCCTAACCGCGTACACAATCAACCAAACCCGTCGTCCTGAACTCAATTCAGGATCCATGTCACTCTTAACCAGCACATAGATCCCGAGGCAAGCTCGGGATGACAAGGGTGAGATTGAATAAAAAGGGTTTATCACAGAATGCTTTATCGTACTTTAGACAGCCGATACATAACCCTAACCGCGTGCACAATCAACCAAACCCGTCGTCCTGAACTCAATTCAGGATCCATGTCACTCTTAACCAGCGTATAGATCCCGAGGCAAGCTCGGGATGACAGGGTGAGATTGAATAAAAAGGGTTTATCACAGAATGGTTTATCGTACTGTAGATAGCCGATACATAACCCTAACCGCGTGCACAATCAACCAAACCCGTCGTCCTGAACTCAATTCAGGATCCATGTCACTCTTAACCAGCGCATAGATCCCGAGGCAAGCTCGGGATGACAAGGGTGAGGTTAACCGAGCGTAGTTCACCACATTTTAAATTACTCAGATAAACTCCTTATCGCATTCTTGATTAACCAAACCCGTCGCCCTGAACTCGACTCAGGATCTATTTCACTTAGCGCAAATACAAAAATCCCGGGACGAACCCGGGAACAATATGCTCAGGAAAAATACCTATTACCAATACTTAACCACCAAAGGTTTTAGTCAAATGCGTCGCTAAGTTTATTTGAATTGGCTGTGTCTGCTCTACAATATCAACCAACGCATCTTCAAAACTCCCTTTAGATAACGCACTGTAAGCGTCATTAGATAAGCCATAGGGCTCACTCGGCATACCAATAAAAGGAAATACCATGCGGTCAAGTGTGCCATCACTGTCTTTATCATGTACAACACTAATGGCGTATTTACCTGCTGGAATATCCTTTAACACCACTTCCGTTGCCGGAATGCTTGGCGTAACCACCATACGGTGAAAGTACTTGATACTCGATGCGCTGTAATTATCATCGCTGTAGTAAGAGTCTGCGTTGTCATGCAAATACACTAACAACTGCCCTTCAGTACTTGCCACCTGATTCACCACAATACGGACCTCAGTCAGCGCACCTTTTACTTCATTCACGCTCATATGAGAGGTAGACGAGCAAGCCGCTAACACCGTAAGCGCCAATGACGATAACAATACCTTTTTCATATTAAATACCTTTTAACCTTTATTGCCAAAACCAAATTCATGTTCCAATACGGCCTTGATTTCAGCATGACTTTGCAAGATATCACCATGATGTCGCTGCTCAAGTAAAGTACAATCCACTTTAACACCAATAAATGCTTCCACGTTGTTATCAGAAATAGCATCCAGCGTTTGTGACCATTCACGTGTCAGCGCATCCGACACCTGAGCCTCATATTGGCCAGCTTTAAATAAATGCACCTGAGCCGTTTTCAGCGGCTGGCTCAACGGACATAAGTCCAATTGCCCTTCGGCCTTACGCGCTTTAATCATTGCATTGATACTATCTATTTCATAGCCAAGTTCACGCATTCGTGCGATAAACAATTGCTCATTTTCAGACTCAAACTCTTGCGTCAGCGTTTTGAGTTTCCCTGACTTGATAATAGTGTCTAAAAGCAGCACTTTTATGTCAGCACTGTGGTTTCTTTCAAATAAACCAGCCATTTCGAGTGCAATATTACCACCGAGTGACCAGCCTAATAGGCAAACTTTATCAGGTTCAATGTGAGTGCACACTTCATCGTAGTAAACCTTGGCTAGTACATCTAACTGACTAATTTTTTCGTTATTAATGAGGTTATAGTTATCAACGCCTAAGCAATTAAACGACCCGTTTAACTCTGCTGCAAGCCCTTGATAAACTTCACAGCCGCCGCTGCCAGCATGGACCATCACAAGGGTTGGTAAACCATCGCTAAAGTCATTTAAACGTTTCACTAATTGTCCGTCACGTGCTTGATTACGTACCAAACTTGCAAGGCCATGAACGGTAGGAGATTTAAACAAATCAGCCACAGAAAGCTTACAGTTAATGGTTTGGTTTATCACTTGTGTCAGTTTAATCGCGGCAATTGAAGTGCCTCCCAACTTAAAATAGTCATCGCTGATCCCTATTTGCGAGTGGCCTAGTGCAGATTGCCATAGCTCACATAACTTAAGCTCAAGGGCATCGCGTGGCGCTACATATTCATCACTTTTAATAAAATTAGGTTCTGGCAAAGACTTTACATCCAGCTTGCCGTTGACATTGAGCGGAATTTTATCAAGTAACGTCATCGCTGAAGGCACCATAAAGTCTGGCAGCGCAGTCTGTAAATCATCTATGATCTGCTTTGTTTTATCAGCATCGGTATCGTCGCTCACAACATACGCTGCGAGATACTTTTCAGTCCCGTTTTGCTTTGCAATTACCGCAGCTTGTTTCACCCCTGCAATGCTACAAATGGCGCTTTCGATTTCACCCAGCTCAATCCTAAAGCCGCGTATCTTCACTTGTTTATCGTTTCGACCAACATACTCTATATTGCCATCAGCTTGCCACTTTACAATGTCTCCAGTGCGATACATACGAGGTTCGATATGGCTGTTTTTTGAAGTGTCTACAAATGGGTTTGTAATAAATTTCTCTGCCGTGAGATCTGGACGGTTTAAATACCCTCTAGCAAGCCCTTCACCACCAATGTAAAGCTCACCCGGTGTACCCACAGGAACTGGATTCCCCATTGGATCTAAGACATACAAGGTTTTGCCTGTTAAGGCGTGACCAATGGGCGCATTTACACGACTATCATCAAGATGGCAAACTGAGGCAAACACGGTGGTTTCTGTCGGACCATATACATGACTTAACTTCACCTGCGGTGTACTTTGCTTAAAGGCATTCACCACATTTAAATTAACCTGCTCACCGCCAAACAAAATGTGCTTAAGCGGGCTATTTTTGAGCTGTCCACTGGTTGCCAGTGCATTAAATAATGCCGTAGTCATAAAGCTTGCATCGATTTTATGCGCTTCAACATACTGAGCAAATAGCTCTGGAGAAAGTCGCGTATACTTACCCACTAAATGTACACACAAGCCATTGAGCAAGCAGAACATAGCATCAAAAATAAACCCATCAAACGCATAAGACGACATACTAGCGATCCGGTTCACCTTCGACGCATCCAAGTAGTTATTACCCAATGCAAAAGAGTTTACAGCATGGTGCTCAATCTCGACCCCTTTAGGTTGCCCTGTGGTTCCTGAGGTATAGATAACATAAGCTAAGCTCGTTAAATCCGTATCCACATCCAAATTCGCAGTGCTCTCACCACCGACATGTTCGGCAACTAAGACACTCGGCCCAGATTCGGTATTAAAAATGCCAGACAGCTCAGCATGAAAATCCGCTTGGGTGAGTACCAAAGAGACATTTGCATCGCTGGCAATAAACCGCGTGCGCTCATCGGGGTTATCCATCGACAGCGGAACATAAGCAGCGCCAGCTTTGAGCACTGCTAAAATTGCCACCACCATATCTATATTTTGCGGGTAATATAGGGCAATTAAAGTATCCGGTTTAATTATGGACTTTTGGTCTATTTCATAGGCCTGACGGATAAATCGAGCAAGCTTATTGGCTTTCTGATTAAGCTGCTGGTACGTCAGCTGCTCATCGCCACACACCACAGCAATGTCACTGCCACGCCTGTTGGCTACACGCTCAAAAATACGATGGATCGAAAGTGAGCTTGGTTTATGCACGGGCTTTTGATTAAATTGTTCTAATACTTGCGTGCGCTCAGTGTCACTGAGTACATTAATGTGATGCAGCGCGTCAGAAGGTGCCGCCAGCATACCTTTGAGTACTCGAACATAACGCTGTGCAAATGCATCGATGGTCGGTTGCTCAAATAAACTTATCGCGTAGTTAAACTGCAGGCTCAACTGCTCTGTGCTGTCATCCACGACTAAGGTCAAATCATATTTCGCACTTTTGCTACTGAGCTTATCGCTTAGCACTGGCTTTAACTGCAAATTACCCTGCACGATTTGTTCTGCATTCATGCTCTGCACACTGAACATCACCTGAAAAATAGGATGGCGCGAGCTGTCTCTTTCCAACGCCAACAGCTCCACTATTTGCTCAAATGGTAAATCCTGATGTACTTTCGCTTGGGTAACCAACTGATGCGTGTGCTGAATAAACTCGCTCGCACTCCTGTTTTTATCAACTTGGCTACGCAGCGCCATCGAGTTGACAAAAAATCCGATAAGCGCCTGCACTTGGCTATGATGACGGTTATCCGAAGGCGTACCAACCACAATATCTTGCTGCCCAGATACACTGCTCAAAGTGACATATAAGGCACTCAGCATCACGGTGTACACACTGGTTTGCTGTGCTTTAGCACTGTCCACAACCTGTTTGGATAGCGTTTTATCTAGGACTAATTCAAGGCTCTCACCTGCGTAGCTCACTTGGCTTGGCCTTGCCCTGTCATAAGGTAATTCGAGTGTTTCAAACCCTTCCAATGCACCTTTCCAATAGCTCTGAAGCTTGTTTAACGTCTCACCTTGCAAGTAATCCCTTTGCCACTTTGCGTAGTCAGCGTAACGAATACTCAGCTCTGGCAGCTGTGCAGAATTACCCTCCAACGCAGCTAGATAAGCTTTAGTAAGCTCTTCTGTGAATACAAACGTCGACCAGCCATCAAACGCAATGTGATGCCATACAAAAAGTAAATATTGGGTAGATGCACGACTAATGTGATACACCCGCATTGGACTATCCAGTGATAGCTCAAATGGTTTTGAGGTCAATTCACTAACCAGCTTCTCTAGTGCTGCTTCATCGGCCACCGAATGCTGCACAATAGCGATATTGGTCGACATTGGGCGCTGACTTAAAACTCCGTTCTTTTGGGTGTGAAATACTGAGTTTAATACTTCATGACGGGCAACAACTTGATTAAGCGCTTGCGCAAAGGCATCAAAGTTTAACGATTCACCGACTTCAAACAAGGCAGGAATATGATACGCGCTACTGCCTTTTTCATAACTGTCGATAAAGAGTAATCGCTCCTGTGCAAATGAAAGCGGTAAAAGTTCCGCATCACTGCGAGGGATCACAATGGCCTGTGATGCATCAATGACGTTAGCCAGCTTGGCGACGGTATTATGAGTGAACAGCACTTCGAGAGGAATATCACGCTTAAGCGCTTTGCGGCTGGCCGCAGATAAACGAATCGCCGTAATTGAATTCCCCCCTAACTCATAGAAGTTATCATCCACACCCACAGTTTCAACATTAAGCACCTGTTGCCAAAGCGCACATAAGGTCGACTCAAGCTCACTGCTTGGCGCTTTGTAACTCTGTTTAACGCTTTGATTAGGAATGGGCAGTGCCTTTTCATCCAACTTACCATTGCCTGTTAAAGGGAACACCTCTAATTGTGTAAAGCTAGCTGGCACCATGTATTTTGGTAATGTTGAATCTAAATATGCATGAATGCTTTTCTCACAGGCAGTACTATCTGCACCACCTATCCAATAAGCATGTAACGCACCATCTGCACAGCTTTTATCCGCAATGACGGCCGCACTTTGAACCCCCTCAACGTCACATATGGCGTGCTCAATCTCACCAAGCTCAATTCGATAACCGCGAATTTTAACTTGGTTGTCGTTACGCCCGAGGTATTCAATTTCACCATTGTCGAGCCAACGAACTACATCACCCGTTTTGTAAATCCGCTGATTGTGAACATCGTCGCTATTTGAAAATGGATTTTGAATAAAGCGCGATTGTGTCAAATCGTCACGGTTTAAGTAGCCTCTAGCCACACCTGCCCCGCCGATATATAACTCACCAATTGCGCCTACTGGCACAGGTTTAAGTGCCGATGACAAAACATACAGTGCTACATTGGGATAGGCATGCCCGATACCATTGACCACTTGGCTTGGGTCAACGCGCTTGTTCATGGCACCGACTGTCGCCTCTGTTGGACCATATTCATCAATCAATGTCTCAGTAACCATTGAGAGCTTATCAATCACTGGCTTCGTCAGTGCTTCACCGCCGACCATTAAGCTGCGCAAGGTTATCTCACTGTCAGCCAATAAGAGGTTGGCAAGGCTTGGCGTGGTTTTTACAAAACGTACTTGATTGTCTGTCAAATGTGCCTGATATGCTGACACATTGGCAATATCATCCTGATAAACACACACAGTTCCACCCGCCATGAGTGGGCATAAGGTGGTTGTCACGGTCAAGTCAAAGCAATAGTTGGTCGAAAAATCACATACTTCAAGGGCATCTGATAAAGTACTTTGCACCCCAAAAAAGTAATTGAGTACTTGCGCTTGCTCTACCATCACGCCCTTTGGCTTGCCTGTGGTACCCGAGGTATAAATAACATACGCAATGTTGTTCATGCGACTACGACGCTCAGCAAAATCTTGTGGGTTATTCGCCACCAACATGGGTTTATCACAGTTGATAAACCCAACTTGAGTGCCAGTCAGCCAAGTATCTAGTCGATGGGCATACTGAGATTGAGTCAACACCAAGCGCGTGTCTGTGTCCGCCAGAATAAACTGCACCCTATCTTCTGGGGCATCAGGTGAGATGGGGACATATCCAGCTCCCAGTTTCAATACCGCCAACATGGCCACCAGAGTTTCAGCACTTGGACTCAAATACAACCCTACCAAGGTATCGGCTTGTACCGATTCACCTTGCTGAGCAAAGCGCTGCAAAATAGTATTTGCTAAGTGCTCTGCTCGCTCATTTAGTTGGTGATAACTTAATTGAGCTTTCCCTGCTTTAACAGCCACTTTGTCTGGCATAGCCTGCGCATGCTGAGCAATCATGCCCGCAATGTCGTTTTCAAACTCAAAGTGTGCTTGTTGGCAGTGCCACTGCTGCGTGATTGCCTCACACTCATCAGGTGCCAAAAATCCTAATTGCTGATGCGGCTGATCTGGCGCTTCCACCAGTTGCTTAAGCAACACTTTAAGCTGCGATACCAGCTTGGTCGCTTTGTCAGCATCTAGCCAATTTGCACTGTAGTTAATGGCTATATCGAGCGTCCCCCCTTGCTCTGTCGCAACAAGGGACAACGGATAATCAATTTTCTCAACCACCTTTTTAAGCTGCCATTTACGCGTATCACCTTGATGATTGATCGGGTAATTCTCAAAGGTAAACAAGGTATGGAATAACCGCTCACCTTGCGGCTGTAACTCAGCCAATGCAACACTACTGGCACTGTTAAGTGACGCAATCGACAGCTGAATATCCGCCATAATTTGCGCACAAGAGGTGTCTTGTGGCCAAAACACTTGTAGTGGTAAGGTATTGATAAACAGACCGACACTGTTGTCGATGCCTTCTACTGGTAGGTTGCGACCCGAGACAACGGTTCCCACAGTGGTTTGCTCATCGCCCGCATAAACCTGGATCAGTTTGTGCCAACAAAATTGCAATGCCACATTGAGTGTCACCCCGGCGTTTTGGCACATGGCTTTGAGGGTATGAAACTCAGCACCCGTTATCATCAATTGTTGCGTATCCGGTTCTGTGACCTGCATTGGCTTGGTCAAATCAAGGGAAGCACTCAACATCCCCGAGATGTCATTTGCCCCTTCAAATTGTTGTTTCTTTTCTTGCCAATACTGCTGTGTCTGCGCTTGGTGTTGCTGATAGTACTGCTGCGTTGCCAAGTAAGCCGTTTCAACCTCAACAATCGGCACAGTGCCACCGAGCAACTGCTCATAATACTCATGGACGCTGCGCAGCAACAAAGGCGCACTCCAGCCATCGCTGATGCTGTGATGCTCCGTTTTTAGTAAGGTGTATAAGTCTTCTGCTTGCTTGATAAGTGAAATACGGATCAAGCCTGGCTTTGACAAGTCAAACCCTTTTGCGCGCTCCGCTTGCTGCAACGCATCTATTTTCGCTGCGCGCTCTACTTCACCTAATGTGCTGATATCTTCATAATAAAAGCTATTGCTATCAATACTCGCTTTGGGTGAGACGATTTGTAACAGGGCTTCATCCCAGTTAAAAAAAGTGCGCAGCGCAGGGAATCTTAAAGAGGTTAATTCCCACGCCTTTTGGTACAAAGGCACGTTCAGCGGCTCTTGATAATCCAACATCATTTGTACACGATATGCATCGTCGTCTGGTTGGTTCAAATGATGATAAATAAACCCTTGTTGTAAGCTGTTTGCCGGACTCACCGACTCAATGCCCCGCGAAGGCGCAGTTTGACTCTGGATATAACGCTTAAACGCTTTCGCCGAGTCAATGTTTTGTTCACTCAAAAATGCAATTAACTCTGGCTTATTAGCTTTGATTTTATTCACCAGCTGTGGATCTGGAGACGCATTGCCAAAAGCTAATTTTAACTTACCTTGCTCTGCCCAAATAGTCAGGTTATGTGCACTGATTTCCTTAATAAGTAACATTGCTTATATCTCCATGATGTTGTCGTCGCAGGTATCGTCTTGCTCATCCAAGTCAGCCTCTTCAAGTACGCTGTTTAAGTGCGCAAGATGCTCTACGGATAAGTCATTGGCAATAAAGTCACTGGGAGTGGCGACTGCGCCTTGCTCGGCAATATGTGCAGTATGTTCAATTACATGTTGCAAATTTGTCGCAAAATAGCGTTCAAAATCAGCACTGAGCTGCTGGCCTAGACGCGACTGAATTGAAAACATCAGTTGGTCAGAGTCAATCATGCCGTTAATGTTGAGCATTAATGCCATTTCATTTTGCTCGCCAATTAACTGCCCGCAAGATTCTTGGACAATCTGCCAACTCTCTACGCCCGAAGCGCTACTATTGAACTGCCCGAGGTAATTGAAACTGATAAGCGGTAGCTTTTGGGTAATTTGACCTGCTTGGAAAAAGGCCCCATAACCCACTCCTTTGTTCGGCACGGCGCGCAGCATTTCCTTGGTTTGCACCACTGTCGTTGAGAGGTCGTCATACGCTGCTAACTTCACTGGGTATAAGCTGGTGAACCAACCTAGGGTTTGCGATACATCTAAACGTTCATCAATATCTTCTCGACCATGGCCTTCTAAGGTGATCACATGCTCTGTACCTGACAAGACTTGCGGCAGAGTTAAACTTAACGCAGCTAACAATAAGTCATTGATTTGCGTGTTGTAGCCTTCGTTTGATTGTCTTAGTAGCATTTGCGTATGCTCAACCGACAAAGACAATGAATGCTCACTGACAGATTCAGTAACATTGAGTGCTTTGCTATGTTCGACCACATGTTGCCAGTAATTCAGCTCACTGCTGTGAGCTACTGAATAGTTTTGTATGGTATTAACCCACTGGCGATAACTGCTGGTTTTTGTAGCCAATGCTTTACCGGTTAGCAAGGTTTGCATGTCTTGTGACAACACCCGCCACGAGACACCATCAATGATTAAATGGTGGAAAATAAAACAAATCCGCGCGGCGCCATCACCATAACCTTGCAGATGCACCAATTTAAATAGCGGCCCATCACTGAGATCAAAACTTTGCTGCCATTGGCTTAACTGCTCCCCAATTTGCGTATCACATAGCCCAGTCACATCTAACTGAGCAACGCTACACCAAGTTGTCAGATCTAACTCTTCAAGGGATAAATACGATTGACGATATGTATCGCCTTGCAGCGCAAAACGGACGCGCATCATATCGTGATGCTCAATCAAAGCCTGGCATGCCTGCTCAATTTGCGACGTGGTTAGCGTTTCAGGCACTGTTAGCATAAATGACTGGTTCCAATGATTAGGTTGCGATAGACCTAAATCAAAGAACCAAGACTGTACAGGCAGTAAGTCAAACTCGCCCGCTAATACTCCTTGCTCTGTTTGCACAGTCTGGTCTTGCGGCAATTGCTCCAGCTTTTTCGCTAATTGCGCCACGGTAGGTGATTCATAAATATCTTTCACTTTGAGCGTATAGCCAAGTAAGCGCAGCTGAGACATCAATTGAATACTAATGATTGAATCGCCGCCGATACGGAAAAAGTGCTCATCAATCCCCACTTTTTCAAGGCCAAGTAACGCCTGCCAAATATCGCACAGCTGACTCTCAAGTTCAGTCGTCGGTGCCACATAATCGCTTTGTGCATCAAATACAGGGTCCGGTAACGCTTTGCGATCGACTTTGTTGTTTACCGTCAGCGGCACTTGCTCAATGGCCATAATAGCGCTGGGCACCATGTACTCAGGCAATTGCTCAGCTAAATAAGTGCGCAGCACGTCATGGTTAAATGCTGTTTCATCTTGTGATACCACATACGCAATCAGTTGCTGTGTGCCTTGCAGCAATCGCGGGATCACAACTGCTTGCTTCACACCTTGATGTGCAATGAGAATGTTTTCAATTTCTCCCTGCTCAATTCTAAAGCCTCGGATCTTAACCTGCTCATCATTTCGACCAATATACTCTAGCTGCCCATCAGCAAGTCGGCGCACCAAGTCACCACTGCGGTACAAACGGGATTCTTGAGAAACAGGTAAGTGCGCGGCAAATGGGTTCTCAATAAAGCGCTCTCGGGTCAGCTCTTCGCGGTTTAAATAGCCGCGAGCAAGACCAGCGCCACCGACATACAATTCACCCACAACTCCAACTGGCACTAGGTTTTGATTGGCATCAAGTACATACGCTGACATGTCACTCAATGGTCGGCCAATGAGTGATTGGTGCTGATTGTTATCCGGTGAGAGTTCCTGATATGTCACATGCACGGTGGTTTCTGTGATGCCATACATATTGATTAACTTGGTTTGCGTATCACCATAGGCTTGCCACCAAGGTGCAAGACGCGCCATATTAAGTTTGTCTCCACCAAAAATAACATAACGCAGCGCTGGTAACTGGGCACCTTGGGACACTGCGGTGTCAGTGAAAGAATAGAAAGCACTTGGCGTTTGGTTTAATACCGTGACACCTTGGTTTTGACACAAGGCAATGAACTCGCGCGGGTCACGGGTGCATGCTTTGTCAGGGATCACAAGACAGCCACCGTGTAATAGCGCGCCCCAAATTTCCCATACACTAAAGTCAAAAGTACAGGCATGATACATCACCCACACATCTTGCGCTGTGAACTGATATTCTTGCTCACAAGAATCAAACAGTCGTACCACGTTGTGATGCGGCTGCATGACGCCTTTAGGCTGTCCTGTGGTGCCAGATGTATAAATCACGTATGCCAAATCATCTGCAGAGGTATTCACCACAGATAAGTCGATATCCACTTTTTCCTGGCTAAGCTCTTCATAACTAAGCACTTGCACAGGCGCATCTAAGCCATCGAGTACTTCAGTTAGATCCGCCTCTAACCCCGCTTCACACAGTAATATTGGCGTTTGTGTATCGCTCAAAATAAACTGACTACGTGATTTTGGATACTCTGGCGTCAAAGGTACATACGTGGCCCCAAGCTTTAATATCGCCATCATGCTCACCAACAAATCAAGACTGGGAGCAAAATACAGCCCGATGTAAACCGGCGTTTGGCTTGTGACGGAGGCAATGCTCGGATCTCGCGCCAAAATCGCCTTGGCCAATGCCGTCGCCTGCGCATCTAGCGCTTGATAGCTAAGCGCTTTGTCTTGAAACTTAAGCGCCGTATTATTTGGGTATTTTTGTACTTGCTCAGCAAAAATCTCACTCAAGCTGCCACGCTCTGGAATCGGTGCAACTTGCGGCTGAATTTGCATCAGCAACTCGTGGCTTTGTTGCTTTGATAGCAAGCTAATTTGGCTGTGTGGCTGCTCGGCTTCATCAATAATGGCGTTAATGATAATTTGTAGCTGCGCGACTAATTGCTCCGCCTGAAGCGCATCAATTTGCTGCGCGCAATAGTTTAGAGAAAACTCAACCTGAATAGGTGTGGCAGTGACGATAACCGTGATTGGGTAATCACTTTTCTCGCGCGTCTCACGATACTGCATTGCTTGCTCAACACACTCACGGTCACTTTCTTGCACTTCTGGGATTGGATAGTTTTCAAACACAAATAAGGTATGGAATAACGCATCACCTTGGCTTTGTATACGGGATAGTTCAGCACCACTATGAGTATTAATATCAGCAATTTCCAACTGAATTTGCGACATCATTTGAGCAATCGAAGCATCGGTTTGCCAATTTACCGCTAGAGGTAAGGTATTGATAAACAAGCCTACACTTGCATGAATATCCGCAACTGGCATGTCTCGACCTGACACGGTGGTCCCGACTATCGTTTGCTGATCATGGCAATAGCTTTGCAATAACTTATGCCATGTAAATTGCATAGCGGCATTAAGCGTTACGCCTAAGTGCTTACACACCTTGTTCAACGCAGTAAACTCATCACCCGCTAAAACAAACTGACTGCGTGCAGGTTCAGTAACCACACGCTCTTTGACTAAATCAAATGACTGGCTCAGTAGGTAATTAACATCATTAGCATGCTCAAATTCAGGCATCTTTTTCTGCCAAAATGCATCCGTTTTGTCTTTATTCTCATAGAGGTGTATCTGCGCTGCTTGATAGGCATTGTCATGTTGAATAATGGGTTGTTCACCCGCTTTAAGCTGGTTGTAAAAGCCGTTGATAGTCTCCAGTAGGTTACCCACACTCCAACCATCGCCAATACTGTGATGCTCCGTTTTCAGGACGCTAAAATGTGTGTTGCTGTGCTTGAATACCATCACTCTAAAAAGCCCAGGCTCTGCCAAATCAAACGCTTTGAGCCTATCTTGTTTGAGTAGTTCATTCATTTTTTGAACGCGTTCAAACTCTGGCAATGCGCTTAAATCTACCACTTTGAAATGCGCATCACTGAGAACAAGATTTTGACTGATCACTTGCAGCATCTGCGCTTGCCAATTAAATGCCATACGCAGCGCTGGATGCTTATCAGTCGCTAACTGCCAAGCGGCTCGATACAGTTCTAGGTCTAACTGTGTGTGATAGTCCACCAGCAACTGTACGCGGTATGCATCATCATCTGGCTGATTTAAGGCATGATAAATAAAACCCTGTTGCAAACTATTGGCAGGATATAAAGCCTCTAAAGGAGCCTGTGATTGTAGACTTTGCAGTAGCTCAAAACTAATCTGCGCCTGCGGGAAGTCACTAGGCGTGCTCACCCCTCCTGCTTTCATCGCCGTCACGCCTTGAGCAATCACCTGTTCCAATGCTCGCTCAAAAGCACCGATAAATTGCGCACCTTGCGCTGGCGCAAGCCTTGATTCAACCTCAATGCTCAACGCATCCTGTTTAATTAGCCCCAAAACATTGAGTATTAAGTCACTGTCGTTGCCAGCGCTAACCAATGTGCCTACAGGCTCCCCAGTAATTTGCCAATGGGCAGGTTCAGCCGCTTTATACTGGCCGAGGTAGTTAAAGCACACTTTAGGCAACGGCCCAGGTAACTTTTCAGGGTCGAATTGATACAGCGCACCAAAACCAATGCCCTTATCTGGAATAGCTCGCAGCATGTCTTTGTTTGTAGCAATGGTTTGCTCTACAGATGGCGCACATACCAGCTTAACGGGATACAGACTGGTAAACCAACCCACGGTTTGGTTCACTTCTAGTGCATCATCAATAGCTTCTCGGCCATGGCCTTCGAGCATAATATGATGAGACTTAGACCCAAATACAGTTTCCATAGCAATGGCAAGCGCACTAAGTAATAACTCTTGCGTTTGCGTGTTATACCCTTGAGCCGCTTGTTGTAACAAAACCTCTGTTTGCTCAACCGATAAAGACAGTGACAATTGCTGTGATGCATGCAAAGACTGCGGAGTTGGCTGCCCATCCAACACATCAGACCAATAAGCCGTTTGCGTTTGATTACGCGCTGCGTATTGCGCCAGTCCATCCACCCACTGACGATAACTGGTTTGCTTTGCCAACAGGCTTTGTCCAGCAATAAGTTGCTCTAGGTCGTTAAGTAAAATACCCCAAGAGACGGTATCTACAATCAAATGATGGAAAATAAAACACAGTCTATCGCGGCCATCGCTATGCCCTTTTAGCCTGACCACACGCCATGTAGGACCTGCAAAAATATCCAATTTGGCTTGTAAAGTGCTCAAGCTCTCACTGACTTGTACCTCATCAAGCAGCGAAATACCTAGCTCAGTTAATTCAAACAACACTTCTTCACAATAGCGGTTTTTCCGCTCAACAATGCTTCGGCTACGCAACATATCATGCTGATAGCTCAGAGTGGTTAGCGCCTCATAAAGGTCATCATGAGATAAGTCATTCGGACAATAGGCGCTAAATGCTTGGTTGAAGTGGTGCACATTGGCAAAATTTTGCGAGAAGAACCAACTTTGCGTTGGATGCGGGTCAAAATCACCTAATAAAACCCCTTGCTCTGAGAGTACTTCCACTTTCTCGACATCAACATTATCGGTAATGAATTCAGCCAATTCCGCCACGCTTGGTGCGACAAAAATATCTTTGACTTTAAGGGAATAGCCTGCGCGCCTCAGGGCTGATACCAAACTGATACTGACGATTGAGTCGCCTCCAATTTGGAAAAAGTTATCGTTTATACCCACTTGTTCAAGGCCCAGTACGTCCTGCCAAATGTCACAGAGTTCTGTCTCTAGCTCATTACGCGGTGCTTGGTATTCAGTGCTTGCACTAAACTCCGGCTCTGGCAATGCTTTTCTGTCTAACTTGCCATTAAGCGTTAACGGCAAAGCATCAATGACCACAAAAGCGGCCGGTACCATATATTCTGGTAACTGTTTTGCCACAAACTGCCTTACATCGTCTAAATCAATCGATGCATTGAGCTCCCCTACCAGATAAGCGACCAAAGCTTTTTGTTGATTGTGCGTTTTATCAATCACTGCAACGTGTTTTATTTCTGGGCGCTGCAATAAACAGTGCTCTATCTCACCCATTTCGATACGGTAGCCACGTACTTTCACCTGAAAATCTTTACGACCTTTAAATTCAATGTAGCCCTTCTCGTTCCAGCACCCATTGTCACCAGTACGATATAGTCGGCCAAGTGTTGGATGCTCAAAATACGCAAGTTGAGTGCGCTCTGGGTCATTAAAATACCCCTGAGCGACCCCAATGCCACCGATGTGAATTTCACCTAAAATACCTGCTGGACAATGGTTGCCATATTGATCAAGTACCCACATGGCTTGGTTCGGCATGGCCAAACCATAAGGGATACTCTGCCAATCCGGCTCTACTGTTTCTATTTCATGCCAAATTGACCAAATGCTGCCCTCGGTCGCACCACCTAGGCTCATCACAGTGGCATGAGGCGTCATAGCACTGAGCTGCGTAGGTAGGCGCAATGGGATCCAGTCACCACTCATCATATAAACACGCAAACTATCAACGTTGCGCGCTTGCAATGCCTGCTCATTCGCGAGCAGCTGTGCAAGCTGTGGGACTGTATTCCAAATTGTCACTTGGTGCGCTTCGACCATGTCTAACCAATGTTCTGTGTCCTGCACTTTACCTTGCTCAGGCAGTACAATCGCTGCCCCCACGGCTAAAGCGCCAAAAACATCGTATACAGATAAATCAAAGCTTAAATCTGAAATACCAAAAATACGGTCTTCTGGCATTACCTCAAAACGTGCATTAATGGCAAAAATGGTGTTCATGGCACTTTGATGGGTGATCACAACCCCTTTGGGCTTACCAGTACTACCGGAGGTAAAGATCACATAAGCAATCTCGTGTGGCAAAGGTAACTCTAAGTTTTCTCGCCACAGGTTATCTGCCTGCACACTATTCGCTGCGGCCTCTTCAACTAAGATGAATTGGAAATCGCTCAACCACGTTTCATTTTGAATCCGTTCGAATAACGCACGCGAGATTAAAACGTGTTTCACGCCACCTGCCAGTAAAACCTGAAGAATACGAGAATTTGGCCAAGCGACATTGATTGGCAAATACGCACAACCAGCGGTATTAACAGCCAGTAATGCAGCCACTTGGTACTCGCTCTTTTCGCACATGACGGCGACCAGCTCACCACGGGTAGCGGCTTTTGAGGCTACTTGATAGGCAATGCCATAGCGATATTCACTCAAGGTATGATAGTCGATTTGTCTGCTTGCTGTGATCACAGCAATGCGCTCAGGGTGCTGCGCAACTTGTAAGTCAAAACCATCAATTAAATTATGTTCTGGGTATTTTGCTGGGAAGTTATTCCACTGGTGTTCGATGAGATGTGTTTGCGCCTCAGTCAGTGTGCTGATACAGCCACATATTTGATGGACATCATCTTGCGCTAAATGCGTAATAAAACGTTTTTGTATTTCACCAACTTCTTGCAAAGTCTTGGTATTAAACTGTGTGTCTGCTGCAACAATTTTACGCAGCAACTGTGAACCTGTTTCAAATAACGTAAAGTCTAACTCAAACTGTGCCACAACCGGCGTTAACAGCACGCCTTCCACTGTAACCGTATTATCTTCACCTAAACTGATCTGCTGCTCAGGTAACCCTGCAAGCACCTGCATCAAGCCCGGGATAATATGAGATGTTTTTAGCTGTGCAAGATAGTTACACACCACGTTGATGTTCTTGCTGCTCAAACCTGATGGGGCTTTATTCAAAAGCAGTGCAGTCAGCTGCTCACTGATGGTCTGTAATAGTTCAATGAGTGATTTTTGATGAACCGCCGTGATCGTCAGTGCTTCTAAATCAACATAATGACCTAACAAGTAACGATTTTTACGCGTTCTTCTGGCGACCGGTACGCCTATGGTGACGTCCTCGTCATTGGTTAAACGACTCACCGTTAAAATAGTACTTGCAAGAATAACGCAGTAAGGGCTGATACCGTGCTCAGCAGCCACATGCTTTATTGGCTCAATGCACTCAGAAGTATTGTCTAATAGAACGGCAACGTCATCACTGGCATCAGCGCTGTGTGGCTTTTTCATGATGAAGTCTACTGGGCTCACCTCTACATCGGCAAAGTCTTGATCTTTGGCAGCGTAATATTCGATATCTGGTGTGAGTGCTGAACTGTCATCCTCACTCGATAAAAGTCTCAGTAAATCATTCACTAAAATCTGTAAAGACCACTGATCACATACTATATGGTGACCTTTGATCAACACTATCACCTCAGAATCTGTCAGTACTTGGTAGAAAAATTCAAAATTATGCACGCTGGTATCAATGAATTGCGCATTATATTGATCGCATAATTCGGAGGCGTTCGCAGTTGTGTCCGCCATCGCTTGCCACGGCACTGTGCCCGATTTGAAAATGAGTTCAGGTGTATCCGCTGTCAGCACCACTTTACTGTGGATCACTGGGTGACGTTGCTGTAGTTGAACAAGTGCATTTTGCAGCTGTTCAAAGCAATCGCTCATGGTCACTTTAAGTGCACTAGAGACGTTAAAAACAGGGCTAGTTGGTGCAATTTCCTGCCCTTGCCAAACTTGTAATTGGCGCTGAGACAATGATTGAGAATGTTCGTTACGCATTGGGTTTATACTTCCATTATTATTTTTGTGATGGCATAAAAAGGCGTTCAACGCCGCGAGCGTTATGATTTAGCTGAATGCTGTCAGTGATTAGGCACATGTATAGCCTCCATCGACATACACAGTGCTACCTGTGGTCCATTCACTTTCTAATAAATTAATAATTTCTTTTGAAACATGCTCTGGTGAGCCAAACCCTAGCGGGTGCATGCTGGCTAGCTTTTCAAAGTGACCCGGTTGCGCCATGCCTTGATAGCCATCATTGAGCTTGGTTTGGATCATGCCAGCGGCAATGCAATTGACCAGTACGCGATCTTTAGCCAATTCCAACGCTGCACAGCGACTTAAACTGCCTAGCGCCCCTTTACTGGCCGCGTAACCAGAGATGCCCGCCTCACCAGCTGACTGACTGACTGAAGACAGCAAAACAAGAGAAGTTGTACCCGCTGTATTTCGCACGCTTTTGCGCGTAAATGCCTTAATCATTGCCAGCGCGCCGCCGCAGTTAACGCGGTAAATCTGCTCAAAATCAGCATAACTCGATTGGCGTAGCGTGGTCATCGCGTGTACACCTGCACAAAATACAGCCCCTTTAAATGCACCATATTGCTTGGCATTATCGATAATGAGAGGTGTCAATTCGTCTGGCATATTCAAATCAGCCACCGCAGTTTTATGCTGTCCGGGTAAAGACTCGGCCAATGCACCTAAGGTTTTTTCATTTCGCCCTATCAATAGGAGTTCGTAACCTTTATTTGCTAAATCAAGGCAGGTTTTCTGCCCGAGATCTGAGGTTGCACCAAGCACCAAAATTCTTAATGGAGCCCCATCAATATTCATTGTTTCCATTACTATGCTTCTTCTCTTTAAAGGCCACATCACGCCAAAAGCACGGCTGTGCTTTTGGCTCATATGCGTATACTCAATGTTGAATTGTTAAACGGATATTTCTGTGCTCGGGCGCATGGTCATACACTGCCCTGTCATCATTTTGTTGTAGTGTGAAAAGTGAGCGATAAACTCGATAAAGTCCTGCTGCAAAAATACAGTTGGTCGCATACCGAATACTGAACGCTTTAATGCACGGCGCATTTTCTTTCGCTCAGCTTCATCCTTTGCTAAATAAGGGATCACAGCACTGTTAATGAATACGGTATCGCTCGTCAGCTCTCTGGCTAGGGTCTTCATAAATGCATTCAAAGCGTGGTTAGCCACTGAATTCACCTCGTGCCCGAGATAACTCAAACTGTCCGAATACAGAGGGAAAACAATGTTTGCGCCCACTTCTTTCACAAACGTCGCCAGACTTTGATAGATTAAAAAAGTATTATCTAAGTAGGTTGTTATCTGCGCCAAACAACTCTCATCTGTGAACAGCGCCTGCTCATTTGCGCACTGCACACCTTGGATAACAACCAGTGACTGTCCATTATCGAGCATGCCTTTTTCGGTCAATAGCAACTGAATATCAGGCTCATCTTGCGCTTTGATTTCAGCCAGTGACAAGCTGGGTAGTGACACGTTTTGCGATTGAAATTGCGCTGAGGGCGCTATCAAAATCACATTGATGTTTGCACTGGCATAGTGATCAACCACCGCCTGATCAAACTCACTTTCTGCTTGTACCAATAATAAAGATTGCACCGCACTCATATTAAAAACCCTCCATCCAGATGGATGACTTCTCCATTTTGATAATTTGGCGCATCTGATGTGAGGTGCAGAACCGTGCGTGCAACTTCACTACACTGCCCCATGCGCCTCACGCTGGTACACTCAATAATAGGCGCAACAATAGACTGCTCTGCGCTGTCCACCATTTGTGTCTCAATCAAACCCGGAGCGACGGCATTACACAAAATATTGTCTTTACCATACTCGCGCGCGATGGTTCTGGTCATACCGATAATGGCGCCTTTAGATGTGGCATAGTTAATTTGCCCTTCACGCCCGACCACGCCACTTTTTGAGACCATATTAATAATTCGACCAAATTGCTGCGCTTTAAAAATCGGCAGCACCTGTTGGCATAAATTAAACGTGCCGTTTAAATTCGTCGTCAGTACTTTTTGCCAATCTTCCAGGGCCATCAGTTGTATCAAGCTATCGTGATTAATCCCTGCGTTATTGACCAAAATATCAATGCGTTCATCTCGCGTTTTGATGGTCGCAATGCTATCTATCACAAAGCCATTATCAGATATTGATCCCTGTAACCACATAAAATTAGGGTGAGATTGCAGCTCATCAGGTACACTCGAACGGGCAATCCCGTAGACTTTTGCGCCCTCAGCGAGATACTGGCGGCAAATTTCCAACCCGATGCCTTTGGAGCAGCCGCTCACTATGACGACTTTCCCTTTAAACATCCTTTTCTCCTATCTGCTCTAAATATCGAATGGCTATGCGTGCACTCGCAACTTCTTGTTCATTAACCCAAGCTGCAACTTTAAACTTCACAAGCTCACCCAACGCAATCTCTACCATGGCACGAATTTCCAATACCTGACCGGGTAATACAGGTGTTAAAAACTTAACCTTGTCTATCCCTGCAATCACGCCTTTAGACTTACCCGTAATACATAGACCACTGGCTTGAGCCATCGCCTCAACAATCAATACGCCAGGGAACACAGGTTCATCAGGGAAGTGCCCTTCTAAACAAGGTTCGTTATAGCCAATGAACTTTTGTGCGATAATAGACTCATTCGGCTGTACCTCGACGACTCTATCAACAAACTTAAATGGCGGTTTATGCGGTAAATTATCCGGTGAAATCATTTTTCATCTCCCCAGTCGAATAAAAAGTAAATCATCACCAATAGCACCACGGTAAACCCAGCGAGGGTTTGCACTTGCACTGAAACTTCAGCAAGCGATGCGCCTTGATTGGCGGTTAAACGAAATGCATCCAAAAATGCCGTAGAAGGTAACCACTGAACGATGTTCTGAATCGTCTGCGGAAAATTAGAGGTGTCAAAATAAATCCCAGATAAAAACATCAACGGAAAATACAGTAAGTTAGAGATGCCCGTCGCCACTTCCACTTTTTGGCTACGCGCACCAACCAGCACGCCAATTAAACATAAGACGATAGAGCCCAACAACAGCACGGTTAAGATACTCAACCAATCGCCAAGGGGCTGATAGCCAAATAAAAAGTAGAAAGTCGCAAACAGGGCGACCAGCTGGAATATCAATAAGAATACTCTGGCGAAGACAATGCCAATCACATAATCCAGACGACTAAAAGGAGATAACTTCAAGCGCTTAAAAAAGCCCTGTTGACGATCTGAAACCAATCCATTGGAGATTGATGTGATACCAATACCGATGATCTGCAGTACGATGATGCCGGGGATCAACCAATCAATGTATCTGAACCCTTGAAGATCAATCACCCCATCAAGATACGGCTTACGGGCTTGGTCTTGAAGTGCCATGACATGGCTAAAGGCAATTGCTTGTTCATGACTGTTGCGTGTTGAAAACAAGCCGCTAGGCGTCAAAATCAGCACATCACCATGGCTTGAAAGAATGGAAGATAACCCCTCTCCCGGAGACACTTCCGAGGTAGGCTCCGCAAAATGCGCGTTAATCCGTGCGATCAGCGCTGCATCTTCAATGGTGAGTATGCTGACCTTTTTGTCTTTCTCAATGGCTTGATACCAATCGGCATCTATTTTTTCCTGCTCAATAACAACCACATTTACTTCTGCCATCGGCTTCTCACCCGAGAAGGCTTGTACTAATAGCAACGCCATAAAAATGGGGAAACCAAAAGTCCAAAACAGGGTGGCAGGCTCGCGGAAAAATGGGCGGATATTGAGCAGCATTAGCTGCCAAAAGGGCTTTCTTGTCAGTATGTTACTAGGCATGACTTGTTTCCTGCTTGAGAATTTCGTGGCCAGTGAGTTTTAAAAACACATCATTGAGCGTGGCTTTGCGTGGCTCTCTGATAACCGGATCGGTAAAGGTGCGGTGGATAATGGCATCAGGCGTGCCTGACTCAATGATCCGACCCTGCTCAATAATAAGTAACTCATCACACAGGTAATCCGCCTCATCCATATAATGCGTGGTGAGAATGACCGTCATGCCTTCTTCTTTGAGTGATTTGATTATTTCCCAAAAACTCTGACGGCTGGTTGGATCAAGACCCGTGGTCGGCTCATCTAAAAAAATCAGCTCAGGTTTGCCCACGATGGTCATCGCTAAAAAAACACGCTGTTTCTGACCGCCGCTGAGGCTGTCTAGCCACGCATTCGCTTTATCAGTTAAGCCAAAGCGTTCAATCAACTCATCCACATCCATCGGATCTTTGTAGAAGCTGGCAAATAAACGGACTGCTTCTTTTACTTTGGTTCTGCCATACAGGCTATTGGACTGCAACAGTCCACCGATTTTCATGCGGATCTGCTTTTCATTATCTTTCCAATCCATGCCAAATAAGCTGACTTTGCCAGACGTTGGTTTTTTCAGACCTTGTAATATTTCCAATGTGGTTGACTTACCAGCCCCGTTTGGACCCAGTAACCCAAAGCATTGCCCCTTTTTAACTTGGAAAGATAACCCCTTTAAAACAAGCGTATTATTCTTGTTATAAGACTTCTTTAAGTCTGCTACATCAATGACTGCTGACATCTCTATTTCCCTTTTACTGTCGACACCAAACATGTCGTTGCACTGAGCTGTGTATTCACGCTCATCACCAAAACAGACTCGGATTTACTGGTATTTTGCAGTGCCACTTCACGGCCCATAAACATCCGCCCGTTCAGTGCACAGGTAGCAAGGCTGATTGCATCAAGACTTTGGCACGCAATACCCGATTCTTTATACGCTCTGCCATTAATCACTTGTGTATTTGGAAACTGCGTTTCTAGCGCTTTTGAAATCGCCTCAAATTGTTCTGTGTTAACCATAGAAAGGACGAGCAAATCTGGTTTGACTGTAAGTTGCGCAAGTGCTGCACAGTTCCACTGTTGGCTGTCCTCATCAAACACCCAACGACCTGCATTGAATTCACTCACTTGCGCAAGTGCTCGACTCGCGCGAGGGTCTTGTTCATTGACCGCGATCAGCGCATTGGCAGAACTTGCCAACCTGTGCTCGTCCACTTGCATTTGCTGCCAAACTAAATCGGATGTATCGCTCTTGTCCTCTGCGCTGCACACCAAAGCACAGGCAATTTTGTCTTCACTTAAATCCATGAATGCATGCCACAGTGCGTGCATACCTTCATTACCCAAGTCACTAAAATTGGCAGAGCAGCCTTTTAAATCGAATGCCAAAGCGAGGTTCCCAAGCGGTGCATTGAGCACGGTATCTGGGAACAAAGTGCTCTTGACTCCTGTCGGTCCATATTCTTGCAAGTCAGACAAATTGCGTTGCTGTACTTGAGATGCCCCCAAAGTAGTGCCGAAATAGGCGCCTATTGGTGGTTTTTCAGCGTCACTGTAATCCACATCCGCACCGCTAAAGGCTAGGTATGATGCGCCAATGGCATATTGACCTATGGTACTCATACGGCGACGATACAGCTTCGGTTGGAAAGGCTTTAACGCAAACTCTCCATCATAGCTAAGCAAAGGTTGATCAGAACCGTTGCTGTACCCACCTTGTTCAGCAATGCCAGCGTAACCAAGGATATAAACCTTTTTCCCTTCAACTTTAGAGATAGCTGAAACAGATTTACGAGCAAGCATGGTGGTATTGTGGCCGCCAAATGCTGAATTGGTTGCGCCGATACATTCAACACTGTGGTCAATCAGTCCATTCACTATGATTTTGTGGCCTTGGCAATCTTCGCGAATATCATCACCATTTAAAGTCGAAGGTAGTTGCCCTTTTTCAATAGCGACCAATGCAGAAATAAACTCAATGGCACCCGCAGCGCCTAACGTATGACCAAAATACGATTTTGAACTTGAAACTGGAATGGATGCTTTATCTTGAGAGTTCAGCGCAGCAAAAATACCTTTGAGCTCCGCACCGTCATTAGCGGGAGTACCAGTACCGTGAGTATTGACATAATCTAGGTCTTCAGGGTTAACATCACTTGAGCGCAAAGCTGTCTCAAATGAGCGTCTCACACCTGCCCCTTCTGGCTCTGGTGCAGTTGCATGAAAGGCATCTAAACTAGACGCAGTGCTTGCCAGTTGCATGACAGCCTTTTGATTTCGAGCTTGTGCATGATTGTGATTTTCTAGGACTAAAAACCCAGCCCCTTCACCAAGGCTTAATCCCATTTTTACATCATAGGGAGAACAAACCTCAGGTGCGACCGATTGCAAAGAATGAAAGCCTGCATAAATCGTTTTTGCCAAGGCATCTGTGCCACCCGCTATCACCACATCAGCCATGTCATTGTCTAAAAGCTGTTTGGCAAAACCCAGTGCGCTGCTGCTCGATGTACATGCGCTGGTAAAGGTTAATACAGGACCTAGCACGCCAAAATGTTTGGCTATGTTGTCACTTTGCTTGTGCGCTGGGTACTCTACAAGGCCTTCATACAGGTTTTCCATGATGCCTTGTTCCAGCTTTTCCATCCCTGTGTTTGCGTTGCCGACACATAATGCAACACGCTTATTCGCCAAGGTATGACGAGAGAGATTTGCTGCACTCAGTGCTTCTTCTATCGCTTCAATGGCAAACAGGGTTGAAAAATCAGGTAAATCAGTTTGTTTATCTTGATGCTTTTCTCGCACTGAGCGAACAATGCCCGCAATATCACTCGGCAAGCCAGTGACGTCAAAACAGCTTAGTGGTACAACTCCCGAGCGCTGTGATTGCATTGAGTCATATAACTCTTGTGCATTATCACCACACGAAGAAATTACACCATATCCGGTTATCACAACTTGTGATTTACACTCTGGCATTTCTTACTTTCTCCTGTAAACCCTGCAATGTCACTTTGCCCATTGCATTGGTAGGTAACTCATCAATGAATTCTATTTTGGGGATGGGTAAATCTTGGAATAACGCTCTGACTTCATCTGTGATGTCAAAGTGTGATGACGCTTTAGCTACAAACGCTATCAGCTCTCCGCCACGCACGTTGTGTGCTTGATCGATGAAATATACTCGCAAATCATGCCCGGAAAATAGCTGAGAGAGCTTATCTTCAATGGCCTTTAACGAGTAACGTTTGCCCTTAAACTTAAAAACGTTGTCCTTGCGACCCAGATGTAAAATCTTGTTATTGGCGAGTAATTCAATTTTGTCATCCAGCGGCGCACATTCGACTCCCAATGGTAAAAAGTCAGAATAAATCAGATGTCCATCATCCGATGGTTGCAAACTGACCGTTGGCAGTAGCTGGTATGTTTGAATATTGTCTTGACCTATCATGCGATAGGCAATCGCTCCTGTTTCAGTGCTGCCCAGCACATCAATGCCTTGCAGCTCAGGAAGCTTGCTTTGAACTAGCTTGGCAAACTGTACATCCCTTTGCTCACCAAACTTACCACCCGAGTTAACGATGTAGCGGTATTGAGCCGTCAATGCGCCTGACAAGCTTTGCCAAATACTTGGCACACTCACCGCCATAACATGGCTCACCGTCTCAGACACTGGTCGCAATAGTGTATTTGATTGATACATTACTGGTGTTTCGAGTTTAAGTGGCAACAAAAAGCTCCAAATAAACCCATACATGTGCACAGGTGACACATACGCATCGATTAAATCCAGCACGCTAAAATCAAATAACGTCGTCAGCGCTTCGACTTCTTGCACCATGCTCGCTAATGACTTTTCAATGCGTACAGGAACCCCTGTGCTGCCTGACGTTTCAAAGAAAATCACAGCCTTTTGCGACAAAGTCGCTAACTGCTGATAAATGGTATATGAGTCAGGCAATGATGGCGCTTCACCTTGCTTTGATGCTAAATCAGCAAAGCTCACCGCATTTTCACCTTGAGGTTGTGCACTCAATAACGGTTTATGACCACTTAACACCGCGGCAACCATCACCATCATCATTTTGACGGGATCTACATCCAATACTCTCAGTGGCTTGGTTTTATCTAAACCTGCGCTTTGCAGTGCTGTGATTAATTGGGCAATATGCTGCTTAAACTCAGCATCACTATAACGATTACCATCTGAGGAATAAAACAGTGCACTGTCTGTGTTTGCATTTTTGGTCGCTTTTGCCGATATAGTTCGGGTAACAATGCTGCGAACAGTATGTGTCCCTTCATAGTCGGCGTTATTGAACACAACACTAAATTTACGCTGACAATCAGCATAAATTTGTAATAAATCGACTGAATCTAGAAATAAAGGACTGCCCAATAAATCATCATCATTTGATAGCTGCGCTATTTCTGACTCTTCAAGTTCAACCGAGATAATAATTTGTCGACGTACCTGATTGATTAAGTCTTCAAAATCCTTCATTCAGTTACCAATTCCTGTAATTCAATTGCTGCAACGCGTTTTTTGAACGATGCTTTAGGCGGCACGACTTCGACTTCACCACTACAAATCAAGATTTTGTTCTGATTTACGATGGTAATTGCCAAACGTACGTGCCGATTTGGTAATTTTTCAGACACTTTGACTTGCGCATAAATGGTGTCACCGATATACAAAGGTGCATGATGGCTTACGGTCATCTTCGTCACCATAGAGCCCACACCTGGCAACTTCATGCCAATAACTTGCGCAATCATGGCTGGCGCTATCCCTGCATGGGCAATTCTGCCTTCTAACCCCATTTGCTGTGCAAATACGGCATCGACATGTAACGGATTAAAATCTCCAGTGATCCCAGCAAAACTATAAACATCTGCCTCGGAGATTGTCTTAGAATGTACTGCACTGTCTCCTTCATTGATTTCCCTATACGTTTTTCCAGCCGTGTAAAGAGTCATAACCACCTCAACTTTTATGCTGCTAATTGCTCAGAAATAAATTCACTTAAAGAATGAATTGATGACATTTTTTGCTGCACAAGTTCACTTGGAAACTCTTTAAACTTCAGTCCGTATTTTTTCTCAACCGCTGAAACTAAATCCAAAAGTTCAATACTGTCTAAATCTAAACCCGCACCGACAAGCTCTGCGTGCTCATCAATTTCTTCCAGTGAATCGGCAACTTCAAGTTCTTCAATTAAGATGTCAGTTTTAATAAAGGTGATGATGTCTTGTGTACTATTCATTGTTCTTCCTTAGCTAATAAAAAGTTAATTAAATCAGTGGTTAATCGAATAAGAAGGCGACCATTTCTTCAATTTCACCATCTAATGCTCGGTCTTGTATAACTGGCGAGAAGGTCGCTGCAAGTGAATCAAAGAAAGGACGAGATAAAGAGTTAAGCTTCTCTGCCGATTGGTCTTTATCAAGTACGTAATAAGCTTGACGAATAGCCATCGCTTGAATTGCAATCACTGATTTCACGAGAGATAAAATGGTTTGTAAGTCACGCGCTGCGATGGTGCCCATGCTCACGATGTCTTGGTTTAGGGCTTCAGTCGTGCGCGAGAAAACCGACATAGGGCCAGATTGTTTGAGTGCCTCTGCAACCAGTGCTGATGCGCTGATCTGCATCGCTTTAAAGCCGTGGTTGATCCAAGCTTTATCACCTAAGTCGTCAACAGCTACAAGGTTATTTGGAATGCCACCATTTAATCTATCGTCAACTAGAATGCCCAACTCGCGCTCTAACAATGCACCCATGTTAGCTACTTGCGGCTTTAGCGCATCACAAATTGCAGCAACATGACCGCCATAGAAATGACCCGCGTTCAGAATTAAATCACTTTCATGGTCAATCAACGGATTATCATTAACAGAGTTGATTTCTACTTGAAGTACTGACTTTGCCCAATTCAACGTGTCTACCAGAGAGCCCAGCACCTGAGGAGAGCAGCGAATTGAATAGCTATCTTGCAAGCGGAACTTCTCTTTTAAGCCATGTTCAATCACTTGGTCATCTGTTCGCTGCCTGCGTCCAAGCCTTTGTTCAGGGTTAGACAAACGCTTGTAAATTAAATCAGCACAATACCTTTGTCCTTGGTGTGGTTTTAACTCGTGCACTTTGGGGTGGAATGGTGATGCTCTACCATCTATCAGCTCAACAAATAGTGCTATCAATTTACATGACACATCGATGGCAGTATCAACTTCATTAATGGTATTGGCAGCGATTGCACTCATAACTGAGGTGCCATTCATGATTGCCAAACCTTCTTTGGCTTTGAGTTCATACGGTGCGATATTGAGTTCTTCTAAAACTTCAGCAGTCGGTCTGATCACGCCTTTGTAATATACATTCCTTTGTCCGTTTAACGCTGCGCCAATATATGAAAGTGGCGTTAAATCACCGCTAGCCCCCACAGAACCTTTAGCTGGGATAGCAGGAAATATATTGTGTTGTAAAAACAATTCCATCTGCTTAAGCAATTCCCAGCTTACACCAGAATAACCGCGTGCATTACAGTTTAAACGGATAAGTAAAGTCGCAGCACAATCACGCTCACTGAGGTACTCACCCACACCGCAGCCATGGTAAGCCATTAAGTTTTTTTGTAGTTCTTGCGACATGATTGGCGAAATTCGATTACTGGCCGAATTACCAAACCCAGTCGTTACGCCATAAATGTCATCCCTATCAGAAATACGCTGATCAATATATCGGCGGTTATTCTCAATGAGTGATTTGTGAACCTCTCCATTCAACTGTACTTTTGGATAGTTTTCCTTGATAAATTTTTTGATATCTTCAAGTGTTAGTTGGCTTATTAAGTCTATATCTATTGTTGATACTACTTTACTTTCAGACTCAACTTTTGATTCTGAAAAAGAGAGATCATTACTCATTTTTCTTGCTTCCTTTAACAATTAAAAAAACGGTCATTTTTAATTTATATTTAACTTTTATAATCCGATTAAATATAAATAACACATGCATCATTGAGAATTATAAATAATGATTCCTGATGCAAACTTTAAGTCACTCACATGGCTTTTTACTGATCTTGCTCAACTGGAAAAGCAACGCTCAGTAACTGAACCACCCACCCAAAAGCGTGTGTGTCATTTTTTACACCATTACAATTAATCAATCAATAGTACCCACAAGAATTACACCAAACACATTTATTGCTATAAACTTTTACAAAATAGTGGATAAAACAGCCATATTTAACAAAAAAAACACAAGCGATGGTAGGGGAAAAATTTCTAAAAAACGTATGCAAAGTGAAAGGTTAAGCTGGGTTTTGTTTGCTCAAAAGGGTCAGCACACGTTCAAGTATGTATTAATTATTACAATAAAGTTTAAAATAAAAGGCGCTTTAGAATTAATATCAAATTAATAAAAATAAGTTTGACATATGATTTATCCATATAAATAAACTCATAAAAACAAATTTAGAATATATGCTCAAAAAAAACAGATAAGAAAACAACTTTTTAGTACCTATTATGGTTAATTAATTATGTCATTTACATGAATACATGAAGTAGAATATTCACGGAATAGAAAGGAGATTTTGGCATAATTTTATATTTTTATGAATTGATACTTTTTTGTGCAAACATTTTCATTTTCACAAGTAACCATAGAAGGTACGATCCAATAATTCCGCCAAAAATGCCGATTTTATCAACAATTAAGTTTTTATGACGGGCAAAAAAAAAGAAAAATAACCTCTTTATTTTTCTTTATTAATTATTTCAGGCAAAGCAACTAAAGTTCAATTATTGATCAAAAAAGCCAGAACCCGACCGTTTTGACTGTTTTATAATCAAAAATCATACTTTGGCTCTGCGTCTAGTCCGTTTTAATCATCACAATTCTGTCACTTTAGTGACATACTGTAAAAGCTCACCACCCACTTTATTGCACACAGTGCTTAAATATCGCTCGTAAACACTATCCTTTTAACCGCCATACCAATAAGCATCATACAATTGAAAAGAAAACACTAAAAATCCGAACAACTCATCCCAATTTTTAAGTTTTACGCCAAAGTAGTTTGAAACTACTATCTGACTTATACATTTATTACTTCTAACCTTCATGGAGTTTCATTCTGTGGCGCAAATACTCAAAGCAACCACGCACGACATTGGCGGTTTAACAGTTAATCGGCTACTGCCACATATGAAAAAGCGTATGGTCGGCCCGTTTATCTTTTTCGACCATATGGGCCCGACCCACTTTCCAGCAGGCCAAGGGGTTGAAGTTCAACCTCACCCTCATATCGGCTTATCAACCTTAACTTACTTGTTTAAGGGACATATTCTGCACCGTGACTCTTTGGGTAATAAATTAGAGATAGCCCCAGGTGACGTAAATTGGATGACGGCAGGAAGCGGCATTGTGCACTCAGAAAGGGAAACCCTTGAAGTTCGAGGGGAAGATCATTCCATTAATGGCTTGCAATCATGGATTGCCCTGCCAGAACAATACTCTGACATCGACCCAAGCTTTGAACACATAAGCCGACATGATCTGCCGCAGATCACACATAATGGCATCATGACACGGGTTATTGCTGGTGAGGCTTATGGCCTCAAGTCACCAATAACAACCTATTCTGAGATGTTTTATGTAGATGTAATTGCACCACTACAGCGTATCATCGAAGTGCCCAACCCAGATCAAGAAACGGCTTTATATGTAATTTTTGGTGAAGTTACCATCTCTGGCGCATCCTACTCGCCAGGACAATTAGTACTCTTAGCGAAAGAAGAGACACATATAACGACCACCAGAGATACCCGCCTGATCTTATTGGGCGGCGATAAATGGGAAAATGTACCTTATATACACTGGAATTTTGTCTCCTTTAGTAAAGAGCGTATAGAGCAAGCCAAGCATGATTGGCGTGAAGGCAACTTTCCGTCCATACCCGATGATGACCGTGAATACGTTCCGCTGCCAGCAGGCAAACCAAAAGCTCAGCCACTGCGCTAACAATCTAGCTTTGATTAATTTGAGGAAAGGTAATGAGAGAAAAAATTGAATTTGTCAGTAATGGAAATACGCTTGCAGGGCTACTGGAGCGCCCAACTCAACATATCACAGCAGTCGCGCTATTTGCACATTGCTTTACTTGCGGTAAAGACATTGCGGCAGCCTCTCGTATTTCAAGAGCCTTGGTAAAGCATGGTTACGCGGTATTGCGCTTTGACTTTACTGGGCTTGGTAACAGCGATGGGGACTTTGCTAATAGTAACTTCTCCTCAAACCTAGATGATTTATATGCAGCAGCAGACTATTTGCGCCAAAACCTTCATGCGCCTCAACTACTTATTGGGCACAGTTTAGGCGGCGCTGCGGTATTAGCAGCGGCGGACCAAATTGAGGAGGTTAAAGCAGTCGTTACCATTGGCGCACCGGCAAACGCAAAACATGTTGCGCACAATTTTTCAGCTCATATTGAGCAGATAAAGCAAACTGGTGAAGCACAGGTTCAACTCGGTAGACGTACTTTTAACATCAAAAAACAGTTTTTAGATGATTTAGATACGCATAGTAAGACACAACACACATTAAAGAATAAGGCACTGCTTGTTATGCACAGCCCAATTGATGATGTGGTTAGCATTGAGCAGGCAGAATCGATTTATATGGCATCTAAGCACCCTAAAAGTTTTATTTCTTTAGACAATGCAGATCATTTATTGAGTAGAACGCAGGATGCAGAGTACGCTGCAACTGCAATTTCTGGCTGGGCCAGCAAATACATTGCACCGCTTCCTAAAACCGCAACTGACCCCGTTGAGAATGGCCACCTTGTTGTCAGCGAAAAAGATCATAAATTTACCTTAAATGTTATCAGTGACAGTCACAGCTGGCTTGCTGATGAACCAACCCAAGTCGGCGGAAAAAATCTCGGTCCTGACCCCTATGAGCACTTACTAGCTGCTTTGGGTACGTGTACTGTGATGACAATGCGCATGTATGCGACCCATAAGAACCTGTCTATCAAGCACATTAAAGTCACGTTGCAGCATCAAAAAAACCATCATCAAGACTGTGACAACTGTGAGCAAAAAGACGGTTACGCGGAGCTTATCACTCGCAAAGTTGAGATTGAAGGTGATTTAACACCAGAGCAAAAGCAAAGGCTTCTGGCCATTGCTGATAAGTGTCCCGTGCATAAAACGCTGCATAATCACATTGAAGTCAAAACACAGTTAGTCAATGTTGCCTAATAGGCTTGGACACTCAAACTGGCGATGCGTTGTGCATCGCCAAGTGATTTGAATATTGCAGCAGTTTATTTACCTTAAAGCCTATTTTTGTACTTATCGAACCACCATAAAATATATTCTAACTTTTGCTGCAGATATGATGGTCTTGCTGTTAACGCGTGGCTCATATACGGCATTCGCACCATAGCAGTATCAACATTCTGTAACTTTAATGCTTGATAAAACTGCTCTGTTTCAGAGATTAGCGTGCGATAATCTGCCTCTCCCGTGATCAATAGACTCGGTGTTTTGATGTTATTCATGTACGTAATAGGCGAGTGCTTTAAATAATGTTCCGTATTTTCCCAAGGTTTACCATTGAACCAGTATTTTGGGAACATAGGATAAAAATCAGAAGTCAGCACAAAGCTATATAAATTGACTACAGGTTTCATAATCGCAGCCGCTGCAAACTGCTGCGTTTTACCCAACATCCAAGTACCGATCATTCCGCCGCCAGAGCCGCCCATAATGTACTGCTTTGTTTCATCTATGAAGCCTCGCTCAATAAGCGCGTCTATACCTCTGGTCAAATCTTCGTACTCATGATTAGGAAAGTTATTATGAATTAACTGAGCAAATTCATTACCATACGAATCGCTCCCTCGCGGGTTCATGTAAAGGACAACATATCCACGGGCCGCCAGCATTTGTAGCTCAGCAGTAAAATGCGGACCATAGTTCGCCATAGGGCCACCATGTATTTCTAATACCAATGGATACTTTTTAGATTTATCGAAATTGGGCGGATAGATCACCCAACCATGAATAGGCCTTTCATCATATTTTGATTTACTCCACAACGCTTCCACCTGACCAAGCGTCACAGTATCTAAAAACTTACCATTAAAGTCACTGAGTGTGCTGATTTTACCCTCACTCAAAACAGCTAGCTCCGGCGGCCGTTGAGTATTAGCAATAGGAAATGCAACCATGCCATTATTTGCCACATCAAACTCCCCTCCTGCATAAGATCGACCAGAAGTCATATTACCGAGCCTGTCAGTCAGCATTTTAAACTCACCAGCTAAACCACTATAACCTAGCTGCGTTTTTCCTTGGTCATCGTAGCTGAAATAGATGCCTGCGCTGTCGTGTCGCCACTGCAAGCATGCCACACTTCTATCAAGCCCCGCAGTTAAAACAGACACCTCACCTGTGTTCAAGTCTTTTACATGCAACGCTTTATTTTGATAAATCATGCCATTGTCATCATAACCGGTGTAGGCAAGGTATCGCCCATCAGGGGATACGGCCGGCATATCATCGGGGCCATCGCGCTCAACAACGCTTGTTATTGCGTGGGTTTTTAAATCTAAATAATGTATGTCGGTATTGAAGTGTGAAAACTCGGGGTTGGCATAACGCTTTGCAGAAAAATAAATGCCTTTCCCGTTCCGTGCAAAGCTCATTCTCCCACTATGATTGTGCTCGCCTTTTGTCAGCTGCTGAGGTGCGCTCGCGGTAGTTGATTGCAGGAAAATTTGGCTCGCTCCCGGCTTGAAATACCCAGCCCCATTTAAACGATACCGGTTCGACTCAATCAGTTTTGGCGCTGGAGCCCAGTTAGCGTTACCTAGCTTGCTTTTCAATGGAATAGGCAGCGTCCTTGATTGCTCGACAAACATGGTAAAAGCGACCGCTTGATTATCAGGTGACCATGCAAGATTACTTGGCATGCTCGGGTACCATGGTGAATGATGAATATGACCCGTTTGGATGTTTTTAAAATTAATACGAGCCTTGCCATCTATTAATGAAACAAAAGCCAGTATCTTTTGATTGGGGCTTAATACTGGCGCAAAGCTCGCATCAGATTGAATATCGATAGGCTGAAATTTTTCTGTTGCCTGTTGATAAACCCAAACATGGCTAGTCTTTTGATCATTGATTCTATCGAACTGATTTTTAACGAAGTAAATATCATTGCTTGCATTTGAGACATCCACCTGATCGACATATTTAAGTTCAAAGTAGTCTTCTGGTTGTAAATACTCTTCATTGGCAGCTTGCACAACTTCAGTATTGAACGCACAGGTTGCTGCAACACATATAGTTGCAACCATGTTGGTTTTTTTCTTAGTTATTCCTCCTGTGCTTTCTTTGTATAACGACCAATACCATCCGGCCAGTGAACAAACCCTTTTATCAGAAAACAATCAGGAGAAATAAAAATTCAAAGATTATAAAACAATAACTTAAGACACGTGAAAAAGTAGTTCAAAGTGTAGACACGTCATCATGACGTCAATTTTAAGGAGAATAATCAACCACAGTAACTTCTAAAAACACTATGGTTGACCTTAGTACAAACCAATTAGTTTAGATTAAGTTGCGCTTCGTGCAAATCCAGCGGATAAACTGTAGAGATTTTATCTTCTTTGGTACATTTTACAGCGATCTTATTTGACCCTACGGTTGTGGAATTTCGACAAGTTACGAATTGCGCTTTCATGCCAAATTTACGTTTGTAATCAGCAACGACTTTGTCTATTTGCTGTTGCATCTGAGGGGTTGCTTTCGCATAGAGTGCATCATAAAAATTGACCCACTCTTCAATGCCGGTCTCGGCCGCCACACCTAACCAACCCATACCAATTAATGTTGATTGCTCAACGTGCTGGCCTTTTAAAAACATAAATGCCAAATAATACTGTGCATCTTTATAGCCCCATGTAGCAAGTTCGCCGAGCGCCTCAAATGCCTCGTGATATGCTTTTTGATGATAGAGCTTAATGCCCTTTTTTTCTTGCTTATGGATCGCATCAATATCTTTAATGATGGCGCGATTAGATTGGCACGCAGAGATTAAAGTGAGCAACACAGTAATAAGCAGTATCTTCTGAATCATGGTAAAAACCCAGCCATTTTGGTTATAAAACTTACAAACTGAGCAAGGGTAACCTGTTACGATTAAAAACACAAAAGGGAATAAGGTGTAAACTTGAGGGGCTTAAATTAAAAAAGCGGCGGGACACACCCCCACCGCTTTATTCAACACACTCTCTTCTTTCGAAGATAAAGGAACATAAGTATGCGAATACTTTGAATATTAACGATATTTTATTACAAAACAACGAAAATATCCGATATTTTTTTAAAGTCGAATACCACCGTCAATTTCGACGACACGACCGGTAAAGAACTCGTTTTCAATGATATATTGTGCAGTATGAGCAATTTCTTGCGCTTCACCCAAACGGCCAACCGGCTTCATTTTGACCAAGCGTTCTTTTGCTTCTGGCTTCATCGCATCCGTCATCTTAGTACGGATAACACCCGGTGCGATTGCACCGACACGAATACCATAACGACCAAGTTCTTTTGCCCATGTGGTAGTCATCGCCACAACGCCAGCTTTTGCAGCTGAATAGTTAGTTTGGCCGATATTACCAGCACGCGCCACACTCGACATGTTAATAATCACGCCACCTTGATCTGCCTCAATCATTTTGACAGCCGCTTCACGACCACAGAGGAAAACGCCAGTTAGGTTAACATCCATCAGAGATTGGAACTGATCAAGTGACATTTTATTAATCACTTCGCCCTCTTTGACTTTAACAAATAAGCCATCACGTAATATACCCGCGTTGTTGATAAGCACAGATAGCGAGCCAAAATCTTCTACAATTTTATCAAATACTTCTTCTACGTTACTTTCAATACTCACATTTGCAACGTAAGTTCTAACGGTTACATCAAACTGGCTAAGCTCCTCAACTGCTGCATGCAACACTTCTTCTTGCATGTCTACAAGTGCAAGGTTTGCACCCAAGCTCGCCATTTTGTGTGCCATAGCAAGACCTAAACCTTGCGCGCCCCCAGTAATCACAACCGTTTTATTTTCTACATTCATAATTAAATTTTAAACCTTTACGTTTTAAGACTTTTCAGAGAAAAGTTTAAATATCGCACTAAAATCTTCCGACCCTTTGCCTTGATTTTGCATCAGGTTATACAGATTTTTAGCCAGTGCGCCCATTGGGGTGGCTGAATTTGTCTGCTGAGCGGCCTGCATTGCAAGTCCTAAGTCTTTTGCCATCAAATCCACCATGAAACCCGGTTTGTACTCATTTGAAGAAGGCACATTGTCCAGTACATTCGGGCATGGGTTATACACTTCAAGTGTCCAATTGCGCCCAGAGCTATTGAGCATAATTTCGCTCAATACTTTGGGATCTAAGCCGTGATCTACACCCATTTGGAGTGCTTCGCTGGTCCCTGCCATTAAAATTGACAGCAGCATATTATTACAAATTTTTGCGACCTGCCCGGCACCTATATCCCCAGCGTGATAGATATTTTTACCCATATCTTTTAATACTGTGTGCGCTTTGGCAAATTCTTCGTCGCGTCCACCAACAATGAAAGTCAACGTCCCAGCAGCGGCTCCTGCCACACCCCCAGACACTGGTGCATCAACAAAAGATACGCCCGCATTTGCCAATGTTTTACCAACAAACTGAGCAGACTCTGCATCTATTGTCGAACAGTCAATAACCAGTGCCGACTTACTAAGGTAGTTGATTAATCCATCTTCGCCAGTATAAATTGAGCGAACATGTTTGCCCGCAGGCAACATGCTGATCACAAAATCTGCGCCTGCGCAGGTATCAGATACTTTCTTAGCAGCACTAGCACCTTGCTCAACTAATTGATTTACCACTTGTTCATTTAAGTCAAATACAGTGACATCGTGCCCTGCTTTGATTAAGTTTGCAGCCATTGGGCCACCCATATTGCCTAGGCCAATAAATCCAACTTTTGCCATTTTTATTTCCTTACATACTTGCTAATGGGTGGTTTTGATCATCCCACTTTGGTACAAAAAAGCCGTCAATCACATTGCTATCAACCTCAGCAATTGATTTAAAGCGCCAGTTTGGCTTGCCGTCTTTATCAATTAACAATGCACGCACACCTTCTTGAAATTCCCCCACCTCACCACAGTGAACGGACATGCCAAGCTCTTGTGAAAAACACGCTTTTAACGACTTACCAGCAAGGCGTTTAAGTTGCTCACTGACCAATACAGCGCTTAGAGGTGAGCCATGCTTTAAACCTGCTTGCGCTTTACCGAGCCATTTATTATCGCTGCTATCCATTGACAGTATATGGTCAACTTGTGCTGCTAAGTCACCGTGCTCCGCTAACTTCTTAATATCTTTTTCAAGTGGCTTGATTGCGCTGTTTGGTAATGAATGTGCGCCCTCTTCTATCGATAATAGAAGCTGTGTTAACTTGTCATGGTTAAGCACATTGGTTTTGCCCCAGTTCACTTCACTTAAATTATGAAGCAAAATATCAAAGTGATCTGCATTGATAAAATGGTCAGCCAATCCGACATACTTTGCATCATTTGCATTCACAGAGGCACCAGTCAAACCTAAAAATAGACCTACGCCCTCTGGCATTTTATTGAGGAAATACGAGCCGCCAACATCAGGGTATAAACCTATGGTAATTTCAGGCATCGCAATACGAGACGTCTCTGTAACAACGCGGTGACTTGCACCCGCCATTAGACCAAGGCCACCGCCCATAATGATACCGTTACCCCATAAAAGGATAGGCTTATCGTAATTATGGATTTGATAATCTAGACGATACTCTTCGCTAAAAAAGGTTTCCAAGTAATTATTGTCATCGTCAGCAGCCATCGCTTTGTACAGGCTAACAACGTCACCACCTGCGCAAAATGCCTTCTCGCCAGCGCCTTTAAGCACTACCATGGCGATACTGTCATCTGCCGACCATTCATTCAGCTGCGGAGCAAGTAAACGTATCATATCTAAGTTAAGCGCATTCAACGCTTTTGGCGCATTTAAGGTCGCAACTGCGACCTTCATGTCGTTATTACAGTGCGCCAATTGGAACACGACAGGCGCGTCTTCTTGGTTTAGTAACTGTAATTCAACCATTAGCCATTCACCCAATTTGCTTTGCGTTTCTCTAAGAATGCGTTCACGCCTTCTTTTTGATCTTGTGTATCAAATAATGTCACGAACAATTCGCGCTCAAGCGGCAATGCACTGTCAATCGTACCTGTGCGTCCTTTTTGAATAAGTGACTTACATGCTGTAACCGCAACAGGGCTTTGATCTTCCACTTTTGCAGCGAGCGCCAGCGCAGCTTCTAAGGCTTGCCCCTGCTCTACCACTTCTTCAACTAAGCCAATCTTCTCTGCTTTATCAGCTTTAAGGCGTTCACCACATAAAATCATGCGCTTCGCCCAACCTTCACCAACCAACCAAGATAGATTTTGTGTTCCACCAGCGCAAGGAAGTAGGCCAACTTTTGCTTCTGGTAGTGCCATTTGTGCTTGTGCTTCGGCAATGCGAATATCACACGCCAATGCGACCTCCAAACCGCCACCCATTGCAAAGCCATTAATGGCCGCAATTGACACACCACGGAAATTGCTTAGTGTTTCAAATGCTTCACCAAACACGCGCGACATATCAGCAGCAACGCCTTTGTCGCCATCTGCAAATACATTTAAGTCAGCGCCTGCTGAGAAGAACTTCTCACCCTCGCCAGTAATAACCAACGAGTAGATCTCTTTATCCGCGTTTAATTCGTTTACCAGCTCTTTTAAGCCAACCAGCGTGTCACGTGTCCACGTATTTGCAGGTGGGTTGGACATAGTTACAATTGCAATGTGACCACGTTTTTCAAGTTTTAATTGTGCAGACATTTATTTGCTCCTTATAAAACGCTTGCAGCGCCTTCGGCTAAAATTCGACGGGCAATGATCACGCGCATGATCTCGTTTGTGCCCTCTAAGATTTGGTGAACGCGCACATCACGTAAATGGCGCTCAAGTGGGTATTCTTTGATATAACCATAACCACCGTGGATCTGCAGTGCATCATCACACACTTTAGTGCCTACATCAGTCGCAAAGCGTTTTGCCATTGCACAGTAAGTGGTTTTTTCTGGGTCATTGCTATCTAGTTTAAACGCAGCTAAGCGGACCATTTGACGCGCTGCAACCAGTTCAGTGTTCATATCAGCAATTTTAAATTGCAGTGCTTGGAATGCAGCCAGAGGTTTACCAAACTGCTGACGCTCCTGCATATACTCTTTTGCTGTATTTAGTGCTTGCTGTGCAGTACCAATAGAGCATGTCGCAATATTGATACGACCACCATCAAGGCCCTGCATCGCAAATTTAAAGCCTTCGCCTTCTTTACCCATTAGGTTAGCAGCTGGAATTCTCACATCTTCGAAGGTAATTAAACGTGTTGGCTGCGCATTCCAGCCCATTTTCTCTTCAGCTTTACCATAAATAACGCCAGCTGCATCCGCTGGGACAACAAATGCCGAGATCCCTTTAGGGCCTTCTTCACCAGTGCGTGCCATGACTACTAACACGTCTGTTTCGCCTGCACCAGAGATAAACATTTTTGAGCCATTTAAGACATACTCATCACCTTCAAGCACAGCTTTGGTTTTAAGTGATGCCGCATCTGAACCTGAGCCTGGCTCGGTCAAGCAGTAGGATGCTAATAACTCACCCATGACCAGCTGATCCATGTATTGGCTCTTCACCGCATCAGTACCAAAGCTGGCGATCATCCAAGTCGCCATGTTATGGATAGTTAGCATCGCAGTCGTTGCAGTACAGCCCATAGAAAGCTGTTCAAATATAATGCTGGAATCTAGGCGAGATAGGCCTAAGCCACCCGCTTCTTCTGGTGTATATAGACCACAAAAACCGAGTTCACCCGCTTGCTTAATTACATCTTTAGGAAAAATATGCTCCTGATCCCAGCGCGCAGCATTTGGCGCAAGTTCAGTCATAGCGAATTGATAAGCGGTTTCGGCGAATGCCTGTTGATCTTCATTCAGATTAAAGTCCATAAAAGACCTCTCTTGTTGTCGTATCAAGTGATTTTCATCACTTGTTTTTTATTCTTGTTGCACCTGATCTGCGTCAGGCGGTACTACTAAAAGCCCAGCATAGGTACTGGGCTTTGGAAATATGTCGGATTAACGTAAGTTAATGCTCATATTAGGACCGGTTACCGCTTCATCAGCGAACCAACGAGATGTGATTGTCTTCGTTTCTGTGTAGAAACGTACACCTTGTTTACCATATGTATGCACATCACCGTAGAAAGAGTTTTTCCAACCCGTGAATGAGAAGAAAGGAAGCGGCACTGGGATCGGAATATTAATACCAACCTGACCTACTTGAATTTCTTGTTGGAACTTACGAGCAGCAGCGCCGCTTGCTGTGAATAACGATACACCGTTACCATACGGGCTGTTATTAACCAACGTGATTGCTTCTTCAAGCGTATCAACAAACACACAATTTAGTACTGGACCAAAGATCTCTTCTTTATAAATGTCCATATCTGTTGTCACATTGGTAAATAATGTTGGACCTACCCAGTTGCCGTTTTCATAACCTTCAACTGTAAAGTTGGAGCCATCAAGTAAACAAGTTGCACCTTGCTCTTTACCCGATTCAATCAATGACAGAATACGCGCTTTAGCTGCTGCTGAGGTTTGTGGACCGTACGCAGCTTCAGGATCATTCCAAATACCTGGGCGTACTTTTTCAAGACCTGCTTTTAAGTCATCTACCCATTCTTGTGATTTGCCGACAAATACAGCAACCGAAATACCCATACAACGCTGACCAGCAGCACCTACAGATGCGCCTACAAGGTTATTAATTGTTTGCTCTTTACTTGCGTCAGGCATAATCACCATGTGATTTTTAGCACCTACACAAGCTTGCACACGTTTAAGGTTTTCTGTGCCTTTACTATAAATATACTGACCAACACCGCACGAACCAACAAATGAGACAGCGCGAATTTCTGGTGCTTCTAAAATCTGGTCAACTTGATCTTTGCCACCATGTACAACCTGCAACACACCTTTAGGTGCACCTGCTTCTTCGAATAGTTCTACTAGGCGCATTGGTGTTAGTGGATCTTGCTCAGACGGTTTAAGTACAAATGTGTTTCCGCATACAATCGCCATTGGGAACATCCAAAGTGGGATCATTGCAGGAAAGTTAAATGGCGTGATGCCCGCACACACACCAAGCGGTTGAATGTATGAGTATGTATCAATGTTACGTGCTACGTTTTCAACGGTTTCACCCATCATCATAGCCGGCGCATTAGCTGCTTGTTCAACCACTTCGATACCGCGCCAAACATCACCTTTCGCATCTTCAAATGTTTTGCCAAGCTCGTGACAAATGATGGTTGCGATTTCTTCTTGATGTTCTTTTAATAGTGCTGCATAGCGCATCATGATACGTGCACGCTCTGGTACAGGGACATTCTTCCATGTTTGGAACGCCTCTTGAGCTGAACTAATAGCGGCCTGTACTTCTTGTGACGTAGCGCAAGGTACCTGTGCAAGGACTTCTTGATTTGCTGGATTAACAACGTCTAACCATTTGTCAGACTGCGACTGTGTGAATTCACCGTTGATGTATAATGGTACCTGGTGCATTTTGCACTCCTCCCCAAAAAAACTGAAAGTAGCGCCGCGTTAAAAATTAGTATAATTGCGGCGCTTTGACGATTTAAACTTCTACTGCTAGTGCAACCGCCTCACCACCACCAATACACAGTGATGCAACGCCTTTTGACAGGCCACGATTGCGAAGTGCGTGAATCAAAGTCACCAAAATACGTGCACCACTTGCACCAATTGGGTGACCAAGTGCACATGCACCACCATTGACGTTAACTTTTGCACTATCAAGTTTCATTTCATTGATAGCAAGCATCGTTACCATGGCAAATGCTTCATTGATTTCCCAAAGGTCCACGTCTTCTTTTGACCAACCTGCTTTATCAAGCAATGAGTTCATTGCACCTACAGGCGCAATTGTAAACTCAGCAGGTGCTTGAGAATGTGTTGCGTGCGCCACAATCTTACATAAAGGTGTCAGACCATGTGCTTGCGCTTCTGACTCACTCATCAACATAAGCGCTGCTGCACCATCTGAAATAGATGACGAGTTAGCTGCTGTGATGGTGCCGTCTTTTTTAAACGCTGGACGTAGCGATGGAATCTTATCTGGACGTGCGTTACCTGGCTGTTCGTCAGTTGTTACTTCAATGTCGCCTTTACGAGTAGAAATAACATGCGGGATCACTTCATTATCGAAACTGCCGCTTTCAATCGCTGCGTTTGCTTTACTTAAAGAGTTAAGTGCAAACTCGTCCATATTTTCGCGAGTAATGCCATATTGATCGGCTGTATCTTGAGCAAAACAGCCCATTGCTTTTTTATCGTAAGCATCTTCAAGACCATCAGCCATCATATGGTCGATAACTTGGTTGTGACCCATACGCATACCACCACGTGCATTTGGCATGAAATAAGGCGCATTTGTCATGCTTTCCATCCCACCTGCAATCGCAGTTTTGATACTGCCTGATTTAATTAAATCATGGGCGAACATGGCTGCTTTTAAACCTGAGCCACATACTTTATTAATAGTTGTTGCACCTGTTGAGCGTGCAAGACCTGCGTGTAGTACTGCTTGACGCGCTGGTGCTTGGCCAAGACCTGCTGGTAATACACAACCCATAATAACTTCATCGATGCTGGCATCCGATAAACCAGTATCATTCATGACAGCTTTGATTGCAGTTGCACCTAAATCTGTTGCAGCTGCACCAGATAGGCTACCCATAAATCCACCCATAGGGGTACGTTTTGCTGCTACGATGACTACGGCTTCGTTACTCATTTAAAACTCCTGTTAACAAGCAAATTGCTTGCTTTTAGTAATCTCTTACGTCGAGCATACCTAAAATTTACGTTTACGCCAACGTAAATCTAAAAACAAGCATATTGCGATTTTCAAAAATGTAAAGTTTACTTGCACAGCTGTCTTGCCAAGTTGGCATTTTACTGCGCATTCCCTTGCTATATCCCATGTTTAAGCACAAACTAACAAAGCATATAGTACCTTGTGCGAGCTAAAAGTAGTTCAAGATCCAGATTTTGCATATGCGACTAAAGCATGATGCAAAAACGACACTTTACCTTTACGTAAACTTCACTTATATTGGTCTAATCAGTTTCGAAGTAAGTGTGTAAATAATGCAAGACACCAATAAAGAACCAACCTACTCAATAAGCGAACTCGCTAAGGAATTTGACATTACCACACGAAGTATTCGTTTTTATGAAGATCAAGGATTACTTTCGCCTGAACGTAATGGTCAGACCCGTATTTATTCAAAACGAGACAAAGTGCGCCTCAAACTTATTCTGCGCGGTAAGCGACTTGGCTTCACGCTTGCTGAAACTGGCAGATTATTTGAGCTTTATGACGCAGACAAATCTAGCGAAAAACAGCTCCATACCATGCTGCAATTAATAGAAGAGAAAAAAGCGGACTTAAGCCAGCAAATGGATGACATTAAAGTTGTCCTTATGGAGCTAGTGACAGCAGAAAGACGCTGTCTCGATACATTAAAAGAATTACAAGACTAATCAGTACACAGTATTTGTCCGCTGAGGCGTTTGCTAAAAGTTGCCTCAGCAACCCGTTAGGGTAAAACACAAATTCTCACACAGGATGACAACAAGATGAGCACAGTATCACTATATAAAGAACTCAATTTTGGACTTGGTGAAACCGCAGATATGATCCGCGATCATGTCAATAACTTTGCCACTAGCGAAATCGCCCCTTTGGCAGAAAAAACCGACCAAGAAAATACCTTTCCAAATGAGCTATGGCCAAAGTTTGGCGAAATGGGCTTACTCGGCATCACTGTGCCAGAGGAATTTGGCGGCGCAAATATGGGCTATCTAGAGCACGTAATCGCGATGGAAGAAATTAGCCGTGCAAGTGCATCTATCGGATTAAGCTACGGTGCACACTCTAATTTATGTGTGAACCAAATAAACCGTAACGGTAACCAAGCACAAAAAGAAAAGTACTTACCTAAGCTAATCAGTGGCGAGCACATCGGCGCATTGGCAATGAGTGAGCCTAATTCAGGTTCTGATGTGGTTTCAATGAAACTCAAAGCCGAGAAAAAAGGTGATAAATACGTACTTAATGGCAACAAAATGTGGATCACCAATGGTCCTGATGCCGATGTATTTGTGATATACGCCAAAACTGAATTAGACGCAGGACCTCGCGGCATTACGGCTTTTATCGTTGAGCGTAACTCCCCTGGTTTTTCTACAGCGCAAAAGCTCGATAAATTAGGTATGCGTGGCTCAAATACGTGTGAACTTGTATTTGAGGACTGTGAAGTACCTGAAGAAAATATTCTTGGTACGTTAAACGAAGGTGTTAAGGTCCTAATGAGCGGACTTGATTATGAACGAGTCGTGTTAGCAGGTGGCCCACTGGGTATCATGCAAGCATGTATGGACGTGGTTGTACCGTACATTCACGAGCGTCAACAATTTAATCAATCGATTGGTGAATTCCAATTAGTGCAAGGCAAAATTGCAGATATGTATACGCAAATGAATGCAGCGCGTTCATATGTATATACAGTGGCAAAAGCGTGTGACCGTGGTGAAACTACTCGTAAAGATGCAGCTGGTGCAATTTTATATGCAGCAGAACTTGCGACCAAACTCGCTCTAGATGCAATTCAGCTACTTGGCGGTAATGGTTATATCAATGAATACTCAACAGGTCGACTTTTACGTGACGCCAAACTCTATGAAATTGGCGCAGGTACGTCTGAAATACGACGCATGCTGATTGGTCGTGAGTTATTCAATGAAAGCCGTTAAGGAGAAGTGGCATGACGGTATTAAATACATCAGTTAATACGCATGACCAACAATTTAAAGACAACCATGACGCGATGGCGTCATTGGTTGCTGATTTAAATGATAAGGTCGCAAATTTAAGTCAAGGTGGTGGAGAAGCCCTCATTGCCCGCCATCAAAGTCGCGGTAAATTGTTTGTGCGCGACAGGATAGATACCCTGCTTGACGAAGGCTCTCCATTTTTAGAAATTTCTCAATTTGCCGCGTTTGGCGTATACGAACAAGATATTCCATGTGCTGGTGTTGTCGCTGGGATCGGACGCGTTAAAGGCGTCGAATGTATGATTGTTGGCAACGACGCCACAGTAAAAGGCGGCACTTATTTCCCATTGACGGTTAAAAAGCATTTAAGAGCACAAGAAATCGCAGAGCGTTGTCACTTACCGTGTATATACCTAGTCGACTCTGGTGGCGCTAATTTACCTGAGCAAGACGAAGTATTCCCAGATAAGCTGCACTTTGGCCGCATCTTTTATAATCAAGCGCGTATGTCAGCCAAAGGCATTCCGCAAATTGCCGTGGTTATGGGTTTATGTACCGCAGGTGGTGCCTATGTACCCGCCATGGCTGATGAAAGTATCATTGTTAAAGAGCAAGGTACGATTTTCTTAGCAGGCCCACCTTTGGTAAAAGCGGCTACTGGTGAGGAAGTCAGTGCTGAGGATTTAGGTGGTGCAGATGTCCACTGTAAAGTATCTGGTGTAGCCGATCACTATGCAGAAAATGACGAGCATGCCCTATCAATTGCACGCCAATGTATTGAACGACTAAACCATCAACGCCCTACCCAGCCTATTCTAAAAGACATCAAGCCACCAAGATATGATATTAGCGAGATCTACGGCATTGTCGGTACCGATCTGAAAAAGCCATTTGATGTCAGAGAAGTCATTGCGCGCATCGTGGATGACTCTCAGTTTGACGAGTTTAAGCGCCACTTTGGCGAAACGCTTGTCACCGGCTTTGCCGAAATCTTTGGTCGCCCAGTGGGGATCGTCGCAAATAACGGTATCTTGTTCTCAGAATCTGCGCAAAAAGGCGCGCACTTTATCCAACTCTGTGCACAACGTGATATTCCTCTGTTGTTTTTACAAAATATCACTGGATTTATGGTTGGCCAAAAATACGAAGCCGAAGGCATCGCGAAGCATGGAGCCAAAATGGTTACTGCTGTGTCTTGTGCAGACGTGCCTAAATTTACGGTGCTTATTGGTGGTTCATACGGTGCGGGTAATTATGGCATGTGTGGTCGTGCATACGAACCAACCATGATGTGGATGTGGCCAAATGCGCGTATATCTGTCATGGGCGGTGAACAGGCTGCAGGCGTATTAACGCAAGTCCGCCAAGATGGCTTAGCGCGCAAAGGCATGAGCATGAGTGACGACGAAGTTGCTGAGTTCAAGAAGCCGATTGTAGAGCAGTATGAGAAACAAGGTCATCCATACTACGCCAGTGCAAGACTATGGGATGATGGCATCATCGACCCTGCAGATACACGCAACGTATTAGGTCTCGCGCTAGAGGCGGCAGCGAACGCGCCGAGTCAAGAATCTAAGTTTGGTATTTTCAGAATGTAGGGGGCGTACATGTCTGTCACTTTAAATATTACAAAGAGCAAAGTGGCGATTTTAGAATTAAGTCGCCCTGAAAAACATAATGCATTTAATGCTGAGATCATCGCAGAACTAATCAAAACCATTGAATATGCGAACGAATTAGATATTCGCGCATTGGTTTTAAAAACCCAAGGTAAACACTTTTCAGCTGGCGCTGATTTGGCTTGGATGAAGTCAATGGCGGATAATAACTATGAAGAAAACGTCGCTGACTCTTTAGAGCTGGCAAAGCTGATGCAAGTGCTGGCTACGTCACCCCACCCAACTTTGTGTTTAGTTCAAGGGGCCGCTTTTGGTGGCGCTCTTGGCCTTATCGCATGTTGTGATATCGCTGTGGCAACACCCAATGCAAAGTTCTGCTTGAGCGAAGTTAAATTAGGTCTTATTCCCGCAGTGATCAGTCCATATGTAATTAAAGCAATCGGCGAAAGGCAAGCTAGACGTTACTTTTTAACGGCTGAAGTCTTTCAAGCTGAAAAAGCCCTAGATCTTGGGCTTATCCACCAGATCAGTGACAATTTAGAACAAAGTGAAGAGTACTTCATTGAGCAGCTTTTAAATAACGGACCAACTGCCGTCAAAAGTGCGAAATCACTGATTGATGAAGTCTCAGATAAAGCCATCGATGAGCAACTGATCACACACACCGCAAAACGCATCGCTGAAATTAGAGTGAGTGACGAAGGGCAAGAAGGCTTGAGTGCTTTTTTTGATAAACGCGCGCCAAATTGGCAACCGACGGCAAGCGAATAAGGAAAATAACATGTTGAAGAAAATCTTAATCGCTAACCGAGGTGAAATCGCCTGCCGAGTCATGCGTACGGCAAAACGCTTAGGCATGAGTACAGTGGCTGTTTATTCAGAAGCGGATGCCAATGCACTGCATGTCAAACAAGCTGATGAAGCCTATTTCATAGGTCCTGCCCCAAGTAAAGATTCATACCTTGTCAGTGAGCGTATTTTAGAGGTTGCCAAGCAAAGTGGCGCAGATTGCATTCACCCCGGCTATGGTTTTTTGTCAGAAAATGACGCTTTTGCTAATGCCTGTGAAGAAAACAATATTGTCTTCATTGGCCCGCTAGCCAGTTCAATCGAAGCCATGGGGTCAAAAACCCGTGCAAAAGAGATCATGGCAGAAGCCAACGTGCCACTGGTACCTGGCTATTATGGCCAGCAGCAAGACACCGAGTTTTTAACCTCAGAAGCTGAAAAGGTTGGCTACCCAGTCCTTATCAAAGCAGCCTTTGGCGGTGGTGGTAAAGGTATGCGTGTTGTCAGAGGTGCAGATGAGTTTTTGAGTGCACTAGAAGGCGCTAAACGTGAAGCTTTGGCAAGTTTTGGTAATGACCTAGTGTTACTAGAGCGCTTTGTCGATAAACCGCGTCACGTAGAAGTACAAGTGTTTGCCGATAATCATGGCAATTGCGTTTACTTAGGCGACAGAGATTGTTCACTGCAGCGTCGTCATCAAAAAGTTATCGAAGAAGCACCTGCACCTGACTTAGGTGATGCGCTGCGTAAAGAGATGGGAGAAGCGGCAGTTCGATGTGCAAAAGCCATTAATTATCGCGGAGCGGGTACAGTTGAGTTTTTGCTTTGCGGTGACGAGTTCTTCTTTATGGAAATGAATACGCGCCTACAGGTAGAACACCCAGTGACTGAAATGGTGACTGGACAAGACCTCGTTGAATGGCAAATTCGTGTGGCAAATAATGAGCATTTACCACTTTCGCAAGAGCACATCAAGTTACAGGGCCACAGCTTCGAAGCGCGTATTTATGCTGAAGACCCTGAAGAAAACTTCATGCCCTACTCCGGTAATTTAGCGCATCTGAGCTTTCCTAAAGCGCAGCGCGGTGTGCGGATCGACACTGGTGTGCAACAAGGTGATGAAATCAGTCCGTTCTATGACCCAATGATCGCCAAATTAATTGTGCACGGTCACGATAGACGCACAGCTTTGCTTAAGCTCAGGTCTGCGCTTAATGAAGTGCACCTTGCGGGCGTTAAAAGCAACATTGCATTTTTACATCATTTAGCAGAACACCCAACCTTTATGGCTGGTGCACCTGATACGCACTTTATTGATACGCAAACAGACGAGCTAACAGCATCTAAAGCTCCCAGTGATACTTTAGTGTGCTTGGCAAGCATTGCCTACCTTGCTCACAAACAAGCACCAGAACTTAACACTCCGTGGCAGCAAGTGGGCTTTAGACTCAATCAAGCTCGTAAGCTCACGGTACCATTTACTGAACACTTTGTCGTTGCACAAGCACAAGGTCATCATTGGCAAGTTCACTACCAAGACTTTGAACACCGCGTAGAGGCCAAGCTTGAAGGCCACAAACTGATTGCGAATGTTGATGGCAAACGCATGATTGCCGATGTACTCATTGACGAGTCAACAATCACGGTAATGTACGGCCCTTATCAGCACACCTTCGAGCTCAAAACTAAGCACTACGTGAGCGAGCAAGAACATCAAGAGGCACCTTTGGCTGCTCCACTAAATGGTACTGTTGTTAAGCACTTACAAACTGTGGGAGCGAAAGTCAGTAAAGGGGATCCGATTGTCGTGATCGAAGCGATGAAGATGGAATACACCCTTAACGCACCATTTGATGGCACACTGACAAGCTATTGTTTTAATGAAGGTGAACTCGTAAGCCATGGCGCTATGTTGGCTATCGTCGAGGAAGAAGCACATGGCTAACTACCCAGCAAAAGTCAAAATTGTCGAAGTGGGTGCACGTGATGGCCTGCAAAACGAGGCTTCAGTCAGTACGCAAAGCAAAATAACGCTCTTAAATGCATTAGCAGACGCGGGGCTAAAACACCTTGAAGCTGGCGCTTTTGTCTCCCCTAAATGGGTGCCGCAAATGGCTGACTCAGCGCAAGTGATCCAAGGTCTTTCACGTCGTGAAGGCGTTGAGATAAGTGCCTTAACACCCAATTTAAAAGGGGCTGAGTTGGCCCTTGATAATCAAGTTGACGAATTTGCGATTTTCACTGCTGCCAGTGAAGCATTTACACAAAAAAACATCAACTGTAGCATTGAACAAAGCATTGAACGCTTCCGTCCCGTTGTTGATCTTGCTCAAAAAAACAACATCAAAGTAAGAGGTTATGTCAGTTGTATTGCAGGCTGCCCCTACCAGGGAGAAGTGCAGCCAGAGCAGGTTCTGTCGGTATGTAAACAATTGTTGGCACTTGGCTGTTATGAAATAAGTCTTGGCGACACGATAGGTGTCGGTACGGCTAACCAAATCGAATCATTACTAGACTTACTACTCAAACATATCCCTGCACAAAGGCTTGCAGTACATTTCCATGATACTTATGGCCAAGCGCTGGCAAACATCCATAAAGCGCTTGAAATGGGGATTCCAACAATCGACAGTGCGGTTGCAGGCCTCGGCGGGTGCCCTTATGCCAAAGGGGCGTCAGGAAATGTTGCCACTGAGGATGTTATTTACTTACTGCAAGGACTTGGCATTAGCACCGAAATTGATTTAGAAAGGCTAGCAAAAGCAGGTTGGCAAATTTGCGATGCACTTAACAAAGCACCTGTAAGCAAGGTTTCTTTGGCATTAAAAAATACGTGCCAGTCTTAATCATGAGACAATATTGACAACGAGGAGTGGGCTAATGGCCGGTTTCGATAAAGTAGTTACTAGCTACGAAGAAGCTATGGAAGGTCTTAAAGACGGAGATACTATCATTGCCGGTGGTTTTGGGCTGTGTGGTATTCCAGAAGGTCTTATCGCTGAGATTAAGCGTAAGAAAACAAAAGAACTGACTGTAGTATCTAACAACTGTGGCGTTGATGATTTTGGCCTAGGTATTTTATTACACGACCGCCAAATCAAAAAAATCATCGCGTCATATGTTGGTGAGAATGCGTTATTCGAACAGCAACTACTTGACGGCATCATTGATGTAGAACTTACCCCACAAGGTACACTGGCAGAGAAAATGCGTGCAGGCGGTGCGGGCATTCCTGGTTTTTATACTGCAACAGGATACGGTACACCTGTCGCTGAAGGTAAAGAAGTCAAAGAGTTCAATGGCCGTCCATATATTCTTGAAGAATCTATTACTGGTGAGTTTGCCATTGTTAAAGCTTGGAAAGCTGACAGATATGGCAATTTGGTATTTCGCCACACGGCGATGAATTTCAACCCGATGGCCGCAACCGCAGGTAAAATCACAGTTGTTGAAGTAGAAGAAATTGTTGAACCTGGTGATTTAGAGCCAAGCGAAATTCATACCCCAGGTATTTATGTTAACCGTGTTATCAAAGGTAACTTTGAAAAGCGCATCGAACGTGTTACTACGCGCAAGTAAGGAGATCACCATGGCTTTAAATCGTGAACAAATTGCAATGCGCGTAGCGCAAGAACTTCAAGATGGTTACTACGTAAATCTAGGTATCGGTATTCCTACACTGGTTGCCAACTATGTGCCTGATAATATGGAAGTAATGTTACAGTCTGAAAATGGTTTATTAGGTATGGGTCCGTACCCAGATGCAGACCAAGTTGACGCTGATATGATCAATGCGGGTAAAGAAACCGTGACAGCAGCCACAGGAGCAGCTATTTTTAATAGCGCTGAAAGTTTTGCCATGATACGTGGTGGTCATGTAGACTTAACAGTACTAGGTGCATTTGAAGTGGATCAGAGTGGCAATATTGCTTCTTGGATGATCCCGAAAAAGTTAATCAAAGGCATGGGTGGCGCGATGGATCTCGTCGCCGGCGCACAGAACATTGTTGTGACCATGACCCATGCTAGTAAACACGGCGATTCTAAATTACTTGAGTCATGTACACTGCCATTGACTGGGGTAAATTGTGTGAAAAAGATTGTTACCGATCTCGCTGTGTTAGAAGTAAAAGACGGCGCATTTCATTTGCTTGAACGCGCGCCAGGTGTTAGTGTTGACGAAATTATCAGCAAGACTGCAGGTAAATTAATCGCCGAAGGCGATATTCCTGAAATGCAGTTTGCTTAAGACGTATATTACGTGGTCAACATAGAAGATTAAAAACTAACACAATTGTACCGACCTCATTCCCAGTGCCAAAGGCGCTGAGTTACCCAAAACCCCTCGCAAGAGGGGTTTTTTTTATCCTCGACAGCTTATCTCTTATCAAAGCCAATTATAGGCTTTTTCATCCGACAACATCTTGTAACACTTCATCGCCATACTCGCTATTGAGAAAATTAATATGGGCTCCATATTGATATTATAAAATGAACACTTTTAGTGTAGTTAGAGTAAATATAAGTAAGTAAAATCAATTTTAATGAGGTGACTATGAAACGCGTGTTACTTTTTCTAGCGACAAACTTAGCCATCATGGTTGTGTTGTCCATTATTTTATCCATTCTTGGGGTGTCCTCAAGAAGCTATGCCGGTATGCTCACCATTGCAGCCGTTTTTGGTTTCGGTGGCGCGTTTATTTCGCTATACATCTCTAAATGGATGGCAAAAAAATCCACAGGAGCTTACGTAATTGATCAACCTCGAAATGAGACAGAGCACTGGTTGGTCAGCACCGTTGCAGAGCAAGCGCAAAAAGCAGGTATCAAGATGCCTGAAGTTGCTATTTATGATAGCCCGGAGATCAATGCGTTTGCTACAGGCCCCAGTAAAAACGACTCTCTTGTCGCTGTCAGTAGCGGGTTGCTCGCCGGCATGAGCCAGAGTGAAGCAGAAGCCGTGCTTGCCCATGAAGTATCTCATGTTGCTAATGGCGATATGGTGACACTGACATTGATTCAGGGCGTAGTAAATACATTCGTTATTTTTATCTCAAAAGTGCTTGCCAATATTGTCGACGGCTTCTTAAATGGTGATGAAGAAGGCGAAGGCTTTAGTTGGACGTATATGATTTTTGATCTCATCTTCCAAATTCTATTCGGCTTCTTAGCGTCGATGATTGTTGCTTACTTTAGCCGTAAGCGAGAATATGCTGCCGACAAAGGCGCTGCAGACTTAGTCGGTGCACACAAAATGAAAGCTGCACTTGAACGTCTACGTAGCAATCAAGAATCAAAGTTAGAAGGTTCAATGATGGCATTTGGTATCGCCTCAGGGAAAAGTGTGGTTGATTTATTTGCCTCTCATCCACCATTAGAGCAAAGAATTGCCGCACTATCTTAGTTTTTAATGTAAATAAATTGTTTAATTTATAACCATAGGCCCTTGCGGGCCTTTTTAATGACGATTTACAAATAATTAAATTTAGCGTTTTTTTTTGGATATTTATATCATGCTAAGTTATAAAAAATTATATTTATATGCACCAACTACATATAAACTATTTTTCTATATAGAGCTTTAAAAACAGCACTTAAGTCTTCTCTTTTCCTCTAGAACCGTAAAAAATACGTTTAAATCTTATACATACTTTATAAAATGCGTCTTTTTGGTTAATTTTTAACCCACTTTTAACTGTAATATTAATCTAAACCATACTTTTTGCGTGTATCTATACGAGGCCCATTTGTTTAAAATATGTAACCCATTTTATTGACATAATAGCAATATTCTAGATACGAAAGGTAAGAAGAAGTATGTTGATCAAAACCCGATTACTCATTTCATTTATGCTTATTGGTTTATTACCAGCAGGTATACTGGCAATGGTCTCGCTGTGGACTGCATCTACAGCACTTGAACAACAGGCATATAATCAGCTTACTTCCATCAAGCAAATAAAACACAAACAAATTGATGACTACCTCAATGCAAGGAAAGGCGATTTATCTGTAATCGCTAAAAAGTGGCAGCTACTTGTCGAGCAAAACCCAACATTCTCAAACTCAGAGCTTGCTCATAATTACCATAGCCTGTTCGATACCTTTATCACAGAAAAAGGATTTTACGACTTCTTTGTCATCGAGCGAGATGGTTTGATAAGCTACACCGTAGCTAAAGAATCTGACTACAATACTAATTTGATTACCGGTCCATTTAATAACTCAGGACTTGCCACTCTATTCACTCAAGTCATTTCTTCAAAAAAATTCATCTTGGCAGATTATAGTGCGTACGCACCAAGTAATAATGAGCCCGCTGCGTTTATTGGTATCCCAGTGATCATCAACGGACAGGTCAACTCTGTACTTGCTTTACAATTATCAATTGATGCCATCAACGCCATCATGCAACAACGTGATGGTATGGGCGAAACAGGTGAATCATATCTTGTTGGTAATGATTTCCGTATGCGTTCTGATTCATACCTTGATCCGATTAACCATACTGTTATTGCGAGCTTCGCAGGCTCTGTTGAAGCCAATGGGGTTGATACTGTTGCGGTTAGAAGAGGTTTACAGGGTGTGTCAGATACCGAAATCATCATCGATTACAATGGCAACCCAGTACTATCCGCTTACCTACCTTATACATTTGCAGGATTAAAGTGGGTGCTCCTAGCAGAGATTGATAAAGCAGAGGCCTTTGCTCCTGTGTATAAGTTATATTGGATTATCGCTGCTATTTTCATCATTACTGTGTTATCTGTAGCAGCTGCAACCGTACTCATTGCGCGTTCGGTACTAAAACCGCTTGGCGGCGAGCCGATTGAAATGCGCCAGATTAGTGAGCGCATTGCCGCAGGAGACCTAAGAGAGCAGTTCAGCCGTGATGAGAACGCAATTGGTGTGTATGGCGCGATGAGACAGATGAACACCTATTTAACGAGCGTTATAGGCACCATAGTTGAAACCACAGCACAACTGGCTTCTACAGCCACACAGACAAGTGCTGCCAGTGAACAAGCAAACGCTAGCTTACAAGAGCAGCATGCCAATATTGAACAAGTCGCCGAAGCAATTCAGCAAACTTCCCACTCAATCGATGAAGTGGCAACCAATGCCCGCACTGTTGCTGATTTAAGTCTTGATGCAGAAAAAACGTCATTATCAGCCAATCAAACGCTTAGAGACACTGTGGTACAAATGGAAGCACTCAGTACCGCTGTTGAGAACTCAGAAACAGCGATTAAAGAAGTTGAATACAACACGCAAAATATCAGTCGTGTTATCGAGGTGATCCAAGCTGTGACTGAGCAGACCAACTTACTCGCACTCAATGCTGCCATTGAGGCTGCGCGTGCAGGTGAGCACGGTCGAGGGTTTGCAGTTGTAGCTGACGAAGTCAGACAGCTCGCTCAAAAAACGCAAGCTTCTACCGCCGATATTGAAAACATGATTGCCAGCCTACAGTCTACCTCACAAACCGCTGTGTCTGAGATGCATGCATCAGCTGAAGCAACGAAACAAACGATCACTGCAGCCAATGACAGCGCTTCGCTTCTTGAGCAAAGTGTGCATCAGATCAATCAAATTGCACTGAGTGCGCAAACAATAGCACAGGCTGCACAAGAGCAATCAGCCACCACAGAAGAGATTTCTTATAACGTTGAATCGATTAGACAAGCAGCTATTGATAACGCTGCGGGTGCAGATCAAGTTACTAGCGCAAGCTTAGAGCTTGATAAGCAATCTAAAACCTTAAAGCAAGTTACTTCTGCCTTTAAGCTACCGCAGCAGTTGAGTTAACACGTCTTAATTAGCAAGCGCTTAATTGCGCTTGCTAAGACCGTAAGTAAACAGTGATGCCAAAACAAGCATCGCACTTGAAATCAACAAACACGCTTCAAGTCCATAAAACTGATACACAAGGCCAGAAAGCACTGTGCCTAGTAACCTGCCCATAGCATTGGCCATGTAGTAAAAGCCAACATCCATAGATACACCGTCACTATCTGCTATTTTGACAATAAGGAAGCTATGTAATGACGAATTCACTGCAAACACTGCACCAAATATCAACAACCCTGCAATGATCACGAACTTAGGCTGCCAATCTACCCATAGGCCTAGAGCTAGCAAAGCAGGAATAACAGGCAGTACGGCAACCCATTTGAGCGCTTGTTGATAATTACTACCTTGCTTGGCCGTGATCTTTGGCGCATTCGCTTGAACAATACCATACGCAATCACCCAAGACGCCATAAAACCGCCAACCCACCAATGATCCCAACCAAATGTCGAAGCCAAAAAGACAGGTAAAGCGACGACAAACCAAACATCCCGCGACGCAAATAAGAACAACCGTGCTGCAGCCAGCAAGTTCAACTGTCGACTTTTAGAAAACAGTTCATTAAATTTCGGTTTGTTCTTTTTCTTACCTAAATCCTGTTTTAACAAAACTAAGCTAGATAACCAGGTGATTGTCAGCATTGCTGCCATAAACCATAAAGCGCCTTGAAAGCCCAATAAAGTCAGTAGTATGCCGCCAAGGAAAAAACCGACGCCTTTTAACGCATTTTTCGACCCTGTCAGCAGCGCTACCCACTTATATAACGTGCTATCTTGATCCTTAGGGACAAGTAATTTTATGGCACTTTTAGCACTCATTTTATTTAGATCTTTGGCAATGCCTGATAAGGCCTGTGCAACCATGACATACGCAATTGTTAGCAATTGCTCATCTAGTGCCAACATGGACACAGCCACAATCTGTAAAAACAGACCTATGTTCATGGTTTTGTTCAGACCAAGACGCGCACCTAACCAGCCACCTAGTAAGTTAGTAACTACACCGAAAATCTCATAAAATAAAAACAAAGAAGCTATCGCCAGTGGGCTGTATCCCAATTGATGAAAGTACAGCACCACTAACATACGCAGCGCACCGTCTGTCAAGGTAAATGACCAATAGTTACCTGTGATCACAAGGTACTGCTTTATCTCTGGTGATAGCCTTGCAATAAGTGACTGCGTCATAACCTTAACTCCAGCGTTTGTCGATAACCAGACGAACCAGATCGACCGTCCTATTTGCATAACCCCATTCGTTATCGTACCAAACGTATAACTTTACTTGTGTACCATTCACCACCATGGTTGATGGCGCATCAATAATGGCACTTCTGGGATCCGTTTTATAATCTATGGATACCAGTGGACGCGTTTCATACCCTAAGACACCAGAAAGCTCCCCGTTTGCAGCTTGCGCCATCCAACCATTAATTTCTTCGACACTTGTTTCACGGTTTACTTCAAACACGCAATCTGTGATCGATGCATTGGTCAGAGGTACTCTCACAGCATGGCCATTTAGTTTACCTTTAAGTTCAGGGAAAATATGCGTAATTGCCGTCGCTGAGCCCGTTGTCGTTGGAATAAGACTCGTGCCGCATGAACGCGCGCGGCGCAAATCTTTATGCGGTGCGTCAATGATGGTCTGTGTATTGGTAATATCGTGAATCGTCGTCATCGACCCGTGTTTAATACCAATATTGTCCTGTAGCACTTTAACAACGGGCGCAAGACAGTTCGTCGTACAAGATGCCGCTGTAACTATCGGGTGCTGCTCAACATCGTAATCCGTGTGGTTTACACCCATCACAACATTTAATACACCCTCTTCTTTGACTGGTGCAGTCACAACCACTTGCTTCACACCTTGAGCAAAAAAGGCAGCGAGTTTTTCTTTGGTTTTAATCTTACCTGAGGCTTCTATTACAAGGTCACACATCGACCAGTCATTATCAGTAACGGACACTTGCTCCGTTACTGCAATGCGCTGATCGCCAATGATCATCTCACTGCCCTCACTCAACGCCTCGTGTTGCCACTTGCCGTGAACAGAATCAAAGTTCATCAAATGTGCTAAAGTAAGTGCATCGCCTGCTGGGTCGTTAATCTTTACTATCTCAATACCTGGTGAGTTCCAAAGTGCGCGCATGGTCAGCCGGCCCATTCTACCAAAGCCATTTATCCCAACTTTAATTGTCATCGGTTTTATCTCCCATTATTGAGCTGTTCACACACGCCTGTCTGACGATGTTCAATGCGCTCAGCTCATGAAAATTACACTACCCATTTCATGTATAGGCACAATCAGGCTACATACCGGATGTGCCAAACAAACAAAGTTATGTCTACTGGTTGGGGTAATTACAATATATGGAAAATCATATATTCACTTTTCCATATATGCAAGCAAGTAATTGTAATGATTTTGTATCATTTTTATTAATTTTATTTGAAACTTTTTCTTAATTTACTAACATGAAATTGAAAGTAAAAAGTAATGTTAAATTGAAAGGAGTTAATCACTATGAAGCTTAAAGTCACCAAAAAGCCATTGAAAAAATTGAGTTATGACAGCCTTCCACTCGATAAAAAACTGACTCCACTTGTAGGGGGCGCGGGTTTAAGTAATGGTCCAACTCAAGAATGTGAAACTTACTACCACTGCGACTCTGAAATACCATAATTGAGATAACACAGATGCAAACGTTATTACATTGAGCAATAACGTTTGCTTACTCCTAATTCTTACCTGCTCCAAAGCGATTGATGTTAAACTGTATTCAATCCCAGTTGTTTCGAGTATTTTAGATTGGATAAGAATACCTACATCCCAGAAAACTTTATCGAAGACGTAAAGCGCTACCTCCCTGAGCATTTAAATTTAGATGACTTCATTGATCACTGCCAAAAGCCTTTGAGGCTGTCTATTCGGGTTAATACATTAAAAATGTCTGTCGACGAATTTAAACTCGAAGCGCAAAAACTTGGCTGGCAGATAACCCCTGTACCTTGGTGTCCTGAAGGTTTTTGGATCACTCGGAGTAACGAAGAGCAAGCCAACCTCCCTATAGGTAACACGGCTCTACATTTAAGTGGCTGTATTTATGTGCAAGAAGCGAGCTCAATGCTACCGCCTTTGGCATTAAGATCTGAAATAGAAAACATGGAGACAGATCATTACGCCGTACTGGATATGGCAGCCGCTCCTGGTTCTAAAACCTCACAGCTTTGTGCCTTAATGGAAAACCGAGGCTTGCTCGTTGCCAATGAGTTTTCATCTTCACGTTTAAAAGTGCTCGCTGCCAATATGAAACGCATGGGGATCGCTAACTGTGCATTGTCACACTTTGACGGCAAAATATTTGGTGATTACATGTATGAGTGTTTTGACCACATACAACTCGATGCCCCCTGCTCAGGTGAAGGCACAGTAAGAAAAGATGCCAACGCACTCAAAAATTGGTCTATTGAATCTAATATCGATATCAGTGGTGTACAAAAAGATCTCATCAGAAGTGCTTTTCTAGCGTTAAAGCCAGGTGGTAGTTTAGTGTATTCAACCTGCACACTCACACCGCTTGAAAATCAACAGGTTTGCTCATTTTTACTTAAAGAATTTGCAGGTGCGATAGAGATCACGCCACTTGATAGCTTGTTTGACAATGCCAGTAAAGCAACCACAAGTGAAGGGTACTTGCACGTTTGGCCTCAAATTTATGACAGTGAAGGATTCTTCATAGCTAAATTTAAGAAACTCAGTTCTGTAGAGCACCCCAATCAGCAGCAAAAAAAAGGCGCATTTCCATTTGAGCCTTTTGCAGCTAAAGCACATCAGGCATTTTCCAGCTATTTAAAAAAGCAATTCAAAATTCAGCAACTTCCAGGCACGCTCATGCAAAGAGATAAAGAGCTTTGGCTATTTCCTGAAAAGCTCGAAGAAGTGCAAAACAAAATAAAATATGCCCGATTAGGTATAAAGGTAGGTTCAATACACAAAAATGGCGTACGCCTAGAACACGAGCTGGCAACTGCCTATGGACATTTGGCAACAACCAATGTGCATGCGCTCAGCGACAAACAAGCTATTGACTATTTCCAAGGTAAGGATATTCGTTTAGAAAAACCAACTAATCAAACAGGTGAAGTCATACTCACTCTGTGCGGTGCGCCGGTAGGACTTGGAAAATGGCAAAAAGCCAAGATTAAAAATAACCTCCCTAGAGATTTAATCGCACAAGGTCAGTTAATAACTTGGGTATAACCTGATTAGAACTTTTTGACAACTTTAAGATTATTAATTCATATGACTGCAAAACCTTGTTTTATATATGTTTTAAAAATGTCATTCTGTTTGTAACTTTTGTAATGCATTAACTACACTTAAAGAACTTTCTACTTCTCCCTTAATGTTTTAGAAGGTGTTTAAGTTAGCGCACGGCTCCATATGAGCCTTCCCCTACGCCCAGATTCACACATTACTGGGCGTTTTTTTATGTCAAAAACACAAGCCTAAATACGCAATAATCCCTTTTCCCAAAGTGGTAAAACAACCTTACTATACTGTCGCCAATTTTATCGTTGCATAAAAGCATATCAAACATTACAATTCATATATATTATATAGCAAATCATATAAAATATGGGTATTGTTAAAATTTCAGAAGAGCTCCATGAAGAGATCCGCCTTGCCAGCCAAGTCATGTCTCGCTCAATCAACTCACAAGCTGAATTCTGGCTAAAGATGGGCCGTCTCGCAGAGCAAAACCCCGACAAGCCTTTCGCTGAGTTAATCAAAATAGAACTAGAACAGGTAAAAAAGAAGCAATATGAATCCTGTGATAATTAAGGACCAAACCCAGATAATCAAGATGAGGCAATCAGGGCAGTTATTGGCTCGCATGTTCAAAGCGCTGGATGACTTTATCCGCCCTGGGCTCACAACTATGGAAGTGAATGACTTTGTGGAAGCGTACATAACACAGCAGCTTGGCGCAATTGCATCAACAAAGGGACAATATGGCTACCCCTATGCGATCAATACCTCCATTAATGAAGTCGTTTGTCACGGCATGCCAAAGGCCAGTCAGAAAATTAAATCTACCGATATCATCAACGTCGATATCACCCTTAAATATGAGGGTTACCTCGCCGATTCAAGTAAAATGTATGTCATGGCGGCAGCACATGGGCTTGCTAAAAAGCTGGTGCAAACAACCTACGAAGCAATGTGGCAAGGCATTAAACAAGTCAGGCCCGGTGCCACGCTGGGAGACATAGGCCATGCTATTCAGTCTTATACTGAGAAGCGGGGTTATAGCGTTGTGAGAGAGTTTTGTGGCCATGGTATTGGTAGCGAGATGCACGAAGGCCCAGATGTCCTCCACTTCGGTAAACCTCATGAAGGGCTAACATTAAAACCCGGCATGACATTTACAATTGAGCCTATGGTCAATCAAGGCCAACCTAAAATCAAAACGCTCAAAGATGGCTGGACTGTGGTGACTCGAGACCGAAAACTGTCTGCTCAGTGGGAACATACTATTTTGGTGACCGACACAGGGCATGAAATTCTGACGTTAAGAGAAGAAGAGCAACTACCAATCAATTAAACTGGTAGTTGACCTGATTTACTCATTTTTGTATGCCTTATCAGCGTGTTTTAGCGCATAGTAAAAGTAGGACGAAACTATAATTGCAGCGGGATTTATACCTAAGACCCAGGGTTGATGATATTGAAAGAAACTAAATTGTACGAGACTGCCTAACATAGGCACAATATTCAGCCCTGTTTGACTCGACACAAAAATATTTAAAAACGCTCCATTTGTGAATTGATACCCAATAAATGGAGACATAAACATAGGAATTTGGATCACCCAAAATATTAGGTTGTCTTTTACTACACTGACTGTCGACTTTTCGAATAGCCTCACAGCGGCCACAATCCCGAGTACATAAATCAGAACAAAAAATGCAAATATTACTGAGTTAATGACACCTGATATGTTAGGTAGTCCGGATAAAATTTGTGTTATTCCCAAGAATGAGCCACCGATTGTCAGCACCGAAGTGACTCGTCTAAACCAAGGGTTCAACGCAATCAGCTCACTATTTGAGGCACACACATCGTGTGTTGTCTGGCTAGGCTCATGTGCGATACCTTTCCCCTCATCATCAGCTTTAAGCGCGATTTCATCTGACCTAACAGCTAATATTACCTGTTGCTCAGTCATAGACTCTCTAAGTGCCAACTCTTCGAGAATGTCTTGATAGTTGTCGGGATAAGTGGCTTTATCAATGTCTATATAAGCTTGTCGTAGCTCTTCAATCGAATAATCAGCATAACGTCTCATTTTTACAACTCTAATTTACTCAAAACAATAGCGCATCATCTTGGGATAGCGACGAATTGTGTATTTTACAATAAATACTATTCAATGACGAAAACAGATCGACTATCCACTGAAAAAGGTAATATCCAAATTATTGGAATCACGCACAACCTCTGCATAAATTTTGCTGCGACCCGTTAAAAGATCCTCTCAACACTTACTCTCAAATAGAGTTATGTTATATTATATCTAAAATTCCACTCACCTTAGTTATAGAATCACGCCCTGCTTTAGATTGGCACACCCGATACTGTGCTCTTGGTTAAAGTTTGAGTGTGCAAGGATAAAATTGATGTCAATTCCAGTTACTATTTTGCATGGCTTTTTAGGCTCAGGAAAAACGACCCTTCTGCGTAGTTTACTATCTCAATCAGCCAATCATGGCTCTATCCCTGGAGTTGTCGTCAACGACATGAGTGAACTAGATGTGGACGGTGTATTAATCAAAAATACAGAAGTATTTGATGATGATAGTAACCAGTTTTTTACCATAAGTGGCTATAGTATCAGTAGTGCAAAAGGGTTAAAGGACCTGAAGATAGCGCTCAAAACTTTGAAAAAAGAAGTTCGACCACCTTGGATCATCATAGAAACCTCAGGAAGTAGCCACCCTTTACCGCTTATTGAGTTTTTTAAAAATAATCGCGACTACACACTAAAAGGCGTTATTACCCTCGTTGATGCAACTTGGCTCAAGGATGACTATCAATTCGGGCAATCACTTGTACCAAAATGGCAAGAAAATTTAAGCAATCAAATAAGAGGGATTGAAAACCTGCTTGTTGAACAAATCTTGTTTTCAAACCAAGTATTTTTGACCAAAACCGATAAAATAACCGCAAAGGCTGTTGAAACCATTGCGCAATCACTACACCCAATAAACCCCTATGCCGCTATATCGGGCACAGCTTGGGGAAATATGGACGTGACACAATTCCATCAATTTCCAGACTATAACTTCTTTTTAGTCGAGCAACTCATCACTGAGTTACGCAGTACAGTTAATGCTCCGTTGACACTATCAGGTAAGCAAAATCAAAAGTTAGTCTCGAAAGTGATTCGAGACGATAGACCTTTTCATCCAACGCGCTTATGGGAAGTATGCCACAATCATTTAACACATGGTGTATTTCGTAGCAAAGGGTTCTTTTGGTTACCCACCAGAGACGATATGTCGTTACTTTGGAGCCAAGCAAATGGCAGCGTTGGGTTGGAGTTTGTCGGTTTTTGGCGAGCACCAATTTTAAAAGATGAAAGCCATGACTTTACGCCAGAGCACTATGATATCTTGAAGAAAAAAATTGATAAAATTGACAGCCGCTTTGGCGATAGGCGATGCAGACTTACCGTCATTGGCCAAAAAGATGAAGCATCTAGCTTCGCCAAAGCACTCGAAGCCTGCTTTTTAACAGATGAAGAGCTTAACTTCTGGCGAAATGGCGGGACTTTTGAGGATCCGTGGCCAACCAATGTTGCAAAAGTCTAATAGCTTGCGCTTAGGCGTTAATTTTTAAAGCGCTTATCAGCCCAAAACGACCTTGGTTAGATGACGCAGGTCACGCATCAAATAAGGGAGTACCACTCCCTTATTTATCATGAGATATTAAAAACTCTCACAAGAGTTGAAATAAGGCGTGCCCGTAATATTTTTACATATGTCATAACCCGCACCACCATAGTAAGAATCACCTGCAGTACCACCATCCAGATAATCGTTTCCGTTACCACCAAATAATGTATCAGCAGCCGTCTCACCATATAACTTATCGTTACCATTTCCACCATAAATCACATCTGCACCAGTGCCACCATAAAGACGGTCGTTACCATCATAACCGTAAATGATATCTGTACCCGTGCCACCAATGATAATGTCATCACCACCAGTTCCATAATGTGTACCACGCGCCTCTACAGAGCTCGCGAAAGAAGCTGCAGCCAATGTACCCACTACCATTAGTAATTTTACAAGTTTCATCATTTTTCCTTAATTTATTTAGTTATATTTTGTTGCTTAACTTTAATATTGGAAAATTCATTCCAAATTCTGTCTTCATGATTACTGCTATGCACGCTAGTTATAGAGGTTACTGTTGGTACGCTCACGGTCTTTGAGGCTACTTTGCATTGCCCGTAATTTATTCATTTCATTATCATTTAAGGTATATCTTGAGAGTGATTTGAGGGCATATAACCTCACTGGCGGCGGCTCATTGGCATCGTCAGCAACTTGCCAAAGTACTGAACGGTTTTCTTCAGATTTAAAAGCACTATCACCCAGAGACATAACCGCACGAGCACGAGTATTAACATCAGGATCGTTCAGTGCAAGCTCTCTAACTTGTTGCAAATCTTGATTGTTGGTTGCCCACTGAGCCATTTGATAAACCCCATGGCGACGAATATTGTGATCCTCTGCTTGAACAACTATTGACAATGTACTTTGAACTCTTTGGTAGTCTTCTTCGCTACTTGGAGCAGGTTTTAATGCCATGATGGCAAACTGCTGCATATCTGAACCAAGATCTCCCTCTGAATCAATATGTGCTAAGATCCGGTCTCTTGTCTCACCAGTTACCTCTTTCATTTTGGCAACTAATAATAACCCTGCAGCACGCTGTGCTTCCTCTATAGATAAATCCAGCGCCAGATCCAGAGCAGCAGCTTGTGCAAGTGGGTGTCCAGATTCAGATAACACCGCACTCAACTCCCTACCTAATAAACTGTTAGGTTCACCTATGAAAACATCGATAAGCTCAGTGACGAGGCTCGGGTCCTCTTCGAGCAACATGAGTAAATGACTACGAAACACAATATGTGTATTACTTGGACCCATTATTGCGTGATGCAAAGATTCATTACTTTGTTCAATACTTAATTTAAGCTGCTGCAATGTACCTTCAAGCTTCTCACTCGATGTGACTTCCTCTTTGACGGTAACATGTCCATCAGAATAGCCTTTTTGCAAGTCAATATGCACGACTTGCTCTTCAATTATGGTACTTTCAACTTCATGGCTTAGCTCATCAATGGTACTGTCAGTATCTTGAGTAGGCTCAATTTCATTTTTCTTGGACGGAGACCCAAAAAATAAGAAACAAAACACCAACAACAAGACAAAGATAATCAGAAGAATAGAGTACTTTCCCCAACTGCGGTTACTTTGATGCATTACAGCGCTCTTTTTTGCTTTTATTTTGGGGCCAAATTAACGTGAGTTAATGAAAGTTACATTGCACAAAAGAGAATGTTTTTTGAACAAAAAAATAAGGGGGGGGGGGTAATATAAGATTGCTGGTCAATATAACCAGCCAAGTTGAATTTTAACTCGAATAGTTCACGTACCCCTATGCACATAAATAACGACAGTACCAGCTACTTTATCATGCCAGCCTTGTTTTTTAGGGTCCCATGCAACCCATAAAAAACCAATTCCTAAAGGAATAAGAGATACATAATAGGCAATATATCTAATTAGAGACTGTTTAGTTGTTAGGTTTGCACCTGTCTTTACATCAACAATTTTAGCATCAATCACCATTTTGCCCGGAGTTGCTGACTTATATAACCAAAACAGAATGACAACGACTAATGGTAGAATATAGCTAATTAAAAAGTCGGACTCTAAGGGCGCAACACGACCAGAACCCCAAAATGCTTCTCCATACACTAGGTGCGCTAATGGTAGTGTTATTAACACAATAACGATGGTATCAACCATGCTAGCCCAAAATCTTGGCCAAAACCCCACAAAGCAATATTTTTCATTACCTTGCTGACTGTCAATACTGTTCATACTTATCTCACTACACACAATTAATGCGTTAAGTATGCTTGGTTTATATGAACTTCTATACATAAATCTTGCTTATTTATAAAATAAAATTGTGATTTATGCACTGCCCCACTTTTAAAAACTCTCAACTAAACGATTACTCAATTTATGCTCGTCACGTTTATAATGAGAGAGCAAAGTTAATTGCACTCTCAAGTGTCATCATTCAAACCTTATTCACTAATACTAAGCGTAAGTTTAACTACAAAGAGCTTCATCCATTGCTTGTCATGTCTAATTTTATAGCATTAAACTTCAAACTCTCCCACCATCCCACTTAATTGTTGTGACATTTCACTAAGCTGCCTACTAGATAAGTTTGTATGCTTTGCACCTGCTTCCGTTTGCTGAGACACCGCAACGATACCATTGATATTATCTACAATGCTATTCATCGCATCAGACTGACCTTTTGCCGAGCTCGCCACACCTTGGCCAAAGCTTTGAATTTGCTTCACTGCACTGTCTATCTCAGCCAGCGTTTGACCACATTGCTTGCTTATAGCTAAGCCTTGTTCAGTCGAGTGTTTGCATTTTTCCATTTCGCTCACCGTTTCTGACACGCCCGCGTGTAATTGTTCAATGATGGACTGAATATCCTCAGTAGACTCATGTGTACGAATCGCCAATGTTCTTACTTCATCAGCTACAACAGCAAAGCCTCTACCCTGCTCACCCGCACGTGCCGCTTCTATCGCAGCATTTAAAGCCAATAAGTTAGTTTGTTCAGCAACTTTTTGAATCACATCTAACACAGCGCCGATTTGCCCAGAGCTCTCCTCCAATTTTTTCACTGACAACGATGCTGACTCGACACGCCGCGCAACTTGTTCAATCTGATGTGCATTATCGAAAATATGCTGTTTACCCTGCTCAGTAAGTCCATCTGCATTGTCAATCAGCATCAAAGCATTTTGGCTTTGATCAAACACACTATTTGCCGACTCTTTTAAATCAAGCACCTTATCTTGAACTGACTCGGTTTCCCTATTTTGTTGGGCAAGACCCAATTGAATTTGTTGAGTGACTGCTGATAACTCTTCAGCATGCGAAGCCAAAGATAGGGTGTTCACATTAATATTATCGATTACCTGCCTAAACTGTGCATTACTCGCATTGAATGCCACTGCCATTTCTGACAGTTCATCATCTCCACGATGCTTCAACTCAATGGTTAAATCTTTTTGGCTAGCCACCATCGACATAGTGCGTGTCAACTTGTTTAAAGGTTTAGAGATATTTTTCGCCACTATGCCTGATACTATCATCAACAAAGCAATATAAATTAGTAGCTCAAAAGTGATGAACATCAGTTCCTGCTGATATGCTTCTTCAATATCTGCTGAGTAAATCCCAGTGCCTATCACCCACCCCCAGTTTGACAACTGCTTTATATAAGAAACCTTATTAGAGATTTCTTTAGAGTCTGGTTTAGGCCAAGTATATTCAACAAAACCTGCGCCCTGCTCATTGACCTTGTCAACAAATGATCGAAACGCAAAAGAAATAAACGCTTCTTTGTGGTTCGTCATAGAGAGGCCGTTTAGTTGCGGTTTAATGGCGTGGGCAACCATATCTCCTTGTGTATCAAATAGAAAGAAATAACCTGAATCGCCATAACGAGCAGTATTTACCAGCTGTTTAACCTGCTCTTGGCGTTCTCGTTCACTGATATTGAATTTCTGCGCAATTGCATGTGCTTGCGTGCTTAGCGTGTCAACTAGGTTTATCGCTTGCTCTTTACGCTCAGATATCATGTTTTCTCGAAGCTTATTAGCCGCTGAAAACTGAATACCTATGATGATTGCAACAGCAACTAATGTGCCTAATCGTAGTTTATTCGCAACCTTTATGTTGCTAAGTAGTCGGTTGATGTTCAAAAGTACTGCCCTCAAATCTAAAGAAGATCTACCCCGAGTCCCTGTAGAATATTTGCGCAAATCATACACAAAACGCAACACAAAAAAAGTTATTTTCTGTATCGTTCCAAAAACTTTTTGGATAAAAAGCATACTCATATGATTTGTATAAAAAAGTAATTTAGGACCTTTTTTATACACAGTCATTATCAGCAAGAAAAAGCAATACTAAATAACTAACAAAAAGGTTTTAACCGGATAGATTGGATAGATAAAGCACAAAAAACCAATGATTTACTATGTTAAAAATAAGTATGAAACTCGTGGTTAAAAGTTATCTCATTAGGAAAAACTTGATGCCAATTGGAACAAAGAGAGGGAACCAAGCGCCCCTCCTTTGTATGGGTGAGATAGTGAGAGACGTAAATTATTATTCCTATTTTCACAATAAAAATACACACTCTATATTATTCGGCCTGTGCGTTATGACGCATAAAAAACACACGAAAAATGTGAGATACAGCTTATATGCATGCTAATTATTATCAAGCATATTAACTAACAGCATAATTGAAGACATGATCAACTTGGGGTCATCCAATGGCATATTATGACTCACTGTATTCGACACTATTTGTACAGCGTTTGGATTATCAGCAATGAGAGATGCATGAAGCGAACGCCACACTGCTTTGCCCTCTTTACTATGCCCTATCCACCAATCGCTTTCTCCTTCCATACTCGAAGAAACAATTACAGTAGGTATAGACGAAATTTTTCCTTTATCCAGCATGGTGCTAGAACTATACTGTCGTTGCAAAACGGCCCACTCAGCATTTTGATGCATTATTTTATTTAACGTTTGATTGTCTCTTTGTGACCAACTAAAGTTCAGCTTGTTTAACTCAGCCAAAAAAGCTTCATGACTCGGATCCAATAATACTAAGCCTTGGACTTCCCTAGGGTAGGTAAACGCATATTGCCTAGCATGTAATCCACCATAAGAATGGCCAATCAAGATCACATTACTTTTAATATCTAAAGCGCGTAGTAATGCCCATAACCGTTTATTTGAACTTTGTAATGAAATATCAGAGCTAACAGTTGAAGCACCGATGCCTGAGCGTGAGTAGATTATTACTCTTTGATTCAGTTTTCTAAGTTCTGATAACACTGGCAGCCAGTAGCTTGACCCCATACCTATACCAGACTCAATGACAATATTATACTTACCTTTACCGACATCAATGTACTCTAAACTGCCACTTGTTATATCAATCAGCTTAGTAATACTATCTCCATATACAGGCGCACTGCTCCATGTACAGGCAAAGAAAATCATAATTAATACTTTTACGTGCATAATGAAAACCTAGTTCAGATAAATATTAATTTTATTTTATATGATAAAAAATCTAAATAAAAAAAAGAGTTCTTAGTTACTTTTAATAAGTATTAATTGACCCACCGGCTATTACCACCAATACCGTATGCAATGGTGTAAATCATCACCGAGGATCCTACACATGACTCTCCCGGCACCATTTACTAGATAAAAACTATAGTATCTGGATCACAATTATAGAGTGGATAAATTTTTTAATGGGTGTGGAACATCGTTAAAAATAGCGTTGATAGACGTTAAAAGGTGCGCTCATCAAATAGAAGTCACCACCTACTTAATCTACTGAAGCTGGTATCACACTCCCTGCGGCGGCTCAGATTACAATACATAAGAGAGGAATATCTTAGAAACTGCTATTTAAGTCGAAAATGATCCTTGCCATATCTATGATAATTAACAGTGAATACGTAATGCATCGTCATTTTAAATTAACACCTGGCTCAGAATACACAGACGAATGCTTCAATATATTCATATGAAAGCCATATGAGGTAATTGTACGTTACTTATTTTATGGCAGTAGGTGTGTCACCCGACAAAACGACTTACAACTTGATACATTGGATACATAGCAACCGGTTTTCCGATATGATCCGCAAATCCCATCGCCTTATATTGTGCAATATCTTGTGGCATCACATTGGCAGTCAACGCAATAATAGGAATATGAGGGTTCTTTTGGTGGATTAACGTAAATGCTTCTATGCCGTCCATTTCTGGCATTTGAATATCCATTAAAACAACATCATATTTATCGTTTTCAAAAGCCTCTACCGCTAATTTACCATTTTCGACCAAGACAATGTCAGCGCCTGTTTTACCCAACATTTTTTCGATAACAAGCTGATTTATTTTGTTGTCTTCTGCTATCAAAATCTTGACATTCGATAAATCAGGCAATGTCTCTTGGCTATGTTTTTCAAATGCTTGCACATTTTTCGCTTGTTTCAATGGCAATGTCACAGTGATCTGAGTGCCTTTTCCTTCCTCACTGATAACCTCTATGGAACCGTTCATCAGTTTGACTAAGCTTGACGTAATCGCCAAACCGAGTCCCGTTCCACCATACTTTCGTGTCGTAGATGAATCCGCTTGTTCAAAGCGGTTAAAGATAGACTTTTGAGTTTGTTGATTCATGCCAATACCAGTATCACTCACCGAAATGCACAACGCGTCATTACTATGCACCTCGACATCAATGGTAATACCACCTGAATTAGTGAATTTGACGGCGTTTGCAACCAAATTAAGTAAAATTTGCCGAACCCTTACAGAGTCCCCCAGCCAATTATGAGGACAGTCATGCTTGACACTTGCTTCTAGGGAAATCGATTTTTCTTCTGCCGCACAACTTAAGTCTGACATTACAGATTCTGTCGTTTCTACAATAGAAAAAGGCGCCACTTCCAATTCTAATTTGTGTGCTTCTATTTTTGAAAAGTCCAAGATATCGTTGATTACTGTTAATAAAGCTTTGGCCGAATAGACTGCTTTCGAAACCAAGTGCTGAGATTCTTTGTCTAGACTGTTTTGCTCCAGCACTTGTAATGTGCCCAATATACCATTCATCGGCGTGCGGATCTCATGACTCATATTGGCCAAAAATTCACTTTTTGCTTTAGAGGCCTGCTCTGCTTTATTTTTGGCTTCTATCAACGCTGTATTCTGCTTACGCATTTTGTCTCGAGAACGCTTCAATTGACCTGAATATTTACGGTTAAAAAAGCCAACATTACAGCAATATAGATAAATACTCGTCGCTGCAATTACTTGTGTAATTAAAGGAGACTGATCAACAAATTCAAAACCGAGGACAAGCCCACCTGACAACCCGCCCATTACTAAGAAAGCACTACAACTATAAAACCTTCTTATACCCCCAAGGATCAAGCTATTTAGAGAATTCACAATTAGCAGCGCAAAAACAATCCAAACTTGAAACCCCACAGCTGAAAACCACAAACCATAAAACAATGCATCGAGATGCAAATTAATGTATTCGGCAGATTTTTCGTTAGATACAAGTTTGCTGTGACAACGCGCTACATGAGGCCATAAAATACAATTTATTATGATAAAAGCGCCAGATATGGATGTTAAATCAGCGTAAAGTGCGCCGATTAACATAACCGCCATAAGTAAACCACCTATGATACGAGGCGCATAGTTTTGTTTAGCCAGTGAGGGCTTTTTTTCACAAGATTCGCTTGTAGATCGAGCAGACATCATGTCAAAGGTTTCTGTCCAAAGGCAGTTTATCCTTTAACTTTATACACTAAAACAAACATTTCTATCTATTTTTTAACTTAATTTGTTAAAAAATTAAATTAACTCGACCTGACCTAATGTGTACATTGTCAAATTTTCCCACGTACACTTTGTCAATATGCAAGTAGAGCAAAACGCAAGCCTAAGCGGGAAAGTCAGGCCAAATCAAAACATGTAATGTCATACATAAAATAACACCCACAACCCCCAATACTAGCGGTTTTGTATACTTTTTTTTAGCGCTCGTTTTCGTTAGCATCGCCCAAAATATGAAAACATAAAGTAATACTTCACCAGTGTGTTTCACGGTCAAAATTTTGGTCGAAAAATCAGTCATCCAGAACTCTAAAGCCACACTTGAAAAGTACAATGACCAACTAGCCTGATAAATAACCGCTAATGGTAGTGCACATAACAATACTGCTTTCCATAATGGGTAAAGCCTCACTTTCTGACTTCGGTCTGTTCTCTTGTTTTTTTGGCTCAAGCTTATAAACACCTCATAATGTTCAAGAGGCAACACTTTCACACTGCCTCTGGAAAGCCTACCCAGTGCATCTATAGCTTCACATAAGCACTTTGCTCACCATGAATGAGATGTGTGGGCACGATCACCATTTTGTTATTATTTTCCCGTAAAGTAAAATAATGTTCCGAGCATTCATAAGAATATGAATTGTTCTCTCGAGGAATAATACGGCGCTTTTTCTCTCCCTCATACTGAACATACAGCTGACTGTCCTCAAAAGTAATCGACAGAGTTTGAAATTCGTGACCACGATAATTACCAACAAGCTTCTTAGCCAAAGAGCTTATTTTTGCTTCATCTTCAATAGGCTTTGGAGAAAGGTCTAACTGAATTGCAACCATATCGAGTATTGCAAGGCCGGGGAAATATTTATCTTGGTTACTCATACCGGTGGCGACCAAATCGTGTTCAGGCAAATAAACATGCCAACTAAAAAATCCAGGCACCATACCAGCATGATTGTAACTTATCTCTCCACCTAACTTAAAAACATTCAATCCCAATCCATAATTTGCAGTTGAATTGTCATTGAGTCGCACTTTTTGGGTCATCAAGTTCAAGCTTTTCTCTGCGACGACTTCACCTGACATCAACGCTTTATTCCATACTCTCATATCTTGTAAAGTAGAAGCGATAGCGCCTGATGCGTGGATCCAGCTACGATCTACTTTCCATGCCCTGTCTTTTGATTTTTCCGCTTTAATGTGTTTATTAGGTGCATCAAAGTTTGTCGTATATCCAACCACGTCATTTACACGTATTCCCTGTGTGACAACAAATGTATTGTCCATCCCTAAAGGCTTGAAAAATGTGTTTTGCATATATTGGTTATAAGGCATGCCCGTGGATACCTCGATTGCTTTGCCTAACAGGATATAGCCTAAGTTAGAATAGATATGGGTATCTCCCGAGTTAAAACTAAGCGGCAGCCTCGTAATAATCTTTATCACTTTATCTAGAGATGCATAGTCTCCCCAGACATTGTTCACAACAGGGTCCCCTAAATAATCGGATAGTCCAGAAGTATGGGTTAATAAGCTAAAAAGCGTTAACTCTCTATATTTAGGATTAATATCAGGAATAAACTTCCCTATCGAATCGTGCAATGACAAAACGTCATTTTCAGCGAGCTTTAAAATGGCAGCAGCCGTAAACATTTTTGTCACCGACCCTACCTGCATTACATCATCCACCTTAAGCGGACGTTTTGTCTTTAAGTCTGCCAAGCCAGCAGCACCGCTGTAAATCACTTTATCGGATTGCGCTATCTGGACAATCAACCCAGGGTCATCAGCAGCACTATGACACTTTAATACAGCATCAAACTCTTTTTCATTTGCATTACTGGCAAATGCACAGAGCCCCACACATATACTTATTACACTCTTTTTCATCTTGATTCATATCCTTTGGGTCTTGTTATTGTTTTGACTGGGTTATAACGTACAAAGATGAAAAAAAGGGTGAAAGTTTATTTGGGATCTTACCTTGATATTCCAATCAAGGTAGTGCTCTAGACCCAAGGTCGCTCTACTTAACCTTTAGACGATTTAACTCTAATTGCCTCATTGGCATAGCATCAATATCACGATATATCGCCTTTTCATTTAGACTTTCAAACAGATAGCTCGCTTTTATGGTGCCATCCAACCCAATTAGATGAGCTGTACTTTCAGGCATTTCATCGCAAAGTTGAAACTTGAAATCACTCGATTTCATATTATCTTTATTGAGTTCGAAAACACCGAAATATGAGCTTGCAAAAATCCGTAACTGTCGTTTAGCCAGTTCCTGCTGATTAAATTGCCCAGCCAAACGCACCAAGTTGCCTTCTTGCAGAGCACACACAACAAGCGCTCTATTTTGCCACTGCAGTTGCTCTAATACGGATATTTCCGCCCAAACGGGGTAAACCATGCCAAGCTTGATAGCGACCACCAGATGAAATACGGTTTTATTTAAAAGCATACTTCCTCCCAAAACGATTTAATACGTCTTGAATACATAGTAAGCTCATCTATGCAGTCGTTTTATGATCTAATTTTCTCTCTATTGGTATAACTATAATTAAAAAATAATAGGATAAGCAGTGTCATGGTAAGACTCTTATATTTATTATTGCTGATTTTCTCCGTTGGTGTATTTGCTCAAAATACCGCGACAGGGCCACATATTGAGGTGGCACTGGTGTCAGAGCATAATCAAGTACGTGCTGGCGAAACACAGTGGGTTGGTATCTTATTGAACCCTGATAAGGATTGGCATACCTACTGGCTAAACCCGGGAGATTCAGGTGAGGCGCCCACCATACAATGGCACAGTGATGCAGACATTGAATTTGGAGATATTCACTGGCCGCTTCCAAAACCAATTCAAGTCGCTCATCTTGTTAACTATGGCTACGAAGGTGCGACCTTGCTCATGGTCCCTATCAACCTCAAGCAGGCAACTAAAGAGCGCGTCGCTATTAGAGCTAATTTGTCTTGGCTGGTCTGTAAAGAAGACTGCATCCCCGGATGGGCAACATTAACAATAGCTTTGCCTGTCGCTGACACTATAACGCTATCAGAACACCAAAACCTGTTTGAGCAAACGCGATTAAACTTACCAGAAAAGCACAAAGACACCGCACAGTTTGAAGTTACAAGCACGCACCTTGGTTTACAGACCACCCTGCCTTATCAATCTGACTGGTACGTATTCCCTTTTAGAGGGGACGTAATTGCTCACAATGCAAATCAGGTTTGGGCACACCAACCAAACAGCGCACAAGTCGTCATATCATTATCAGACTACTTTGCGACACCCAGCGAGCCACTCAACTTTTTAATCAGCGACGGTAAAAGTGGTTTTTACGTTAAGGCCATACCGAATAACGCAAGTAATGCGAATGCCCCCCCACCGTCACAACCCCTTTGGTTAATGCTGCTATTCGCATTTTTCGGTGGACTCATTCTTAACATTATGCCCTGTGTACTGCCCATTCTGTCTATGAAAGCACTGTCTTTCACACAGTCACAAAAGACAAATCACTGGGGGTACTCAATCGGAGTTTTAGTCAGCTTTTGGTTATTTGCGAGCATCATTCTGGTACTAAAAGAGGCTGGGAGCGCAGTTGGCTGGGGCTTTCACCTGCAAGAACCGTTACTAATTGCTGGGCTGGCGTTTTTATTCACCTTGATTGCCATGATGTTGTGGGATTTACTGCCAAAAGGCATCAATCTGGCAGGCGTGGGGCAATCGTTAACGGGCGAAAGTACCTTTACTCAGCAGTTTTTCACAGGAGTACTGGCGGTCATTGTCGCCTCTCCCTGCACCGCGCCATTTATGGCTACAGCGCTCGGTGTAGCCATGATAAGCCCAATGTTAGATACCCTCGCTATTTTTACCGCACTCGCTGTCGGGTTTGCACTGCCTATGACGCTACTTTCACTGTCTACTCGTTTTGCTAACTTGCTCCCAAAACCTGGGGCTTGGATGCAAACATTTAAGCATTTTCTCGGCTTTCTCATGCTGGCTACTGTTGTTTGGCTTGCTTGGGTATTTCTGTCTCAGACCAGCAGCTTTGGTCAGCTGTGGTTGTTGTCAGGGCTATTAGGGTTTACATTTCTTATTTGGTTGTCCGCGAAAGTCAATCGGGTTTATTGCGTTATGAGTCTATTGCTCGCAATAACGTTTGCTGCGTTTTGCAGTGTCAAAGGCACGCAAACAACCAAAGTCGTCAGCGAGCAAAAAAACAATCACTTTAGTGCACAAAAACTCACCGAGCTACGTAACAATGACCATGTGGTGTTGGTAAATATGACCGCAGACTGGTGCATTACTTGTAAAGTAAACGAGCAAGTGGCTTTAAACAATGCTGACCTACAAGCCTTATTTGAAGACAGCAAAGTCGACTATTTAGTGGGTGATTGGACCAACAAAAACCAAGCAATTTACGAGTATTTAGGACAATATCAACGCTCTGGTGTGCCTTTATACGTTGTGTATGCGGGTAACCACAGTAAGCAAGTTTTACCTCAGGTTTTAACACCTGACATCGTAATAAACGCTATTCAACAAGCAAAGAAGGAGATTAACCATGCAACGTCTAACTAAATGGCTCATGCTGTCTATGCTGTTTGCACCATTGCTCAGTATCGCTGCAGCGAAAGTAGACACCCTCGCCCCTGATTTTAAGCTACAGGACTCATTTGGCAAAACCGTTAGCCTGTCTGATTTTAAGGGCAAGTATGTGGTACTTGAGTGGACAAATCACTTGTGTCCATATGTCGTGAAACACTATGGTAGTGACAACATGCAGTCGTTGCAGCGTCAATACACGCAAAAGGACGTCGTGTGGCTTTCCATTATTTCCTCAGCAGAGGGAAAGCAAGGCCATGTTAGCGCACAAAAAGCCAATGAACTAACCCAGAAGCGCAGTGCGGCACCGTCACACGTATTGTTTGATGAAGATGGACAAGTCGGGCGATTATACAAAGCAAAAACCACCCCACATATGTACATCATAAACCCACAAGGCAAATTAAGTTACGCTGGTGCAATCGACAGTATTAAATCAGCCAACCCCGCTGATATTGCAAAAGCAACCAACTATGTCACAGCAGGCTTGAACAACTTGCTGGCGGGCAAGCCTGTCACACAAAAGCTAACAAAGCCTTATGGCTGCTCAATTAAATACAAAAGCTAGCCCTATATAGAAAGTCGAGCTTAGAGCCCTATCTATGAGATTTCTCAATTCGGGCGTTTACTCGACTTCTACCTCACCCAAATTGCAAATATACTCATCGCCCCACTCCATCACTTGATGTTCATCTAACTCCAATGCGCCTTGGTTTTGCAACGAAATGACTTTAGAGGCAACCAGTTCAAGCTCGTTCACATCGCAGGGCTCAAACAATTCAGGGTGTGCCTCGGCTATTTTTTTCGCATTTTTTGGACAAACCGTATGTAGTGGATGCTCAAATGGCACATAAGGACCCAGCAACACTTCGACCACCATAGGCTCGTCTTCAGCCCCCCAAAAACAATGTGGCGTAGCATGAGGGAACAAAATCACATCTCCAGGACCCACTTCTTTTTTCGCCATTTTTCCTTTGCATGTTTTCACAATAGCGGTACCAAAACCTTCCAAAACAGAAATAAGCCGACTACTTAGTGGGTGTACATGCACATCACCTTTCACCACTGATTTGGGTGGGAACATATCAAAACCAAATGACAGTCCATCCGCATCCTGCTTGACGATTTTAGTCAACATACAGTCTATTTTTTCCCATGCAACTGACTCAAACTCATTGTGGTCTGGTAAAACTTGCAAGGGCACTCGTGAAAAGTGATTGCCCTGCTGCCACTGCGATAGAACAAACTTATCAAGCTCAGCTCTCGTTAAGTCACCTCTATTGGCAAGCAAATCGGTTAAGTTAGCAGACATATTCATATTCCTTTTTGATACTGTTCAAATTTCAGTTATCCGCTAGCTGTGTGGCTGTAGCTGACAACCTAGACAACATATTCATAGATGGCACTGACCGTAAAAACTCAAAACGAGTGCAAAGCGCACATATTTTTCGCTTTCCGACTGTTCAAATACGGTTTTAAGTTAAAAAAATGTAACCAAAACATGTGTAATGGTCAAATAAATACCCACAAAAGATATTAAGATTGAGTAATACGGGCCCCAAATTGCGCCGTCAAAACTGCATATCAGCACATGTAAAAACACTCAACTTATTAATATTAATAACTTAAATGGCAGATTGCCTGCATCGGATAAGTCGATTCAAGGTGCACAGCTTCTTAGTTTTTATGAATTTTTTAGACACTTGATGACTGTGCTACTTGCACGACACGCAGGCCTCACACTATACTGTATATATAAACAGTATAGGTAACGTATGAAAGTAATCCCCATCAAAGCCCAAGCAGGTATCACTGGGTTTGAATCACCAGCGGCAGAATATAAAGAACTTGGTTTATCGTTAGATCAACTCTTAGTCAATCACCCCAACGCCACGTTTATCGGGCTCGCATCTGGCGACTCTATGCAAGGTGTTGGGATCTTTGATGGTGATTTGTTATTAGTTGATCGCGCTGTTTCCCCTCAGCAAAATGATGTCATAGTTGCAAATTTTAATAATGAATTTGTCTGCAAGCTGCTCGACTTACAAAATAGAGTACTGCGCTCAGCATCCACCCTTTATGCGCCAGTCAAGATCAGTGAATGTGATCAATTCCAATTAGAGGGCGTGGTCACAGGCTCAATACGTATGCATCGAAAAAATTCAGGGTTAACCAGATGTATGCGCTAGTCGATGCCACCTCATTTTATGCCTCTGCTGAGAAAGTCTTTGATCCGCGTATTCGCAATAAGCCTGTTGTGGTGCTGTCAAATAACGATGGTTGTATTGTGGCAGCGTCCCCTGAGGCTAAGCGCTTAAATATTCCTAAGTTTCAACCTTACTTTAAACTGAAATCAGTTTTGGCTGAGCACAATGTCGTTATTCGTTCTTCCAATTATGAGCTGTATGCAGATCTGTCAGACAAGATGATGAAGGTGATTAATCAATTCAGTGATAATCATCATATCTACTCTATCGATGAGTCATTTTTAAAATTCGAGGGGTTTGGCGACCTTGTTGACTCTTGGGAACAATATGGGCATGTTATCAGGCGCAGCGTGTGGCGCTCCACCAAGCTGCCGGTTGGCGTGGGGTTTGGCCCAACTCCAACACTTGCAAAAGCGGCAAATCACGCCGCTAAAAAATTTAAAAATGCGACGGGTGTTGCGGTAATAAATAATCAACAAAGCCGCAGGCAAATACTGGCGAATTTAAACGTGGAGGATGTCTGGGGCATTGGCAAACGCCTGACCAAACAGCTCAATCAACAAGGCATCTATAGCGCCTTAGACTTAGCCAATCAAAACCCGCGCTTGATGCGCAAACAGTTTAGTGTGGTTTTAGAGCGCACAGTATCCGAACTCAATGGCGAAGCTTGCCTGTCTTGGCATGAGATCACACAAAGAAAAAAAGAGATATACAGCACACGTAGCTTTGGCGAGCGCATCACCGATCCAAAAGCACTTAAAGCCGCACTAGCAACCCACTGTGCCATTGTCAGTAAAAAACTCAGAAAGCAAAATTCATTGGCAAAAAATATTGTGATTTTTGCACACAGCTCACCGTTTGAAGACCGCTATTACAAAAAGTCTTTTATCCAGAAACTCCCCGTCGCTTCAAGTGATGTTAGAGTGTTTACCAAAGCTGTTAGCGACATTTTTCATCAACTATTCCAATCTGGCGTGAAGTATTACAAAGCTGGGGTTGGTGCGATTGAGCTTGAAGATGATACTTTTTTACAAACTGATTTATTCAGTCAATCTCAAGATAGCCCAGCTCTGATGAAGTGCCTTGATGAAATCAATACCAGATTTGGCAACCACACTGCACGTACTGGTGCACAATTACAATCTAATGCATGGCACATGCGCCGCGCGTTTTTATCACCTTATTACACCACTCGTTGGTCTGATATTCCCCTCATAAAATGCCAATGATACCCAACTTCTCATAGTTACCCACTTAAGATAAAGTCCTTACGAAAAGTGCCCTCTTAGGAAACGCATCGCACCAAAACAGCATTTTCTATCCACAGTTTTTGTTAATAGGCTGTGGTTAACTTTTTCTAACTCTCAAATCTAAGCAAATAAGTATTAATAAATAAAGGTGATGACACACGGCGTTGTACAAATTAACACATACACTCAACACCGCACATTAATAAGGTTAAAACCATGAAATAGCTGTGTTTATTCTAAATCCGATACGAGTTTTTTTATGAATTAATAAGAAGTATGTCACTTTTTCAGCACAAATACGCTCAAAACCCCGCCTTTACCACTACATTAAGAACCATATTTATTAACTAAAACTGCATAGATATTAACTGGATGTTTTTTAACCCAAAGCGATAGTAAAAACATCTCTCAATATTGTTAAACGATTCGAATGCTATTGTTAGCCCCACATTGAAGCAGCCCTCTATTATTAACACCAGTCAATGGATGAATGATAGGTTTTCAAGCATATCAACCGCCTTGCTAGAGCAACTCAAAACGTGCGAGTCACTCTAATCGTGGTATGACATCATGATGAACAAGTTCAACGACAGAGTCTTAATATGTCCCTGAACTTCACAAAAACAACTTTAAAATACCATGCAAAAATTTTGGGTCCAAAGACACCAAACAGCAGCTTAAAAATCAAGTACGCTCAAACCAAAAAACACTTAAATTTCATTGTTATAAATTAACATCAAGATAAAAAATAATAAAAATATACATAAGAAATAATGCTTTAATAAGTCTTCTTAACCAATAAGCCATATCTAAGGAAATATATGAAATTACTCGCTCTCACAATTAGTACCATTTTATTAAGTCAAAGTGCTGTTGCCCAACAAACTTTAGATGGTACCTATGTACTCACAACAGATGAGTTTCACAATGGCTTGATAGAGTCCGGTCAATCTCAAGAAATCATTTTAGCCGGAGATAAAGCGCACTTTATGGCGCACACCACAGCCCAGTTTTTATCCGGCAGCACGGCGCAAAATGGCAATATCATTCAGTTTAAACTCTCAAATAAAACACCTTCAAGTACTCAGTACTTTGCAGGAAATGTAGACATCAATGGTACTTTTAGTGGTACTTGGTTTGCCGCAAATGGGACTAAAGGTGACTGGAGTATGACCGCATTTCAGCCAAATACAGCAACTAGCTGTAAAGATATTTTAGATGCAGGCCTTAGCCAAGGTGATGGTGTGTATGAAATTAGCGCTTTATCAGGTGAAGCAGTCAATGTTTACTGTGATATGACCCGAGATGGCGGTGGCTGGACACTGGTAGGAAGTTATCCAAAATCGCAACCAGGGGGTATACACCGTATCGAAGAGTATGGAGACATCCCAGAAACAGACCCTAATAACGTCACCAGACTTTGGTTATACAAAGGCGACTTAAGTGTATTTACTGATGCAAAAGAGCAAGTTAGCTGCTCAACCGTCGGTTGTGGAGATGGCTACACTGTTTACGGCCAAAACTTTACTCCTAGAGAGCTTGAGCTGGTTCGATATAATTGGGGTGCGTCAGATCGCCTAGAACTGATGCCTAGGAACTCTGATAAACCAAGCTGCACCACCTCTTTAGCGCCCGATGCGTATGTTTTTGAAGGATGTGTGGGTACTGCTTACCTAGGTGGTAATGTTTCCAACTCCACTGTTGGCTGGCAAGGTGACATAACTGCTCCATATTGTTGGGTAGCTAGAGGCACATACAAATCGAACTCCTCTGGTTCTGCGGTTTGTAGCCAAGGAAATGAGCCAAATGGCTCTCAGTGGGCACTACTTTGGATGAGATAACACGACATTCATAGCTTGAAAGGCGCATAGAACAGCTGATGCGCCTTTCAAGCTTAATATCGCCCTCACCTTGCGTTTCGCCAATATGCTTCACTTCTCTGCTATTCACTCACCTATCCATTAAAGCTAAAAGCCCAACGCCTCCAGAAAATAAAAAACAAAAATACACACCTGTATGAATAAAATATTCACAACAAAGCAGATTAATGGTAAGTTTTAGTCTCAGCAAATTAGCTGACATTCATAAAGGAGTAATATGATGAAAAACATGAAATTGAAAAAAACCCAACTAAAATCTTTGTCACTTAAAAATAAAGCGCTTTCACACAAAAATACCCCAGCCGTGGGCGGTGGTGCATCAGGCACTATGTGCATTACGCTTTCAGTAGATGACTGCTGTACGATTCCCCCCACAAAAGATTTTTGTTAATTAATCAGTGAAAATAATAGAAGTGGCAGAGATGTCACTTCTATTGAAAAACTTTAAATATGCGCTCAGCACCGACTTTTATGTAACTTACTTCTCACCTCATTGAGCTTGGCTTGCGTAAACTCATAAGCTTGCTGTGCTATTTGATAGGCATCAGGGTATTGATTCGGTGTATCCACTTCCGGCACCCAAAACTTGCGTCGGGTCAAACGAAGGCCCTGATCAAATGCACCCACCGCATTAAAAATCTCCACCGCAATGGGACCATCAAATCGCGACAAAATAGGTGTAAATATACCTTCCCATGGCAACCAACAATGCACTAAATCCCCCCTATCTGGCGGTGACGCTTGCGCGTAATGTAAACGATTTTGATCAGCAAGGTAATTAATTTGCTGTGCAAAAACCTCAGGCCCATCACCATCTAACGTCTCTTGCGCACTGTCAAGTACCACTCCCACAGTTGGATCTTCTATGCCATCTAAAAACGTGATCAACTGCGCCAGTTTATTCGGTCCTGGCGTCTCCCAATGGCTAATTGGTTCAATCGCCAGTTTAACGCCTTTAGAAGAGGCATAAGCGCCAAGTTCAACAAAACTAGGCTGTGCTGTTTGATAACGCTGCGAAAGTTCATCTTGTAACTTGTCACTCCATACGGCTTGTCCATTTGGCGCGTCAAATACAAAGCCCCCATAGGGGATCACTAGCGGTCCCATCATGATCTCACCACCTAATGCAGCGGTAATATCAATTCGAGATTTTAAATAAGCAACCCCTGCGTCGCGAACAGATTTACTGGCCGAGCTTGGGTCGCACGAGGTTGTAGCCCCCACATTAGTCGCAACTTTGATATGCCCGAAACCCTCATCATCCATACGCTGACGAAAAGCCTTATAGGCATTTATCTCATCCTCGTAAGTGGCAAATGCATAAGCTGTGGTGTCCTCTCTACCAGGGTGAAACTCAAAACCGGTATAGCCCATTTCAACCAAACGTCGAATATGGGTCATCGCTTGGTCCAAAAATGCATCATCCTCTATTGAGAAATTAGACCCAAACATAAAAAAGCTAAAATACATCTCCGTATTATGCTGCATGCGATAACTCCTTTATCACTTAAAGGCCTGTGACTTCTTTAAGATACTTACGCGCCATTTGCGCATACAGAAGCGGGGTTGCATTGGCAGGATTTTGTTCTGCCTCTACAATCAACCATCCGGCAAAGCTTTTATCTGCCAATGCCTGTAATATCTCTTTAAAATCTAAGCACCCAGCAGGGTCTCCCGGCACAGTAAACACCCCTTTTAAAATGGCCTCTTTAAATGACAAGTCATTGGCCAAACTGTAATCCATAATGTCTTTGCGGATATTTTTCAAATGAACGTGTCTGATCCGCTCGCCGTATAGCCGAATAAACTCTAAATTATCGCCACCAGCAAAAAATAGGTGCCCCGTATCCAAACAAAAATGCACGCAATCAGGGTCAGTTAGCTCCGCAAATCGCGCAATTTCATCCATCGTCATCACCCCTGTGCCCATATGATGGTGATAACACATTTTCACCCCGTGGCAATTGGCTTTGTGACCAAGTTCGTTTAAGCCATCGGCGAGTCTGCGAAATTGTTCATCTGTAAACTTAGGTGCATTAGGCACTAAGGCAATGGGCTGCTGATGAGACGAACCGCCAAGTTCAGCCAGTACTAAGTCCCCACTTTGCATCTCTTTCAAAAACTGGATTTCTTGCTCAAAGCTTTGAAACGTTTGCTCTTTCATGTCATTGATTGTGAAGTAAGTGCTAACCCACGGTTCAGAAATCACTAACCCACGCATATCCAATTCACGCTTTAATACCACGGAATCGGAGGGGTATTTATGCCCACGGCTACAGCCTTCGAAGCCAGCCAGAGCCATCTCACTCACAATCTGCTCAAATGGAATCCCGATATCAATATCTAAGAAGTCATCGTTGACCCATCCAGTTGGGGTAATACCAAATTTTACAGCGCCTTGTGGAAACATTGTTTGTCTGCTCATGATAAACATCCTGTTGGTGACATAAATGAAAGTAGGTACTTACATTTATTTTTATTGAACACTTTGCTGCTTTACAAACTGCCAGCTATTGTCGAAATGAATTCTCGGTGGCTCGCTCCAAGAACCGTAACCTGGGCCTTTTGCACCTGATGGGTTGGCATCAATCGCTTGCCAAAGTAAGCCCTCGGTATATGAAGCAGAGCTAACAAAAAACGTTTTGTCCTGCGCACTTTTGCCATAAACCTCTCGCCAAGTGCGTGGTAATTGATACCAGGTGCCGGTGTACCAAAGCTTGATGATATTTCTGGCAACCGGCCCTAATTTCACATCCCCCATAATCTGTTGCCGTATACCAGTCAGAAACATCTGCTCATCACAGGCACATTCATACACGGTTTGAAACACGCTACATAACTGCTCAACCGTATCAGCTCCAACAATCTCATTGAGTGTTTTATAGTAGTTTTCAACTTGCCCTGTACCATGTAATGCAAATGCGTTGAAATCTGTGAGTGCACCTGATAACTCGATAAATTGCTGTTGATTTTGCTGAGTATTCATTACGCCCTCTCCTTATGAACACAAGTCCGCCCTGCTGTACCGTTCAACGAGTCACGGCTACTGGCTTCAATCTCGAATGTTGGACCTGCGTGCGCATTAGACTCAATCGAAATCGGATTACGGATCAATTGACTGGCATACTCTTTCAACCTGAACATATCGCATACTGCACCCAACAGAAGGTTTTGATGACCACTGAACGCAGCATTGATGATGCCCAAAAACTCATGGTAATGATGGTTAAAATCTTTCGCGGCTTTTAATAAAGTAGGGTTTTCTGTAAAATCCGACAGCTTAGGGTTTGCCTTGATCGGATATACCTTACGAAAATCAACTTCAAACTGAGCACCAGTGGGATTATCTGGTGTATCACCATGTCGATAATAACGGCCAAACTGTAACTGCTTGAATCGATAGTAATGGGAGAGCTCTCCCTCACTATCAAACTCTTGGTTCTTTGTGTCTTCGTCAGGATATGGCTTCCCTTCTCCTTGTTCTTTGATCAATTTCAGCGCGGTAATGGCAGATTTTTCATCCGTGACTTCTATGACTTCGCCACCGCCAGAGTAATAATATCTATTGGAAACCTGATATTTAAGGTCACCGATAAAAATGGTTTCTCCGCATTCTCTGGCCTGCGTCTCTAAAAATTTAATGCCCTCAATAATGGCATCGTAAAAATCACCGATGCTATAAAAACTGTAAGTTGGCGATTTTAGCGGTTTTATCGCATCCAAATGAAAGCGCGCATGATTTGCACGCGTGATACAGCCATTAAGGCAAGTACTTGAAGTGCTTTCTTGGGGCTTTGAAGGCCGCTCAATATTCAAAAACGTCTCAAGTGTCTCTGGTGTAAAAGCGGCAATCGAGACTTGAAAGTCTTTCTCACCATCCGGCAAATAAGTTGGAAATGAAGGCATGAAGCCTTCACTCAATAAATTGGGATGTCGACCCAATGCATTGAGCACATTTGCAGACAACGTCATATGGAGCATCTCTTCAACCAAAACCGCTCTAATAACCGCTGTAGCTTCTAAATTGGTTTCAGGATGAATACTATATAATGCCGTTAAATACGGCGGAATTGTCGCATGCTCAAGCTGAATCGCAGCATCTAACATCTGATATAAATCATCAATGGTATTGATAATACGTTCGTTCATGAGCGCGCTCCTTTAGCCAGTTTAAAGGCATCATCAGCCACGACATTCACGCGATAACTGCTCAAATGTGCCAAAATATGCTCAGTAGTTTTAAAGCACAGCGCCGCAAGTGTTAGAGTGGTATTTGACGTACCAATACTCGGCATACTGCCTGAGCCAATCAGGTATAAGTTACTGTGATCCCATGATTGCTGATACTCATTCACCACAGAGTTTTTAGCAGAGGTGCCCATAACATGCGTACCAGAAAAGTGGTTACCACCTCGGAAGTAGTAACTATCACCTTGATAATTAAACGAGCCATAATCAAGCAATGAATAACTTGAAAAGTCCTGTGCACCAAGGCGCTGGAAAAATACTTTCGACGTTTCACGTGCGTAAGCAATACCCGCTTTGGAGTAATCAGACAAGTTATAATTGACGATTGGGCGCATGTTACCGAGCGCATCGGTATATTCTGGATCAACCGTAATGCGGTTGCTTTCATCTGCGGGCTGCTCGACCATATAAGCAAACAGCAATTGATTTGATATTCTCTCAACCGTACTTTGGCGCAGTGCCTTACCAAATTTATTTTCAGTGTCGACTAACTCTTCGATATCAGAGAAAGGCGATCCTGTTGCCCAGCCCCAACCATCATTATGAATATCAACACCAAACGGCGCTTGCTTGGCTCGGCTTTGTCCATATCTAAAATCCGCAATGCCAGAGGTGCACTTTGTCCCTCGCATTGTCCCCGCGGCCTCTGGCAATAAACCCCAAGCAAGCAAATAAGTATGGTCCATTAAGTTTTTGCCCATTAACCCGCTAGAGCTGGGTAAATCAGACGCGAGCATAAGTCGGGCGTTTTCTACCGCGTTGGTCGCTAAAATAAAGGTTTTTGCAGTGATATTGCCTGTCGTATGCTCAGGTGAAGAGGATTTAGTATAGTGCTTGAATTCAATATGACTGACTTGATCAGTACACCCATCTACAAAGACTTTGCTGGCAACTGCTTGTGGTAAAAAATCAAGGTTACCTGTTTGCGCTGCGCTGTATAACGTTTTACGTGCGTCATATTTGGCTTGTACAGGGCATATCGGCACACAGTTGTTATTGCCTTGGCAGCGCCCGCCTTGCTCACTCTGCACAGCGCCCACAGCTCCTACGGGTTTAAACCCCGCACCGTTTTGATAATCCGCATTAGGAATGCCATTTCGACCTTGTGGAAACGGACGCACTTTTACCGTGTGTACTTCGCCTGCTAACTCAAACTCTGCGCCATCAATGCCTTTGGCCACCACTTGATCAAGATAAGAGGCCGGTAATCCATGCATCGGATATACATAGCCTGGTTCGTATTTAAGCCCATAAAACCCTTGCTCCTCAACATTAGCTGACACGCCAATTTCACGTTCAGCCATGCGGTAATAGGGCATCAAGTCATCATAGCTGATAGGCCAATCTAACCCGACACCGTAGTGGGTTTTGATTTTAAAATCATCTGGTAACATACGCAGAATTTTGGCTTCCCAGTGCATGGTTGTGCCACCCGTTACCCGCGTGTAGGTACTGTCTAGCGCCAAAGGCCCATTTTGCACCATGTACCCTTGAGTATCCATTTGACCCAAACATAGTTTGCGAACATCAGTCGACCTAGGCATAGGTGCATTTGGGTTATCAGGATATGGCGCGTTGTTATCTTTTGACGCGTTGACATAATAATTAGATACATACTCCTTGAAGCCGTCATAACTTAAGCTTTTTGCGGGTGCTGCTTCAAGCACAAGTACTTGATACCCTCTAGAAGTGAGTTCTTTCGCGGCAATCGCACCGCTAATCCCTGAGCCAACGATCACTGCATCATATTTACCGTCATTCGAATTTTGAATTGCCTGCTCAGGTGTTACTTGCTCTATTGTTGAATTTGATTCACTCATTCAAGTGTCCCCATCTTATTCCATTAACAACAGCATTAACATTCAAGCTAAAAATCAGTGTAGCAGATATTACAAAATGGCAATTATAAATTAAGTACCCAAAAAGAATCCGGCGTAAATATTACAAGAACAGGTTCCTAAAATAGATGCTTATGTAGATAAAATAAGCAAATAAGTATAAAAACTCAAAATAAACCATCTTGAAACTAGTCTTTCATAGCTACGTTTTAGTTTCCCCAACCAAATTAATAACTTGTTAAATAAATCGAAATATTTAAGCGAGTAGCTGTTTTTTGTGTATATACTTTCTGATGCACTCAGTGCGACTACAACGGATTGCTAATGTGAGACAGTTAGTGAATGAACTTGGTTGTATGTTTGATTTCTCACACCGACATTCCGAGACAATTAACACCTTTACTCTTGGAACACTTATGACAACTCAAACGAACACGGTACTCAAATCAGAGCAAGAATACCCGACAGCTATTGATGCACAACCACTTGAAAAGTGGGCAAAAGTGGCAAGACAACATGTGCTAGATAGGATGATTGCGAATATTTCACCCGACGATGGAGAGCGTGGAGCTGTACTCGCCTCTCCCTCTCGCACCAACCCAAACTACTATTACCACTGGGTCAGAGATGCGGCACGAACAATGAGCGAAATTGCCAAGCTCAATGGCCTTGATCGTAGAAATTTTAAAGATAACTACTACGACATGATGATTGACTATGTCGAGTTCACCAAAATAAACCAAACAACACCAACTGTCAGTAATAGCTTAGGCGAGCCCAAGTTTTACGTCACTGGACAAGCGTTCAACGGACCTTGGGGCAGACCACAGAATGATGGCCCAGCGCAACGCGCGCTCACCATCACTCGCTGGGCACATACTCTGTTAGAGAATGGTGAAAAAGGCTATGTCACAGGCACTTTATACGACTCAAAAGAGCCTTCATTTAGTATTATCAAAGCAGATTTAGATTTTGTTGCGAACCACTGGCAGGACCCTTGCTTTGACCTGTGGGAAGAAGTCGATGGCACCCATTTTTATACTCGACTGCTACAACGCACAGCGTTGCGCGAAGGTGCTGATTTAGCGAATAAGCTCAATGATCCGGGCGCAGCCGATTACTATAATCAACAGGCTGCATTGATTGAAAGTGCAATGGATGATTTTTGGAGTGAAGAACAGGGCTATTTTCTAACCACGATAAACCGTGTTGGCGGGCTAGATTACAAGTCGTCAAATCTTGATGTTGCGACAACTTTAGGGATCTGCCAAGCATTGTCAGACACCCACCCTTTCCTAAACCCACACGAAGATAAAGTACTGGCAACCGCCTATGCACTTCACCAAGCTTTTGACCCTCTTTATCTGATCAACGCGATAGAACACACCACATCTGGCGACCCAGTCTCACCGGGCATTGGACGCTACCCAGAGGATAAATACGCAGGTAGCGCGCCACTTGGACAGGGTAACCCTTGGTTCTTGTGTACTGCCTCTTTGAGCAGTATTTGCTACAAAGCGGCAGCCTTGTTTGCAGAACAAAAAAATATTGAAATCAACAAGTATAACCTCGGCCAACTAGATTTGGCTGTGAAACTGGTCGACCCCAAATGTCAGCTTGAGGTCGGTGGGTGTTTCAGTAGTAGAACCAAAACATTCAAGTCCATCACCTCTGGCTTAAAAGCGCTTGGAGATGCCTATCTTCGCCGTATCCAGATCCACGCAGGTGAGCACACGTCATTGTCGGAGCAATTTAGTCGCTACGACGGCTACATGACCAGTGCTGAACACCTAACTTGGAGTTATGTATCCGTCGCCATCGCCATTGATTTACGCAATGCGTTAAAAGTTTGAAATCACCGACGGCCGAAAGCACTGAGGTTACGGTCGTTATTAGAGTTTATTAAACCGTACTTGGCCAAAAGCAAATAATCATGCTTTTAGGATGTGGCACACAGTAACAGCGGATGTTGATATGGTAAAAGCACAACAACTTTACCCACACTATGCGCAGCGCAAGTTGCGCATAGTATCTGTGTTTACTGCTACATCACCTTATAAACAAGTCATTTTTAATCGTCATACACGTTATCTTTGGCCAGTAGTTCTACCGTCTCATTATCTATTTAGCTGTCACAAAGCACGTCGTGCATGTGCTTTGTCTCTTTTATCTATCACAGCGAGTAAATGCTATGAACATACCTATTACCAACCCTATCAAAATTGTTGTTAAACACACAGGCAATGTAAAAATCCATACATTCATCTCTTCATACGAAGGCGATAATATTGCCAATGCAACACACATTATTGAAAGTGAAAATGTCCTAGTACTGATTGATGGCCAATTTTTAAGCCCCTATGCGAAGAAGTTTCGCGAGTACGCCGACAGTTTAAAAAAGCCAATCGAACGTTTGTATTTATCACATCGCCATCCAGATCATTGGTTTGGCCTTGGGGATGCATTTGCAGATATTGAGATATATACCTTGCCTGAAACCATCGACTTTTTAAAAGCGCATGGTGAAGAGTCTCGTGAAGACCATATGGGTAAATTAGGCGACCTCGCGCCGGAAAAAGTCGTTATCCCACAACATGTGGTCAGCCCCGGTATTGAGATCATCGACGGCGTAAAATATGTCATTGAGCGTATCGTCGATACGGAAATTGATTATGGGATCACCTTAAAGCTCCCCGACCTCGGCGTATTTATCGCCCAAGATTTGCTCTACAGCGGCACGCATTTGTATCTGACCAAATATCTCGATCATTGGATGGAGCAACATGAAGATATGCTGACATCCGACTATGACTTATTTTTACCAGGACACGGTGCACCTGCAGATAAAAATGAAGTGCTCGAAAACCTCAAGTATCTGATTGCCGCTAAGCAAGCCATTGCTGATGGACTGAAAAATCAAGAATTTAAAGCGTTTATGCTCAACAAATTTCCAACTAGGCAGTGCCCAGCCATTTTCGATATTTACCTACCCAGACTCTTTGATGGCGCAAGCGAATATTAATCAACACTAACCAAATTGATAGGTGGATCAGCATGGATACACAATACACAGTAGGACAGTACCTCACTCAAAGACTTGAAGAGCTTGGCCTAGGTCACTTATTTTCAATCGCGGGGGACTACACCATTGAATGGATCAACAAACATATTGAGCCAAGCAGTATTGAGCTTATTGAAGAGGTCAACGAACTGAACGCAGGTTATGCAGCGGATGGCTATGCCAGATTAAAAGGCATTGGCGCTATGTGCTTTACGTATTCTGCCGGCACCCTCAGCGCAGTAAACGCAGTTGCGGCATCTTACGCAGAACGCATCCCCGTGGTTGTGGTCAACGGCGCACCGAGCATACAAAAGCGTCTCACCGCCCAGCAAACTGGCTTTACGTACCACCATATGATTGATGGCGAAACCGACTTAAATATCTACAAAAATATCACCGCAGCGGCAATCAAAATAGATAACCCTGAACTTGCGCCCAGGCTGATTGACTATGCTCTGACTGAGTGTATCTCACAAAAACGCCCCGCTTACATAGAGCTGCTGGAAGATATGGTAGAACAGCCTTGTGCAGCCCCACAAGGCAAGCTTACACCGCTTACGCCTATCCCGCTGCAAGTCAATGTAGACCAAGCCATTGATAAAATTCAGCAAGTTTTAACACAGGCTGAGCGCCCTATTATTTGGCTAGGTGCGGAAGTTGATCGTATGGGCCTTCATGAGGAGGCCAATGCTTTAATCAGAAAACTAAACTTGCCTTATGTGACAGAGCTCATCAGCAAAGCGGTATTTTCCGAAAACGACCCGCTCTTTGCAGGTGTTTTTGATGGTCAAGCCTCTTCTGAGGTCACCCAAAAATTAGTCAATGAGTCTGACTTTATATTAGGCTTAGGTGTCTGGCTGTCAGATATAAACTCACTGGGCCAAGCGGTAAATTATGATAAAACCGCGCTTATTTCATGGGATACCGTGAAGCTGGGTACCTACTTTGTGCCACAGGTACCACTGGCAAACTTTATCGAAGAACTGAATCAAAAGCCACTCTCAAACTTGTCTGCATGTGCAATCCCAAGCGAAGCACCAGACAGTAGCGAGCAATTTAGCGGAGATATCAGCTACCAAGGCTTTTATGACTTTATCCAGAGCAAAGAATACATTAACGACAACGTGCTTATCGGCAGTGACGCCAGCTTAAACTTTTTTGGCAGCCTACTGCTCAAAGTCGGCACACCAAGAGGCTTTGTGGCCCAACCGACTTACTCGTCCATTGGCTATATTGGCCCAGCAGCGACAGGCATGAGCCTTGCAAAACAAGACCACCAACGTGTATTTGTATTCTCTGGAGATGGTGGATTTCAAATGACACCCCAGTGTTTGTCGACACAAACCAGATTTAAGCTCAACCCGATTATTTTTGTCATGGACAACGGTGTATATGGTGTAGAACAATGGTTGTACGACGCCGAAATATTCTCAAGCGATCAGCCATTCTTTGATTCATGTATTTTGCACCAGTGGGATTACTGTAAACTTGCCGATGTATTCGGCTGTAAAGGCTGGAAAGCCAATACGTACGAAGAGCTCAACGAGGCAATTTTGGGCGCGCTTGAAAACTTAGATAGCCCTTCACTAATACAAGTTCGCGTGCCACCTAAATCACTACCCGATAATGCTAAGTGGAAGAAAAAATAAAAACCACGCGCAGAGTGATGTTAAGTAAGCTGTATTAGCATCACCTGTAAAAAAACCAGCTTAACGCTTAATGCCGTTCACTTAAGGTGAGCGGCGTTTGTACTTTTAGCAACTGGGTATCGGTTTTTAGACACCTTCAATACCCTTGGGTAACTTCGTTCCCGTTTTCCTTCAAGCTTAAACTGACTCGCATTTCTTTCTATATCCAGGATGATTTTAGGCACATTTCCTGGAGCATATATAGGCATTTGAGTAAGTTTGTAGATGATATGTGATGAGGCATCTCTAAAGCTAAGTTGATTTGGATAAACACTTTTTAGTGATTTAGCCATTAATACCATTTTGTAACGGATAAGGTTGTAAGCCAGTAACAAGCCCCATAGCTCTTGGTGAATTAGCTCCGGTAAATTGCTGCGCAAGGTGAATCGACTTTCCAATAGATGTTGCTTCATTTCTCGATAGCCCATTTCAATTTCCCAGCGGTGTGCATATAAATCTACAATCTCCGAAGCTGGATATGCCATTGCATCCGTCATTGATGTGAGTACACTCACTTCTTTTCCTTTCACTCGCCTTGTCAATAATCTCACGGTTATAGAGTCGGGTAAGTCAGGGCGCTTCTTCTTAGCCTGCGGCGTCGTTGTCAAACGAACCAGCTTATCTTGCTTCCCTAAGCTATCAATCACTTCATACTGGGTCCCTTTCTTGAGGGGGAGCAGCCAATGCGTGTTACTCCCTTTTTGCTCCCATTCATGTAGCAAGCCAAGTGAATAAAACCCCTTATCGAATAGCGTCAAGCTGTTATTTGGAATATGGTTAATGAGCCTGCTCGCTAGGTTCATCTCGTTTTCACTTACACTATCAAAGGCACTCCCCAATATGAGATGACTGCTTAACTCCATTAAACAGACCATTCTGACTTGCGGATAACCAGCATAGCTGGCTTTATTGGCCGTTCGAGCAAAGGTCGCACTATTTGCTGCGCTATCAGGCGTTCGCCAAACTACACCATCAACACCGTAAATATTAAGTCCATTCCAATGTGGATGCTCCGCACGTTCATGCCAAGTTTGGGCTGTACGGTAAAAAACATCTTGTACTACATTGCTACCTAGCTTTTTTCTAGCTTGAGTGACGGCACTTCGGGCGACATAGTCCACGTCTTGAGGCAAGACGATGTCTAACTTATTAATTAGTTGACGAACGGATTCAGTTCGGAACAAGGACATACCAATGACTGCCCAAATCATGGCATCCATTGGGAGCTTGCGTTTACGCAATGTTGCTACACTATTGGACTCTAAACAGGCTTGTATAATCTCTGGCTCTAAAACATCAGCCAAGCTTTTAAATTCAGTGAGGCGAGAGATAGATGTGCGTGCAAGTGCTTCTGACAATTCCATTAAAAAATCCGATACCAGTATACTGATATCGGATTTTGAAGCCTTGAAAAGATCAGTCAACTGATCATTAAAATATTTCTTAACTGATCGGCATTAAGCTTAACGCTGGTTTTTTCTTTTAATGATCAATGAATAACGGATACATTATGACTTTGAATATACTGTAACAACTCTGTACTCAAAGTCGTATTCGTCAAATCAAAGGTTGAACCCACTGTCGATAAATACTCAACACCCGTTATATTATCTAACTGATTCTCAGAGAACTTTAAAGATCTCAATGTCGCTCCATCAGGTATGTGTAGCACTCGAATACCCGTATTTGACAAGTCTAACTGATGCAAATTCTCCATATGCTGCTCAAACATAAACTCATCCAAAGGGTTTGCCGCTAAATTCACTGAGAATATCCTCGCCAAGTCGCCCCAATTAACCTCTGTAAGCTGATTATGACTGGCTTCAAGAGAAAATAGTTGCTGATTACTCGTTAAATCTAAACTTGTCAAGAAAGTGGACGTGAGCTCCAAAGTAGACAGCTGCTCAAAATACCTCAAGTCTAGCTCTTTGAGATTAGTATTGTTCAGTGCCAAATAAGACAAAGTATACTGGCCGGGCTCTACATTTATGCGCGCTAATGGCGAGTCGGATGCATTAAGTGTATGCAGCTGTGGATTTCCACCTAGCTCTAGCAGTGAAATCAGCGTATTTGTTAAGTCAACGTCCTCAACATCATCAAAATTACGAAGATCCAACGTAGCAAGTGCTGAGGACGCTGCATTTAAACTCTGTATTTTATGATCTGTAGTCACCCCCGAAATACCTTCAACTTTACTGCCGCTAATATTCAAAAGCTCCAACTCAAGATTGTTTGATAAGTCCAAATTAGTGAGTGCTGATTCTCCAACCGATAAAGACCGTAACTTAACTTGATTAGATAAGTCTATTTCAGTGACCGATGAATTACTTATATCTAACCAATACAATGAACTTTGAACTGGTAATACGATAGTCGAGACAGTCGATGCCTGACTTAAGGATAAGGTTGTCAATTGGCTAAGTTTACTGAGGTTAAGCTCCGTATAGTCAACATCATAAAGATGCAGAGACTTCAATTGCGTCATATTCTCAAGATCTGCTTTCGCTTGTGCAGATAAGCTCGTGTCGTATAACGAAATAGATAGCAAGTATTTAAAGTTTTCTATACCAGAAAAACTATCAATCGTACTTGAGTTACAATTGAGAAATGCCAAAAACTGAGGGTAACTTAGACCTTGACTTTCTACGCAGGATTTAAGCCCAGAATCTTTAATACCCAATGAATCGACTACAGACTGCCCAGAATCTCGTTCAAAAGACACTGTCAATGTGCAATCAGATACGTTTGGCGCGACTTCGATGAGAGCCTCAGATAAGCTTATTTCCCATAAAAAGCGAGCGTTGCAGCCTTCAAAGTCGGCAATACGATAACCTTCATCCGCGAGAATTGTCAGACGAATATAGTTTCCAAAAAGCACGTTTTCTAATGTAGTATCAGCATTTACAGCACCGCCTTGCCCAACTTTAAGAGTGATATCAAAAGTTGGCGCTTGGTATAACCATGTTTGCTGAGTACCTTGCTCACAGCTTTGTCCATCTTCATATATACATACTTGTATTCCATTCGATAAATGCATAACAGGCGCAACCCAATAAGTACCCTGTGAAGTTTGATAATGGAACTTGCCATCACTCAACTTAACTATCTCTTCGGTACCAGAAAATGGTACCGAAGTAGCCCAAATATATTCATCAACTTCATAATTGTATCGAATAAACTGAGCAGCAGCGTAGTGCTCACCGATTAAAGAATAGTATGAAAAATCGTCCATTAAACCTGCAATGAAATGGTCAACGCGTAAATCTTTGCTATGTTGCGCAACGTGAAATTCACCGCTGAGTGTCGCAAGTAATACCGTCCCGTTTTCCTTTGATAGTACTTTAAAACTATTTGTATCGCTCAAGTAACAGTTAATACTCTCATCACTACAAGCAGTGACATAAGTTTCCTTTTCAGCATCATAGAAATAATTGGCTGTGAATATGTTTTCCTCTATCGTCACATTACCACGTACAGCATATCTGTTGATCGATGCATCTTCGTTGATAACAAAGCTGTGGTAGCTATTTGCTCCCTCACTCCATTTAAACAGCCACTGGCCAGCCAATTCCTCAGTAGTGAGTGACCCCTCTAATGCGCTGGCCATTAAGCCGACACCTGTTTGGAAGTAACTTTTATCATCAAACCATACTGCATCTTGTGTCTCGATTTGTACAAATCCACCTTGCTGCTTGGTTGGCTTAAAAGTCACATATTGATTTTCATCAAGTTGCGAAATCAGCTTCAATTGACCTGACGTATCTACTTCCCATTTGAGCTCGACAAATCCAGCATCTCTATTCAAACGGGATACAGCTTGTAAAGTAGCATGGCCGTCCGCATTGATGTTGACTTCGTAATAGGTCTCAGAATTTTGATATACCAAGACCCATTTGCCTTCCCAATCAGCAATATAACTAATTTCACTGGTTGCCATATCAGTAAATGTAATTGGCCCAATCGCCCCATTCGGATCTGGAGAGAATGATTTGTCCTCTAGCTGCCATGTTAAAGTCATTTCGTCTGCATAACCGAACTCCACTGCATGGCTCAGGATGTCATAGTCACTGAAAGCGAACCTGTCGTTGTAATAGTTCTTTAAATACGTAGACACAGGATAGTCAAATTCCAACAGAGACTTATTTTCTGACATATGTTGCCAAGTAAACCCCATCTGCGAAACGCCCATATGCTTCAGAGTTTGCGTATAAACACCTTTACCATCAGCTGCAATCGAAAACTCATGAAGTGAAGGGATATATAAAGACTGGTCATACAGTTGATGTGTGCCATAAGCAGGTGACTTTTCTTCAAATGTCGCTTTAATTTCGCAATTTTCATAAACTGGAACTGACCAAAACAACTCTGAAAGTATATCTTCTGATGATAAAATACCTTCTTCACCACATATACTCAGCGAAGAAATATAGTGCCCATCATCAGCTAATATACGCGCATCTACTGTGTAGCCATATTTTACATTTTGTGTTCGCAAATCAACACGTCCATTACCTGTTGTTATTGTAGATACAGGTATGGTCGGCGCTATCAACCCATATTCTTGCGTATTTGACACATTACATTGAGCCGATATATCAGACTTCAAGCAAATTGAATATCGCTTTTGACCAACTTCTTTGAATTCAAGAAATAATACACGGCCTGTAAATAGCGAAGTGAGCCTTATATGGTCTCCTTGCTTATCAATTTTATAATTATCTTGACCCGACTGACTTTCTATTGTCAGCGCGTTAAAGCAAAGGGCTTGTTCGGGACAAATAAGGTAGCCTCTTATCGCACTGCCATCTTCACCGTAGAGGTTGACCGCATTTCTTACAACTTGCTCATAAAAATTTATAGAGGTATCAAACTGCTCTACGACATCGTAAAATTGCAAAGTCTGGGATGGTTGAGCACTGTTTAGGTGTGTGACAGAGTGTTCAACTGCTATTTTATCTCCAACAGCTGCAAGTAATTTATATGAGAACTTAACAGAGGGATCACACAACTCACTGTTATTACATGTTTCATACCTTCCCTGACCATTGAAGCTATAGTGATACGAAACCAGCTCGCCCAACTCTAACAAATATTGTCTGCCTGCTCTAAGTGCAGCTTGAAAGACTCCTTGCTCAGTGACCTCAAACACAGTACTGTGCAAGCGTTGTTGTGGTACCCAAGTACGCTGGTAGTCAAACGCATCAAAGCTTACATCTTGCTGCTTAACCATATAAGCAGTATATGCTTCTGTGATCACCCCATTTTCTAAAGTATGACCCATAAAATGAAAGCCAAACTCAGTATATGCGATAAGCTGCAGTACTTGAGTGCGCTCGCCATCGTGAATACGCAATTCATTTCCAGAAATCAACCAGTCGAGTTGCGTTTGAGTGTCTAATACTGTCAGTTTATTTGTTTCATCGAAGTAATATTCTTGATAGGTATCTTGAACAAACTCAGTGACAGTAAAAACAGACCAATTTCCGTCGAACGTGAGTTTTGATAATTCAGCAAAACTGCCTTGCGTATACACTTGCGAATGAAATGATGCTGTACGTGAGCTTTGTGGGCCAATATCTGTATCATATCCAGATAAAGTTACATTGGATGAATGATATTGCGCGCCTTGCGTATAAAATTCCAAAGTTATTGATAGCAATGAAAATCGGTTGTATCTGTCAATATGATTAACATTATTTAATATTAAAGGCTCATCAAAATGCACTGTAAGAAGACCGTTATTTTGCTCCCAAGATACCGGATGCCTGCCATTTGCAATAACGTAACCTGTAGAGTCTTCTTTGAGATCTAAGCCGAAATAGAAGCCATCCATATAATCAGGCTCTGTGACCCAAATCACTTCATCAAAAGTAATGCTGGAAGGTTGTAAAAGATCAGCATCAGACTTCAAAGCATCTACTGTACTTTGAACTAGTTCGGGTTGTTCTTCTTGTAACTTGGTGAGGTATTGATTTGCCGCCTCTTTATCTTTTGCTAAATCAAGTGTGGTGGTATGGCCTTCGGGCAAATGCACAGAGTCGTTATCTACAATCGCCTTTATTACAGTTGCAATGTCTAGCTTTTGTTTAGCACTGATACCTAACCTGCGATTTTCAAACTTTTCAACTGAGTCAAATGCATCTTCAAACTCGGATAATAACGCGTATTCAGCAGTCGTAACATTGGTGATGTTTACGTCAAATAGCTCTTCTGCACTGAGCACCGCATCAGTACCGGCAGCCAAATTTAATTGAGACAACGATCCCAATTGAGAAACAAATTCAACAAAGTCTTGTTGATCTTGCCCCGTTGCTGTTAGCTTAACCAATTCATTTATGTAGGCTTCTTCACTTTGCTCTAAATTAATCGCAAGTGTATATTCACCCTGGTTGTTAGCGGTTGTGGTAAAAACCTTATCACCCAATTGCGCTTGCACATGAGCATGCTCAATCGGCTGATCGGTTACCTTTGCGGATATTATCAGCTGTTGAGCAAACGACTTAATTAACACAGATTGCGAGACTGTCGTTTGGCCTCCCGTTTCATCAGTGACTGTCAGGTCAAACGTGAGCGGTATATCCTCTGTAATGTCACCACTTTTAATGACGAGTGAGTCGGTTTCAAAGCCACTCACCTCGATGCTATCTGGAGTATGACCGGACCATTGGTAAGAATTAATGGCTTTACTACTGTTTACAGTGGCGTGCAGTGAAAAGGTCGATTGCTCAATCGTCTGATCTTTAACGTCAATTGATACTTCGGGCGCGTCTATAACTGTGACAACGTGCTTTGCGATTGCTGTCGCACCGTGTGCATCTGTTACAGTCACAGAAAGTAGGATCGGTGTATCCTGTGTTAAGTCCATACTGCGAACGGTAACACTGGCGTCAGTTGCACCCTCAAGTGTGATCTGTGCACTACCGTTGTGAGACCATGTATAGCTCAGTGATTGGCTTTCTTTGTCGTGTGCTTTGGCAACCAAATTCAGTGCTTGCATTTCTTGCACCTGTACTTCGCCCTCAATCAAGACTACTGGCGCGCTATTTGTTATCACTGGAGGCTTTACTTCCTCATTGGTGTTTTCTGAAGAACCGCCTCCGCACCCCGCAACCAAGCCCATAACGCCTGCGAGAAAAACCCTACTTACCGATCTATACAATTGTATTAACCTCACTAATCAGTACAAAAAGCGAGCAGAATACACGTAAGTTCAATTAGATTCAAGATTATTTTTTAGACAGTTCGAAACTTTTTTAAGCTTTTGATTTGTAGTATAAAGCCAATTAAAGTTTCATTAAGTTGAATAGTAGGCAACAACAAAGCCTCGCTGTTGCCTAAGGGAAAAATTATTATTGATAGGTTAAAAAGAGTTCATTGTTTACATTACACACATCATGTTCAGAGTAATGGCAGACTTTTATGCCACCGCTAGTAGCGGTAACAACTTGTAAATAATAACTTTCACCCTGCTTGTCATATACAATTCTACCTTGCTCATCTAAAGTAGCTGAAAACTGGCCCTCAGGTGTCGTAATCGTTACCGCTTGACTCATTTTATCTATCTCAGTGCGCCATGCTAATTTTGTATCACCAACCAGCTGATTAAACCTTAAGTTTGCAAGCATATAGCGCTCAAACCGATCAGCACCCAAAGGGTTATACTCAATCACTCTGAGTATCGATGATGGAAAGTTTTCTGGTGCAATCACCGATGTTTCCAAAACATACAGTGTCTTGTTGCCTGTCGCGATCAGCTCAAACTTTAAAGAAGAGTGCAATGAGCATTCTATTTTATCAATTGAGCAATTCGGATCGATGATATTTCGTTTATAATCCCAAAGGTTTTCCATATATATAATATTATCTTCCACTGAACTATGGTGATAATTAAAATCTGCGCCTAGTCTTGTCACACCATTATCGTAGACTTCCAACCCGCTCAACGTATCAAAGTGACTGCCTTCCTTAAAACGCCATGCTCCCGTTTTACTAATGATCTCAGGGGCTAAAACTCGATGTTTTACCATCACACCTGTTCCACTACTCATGGGCGTCATATAACTCCCTGTAACCAACTGAGTACTGAATTTAAAACCGCCATCTAATTCATTCCACAGAGAAATACGAATCAGATGACTGTGACCATTAAGTTGTTGAAGTTCAATATAATCATCGCCAAGAACCCAATTCACTGGGGTCCGATTTTGTCCTTCTATGATTTCTCCATCACCATGCTGATTTAAGATCAGTTCATATGTCGATAAATGACGTAAAGAAGCGGTATCCTTATTTTGAGAAAAGTATTGAAACTCATTACTTCCATACCCCAATGACCAAGTACCCACCACTTCAGCATGAGTCAACGTCGTTTTTTCAAAATCACGTATGTCATCAAATACCTCTGTCATACTATCTGTACTGTGCACTACGCCATCTATACTCAATTGACGATGCCACGTCACTTCAACACCATCAGGGAGGCGCTCTAATTCAAAGCCAGTAATTTCAATATCATATGAAATATAAGGTTCAGAATTAGTCGGCTCTTGACCTGCATACGTTGGTTCGTCAAACTGCGCGGCTAGTCCACCATTGGCCATTGTTTGCCAAGTAAAGGATGGATAAAAACCAGACCGCAAGATAACACCATTACCAGAAGAAAAAATATTAAAATCAAAGGAAGAAGGCGCATAAAAGCCTTTTCTAACCAACCGATTATCACCAACAAACTCATTATCTTTTATAAATTTAGCTGTGATATGGCATGACATTGTTGGTGAATAAGCTTCAAACTTCATGCTCTGTTCTTCAAAGTAGCCATTACAACCAGATATTTCACTGATTATATATCCTTCACTCGGAATTACAGTCAATGACAATACCTCTCCAAACCTTGGTTTATCAGTATGTGCAACTAAACTTCCTTCTCCTTCAATGATAACTTTGAAGTCTAATTCAGGACCTAAGGTAGAAAATAGTGAAGTATTTGATGCATCGCACTGACCATTACTCGTGCGAATACACACCTCTAACTCAGTTGCAGATAACACTTTAGCTGACAATACCAATTGCTCACCGGTGTCGTCATTAGACAACAACATCGCTGAACCTTGCTCTTCAACTCGATACGTCTGGCTTTGATACTCTGCCACTAAATAGCATGGTCCACCCGGACAGTGCATTTTAAATGTCAGCGTATCTTCAGCACTATATAACGTGCTCTTGGACATATAAGGCGCTACTTTATTTAAGAATTGTCCTTGATTAGACGCAATCGTAAAAAATCTCAATAATGACTGTGATTCAGCATCAGTAGTAACACTGGTTGTAAAACTTTTTGTGTGATTCACAACAATATCGTCACCATAAACACCGATTAATTCAAACTCATCCGTTGTTCTAAACTGGCAAGATACTTGGTTCAAATCACAATGGCTTACCTGTGTGCCATTCCACAAAAACTCTCCAAGCTCAAGTTTACCTTGCTCCAGCGCCCACACACTTACGTGTCCTAGCTGTGAAAAATAACTGTTATTTTCGAAAAAGAAATACTGCTGTTCATCATATTGAGAGTGTGAAATAGACCAACTTCCGGTGAAGTTTAGAGTATCAAAATCTATAGCTTGATGTTTTACAAATATCGCACCATTAAAAGTATCCTGCTTTTCTGAAATATGGCCTATAACCATGGCGTTTAATCGGCCATTTGCATGTTCAAGAATCTGATAAGCTAATGTCTTATCATCATTTGTCAAAACTAATGTATTACCATCAAGGTGCCACTGCCAAGCTGTATTAACTGATGCTTGGCGAGCAGTACCATCTTCAAATAACTCTAATTGTGTAACCTCACCAAAACTATGCCCCAATATATGGTGTTGAAGAGACCAAACACCATATAGGTCATCGCGGCGAATCGAAAGGTCTGGTAATGTTTTGTACAGATGTGCAATAGTCACTGTGTTAGTTGTAATTGGTTCAGGTAAAAACTCAATTACCAAGTCATGTTGATATGAAACATAAGCACCAATAACACCATCGCGTTCTTCCAGAACATCAATGGTTAAATTATTCAGTACGGTTTTAACACTAGGACCGTAATCAGATTTAATCCCAGCAGGTACAATTGTGACAGGCTCTGCAAAAGATAACGTAACCATTTGACCTGTTTTTTCCCAGTCAAAGCTTTTCGTTTCTTCAGCAACAATTTGCCCAGTTCCATCGTCGTTAAATGACAAATTAGCGAGTAAACTATGCATCTTATTTGGAATTGCTAACGTATAGTCTCCCAACAACTCTGATGTCAAACCCGGCAGCAAAGTCGCATCGTTGAGAAGCGCTTCCTCGGCTTTTTTGAGCAGCTCAGGGCGGGTTGTCTCAAGCTCTGAATAGAGTTGCTCTGCGCCTGCTGCATCTTCAGCAAGTGCCAATGTCGAACTATACTCTGCTGGCATCAGATCAATATTGTCATCAACTAATGCTTTAATTAAGGTTGCTAGTTTTATCTTATCTGCGGTATCAACTAACAACAAAGCATCTTGCAGCTGTGCTTGCGAGTCAAAAACTCCCTCATGCTCGGACAATTGTACATATTCAGCGGTTGTTACATTGGTCACATTAACACCGAATACCTCTGAAGCGTCCAAGATATTATCTTCACCAATTTTGCTGCGTATCCGTTCGACACTTGGCAACTGTGACATAAACTCTACACGAGACTGTGCACCAACGCCCTGCGCATGCAATTGAACCAGTGTAGAATCACTTGCTGCGTCAGCAGCAATATCGAGCGTATATGCTCCCGATGTATTCGCAGTTGTGCTAAACGTCTCTTTGCCAACCGTCGCAGTCACTATCGCATTGGGAATAGGCTGATCTGTCACCAAGCCTCTTAATTGAAAAGCGATTTCATCTCGTGCGAACTGAACGATATGTGAAGCACTCGCTGATGCACCTTGATTATCTGTCACTGTAACAGTGAAAGTAACTGTGACATCTTGCTGAATATCGGGTGTACTGAACATTAATCGTTCAGTTGCTTCGCCAGATAGGTCAAGCACCAAGTCTGAGTCATGTTGCCATTGATAGCTGACAATAGAACCATCGGTATCTGAAGACTTAGCTATCAAAGTTATCAATTGCTGCTCTTGCCCAGTTGATGTGCCTTCAATACCAACAATCGGCGCTTGGTTCTTTGGTTCAGGCTGAGGTTCTGGATCAGGCGTTACCGCTGGGTTTTCCGTCGAAGTGGTTTCCGGGTGTAGTTCTTCACTGCTACCGCCACAGCCGAGGATCAGCAGTGTAAATGCAAATAAACATGCTTTTGAGATTGTTGACGTCACTCGCTTGTTCCCAAATTATGGTGATGAAATTGCGCGCAGAGTACATGCATCACCTAACATATTCAAGAAAGATAATTGTGCAATTATAAATAAATTAAATTGTTAATAATTACGCAAACACTACTTCACTGGTAACAATACCGACTCTTTTTTCACCAAGTAACCGCTCAAGTTACATGCTGTGACATTCCCAGAGATGATAAGCATCTGAAATAAAAAAGGAGCTTATTAAAGCCCCTTACACCGTTATTTTTTTCTGCGTCTTGTACGCTGCCCTAAAATGCGCTTTTTATCCCTTTGCTTTCTCGATTTCGCCGAGTTTTTACGATCGTCTTTAGGTTCTTTGGTTAAATCAGGTTCATAGCCGGGCAACCACTGAGGTGTAAGTCGGGTATCGAGTAATACTTCTATTTCTTCCAATAACCACTGCTCATCAATACTCACTAAAGAAATCGATTGGCCGCTGTTTCCAGCACGGCCTGTCCGTCCAATACGGTGAATATAATCTTCTGCTACATAAGGAAGTTCAACATTAATCACATAATTCAATGCTTTTATGTCGATGCCGCGTGCCGCAACATCCGTAGCAACGAGCACGCGTGTTTTGCCTGATTTGAATTGTTCTAATGCACGCTCTCGTGCACCTTGGGACTTATCACCATGGATAGAAAGCGTCGCCAAACCATCTTTATTCAGCTCACTTGCGTACTCATCAGCACTCTTTTTAGTTCGTGTAAATACCAGCACTTGCTGCCAGTTATTTTTGCCAATGAGGTGCGATATCAGTTCACGTTTACGGTCTTCATCCACCGCATAAAAAGTTTGCTCAACCTTGTCTGCTGTGCTGTTTTGCTGCTCCACACCAACACGTTCTGGCGTATTCAGCCACATTTTTATTTGCGACAGCACGCTTTCATCCATTGTTGCCGAGAACAACATTGTTTGACGACTTTCAGGCATTTTACGCATAATGCGCTTAATTTCGCCGATAAAGCCCATGTCCAACATGCGATCAGCTTCATCAAACACCAGATGAGAAATGGCATTGAGGGACAAAGTCCCTTTGATCATATGATCCAGTAACCGCCCAGGCGTAGCAATGACAATGTCGACCCCTTCTTTTAAGATCTTTTCTTGAGGACCAATATTAGCGCCGCCATACAAGCAAGCCACCTTTAAATGACTAAATTTCGCCAAGCGTTTGGTGTCTTTAGCGACTTGTTGCGCCAGCTCTCGAGTCGGTGCAAGTACCAAAGCGCGTACCGCGGGCGTATCAAATTCACTTTGCAATAGGGTATTTAAGATTGGCAGCATAAAAGCCGCAGTTTTACCTGTGCCGGTCTGGGCTGTAGCCAGTAAATCTTTGCCCTCTAAAATGAGTGGAATACTCAGCGCTTGGATTTGTGTTGGCTCAGTAAACTCTAACTGTGCTAGCGCTTGATTGAGTTCATCTGCAAGATTTAAAGATTGGAAAGACATATGTGCCCGTTTGTACTGCCAAAGATTCGCCCAGTATAACAAACCCAGAACACACTTGTGTACAGTGCAATAAAGTTAACTCTCCATAATTGTGCTGCAATTTCACAATACACTTTATACTTACATAGTAAAATGGAGCCATTATGTCAGTGCATGAATTCGATTTAAAACCAGTCCCCACAGTGGCAAGGCGGTCATCAATTGCCATGGCGATGCTAATGCTGGGCCTAACTTTTTTCTCAGCAAGCATGTGGACAGGTGGCAAACTCGGTGTTGGCTTGTCACAAGCTGATTTCATAACTGCGGTTGTTGCTGGCAACCTTATTCTGGCTGTATATACTGCGTTTTTAGCCTATATCGGCGCAAAAACAGGGCTTTCAACTCATTTACTTGCGCGCTTTTCTTTTGGCTTGAAAGGCTCATGGCTGCCCTCTGCGCTCCTTGCTGGCACACAAGTGGGCTGGTTTGGTGTTGGTGTCGCTATGTTTGCGCTGCCTGTGAGCAAAATTACCGGATTTGATATTAACTGGCTCATTCTCATTGCGGGCGCATTAATGACTGCCACCGCTTATATTGGGATCTCCGCGCTTATGGTGCTCTCAATGATAGCGGTGCCAGCCATCACCCTACTCGGTGGATTCTCAGTATGGTTAGCTATTGATGGAGCTGGCGGCTTCTCCGCTTTGGCCGATCAGCCTATCACTTCGCCACTGAGTCAAACTCAAGCGATCACTCTGGTAGTCGGCTCGTTCATCTCTGCGGGCACACTCACAGCAGATTTTATGCGCTTTGGCAAAAGTGCTAAAAAGGCAGTGCTGATCACTGTTATCGCATTTTTAATAGGTAACAGTTTAATGTTTGTATTTGGTGGTGCAGGCGCCGCAGCAACAGGGAAGTCTGATATTTCGGAGGTTTTGATGCTGCAAGGGTTATTGCTGCCCGCAGTGATTGTGCTGGGCTTAAATATTTGGACCACAAATGATAATGCACTATATGCATCTGGACTTGGGTTTGCCAATATCACGGGGCTTTCAAGCAAATACCTTAGCGTCATCAATGGCATCATCGGTACACTTTGCGCATTGTGGCTCTACAACCATTTTGTTAGCTGGTTAACCTTTCTATCCGCGGCAATTCCGCCTATTGGTGGTGTACTGATCACCCATTACTTAACCCATAAAATGCACTTTCAAAACATGCAAAATGCTCAGTACCAGGCAATTAACTGGACTGCCATCATCAGCGTTTTTATTGGGGTTGCTGCAGGTCATTGGCTACCGGGGATCACCCCAATTAATGCCGTGATAGCCAGTGCTATCAGCTTTTTCTTGCTAAGTAAAACGGCATTTGGCCGCTTAGAACATCAATAACTCAGCTCCTGAAGCGCGACTTTCAGCCGCGCTTCATCGTTTAATGCCGACATTATCAACACCTTTGTTACTTATTTTTAATAAGTGATTGTAAAGTATTTAGAAAATGCCTCTACTGCGACAATTTGTCACATCTCAAACAAGGTCAACTTCATTATACTCGCCGCAGTTTTTTTCAGAGTTTTCATTATGTTTTCGTATTCAAAATTATCTCTTGCGCTACTCGGCCTTGGCCTCTCTCATTTTGTTTCTGCGCAGCAAACACCTCATATTGAACGTGTTGAAGTAACGGGTTCAAAAATTCAAAATATCGATTTAGAGTCAGCCAGCCCGGTAACCACCTTAACCGCTGAAGATCTTGCAATAACCGGTAAGTCTAACTTAGAAGACGTATTGCAAAGCTTAAGTGCATCAGCAGGCCCGGCAGGGAATGCCACGAATGCCTACTGGACTAGCAATGGCTACGCCACCGCGCAGGTCAATCTGCGTGGTATGGGCATTAAACGTACTCTGGTTTTACTAAATGGAAAGCGTATCGTAGCAGGGGGCACAGGTGCAAATGACAGCCCAGACCTGAATATGATCCCAATGGGACTGGTTGAGCGCATTGATATTTTAAAGGATGGCGCTTCAGCGATATATGGTGCAGATGCTGTCGCGGGTGTGGTCAATATCATCACCAAGTCTAATTTTGAAGGCACGACACTGGTTGCAAAAGTAGGTCAAAGCAGCAAAAAAGATGCTGAAAATGCAGAGTTAAACCTGTCTTATGGTACTGCATTTGAAAAAGGTCATGTCACCGTTAATATCAATTATGTCGACAACGGTAACGCCTTGCAATCAACACGTAACCCCTGCCCATTAAGTGAAGTAGATGGCGAACTTGTTTGTATTTCATCAGGTTCAACCATTGGCGGGCGCGCACTGTTGGCTGATGGACAAGAAGTACAATTTAACCAAGTTGCAGGCCAAAATGGCGACTACTTTGAGGCCTATGATAATGACAAACATGGCTACAATTGGTTTGAAGCACTCAATTCATATAGCCCCATGCAGCGCCTTAATTTGGCGACTTTTGTCTCTTATAAGCTGACTGACTCTATTGTGCTTGATACGTCTGTGCTTTACGCTAATCGACAGTCAGATCAAGTCGTCACACCGAGAGGGTTTAACGCTGTCGACGTGACTAAATTGTTTGCTTACAACCCAACTGGCCAAGATCTCACTTTAAAGCGTCGCCGAAATATTGAAATACCCAACCCTGAGTTCTATCAAGAAACCAACACCACGCAGACCACATTCGCACTCTCTGGCACATTAGCAAATAACTGGTTGTGGCAAGCAAGCTATAACTGGGGCAGAAATACCGGAACCGATGGCTGGAGCTATGACTTTAACGATGCCAAAGTTGCGCAAACACTCGACGCAAATGTATGTAGCACAGCAAGTAATGCCGCCATTCCCTGTGGAGATTATTTTGGTATCGGTGAATTAACCTCAAATGTCATCGACTATGTGACTTACCAACGCGAAGGAGCGGGTGGCAACCAGCTTCAATCTCTTAGTTTTGATTTGACGGGCGATATCACCGAGCTTAAAGCAGGCAGCTTAGCCTTTGCAACGGGCATCACCTTGCGTAAAGAAAAAGGCTGGCGGGACCCAGATCCGATTGCGATGCAAAACGGCGAAGAGGATGCAATTTCTGGTGACTCCGAAGTAAAAGAAGCATTTTTGGAGCTTTCTATTCCACTTTTAAGTGACTTACCCTACGCGCAATCCGTTAAAACGGATGTGGCGCTTCGCTACTCTGATTATCAGCATTTTAATGCCGAAACCACCTACAAGCTGGGCCTAACTTGGCGTGTTAACGAACAATGGCTGTTACGCGGCGTCCGCTCTAGTGCATTTAGAGCGCCAACCATTACAGAGCAATTTGGCGGCACCAACATCGAAAATCTCATCACTATGGATCCATGCGATGACGCTACAGGCACGATTTTAAATAACTGTCTCGCAGCTGGCATACCAAGCGGCTTTGTACAAGACGGCTCAACAATTCGAACAGGTGTGGGCGGCAACACCGAAGTCGGCCCAGAAACTGCAAATACCTTTACACTCGGTGTGGTATACCAAAACGGATTATTTTCAGCCACGTTAGACTATTTTGATATTGACGTTGATAACGCCATCAATAGCGTGTCTGGCTCTAATATGCTGCGCCTTTGCTACAGCGATCCACTCGCCTACAAAGCCTATTGCGATAGCATTACTAGAGACGCCGTTACACACCAAGTCACCTTGCTTGAAAAGCGCCCCATGAACGCCGCCAGTGAGCAAGTCTCAGGAATAGATTTAAACATCAAATTTGCATCTAGTTATAAGCATGTCGACTACAAGTTCACTTGGGATACAACGCGCTTGCTCAAGCATCAAAACACCGCTTTTGACGGCGCAGAAACAGAAGTGTTACTTGGCAAAATCACCTCAGACAGAGGCAGCTTTGCGAAATGGAAGTCTAATCTAACGGCCAATGTCGATGTCGCACAGTGGCAAGGCAGCTATAGCATTCAGTATATCGGCAAAGCCCAAGATGAAAACGAAGGCGGGCCAATTGGCAGCCAAGTACCCAGTATCCTTTATCATGATGTGCAACTTGGTTATGCGGTATCTGACTGGCTTGTTGTATCCTTGGGCGTAGACAACTTATTTGATAAGCGACCGCCATTTTTGACCTCATGGAATGATGCCAATACAGATGTATTTACTTACGACACGGTTGGCAGACGCGGCTATCTCAAAGCCACTTACCAATTCTAAGTCCCAATGGTGGCAAGCATACGCTTGTCACCACTTCACTGCGTCATAGAACCTTCACATCCTACCTGTTTATTTAGATGTAACAACATGTTAAATATCTTGTTAATATAGATATAATTTGGCCTAACAAGGATAACTACATGCCACCAGCTTTAATTGAAATAGGCTTACCCGTCGCGCTCATTTTTATCATGGCAGGCGTTGGGTTAAGCTTAAAACTTGCTGACTTTCAGCGTGTATATTTGCAACCCAAAAGCTTTTTCATCGGTGCATTTTGCCAACTACTCTTACTCCCTGTGCTCGCTATCGTCGTGATTGCCTTAACAGGGCTTACAGGGGAGCTTGCTATTGGATTATTTATCTTAGCTCTGTGCCCTGGTGGTACAACCTCAAACTTGTACAGCTATTTGGCCAAAGGCGACGTTGGGCTCTCTGTGTCTTTAACTGCCGTTGTGGGCTTTATTACCCCATTTACCCTACCCTTTTTAGCGGCATGGGCTATTGGATATTACGGCAAAAATGACACCTTGATTGAGTTTCCCATTTTAAAAGCTTGGTTACAGCTCATTGTTGTCGGTGTCGTGCCTGTCTTAATTGGTATGGCCATTAATACCAAGTGGCCCGAGTTTGCAAAAAAGGCGAGCCCTTATATTAGTTGGTTTTCTGTTGCGGTATTGCTTTTAGTGATCGTCAGTATCTGCTTTAAATTAGGTGATAAACTAATTGATTACCTAATCATGGCTGGCCCTGCCGTCATCTTGCTAAATTTGTTATCTATGGTGGCAGGGTTGTTAGTCGCCCATTTTTTACTACATAATGCCACGCAAACACGCACCATTACTTTAGAGGTCGGTTTACAAAACGGGACATTAGCACTTCTGGTGACAACCGGCTTATTAAGTAGTGAAGTCATGTCTATTGCGCCAAGTATTTACGGCCTATTTATGTTCATCAGTGCGGGGCTTTATACCGCTTGGGCAATTAAAAAAGCATAAGACTCGCTGAGTAATTGAAGGGAATGGTGTTGCTCGTAATTTGACGCTATCCCCTCTTGCCTTGTTTGAAAAAACGTCTCTCAACATTATCTAAAGTTCGCATTTTGCAATGCTAAATTGCAATTACTTATTGATAAATACACATTAAAGCCCATCTAAAACACATAACCAATTGAAGTGCATATATATTTTTAAATCATCATTTATGGCATGAGTTTCGCTAATTTCATTGTACGCTAGATATGTCGCCATCGATGCGATAAAGGTGCATCACAATGAAATTAGATAAAAGAGAGCTGTCTTTACAAAAAATGTACTTAAAACATGGACTTTTACCTTTTCAAAACATCTATGCACAGCAAACGATTGATAGGTGGAATGGGTTGTTAGATCCCATTTTTCATGACCGTAAGTCGCCGGAAGCTAGTTATGTGTTCTCAGATGAGCTTGTTGAGCTTGGCATTCTCGATGATGTGTTAAATACGAAACTGCTCAGTGCCATTACCGTATTAGACCCTTGTCCCATACTTTTTCAATGCCACTGCTTTGAAATAGATTGGAGTCGAGCAGTTAACCAAACTCATTGCGACCTTTTAGAAGGCTGGCACAAAGACCATCGAGATCCAAATATTAAATCGGTTTATGGCTGCCGACCATTCTCAATATATATCTATCTCAATGACGTAAAAGAAACCAATGAAGGGGCTTTTGAAATTATTCCCGGATATGAGTCAGGCCCATTTGAAAGTAATCTAAACTACTGTAACTTAAAGGGACGAAAAGGCACCTGTTTTCTATGGAGTCGAGACTTATACCACCGCCTAAACGAAAAGAACTGTTCAACAAAACAACGTATTTTAAAGCTATCTTTGCAGACTAATGGGTGGGCACACTCAAAAGCACAGCTAGATGAGTTTCATCAGACTCGCGCGTTATTAAACAATGCCAACCCTGCCCTCTCATATTTATTTGGCAGTCACTGTAATAACAATCTAGCAATCCAAACTATCCCCTTTACGCGAAAAGGTCAGTTACCTCAAATAAGGCCTATAGATTACTCCAGAAAAACACATATGCCTTCCAAAGCGTCTGTGATGTTTCGTCGATTTAAATGCAAAGTCGATCAAGCACTAGGGTTTTAACCACAGACCAGGTCTGATTTTAAAATGCCATCAACATGATGCAATTAAAAAACCTGCACTCACAAAGCAAAGCGCATATTCAGGTTGAGTGAGAAAATAGCAACTATCATTGTTATTAACAGCAGGACGTAACCAATCGATTTCAAAATACGGTCAATGGATCAAGTGATCATTTAGCTTAGTCAGTTTAAAACATGACTCTTTTCACTTGATTGTAGGCTAAGGAGACTCAATGACAGTGCACAAATCCCAACAACGCCATACTCACGTCAAACAGCTACTTGGCAAAATGGATCCCGAAGTTGCTGCCAGCTTTACCTATAAACAACGAAAAGCACTGGACAAAGTCATTAATACCCGAGGTTGGAACAATCATAAAATCGATTTTAGACCGACGCTCGCCTTTCCGTTTTTACCTTGGAGTTTTTATATTGTTTTTCTCGGTGGTGTGAATAAACGCAGCTTGAACTCAACGGAACGCTTTACCGCTGCCATGGTGTTCGTTACCGCTTTAACCATTGTCGGGATGATGGTGCTCGGGCTTGTTTTTGTTATCTTATACTTAATTAAATCATGGCTGGGCATTGACCTTTTCCCTAATGAGTCGTTAGGCGTGTGGGACCAATTTAAAGATTTGTTTAAATAGCGACGATTGATTTTTAACCTGAAATCCATTTTCAATCGTATAGCAGATGGAGCTAACAATGGAGCCCTAGCCATGAATATTAAATTACTCTCTTTTGGTTGCTGCTGTTTAACACTCTCTCATGTCTGTGTTGCAAAACATGATTGGTTTGTCAGACCTTACGTTGGGCTGAGTCAAATGTCAGATATGACGCTCGTCGCACAAAATGTAGAAAGTCAAACGGGCAATAGCGACATACAGCTTGATGCCGGGTTAGTATCAGGGCTTGGTGTCGGATACGTCATACATAACAATGTGGCGATAGAACTGGCTTGGGAATATCGAAGTAATGAATCAACAACCACATTACCGTCGATTAATTCCCCCTATGAAGGCAACATCGCATCAAATCTATTTTTTCTAAACGCCTATTATGTATTTAATACACATAGCTCATGGCAGCCCTATCTTGGTGCTGGGGTAAGCTGGGCACAAGAAGTAGATATTGATTTAGAGGAGCAAGGAGCTGAGCGCTCATATTCCAGTGATGGCGACGCCGGATATCAAATGTTTGCTGGCATGTTGTTCAAGATGAACGATACCTGGTCTTGGCAGGGCGAAGTTCGATATGGGCAAATGAAAGACATTACACTCAATGCAGAAAAAGGCGCAGGTGAATTCAATAACCTTGATTACGATACACTAACGCTACAACTGTCAGCCGTTTACCATTTTTGATTAAATGAGAGTCAAAGTAACTCAGTAAGCAACAATATATTTTTGTTGCTTACTGGCTCTAAATGCAATTAGTCTCGCTCGAACACCAATGGCATTGCGTTGTCTTTTACTTCAACGACAGCGCCATCTTTGTAAACGCATTGACCGTTAACAAACGTATAGCGAATATGATGAGAGAATTGATGCCCCACAAACGGTGACCACTGACAGTGATACAAAGTATTGTCATGACGTACAGTGTCTCCCGCTTTCGCACTGACCACGGCTAAGTCGGCAAAGTACCCTTCTCTGACAAAACCTCGTTGCTGCACTTTGTAGCGTTTAGCGGGATTATGCGCTGTTTTTTCAACGACTTGAGTCAAGGTCATGGTGCCGCGTTTAACTTGGTCAAATAAAGTTAGCAGCGCATGTTGCACTAAGGGAAGACCCGCAGGGGCTTGTGCGAATGCTTGCTGCTTTTCATCCCAAGTGTGAGGGGCATGATCCGTCGCAATGATATCTAAGCGGCCATCGTTTAAAGCGCTTATCAAAGCAAGCCTGTCTGATTCCGCTTTAATGGCAGGGTTACACTTGATCAGATTGCCTAACTTGCCGTAGTCATCTTGATTAAACCATAGATGATGCACACAGGCTTCTGCCGTAATTTGCTTATTATCAATTGGCCCTGGAGCAAATAAATCCAACTCTTTAGCAGTCGTCAAATGAAGAACATGTAGCTGAGTACCGTATTTTTTAGCCAGACTCACCGCATAAGAAGACGACTCATAACACGCGTTGGCATCACGAATAACAGGGTGGTCTTCGATGGTCAGCGCTCTATCACCCAGCTTTGCCAGGTTTTTACTGATCACATCCCCCTTTTCACAGTGCGTTGCAATAAGCACCGGACACTCTCTAAAAATCGCTTCAAGGGCACTCGGGTGCTCAACAAGCAGGTCGCCTGTGGATGCGCCCATAAATACTTTTACACCACATACAAAACTCGGATCACAGGCTTTAATTTCATCTAAGTTATCTGGTGTTGCCCCTAAATAAAACGAATAGTTAGCTGCTGATGTTTCTGCCGCAATATGATGCTTTTGAACCACTGCCAGCTTGTCCGTCGTTGCAGGGCTCACATTGGGCATTTCCATAAAACTTGTAATACCACCAGCAACGGCTGCACGAGATTCTGAGCCTATGGTGCCCTTCCAAGCAAGACCGGGCTCTCTAAAGTGCACTTGATCATCAATCATGCCCGGAGTTAAAAAGTCTCCTTGCAAGTCGATAACTTGGTCCATATCCGTTGGTGTAATACTGCTGGCAATTTTATCAATCCTTTGCCCGACAATTCGTACATCACAGTGCTCAACCTGACCTTCATTAATCAGCTGAGTATTTTTTAATAGAATATTAGACATTTCTATTTCACCTTTAGACACACGTTAACAATAAATTTTCTGTTGCCCTTATAAATAAAGACATTTTAGGCGTTCGATACCGCCTCTCTTTCCAGAGCCTGACAATCTGAGCAAATACCTTGAAACTCAAACTGAGGTGAGTTCAGCAGATAGCCATGCGATTGAATCTGCGCAGATAACTGCGCCATTAGCTCAGCAGGCATATGCACTTCTTCTACTTTTTGGCACAGGGAGCAAATTAAAAACTGAGTGTGTGGGTGGGGTTTATGGCAATCTATATGTGTACAGCAGATGTATTTGTTTACGGTGTCCAGCTTATGGACCAAGTCAGCTGCAACTAACAAGTCTAAAATGCGATAAATGGAGACAGCTGGCAAGGTAAGTCCAAGATTTTGCTTGCAATACTGGACTAATTCATAGGGTGATAGCGCTTTACCCGCCATCTTTAACCCCTTGAAAATAGCTATTCTTTTTTCAGTAGGCTTAATACCTGCGTAATTAAAAATTTCGACAAACTCACTTTCTTGGTTATTTTTTTGACTCATAAGACCCTATTTACTTGCCACTTCACATTTAATGTTACAGTATAACATATCATAAAATACCTAAATGAATCACTTATTTTCGCGCAATCCACCGTTATGCCACGAAAAAAGCGTAAAGCATGAGTAAGATAATTACGTAAACGACTTTGGGAGTAGTAAGCATGGTCACACGTAGACAATTCACTAAAGGGACAGTTGCACTTGCATTTGTCGGGTTAAACAGCAGTATGTTGGGTTGCGCGCAAAAACGATCAATCAAGCCCACACCAACAATCGCAGGTTATGGCCCTTTAATTAAAGACCCCAAAGGCCTGTTGGACTTACCAGATGGGTTCAGTTACCAAATCATCTCTGCATTGAATGACAAAATGGATGATGGGCTCAGTGTGCCAGACAATGCCGATGGCATGGGGTGTATTGAATTAGATGAAAAACGCGTTGCTTTAATCAGAAACCATGAGCTGAGCCCGAAACATTTGAACAATGCGGCACCAGATATTGCGTCGCATCGCACCGAAAACGCTTATGACAGTCTAAATAGGGACATTGCACTGCCCGGAGGCACCACAACGATGGTGTATAACCTTGAGACTCAGCGTATTGAAAAGCAATACTATAGCCTCGTTGGCACCATACGAAACTGTGCTGGTGGGACAACCCCTTGGGGCACATGGCTAACCTGCGAAGAAACGGTACAACTGGCAGGGGATGGCCTGAGTCAGGATCATGGTTACATTTTTGAAGTGCCTGCAGGTCAAGACGGACTAACTAAACCTGTACCATTAGTAGAAATGGGCCGCTTTAATCATGAGGCTGCCGCGATAGACCCAAGAACGGGGATCGTTTATTTGACCGAAGACCGAGGGGATGGCCTATTTTATCGATTCATTCCCAAGCAAAAAGGTCAGCTATCATTGGGTGGAACACTTCAAGCCCTAGTAATAAAAAATACCCAACAATTTGATACCCGCAACTGGACACAAACCAGTATGCCTTTAACACATTGGTTCGAGACCGACTGGGTAACCTTAGATAACCCACAAAGCCCTGAAGATGACCTTCGGATCCGTGGTTATGATCTGGGTGCAGCCGTATTTGCCCGGGGTGAAGGCATTCACTTTGGTGACAATGAGCTTTATTTTTGCTGCACCAATGGCGGTGAAAAGCAGTTAGGTCAAATCATGCGTTATCAACCCTCTGCCTATGAAGGCACAGCGCAAGAAGAGAAACACCCGGGACAAATTCAATTGTTTTTAGAAAGCAGTGATAAATCACTGTATGACTTTGGCGATAATCTAACAGTGACACCACAAGGGCATTTACTCGTCTGTGAGGACCAATATACTTTGCTGCCTGATAACCATTTACGTGGCGTATCACCCAAAGGTGAAGTATATCCATTTGCCAAACTACGCGCTAAAACTGAGCTCGCAGGCGCATGTTTTTCACCTGATGGCTCGATTTTATTCGTCAATATTTATTCGCCAACAAAAACGTTGGCTATTCGGGGGGATTGGTCAAGTTACCAAGCTTAAAAAAATGAATTTGCAGCCAGTCTTCATCATGTGATTTACTGGCTGCAAGCGCAACTTTTACATTCGAATAGCAATTTGAATGTAAAAATTAAGAGGCTGCGCACTGCCGTTTTCGACGCTTCTTAAAGTAAGGAAAAAAGAACAAAATCATACCTGTGATAGAAATAACTAACGTCACAAAAGAAACAGGTAACATCAGCCATAAATTGGCATTTTTCTCAAAAAAGGTTCCATCATGCAAGCTTTCTATCAACTCAGAGTTACGCTTTGCAATGTGTAAAATTTCGCCTGTCTGATTGTCAATCTGAATCTCAATTTTATTATTACTACGAATTTTCGTGATCCCTTTTGCAGGACGTACATCTAAACGATTCACATCATCCCAGCTGTTAATTTGAGCTGACTCAACTGACTTTGCAATATCTAAAATTTGCGTAAACGTTACTTCAGGCACAGTACCGACCCCTTTTGCAGAAGGCGGCTGAATAAAGCTAAACTCTTTTCTAACCAGCAATAAAATACCTGTTACAATAATCACAAGCAGAGGTATAGAAATCACAATACTCGCCCACTTATGAATACTTCTATTATTTTTATTAAAACTCATCGCTTCCTTTAAAATTGTATACTCGTTGATAATTTAACGCTGCGCTCAGGCTGCAAGGCAGCATCCTCGTCTAAACTTCCATAGTACGTCTCATCCGTCAGGTTATTAATAGCGACTGATACAGATTGCTTTTCAGTTAACTGATGCTCAACTGACATATCCCACACAATAAAAGCATCTCGCTCAAGTTCAGATCCACCTACATCATCGGTATTAAAAGTATGCCGGTAAGCATTGGAAAAAGACCAGTTGTCAAAATGCACTAACATGGTCCAACTCAATTCTCTAGGGTGAAGATCATCTAACCTTTGTTGATGAGTGTCTTCGCCTGACTGTTGCTGATAACTAAAAATATGTTCAAAGCGCCCGCCCGCATACCATCTAAGCTCAGCTTCAAAACCGCTGATCTGAGCGGTGTTTAAGTTTTGATAGGTCAGATAGCCCAACTCAGTTTCATAACGATCAATATAATTATCTAAGTCATAATGATAAATAGCACCATACACGCTCACTTCGTCAGAAACATGCCAGTTCAAAGATACCTGACTACCTACACTGGTTTCAGGGTCCAATGCTTGATTACCCACAATAAGGCCTCTTGGCGTTTGACCATAGAACAAACGCTCAGAGAGTGTTGGGTAGCGAAATCCAGTACCAATATCTAGCCCAAGACCAACAGTCTCTGAAAGTGGTAACATGGCTGCAAAAGAAGCATTTAAACGACCGTCCGTCGCATCTTCAGATTGCTCACTTTGCTGCCTAATCCAGTCATATCTCAGCCCTAAGTCAAAATCAACGCGCCCCCATTGCCAATGAGTTTTACCATAGACGGCAAAATTGTCTTCTTCAGCATTCATTTCATTACTCAGTGGGCTCAGCTCAAACTCATCCGCCACTAAATAGTCACTGGTAATTTTCACGCCTTTACGTGATAGCCAATCTATTCCCCAATGACTTTCTAAGCCTTGCACAGTGACTTGCTGCAACCATTGACCGCCCAGCGTATGGCCCTGATATTGACTCAAACCATCGTAACGCTCCAACCTCGTAGTTCTACTATCCCAGTTTTGATAATGATGATAAAGCTTAGCTACCCAATTTTCTTCGCCGGTTAACTGAACCTGTGTAAGAGAATGTATTTCTTCAGGGTAATCGCTTATCTGTTCAATAGGATATTTTATATTGCTCTTGCCTATACTCTTCCCATAACTGGGTAACCAAGAATACGTCGCGGTAAAGCCTTGATGTTGAGTTTTGTACCTCACCAGCCCTGAGGCACGCTCAAACTGCGTATTTAACACATCATCATTAGGTGCTAAGTCATTATTTGCGTGCTGGTAAGCCAAGGCAGAAGTAAAATCATTTTTTTGATGTTTAAAGGTAAAGTTAACGCCTTGGTTATTGCTTTGCACTGAGCCTGCAACTTGCGTCTGGTTTGACATCTCAGAGCTTAAGCTGACCACGCCTCCCATTGCTTGTGAGCCATATAATGCCGAGCTGGGGCCTTTAATTACGTGGCCTAAGTTAAGTAATGACGGGGCAATGAATGATGCGGAATTACCTGCTCTTCTGTCTGTAATAATCGGAATGCCATCAATTTCAGTCCGAATTCTACCGCGGCTAAAGCCACGAATAGCATAGCTTTGAAATTGGCCGCCTTGCCCATTCAAGCTAACACCAGATAAGTTAGTCAGCTGATCAGCAATGGTTCTATTCAAAGAAAAAGTAAAACGCTCATCCAAATAGGCTGAGGTATGATTCGCAGATGCAATTGCCAGTGACTCTTTTGGCGCTAGTACCTCAATCACTTCAAGCTTTTCGTCATGCGCATTCACCAAAAATGGAGCGCTCGCACACAAAAAAGAAAGTATCATTTTCATCGTTAATAAACTGCTCAATTAACTTGCTATAAGGTGTATTATCGTTATCTCATCAGGACATCTTCTTAATTCATTTAAAAAAAGCTAAGGGTGTTCGTCCTGGAATTTCACGTCTAACCTGTGACAGACGTAAAGCTTAGCATTGGTGTTCAAAAAGGCGCCGCTAACCGCACGACGCCATCATTTCGAATAAACCTATTTTGTTACAACAGCGGCACCACTAGTCCAAGGCCCACCCGCATCGATAACAGACTGCTGTAGGTTCGGAATAGTTTTTCCTTGCAAAGTTGAAACACGTTTAATTACATCCTCCAGACCTTGCTGCGCATAGCCAAATTGCTGACGATGCTGCTTGGTAGGGCCGTAAGAAGACCAGAGCGCAGATATCGCATATCCAAGACGGCTAGAGATATTAGCTGGTTTTGCACCTTTACGATTACGCGACTTCAGTCCTGTCAGTTCCATGTTAATGGCATTAACCTCAGCCTGAGCTTTAGCGTATAACGACTCAAGCATACTGATGTTACCTGGCGTTCGATCTATCGCGGTGCGCAATGATTGCAATGTTTTGGTTACTTCACTCAAAGCAGCAGTCGTTGACGTGTAACGTCTTTGAACGCTTTGAAGTTGCTCGCTAAATTCCGCAATAGCCTGAGCAGTAGGACCTGATACCGCGCCCTCAGTAATTGCTTGCAATTCAAACTCTACAGGTGTCGCTAATTGAGATACATCACCTTTTATGCGTTTGTAAAGCGTCGCTGTATATGTGCCAGGCATAACCATTCGACTCATCGCAAACGGGTCCCACATTGAAGCTTTTTCGCCTGTGATAGCCTGATTAGCCGCATACTCCATATCCCAAGTTACACGGTGTATTCCCTTCGTTGTTTTACCAGCAACACGGTCCACAAAGTAACCTTGTGCATCTCGAATTTCAAGATATACAGCTGGCTTCGGCTCTTGATTTTCTTTCTCAATCGCCTCCCAAGTCGGATATTTAGGATATTTCTCTTTTTTAACTAGTTCCTTTTCCGCTTGTTGACGCTGCTCTTTGGCTGTTAATAAGCTGTCTTTTAGGAAGTATGTTAATGTTGCACCGTGCTCAGGGTTCTCTGCAACAAAGCGATCGTCACCGTCTGTACGACTGTGATTTGAATCCTCTTGGTACCACTTCACTGGACGGCCTGGCCCCATCAAGATAGCTTCCTGCTCCATGGCTTTTTCGGTCAATGTACGTAATGGCGTATAATCGTCAAGAATATAAATACCACGACCAAAAGTACCTGCTACTAAGTCATTCTCACGACGCTGTATTTTAACGTCACGTGTAGAAATCGTTGGAATACCACCATTGAGCTCTATCCATTTTTTACCACCATCTACGGTGAAGAAAATACCAAACTCAGTACCAATAAACATCAGTTCTTTGTTTACATGGTCTTGCACAATACGCCAGACTAAATGCTTCTCTGGTAGGTCTTTTGCAAGCGACTTCCAAGTTTTACCTAAGTTCGTTGATTTGATCAGATATGGCTTAAAATCACCATATTTGTGATTATCTAGTGCAACATACACTGTATTCGGATCAAATAAGTCAGCACGAATGTCATTGACATAGGCGGTAGCAGGTACACCTTTAACACGCTTAAGATCAATCTTCTTCCAGTTTTTACCACCATCGCTGGTTACTTGAATTAAACCGTCGTCTGTGCCTGCCCATAAAATATTCTCATCGACCGGACTCTCGGAGAAGTTCGCAATCGTATGGAACTCAGACATTGCATACAGATCCCAACCTGCTTCAACAGACCAAGTACGGCCCATCATTGGAGTGTGCATACGGTTACCATTTTTAGTCAAATCACCTGAAATAGGCGTCCAACTATCACCACGGTCATCAGAGCGCCACACGCGCTGAGACGCAAAGTACACACGTTTTGGATCATGAGTAGAAACATTTACCGGTGCATCCCAATTGAAACGCTCAGCTGGGTCGCCCGGCAAAGGCTGAGGCTTAATATACACATTCTCACGCGTTTTAAAATCATGACGAGCCAAATTACCTTGCTGCCATTGAGAATACATAATATCTGGATTACCTGGCTCGACTGCTGGCTGATGCCCGTCTCCACCCAAAGTTAAGAACCAATCTTTGTTTTTGATCCCCTCTGAACGCAATGTTCGAGATGGACCACCTTGTGTTGAGTTATCCTGTGTGCCGCCGTAAACCTTATAAAATGGCTTAGAGTCATCGGGGGCAACTTTATAGAATTGAGTTAATGGTAAATTAGCCATGAAGCGCCAGTTTTCCATGCGGTCATGTGACATATAAATGCCGCCATCAGAGCCAATCAGTACAAAATCAGGATCTGTCGGGTGGAATGCCATCGCATGGTCATCAACGTGCTTGCGCTTTGTATTGATAGGCGTCCAAGTTTTGCCGCCATCGTCAGAAACTTTACTATAGTTACTGGCGATATAAATACGATCAAATTGATGCTTGTCAGCAAAGATTTCTTGGTAATAGTGCGGACCAGTACCCCCACCTACTTCATCAGACATTTTGGTCCAGCTCTGACCACGGTTGGCGGAACGATAAAGCCCCCCTTTACGATTATCAATTTCAACAGCAGCATAAACAACATCAGGGTTGATCGGGGAAATGGCTAAACCAATTTTACCCATATTACCTGTTGGAAGCCCTGTTTTAAGCTCTGTCCAAGTCTCACCGCCATCATCAGAGGTATGAATACCAGAGGCAGGACCTGTCCCGACATAAGCCTCTATTTTTCTCTGTCGAGACCAAGTTGCTGCATATAATTTATTTGGGTTTCTTGGGTCAATCAGCAGCGATGTTACGCCTGTCCATTCATCTTCTGGTTTTAATACCAATTTCCAAGTTTCACCACCATCAGTGGTTTTATATAAACCTCGCTCGCCACCACTTGTCCAAAGTGGACCTTGTGCTGAAACCCAAACAGTGTTTGAATCTGTTGGGTGAATGATGATGTCAGAAATACGCTCAGACTTTTTCAAGCCCATATTTTTCCATGTTTTACCGCCATCCATTGACTTATAAACACCGTCACCAAAGCTGATATGGCGACCGCCGTTGTTTTCGCCAGTGCCTACCCAAATGATATTTGAGTTGCTCGGGTCGATCGTCACATCACCAGTCGAATAAACAGCTTGTTTATCGAAAATAGGCGTCCATGTCGTGCCCGCATTTTCAGTTTTCCAAATACCACCTGATCCTACCGCAGTATACCAAGTAGATGGATTATTTGGGTCTACCTCAATATCAGCGATACGTCCTGACATATATGCAGGGCCAATATTTCGAAGTTTCATTGACTCAAAGGTTTTACTGCTAAAGATGGCTTTTTCTTCATCCGATTTAGCGGCCAGCGTCGTTGAACTGGCACATGCTAAAGATACAGCAACTGCTGCTTTTAATAGTGCATTCATTTTCCCACCGATGTTGGTTTTTGTTTTTGTCAAATCAACACTAACTTAAAAAATGATATACGTATGTAAATATTCGCTGAGATTACAGAAAATAGAGTCTAAAGTTATATTGTAACATTTTGTGTTAAATCTAAGCTTTTCATCACTACCGAAGCAAACTAATTCATATCGTATATTGGCAGCAGCTATACGTTACGCATGTGCATAATAAGCAAAATTATCCTTTTTTATCAGGATATAAGAAGCAGTCGATACTATAAATAAATATTGATAGTAAGATAAGAGTTGAAACGGGGCTTAATTGAGAAGAATATTATATCGCTCCAACCTGTTAAACACTTGACGTGTTCAACAGGTCAAAGACAAGCTTTACAAAACTACAGCTTGTTAGATTGAATACGAGAAAGTAATTTAACACCTAACTTTTCCGCAACAACACTGAGCCCTAAACCAAAACGTTCAGCCAGTGCTTTCTTAGTTTTATACTTCACTTTATACAATTGGTGAGATTCATTTAAATCCAATATCAGATCATCACTGGTTTTGATCTCATCAACTAGATCAAACTCTTTTGCATGCGTTGCGAACCAGTGCTCACCTGTCGCTACTTTATCAATGTCCATATGTGGTCTATGGTCAGCAACAAACTGCTTGAATAAAGTATGTGTGTGCTCAACTTCACTTTTAAATTTATCACGTCCCTGCTCAGTATTTTCACCAAACATGGTTAGCGTACGCTTGTATTCACCCGCGGTGATTTGTTCAAACTCAACATCATTTTTCTTCAGAATTTTATTAAAGTTAGGAATTTGAGCCAGTACACCGATAGAGCCTACAATAGCAAAAGGAGCTGCTACAATCTTATCAGCCACACACGCCATCATATAACCGCCACTTGCCGCCACTTTATCTACGCTAATTGTAAGCGGTAGGCCTGCTTGCTTTAATCTGATCAGTTGAGACGCAGCTAAACCATAGCCATGGACAACACCACCGCCACTTTCAACATTAACCAATACCTGATCTTTTTCTTTATCAGCGATCGTTAGAATTGCTGTAATTTCCTCACGTAAGCTCGCCACTTCATTCGCGTCAATGCTGCCAGAGAAGTCAATAACAAATGCTTTTTTCTCTGGCTTTTCATCTGATTTCTTTTTACTTTCTTTCAGATACGCCTTTAGAGCTTTTTTATCTAATGTCTGATGAAGAAAATCTTCTTTTGCTTCCGCCAGTTGAGAAGATAGGTCTTTAACTTCTATCTCACCTGATTTACTTTTTGGTTTTTGGCTTGCGCCAACCGCTAATACAATAATGGCACCCACAGCAATCACAATTGTTACTGCTTTGGCCAAAAATAACCCATATTCAAACAAAAAAGCCAACGCTATCTCCCAAACCCTTGTCTATCAGTCTATTTAATCAAAAATAATTGACTTCATCTTGTCCTAAATAACGCTACATTGCAATAAAACCATGATAACTAGTCTCATTTAGGTCAAATGATACGCATAAAAAAAGCCGCTAATTAGCGGCTTTTACAGACCAAAAATGCTACTTAGCAATCACACTCTCGTCTGTGATTGGTAACATCAAGCCTTTGGATGCTAGATAAGTAGCAACTTGCTTTTGCATTTCTGCTGTTGCCTGAGCATGACCAAGGGCTGTGCCACCTGTTCGCTCGTCAAATGCTGGCGTTAATAATGAGCTATGATGGCCTTGTGAGAAGTTCACAACATAACGTCCTGCAGTACCATCTGTTGACTGCTTAGACTCAGTTGCAGTCTCTAGCCCCATCAATGCCGCAAGTGGAGTACTGCCGCCCAATGGGTTACGAGGCAATGTTGTCGCAGGGATAACTTGGTCACCCTTATTTTCACCTTCACCACCCACAACAACACTCATGTACATAGGTGTATTGACTGCACGCACTAGTGGCGCATAGTTCAGCGGATCAGCGCTATCTAACACGGTTTGCGATGCATAAGCGAACTGATCAACGGTCGCGTTAATGGCTGCAATTGAAGCAAGATCTCCCTCAGCTTCTAAATTTGCAACAAACGTATTGTATGCACATGCAGCAAACGCACTTGCGCTGCCAGCAAACGAACCACAATCAGCAATTGCCCCTTCTTGAAGGTAACTTACAAACTTTTTAGAAACCGCTAAATCAGAAGCCCCCTGAACAACAGCAGTTTTTACAACAGGTCCAAATGAAGCTGACTCAACGAGGAAGTTTGCAATACCTGCACCACCGCTAGACAGTGCGGCTGGGCCCACTTTAAACAACGGCTCCGCTGCTTTAAGCGCCTCATTGTCAAACGGCAAGTTTGCATGTGCTATGAAACTTGGCGCAACAACTGAGCCCAAAGACTGGCCGACAAAGCTCACGTCATTCGTATTGAAATTAAGTGGAACTTGAGAAAATGCATTAATTGCATTTAACCCAAATCGCAATGCCAGTAAGTCCGCTGTTGATTGGCGAAGGTTATCACGCGCAACAAGCAGAGATTGCAAGTTCATATAATGTAAGACGCTCTTAGTCGTCGCATTAAACTCATCAACACCGTCACCATCTACGTCAATACCACGCTCACCATGCATTGGGTGATCTATCGCCACAGTCGCAAAGCCAGCCTGAGACAACGCTAACGTCAAGCTAAGCATGTCCTCTTTCTTACTGGTGATGCCATGTTGCATAATCACAACAGGAAAGCCTGTCTCCGGTGCTTCTGATAATGGGAATGTGATTTGCACTGGCGCATTCGCAACCCATTGCTCTTTAGGAATTACATTGTACTTAGACACAAATTTTTGTGCATCAAGACCTAGATCTCGCAACTGGCCACCAGAAAGCGCATGACACTGCGCATCGACTGTGCCAGCTTCCGGCTCAGGTAACTGGCCACCAGCAGCTTCAGCTGCACCTTTTGCAGCTGCAACAGCAACGCCGTTGTCGCATAAAGCTTGCCAATAAGTATCGGCCAGCGCTACATCCTCACCATTTTTTGGTTGAGATAAATATTGAGGTAGTTGGATATTACCTTTCAGATAGCGGATCCCACCAGCGGCTTGCAGCAACTCAGGCGAAAGTGCAGCAGCTAAACCAAGCTCAGTAAACTTATCAGCGACTGACATAAAATCTTGTTCAGGCACTGCTACAATTGGCTGTTTAGCCGTTCCAAATGTGGATGCTAACAGCTGCTTGATAGTGCCAACAACAGGGCCTGTCGCTTGTGTTGTCATTGCCGCCGTATAAACAATTTCTTCCGCACCGATGGATTCGCTAGAAACAAGCGCTTGCTCATAGCTGCGAATAACCGCTTGCAGGGACTTCTGCGCGTCAGTCACTAAAGGCGCTTCTTGACGAAGCAGTGTATATGTTGATGAAGGCGTTAAGCTTCTTCCGCCATCTACTGTATCTTTAATATTGGTGGTCAATACCGTAATGTAAGTCGTGTTAGACTTAAACGGTTTAACAGGGATGACGTTAATGTTTTGGCCATCTTCACTTAATTGAGAAACAAAGTCGCCAGTTGGACCAAATGTTAACTCACTCACTACGCGGCAGGCTAATGCAGGGCTCAGGTTTTGGCATGCCTCAGTTTGCGCATCATCACCCATAACAACTTCAAATATGCGCACTGCGCCCGGCGCTGCAACTGTCGCCGCATCAATAGTGACACCCGTCGGCGTATTCAAACCAATTTGATATGGCATTTGTGTAGACCAACCGTCCAAACCACCAAGTGCTAGAGAAGGGTCCGCGTAGCCAGCGCGTGATAGCAGAGGCTTGGAATCGCCATCTAGCTCACCTGGAATATTGAGCGTGCCATCTTGTGTACCACTAAATAGAATGTCATTGGGTACGGAAATAACACCATTTGAGGGATCAAATTTAACCGATGCAACAGGCATTACAGGTTTGGTGTCTTGCTTTACATCTTCTAGCGTTTCACCGCCACCACAGCCTGCTAATGCAGCTGAAACAGCGAGTGGTAGTAACAGTTTCTTCATTGTATTGGCTCCGACATAATTTTATTATTATTGTTCCCTCGGCCAGCGCCTACCCTTGCCTCTAAGATGTAAGCATAAATAAGCCGCCGAGAATAATTCGTTAAAACTATGTAATTTTGCTTTTAATAAGACATTAGACCAGTTTAACTTAACGCAAAGTGTAGCCTTTCGCCACTCATATTTGCAATAAATTCGATAACTTGCGTCGTGACTATGATAAAATATAGCAAATGTATTTGTTCGAGGTCCAATATGCAAACTTATAATGCAGCTAGTAATGCACTAGAAAATAAGGTGATTTTGGTCACAGGTGCGGGTGATGGTATCGGTCGAATTGCCGCCATACATTATGCCAAGCATGGCGCCACTGTGATTTTGTTAGGGAAAACTACCAGCAAACTAGAAGCGGTTTATGATGAAATCATTAATGCAGGTTACCCACAACCTGCTATCGTGCCATTGGACCTTAAAGGCGCGACTAAACAACACTACCGAGATCTCGCGTCGACCATTGAACAGCAGTTTGGTAAATTAGATGGGCTGCTTAATAATGCAGCCGTTTTGGGCACTATGGGCCCGCTAGAACATTTTTGCGTTTCTACTTTTGAAAACGTCATAAAAGTGAATGTCACCGCACAGGCGATGATCACACGCTTTCTATTCCCAGTCATGCGCAAAGCACCAAGTGCTTCAATCATTTTCACCTCGTCTGGTGTAGGGCGACAAGGCCGTGAATTTTGGGGAGCTTATGCAATCTCTAAATTTGCCACTGAAGGAATGATGCAAACCTGGGCCTGTGAAGTGGGTAAAACCAATATCCGAGTCAATTGCATCAATCCCGGTGCCACCCGTACTAGCATGCGAGAAGCCGCCTTCCCAGGTGAAGACAAAGATAAGTTAAAAACCGCTGAGGATTTAATGCCAACATATCTATATTTGATGTCAGATGACTCATTAGAAGTGAACGGCCAATCAATTGATGCTCAGCCAAAATAAGCGTGTAATATTTACTCAAAACAAAAAAGGGCTGATTGGCCCTTTTTTATTACTACACTCGCAATTATCGACGCTTAGTCTGTTTCAAACGCTGATTATGCTTATGTACCGCTTTTCTAATACGATTCACCTTAGCACGCTTATCTTTGCGCTTTTCAGGCATCACAGATAACTTAGTTTGTGTTTCAGGTCTCAGGCTTACTGATTTTCTTAAGTAGTTCACGTCTTCTAGCGCCAACTCTTCCCAACCGCCTTGTGGTAAACGTTTATTCAGTTCTAACTTACCGTAACGAACACGGATCAAGCGTGATACTTCGACCTCTTGTGACTGCCATAAACGACGTACTTCACGGTTACGACCCTCTGTTAGCGTTACATTAAACCACTTGTTGATACCTTCACCACCACGCGGTTTAATAGATAAGAACTTAGCATGTCCATCTTCTAATTCAACACCTTGAGAAAGTGTTTTCAGTGTTTGATTCGTCACTTCACCAAATACACGCACAGAGTATTCACGCTCTACTTCATATTTAGGGTGCATTAAACGGTTTGCCAGCTCACCATCATTAGTAAACAATAATAAACCTGAAGTATTGATATCCAATCGACCAATGGCAATCCAACGATCACCTTCCAATCGCGGAAGCCTATCAAATACCGTACGACGCCCTTCAGGATCTTTACGTGTACACAGCTCACCTTCTGGCTTGTGATACATTAAAACTCGGCAAATACGTTCTTCTTTTTGCTCAATTTTAACCACATGGCCATCAACGCGGATCACCGCATTTTCTTCGACTCTGTCGCCCAATTTAGCAACTTTACCATCAACACTGACACGATTTGAGTCAATATATTTTTCCATTTCACGACGCGAGCCAACACCGGCGCGCGCTAATACTTTTTGTAGCTTTTCACTCATTCTGATGGTTCTCTCACAGAAGGATCATTTAACATCTGATCTAACTTCTCGGTTTGCAGTTCTGGGAGTTTTGGCAACCCATCCAGCCCTGTAAGCGAGAAGTAATCTAAAAATAACTTGGTTGTCGCATACAGTGCGGGTTTACCCGGCACCTCTTTATGACCAACAACCTTTATCCATTGCCGCTCTAATAAGCTTTTCATAATGTTAGAGCTGACTGTCACACCACGGACTTGTTCAATTTCACCACGAGTAATTGGTTGACGATAGGCAATTAATGCCAGCGTTTCCAACGTTGCCCGAGAATACTTAGGTGCTTTTTCTTGCCAGAGCATATTTAGCCATGGACTCAAGCTTGGGCATGCTTGAAAGCGATACCCTGTGCCTACTTCAACAAGTCGTACACCGCGTGTTTGATAGTGTTCGAAAATCGTTTCTATCGCTTGCCCTATTCGCTGATCAGAAACATGAATATCTTGCAGCACCGTCTCTTTCATGTGCTTTTTCGAAAGAGGCTTATCCGCCACAAAAATGGCAGCTTCAACCAATTCGACAAGTTGTTCATCACTGACTCGGCGTTTCATGTCACTATTTCTTCATAAGGCTAGTAGAAGGCGCGGTATTATGACAGAGCCGAGGCTACTCTTGTAGCTTTAATGACAAATAAATTGCACTATCCAGTGTGATTTGAACAATCGAAATTAACTGCTCTTTAAGCAGCTCTAACATCGCGATGAATGTCACAACCACACCGCTCCTGCCCTCTTGTACACTAAATAAACAAGCAAACTCTACAGGCTCTGAATGCTCACTTAAATATTGTAATATCATCGACATGCGTTCACGAGTAGATAAGACTTCTGCACTAATGTGGTGATGCTCAAATTGCTTAGCTCTGGCCATAACTTCGCTCATCGCCAATAGTAGCTCTTTTAAATCTACATCAGGTAATGAATCTTCATTTTGCTCATTGTCTTCAATTAATGCATGAGCAATAAAAATATCACGCTCAACACGGGGGATTTTATCCAAGTTTTCCGCAGCTACTTTAAACTGCTCATACTCTTGTAAGCGCCTTACTAACTCCGCACGAGGGTCTTCTTCTTCTTCAAGTTCTTCATGCGTAGGAAGCAACAAACGAGACTTAATCTGTGCCAATAAAGCAGCCATCACCAAATACTCACCAGCAAGCTCCAATTGCAGTTCTTGCATCATCTCAACATATTGCACGTATTGCTGAGTAATGCTCAGTATTGGGAGCTCTAAGATGTCTAACTTGTGACGTTTTATCAGATATAACAGTAAATCCAGTGGCCCTTCAAAGCTTTCGAGGATCACCTGTAAAGCATCTGGTGGAATATAAAGATCTTCTGGCTTTTCTAAAACGGCTTCCCCGTTCAAAAAAGCCAGCGGGGATGTGTGGCTTGCAACTTCTGTCATGAATTATTCAAATGGTGCGGTATCACCACATCCATGACGTAAAATTTCGACATTGTCTTCAGACATATCAATCACTGTGGTCGCTTGCTCGATTAAATAACCACCATGCACAATAAGGTCAACATGCTTTTCAAGTTGCATGCGAATATCGTCCGGATCAGACTCTGTAAACTGCTCACCAGGTAAGATAAGCGAGCAAGACATTAACGGTTCATTGAGCTCTTCTAAAATCGCGCAGATTATTGGATGCTCAGTGACGCGAATACCTATGGTTTTTTTCTTTTCGTTTATCAACCTTTTAGGGACCTCTTTGGTGCCCTTTAAAATGAAGGTATACGGTCCCGGCGTATTATTTTTTATCAAACGAAACATTTGATTATCAACACGCGCATAAGTCGATAACTCAGATAGATCGCGACACATTAATGTGAAGTTATGATGCTTTTCGATCCCACGAATACGTTCAATGCGCTCTTTTGCCTGCTTGTTTCCTAAACTACAACCGATCGCATAACCCGAGTCAGTTGGATAAACAACCACCCCACCTTTTTGGATGATTTCAACCGCTTGACGGATCAATCGGGCTTGCGGGTTATCTGGGTGAATATGAAAAAATTGACTCATGCTAACATTCCTCTGTGGCTCCCCAAAATTGCCATACACCTTGGCAATCTTTTGGTAAGTATAGATTTCTTCCTAAATCTAACCAGCTAGTAGGATAATGAAAATCAGACCCTTGGCTGGCTAATAAATTGTATTCTTGCGATAACTGGCCAAGAAACTGCCTTTCACTCGGCGCTTGTTGAGGTTGTGCTACCTCCATCGCTTTACCACCAGCAACAGTAAATTCATCCAGTAATTTTCGCAGCCATTTGTTGGACATCTGATAACGTCCAGGGTGAGCCAACACAGCAACACCGCCCGCACCTTGAATGGCTTCAATGGCTTCTTGCATAGAACACCAAACACTGGGCACATAGCCGGTCTTATTGCGTGCTAAAAATTTCTTAAATACGCCCTGAATATTTTTTGCAACACCGCGCTCAACAAGCGCCTTCGCAAAATGAGCGCGGGTTATCTCTGCACCTTGTGCCAACTCTAAGGCTTGCGCATAAATACCTTCGTAGCCTCTTTTTTCAAGGCGAGCACCGATTTCTTTGGCTCGTTCACGGCGTTTTTGCTGCTGCTGTATCAATAATGCCTGCAGATTTGTATCATCGATGTCAATATTTAGACCAACGATATGAATTTCAAAACTTTCCCACTTGGTAGAAATCTCAACGCCTGAAATCAACTCTAATGCTAAGTTTTTTTCTGCAATATAGTCACGCGCAATGGATACACCCGCAACCGTGTCGTGGTCAGTTAATGCCAGTACATCAACGCCTTTTTCTGTTGCCCGCTCAATAAGCTCAGGTACTGCTAAACGCCCATCAGAAAAAGTGCTATGACTGTGTAAGTCATATTTAATCAAAATTTTCCCCTTAAAAACTAAGTGAGCGCAGTATACCATGCCCGTCAGTACGAGTGCGCTTTTATTTCCTCTCTCAAAACAGTGGTGAATTTAGCCATTTTTACTAGGCCAAAAATCGTATTATTGAAATGAATAACGGACGATTGTTTATTTTTTGATATTAGTGCTTGACAATTTACACCTGAGTAAGGTTTACTGTAGGCACTTAAATTGACATAACGAAAACTTTACAAATGACTCTAACACAAAAAACAAAAATCGTTTGGTGGTGGCGCTCGTAATTGCGGGTGTGATTCGTTGTGTCTAGCAACTTTTAAACCCGCGCTGAGTCCGCGGGTTTTTTTATGGAATTTTTTTAGTGATTAACAATTTTTGCAACAATTCATCTACAAAATCTTGGTGGTGGTGCCTGAAATAGCGGGAAGGCATTGTTGTAACTAAATACACACCCCCCGCAAGTAAAAATACTTCGGGGGGTTTTTTGTACTAAAGAGGAATGAGGTTTGATTTTTAGTCATATAACTACAACACCGGGTGAGGTGACGAGTATAAGGCAGCGGCGCGATTATATCGAAAGCCCTTTGTCATTATACGCGGCCCTCAATAAACCCAACACACTGTTGTTAGAGTCTGCGGAAATAGACTCAAAAGACAATGTAAAGAGTATTATCTTGGCCGATGCGGCACTTCGTATTGAGTGTAACGGCCTTGAAGTGAAAGTGCGTGCACTATCAAATAATGGTGAGCAATTACTAAACTACTTGGCTGACCAAGTAAATAACTGCACAGTTGTTAAAGAATATGCTGTACTTACACTAACATATAATGCTCAAGATTTATCATTAGATGAGTACAGTAAACTAAAAGCAGACAATGCATTTAGTGCATTACGTACTTGTATTAATTCAATTAAACGTAACTCAGATACGCCATTCTCTGTCTTCTTAGGTGGAGTGTTTGCTTATGACATGGTAGCCAACTTTGAAACACTGCCAACGGTACCGGATGGTAAAAATGACTGCCCTGACTATGTATTTTATCTAGCTGAAACGTTAGTCATGATTGACCATCAAGCCAAAACCACAGAGCTAATAGGCAATGTGTTTAATGGCCCAGATGTTCATGCAAACTGTTTTGAAGTAGGCAAGCAACTTGAAGAGCTCAATCGTCAATGTGATGAGTACGAGACGTATAAAGAAGCGCCTGAAGATACCTCGCATGACGTTAATGTTGATATCAGTGATGAGGTATTCAAAGACCAAGTCGTCAAGCTGAAAAAGAATATTGTTGATGGCGACATATTTCAAGTTGTGCCATCACGTACCTTCTCTCTGCCTTGCGCAAAGCCACTTGCCGCCTACAAGCATCTGAAAAAGCAAAACCCAAGCCCATATATGTTTTATATGCGAGATGAAAAGTTTGTGTTATTTGGCGCATCACCTGAGTCGGCTTTGAAATACTGCCAAGACAGTAATCAAGTCGAAGTATACCCAATTGCTGGCACACGCCCTCGCGGCAAATTTGCAGATGGCTCCATTAACCCTGATTTAGATAGTCGCATCGAGCTTGATCTTCGTGACGACAAAAAAGAGCGTGCAGAACACTTAATGCTCGTCGATTTAGCTCGTAACGATGTTGCACGGATCAGTGTACCAGGAACTCGTCATGCTAAAGAATTGCTTAAAGTAGACCGCTACTCACAAGTCATGCACTTGGTCTCTCGAGTAGTTGGTCAATTAAAGCCAGATCTTGATGCATTACATGCCTACCAAGCCTGCATGAACATGGGAACCCTAGTAGGTGCTCCAAAAGTAAAAGCTGCGCAACTTGTTCGTGATACAGAACAACAACGTCGCGGCAGCTATGGGGGTGCTGTTGGCTATCTAACTGGTGATGGTGCAATGGACACCTGTATAGTTATCCGCTCTGCATTCGTAAAAAATGACACAGCCTATGTACAGGCTGGTGCTGGCGTCGTTTATGACTCAGATCCGCAAGCCGAAGCCGATGAAACGAAAGCCAAAGCGCGCGCGGTGATCAAAGCGATTCAGTCAAGTTATCAAGGAGTGGGTCATGACGCCTAAAGTATACTTTTTAGATAACTTCGACTCATTCAGTTATAACCTCGTTGATGAGTTATCACAACTTGGTAGTGAGTTAGTTGTTTATCGCAACCATATCGATGCACGAACTATCTACGACAAAATGTGTAATGAAACAGTACCTGTTGTGCTGGTACTATCCCCGGGCCCCGGAAAACCGAGTGAAGCAGGTTGTTTGCTTGAACTGATTGAATTGTGCAAAGGTAAGTTCCCAATGCTGGGCATATGTCTTGGCCAGCAAGCACTCACGCAAAGTTATGGCGGTACCATTGGTCATGCGGGTGAAACCGTGCATGGTAAATCGTCACAAATTGACGTTGATGAACACCCGGTTTTTGCAGGCTTGGGTCGGCAGTTTCCTGTCGCGAGATATCACTCTCTTATGGCGACAAGTGTACCTGAGTCACTAAATATTATTGCTCGATACCAAGATATTCCGATGGCGGTATACCACTCAACTGACAAAGTAATTGGTTACCAATTCCATCCTGAATCAATTTTAACGCCAGATGGTGCCAAGCTGCTTAAGCAAAGCATCGATTACTTGACCTGTTAGGAGGCAACATGGAAAGTTTAAATCAGCTGATTGAACAGCAATCTCTCAGCTTTGAGCAAGCAACAGAGCTATTTGGGCAAGTTATGCAAGGTGCACTATCAGAAGTAGAATTAACTGCCGCCCTCATCGCCCTGAAAATAAAAGGGGAAACAGCCTCAGAAATAGCGGGCGCTGCTAAAGCCATGCGTGACCACGCTGTGGCTTTTGATAATCGAGGTCTTTATTGCGCAGATAGTTGTGGAACAGGCGGCGATGGTACTAATACCATCAATGTCAGCACAACCGCAGCGATTGTCGCTGCTGCCTGTGGTATCCCCATGGTCAAACACGGTAACCGCAGTGTTTCAAGTAAATCAGGATCCGCTGATTTACTGCGTACACTGGGTATAAACCTTGAGATGACGCCAGAGCAAGGGGCAAACTGCCTAGAGCAAACCAATTTTGCATTCTTGTTTGCGCCGCTTTATCACAGCGGGGTTAAACACGCGATGCCAGTGCGCACCAAACTCAAAACACGTACCTTGTTTAACATTTTAGGCCCGCTTGCAAACCCAGCAAAGCCACAGCTTCAACTACTGGGTGTTTACGACCCTGCGCTGTGTCGTCCAATGGCAGAAACGTTGAAAATGCTCGGGACAGAGCGAGCAATGGTAGTACATGGTGCTGGGTGTGATGAAATCGCATTGCATGGCACGACACAAGTCACCGAGCTTAAAAATGGTGAAATTACTGAATACAGCCTTACACCCGCCGACTTTGGATTAGATAATTATTCGCTTGAAGATATTGCAGGTGATACCCCTGAATACAACGCACAAGCGACTCGCGATATTTTAGCCGGCAACGGAAAGGCAGCACACAATGCAGCTATTGCCGCCAATGTCAGCGCGTTACTGGTGATGTCTGGCAAAGCTGACAACCTTAAAGAAGGCACAAAGCAAGTTTTAGACGTATTAGCATCAGGTAAATGTGTTCAAACACTGCAAACAATTGCGGAGGTCAGTCATGCCTAACGTCTTAGAAAAGATCGTAGAAGACAAAAAAGTTGAGCTTGTTGAGCGTAAAAAAACATTGCCGTTAAGTGAATTTCAATCATTGGTTAAGCCAAGTGAACGTGACTTTTATGGTGAAATGGCAAAGCCTGGCATTCAGTTTATTTTAGAGTGCAAAAAGGCATCGCCTTCAAAGGGTCTGATCAGAGAGAATTTTGACCTAGATGAAATTACGTCTGTATACGCAAAGTACGCAACCTGTATCAGTGTCTTGACTGATGCGAAATACTTCCAAGGTAGCTTCGATTACTTAAGCTATGTACGCGGTAAAGTTGAACAACCACTTATCTGTAAAGACTTTTTCATTGACGAGTATCAGGTATACCTCGCTCGTCTGAAAGGCGGCGATGCCATCTTATTAATGCTGTCTGTCTTAGATGATGAAACATATGAAAAACTGGCGGCACTTGCCCACTCTCTTAACATGGCTGTGCTAACGGAAGTTAGCAACGAAGAGGAAGTGCACAGAGCACTGCGCCTTGATGCAAAACTAATCGGCATCAATAACCGTAACTTGAGAGATCTCAGCACCGATCTGGCGACCACTGAGCAACTCAGAAAGCTTATCCCAGGTGACAAAACAGTTATCTCTGAATCAGGCATTTATACACATAATGATGTTAAGCGACTCACAGCTCACTGCAATGGCTTTTTAGTCGGTAGCTCTTTAATGGCTGAAACAGATCTGGAAGGCGCCTGTCGCAAGCTTATTTTGGGTGAAAATAAAGTCTGTGGTTTAACACGTGTTGATGATGCCCTTGCGGCATATCAAGCTGGTGCGGTATACGGTGGCTTGATTTTTTATCCGAAATCTCCGCGATTTGTCGACTATGACTGCGCTCGAGCAGTAGTGGATAGTGCCCCTCTCAAATATGTCGGCGTTTTTGTTGATGCGCCGCTTGAGCAGGTTGTGGAATATGCTCAAAGTCTTAGGTTGAGTGTGGTGCAATTACATGGCCATGAAACACAAGAATTCATCAGTGCGCTGCGTAAACAACTACCTGTCAATTGCCAAATTTGGAAAGCTCAGGGCATCGTCGATGAATTTCCTGTGCCATTTGATGAAGTAGACAAGCACCTATACGACACAAAAACCCCGTCGGCTTTTGGCGGAACTGGAAAAGTTTTCAACTGGCAACTACTTAAAAGTGCAAAAAAACCATTTATGCTTGCAGGCGGACTTAACGCGGACAATGTTAAAGACGCTTCCTATTTAGGTGCAGCAGGCTTTGATCTTAATTCAGGGGTGGAGACGAGCCCCGGTAAAAAGTGTCCTGAAAAATTACGCGACGCTTTTAACAATATTCGAAAATACTGAGGTGGATAGAATGAATACAGGATATTTTGGTGATTTTGGAGGCATGTATGTTCCAGAGTTACTCGTACCAGCACTAAAACAACTTGAACAAGAATTTGAAAAAGCACAGCAAGATGAAAGCTTTAAATCCGAGTTTTATGCACTGCTAAACGAATACGCGGGCCGTCCAACGCCATTAACGCTGTCTCGAAATTTAGTCAAAAACTCAAAAGTTAAACTGTACCTAAAACGTGAAGATTTACTTCATGGTGGTGCACACAAAACTAACCAAGTATTAGGCCAAGCACTGTTAACCAAGCGTATGGGTAAAAAAGAAGTCATCGCTGAAACTGGCGCAGGGCAACACGGCGTAGCAACCGCTTTAGCATGTGCACTACTTGGCTTAAAGTGTCGAGTTTATATGGGTGCAAAAGATGTTGAACGTCAGCAGCCGAATGTATTCAGAATGCGTCTTATGGGTGCTGAAGTTATTCCTGTCACAGCGGGTTCTGGCACACTAAAAGATGCTGTAAATGAAGCAATGCGTGATTGGTCTGCAAACTACAAAACAGCACACTACTTATTAGGCACAGCAGCGGGCCCTCACCCCTTCCCAACCATTGTGCGCGATTTCCAGCGCATGATCGGCGAAGAAGCAAAACAACAAGTCATTGAAGCAGAAGGTCGTCTACCTGATGTAGTGATGGCATGTGTTGGTGGTGGCTCAAATGCAATCGGTATGTTCGCAGATTTTATTGATGAAAAAGAAGTGAAGCTTGTGGGCATAGAGCCTGCAGGTAAAGGCCTAGATACAGACGAGCACGGTGCAGCCCTTTGTAAAGGTAGTACAGGTATCTTGCACGGCGCGTATACTTATATTATGCAAGACAGTGATGGACAAATCGAAGAGTCCTACTCTGTGTCTGCCGGTCTTGATTACCCAGCCGTAGGTCCTCAGCACGCTTATTTGCACAAAACAGGCCGCGCACAATATGTAGGGATCACAGATACTGAAGCCCTCGATGCTTTCCAAGCTCTAGCAAAACATGAAGGGATTATCCCAGCCCTTGAATCAAGCCATGCAATCGCGTACGCATTAAAGTACGCAGAGCAGCAAACAGAAGAAACCGTAATTGTCGTAAACCTAAGTGGCCGTGGTGACAAAGATCTTGCCCATGTACACAATGTATTGAATGAGCGAGGTGCACTATGAGCCGTTACAGCAACTTATTTACACGCCTAAATGACGCCAGAGAAGGTGCATTTGTGCCGTTTGTTACTTTAGGCGATCCGACAAAAGAAATCAGTATTGATATCGTAAAAAGCTTGATAGACGGCGGTGCTGATGCGCTAGAACTTGGGATCCCATTCTCAGATCCAATTGCAGATGGTCCGGTGATCCAAGCGGCAAATATCCGTGCACTTGAAAGTAAAATCAATACACAAGACTGTTTTGATATCATTCGCGAGATCAGAGAGTACAATGCAGACATTCCTATCGGTCTACTTTTGTATTCCAACTTAATCTTTGCACAAGGTCTGGAAAACTTTTATCAACAGGCAAAAGATGCGGGAGTTGATTCTATCTTAGTCGCTGACGTGCCTCTACATGAATCAAAAATGTTCAGACAGGCTGCGCAACAAGCTGAAATTGAGCCCATCTTCATCGCAACGCCTAACGCCAGTGATGATACGCTGCGCCAATGTGCAAGCTATGGCCGCGGGTACACTTACTTGTTATCACGTTCAGGCGTAACGGGTACAGAAACTAAAGCGGAAATGCCAGCAGATACCATGATCAACAAACTGCACGAATATAATGCAGCTCCTACGTTATTAGGTTTTGGTATCTCTGCACCGGAACACGTACAAGCAGCCATTAAGTCAGGCGCAGCAGGTGCAATTTCAGGTTCAGCCGTCGTGAAAATTATTGAAGATAATTTGAATGAGCCAACACTGATGTGCGAGCGTTTGCGTGAGTTTGTTGCAACCATGAAGGCTGCAACCGCCAAGTAAGCTTACCTAATCAGCTAGGGCATCCTTAAATGCCTTAGCTGGTTTAAATAACACTTTATTTTGACCTTCTATGATAATTTCTTCCCCAGTTTTTGGGTTTCTTCCCGCCTTTGCAGGATGATAGCTTAGCGTCAACGTGCCAAAACCAGATAATGCAACAGGATCGCCCTCTGACAATCGTTTTGTAATGGCATTTAAAATGCTGTCTAACGCTGCTTTTGAATCCTTTTTAGTCAGTTCGTTGCGCTCAGACATCGCTGAAACTAATTCACTCTTATTCATTGAGTTCTCAAATTATTTTTAAGGTGTGCGGAGGCTAGAAGTTTAGCAGCTAAAAGTCAATCTTGAACTTATTGTCATAACTTGATACAACGCAATAGAGGTATGGTAGCACGAGGTTTTAAATGGCATTTATCGTTGAATATTTACCCCTTATCCTATTTTTTCTCGTCTATAAATTTATGGATATATTTTGGGCTACGGGTATCTTAATTGTCGCATCTTTAATACAAATGGCATGGCAATATTTTAAAGAGGGCGCAATCTCTCAACGGCATTGGATCTTCTTTGCCATCGCTTTATTGCTCGGCGGATTAACCATACTGTTCCAAGACGAACAGTTCATCATGTGGAAAGCCACTATCATATACGCTGCGCTGGCTATCACACTACTGGTGTCACACCATGTGTTAGGTAAAAACCTCACCCAAAAAGCTTTGCTCGGTGTCCTTAATAGTGCCATGAAGCAAATGCATCAAACTGATCAAAGCAACAATAAACAATCCAAACAGCAAAGAGCCGAAGATCTCCCAATCCCCGATTCACTCTTTGTGCAGCTTAATCTCGCTTGGTCAGCACTCTTTTTCATCATTGCGATATTAAATTTAATCGTAGCGTATACTTTTTCGCTCGATTTTTGGGTCAACTTTAAGGTCTTTGGTTTGATGGCAATCACTTTTATCGCCGTCATGTTAACCATCGCTAAGGTATCTAAATACCTTCCAGAAGATGAATAAGGAAAACGCTGTAATTCAGTCATCTGCCTATACAGTATCAAGCCATATGAAAGTGAAAATAACTCAGTAAAAGATCCAGCCAAAATGACACCCCTTGCTATATTTTAAGCAAGGCAGATTTTCAGTAGGGTGGCCCTTTGAACGCACATCAATATCGATGGTTTGAATTATTCTCTGTTTTTATTTTTCTTCCTTGTGTCGCTTATTTATTTCGCGCAGAGCTAGCTAATTGGCTCTTTCCTGCACTAATTACACTGATGGTAGTGTGCACTTACTTACTCCTCGCTGACCCTCATTTTAAAAGGTTTAGGCTGACCAGCCTCGGACAGTTCTCAGCCATTAAAAAACGGTTGTTTTCAATGTTTTTTATTGGGGCACTTTTCTCTGGCATGCTTTACGGTTTAATTAGTCAAGAGAGCTGGTTTTCATTGCCTATCAATTCAACATTGGACTGGTTAGTCCTGTTAGTCGCCTACCCTGTGTTGTCCGTATTGCCACAAGAGCTCATTTTTAGAAGCTACTTTTTTCACCGATATAAACGCATTTTACCGAGTAAGACTGTCAGAGTGGTACTTAGCGCCAGTGTGTTTGCATTGGCTCATTGTGTATACGATAACTGGATGGCCATCATTTTGTCGTTTTTAGGCGGCTTGTTGTTTTCATACACCTATGCACACAGCCGATCATTAGCTGTATGTGTCTTAGAGCACAGTTTATGGGGGCTTTGGATATTTACAATTGGGGCGGGAAAATACTTAGATACGGGTGTCACGTTCACATAAAAATGTGGGGCAAGCGCCCCACATTTTTATTTATCAATTAGAAACCAAACAAACTAACAGCAAAGTACTTGGTTGCAACTGTATTGACGAATATCACCAGCAAAATCACCGGAATAAACGTCGACAGCGAGAAGTTGACGTACTTCTCCATAAAGCTGCCTTTATAGCTTTCACAGCCCTGTGACAGTTCATCAGATAAGCTCGCCTTTCTCCAACGGTAAGTAACAAACAAACATAGTAACAAGCCGTTAAACGGTAAGATCGTGTCGTAGAATACATCAGAAACAATATCAAAAAAGCTCTTATCCACACCGCCATACTGGGTAAACTTCGTCAACCACTCAACCATGCCAAAAGACATTGTACACATCACAGTTAACACACCTGTCGATACAGCCAATACCGTCAATGACTTTTTACGGCTGAAACCTTTAGCTTCCATTAAGCTTGCTGTCGGTACTTCTACGATTGATACCAAAGAGGTGATCGCCGCGAAAAATACCAATAAGAAGAATATACCCGCAACAATCGATGCACCTGTATACCCGATATCGGCTTGCATCGTTAAGAATAGCTGAGGTAAATATACAAAAATCATGGAAACAGATGAATCTGATAACTCGTCAAGTTTAACGTCTGGGTTAAAGCTGAAAATAGCAGGTAGTACCATTAGGCCTGCAATAAATGCCACTAACGAATCAGTGACTGCTACCATTTTTGAGCTACCTACAATGTCTTCTTTCTTAGAAATGTAAGACGCATAAGTAATCAAAATACCCATACCGAGTGACAATGAGAAAAATGCTTGTGACAGCGCACCATTTAAGACACTGGCATCCATTTTAGAAAAGTCAGGAACAATGTAATAACGTACACCAGCCATCGCATTATCGAGAGTCAACACATAAGCTACTAAACCGATCAAGAGGACAAATAATGCTGGCATCATCAGCTTGGCAGCCTTTTCGATACCTTCTTTTACGCCACCGACTAAAATAAGATTCACCAAGATAGCGACACCGGCCATATAACCAAAAACACTATACTCGTTAATAAAAACACCAAAATTACTCGGGGTTGCTAGCTGGTCCAGGTTCCCCATGACAGTTTGCACCAGATAGCCAAAAATCCAAACAGTGATAACCATGTAAAAAACTGCAATCATAAATGGCGTTAATACAGCCAATGCTCCAGCAAACGACCACTTTTTATCACCCCCAGTTAAAGAATGATAAGCACCATACGGATCTTTTTGCGCTTTACGACCCAAGGCCATTTCAGCAATCATAACGGGTAGACAAATAAATATAACAAACAGCGCATAAACGATTAAAAATGCACCGCCGCCATTTTTTGCAGCAGAAACTGGGAATCCAACTAGATTTCCGATCCCCACAGCGGACCCTGCCGCTGCCAAAATGAAACCCAGTCGAGAGCTAAATTGCTCGCGATTTGCACTCATTAAAACAACCTTATTATTATTTTTTCATGATAGTCGAAGGACTGTAACAGCCCTGCCCTGAGTATTTCAAGTATAAATAGGGATTCTCCTCAGATAACGTCATTTCATTTACATTTAGGGACAATCCAGTCTATGATACGAAACACAAAATTAATTACGCATTATTTCTGACTATTATGCTTTACATGATTTACTCAACGGATGTGGAAAACTCTCTAGAAAAACGTATGAAAGCAAGGCCTGCTCATTTAGCGCGCCTAAACGCGTTAAAAGAGGAAAATAGGCTGTTTGCAGCAGGTCCCCTGCCTGCGATCGATGATGAAAACCCAGGAGATGCTGGGTTTACCGGTTCATTAGTCATCGCAGAGTTTTCTTCTTTAGAAGAAGCAAAAACATGGGCTGATGCCGACCCTTATATCGAAGCAGGCGTGTATGCGAATAGCGTAGTCAAACCATATAAGAAAGTACTACCTTAACAAAGTTCAGCACGGGTTAAGTCAAGTGAGCTTAACCTGCTGCACAAGATGTTAAGCAACCCTAACGTGGAGCTTAGAATGCAGTTGCCTTTATGTTTTGCTATTTTAGCGCTTGTTTCTGCCCTGACTATAAATCAGGCGCATGCGACTGGGCAAAACACGATAAGTAAAAAAGAAGCAGTACAATTAGCAACCACCAAACAACCTGGGAAAACACTTAAGATTTCCCTCGAAGGTGATTACTTTGTTGTACGTATTTTACAGAGCGACGGCAGGATAGTTGATATAAAAGTCCACAAAATAACGGGTGAAGTGAAGAAGGACTGACGATGCGAATTTTAGTAATTGAAGATGATGTACAACTGGCTGAAAACCTAAGAAATGTACTAGAAAAAGAAAAATACAGCGTTGACCTGTGTCATGATGGCGAAAACGGCCTTTTTCATTTGACAGAGTATCCGCTTGATTTAGCTGTTGTCGATTTAGGCTTGCCCAAATTAGACGGGGTAGAATTAATTAAACGTGCTCGTGCGCAAGATATCAAAATCCCAATTTTGATATTAACTGCCCGTGACCGTTGGCAAGAAAAAGTAGAAGGCTTAGATGCAGGTGCTGATGACTATCTCACCAAGCCATTCCATGTTGAAGAGTTAATCGCGCGTTGTAATGCCCTGATCAGAAGAAGTGCTGGTCAAGCTAACCCTGAAATCAGCATTGGTCCAATCACATTACATACACGTTCTCAGCAAGTGTTCGTTAATGAAAGAGAACTCTCACTGACCGCTTACGAGTACAAAGTGCTTGAATACTTAATGGTCAATCCTCACAAAGTAATTTCTAAATCAGAGCTTACAGAGCATATCTATGATCAAGACTTTGACTTAGACTCTAACGTCATTGAAGTATTTGTTTTACGGTTACGTAAAAAACTAGACCCAGATGGTTCATTGAACCCAGTGGAAACCTTACGTGGTAGAGGCTATAGGTTCAAAACTCAGTGGTAAGTAGTGCACAAGTATCTCTTAAAATAAGACAAGGGTTTATCCTTGTCTTTGTTTTAATCGTCGCGTTGCCCGCATTGTTTTTCTCTATTGGGCGCGCTTATTATGCCACCTTAATTGATGCCACTGAAAAAACCCTTGAAGCACATCTTTACTCATTAATTTCGGAAGTGGAGTTTTTATCTGATGGTATTTCAATGCCAAGGACAATCCTCGCACCAGAATTAAATCGTCTAAACTCGGATACCTATGCGTTAGTCTATCAAGAAAATACGCTTGTTTGGTACTCCGAATCCGCGGTAAATCTCACTGTCACACCTGATGTATCTCAGACACAAGCTGGCGCGTCTGAATTTAAGAAAGTCCGGTACAATGGAGAGGATTACCGACAGCTGAGCTTAACCGTGATTTTGGGGAATGCAGACCAATCCCAACAGGCAAAGTTCATATTATTAAAGAAAAACTCAGCGCTGCTTGCACTGATGTCGGAGTTTAGAAACACCCTCGTCAACTGGATGTTGATTATGGGTGTAGTGATTGCTGCATTGATGGCAATCGGGTTCGTATGGAATGCTCGCCCACTTCAAAGGCTAGATAAAGAGATAAAAGAAATCGAAGCCGGTGAGCGGGAGAAGATATCAGGTTTATACCCTGTAGAACTCACGACAATAAAAGCCGACCTCAACCTACTGCTAGACTCGCAAAAGCGACAAAAAGAGCGCTATCGTGCCTCTTTAAGTGATCTTGCACATGCTTTGAAAACACCATTAGCGGTACTGAAATCGAGTCCTCTCGCCGCCGATTCGGAAGCACAAGAGCAGTTAGATCGCATCAACGCAATGATCGAACACCAGCTTAAACGAGCTGCGACTGGCGGCTCTGATACCTGGAAAAAGCAAACAAAAGTAAAACCTGTACTTGATTCTATCCTCAATGCAATGGGTAAGGTCTACCTAGACAAAAGAATAGACTTCTCGGCTCATTGCGATCAAAACGCCGCATTTCTTGGTGATAAAACCGATTTGATGGAAATTTTGGGTAATATCATCGATAATGCATGTAAAGCATGTGTGCATAAAGTTGATATCACTGTTAAAACGGACACCGTAAAAGGGATTATATTCATAATAAGTGATGATGGCCCAGGGATCCCTGAAAACAAACGAGAAGAACTTTTACAACGTGGCTCTAGGTTAGACACCTATGAAGCGGGGCACGGTGTTGGTATGGCAATTGTTTCTGATCTGGTTGCTTCCTATCATGGCAAAATCATTATTGAGTATAGTGAGCTTGGCGGTGCCCAATTTACAATAGAGTTTAGCGATGACCAAAACCATTAATTTCTTTCTATTTATTGCCGTTGCATTCAGTTTTGAGGTGTTTTCTCGCACTGAAGCATTGACAGATTGCAGTCATCTGGAGTCTGACCACCCTCAAAAAGCCAAAAAATACCTGATGTGCTTAGATGGCAACATAGAGCAGCTAGAGCGCAATCGTCAGACTTGGATCACTAAATTAATCATGGACACCGAGGAACTTGAGAAAAATACCGGTAATACTCAATTAATGCCTATTATTCAGCGCGGTATGCTCAATCAAAGCCGATATATGGATGACGCCTGTAAGTGGAGATATTTAAAAGAGTTGCCAAACTCGACGCGAGCAGCCAAAGTATTCAAGCGCTGTAAAATTTCCTTTTTACAGCAGCACATCAAAGAGCTTCAAACTAATTTTTAGCCTCTTCATAACTCCCTAGCATGGTCGCTAACCAGCGACCATCTTCGCTATTTTCTAGGCCAATTTTTACCACCATCGTCAAGGGGACGGACAACAACATACCTACCGTACCGAGTAACCAGCCCCAAAATATTAAAGATACAAACACAACCAAAGTGGAGAGCCCAACGCCTTTGCCCATGTATTTTGGCTCAATAATATTACCCATGATGGTATTGATAGATAAATATCCTGCCGCAACCAAACCACTCACGACCGGACCGTGTGTTACTAAGGCTAACAAAACGGGAGGCACAGCAGCGATTATTGAACCGATATTTGGGATATAATTGAGTAAGAAAGCCAATACTCCCCATAGTACAAAATAATCTACATCAAGCAACCACAATAAAAAGCACGCTAATACACCTGTAGCCAAAGAAACTAACGTTTTAATAGCCAAGTAACTATTGATTGAATTTAAAAAGCGATCAATTTGTTGCATCTTCATTTGTGGATCGTCCAATGCAATATGTACTTTTTTACTGAGCATCGGCGCCTCAAATAACATAAATACGACCGTTAGCAAAATTAAGAAGATATTGGCCATGACTCCTCCAAACCCTGCCAGCATATTAGTAGCCACATCAATCATTTTTCCTGGGTCAAATAAAGAAATGAGCTGTTGCTTATCGATCAATATGTTGTAATTCGCAGCGGTATCAACCAACCAAATAAATTTACTTTGAAGTGCTTCTCTGTAACTTGGTAACTGCTGAGAAAAGTCATTTAGAGACTGACCAACCAAGCCCGCCAAACTCATTCCTAATAACGCCACCAGTGCGATTATAATCACAATAGCAGCCCCTTTTGGAATACGATAACTGGCGAAAAACTTGAGTAAGGGATTGCAAATAATCGCAATAAATGCAGCTAAAATAAACGGCACTAAAATGTCATTCGCAAGTTTTACACCTGCCAATACAATGAATAATGAGGCCAATACAACTAAGCTCTTGTTTATGCCGGTCAATGATGACACTGTTGATCCTTATGCGAGGTCGCAACGTTGAAGGTAAAGTTAACACATAACTTTTACATGTATCTGCTACTATTGTAATTGAATTTAAATTCAAAGCACTAGGGCTAATTAAAAAACATACATAAACCAAATCATAATTGAGCGTGGAATGAATATATTGATCACGGGTGGAACCGGACTAATTGGGCAGGAACTTTGTAAGTTTTTAATCAACAAATACAACTTGGTCGTGTTGACTAGGAATGAGTTAAAAGCAAGACAGCTAATTGGGCAAAACTCACGCTTTGTCGCCTGTCTATCAGAAGTGGACTTCAATGATATTGACATCATCATTAACCTTGCAGGAGAGCCCATCGCTGACAAAAGATGGAGTGACAAACAAAAGCAAGCAATCATCGACAGTCGAGTAGGTATTACACAGCAAATCTCTGACTATGTGAATGCCGCAGAAACTCCTCCCCATACATTCATCTCCGGTAGTGCCATTGGATTTTATGGCAGACAAAATGCGGATGTTTTAGTCGATGAAACATTCGACAAGCCCTATGACGAATTTAGCCATCAATTATGTCGTGACTGGGAGCAGGCTGCTTTATCGAGCCAGAGTGAAAAGACCAGAGTCTGTTTACTGCGAACTGGCGTTGTTTTGTCTCGTCGCGGCGGTGCACTCAAGAAAATGTTACCTGCATTTTCGTGGGGTATGGGTGGACCGATGGGGTCGGGAGAGCAAATTATGTCTTGGATACATATCGACGACATGATCCAACTTATTTTATTCCTTATCCGCCATACTGAGCTTCATGGTGCATTCAATGCCACGGCTCCTCAGCCTGTATCAAATAAAGAGTTTACAAATTGTCTTGCAAACGTCCTAAATCGTCCAGCATTTTTCTGGCTTCCTGAGCGTTTTTTAAAGTGGGCGTTTGGGGAAATGTCTGATATTTTACTTTATGGCCAAAAAGTAATCCCTAAAAAAGCCCTCGATGCAAATTACAGATTCCGCTACCAATCATTAGAAGAAGCATTAAAGCAAATAATGCACTAACAAAACGGCATAAAGGGCTTGCTACTTGAGCGCCCTTTTTGTTCACACTCCTAAATAGTCTTTTATACTCACTCACATGAACATGCAGATTTCCAGAGTATGATTATAATTAAACATACTATCTATAAAGAGCCGAATGATTGCCTTACTCTCGATTCAATAAATTCATTCAAACAATATTGCACAGCAAGTACTTACTCTCGCTGCGAGAGGCGTTCATTGCTCTTTTACCCTACTTTGTCAGCAGTGCTCTTGCACTTCTTATTATAAACAGCGCCTTATTTTTTAATTTAATCAATAAAAGTAATGAATTATATGCTGTGTTATTTAATGGTGCAGCGCTAATTTTGAATTTATTTCCACTCATAGTCGCTACCTCTATCGGCTTTTTTATCTGTAAAAATTACGGCCAAAGCGGGATCATTGGGGCCATGCTGGCATTGCTGAGTTTCTCACTGCATGGCCAGTATATTATTTTCGTGCAAAATAACTTTGAACTTAATCCCACAGGCGCAACGCCATTCGCAATTATCATTCCCAGCATTAGTAGTTTGCTGCTTGTGTTATGCATGCGTCTTCAGCCAAACTTCGATAGTTATTTATATCGGGTCAGCCACTTTTTAAGTGAAAAGTTACGCACGCTCCTCCCTTTCTCTTTGGTTTTTTTCAGTTTCTACCTGTTTATGCCAATCCTCTTTGCCATCGGTGATATCATTGCTTCGTGGATCACTCCAGATACCACCAATACCTCCGTTGCTTGGCTAACCTATCAAAGAATGCTTATTACACATGGTCTGTGGTTTCTTGGGATCCATGGAGATAATACATTTGATATGCTACTCAGCCCTCAGTTTTTATCACAACCGATCTTGCCCGGTATCTCTGCAAAAACATTTTATGACACTTTCGTTCTCATTAGTGGTACAGGCTGTTTTGCGGGCTTGATTCTGGCTGCGCTGTGCCTGCAACGCAGTGGGCATGAACGCAACATAGCCAAACTTTCTATTCCTTTTACTATCTTTAACTTTTGTGAAATTATCGTTTTTGCCCTGCCTATATTTTTAAACCCGATTATGCTTGTTCCTTTCATTTTGGTACCAAGTGTTAACTTTTTATTCGCTTACTTTGTGTTAAGTCATGGCTGGGTGGGCGTAACAAATATTGAGCTCAGCTGGATGACTCCCGCACTCGTTAGTGGTTATAAAGTATCTGGAGGTGTGTCTGGTGTCATTTTGCAAAGCTGTCTGATTGTTACCAGTGCGCTTATCTACTACCCCTTTCTATACTGGCACAACCGCCAAATCAACTTTGAAAGCGCCATTAATAAGCTCACCGATAAATTAAAAATATCAGAGCAATTACGCAGTACAGGTGAATCCGTATTCATCGCACACCAACGAGATATTGACTATGCCAGCAAAGAGCTTAACCAAGTACTAAATGATATCAGTGCAGGAAAGCTCAAATTATATTACCAACCACAAATTTGTCAGATCTCAGCGACTGTAAATGGGTTTGAAGCGCTTTTACGGCTGCAAAAGCCAAGTGGCAATCTGGTCGGCCCATACTTTTTGGACACATTAATAAAACATGATCAAACGGACATTATTGATAAGTGGGTTATCGAGCAAGCCCAACGTGACCTTGCGTATTTTAGAAAAAAAGATTTTTTCCCTATCATTAGCATCAATATAAACCCTAAAGTCATGACTGATCACGTGCTCATTAACTATCTCTGCGAAAAGTTTCATCAATTTCCTAATCAACTAAAGATAGAAGTTGTCGAGTCCGGTTACTTAAGTGACAAAAATAAAGTCATCAAAAATATCCTCAAACTTCGCTCTTCAAAAATAGAAACTGTGATTGATGATTTTGGCACTGGCTACTCAAGTTTATCAATGTTAGCCGATCTACCTATTGATATTGTTAAGTTAGATAAATCACTTTTAGATAATGCACAAGAAGAGTCAGGTGCAGATTTTTACACCTATGTAGTTGAATTACTACATAAAATGGATAAACACTTAGTCGCTGAAGGAGTAGAGTCTCAGCGTCAACTCGAGTTTGTTCGTGGTCTACAAATTGAAACTGTTCAGGGATGGTATTATCAGAAGGCTTTGCCCAAGCAAGAGATCATACCCTATCAAGAGCACTTCTCTTCCAATAACAGTTAGGGGGATATGTGTCCTACTAACGGACTAGGCCAGCAACACTCTACTACTTGTCTATTAAATATAATGCTGTGTATAGTTTTATATGTGAACCAAGATACTTTGGGGCCAACCTTGTGTACATCAAAATCATACTTTGATAAGTGATCGTAGAAACAATTTGCGCTATGCTGGCACATTCTATTTTTAGCTTAGGTCAAATTTAGGGGAAATATGGTACTTGCTTTGTTCGATTTTGATGGCACCATCACAACAGAAGACTGTTATACCAAGTTTTTATTCTTTGCTACACCCAAGACTCGGCTTTATGTCGGCTACTTTATTCTGCTTCCAATCATCTTTTTATATAAACTGGGTGCGTTACCTGCAAGTAAAACCCGCCTGATCCTATCAAAAGTCGCATTTTGGCGTCGCTCTGAAAGTGATGTTATTTATAAAGCACGCGATTATGTCGAACAGGTTTTACCACCGTTAATAAGACAGAATATGCTTGAAAGAATACAATGGCACCAATCTCAGGGGCATGAGATTTTTGTGGTCTCAGCATCACTCAATCCTTATTTGTCACTATGGTGCAAACAGCATAATATTCACTTGGTATGCAGTGAGCTTGAATGTATCAATGGAAAGTATACAGGTAGTTATATTCACGGGGATTGCAGTGGCACAAATAAAGTTGACCTGCTCAAAAAGCAAATCAATGTGTCAAACTATGAACATATCTATGCGTATGGTGATACTGAAGAAGACAGAGCCATGTTAAGTATTGCCGACACTCGTGTTTATCAGGGTCAGCAAATCAATTAAATCATTTAAAGGCATAGCCAATCAAAATAGAAAAAAACACCACAAACGATATTGCTTTGCTTTGATATTATAAAGTCAAATCTATTAAATTTTTATCAATAAAAATAACCACACTGCATGTAGATAATGCGGTCATCTCCGATATCTTGATAGTAGAAACCTGTCGCATAGGTGTCTTGACCATTCCTTTTGCCGCAAACAACAGGACCATCTATCTCTGCATTTTGGTAGTCAAACATTGGCTAAGGTATTTTTACCCAATACCTTCGTGCACTCAAAGCGTTTGACACTTCTATCGCCCTCATCATAAAAGTACATACCAGTGACATCAAAGCCACTACCACATGTGTACCAACCGTTACCTTTTCCATTCATAAAAAACAATCTACACCCTAATACAGCCAGCTACAGTTTGATACAGACGCGAGCAGGCAATGTTCTTATATTTTTATAAAAACAACATTAATAAACTTGAGGTTAGATTGCATGATTCGATCACATACTAATAAATTTATACGCTTGTCTCTTATCACTTGGGTTATAACCAACTTAGCCGCATGTGGCTCTAATAATGAAAACACCGCGCCTAGTATCCAAGTAAGTACTGAGCAAGTCTCTGTCATTCAAAATAGCCGGGGCGTATTGTCCGCCATTGTGAGTGACAGTGAAAACAACCTCGATAAACTGCATTGGCAACAAATAGATGGACAGGAACTAGCCGTCATTGAACACCCCAATAAAGCCTCGACCCGCTTCTTAGCGCCGAAGTTACCAGGCCAATATCAATTTCGCCTAACAGCTGTGGATAAACAAGGCAGCCAATCTCAGGCAACCATCAATATCGAGGTTAAACCTGTTCTCGAATTCGCCGAGCCTGCACTCACCAAATTAATGGATAGCCTCTATCAAATGCATCAGCCACTGATTGCCAATATGGCACTATCTGTTACTTTTAATGACTTAGACTATACATGGCAAGGCGCCACCGGCTTTGCCAATGTGAAAGAACAACTAGAAATGACAACCACACATCCATTTAGAGTCGCGAGCATTACAAAAACAGTGACGGCAGCTGTCACACTGAAGATGATAGAAATGGGCAAGTTTGACCTAGATACTCAATTATCAGAGCTGCTAATGGATTCAGATATGCCAAAGGGATACCAAGTGGCCGATCTGCATGAACACAATGGCATAAAGCGCGGAGGAGAGATTACCATACGCCAATTACTCGATCAAAGTACAGGTATTAAAGATTATATATCTTACCTTAATGACCCTATGTCACCAGATTACTTGGCGTTAGACAGTGCACTGAAAAGTAACCCTCAGGGTGCGCAGCTATGGAGTGCACAAGACATATTAAAAGACATGCTCGATAGAAAGCTAACTCGGGATGTGCAATCTTCCCTAGGTACACATCACTTATACTCAGATAGTAACGCTGTTTTACTGGGTATTGTTTTAGAAAAAGTAGGTCAAGCTCCCTTGCACCAATTAATGGAGCAACTTATTTTTGCCCCATTGGCGATGGAAAATACTTTTATGGACTTTCATGATAGTAATAAAGGACTCATGCCAGTCGACCACTATTACATTCTTAGTAAGGAAAACCATGAAAGAGACTACCCTGAACACTTTTATGGCAATCATAATATATCAGCAATTCATATGAACACATCCTTCGCTTGGGCAGGTGGCGGTGTCGTTTCAACGCTGGGGGATTTAAATAAATTTTATAGCGCGATACATGATGGCACACTGATCCAAGACCCGCAGTTACAAGAGCAGTGGTTATCATGGAAAATACCGACTAACGAGCAAGGAACTGAGTTTTATGGCTTAGGCTTGCAGTCTGCTGTTGGCGAACTTGATGATTATGACACGCAAATAGAAATGATTGGGCATGCAGGCTCTTGGGGAGCCCTAGCCTTCGATTTTAAACCTTATAATATTAGAATCATCGCTTGGGACAGTCAGTTTGGTACTGAAGCACACTGGATGTTTGCTGAGTCGGTTTTGGTGGCACTTGAAGAGATGGGTTACAACAAACGTTTCTAAATTGCAGGTGAGCGAGCATAGCATGCTCGATCACCTCAAATCCTCATATCACCTCAAGTATGGCTTACCAACAGCCCATCAACGACAACGCTAAAACGATTTTAGAATAACACCTAAGACTGATAAAAGAGTGACAATGCGTGATCTATAGCCTCACAGCTATGCACTTTGCTCTGCACGAGTGAACCAAGCGACTACTTGTTGTAAGTATGCATCTCCATACTTAGCCGCAAATTCTTGCGTGTGAAGATCCGTAGGGTCGCTCAATGCATTGATACGAGTTCTTGCATATTCAGCGGTTAAAGTAATTTTACATCGCACAGTGATTGCATGGCGCCACTGCTCATAACTTTGGAAGTAAAAACTGCTATGGTCATTCATATTACCCGAGCTCCTTTATATTAGCGCGTTGGGAGAGCACTGAGCTGTACTTCAAACACAGTAGAGCACTCAACTTTTGTTACTATATAACGATTTTGAAAAGGTAAAGTTTAGACTTGCAATGTAAAAATATCTGTCTTATTCCACTTTTCATTGCAGAATATCCAAATCTATTTTCATAATAAATTGGGTCTAGCCGCATAGTAAGGCTGTACTGCTTCAAATAGCAGAATCTTAAGGTTAGTAAAGTATATGACTGACAATGCGTCTCAGGAGAAACTAAGGATAATATTGTGAGGACGCTAAAATAATGAAGATTATTTGATGCTTCGGCAAGCGCACTCAAGGGCACAGCCATAAAAAAAGCGCGTTTAAAAACGCGCTTTTTCATAGTCAATCTGTAACTGATTAAACTACTTTAACAGGTACTGTTTGCTCAGAACCAAATTTAGTTGTTAGCTCTTCTTCAAGCGGAGTAAATGCTGTTAGGTCGATACCTTCAACCGCAGCTTTGTACTCATCCATCGTTGGGAAGCGGCCTAATACAGTTGAAAGTACTACTAATGGTGTTGAACCAAGTAGTGACTCACCTTTCTTCTCTGATGTATCAGCTACAACACGGCCTTGGAATAGACGTGTAGACGTTGCAATTACTGTATCACCAGGCTCAGCTTTCTCTTGGTTACCCATACAAAGGTTACACCCAGGGCGCTCTAGGTAAAGGATATTTTCATACTTAGTACGTGCTGCTGTTTTTGGCTTTTCATCGTCAAACTCAAAACCAGCGTACTTAGCTAGCACTTCCCAATCACCTTCTGCTTTAAGCTCGTCAACAATGTTATATGTTGGCGGTGCAACAACTAGAGGTGCTTTAAACTCAATCGAACCATTTTGCTTCTCAAGGTTACGTAGCATCTGTGCAATGATCTGCATGTCGCCTTTGTGAACCATACAAGAGCCAACAAAACCTAAGTCTACTGGCTTGTCGTTGTAGAATGAAACAGGGCGAATTACATCGTGCGTATAACGCTTAGATACATCTTCATTGTTTACATCAGGGTCAGCAATCATTGGCTCAACGATTTCGTCAAGATCAACCACAACTTCAGCGTAGTACTTCGCGTTGTCATCTGGTGCAAGCGCTGGTTGCTCACCAGACTTGATACCTGCAATACGCTCGTCAGCAAGATCGATAAGACCTTGTAGTGTCTTCGCTTCGTTTTCCATACCCTTGTTGATCATGATTTGGATACGGCTCTTAGCCAGTTCAATTGACTTGATAAGCGTTTCATCGTTTGAAATACAGATTGACGCTTTCGCCTTCATTTCTGCAGTCCAGTCAGTGAAGGTAAACGCTTGGTCAGCCATTAGTGTACCAATGTGTACTTCGATGATACGACCTTGGAACACGTTCTCGCCGCCAAATTGCTTCAGCATTTGCGCTTGAGTTGCGTGTACTACGTCACGGAAGTCCATGTGCTCTGCCATTTTACCTTTGAAGGTTACTTTAACAGAATCAGGAATTGGCATTGCAGACTCACCCGTTGCCAATGCAAGTGCAACAGTACCAGAGTCAGCACCGAAGGCTACACCCTTAGACATACGCGTATGCGAGTCACCACCGATGATAATAGCACGGTCGTCCACTGTGATGTCATTCAGTACTTTGTGAATAACGTCAGTCATTGAGTGGTAGATGCCTTTTGGATCACGCGCTGTGATAAGACCGAACTTGTTCATGAATGCCATTAGCTTTGGAATGTTCGCTTGCGCTTTTTTATCCCATACAGACGCTGTATGACAACCAGACTGGTATGCACCGTCAACAAGTGGAGAAATCGTTGAAGCAGCCATTGCTTCAAGCTCCTGTGACGTCATAGGGCCCGTTGTATCCTGAGAACCTACGATATTCACTTTAACACGAACGTTAGAACCAGCGTGTAGTGGCGCATCTGAAGCAACACCTACCGCATTACGGTTAAAGATTTTTTCAACCGCTGTTAGACCTTGACCTTCGTGCGAAATTTCTTTCGAAGGAGCATAAACAGTCGGCGCATCAACACCTAGCGTTTCAGCCGCTAGAGTTTGAAGCTTCTTACCAAATACAACTGCGTATGAACCACCCGCTTTCATGAATTCAACTTTTTGTGGTGTGAACGCAGATGAGATATCTGCTAGTTCTTCTTCACCGTTGAAAAGCTTTTTAGCTTTAGTATCAATGGTAAGCACTGTACCAGTTGCTACTGAATACGCTTCTTCTAATACTGGGTCGCCATTTTCGTCAGTCACTGTGTTGCCATCAGCATCTACTTTCTTAACCCAGTTTTTAAGATCAAGACCAATACCGCCGGTTACATCAACAGTAGTCAGGAAGATAGGTGCGATACCATTAGTACCAGCAACCACTGGCGCGATGTTGATAAATGGAACGTAAGGGCTTGCTTGAGTACCAGCCCAAAGTGCTACGTTGTTCACACCAGACATACGTGAAGAACCAACACCCATTGTGCCTTTTTCTGCGATTAGCATCACTTTCGCGTTAGGGTGCTTTTCTTTAAGCGCAACGATTTCTTGTTGTGCTTCAGGTGTGATCATACATTGACCGTGAAGTTCACGGTCTGCACGTGAGTGCGCTTGGTGACCAGGAGAAAGTAAGTCAGTAGAAATATCACCTTCACCTGCGATGAAAGTAACTACTTCAATTTTTTCTGCAACTTCAGGCAGCTTAGTGAAGAACTCCGCTTTCGCGTAGCTTTCTAAGATATCTTTTGCAACAGCATTACCTGCTTTGAAAGCCTCTTGTAGGCGAGCAGTATCCGCATCGTATAGGAATACCTGCGTTTTAAGTACGTCTGCAGCTTGCTTTGCTACAGCTTCCTCGTTGCCAAGTGCAAGATCAAGAAGTACAGCGATTGAAGGACCACCTTTCATGTGTGAAATTAGTTCAAAAGCAAACTCAGCTGAAATCTCAGCGACAGTTTCTTCACCTAGGATAATTTCTTTTAGGAATTGTGCTTTTACACCAGCAGCGCTAGTTGTGCCTGGAAGTGTGTTGTAGATGAAGAATTTAAGAGAATCTTCGCGGTGCTCATTCTCTGTATCTTTAATTTGGGCAATAATTTCTGATAGCAAATCTGCGCTATCAATTGGTTTTGGATTAAGTCCTAGTTCCGTTTTACGGGTTTGGATTTCATCCAAGTACTCAGTATACAAACTCATATGAACCTCGTCAGGCAGTAATACGCATATATAAATCAGGGTTATTTTACCCTAAATTTAAAGCGCTAGTAATCATTTAACTAAAAAGCACTTTTTAGTATTAGTTTGCGCCGCAAAATACACTAAATTCACTAGGTTACGCTAATTTATAAAGTTAATGGGCGGTATAAATACCATTTATGTGATAATGATTATTATTTCCGAGATAAATATTTGTCACTTTCCTCGCTAAAAGTAGATGACAGAATGCCTAATTTCAAATCAATTAATGCTATTAACTGCACAATTACAAACATGAGTTTTATCAGGCATATACTTACACTTGCTCTAGAAATATAAATAGACGAAATTAAATTAATAAATTCAAAGGATAAGGTTGAAGTTGCTACTCAAAAGAAAAACCCCAAAATTTAAACGACCGCAATTGATCAAAAAAGCCAGAGACTTTGAATTGAAAAAAATAAAACAAAGTAAAGCTTAGGGTAATATATGTAGAAACAGTGTGATTTTACACTCGATATCGACAACACGAGATAGAAAAGAAAAAGGCCCTCAACAGGGCCTTTCATATTATGCGTTTAGCACACTTAAAATTCGGCTTGAATTGAACTCAATACCTTCAATCTTCGCTTGCGCAAAATAGCTGACCAGATAAAAATCAAGCTTGTGAGATTCACCTTGAAGCTTCTCATCTAAGAGCGCAACTTGCTCTGCCATTCGCGCCTGTTGCTCATGTTCAGGAGATTCTACATTTGTCAGGATTTCCAATCTTAAAAGCAACTGTGCAGCGCTGATCCCCAATACATTTTTACCTTGCCAGCATGCAGGGATCTCTTGATTGTTCTCCACAGCATTCACTAATTCAGAAAATTTTTCGCGATTTAATGTCGAGAATAATTCATTTAACTTAACTTCAACTTGCTCAATTAAAGACTTCTTAATTTTGTTCAGACCACCAAGTACGTCAAAATGACTGATCTGTTCTTGCAACTGAGTAAGTTCTGACTGCGTCTTAGCTTCAATAACCAGATTATCAAAATTAGCCAACTCTTGGCGCTGCTGCGCTTCCAAAGCGGCGTTTTCACGCTTTTGCTGAGCAACCATTTCTTCACGCTTAGCAAATACAGCATCATTATGCTTTCTAAACGACTGCCACAAGGCATGCTCACTTTTGCTACCCGCAAATCCGATACCTTGCCACTGTTTTTGTAGCGTTTTAAGCACATCGCATGCCTCAGCTACATTTTCATTTTCAACTTGAGCCAAGGCTTCATCAACCAAACCTTGCTTTTGTTCTGCATTATTCTGATGATGCGCTTTGAGTCGTCCATTCACCTGTGCATATACTTCACGATATTGTCCGTTCAATGCTTGGTAGGTTTGTGAGTCTAAGCTACCAGCGCCACGCCATAGCTTGTTTATACGATTAAATTGGCTTTCCAACTTACGCCAGCTGCCCTCTTCTTCTACAGAAAAATGTTCAAGCTCTTTCATTTGACTGATCAGCTTTTCACGCTCAACAATCACTTGTTTACGCGCTTCTTCTTGTTCTGCAAAATAAGCTCGGCATGGTGCAAAAAGCAATTCAATCTTTTCATCAAACAATTGAGCTTGCTGCTTCTCTTCTTCGCTCTCAATACGCCCCAATTCATTCCAGCGAATGCGCAACATTTTAACTTCAGCAGCACGTACTTTAGGATCAATGTCAGTTTCTGCTAACTTCTCATCTAGTTGCTCAAGTAACTCTGTGCGTTTTGGAGCGGATGCGTATTTTTGCCAATCTTTGAACTCGGCCAGTTGAGACTGCAACGCCTCATACTGCTTACTCACTTGCTCTTTGTGACCTTCTGTAAGCTCATCATAGCTTTCCTTTAGACCATTAAATACACCGAACGCGATATTAAAACGACCTTGCTCAATAAGCCTTTGCACATCACGCGCTTTTTTACGAGCTTCTTTTAACAACTTTTGCTGTTTATCTACCAGTGGCTTCATTGCATCTAAAAATACTTTAGACGCTTGACTAAGCTCACCTTTCGCAGCCTGTCTCAACTCAGCAGGTAAAGACCTCAATACGTTGTTGCATGATTGATATGCTGACTTTTGCGTAGCCAGTAATTCGTCTAATTGAGCTAGATCGTCGCTTGCTTCAATGGCTTTCAAGGCTTCCAACGCAACTTGAAACTCTTTTGTCGCAGCGATCATTTCAGGCAGTGTTTGAAGCAGTTGATTAAGATGATTCAAACGCTGTGATAACCCTTTTACCGCAGCTGACTCTTTATATACCGACTCACTTAAAATACCCTGCAGTTGCGTAAACTGGCTTTGTAGTGATGTTTGAAACTCAATATCTAATTTACTCACCGCGTCATTGAGCTCACGCTCAAAAACATCCATTTTAGAAGTGTAATCTGCAATGATGCGCTGCTTTTCTTCTTCAGCTTGTTGTGCAGCAATCTCAGCATCATACTGCGCTTTTAGCTTCTCAATATGAGTTGTAAGTTTACCAGTAAGCAGTTGATATTTATCAGACTGTAAATTTAGTGTTTCTTCATCCAACCATTTAAGCTCTAGACTTTGCCACTGTTGGCTTAGTGCGTTAAATTGAGAGCTAACAACTTCATAGTCTGACTTCTCTCTCAATGCGTTGAACTTAGCTAAAATGAGTTTGACTTGCTCAGCAATCTGCTTAGGCATCACTTTTGCTAGACGAGCTTGTTCAAGGTGATCATCTAATTGTGATTTTGCCTCTCCATGAGCGCTTTTTAATACGATCTTAGTTAAATCGTATTGATAAATTAAGTCGAGTAAAGCCACTTGAAGCGCTTCATTACCCTCTTTAAACGCCTTTTCAATCAGACGTGAATTGGCAATACGCTTCAGTAATTTGACTCGCTGTACTTGTGCGATATCTGAAAATGCCAATTTTTCTAATGTTTTTTGTGGCGCATACCTATCAATGTATTCTTCACGAATATCATTACTTAGCATTTGCGAGCCTGATAAAACAGCTTGGCTAATATGCTGTTCGGCGATGTCTTTTAGCTCTTGATCTTGCTTGTAGACTTTCCACCACAAACCTAAATCATCAATCTTGTTCAGGACTTTTTTTCTTATTTGAATTGAGTCGTCCTCAAGGGCTAGAATTGTTAATGCTTCGACATCCTTGGTTGTGTCTAATTTATCCACCGCCGCTAAGCGCACTTGCGCCTTAGGGTGCTTCCATTTAGGTGTAAATAAGTGTTTAAAGATCATTTTCAGTGAACCTAGCTATTTCGTTTTCTGCTTTAAATTCTTTTTGCAATTCGCGTTTAGACTTTTGAACCATCTCGCCATCTTCATTAATCGTAAATTGCTCGTTCGATTTAGCAATTTTTGCCTGGTATAGCATGACGAGTTGAACAGTTTGCTCTTTTTGTGCATCGCTTAGCTCAGTACCATCAGGCCAGCGACCTGTAGAGGCGCCATACTGTAAGCGTTCGAATACTTCTGGGGTAATGCTACTTACCAAATTATCTACATTCATCGTCACTTTTTCTTTTTCAAAATAACCAATATCACACGATTGATGAGGTACCAAACCATACCGATACCAATCGCGGATTTTGCAGCATACATTTCAATGCTGCCTTCAACTGGGTGCTGCCAATATAGGTATAAAAAACCACCCAAGAACAAAATCAAAGCCAGAAACGAGTAATTCATAATACTCTGTTGTTTCTTTATACGGTTTTTAACCGCAATTCGACGAAGTTCGTCATCACTTATTTTTCCAATCTCAACGTCACAATGTGGACAAACCACGTGCTTTGATGAAATGGGTTTATTACAACTCGGGCATTGGGCTATTGCCATACTTTCGCTACTCCGAATAAAAAATAAGGCGCCATATGGCGCCCTATTCTACTTGTTTTGAGTTACTTTGTCTTATTGGAAATCGCGAGATTTCTCGATTTTATCGTCATCTGACGCTTGACCTTTGCCATTTTCAAATTTTTCCCAGTAATCATCTACTGTTTCTTTCATCTCTTTTCTCAAAACCATGATGCCAAACAGGTTTGGTAACGTCATTACAACAATACCCACTGCTGCTAACTTCCATACTAAGGTCGTATCTGCAAACGATGCCCAAAAGAAACCTGCAACATAAAAAACACGATATGGCATAACTGAGCGAGGTCCAAGCAAATAAGTCATTGCCCTATCACCATAATACGACCAAGCGATCGCTGTTGAGAAAGCAAATAACAATAAACCAATGGAAACGATATACTTACCACTATCGCCAAAATAGCCTCGTGTAAATGCTTTTGTCGTCAATTCTGCTGAATGAACCAGTGATTTACCTTGAACAGATATACTCGGGTCAGCAGGAATACCACCTTCAATTTCAACCGTTCCTGTGTATTGATGCTTATCCGTAATTCCAAAGCGAATGTCTTCACCGATAGAGCGAGAATGGATGACTGTAAAATCCTTGTTTACTGCTATACCTTGCACAACCTGAATAGATCCATTGTACTCCTCAACCTTATGATCTGCATATCCATTTAAATATTTATACAGCTCAGTTCGATCCGCTTCATTAGCCTCATCATAATTCCCTTTTATAAAGGTCATCGAAGAACGTTCAAACTCGGTTTCAAACTTTTCAGTCCAAACACCAGAAGACAATATAACCAAACCTGTTAAGGTACAAATAATAATGGTATCAATGAAAGGCTCCAAAATAGAGACCATACCTTCAGATACAGGCTCATCTGCTTTTGCTGATGCGTGCGCTATTGGCGCAGAACCTTGACCTGCCTCGTTAGAGAATAAGCCACGGTTTACACCACGGTTAAATGCGTATGCAAATGATGCCCCTAAGAAGCCACCGGCTGCCGCTGAACCAGAAAATGCATTAGTAAAAACAGACGCGAATGATGGACCAATATTTTCAATATTGTAGAAAATAACTGCAAAAGCACCTAAGATATAAACTGCAGCCATAACAGGAACTACTTTAGACGTGATTGCTGCAATGCGCTTAATTCCACCTAAAATAACCAAAGCAAGTAATATAGATAACACCGCACCAGTGGCCATTCTTTCAAAACCAAAGGTCGCTTCCATTCCCTGCGCAATATTATTTATTTGTGGCAGACTACCTGTGCCGAAAGAGCTAATAACCGTTGCAATTGCGAATAAAACGGCCAACCATTTCATATTTAAGCGTCTATCCATGTAATACATTGGACCACCAGCCATGGTGCCATCTTCTGTTTTAACACGGTATTTATGTGATAGCGTCACTTCCACAAACTTAGTCGTCATACCAAAAAATGCGGTCATCCACATCCAGAATAACGCTGCGGGGCCACCAATAGAAATAGCGAGAGCAACACCACCGATATTACCCGTACCAACAGTACCAGATAATGCCGTTGACAATGCCTGAAAGTGTGTCGTGTCACCTTCATGAGACTGTTTGTCATACTTACCAGAAACCACTCGGCAGGCATGTTTAAAATAGCGAATCTGTGGGAACTTTAAATAAACAGTGAAAAAGAATCCCACCCCTAGCAATACATAAGGAAACCACCACGAGCCCCCTAGCATGGCATCTAAGCTATCAAGAAAACTTCCTAATACGTCCACAACTTATCCTCTTCTAATTGTTGTTATATTAAAAAAGGCAACCTTAAAGGCTGCCTTAATTTTTGATTATCTTAAGTTATCAACTACTTTCACTATTGCCGATAACGTATCTTGTCCAAACTGGTAAGAACGTCTATCAGACCAGCCGTAATGAGGGTCCGGTAGGTCTGCATTGTCTTTAAATGGCATCTCAATTGTATAAGATAATGCCTTAAACTCTTCACCAACGGCACAAGAGGCAACCGTCAAGTTTGCTTGGCCAGGTTCATCTTTTGGATAGCCATATACATCTTGGAAATCAGGCGTAATCGCAAGCAGTGCATCTTTAAACTGGTTCTCCAAGCTCTCTAAACGAGCATCATAGCTTGGGATCCCTTCACTACCCGCTACAAAGTTATATGGTAATGCTTCATCACCGTGAATATCTAGGTACATATCTAGACCAACCGCACGCATTTTTTCCAGTACGTAATAAACCTCTGGTGAGTTTTCAACGCTCGGTGTCTCCCACTCACGATTTAAGTTAACACCGTTTGCGTTTGTTCTTAAATGACCACGAACACTGCCATCTGGGTTCATGTTTGGCACGATATAAAATACCGACTTTGACAACAGTGCTGCGGCATGTGGATCTTCATCGTCTAATAATTTATGTAAAAGCCCCTCGACAAACCACTCTGCCATGGTTTCCCCTGGGTGCTGTCTTGCCGTGATCCAAATCTTTTTCTTGGTTTCACTTGGCTCACCGACTACCAGTAAACTGATATCTCTGCCATCAATTGTTTCACCTAGCGTTTCAATCTGACATGCGTCGTGGCTTTGTGCCCAATATAATAAATCCAAGTGGCGCTCATAGCTGTACGGAGCAAAATATGCAAAAAACGTATGGCTATACTCAGGTTCAAAATCGATAACGAGCTGACCATCTTGGTAAGTAGTAGGTACTCGGAACCAAGTTTGTCTATCATATGATGCCACTGCTTGATAGTCATCCCACCCTTCAGGGTATGCTGATGCTGTTAAATTATTAATATGTAATTTATGCTCTACAAAAGGAGTTGACTCAAGACGGAAGTGAAACCACTGAAAAAAGTCTGAGTTGTTGTCTTTGTTGATTTCAAGCTGAATATCGTGAGGCTGCTGTGCCGAAATTACCTTGATATTACCACTGTCAAAATTACTAGAAATTCTCATATATACCCTAAAATTTATGGCAAGATTCTTGCCGTCACATTGCGCTTTATTCGCTAAACAATGAATTGTTATTCATGTTAGCTAAATGTAGCTAAAAACATGGAAAAGCCTATCATATATAACGCGGATCAAAAACTAAAAAAGCCAGCAAATGCTGGCTTTTTTCATCGTCAAAGCGAATTTATGGCAGGCTTGGGAAAGCAACTTCAGCCATGTCACGCATTACACGTACTACCTGGCAGCTGTAACCAAACTCATTATCGTACCAAACGTATAGTACAACGCGGTCGCCATCTACAATTGTTGCTTGAGAATCAACAACACCTGCATAACGACTACCTACTAAATCTGTTGATACGATTTCAGTAGATGCAGTGTAGTCGATCTGATCGCGAAGATCTGAATACAGTGAAGTTTCACGTAAGAACTCATTTAACTCTTCCGCAGTAGTCTCTGCATTCAAATTTAAGTTCAAAATTGCCATTGAAACATTCGGTGTTGGAACACGGATTGCGTTACCAGTTAACTTACCGGCAAGCTCTGGAAGCGCTTTAGCAACCGCTTTTGCAGCACCAGTTGACGTAATAACCATGTTAAGTGCTGCACTGCGACCACGACGCTCAGCTTTGTGGTAATTGTCGATCAAGTTTTGGTCATTTGTGTATGAGTGCACTGTTTCAACGTGACCATTCTTAATACCAAACTTATCATTCAATGCCTTAAGCACTGGCGTGATTGCATTTGTTGTACAGCTTGCTGCTGATACAATTTTATCTTCGTTTAGGATATCAATGTTATTTACACCGTAAACGATGTTCTTGATATCGCCCTTAGCAGGTGCAGTAAGTAGTACTTTTGATGCACCTTTAGACGCTAGGTGTTTACCTAAACCATCTTCGTCTTTCCATACACCCGTGTTATCAACAACTAGTGCGTTTTCGATGCCATACTTAGTGTAATCTACTTCTTCTGGTGAGTTCGCATAAATCACCTGAATGTAGTTACCGTTTGCTTTGATAGCGCCTTTCTCATGATCAACGGTAATTGAACCGTCAAATGGACCATGGATAGAATCACGACGCAATAAACTTGCGCGCTTTTCAAGGTCGCCATCACGGCCACCACGTACAACGATTGCACGTAAACGTAAATCAGCGTGAGAGCCGCCGCGCTCGATAAGCAGGCGCGCTAATAAACGTCCAATACGACCAAAACCATACAAAACAACATCGCGCGGTTCTGGGCCTGTGCCTTTATTTAGTAACTCAGCAAGCTCGCCATTTAAATACTCTTCAATAGAGCGGCCTTCACCTGCATTTTTGTAGATGTATGCATAAGCTAACTTACCTAAATCGATACGACCAGGTGCAAGCTCCATTTTGCTGATAGCTTCTAGGAAAGGGAAGCTTTCACGAAGACGCAATTTAGTCTCTTCAAAACGTGCTACTGTTTTATGTGCTTTAATTACGTCAATTGTGCTTGTGTTAACAAGTGGACGGCCATAAACAGCAATTTCAACACCCAAGTTACGGTATAAGCGACCAATGATAGGTTGCATATTTTCAGCGTAGTCTTGGCGTTCTTGCCAGCTATTTTGATATTCTTGCTCGTGAGATAAGGTCATTTTTTCTGCCTAATAAACAATTTTTTGAACGGATAGCCCTATTGGGCACCGCCATTCTAATTTAATCTGCAATTATTCTCCACTCTTAGCCATACATTTCCTTTTGTTTTCGTAAAGGGAACGATGAAAAGACAGAAAAATGTCTTATTTTTTCCATATATTGAAGAAAATATACTTATATCTTATTTGTGATATCAGACTAAACTAGGTAATTAGTAGTAAAATTGGCAGCACTATCAGCAAAGTTAATCGCGTTCAGCGCGTTTGGGCTGTTTCGAAAGGAGCAAAAGTGATATGTTGTGCGCGATTAAATATTACGTAGGATAAACAATGGCTAATAAGTGGATGCTAGCTATTGTTAGCGCTTCTTTATTAACATTACTGAGTGGATGTGAAGAACCGTTGACATTGGCAAAGGTATGTGAGGAAACCCCAGGTTTTTGCAATGATTTAAATAAAGACAGTCATTGTAAAGAGGAAAGAGCATCTGTGATCATCGGTCGTTATGTTGAGTACAAAGACCCAACAGACGAACATAAATACCAATTGCTAAAACAATTTGAAGCATATAATGAGTGTGTGTCACTGGCGGCAAAAATTGAACACATCAAGCTAAAAGAGAAAACGACTTCTCGCGTTGAGGGCCACCTCACCAGTCTCAAAGAAATGAATCGGATCTATCAAGATACCAAACAAACCTCTCACCCAGGTTTGCTGTACTATCATTGGTCTAGAAATAATAGCCAATTTGCGATGAATAAGCTGCTGCGCCAAGAAGATGAGCCTTACGTGCGTCAAAGCCAAGAGATACAAATGTTTCTGGCAACTTACTACGCGAAATTTGACGACGACAAAACAATCGATTTTCTGTACCGAGTTTTGGAGCTAAATCAAGCAGGGCAAACTCCAGACTTAGAAGTGTATAAGGCTTTGGTAAGCATTTTTTACAAACAGAAAAAATACAAGCATGCGTATACCTTTGCAAGAATCGCTCAGCTCTCAGGCTTTAAAGAAATTGATATTATCGATATAGAACACGAATTAACGTCGCGCGGTAGAAGTATAGGTGTATTGAATCAACTAGCACTTAAGACCCGCGAGGAGATAGAAACAGGTAAGTTTTTATCCCCTCGAGGTTAACAAGGCGCATTACGCCTTTTTATTGAGCTCTTCAGTGACCTGTTGTAGCCCGACTTGAGAGATGCGCGAAACAATCTCTTTTTGTTTCGCGCTAAGTAAAGATATGCCCTCAGCTACTAGATCATAGACCTTCCAACTCCCACCCTTTCCCTTGCGAAATTTGAAATGTAAGTCAATATCAGGACCTGAGTTTTCTTTGATCACAGCTTTCACTGTTGCGTACTTACTGTCTTTGGGAGCTGGTGCTTTTTCAAACACGACTTCTTGCCCTTTATACTGCATTAACGCACTTGCATAAGTTACTTCTAAATAGTGAGTTACTGCATCAATGAACTTTATTGCCTCTTGGCGCTTAAGCCCTTTAATGTGTTTTCCCAGTAATTTTCTTGATACGAAGCGCGTATCAATATGCGGCATTAATCGCGCCTTAACTATACTACGCATTTCCTTTGATGTTGCTTTTCCTCCTGCATTGACTTTTTTTATGTCCGTAAAGAGCCCCTCACCAACTTGATTGATTAGTTGATATGGTGTCTCATTGGCCATAGCCATCGTTGAGCAAACAAGTAAAAATAAAAAGCTGATGACTTTTTTCAATTTTAATTCCTCAAAAATATTTACGTCTCACATGGCTCAAATGCGAAGACGGATTTAACTATTACAAAAACCGTTTATAAACCTGACTAAACTAAGGCGTATATTACGGATTAATGATCGCAAAAGTTGTCAAAAATTGTATGGGATTTTACAGAATGATACATTCTCCCAAACAGAATGGACCGCGCCACTTGCAAATCACATTCACCGTTGTGGTATCAAATACCAAAAACTCAATGCTATTACGAAGTAGTACTATGATTTAGTTCACAAAATAAATTTTAAACGCAAATTTTTAAACACAAATAATATACATGTGTTGTAGCGTCAACTCGGAGTGAAAAAGCTGGTGATTGTAAATTGATAAACCTTAATACTTCCTTAACGCATTATGTACCAAGCCATTACTTGAAATCCAACGCTTTATTTCACCAAGTGCCAATGGTTCACTAATGATATAGCCTTGAATGTATTTACAGCCTTGTTGTGCTAAATAATGCGTAGTTTCGTCATTTTCAACACCTTCAGCAACAACTGAACAGCCGAGACGCTTGGCAAGAAACAATGTAGTTTCAATAATGGCACGGTCCTTGTCTTCAGAAAGACATTGTGTGACAAAAGATTTATCTATTTTAATCTGTGAGATAGGAAGTTCTTTAAGGATAGAAAAAGAAGAAAAGCCCGTTCCAAAATCGTCAATGCTGACAGAAAAGCCCATTTCTATTAATTGTTCTATTAAAGTTTTTGTTTGCTCAACATCCGTCATTACCATGCTTTCAGTAAGCTCAAAGATTATACGGCTTGGGTCTACTTTTTTGCTACTTATCTGACTGTTTAACACATTGATAAGGTTTTTGCCTAATAAATCTTGGCAAGACAAATTTATGTGTACCGTCAGTTCGCTATTGAGCTTTAACAACATGTCCAAATCACTAAAAACAGTATTTATCACGTAGGCACTTAAATACTTTATCATGTTATTCTTTTCAGCAATGGGAATGAAACGCTCAGGCATAATATAGCTACCATCATCTGAGGGCCACCTGACCAACGCTTCTACGCCATGTATCATGGAACTCTGTGCATCTACAATCGGTTGATAAAAAACCATTAAATCGCCTCGAGCCAAGGCACCTTTAAAATCATTAAGCATATGGAACTCAGACACGACTCCTTGATGTAAGGTCTTATCAAAAAGCACCAAGCTTTGTTTGCTTCTCTTAGCTGCATACATAGCAATATCAGCGCGCTTTAACAGTTCAGGTGCAGAAATATCCTCGCTAGGTGTACTCAGAATCGCACCAGAGCTGTATATCACATCTACAGCGGTTTGCTCGACCACTAACCCATTATGCAGTGCACTCAAAATTGCATTGTTTTGTGCAAACAATGCCGACTCATTACGTGCTTCACTCACAACAGCAAATTCATCTCCACCAATACGGAAAAGCTCACTACCGGGTAATAAGCTATTGGATATGGCACCAGAAAAAGCGACTAGCAATTGATCTCCAAAAAAGTGCCCCATCGCATCATTGATTTGTTTTAAGTTATACAAATCAAAGATAACGACTGCGAAATCTTCTTTTTGTTCTTTTCTTTGCTCAATACATGAGAAACATTGCGGTCGATTTTGAAGTTTAGTGAGGTGATCGTGTTGAGCGTTGTATTTTTCTAAATCGAGTGATGCTTGTAATCGAACTAAGCTGGTTTTACCTAAGTCAACCACAACAATTACAAACAACCCTCCCAACGCGAGGATCAAAGAAAAAGCCATAACCACTTGTGAGCTATCAACACTCAAATAAACATATGCGGCAAAACTTGCATAGCCAAAAGTAAAAATGCAAATCAAAGAGAGGAGCAACCACCAGCCTTTCGATTTCGCAATGCCACATATCTCTACAGCAGGCTTAACTGACAGCAGTAAGAAAATTAACCCCATCAGAATTAAGCAAAGACTCAAAGTTTCCAAAAGCGCAGCCAGTTAACGAAACTTGCCTTTATTATAGTTTATTATTTTCACTCTGCTCGACATGACAATCCAAATTAAATACATATTCATACTCCATGTTTTAAACGCATATATAGGCGGTCTTTGATAGTAAAACAGCGGATCTTCAACTCTTTTAATTTCGTATCACACATTCGTTCATTGTTTTTTTCGCAGGCAATTATTTGTTGCTCAAGCGCATAATAGTCCTGCGAAAGTTTGGCAAACTCGTCATCTGTTAACTTCAACTCATCTATTTTAGACCTGAACTCTGGTAGCTCTTTCACTAAACTACAACTCTCTTTACACATAATCGGCCCCCATCGTTTTAACGCAAAAAAGGAGACTTATCGCCAACCCTCTTCATTGAATTTGGAATCACGCGCTATTTTTGTCCAGTCACAGCTTATTAAAGGGCTTAAACATTATTTGCCCCCTACCTACAACGCCACACCTCAAATACTAAGCTCAAACGAAGACTCAGCCTTGATCTATCGCAAGTTAACAACCACTTAAAACACTGATACATAATATCTAAGCGTTAATTTTCATACCTCTCATAACCTAGATTCAAACAAGGTTGCTCCGAGCACTTATTTCAACTAGCCGCTTGGGCGCAATTGTTGTAAAATACGCGCGTTTCTAAGCAAATCTATACTGTTATTTTGAGGAAAACCTGTGAGCGAACAAAAACAGTCTCTGAGCTACAAAGACGCAGGCGTTGATATTGATGCGGGTAACGCATTAGTAGAGCGCATAAAAGGCGTAGTGAAAAAAACACGTCGTCCAGAAGTAATGGGCGGCATTGGCGGTTTTGGTGCACTATGTGAACTTCCGACAGGTTACAAAGAGCCTGTTTTGGTTGCTGGTACTGACGGTGTGGGTACTAAACTTCGTTTAGCCATTGACCTGAAAAAACACGACACGGTAGGTATCGATCTTGTCGCTATGTGTGTAAACGACCTAATCGTACAAGGCGCAGAGCCGCTTTTCTTCTTAGACTATTATGCAACTGGCAAACTAGACGTTGATACAGCAGCTGATGTAGTGAGCGGTATTGGTAAAGGCTGTGAGCTTTCTGGCTGTGCACTAATCGGTGGTGAGACAGCAGAAATGCCTGGCATGTACGAAGGTGATGATTATGACATGGCTGGTTTTTGTACTGGTGTTGTTGAAAAGTCAAAAATCATCGATGGTACTAAGGTTAAAGCAGGTGATCAGCTTATCGCACTTGCTTCAAGCGGACCTCATTCGAACGGCTACTCTTTAATTCGTAAAGTGTTAGAGGTTTCTGGCGCAGATACTAATGCAGAATATGCGGGTAAACCCCTAGGCGAACATTTACTTGAGCCTACTCGCATCTACGTTAAGCCAATCCTTGAATTATTGAAAGATGTTGATGTACACGCGCTATCACACATCACTGGTGGTGGTTTCTGGGAAAACATCCCACGTGTCCTTCCTGAGTCAGCCAAAGCCGTTGTCAAAGGCGATAGCTGGGAATGGCCTGCTATTTTTAACTGGCTACAAGAAAACGGTAACATCAGTACTCACGAAATGTATCGTACCTTCAACTGTGGTGTAGGTATGATCTTGGTAGTACCCGCTGACAAGCTAACACAAAGCTTAGAGATCCTAACAGCCCAAGGCGAAAATGCTTGGCACATTGGTGAAATCCAAGATGCTGTTGAAGGTGAAGAGCAAGTTGAAATAGTAGGCGGTGCCCAGTAATGGCACCCTCTCGGATCGTCGTTTTGATCTCTGGCAGTGGCTCTAATTTACAAGCAATTATTGATCATTGCCAATCTGGTGATATCAATGGCGAAATCGTCACTGTCATCAGCAATAAAGCGGACGCTTACGGCCTTACTCGAGCAGAGCAAGCTAGGATCAAAACAAGTGTTTTAAGCCATAAAGACTATGACAGTCGTGAGGCTTATGACGAGCAACTAGCAAAATTAATTGACTCTTGTAATCCAGATTTAGTTGTATTGGCTGGATTTATGCGTATTCTAACTCCTGACTTAGTGCAAAAATTTAAAGGGAAAATGTTGAACATTCACCCATCTTTGTTGCCTAAGTATCAAGGGCTGAACACCCATCAAAGAGCAATTGACGCGAATGATGCGTACCATGGCGCTAGTGTTCACTTCGTAACAGAAGAATTAGACGGAGGTCCTGTGATTGTCCAAGCAAAAGTTGCTATTTTGCCAGAAGACACAGCAGAGACACTAGCGAAGCGGGTACATGAACAAGAACATGTCATTTATCCTTTGGTGGTCAAGTGGTTCAGTGAACACAGACTAACAATGGAAGCAGACTATGCAGTTTTTGATAAACAACCCCTTCCAGCACAAGGCGTCGATTACAGCTAAAATCAAAATTCACAGCGCTTTGCTAATTGGCTTAAGCGCTGTTTTCTCTTCTTCCCTTCATGCTTCTACGCTCACCGAATACACAGCCGAGTACAATGTACTTAGAAAAGGGAAAATTCATGGCACCGCAACCAGAGAGTTTCTTCAAGTTGCCGATAATACTTACGCGCTGAGCTATGAGACTGACGTGAAGTGGATGATCTTCACAGAAAAACGTACTGAACAAAGCTTATTTAAATTTGAAAATGGGCAGACCAAACCTCTCCATTACAGTTTAAACCGTGAAGGCACACGGCCAGATAAAAGCTTTAAAATAAAGTTCGATAGAGATAACAAACAGTTATTCTCTAAAGAGCAGAGCTACCCATTAAAGGTAGAGTGGGATGAGTCCCGACAAGATGTACTTTCCTATCAAAACCAACTTCGAAATGAGCTCAAACAAGGGAAGACACAGTTCAGTTATCCGATCATCGACAAAAATGGTAACGTGCGCATGTACAACTTTAAAGTCGTTGGGGAAGAGACCATCACCTTGCCAATTGGCAACGTTAAAACCGTAAAAGTTAAGCGACTTTACGATAACAACAAGCGCCATGCTCTAGCTTGGTTTGCACCAGAATATGATTATATGCTGGTACAAATGCTCAAAGGCAAAGATGGTGTAGAGCAATTTCAAATTCAGATGACTGCTCAAACAATGAAGCAATAAAAGTAAAACAGGTGCATAAGCACCTGTTTTTACATCTTTTCACCGAGCTTAAATAGCACCGACTCGCCCGGTTCCATTTTGGTCCAATGCTCATCATTGGTTAGCGGACGGGTCGCTATCACAGAAACAATGTCATTGGGTGTCGTTTCTTTTTGGAAATCTACTACCATATCAGCATCAATCAAGGTCGCTTTACCAAAAGGCGCTCTGCGCGTTATCCAATGCAAATTATTACTGCAATACGCCAGCACAAACACACCATCGGTCAATAGCATGTTAAACACACCTTTTTCTCTGAGCTGATCGGCTAATTTAGCCGCATAGCGAAATACCGTTGCCATATTAGATGGCTTTTTTGGATACTTTTCTCTGATCTTATCTAATATCCAGCAAAACGCCAGTTCACTGTCTGTATTACCTACCGGCTTATAATATTCGGGCTTTAAGTCTTTATAGTTCGACAACTGACCATTATGCGCATAAGAAATCTCTCTACCCCACAACTCTCGGGTGAAAGGGTGCGTATTTTCCAAGCATGTTCTGCCCCGATTTCCCTGCCTGATATGACTTATCACCGACACACTTTTAATCGGATACGCTTTAACTAGCTTGGCAATTTCAGACTGACAACTCGGCTCAGGATCTTTAAATGTCCTGCATCCTTTACCTTCATAGAAGGTGATCCCCCACCCATCTTTATGAGGGCCTGTATTTCCCCCGCGCTCTAACAGCCCGGAAAAACTAAAACAAATATCAGTCGGCACGTTCGCCGACATCCCCAATAGCTCACACATTTTCTGGCCTTATCTAACACTATTTATGAGCTAACTTCTAACAACATGTTTGGCTGTAACACCTACCCTAGCCGCTAAATCAACTAATTGGTTGCTCTTAAATAAAAAATCAAACTGAGCTGATTATGGCTAATTTTTTACTTTGAAACAATCTGAAGTAACGCTTAATCAGCTACACTTTGATTAAATAAGGTTTGGCCACGTGCGCGGTATTAAAAAATAAGTCAAACAGGAAACCCCTCCCGCCAACATCAACAAAAAACAATCACTAGCCCATAAAACCACTCTAGGCATATAGCTTAGCTAAATACCTAAATTAAATGGTTCAAAGCAATTGTATACATGATACGGAGGGCTACGTTACCCGCCGCACTTGTTGAATTCTTCTGATGCTTTTTCATACACAGTACAAAAATCCTCACTGCCATTACTCGCTTTGATTTGCTGTCCATCAAACAACGCCGTGATGACTTTTGACTCGGTAATGGTTACGCGTTTATTGCGGCACGATTTGACGGCCATTTCTCCACACTCTGCTGCTGTTGCGGCTTCTTTAAATTTAGAGCAGCGCTGCTTGCCCTTACATTTTTTATAGCTGATCTTCTCTTTACCCGGACACGCAGTTCTGAGGTACTTTATTTCACATGTCCCAGCCTTTACCTCTACCGGCATGGCACTTAAAACCAGTGATACAGCCCCTATTGCTAAAAGTAGTTTCATTTTCATCTCCTAAGTTTTAAATTGGCTCATCATCAGCCTGAGTGTTTCGGCCATTTCTGTCAGTTGCTGACTTGCCTGTTTGTTTTCTTGTGCGTGATTTGAACTGAGATTAGTGATGTCATGCATATGCTGCACACTTTCAAACTGACTCACCGCAGCTAAGCTCTGCTGCTCAGATGCCGCGGCTATCTGCTGACTCATGTCTTTGATAGTCTCAACACTGGTTATTATTGAACCTAACGTACCTTGTACCGCTTCAATACCACTCACACACGTATGGGTTTCACGTTGTGAGTGAGACATCGTATCTACTGCGCCTTTCGCACCATCTTGCAATCCCGCAATCGCTTTCTCAATCTCTTCTGTCGCATCTTGAGAGCGACTCGCCAATGTTCTTACTTCATCTGCCACAACAGCAAATCCACGCCCCTGCTCTCCCGCTCTCGCAGCTTCTATGGCCGCGTTTAGCGCTAACAAGTTAGTTTGTTCAGCGATGCTTCGGATCACGGCAAGCACTGTATTAATGTTTTCAAGCTCATTACTCAATTGATTAATGGCATTGGCTGAAGTCTCAATGGATGACTCAAGCCCTTTGATATTCTGCACATTAGTCACTAGCAAGTTTTCCCCCGATGCGGCTTCCGAACTTGCTTGCTGCACTTGCTCTAAAGTGCGATGTATACTGTCGGTAACAGAGCTAACCGTCTCTTTCATCTCAGAGATAGAGCTACTCATAGCGCTCATCTGCTCGCTCTGTTGTGTTGCACTACTACAACTTTGCTCTGCTATGATATTGGTTTGTTCAGCAGTCGACGCAAGCAGCTGTGTGTTACTGGTGACATCTTTGAGCGTTAATGCAAGTGTGGTAATCAACTTTTGAATATTGGCAGCCAATTGACCGAACTCATCTTCTTTAAAGCCAGTCAGTTGCACTGTTAAATCGCCTTGTGCAGCTTGTTTAATAGTGTCAATAATCGAGTGTAGAGGCTTACGCACACTGTTAATTACAAAGTACGCGATTGTCACAGACAATAAAATCGTGACCACTGTCAGTGCGGTCGTGACTTGTTGGCTTTCTGCAATCGCATTTTCAGCCGCTTGCTGAGCCTCTTCAGTTGACCCAACAATACGGGCATTGAGCTCTTTCAGCTGTGTTTGTAACTTATTCGCTGTGATAGAGGCTTCTTCTATTAGGGTTTTTAAGCGCTTTTTCTCATTTAATGTCTCTAACCTTGATTTAAGCGCATTATCTGAGCCCACAACTGCTTCTCTGAATAGGGTAAAGTTACTCTCCATATCAGCCAATGACTGACTATTGGCCACATCAGGCGATTGCTTCAGTTTGCCTAACTGACCTTCCATTTCCGCAATCGACTCTTTGGCGACACTGGTCACATTCATGATTTCAAACGTGATACTCGAGCCCAACCCAGCATTCACTTCGTCAACAAGCGTTTCAACATTTTCAATGAGCGAATTTACTGTGTCTGATACGCTTTGGTTATCAGATATGCCATCCAAGTCGTAAGCTAAACTGAGCGTTTCGTCACCCATATCTGCAAACTCACTTGCCAACTCTGATGTTTTCTCTTTTAACTTAAGTGCGCTGATTGCATTATCAAAAGCTTGATCTGAACGTTGAAAAAAGATCGAATTTAATTTCCTTGAATTATCAAAAGGCGTACTCAACTCAAGTTCAGACTTGGTCAGTGCAGACAACCGACTCAACGCGCTTTCATTTATTGTTCTTTGCGCATCGTACTCAGTACGAATTGCATTTATTGCACCCAGTGACGTTGCTTGGTCAAGTTGTGTAAGAGACAATCTGGATAACAACACAGATTGCAACATATTATTGCCAGAGATCAGCGTAGGTACGCTTTGTTTGGAAACCTTTTGAACAGATCCACCGATAGTTATGTTCCCTGTCAGCGCTACTATGTAAATAATGCAAGCTAAAACTACAACTGCCGTAAACCCACTCATTACACGAGCCGAAACGGTTAATTGCATATTGTGATGATCATTTTATGTCTACGTAATTAAACTTATAGTCAACAATCTGCATATTGGCGAGTTTGACACTAAAATTGAACGAATCTGAACAATGCCATAGTTTTCACCGTACCGAATTGCCGAAATCACACATTTATATGGTTCAGCACTTGCAGTTGTAGCCTTCAGCGGGTAACGTGGCGCCGATTTAAACTTTTTAAGGTATGAGATTTTGATTTCTACAGCGAATATCACACAGCAATTTGGCTCTAAGCCGCTTTTTGAAAATATCTCCGTCAAATTTGGCGAAGGTAATCGCTACGGCCTGATCGGTGCAAATGGCTGTGGTAAATCAACCTTCATGAAAATTCTTAGCGGCGAGTTAGAGCCTACTGGCGGTAATGTCAGTTACGATCCGCAAGAGCGCGTAGCCAAGCTTAATCAGGATCAATTTGCTTATGAAGAATACACAGTAATTGACACTGTAATCATGGGTTATAAGGAACTTTGGGAAGTAAAACAAGAGCGTGACAGAATTTACTCACTTCCTGAAATGAGTGAAGAAGAAGGCATGATTGTTGCTGATCTTGAGGTGAAATTCGCTGAAATGGACGGCTATATGGCGGAGTCCAAAGCAGGCGAACTTCTATTGGCTGTGGGTATTCCGACTGAACAGCACTTTGGTTTGATGAGCGAAGTCGCCCCCGGTTGGAAACTGCGAGTACTACTTGCACAAGTCCTATTTGCTGACCCGCATATCATGTTGCTAGACGAACCAACCAACAACTTGGACATCGACACGATCCGCTGGCTTGAGCATACCTTAAACGAGCGTAATTGCACTATGATCATCATCTCGCACGACAGACACTTCTTAAACAGTGTGTGTACACATATGGCTGACCTAGACTATGGCGAGCTGCGTCTTTACCCAGGTAATTACGACGAATACATGACCGCAGCCTCACAAGCAAGAGAACGCTTACTGGCAGATAACGCGAAGAAGAAAGCACAAATTGCTGAATTACAAACTTTCGTTGCACGTTTCTCTGCAAATGCCTCAAAAGCAAAACAAGCAACATCTCGTGCTAAGCAGATTGATAAGATCCAGCTTGAGCAAGTAAAAGCATCAAGCCGTCAGAACCCATTTATACGTTTTGAACAATCTAAAGAACTATTTAGAAATGCACTTGAGATTGAAAACCTATCTCAAGGCTTTGAAGAAGATTTATTCAGTGGCTTTAGCGGCATTTTTGAAGTCGGCGAAAGAATTGCTATCATTGGTGAAAACGGCGTCGGTAAAACAACATTACTAAATACATTGGCAGGTCAATTACAGCCTCGCGATGGTGCGTTTAAGTGGTCAGAAAATAGCAATATTGGTTATTATGCTCAAGATCATGCTGAAGACTTCGAAAAAGACATGGATCTGATGGAGTGGATGGGTCAATGGCGCCAAGAAGGCGATGATGAGCAAGTACTGCGCAGTTTCTTAGGCCGAATGTTGTTCTCTCAAGACAGCATCAAGAAATCTGTCAAAGTTTTATCAGGTGGTGAGCAAGGCCGAATGTTGCTTGGTAAGCTTATGATGCATAAACCAAATATTCTTTTGATGGATGAACCAACTAACCACATGGACATGGAATCAATTGAATCATTGAACACCTCACTAGAGCAGTATAAAGGGACTTTGTTCTTCGTCTCTCATGACCGTGTATTCGTTGACTCTTTGGCAACACGTATCCTTGAAATCAAAGACAACAAGGTAACTGACTTTAAGGGCACGTATACTGAGTTCTTAAAGTTCAGAGGTATCGAAGACTGATCCTTTTTGCGCGGTATTTTTGCCGCGCTGACCTCAACGCATTATTCTAAAAGTGTAACCGTTTATTCCATAAACGAGCGATACATACAAAAAAAGAAGCTAGCGCCTCTTTTTTCTATGCTTAATAACTACATGGCTTGATGTTTTTTCACCCACCGAGCAATGTCTTGCTCAACCAAAGCTAAAGGACGTGCACCTTTAAGCAAAATTTCATCATGGAAAGAAGTCATATCAAACTTATCACCGAGCGCTTGCTGCGCCTCTTTCCTCAAAGCTTCAAATTTCAACATACCGAGCTTATAACCTAAAGCCTGACCTGGCCACGCAATATAACGATCAATGGCAGGGACCACATCACTCATTGCAGAACCTGTTGCCTCAGCAAAATACTCAATAGCCTCTTGGCGCGACCACTTTTTGTAATGCAAACCAGTATCTACGACAAGCCGCGCAGCGCGATACGCTTCCGCTTGTAATCTGCCCAAATCACCGAACGGATCTCCTTCGTACATGCCCATTTCATAAGCAAGTAGCTCAGAGTAAAGTGCCCAGCCCTCTATATACCCGTTAAATGACGCGTTTTGTCTCATTAAGCCAATATCTGTTTGTAACATATTCAAGGCGATTTGAAAGTGATGACCCGGTACAGCCTCATGATATGTAAGCGTCTTCAAGCCAAAACTTGGTACCGCTTTCATGTCTTTCAAATTAATCGCAAACACACCAGGTCGGCTCCCATCTAGAGAAGGGCCATAATAATAACCACCAGGTGCTCCGGCTTCTACTTCAACAGGGATGCGTTTCACTTCAACTTTTTGAGGTGGTAAAGTAGAAAAATATTGTGGAGCCTTATCATTGATGGTTTTTATTTCACCTTCAAGAAAGTCTAATAAAGCTTGTCGTCCTTCATCGCTGTCTGCAAATAAAAACCTCGGCTCTTCATTGAGCCGTTTCATTCTGTCACTCACAGAACCCTGTGTATAGCCATTCGCTTTGAGGATCTCATCCATTCTTTTTGTGATACGTGTCACCTCTGCTTGGCCAATATCATGGATCTGCTGTGCAGTCATATCCGAATCAGCTAAGTACGTAATGGCATGTTGATAAAAGCCTTCACCATTTGGCTGTGACCAAATACCGACATTATTGGAAGCTTGCTTTTCTAAAGTCTGCATCGTTTTTGTAACACGTTCAAATGCCGAGTAAACTTGCTGCTCCACCACCTTTGCGGCAACTTGGGTTAACTCTTTACGGGTAGAAGCATCAATGCTTTGTGCGTCTGACAACTTTTGGGCAAAAGAAGTCACTAATACATGTTCATCCGCTTTTGGCTTCGTGTACCCTGTTAAATAAGATAATGTATTTGGGAATAATGGCTTTGGTAAAATCACGCCTTGTTTTGCGTCACTCAGTACTTTTTCATTAACTTGATCCACCATAATTGCAAATGCAGACAATCGCGATAAATATGCTTTTGCTTCAGATTCACTGTTAACCTCATGCTGATTTTGTAATATCCCAGGCACATCCATCAACGGACCAGAGATCTGGTTGACAATATAAGGTAAATGTCCGCCCCAAGTGTCAATGTAACCTGCATGAAAAACACTATCGCCAGCGTAATAACGCGCAATCACCTCATTGACCTGAACATGCAATAAATCCTTGTCATTCAATTTGGTTTGCTGCAATTGTTTGAGCTGCTCAGCTGCACGAGTCATATCAATCTGCATTGCTTGCATACCATCAACAGAATAATCAGGTAGGCGGTTTGAATACTCTCCATATTCTGCACTGTCGAGCTTTAATGACGTTGCCATTGCGGGCTGATGATGAATGAATGCTTTAGTATATTGTTCCACAATGGCGGCGACGTCAGCTCGACTCACCACCTCTTGGGTCTCCATAGTGCTCTCATTTTTCTTATATGATGCTGTTTCATTTGCACATCCCATGATTGCTAAGAGCACACCGGCCGCTAGCATACTTACCTTTCCCATTTAAATTCCCCAAGACGTTGTCACTATATTCTTAAATATGAATGTTAATTTAATTAAAGTATTTTTCACTGCTGTGTAATCTACAGAAGTTGCAGTGACATGTCACTTACCCAAGCGCCTTTGCAATGAATCAAAACGACTGTACATAAAGTGAAGTTAAAACAAGTCATTTTGAACTTTACTGGCAAAGCAAGGTAACTTAAAAACACATCAATTATAATATCGTAAACACCCCTCACTCTGAGCTGTAAATCAGTACTTTTAAATATTCAAAAATAATAAATAATCACATAGTAATGAAAGCCTTATCCAGCACAAAAAAGAAAACAACACACTGCTGTAAATCAATGTTTTTAAAACTTAAAAAAAATAAAACACGCCTTTTGAGATAGCGCAAAGCATTTGCAACTAAGTATATTAGCTCCCTTATATTGGCTTCATTTTATGTACAATGAATGTATCCCAATATAAAAACTTTAAGTAAGGAACTAACATGAAGTTTAAAATGTCAGCGCTGTCATTAGGTGTATTTATCAGCTTGTCAGCAGCCGCTCAAACTAACACTTCCGAAACAGGAACAACGCAAGCAACTCAATACGACTATTCAGACAATCAACCTTGGAGTCAAATGCCGCCAGCAAATTTGCGGCCAGTACAAGTCCCTCTATTCGTCTCTATTGGGTTTGATGACAATGGTTCAAAAGAAGGTATGGATTGGATCAATAATTATACCCGTCATCTTCACAACGATATGGGCGCAAACAATCCAGCGACATTTGATGGTGCGCCAGTCAGGTTTACTTTCTTCCATACGCCATCGTATATCGTGAAAGAGGCCGGCGACGAAGTCGGCATTAAACACGCTTGGCGTGATGCTTATGCAGACGGTCATGAAGTCGGTAATCATACCTTTAGCCATGGAGATGGTGGCCCTGACACAGGTAACTTTAGTGAACAAAAGTGGACAGAAGAGCTTAACATCACTCAGGCATGGTTGAGCAAACCCTACGACCCAACTGAAGTGACCAATGGTGCAAATAATGCTGCAGGGCCTGGTGTACCTGCCAGTGAAATCATTGGCTTTAGAACGCCTTACTTAAACCATAATAACGCTTTATTCTCTGCACTGGTAAAAGGCAACTTCGTATACGATACCAGTATTGAAGAGGGCTGGGACAGTCAATTTAACGGCACTAATAATGCGTGGCCTTATACTTTAAATAATGGCACCCCAACCAAACGCGTCGGAAAGCCTGATGTAGGCAATTTCCCAGGACTGTGGCAGCTTCCATCAAATGTTTTTGAAAAGCCACAGGGTGGAAAAATGGTTGGCTTTGATACCAATATGTGGGTTAGCACAAACATGAGCAAAAACGCCGTGCTCGAAATGCTTAAACATAATTTGCACTTGAGACTTGAAGGAAACCGCTCACCGTTGCTATATGGCGCACACGCGCACATCTATGCACCTGCATATGATCAAGGCGGCCGTGCAACTACCTATCTGGAGCGCCAACAAGCCATTGAAGAATTCATTCAATATGCGCTTAGCATCAAAGTCAATGGCCAACCAGTCGTTCGTATTGTGCCATTCAAAGACATCATAGAGTGGATGCGCAACCCGACCCCATTGACTGACGGCAAAGTCGTTACGGTAAAAAGTATTGGCGCAAGTCCAACTTATGTTCAAGGCAGTATTTATCAAAGAGGCGATCAAGTATACCACGACGGTAAGTATTACGAAGCCAAGTGGTATGCAGACTCAATGCCCGGTGCGCTTAGCCCAGACTATGACCCATGGAAATTACTCACCAGAGAGCAAGCAACCAAGGTTAGTCACCTAGGAAGTGTCACACCTGTTGGCGACATTTATGGCGATACACTGATTGCACCCAATAAAGCGCAGACATTCTATTTTAATGCCGCAGCAGGTGCGAAGGTTAAAAGCGTAACACTCAATGGCGTCAACTTAGGTGCGATGACAGAGTACACATTCAACAATTTAACCGCAAACCAGACACTCACAGTCGAGTTTAGTAAACAGTAATTAACCCACTAAAAAGGCTGCTGCACTGGCAGCCTTTAGATCCAAAGCAAAATTCAGCGTGTTAAACTACAGACGCAATATGCTCACTGCAATCAATTATTTCTGATTTAAAATATACTTTCTAACTGCTCTATTGTGTTCTTTTAGAGATTTTGAAAAGTGGTGTTCACCATTTCCTTTCGAAACAAAATAAAAGTAATCAGTTTGTGCAGGTTGTACAGCCGCTATGAGCGCATCGTGTGAGGGCATCGCGATCGGAGTTGGTGGAAATCTGTCAATTCGGTATGTATTGTACGGCGTATATTCCCTCAGGTGCGAACGCTTAATATCCCCGTCAAAACGCTCCCCTAGCCCATAAATCACCGTCGGATCAGTTTGCAAGCGCATTCCCTTGTTCAATCGATTGTGGAATACTGAAGAAATAATATCTCGCTCGGCAGCTTCACCGGACTCTTTTTCAATGATGGAGGCCAGGATCAGTGCTTCATATTGAGTTTTTAAAGGCAAATTTTTATCACGTTTGTCCCAAGCTTCAGACAGCACCGTTTTCATTTTTTGATGGGCACGATTTATTAGTGCAGAAGCACGTGTAGCGCCCTCATAATGATATGTATCTGGATAAAGCCACCCTTCAGGATGGTTATTACCAAACTGAGTGAACCTTGCAGACTCAGTGTCCTCAATATCGAATATCAAAAATGCACTATTTTGGAGGTTTTTAACCACGGTCTTGTAGGTATCACCTTCGATAATAGTAAAGGTAAAATCCGCTTTTTCGCCTAAGTTTATTTTTTCGATAGCAGATACTACCGTCATATTTTTCAGCTTATAAATGCCCGCTTTCAACGTAAATTTTTGCGGATATAATTTGCTATAAAATTTATAAGGTAAGCAACTAACCAATGCTTGCTGAGATTGCCATTTGGCGCATAAACTCGTAAACGTTTCACCCTGCGGGATCTCCGTATACTCTTCAGTTAATTTAAGCGTTTCACTTCGTAGAGGTTCTAAAAAGTGATACACACCAAAAAAAGCGCTCATAAAAATAACAGCAGCAATCCACAACAACACTCTGATCATATTGATATTTCTAATTTCATCTTAAGTTCAAGGGCAGTTTGTAGGTTAAACATTTGTTTGTCTATTGATTTTATCGGCACCAGCCCCATCAAGCTATTGCACATAAATACTGCATCTGCACCCATCAAATCTTCCATTGAAAGCGTTTTAACAGCTATTTCGTGATGATCTGAGAGCAGACTAAGATAAACCCCTTTAATACCGCACATCTCTAAATTAGGCGTAATGAGTTGGTGGTTTTTGACGATAATGATATTGCTAGCTGAGCATTCAATAACATTGTCCTGCAAATCAAGTACAATCACATCATCGCCTGATAGCCGCAGAGCCTCTTCTTTGATTAAGACCTGCTCTAAACGATTGAGCGTTTTTAGTCCAGCGAGTAAAGGCTGGTGCCCTAATTTCACAGTACTCACTGACAATGAAACACCTTGCGCTTGCCAATCGGTATAGTGGCTAGGAAACTCAGCCTTAGAGACTATCACCGTCAGGCTTGCTTGTTCTGGTAAACCATAACCTCGCCCACCTACACCGCGCGTAATAAGCAGTTTAAGCACGCCTAAACGACAGCCTCGAGTAGCCTCTTGGCAAGCATCAAACAACGCTTTCTCGTCAAGTTCAGGAAAGCGTAACACCTGCTGACACTGCTTTAATCTTTGGAGGTGATAAGGCCACAGTTGAAGTTCCTCATTTTCGACTTTAATGGTAGTAAAAAAACCGTCTCCGTAATTTAAGCCGCGATCTCGATGACTGATTTCCATATATTCCCCCAATAAAAAAGCCTGGCATTGCCAGGCTTAGTCAAACTATCAAAAGATTTAAATCTTTTTAAATAACAGTGACCCGTTGGTACCGCCAAAGCCGAATGAATTACACAATGCATAGTCTAATTTCGCATCCCTAGCAGTGTGTGGCACATAATCTAAATCGCAGCCTTCATCAGGATTATCTAAATTAATCGTTGGCGATACTTTCTGATCTACCAATGACAAAATACTGATTATTGACTCAACAGAGCCTGCCGCACCTAATAAGTGACCCATCATTGACTTAGAGGAGCTTACCATTACATCCTGTGCTGCATTGCCAAAAATAGATTTAACCGCAGAGGTTTCGGCAATATCACCGGCTGGAGTCGATGTACCATGCGCATTAATATAACCAATCTGCTCAGCATTCACACCTGCGTCGTTCAATGCATTTTCCATTGCAAGCGCAGCACCAGAACCATCTTCTGGAGGAGAAGTCATGTGATAAGCATCACCACTCATACCAAAACCAACTAGCTCAGCATAAATTTTTGCACCACGAGCTTTGGCATGCTCATACTCTTCCAGTACTATCACACCTGCACCATCAGCTAGTACAAATCCATCACGGTCTTTATCCCAAGGACGAGATGCAGCTTGAGGATCATCATTGCGAGTCGATAAGGCACGCGCCGCACTGAAACCACCCATACCAATAGGTGTAGAAGCTTTCTCAGCACCGCCAGCAACCATAGCATCCGCGTCACCATAGGCAATCATACGCGCTGCATGACCAATATTATGAAGACCTGTTGTACACGCCGTAACAATAGAAATGTTTGGGCCTCTCAGACCATGCATGATAGACAAATGTCCTGAGATCATATTGATGATTGTAGAAGGCACATAGAAAGGCGAAAGCTTTCTAGGGCCGCTGGAGATCAATTTGTGGTGATTCTCTTCGATTAGAGTCAATCCACCAATCCCTGAACCAACAGCAACACCAACACGCGCTGCGTTTTGCTCAGTGATTTCTAAACCTGAATCCTTTAATGCTTGGACACCTGCTGCGATACCATATTGAATAAACAAGTCCATTTTTTTTGTGTCTTTTTTGGACATGTATTCTGTCGCATCAAAGTCGTTAACTAAGCCAGCAAACTTAGTTCCAAAACTCGATGTATCAAAATGCGTAATGTTTGAAATGCCACTACGACCTTCTAATAGGCCTTGCCAGGTTGACTGAACATCATTACCTAGCGGCGTCAACATACCTAAGCCAGTTACTACGACTCGACGTTTAGCCACGGTTTCCTCCAAAAAGGGATTTGAAATTTTGCGGGGGTAGAATGAATGAGGGCAGCGAGTGCTGCCCTTCAGATCCGTTAATTACTCAGCGTGAGCAGTAACGTAGTCGATCGCTGCCTGAACAGTAGTGATTTTCTCAGCTTCTTCATCAGGGATCTCTGTGTCGAACTCTTCTTCTAGAGCCATTACAAGCTCTACAGTGTCAAGAGAGTCAGCACCTAAGTCATCTACGAAAGAAGCTTCTGATTTTACTTCTTCCTCTTTAACACCTAGTTGCTCAACGATGATTTTTTTTACGCGTTCTTGGATGTCGCTCATTCTTCTTTCCTTTATTAAAACGCTTTTGCGTTAATTTCAGATTGCGGCGTAGTTTACGGCGCATCATGTATTGATTCAAGGATTGACTAAGACTTTTTTGTCTGGTCAAACCTGTTACTAATTTTTTTTACTCTTTATCGCCTATTTTCAGGGCAATTTCAAGCTTGTTTGCGGCAAGATCACAAAAATTTAAATTATTTTGTAATCTTTACACCATATACATCGCACCATTTACATGCAATGTCTCACCAGAAATATATGCCGCGGCATCAGAAGCAAGATATGCAACTGCTGCTGCAATCTCTTCAGGCTGGCCTAAACGACCTGCTGGTACATTTGCTAATGTCGCTGCTTTTTGATCTTCGGTTAGCTCGTCAGTCATGTCTGTTTTAATAAAACCAGGTGCGATGACGTTTACCGTAATACCACGAGATGCCACTTCACGAGCAAGTGACTTAGAAAAACCAATTACACCCGCTTTTGCAGCAGCATAGTTAGCTTGACCAGCATTACCCATTGTACCAACAACAGAGCCAATATTAATAATACGACCTGATTTTTTCTTCATCATAGGACGAAGTACGGCTTTTGATAAACGATAAATGGCACTTAAGTTAGTGTCAATTATATCAGTCCACTCATCATCCTTCATGCGCATAAGTAAATTATCACGCGTAATACCAGCGTTATTAACTAATACATCAATATCGCCAAAATCTGCTTTGATCTGCTTTAATACAGCTTCGATAGACTCTACTTCAGTTACATTTAACTTGTAGCCTTTACCGTTTTCACCTAAGTATTCGCTGATTCTTTCAGCGCCAGAGTCACTCGTCGCAGTACCAAGTACCGTCGCGCCTTGCGCAACCAAAGTTTGTGCCACAGACTTACCAATCCCGCGACTTGCGCCGGTTACCAATACAATTTTATCTTTAAGATCAAATATATTTGACATTTTTCTTCTCTATTATTCTGCACTTTCAACTGATGCTACATCGTTAGCAGCAGCACATTTAACTGATTTATCGATTCTTTTTGCTAGGCCAGTCAGTACTTTACCTGGACCAAACTCATAAGCTTGAGTAATTTCCTGCGCAGCTAATTTTTGAACCGTTTCGGTCCAACGAACCGGGCTAAATAGCTGTCTCACTAAGGCATCTTTTATTTCAGCAGCGTTTTTTGCTACTTCAACATCGACGTTATTAATTACTTGATATTTAGGCTCCGAAAATGTCAGCGCATCAAGATCAGCAGCTAGACGCTCAGCAGCAGGCTTCATTAATTCACAATGAGACGGCACACTTACAGATAAAGGTAGTGCACGTTTTGCTCCTGCTTCTTTACATGCTTCACTTGCACGTGCAACAGCGTCTTTATGACCTGCAATAACTACTTGACCAGGTGAGTTAAAGTTAACAGGAGAAACAACTTCACCTTGCGCAGCGCCTTCACATACTTTAGCAATCACATCATCGTCTAAACCAATAATTGCCGCCATTGAACCTGTGCCTGCTGGTACAGCTTCTTGCATATATAAGCCACGCTTTTCTACTAGCTTGACTGCCGCAGCCAATTCTAACACGCCTGCACATACCAACGCTGAGTACTCACCTAAGCTATGACCAGCTAGCACTAACTCTGCATCAGCACTTTTCGATTGCCAATGACGGAAAATTGCAACACTAGCAGTCAACAGTGCAGGTTGCGTTTTATCTGTTTTATTTAACTCTTCTTCCGGACCATTCAATACTAAATCTTGAAGGTCGTACCCCAGCGCTTCAGAAGCCTCAGCGAAGGTATTTTTTACAACTTCAGAAGACTCCAATAACTCTGATAACATACCAACACTCTGAGAGCCTTGGCCTGGGAAAAGTAAAGCAATTTTTTGTGACATAAGATGCTCTTTTACTCGTCTTAAAATTAGAACACCTACAATTAGCATGACTGACTAGACCTAGAACGCCAATTGTCGAAGTGTGACTAAATTTGATTATTCAAAAACAACTTTATCAGAACGACCGCGAACTTCGCTAAAAGTGTAGCGTACGTGCTAACTAATGGACGTTTCTTCCACGTCAGTCATTTTTTCAAAAGCTGTTTGTATTTTTTCGGGAATGCGTCGGTTAATCTCTCTAACAGCTTCATCAATCGCTGCTAAAAATGCCTTATTCGATGCATTTCCGTGACTTTTTACGACAATACCACGTAATCCTACCAGACTTGCACCGTTATACTGGTCGGGGTTCACCTTTTTATAGAGTTTTTTTATCACTGGGCGTAGTAAAAATGCAAGAACCTTGTAAAAAAAGTGTTTTTTCAGGGCTTTCGTGAATTTTAGCATGATCAACTTAGCAATTCCCTCGCAAGTTTTTAATGCTATATTCCCTACAAAACCTTCACAAACAATAACATCTGACTTACCAGAGAATATATCGCTGCCTTCGCAATAACCTTGGTAGTTTAAATGCTCACACTCAGACATTAGCTTAGCGGCTTGTTTGATACCTTCATGACCTTTAATATCTTCGGCACCAATATTGAGTAAGCTTACTTTTGGGTGCTCTTTGTCTAATGACTCGCCAGCAACGATTGACCCCATAATTGCAAACTGAAATAACGTTTCAGGATCGCAAAGTACATTTGCACCTAGATCAAGAAGATATACTGGGTGTTTTTGTTCTGTCGGCATTGAAGTGATCAACGCAGGTCTTTTAATACCTGGCAACATTTTCAACACGTAATGTGCCATAGACAGCAAAGCGCCTGTATTACCAGAACTCACGCATGCCTGAGCCTGACCTGACTTCACAAGGTCAAGTGCGATACGCATTGAAGACTTACGTTTATTTCTGAGTGCGTGTGCAGGTTCGCAGTTGTTTGTGACGACTTGATCGCAATGTTTTATTATAAGTCTGGGATGATTTAATTGATTTTCTTTACTAAGCGCCTGTCGCAATACAGCTTCATTACCGCATAACAACAAAGTTAAATTTGGGTATTTATCAACTGCAAGAATAGCAGCTGGAATAGATGAACGGGGGCCGTAATCGCCCCCCATCATATCTAACGCGATGGTTAGATTAGTCAGCATAAAGCAATCTCTTACTTAGAAATTACTTTAACGCCTTTGTAGTAACCATCTGCAGTTACGTGGTGACGACGATGAGTCTCACCTGAAACTTGGTCTACAGTTAAAGCTGGTCCGCTGATAGCATCGTGTGAACGACGCATGCCACGACGTGAACGAGTCACTTTGCTTTTTTGTACCGCCATTAGCCTTCTCCTAAGAATCTTTCTTAAGTTGTTTTAAAATTTCAAATGGATTTGGTTTACTTTCTTCTGTTTCGATTTCGCCAAAGCTCACTGGCTTATTTGAAAACGAACATGAAGCTTCATCATGCATAGGAACTATAGGAATCGCTAAAATCAATTCATCTTCAATCAATTGTTGAAGATTGATTTCACCTTCTTCATCTAACTCCACCACATCGTAGCTTTCTGGAAGATCATCCGACTCTGCACCTAATCCGACTGGCGAATACGCAAAGTCTTGAGCCAAATCCAACCCTAATTCATCATTACAACGTTGACACACCAAAGTCACTCGTGTTCGAGCTGAGCCCCGAATCACAACCAAACCTTGCTGATCAATATCGCAATGAATAGTTACCGCTATTTCACCTACCTGATCCTGCACAACTTGCTGCAGTCGAGAAAGTTCTTCAAGCGACACAATGCCGTCATAAGTAGCTCGACGCTGCGCTGCCCTGCCTGGATCAAGAGTGATGGGAATTTTCACCTTTTGCATAGGGGCTGCATCATATAGATTGTTAGTGGTTTAGTCAAAGTAAAAATAAACTTTCCTATTGTTTTTCGTAGACTAACCCTTATCCTTGTCTCAATTACTCAGTTCAGATAAAAATAGATTCATGAAAACACCTATTATATTAGCCTCTAGCTCACCATTTAGGCAGCAAATTTTAAAAAAAATTGGTCTCGCTTTTTCCACATTCACCCCCGACATAAATGAATCAGCTTTAGTGCAAGAGTCACCACAAGATCTGGTAAAGCGCTTAAGTGAAGATAAAGCAAAAGTCGCTCGCCATCACTTCTCTCAAGGTCTATCTATCGGCTCAGACCAAGTTGCTGTATTTAATAATGAAATTTTAGGAAAGCCACATAATAAAGAAAATGCCATAAAGCAACTTACTTTATTTAGCGGGCAATGTGTCACCTTTTATACGGGGTTGACTGTATATAATATCGAAGAGCAAAAGTGTATTTCTAAAGTTGTGCCATTCAACGTTTACTTTCGAAAACTCACTCAAACTCAGATTTCTAACTATTTAGATATCGAACAGCCATATAATTGTGCGGGTAGTTTTAAAAGTGAAGGTCTAGGAATTTGTTTATTTGAAAAGTTAGAAGGGGAAGATCCTAATACTTTGATAGGCCTTCCACTTATTGAGTTGACTAAATCGCTGGCGGAGTTTGGCGTTGATGTACTAGAGCAAGCAAGTCAATAACTGCTCAAACTCATCGACAATATGAATTGGTGAATAAGCCCGCAGCTCAGCAGCGTTTGCAACACCAAATGTCACACCAACGGCGGCCACACCAGCTCTCGCCGCCATATCCATATCAATTGTTGTGTCCCCTATCATGACAGCTTCTTGTGGTGCGACATCTAATTCCGCCAAAATCTGCTGTATCATATCCGGATTTGGTTTCGATTGGGCTTCATCGGCAGTTCGAGTAGAGACAAAATAATGTGCTAACCCCGATTCGCTAAGCAATCTATCAAGCCCTGTACGACTTTTTCCCGTCGCAATGGCCAATTTAATATTATTGTCAGATAATTGCTTAATAACACTTTCAACACCTTCAAAGAGCTCAGTAGGCGTACAATCTATATCTCTATAAATCGCTTTATAGGCATCAGCTAGTTCAGCACTTCTTTTTGACTGTGCAGGGAACAAGGTTGCTAATGCATGTTCAAGTGACAATCCAATAATGCTTTTGGTTTTCTCTTCAGTCTCTCTCGCAAATCCATATTTATCTGCGACTAAATTAATGGTGTTAACTATTTTAGGCACCGTATCCATTACCGTGCCATCCCAATCATATATAACTAACTTATAATCCATTCTCTGCTCTTAACGTTTTTATACACGATGACAATGCATCATCCAATGGTGCTTCAACGTGAACGGTTGTCTCTGTTTTAGGGTGAAAGAAACGAAGCTCTCGTGCATGTAGAAACAAGCGCCCCAGCCCTTTGCCACGCATTTGTGCGTCAAATGCTTGATCACCATATTTATCATCGCATGCGATAGGGTGGCCTTTACACTGAGTATGTACACGAATTTGATGAGTACGACCAGTTACAGGAGACGCTTGAACTAGCGTCGCACCATTAAACCTTTCTAATACGCGAAAACGAGTATGAGATGCTTTTCCTTCTTCATGGTCAACACGCACGACACGCTCACCTGATTTTAAAGTATTTTTCCTTAGCGGCTCTGTCACATTCTTGTGTTTTGAAGACCACTCACCTGCTACGAGTGCCCAATAGTTTTTCTCCATGGTTTTCTCTCGTAGCTGCTCATGCAACCCTTTCAATACCGCCCGTCGTTTCGAAATCAAAAGGCAACCAGATGTATCTCGGTCTAAGCGGTGAACCAGTTCTAGCGACTTTTCTTGAGGTCTTAACGCACGGATAGCCTCAATTAAACCATAACTCAGGCCACTCCCGCCATGCACCGCCATACCTGAAGGCTTATTTATAACAATCAGATATTTATCTTCATATATTATGCAGTCTTCTAGGCCTGCAACCCTATCTAAATTCTTAGGAACAAATTCTGTTTTTTCGGCAGTTTTAACCGGCGGGATCCTCACTACATCATCAATTTGCAGTTTATATACCGGTTTAACACGCTTTTTGTTAACGCGCACTTCGCCCTTTCTCAAAATTTTATAGACTGCACTCTTTGGTACACCTTTTAAGTGGGTAACCAAAAAGTTATCAATACGCTGACCTAACTGATCTTCGGTGATAGTTACAAAGGTAACTTGTAAACCATTCTTTTCTGACATTGCCTAATCACTGATTTGAGTAATAATTTAGTTGCTATCACACAGTTATTAGTGGGATAATCGACTCGCAAATTTTGCGAGCATTGCTTTTTTATCGCAAATAAACTGTCGTGATGCACATCTTGGGTGGAGGATCATACAGATCAGAGCTAAGATTTCCAAAGCTTTTATCTCCGACCCAAGACAATTATTACGTGTAATTGGCATAAGGTGAAGCGTGTAACAGTTCATCCTTCAATTGCCAGACACGACGTACGAGTAAATAAAAGCAAAACTATCGTGTCTTGTGTAAATTTGTGGGTGTGTTTAACCCGAGCGAGTTCTGTAGCAAAAGTAAAAGCTATTTTTTAACCCGTCGACAATATGATTCAGGCATAAGTGTTAAAACAGACTAAGTTCCCTTCTCCCCAGTCGTGAGACTGCATCAGTAACAGGAACATTTAAACTGCCTGCAATGGCGCACAAGAATAGTATAAGTAGAATTTTATCGCCCCGACGTAATGTAAGTATGGGAAGATAAATAAAGTAAATAGAGTATAAGAAAATATGAAACGCATGCTAATCAATGCGACGCAGCAAGAAGAAATGCGCGTTGCACTGGTTGATGGCCAACGTCTATACGATTTAGATATAGAGAGCCCTGGTCACGAACAAAAGAAAGCCAATATTTATAAAGGCAAAATAACCCGTATTGAACCCTCACTTGAAGCTGCTTTTGTCGATTATGGCGCAGAGCGTCACGGCTTCCTTCCCCTCAAAGAAATCGCTAAAACATACTTCCCTGACGGCTATACGTTTAACGGTCGCCCAAATATCAAAGATGTGATCAAAGAAGGTCAGGAAGTTATTGTTCAAGTCGACAAAGAAGAGCGTGGACAAAAAGGGGCAGCATTAACAACCTTCATTAGCGTTGCTGGTAGTTATTTAGTACTAATGCCTAATAACCCGAGAGCCGGTGGTATTTCACGCCGTATCGAAGGTGACGAGCGCATTGAGCTTAAAGAAGCGTTAAGCCGCCTTAAATTACCAAAGGGTATGGGACTTATCGTGCGCACCGCTGGCGTAGGCAAGTCATTTGAGGAACTTGAATACGACTTAAAAGCACTGCTTGTACATTGGCAAGCTATTCAAGAGGCCGCAGACAGTCGCAAAGCTCCTTTTTTAATCCACCAAGAAAGTAACGTTATTTTCAGAGCGATTCGCGATTACCTTCGCCGTGATATTGGTGAAATCTTAATTGATAAGCAAAAGGTATTCGATGAAGCGAGAGCGCATATCGAGCGTTTTAGACCTGACTTCATAAATCGTGTGAAACTGTACAAAAATGATGTGCCTCTTTTCACGCACTACCAAATTGAAAGTCAAATTGAGTCTGCGTTCCAACGCGAAGTACGCCTGCCTTCTGGTGGCTCGATTGTCATAGACCCGACTGAAGCGCTAACTTCTATAGATATCAACTCATCTAAGGCGACAAAAGGCGGTGATATCGAAGAAACGGCTCTGAATACAAACTTAGAAGCCGCAGATGAAATTGCCAGACAGTTAAGACTTCGAGATCTTGGTGGACTTATTGTCATTGATTTCATCGATATGACACCTCCACGGCACCAGCGTGAAGTTGAAAATCGCTTAAAAGAAGCAGTTAGAGCAGACAGAGCACGAGTCCAAATCGGTAAGATTTCACGATTTGGTTTATTAGAAATGTCTCGCCAACGCTTGCGTCCATCTCTTGGCGAAGCGAGCCAGCATACATGTCCACGTTGTAGTGGCCAAGGCACGATCCGCTCGAACGAGTCCATCGCACTATCAATTTTAAGATTAATTGAAGAAGAAGCGATTAAAGAGAATACTGCGCAGGTAAATGCTCAAGTCCCTGTAAAAGTTGGCTCGTTCTTACTTAATGAAAAGCGTCGTGCGGTGCAGCGTATTGAGAAAAGACATAACTGTCACGTTGTAATCATTCCAAATCAACACTTAGAAACGCCTCACTACGAAGTCATTCGCTTACGTAAAGATGATGTGCCTGAACTTGCTAGCTATGAGCAAGTAGCAGAGCCTGAAGCTGATGTTGTAGAAGTGCAAATGACGCAGGTAACGCCTAAAGAAGAGCCTGTATTAAAGGGTGTGGTAATGCCTTCAGCGCCAGCTCCTGCATCTCAGCCAGAAGTAGAGAAAGCACCAAAGCCAGCGGCTGATAAAAAGGCTGAGCAAGCACCTAGTTTACTAACGCGAGTAAGTAATTGGTTAAAAGGCTTATTCTCTGCTGAAGAGGAGCAACCTAAAGAAGATGAGAAGAAGCAGCAACCGAAGCGTCGTGGTAAACAAGATAACCGTCGTCGCAATCAAAGACGTAAAGGTCGTGGACGTAGTGATGCTCAAAAAGAGATAAATACTAACGACAACCAAGGAAAAGGCGAAGACAAAGATCGTTCAGATAACCAAGAACGTTCTGAAAATCGTAACAAGCGACGCCGTCAGAACAACCGCAAGCGTGTAGATTCTGATAAGCAGCAGAATGTTAGCAATGAGAATCAAAAACAAGATACTCAGCAGGAACAAAAGGAAAAGCCTGTTAAGCAACGTCGCCAACGTCGTAACTTGCGTAAGAAAGTACGTGTCGAAAATCAAGTTGAAGCGACTCAAGAAGCCGTTGCAACAGAAGACCCTCAAGTACCTGTCGAGACTGTACGCATCGAAAAATCAGTTAAACCTGTTGAAGAAGCACCAGTCGTTGAAGAAGTGAAGCATGCCGCTACGGAAACGTCGGACAAAGCTGAAGCTCCTGTTCAATCAACTATCAGTGATGAACAGCATGAGCAAGCAGAGATTGTCGCAACTGTCGCTGAGCATGCTGAAGAGGCAGATCCAGATAAGCGTGAGGCAAAAACTCGTTCAAGACGTTCTCCTCGTCACCTAAGAGCGGCTGGACAAAGACGTAAACGCGGTGAATCAGCAAATCGTCAATCTGCCCCTGCTTTTGTGCCAGTTGCAGATCAAGCAGCGGCTGAATTTGAAGCACAGCAGCGCTCTAGTGAGACTAAAACGATTGAACAAGCACCTCTAGCAGGTCAAGTTCCCGTGATTGAGTCAGCCCCGTTGACCGAGCAAACACCTATTACAGAACCTGCACCTGTCGCAGAACCTGTACCTGTCGCAGAGCCTGCACCTGTCGCAGAACCTGCACCTGTCGCAGAGGCTGCATCTGTCGTAGAACCTGCACCTGTCGTAGAACCTGCACCTGTCGTAGAACCTGCACCTATCGCAGAGCCTGCATCTGTCGCAGAGCCTGCATCTGTCGCAGAACCTGCACCTGTGGCAGAGACTGCACCTGTCGCAGAGCCTGCACCTGTCGCAGAGGCTGCACCTGTCGCAGAGGCTGCACCTGTGGCAGAGGCTGCACCTGTCGCAGAGGCTGCACCTGTCGCAGAGGCTGCACCTGTCGCAGAGGCTGCACCTGTCGCAGAGGCTGCACCTGTCGCAGAGGCTGCACCTGTCGCAGAGGCTGCACCTGTGGCAGAGGCTGCACCTGTCGCAGAGCCTGCACCTGTCGCAGAGCCTGCACCTGTCGCAGAATCTGAACCTGTTGCATGTAGTCGTACGCGTTATAACTGTACATCAGCATCACCTATGACTAAAGCCAGGTCTACAGACACGTTAGTAAACGTAGCAGCTCCTAAGGCGATGCCTAACGAACTCAGAGCTGTCATTAAGCCTAGTGGCCTAGGAGCGGGCTCCAAATCACCGACTGCCCGAGCAAGTGCTCAAATGGCATCTCCGCAAGCGGTTGAATAAAAGTCTGAAAGATGTTCGTAAATATGAAAACCAGTCATTATTGACTGGTTTTTTTTACCTCTTTTTAAGCGGGCCACTTTGCGTTTCTTTAATTCAAACTCGGTCAGTCAGGTCAGGTCAGGTCAGGTCAGGTCAGGTCAGGTCAGGTCAGGTCAGGTCAGGTATACACTCAGCATATGACAGTAGCAAGTCAACTTGCTACTGTCTTCAGCTTAAATATATAGTTTTTCGGCCGTTAATACCTTTTTAAGATAGTGCTTAGTCTCATCATAAGGTAATCCTGTTTGCAGTGCCTCTAAAACGCGCTCTGGAGGCAAAGAGTTAATCACTTTGGCCGCAGCGCGAATATTCCGAGAATTGTTCGTATTGAAAACTCTCGCGACATTTCCCGCGCCTGTATTGTAAGCTGCAATCATGCAGTACTTTCTACTTAAAGGATCCTTTATCTGACTTAGATATCTGTCATTTAATAAATGCAGATACGCAGTACCAGCTTCAATATTATTATTCACCACATACAAATATGGTGCACTCATAGGCGCATCAATCTTAAATAAAAAGCGATTAACATCAACGCCAGCGCTGGTTGGTACAACCTGCATTAAGCCGTAGGCAGGAATATGCGATTTCGCAAGTGGGTTAAAGTGGCTCTCTGTGTGCATTACCGCCAATACCAAGCTTGGCTCAATCTCGAATCGTTCACTGTGCTTGGCAATATTCTCTGTGTAATTTGAAGCTCGCTTTTTGGCCAGACTTCCCTGAGGCAGCTTAATCGTCACTTTCGTGACTTTTCCGTCATTTTTCCCTGCAATTTGCCTCACAGATTGCGCAAGATTTTGTATACGTTTGACTTCAAGTTGCTCTAGTTTAGCCTTGTCTTTAACAAGCTTGCCTTCTACCTCAACTTCACTCGAATCTGGCAACGCCAACCGATCGTCCGCTTTTTTTTCTAATAGTTGCTTTTGCTCAAGAGTTTGTTGCTTTATTTTCGCTTTTGCATCGATGATAGCATTAACTTTCAAATTTCTATCTATTTCATAGTCTTGAATAGTCGCTTTATCTAGAGATGCATTATCACCATTAAAAAAACTTTGCATTAAAGCACTTTCAGACTGCCTGAAGCGTTCAAACTCACGTTGTATCTCAGACTTTGATGGTGCACCTGCGCCTTCATGACGAATACTCAAAACAACTTCATTGCGTTCGAAGTCAACTTCAAGACGAGCGCGGTTATCTTCAGAGTAAGTTACATACTCACTTTTTGACGCTACCTTTGCTTCGCCCCACTCTTTAATTAATTCATCTCTAAACGCGTCGTACTCTGCTAAATGCTGCTCAACAAACTGCTCGTATTCACCCAAATGCTGAGCTTTAAATTTTTCAAATTCAGTTTGTTCCAAGCTCGAATTAGGGCTAGATTGCTTTTTGCTATCATAACCCTGCATCTCTTGTGACAACTCATCAAAAAGTGTCGCAGTACTTGCATAAGCAGTACCTAGTGCGAATTGAGAAGCGATTGTTAGTGCTAGTACTTTCTTCACTTTAAAATCCTTACAAGCAAAAAGCGCGCCTGAGAGCGCGCTTTATTAATTTGTCAATCTAGCAATTTCTTTTTCTAAGTCCTTTTCAGCTTTATATGCTTTGAACTCTTGATATAAAAACTTTTCATCTTGAGGGTTGAGTTCTTTTTTGCTCTCTTTGATAACATCTTTGAATAGCGACTGTGTTAATTGTGGGGATAATACGACTAGAGAACAATAATAGTCTTTACCGCCGATCTCAACCACATCTGCTCTATTTACACGTGAGCCGTTAAGTGTTTGCTTTGTAAGTTGTTTTGATACCGAACTGAATGTCGACCCAACTGTAGTATCATCGTTAGCATCCGTACGGTTTGCAAATGTTTTGTCCAAACCCTCAATGCGCGTTTCTATTTGCTGTGCCAATGCAAGTCGAGCATTAGCGACTGAACTTTTTTGGTCGATTGAAATATTACCAGAGAATTTAACACAATCAGCCGCAGCGATACCGTTCTCAATTGTTGGATTTAAAACCCAATCTGGAATATTTACTTTTGATTGAGAAGCAGACTGTTCTTGTGTAGAGCTACAACCTGCTAGGATCCCTGTAACAAGCACAGTTGTAAGTAGCGATTTAAGTTTCATGGTATTTTCCTTCGTGAGATTGATTGCCTAAAGCGATGGTATAAATTTATCAAAAGGCTCGACTAATTACAGTAATAAATTGTAAGAACGATTTTTTACAACTTTATTCTTTAAAAAAACTAAAAAAATCTTAAACTTGCTGACAATATAACTGAATAAATTGGTATAGTCACTGTCATGTTTTTTACAAGTCATGGATGTCAATGTGCTAAATAACATAGTAAACAAATCGCACTTTGCTTTCTTAACAATAGTTTATGCATTCTTGTTAAGCGGGTGCCAAAGCACACCTGCAAATAAGAGTGCAATTCTGCTTGCTCAACAAGGGCAATTTGAAACTGCCAAACAAACAATAAGATCTGATTATTCTGCAACAGGTAAAAGCAAACTCCTGCACTATTTAGAGTTGGGTATGCTAAATCACCTACAAGGTAACTACCAACTCAGCAACCAGCTTTTAGATCAAGCGCAACAAATTATAGAAGAGCAATATACAATTAGTATTTCTGAAAGCGCACTTGCATTAGTCAGTGGCCCTACTTATACCACTTATGCAGGTAAAGTATACCACCGCCCACTTATCAATTTTTATAAAGCACTCAACTACAACGCATTGGCAAATCAATCCAACAGTGGAAGTGAAGCACTCCTTGACTCCGCACTTGTAGAAATGCGCCAGCTAGATACATACTTAAGTGGAATGAAAGATAAGACTGGCGGCTATGGCAGCCAGCAAGAACTTTCTGGTTTAGATAGTATAACTCAACAAATATATAACTTAACGAGACCCTTGTTTGCGCCCAATGATTTGCTTGAAGATATAGAGTATAAAGATGATGCTTTCGCACATTATGTAAGTGGCATTCTGTTTGAACGCAGTGGGGAGTTAGATTCAGCTCGGCTTCAATATCAACGAGCGTTACAAGCTTTTGAAAATGGATTTGCCCAACAATACAACATCGATGATACCATCATCACTCAAGTAAAAACTGACTTACTCCGTGTCATGCAAACCGCAGGCGGCTACACTAATGAGGTTGCAAAATTAAAAAAAGCGTTAAACATTGATAACGCAACTTCCACTCAACCCATGCTTAATATTTTGCAAAATATCGGGATCGGTCCTCAAAAAAAGCAATTTAATCTGCTTTTAAATATCGATGAAGAAGCAAAAGCGCTGGTTATGACTCCTATACTTTGGGGAACACGTCAAGAGCAACAAGCACAAATGCGTTGGTTCCAAATGCTCTATGCGGATACCAGTATCTTTGACCTGATCCAAAACTATGCAACGGGCGATATTGGCGATGTTGCCATGGGCGCTCTCACTAAACGTATTCCCTTAGGGCCATTATGGGAAGATGCTGTAGATGTGGGGCTTGTCAGCGCACTTGAATACGGTAGCCGTATTTCTGTTACCTATCTGGAACCGATACAACAGCAAATAAATCACTCTGAAGTGTGGGTTGGAAATCAGAAAGTTGCCAATTTAGATAAAATCTACTCTGTAAGCTTACTCACACTGCAAGATGCATTGAATAATGCCAACTCAGAAATTCAGATCGCATTAGCAAGAGAAATAGTTAAAGCGATGACCGCGCAAAAAGCAATTTCAGCAACCGGTTTGGATACTTCATTTTCAGGGTTTGCAAAACTCGCGACTTCGGTTGTCAACGCGGTGACGGCCTCTGCTGATTTAAGGCAATGGCAATCCTTACCTGCACAAATTAACTATGTTCAGCTCCCAATTACCAAGGGGGAACATGTAATTACACTCAAGACACATTTATCATCGGGACAAGTAATCGAACAAACTGAAACGATACGCATAGTCGATGATATTACGCTTTGGCATACGCGTACTTTTCTCAATCAAACGCGTACTCAAACCACGGATTCAACTTTTTTATAATGGAAAAATTGTTATGAAATGTAATAAGACCTTACTAAAACTTACTCCACTATTTGTAGCTTGTACGCTTGCTCTTTCTGGTTGCTCATCAACCAAAGTTCAGCGAGTTGATGCAAATCAAGAGGTTGCATTATCTGACAAGTGGAATGCAAAGGACTCTCAACTCGTTGCTGAAGCCATGATCAATGACATGTTAAGTTTTCCATGGGTAAACGATCACTTACAAAGAGAGGGCTCTAAACCTGCTATTATCATCCAATCGGTACGCAACAAATCGCATCAGCACATCGCTGTAGATACTTTTTTGAATGATTTAAAACGTTCAATACTGCGTAGCGGTCAAGCAGATTTCGTAGCAAACAAAGATGTACGTCGCGAAATACGTGAAGAGAGAAAGGACCAAGAGCTGAACTCAAGTCTAGAAACTCAAAATGAAATGGGGCAAGAATACGGCGCTGATTATGCACTTTCAGGCACTATCAACTCTTTCGTTGATGAGCAAGGTGGTGATCGTGTCACGTTTTATCAAGTTGACTTGCGCTTAATAGACATGACTACAAACCGTGAGGTATGGAATGGACAGAAGAAAATACAGAAACTACAGGAACGTTCACGTTTTGGCTTCTAAACCGCTATTAGCGACATTTATCACTGCTGCTTTTTTGGCAGGTTGTCAAAGCAACTCCGCAAGCCAAGTGCAACAAATTGCTACGCCTCAGTGGATCTCTGTAACGCCCGCTTCTAGTTATATGGTGTATGGAGTTGGAAGCGCGCACAATACAGGCGATTTGCAGCAAGCTAAACTCGCGGCCCAAGAGTCCGCCCGCTTAGCATTAGCAAAACAGCTAAATGTCACGATATCCGCTAATACGACGATCAGTCAACAAGCAGACAATAAATCGATGACATTTCATATTGACGAATATATTCAATCACAAGTACCCAATATCCAATTACAAGGGGTAAAGATAGAAGATGAATATATCAGCGCTGACAATAAAACACTGTACGCATTGGCAGCATTTAATCGTACTGAAGCCGTTATGCAAACTGAGCTGTCAATTAACGCCATCGATAACGAGATCGGTCACTTCCAGTTATCTCCTACGCAAAGTAAGAGTTTGGCAATGAAAAACGCAGTAGCGTTAAAAGAACTGGGGGTGAAGCGAGATAAGTACAACAACTACTTGCAAATGCTTCAAGCTGCGCATGTCAGTATGCCAAATCCTGTACGTACCAAACTGGAATTGGCCGATGCACTATTAAATGACATTAGCTTCAGTATTAATACAGACAGTAACAAACACCTAAAAGTCAGAGATATGCTTGCAAAAGCACTGACCAGCCAAGGGATTAAAATCACAAACCAAAACGCTGATTTCGATTTAAGCTTCCGTGTTGATTGGCAAAATATGAAAAAATCAGGGACGTACTACAGCCTTGCGGAAAGCTATCTTGTGGTTAAAGAACAAGGCGAAGAAAAAGCTCACTTCAATGCTAAGGTGAAAGGTGCTTCAAGCTTTGAAGACACAGCCAAAAGTAATGCTATGGGCAAGCTGTCGGATAAATTAGGTCAGCAATTAGCACACTTCCTTGTAACAGGAAAACCCTAACTAAACGCTTAGTTCTGTTACAACTAAGCAGGCCTGAACTCAATGCAGCATTGAAATCAGGCCTTTTTTACCACTTAGAAATGAGTCCAACTTTGTAACGTCACTTCATCAAGGCTTTGTTAATTTTCTTGAGAATATTTTTCTAGCTGATCTTTTAAATTGGGTGGTACACCTTTGATCGTTAAAGTGTCGCTAACAGGATCATAGATCACTCGCTCGCCTAAGTGCTTACGTTCGAACCCCACACTTACTCCGCCACCCATACCTGAAAACTTCACCATGGCTGTCACCGTCTTTTTATCAAGCGGAAATGACTCTTCGAGCTCATAGCCTTGCTCTTTATAAAAGTCTTCAAATTGAACATCTGAGGATTTTGATAATGTGTCAGATAAGCCTTCGATATCAGCGTCTTCCCCACTGTTGATACAGTCGTTACAATAATCGAATACCTCTTTTCTAATCACATCTTTTTCAGCTTTTTCAAATTGCTGCTCAGCCAAGTAATCCTCTACTGCATGTAGCATAGTCTGAGACTGCTGCTTAGGATCTACGCCCTCGGCACAGCCCAAAAAGTCTAAGAAAAAGTCAGCCACTTTTCGCCCAGCACGGCCTTTAATAAAGGAGATATAGCGATTTTCTTCAGCCTGAGTATCCCATGCTGTTAAATCAATACGTGCAGCTAACTGCATCCTAGAGATATCCAAATGTCGTGAACTCGCTAGATCTAGCTCTGACGTAATAGAATAGTGCTCTTTAATGCTAATTTGGGCTATTAACATATAATCGCAGCCGACATATTGATAATGACAAAAAACTAAATAACCAGTTTCATGAAACGCATATTTATTGAGCTCCTCTTTTAACACTTCAGTTGCCTGTTGTGTCAAGTGCCAAAAGCCAAGCTCATTATTACGGTAGCTTTGCATTGCTGATGCAACTGTACTGTTTTTATCACCATCGAACGCACAAAACCCTTTTCCTGGTTTTCCATTATATGCGTGATGCAATTGCTCAATAAAAACATTGACCCGATCATTAATGACCATTTCGTCTTCACGTAAATGGATTTGCGTTTCTTCGTCTTGCTTGTCTACATAATGTACAACAAGCTTTTTCACCTCAATGCTCATCTTTGTTTTTAACGCCTCTGGTGTTAGAATATGAAGAATTGTAACTATATTAATTTGAACCAACCGATGCCAATTCAGTCTAAATATTCCAATGAACAAGTAGAACAAATTGTTGATAGTTTAATCAATGTACTTCAAGAGCACAAAGCACCTGTCGACTTAAGTTTAATGTGTTTAGGAAATTCTATCACGCACATCTTAAAAGAGCATGTGCCAGAGAGTAAAAGACAAGACGTCACAGAAAATTTTGCGAAGGCGCTTACTCAATCGGTAAAGTAACGGAATGAATCTAACACCACACAGTCCTTTTTCTTCTAAAGTAAGTCAACTGCTAAGTTGGGGACACTGGTTTACCTTTGCTAACATAGGGCTGGTGCTTATTATTGCACTGGCTTATTTAGCGGCAGATGCAGCACCTAGTAGTGTGCTTGGCTGGGTATATATGCTTGTTACCTGGGTCAGTCATACAAGCTTTATTACGTTTTGTGCGTTTGTATTAACCGTGTTTCCACTCAGTTTAGTATTCCCTTATCCGCGGCATATTCGTGGAATGGCAGCACTTATTGCAACATTTGGCATATCCATACTATGTCTCGATGCATTTGTATATTACCAACATGGTTACCACTTAAGCTTTCAAACTTTGCCTGAAATAATCACTCTTTTGATTGGTATGCTAAATGGCATGTCAGTACTTACGGGTGCACTAATACTCCTTGGGTTTTCAGCTATTTTTGGTTTTGAGTTAGTTGTTGGCAATCACGCGTGGCATCATTTAGAAAAACTAAAGTCTTATAAATTTCCGAAGCAAGCAACCGCTTTCTTGGTGACGTGCTTTGCGACGAGTCATTTAATGCATGTATGGGCAGATGCAAACAATTATTTTGACGTAACAAAGCAAGATAATGTTCTACCGTTATCCTACCCTACAACGGCAAAAACCTTACTTGCTAGACATGAGTTACTAGATTTAAATGAATATGAGCAAGCGAGAACTGTTCGCTTAGAAAATGCAACAACCCATTTTAATCCACCAAAGAATGTCCAGTCTTGTGAGTTTAATGCACCAGCAGTAGATATTTTTGTACTCGATACCGTATTAAAAGATACCCCTACACTTCAAGATGAAACAGTGATTAGTCACTCACAACTATTGGTGCCAACTGATACAAAGGATCATGCTTTTAATTTAATATATGGCTTGCCAGCTTATTATCGAAATACCATCACGGAACAAAATTTACCGCCCGTCTGGAACATCAATAACGTGTTATCCGTTGCGTCTGAGAGTACTTTTGACTACCTCAATCATCAAACTGATAATAGTAAGGTTAGATTTCACTTTATCTCTGAACTGCCAAAATTAACTGGAGATACTTCATTTATTATTATAGAACCCCCATTAGGGAATGAAATTGTCTCACAAACTACATTACACACAAACTTGCCTTATTTTTCTGACCACAAAGGACTTATGCAAGGTACAGATATTATGGTGACTTTGTTAGACAAACATTTTGAATGCGGTTCCCTTGCCGAACAGACTATGATAGGAAATGTTGTGGGTGAAAGCGAATTGAACCAAGGTGTAAATTATTCACAAGGGGTCTTAATTACGTATAAAAAAGACCGTATTATATTGGTTAATCATGATGGTAGGCACAAGCAAATATCGGCCAAAGAAGGCTTCCCAATTGAACAAAAAATGGATATTCCTTTCCTTGTGCAAAGCATTAAATCCCTCAAAAAGTTTACAGTAAAAGCACCTAACCTTTAATTAGGTGCTTTTCGCGCATTCATCTATTTTAATCCACTTATCTATCTTATTTTCGTCTATAGTTAAACATTGCGCGACAACAAGGAAACGTCTGCTATGAGATTTGCTTTAATTCTAATTTTGTTATTGTTTTTTAATAATAGTGACGCAAAAACCACTGTGTCATATTATAAGTGCGTAACAGATAAGAGCACTATTTTTAGTCAACATCCATGCTCCAATAGCGCACAGCAGTACACACTAACGCATTCAGATCCTCAAGCAAAAATCCCCTCAGAGCAACACTTTAAAACGCTCAATGAAATAGAGCGTAAGCAAATTATTCACAATCTTAAAAATGCCTTACGCGCAAAAAAACAGCACGCAGCAATCCTTGGACGAAAACGCGATGAAGCAGCAAGAGAGCAGCAGAGACGAGTAACACGTTTGATGGATGATGACAAACGCAAAGCAACCGTCAAAGACGTAAAGAAACAGCTCAAGTCTATTAATAAAGATTACTTACAGAGAGTTAAAGTGCTCAATAAAGAAATCGCTAAGATTGAAAAAAAGCTCAAACGGCTGCAATAAACACTGGAAATTATTACCTCTGTAGTAAACTATTAGCCTGCGTAGCAATATCAAGGCAAATCTCTGTGAAGTTATCGTGATATCGGCTGACAATATTTGCTAATTCCCCATAGTTCGAGCTAGAGTATAACTATCGACTGAAAAACACATTAAGCATTAAATACAAATAGTTTAGATATAAACACCTTAGAAAAATAAAATTTAGGATTATTAATGCGCTAATAGGAACCTACATGGGCCCTCAAGAAATTGCTTTTTTAATTATTTCAGGATTTAAGAAACATTATTCAATGTTTCAGGAAATGACAGCAAAAATACCTAGCGCATTTTTAACACAGCAGTGGTCAATCATAGAGCGGATCAGCAAATTACGTATTAGTCATTATGACGAACGAGTACAAGAAACTGTTAATATTCTCAAACTTCACTTCCCCTCCAACCAGATAAATAACAACTTATGGTACCAAGTTAAGCAAGCATATATTGAGTTTCTTGTATTCCATCCTCAAGCAGAGCTCGCCGAAACATTCTACAATTCTGTGTTTTGTCACCTTTTCCACCATAATTACTTTAACAACGACTTTATCTTTGTTGACAGTGCACAGTCGACAGATTCACAGCTGCCTGAGGAAGCCGAGTATCGAAGTTATTTTCCTGTTGTAGAGGGGTTGCAGAAAACTATTGAGAAGATCATATCAGATACAGGGTTGCTAGGTGAGTTCTACGACTTTAAGCTAGATATTAGACTCCTGCAAAAAGCTTTCTTAAAACAAGCACCAGATACGCACCACCAGCACTTTAAAATGCGTTTTGACATACTTAAATCGCCTTTTTACCGCAATAAAAGTGCCTACATAGTGGGGCGAGTCGTTTCTTGTTCTGGTGTACAGCCTTTTATTGTTGCACTACTACATCACAGTACAGGGAAGCTAAAAATAGACGCCTTAATCACACATGCATCACAAATGAGTGTCATCTTTGGTTTTGCCCGAGCCTATTTCTTGATTGAAACCCATGCACCGTCCGCATTGGTGAGGTTTTTAAACCAGCTTATGCCGAGTAAAACCCCCGCCGAACTATACAACTCTGTAGGATTTCATAAGCATGGTAAAACAGAGTTTTATCGCGCATTTTTACGACATCAAAACACCCATAAGGAGCGCTTTTCAATCGCACCTGGTACGCCAGGTATGGTGATGCTTGTGTTTACATTGCCCTCCTTCCCTTATGTATTTAAAGTTATCAAAGATCAGTTTGCTCCGAGCAAACCTTTTGGTAGAGACACTGTCTTAGCCAGATACCAATTAGTCAAAAATCATGATCGGGTTGGCCGTATGGCAGACACACTTGAATACTCAAATGTTGTGATCGCAAAAGACCGTATTGACGCTCAGCTTTTACAAATGATTAAGGAAAAAATAGCGCAAAGTATCATAGAAGATGACGAATTCATTACCATCAAACACCTATACATTGAAAGACGCATCACTCCGCTCAATCTCTATATACAAGATGCAACTGATGAGCAAATTGAGCATGTAATAAAAGACTATGGAGATGCCATCAAAGAAATGCTACAAGTTAATATTTTCCCAGGTGATATGCTGCTGAAAAACTTTGGTGTTAGCCGCCATCATCGCGTGATCTTTTATGATTATGATGAAGTACAATATCTTACTGAAATGTGTTTTAAAGCATTACCTGAAACATCGCTTGACGATTTGTATTCTGGACAGAGCACCCTCTCTTGTGCGCCTAACGATGTATTTCCCGAGCAGATGTGTACATTTGTACTGACAAACCCTAAACTCAAGGCTGCTTTCAAACGTTTCCATCCTGAACTTTTAACACCAACATACTGGAAAAATGTTCAAAAGGATATAAGACAACACATCACGAAACATGTTTATCCGTACCCTCAACAGCAGCGGTTTGGACATCACAATAACAAGAAAGGAACATTGTGAATATTAGTAAAATCGACCTTAACTTGCTTGTATACTTAGACACCCTTCTCAGAGAGTGTAATGTAACACGTGCAGCTAATCAGCTAAGTATTACACAGCCAGCCATGAGTAACGGTCTGAAACGACTCCGTAATTTATTCAACGACCCCATTTTAGTTCGCACTAGCGAGGGCATGGTACCAACTGAGCGAGCACTTGAACTACAGCCAGTCATACGCGGTATTCTGATGACGTTAGAAGAAACGTTAGCGCCTAATAGAGAATTTGAAGCAAAACAGAGTAAACGTGTATTTAGAATTATGGCTAGCGATTATGCCGCAAGTACACTTGCGCCTAAATTACTGGCTAAATTGCACAATGAAGCGCCTGATACGACGCTTGATATCCTCACTCCCAGTGATGTTACCTTTCACGATGTTGAGAATGGCAAAGTTGACATGGCAATAAACCGCTTTGAAAATCTGCCACAATCTTTTCACTACAAACAAATTTGGAAAGACAGCTTTAGTTGCCTCGTAAAATCCGATAACCCAATCAAAGAAGATTTTACGCTAGATGCCTACTTAAACGCTCGCCACATATGGGTAAGCAAAACTGGATTTGGGGTCGGAGTAGGAATGAACCCCGAAGATGTACAAAAATTAGGTTGGGTTGATGAGGCACTTTCGAACTTCGGAAAGCACCGTAATATTGCTACTTTTACACGAAATTACCATGTCGCCATTCACCTAGCAAAAGAACAGAATCTGATTGCCACACTTCCCTCAAAAGCTGCGAATATATATAGAGATGATGCTTCATTAGCCATTCTAGAACCACCTTTCCCTATCCCACCATTTGAGCTGGATATGATTTGGAGCCCATTACTGCATAGAGATGCAAGCCACGTTTGGCTAAGACAGAAAATTGCTGAAGTCGCAGAGGAAATAAAGTAATGGTAAGCAAAAGTTATCAAAAACTAGTCGAGCATTATCGAATAATTCATAACTTTGAACATCTCAGCGCTGTATGCAGCTGGGATCAGGCAACCATGATGCCTTCTGGAGGCTCTGATAGCCGAGCAGAAGCGATGGCAGAATTAGCAGTGCACCTTCATACCTTGCATAGCGCTCCTCAATTGGCAGAACTTTTTGACAACGCTAGAGATGAAGAATTAACACTTTCACAGCAAGCTAGCGTACGTGAAATGTTTAGGGTATGGCAGATGAAAACTGTTTTACCACCTGAGCTTGTCAAAGCAAAGAGCCTTGCAGGCGCAAAATGTGAGCATCAGTGGCGTACTCAAAGGGGAGAAAATGACTGGCTAGGATTTGTCAAAAATTTCGAACCTGTTGTCGCACTTAGTCAAGAGGAAGCACAGGTACGTGCAGCTGCATCAGAGCTTACACCTTATGATGCCATGTTAGATATCTATGAGCCCGGTATGCGAAGCGCTCAGGTAGATCTCCTATTTAGTGATGTCATCTCATGGCTACCTGACCTGATCCGGACTGCAAGTACAGACAATAACCCCACCACACATGCAACATATCCCATACTAAAACAAGAACAGCTTGCCCACGAGCTGATGACACTGGTTGGGTTTGATTTTAATCACGGCCGACTGGATACAAGCGTACATCCATTCTGCGGTGGGACCAGTCAAGATACCCGTATAACTACACGCTATGAGGAAAAAGATTTTATTAATGCTATGATGGGCGTGATCCATGAGACAGGGCATGCTTGCTACGAACAAAACCTTCCAAAGGAACTGAATAAACTGCCTGTCGGCAAAGCGCGTTCCATGGGTATTCATGAATCTCAATCACTGTTTTACGAAATGCAAATTGCCAGAAGCAATGAGTTTATCGCGCTTCTAAGTGAGCGCGCAGCGCACTACTTTCCTGAGCATGCATCCCTTAATACGACGAAAAACCTACAAGCACAGCTCCAACGAGTTCAGCCCAGCTTGATCCGCGTCGATGCAGACGAAGTGACCTACCCTGCACACATCATTTTACGCTATCAAATAGAAAGAGACCTAATGAACTCAAAGATTGATATCGCAGACATCCCTGAGCTATGGGATTTAAAGATGTCGCAGTTACTGGGCATTTCTACAAAAGACAATTACAAAGATGGCTGCATGCAAGACATCCATTGGACAGATGGCAGTTTTGGCTACTTCCCGAGCTACACGCTAGGTGCAATGTATGCCGCTCAATTTAAACATGCAATGGCCAAAAATATTAACGTGTCAGAACATATCAAGAGCGGAGATTTCTCTGCAATTTATAATTGGTTAAATACACATGTCTGGCAAAATGCGAGCCTCATGAGCACAAACGAACTCCTAATCCAAGCTACCGGCGGTGAGTTAGATCCCCGCTTATTTAAGTCTCATCTGCAACAACGCTACACTTAATTGCGAGTAAGCTAATATATAGCTATATATTAGCTTCTGCCTTTTCTCGGTTTGCTGTATTTATTTTATTAATTAAAAATTGAGCTGTATCTTTAAGGGGTGCATCTTCTATTTGTTGCATGCGTTGATCTATAAAGCTTTGTAACCTGTTGCTTTTTAATGCTAACAAGCACTTAGAAATAGACTCATCAATATAGTCATTCAATGAAATCGATGCATTCCATTGCAGAGAATTGGCCCATTGTAAAACATGACTTAACTCGCTAGGTCTAATTTCACCACATACACATTGCGACATCAGTGCAATATCAAGCAGAGACTCTTTTTGTAATTGCTCAACACAAACTCCACTGTCTAAATGTGATAATAGTTGTTCAAACTTCATTATTGACTCCTTCAATTGACGGTATGCCTAAAATGCTATCTTAATGAACATATAAAACTACGCAGTTATTGTCACTTAAAAAATATACAAGTTGTCATCCATGCGCTAGCCTTAAAACTGGGCAATTAAAATGGTAAAAAATGTCCAAGATACTCATTTATTTTGCACTGTTAATCTTCAGCTCTTGCAGCCACTCCCTAGCAAGTGACATCATCGCTGTCCCTGTAAATAGGGATATTTTTAGCTATGCACAAACTATTCTCGATAATCGAAGCATCAAAGATGTATCCCCAGATATATTCGATCATCCTTTATGTCAAAGAGATGTAGTCGACTTAATCGTTATTCAAAGGGCACTTATTGAAGGGAAAGCAGATGTCACTTTGCAATTTTTTATGATTGACCACGAAGAGCGTGAAGAAATCCTACTTCAAGCAGGTATGTCCATCATTAGCGTTGATACATTGTGGCTTTCACAAGCAAAAGCTTTGAATAATAGTGTCTTTATATCATCTCCCATCATAAGAAAAGGGGAGTATTATGCGGGTGTTTACACATCAGAAAAACGAGCCGATATTCTGAGTCAGAAGATCCAGCAAGATTTTTCACAAGTCACAGTCATTAGTAACAAAGCATGGACCGTTGACTGGTCAACACTCATGCAATTAAAACCCAAACAATTATTTAATGAATCAGACTGGACAATTATGGCACGCTTAGTAAGTAACGAATGGGTCGATATTATGCTCATACCATTCAACAATCAAACCCCTTTCAGGTACACTGGAAAAGGCTATACTGTCAAAGCGATTAAAGGTATTAAAGTTGCACTGCAAGATAGCCGCCACTTTGTGATCAGCAAAAAGCATCCTGATAGTCAAGCTATTTTCAATTCTCTCGAATTGGGAATAAAACAACTCAGAGCTTCGAAATTCATTGAAGAATCCTATCGCAAATGCGGATTTCTCAACATTTTGGTTGATAAATGGAGGGAAATACCATAGAAAAATCGTGTTTTTAACAAATCATGCTCAGATTCATATTTACTCCATTTTGTTCCAATATCTTTCCCAAACTTAAAAAAAACACAGATATAAAATAGGAATTAAAAATGAAAGAGCTTAGGCTTCAGGTTAATATTTCATTCTACATACTCGTTCTAATTGTCTCATTAGTATTGCTTAGCGCCGCAAAACTATTTTTAGAAATGCAATTATCTCAACTTGCTACATTACAATTTATTATCGCGGTTTCAGCACTTTTCGTCGCCCTAGTGCATTTTATGCTTACTATCTCGGGACAGAAGAAGGTGACTATCTGTAATCAAGGTTTCTCCTACTTAAACCTCTTTGCAAAAAGGCAATTTATTCCATCAGAGGAGATCCAAAAACTAACTACAAGAAACGCATTGGGACTCCGAGTAATTCAAATTCACACCTATGAAAAAACAATCACATTGCTGGCATTTAAGATTACTAAAGCACAAAAAAGGTCACTCGCTCAACTTGGTTACTTGGCTTAAAAGTTTGCCATTGATAAATAATCAACTTAGGATGCCCTAAAAATCTGATGAGAGTTAAGTAATGTCGAAGCAATATCAAATAGGCACTTCAGGGACCCCTTGGGGAGACACAGAGAAAAAGCTTTGGTTGAAGTCTCAATCAAAAAAACGCTGTTACAAAACGCTTGTTATCAGTGAGATTCAGGCTTTGAGTGCCTTATGCGATATAGAAGAGTACGGCCTATTGAGTTATCAAGATGATAGCTATCCACTTTTCGCGCTAAAAAGTAAACATATCAATACCGAACTACCTACTATACTGATTACGGGTGGTGTACATGGTTACGAGACCAGTGGCGTTATGGGCGCTATAGCATTTGCTAAATACCAAATGTCTAGCTTTACAGATAAGTTTAACTTTATCATTTTGCCATGCATTAGCCCATGGGGTTTTGAAACGATCAATAGATGGAACCCAAATGCAATCGATCCTAATCGCTCTTTTTACAGTGATAGCCCAGCGCTAGAGTCTTATCATGCGATGCAATATATAAATCGAAGCTCCGCAAATATCATCGCACATATTGATCTTCATGAAACAACAGACACAGACAATAGCGAATTTCGCCCTGCGCTGGCCGCACGAGACGGTAAAATAAATAACAACTGGAATATTCCCGACGGATTTTACTTGGTCGGTCATTCGCAGAAACCAGAACCTGCATTTCAAAAGTGCATTATTGAGACCGTACAACGAGTGACACATATCGCCGATGCTGACGAAAGTTCACAATTGATTGGCGTTGATATTGAACAATTTGGAGTGATCAATTACGACGCAACCGCTCTTGGACTATGTATGGGCTTCACACAAGCACCCTTTGTAACAACAACTGAGGTTTATCCCGATAGTCAGAACACCACCGAACAAGAGTGTACCGACGGCCAGGTTGCTGCCATTATCGGTGTTATCAAATACTTAGATAGCCTCTAAAGTTTCTGGTATGTAACGGCTAATATCAGGCCGTTACTTCTCCATGTTCGTAAATAATTTCAAAGATCTCTTTAAATGAATGCGCTTTTTGCAAAATATTGACTGGTATATGCAGAGCACGCGCTATATCAGAAGCAGAAATCATGCCTCGCAAAACCTGATTTCTGTCCATTAGAAGGACATGTTGGTGCCCAAGTTCTTTTAAGGTTTCTAAAATATCACCGATCCGAGCATCTTTGACACAATCATAATACATTGCATGCAATTCACTTTTCTTGGTCATTACGTCTTCTACTGTGAGATCTGAGCGCGCTACATTACGCTTCTGCGCTGTCATCAAAACTTTTCTGCCAGTTAAGTCCTTAGAATTAACAACTCCCACAAACGTGTCGTCATGATCTATGACCAATTTACACCTAACATGGCCATTTACCATCATGAACAATGCATGATCAATATCCACGTCTTTTAATATCATTTGCGGTTGTCGCCGAGTAAAATCTGTAACAACTTGCTCTGCTGGACTGAATACCGATAACGGGTTACCTTCATAATGCTCACAAAACTGATAGATCCCTTCCAGCTTAGTCGTATTTAATAATTTAAACTCACTCATATACCACCTCTTGTGGACTTATAATCCGACTTTATATAAAAAAGCATGGTTCATTGTTCAAGGGAACGCAAGGCTGATTAAAGGTACGATGACATCGTAGCAAAGTGCTGTAATCCGCTGTAATAGATAAAATAAGTTATTCTCCCTACAATGGTTTTATCAGTTAAAGAACTAACACAATAACAGGCTACAAATTACAGCCACACTTGCAGATTTCCCTTTAATGGTGCTCACGTAAGTGAGCCCACTTTTATGATGCTACTGATAGAGTAATCAGGCGTAATTACTCGCTTAACCGCTTTAGGTAATGTATACGTTCTTGTTCATCTTGAATTAATTAATGCGAGCGGTACTTTTTTCTAGCGAGGCACGCCTCATATCAGGTAGAATTTCTGCAAATAATACGTGCTGCTAGCCTTTAGCAATTATACGGAAATCTAGGAAAATTTATGGCTTACTTAATCGATGAGCTTAAGCTCGAAAAAATTTATCTAAAGAGTTATCATACCTTTGGGCGGTACAAATTCAATGTTGATACATTTCTAGATAAGCCTGGTATATCGAGACACCATGCTATCATCGAATACACGAATGATAATTGGCTCATTCGTGACGTAAGTACCAATGGTATCTGGATAAATGACCGAAAAATTGATAAAAATTTACCCTACCAGTTATCTGAGAATGATAAAATCGATTTCGCTGCTCCTAGTCAAAACTCATTTGTCGTTGGCAGTCTAAATGCGAATTGCCAATACTTTGTTTCGCAAAATAACCGTAACAATGTAATTGAAATCGAAAATCAAATGCTCCTTCCTAATGAAGAAGAGCCAAGTCATATTGTCTATTACGACGCTTTACTTAATTACTGGTTTCTAGAAGACCTAAACACGTCAGATCGCCAAGCACTCATCGACGGAGGGATCACTAATCTATTTGGTGAGCAATGGCTGTTTTTTTGCGCAGGGATCTCTACAATGACGAAACATTTAGAGCAACAACCCGCTGTGAAGCCGTTAGCACTCAGTTTCGCGGTTAGCCTAGATGAAGAGAAAACAGAGCTTTCTTTGCATGTGGAAGGTCAAGAATTCAATTTAGGCAGCCGCAGCCATCACTACTTGTTATTGCTACTTGCTAGAACAAGGATTGAAGACAAACAAGCTGGACTTGATCCTGAGTCTCAAGGCTGGGTTTACAGAGAGGATCTGGCAAAACAACTTGGTATTCAAATGAATCATATGAATATCATGGTCCACCGAGCGCGCAAACAGTTGAGCGAAACATCCCCAGATAAAGCACCTGAAGCTGGATATATCATTGAAACCAACAATGGCCAACTGCGGTTGAACTGCCAAGACGTAACCATTCTAAAAGGAACTCAGCTCGAAACACGTATGAGCCTTTAACCACTCTAGCGGGGCACCTATCACCTAATTTCGATAGGGCCCAGCTTGTGAAATTATATTTTCCTCTAATCCCTTCATTAATCCCAACTTAAATAAGACCTCTACTAATACAAATAAAGGACCAATCAAAAGGCCGATTAGGTCATCGACAAAAGCAGGCTTTTTTCCCTCATAATAATGACCAATAAACTGCACAACCCAGCCAATTAAAAACACACCAAGCCCACCGAAATAAAATATAGTCACCGGTACGCCTGATTGAATAAATTGAGTGTAAAGCTGCATGGCAAGTAAGTTTCCAAGAGCCAGCATACCTATCATGACCACGCCTAACCTCGGAGACAAATACAAATAATAAAAAGAAACTGCAGTAGTCAATAAGCTAGACAACGTAATTTGAATACCACTTAATTCAAAAAGCGGTATAAACGTCAATAAAATCACTGACCAGACTATTAAAGGAACACCTATTAAGTGTGTACGGATGTTACGGTTATCCCTATGATAGAGGGCATATTGCACCAAATGACTCTCTAAACTTTTCATCATGACACTCATTCAGAGTAAATACTTTAACTTTATCTAGCGCTATAAATGAACAAAAGTCAATAAGGGATAAGGATTCTATTGGTAAAAGGCTAACTCAAGTCAGTCGTAATAAAAAAGGCCGCCTACGACTTTGGCGGCACATTCACTGGGCAATAAAAAGCAGGTTTATCATCTATTTCTGCTTTAGTCATAACCATAGACTAATATCGTAACGAAACAAATAAAAAACAAAAAATTAATCTTTTAGCAACCTAAATCGTAACCCAGAGCTCCTACCGACCGTTTTATTCATCGCTAATCTAAGAACCTGAGGTTGGCAGATCAATTCAAAATGATTCTTAGCACGTGTGATCCCTGTGTATACGAGCTGCCTATTAATACCCTGCCTTGCTCTTTGAATTGGTGGCAATATCATCGCTGTATAATTAAATTCAGAGCCCTGAGATTTATGAATTGTCATCACGTAAACCAAATCATGGCTGGGTAAACGGGCTGGGTTAATTGAGCGTAATGTCCCTTGTTCATCCATAAAAGTCGCAAATAGCTGTCCACTACTGTCTGGCAAAATAATACCTATATCGCCATTAAATAACTTTAGTTGATAATCATTTTGGGTGATCATTATCGGCATGCCAGAATAGTAACGACTATATGGTTTTATTAAATTCTGCTGAGCAAGCTTGTGTTCAATGCGCTTATTCAGCTCATTAACACCATATGGTCCCTCGCGTACGGCAGCTAAGAGCTGATAATTAGAAAACAACTTATGTATCTGATCGGCACTTTTCCCCGCATGGATAGCTTGTAGATAACCACTATAGGCTGCGGCAGCACGCTCGATCATCTCTAAATAGGATTCATTTGAAAGGCCGTACAAGCTTAACTCTGAAAAGTCTTGATGGATAACCCAGTCAAGATGTTTATGATCGTTGTTATTAACAGCACCTGCCAACTGGCCGATACCACTATCACTTTTAAAACGATGGCTATGCTGCAAAAATGCCATCACATCTTGTAACAGGAACTTACCACTGGTGCCAGACAACTTTGGTGCACCACCAAAACATACTTGATTAAGGAAAGCTGCTCTATCCGATGAATATTTCGGATTGTGACCAAGCTGTAAATCAGTACATAAATCGTTAAGAATGCAACCGGTGTCAACAGAAGCCAACTGGTCCTTATCACCCAATAAATACAACCTAGCTCTTTCAGGTAACGCCGAAACCAACTTACGCATGAGTGATAAATCAACCATGGAAGCTTCATCCACTATCAACAAGTCTAAATGCAAGGGGTTCTTATCATGGTGCTTATATTTATTACTGTTGGGGATCACCCCAAGTAAACGATGGATTGTCTGTGCGTGTTCAGGTATTAAATCTGCTAACTCTGGTGCCAAATTTAACCGCCCTTTCGCACCAATAATTGATTCGCTCAGCCTTGCTGCTGCTTTTCCTGTCGGTGCCACCAGCTTAATATTGAGTGGCGCTTTGGCATACAGTGACTGTAACACTGCCAGCAGCTTTGTGACGGTCGTTGTTTTCCCAGTACCTGGACCGCCCGTAATCACACAAAATGCACTTGAGGCAGCAATAGCACACGCCACTTTTTGCCAATCTATCGTGTCTTCAACTTGCTCTGGAAAATAGATATCAAGTAGTTGAGTCAACTGAGTTAAATTAAGATCAATCTTGCGATGAGCCAATGAAATAAAACGCTCAGCTAAAAATGCCTCATAACCAGCCAATCGCGCCAAATATAACTGACCATTGAACAACACTATAGGCTTACTGTCTCCAACTGCAGGATGAGAATTAACAGATTCTAATGCTTTCACTTTGTCATTAAATGGAGTTAATTCAATCGGTTGCTCAATTTGTTCCACATTTAACTCAAACGGGTTAAACCAATCTAAATCATCGAGTATTAAACAACTGTTTTGGCTTTGCTCTGCTTTTAATAACAACAAAATGAGGTAAAAAACATCATCATAGAGCCCATTACACAGCAGCTTAGCCAATGCAATATCGACACTTCTTACTTTTCGCTGTTCAATCAGAACCTCTAAAAACAACATGTCGTCAAAATTGTGCGGTGTAAAGTCTAGTGAAATTTGTGACATTACAGTGCCTCCGACTCAAAAAGCGCATCAAGAGTTAATAACTCTTCTTCAGTCAAAGATTTGAAGAAAACACCACCACCTTGAGGCAGTGCTCTCAAAAACAAGTAATAAACGCCGCCCATATGTGTCTCGATTGAATAATTCGCGATGCGGTATTTAAGTAAACGATGCAGAGCAACACTATAAATCAAATACTGCAAGTGGTATTGATGAGACGACATTGCTGACATTAAATTATCATCATTGTAATCGCGTAAGTCATCTCCCAAGTAATTTGACTTGTAATCTAGCACGAAGTATTTACCTTCCCAGCGAAAAATAAGGTCAATAAAGCCTTTTAACATGCCCTTTACCTCATCAAACTGTAAATAACTTGGCTGGCCTGTTATGTCCGTTAAAACTTTATTTAACTGATTTGCTCTCAGCGCCGTTAGCGGCAGATGAAACTCCATTTCAACTAAACAATCGGCGGGCGAAATACGACTTAATGATAGGTCGCCGGCTGCCGTCAACGAGCAGGCTAGGCTTTGCTCCACCCACAAAACGACGCATTCCTGCCACTGCGTATCAATTTGGTATTTTTCTAAACATGCCTCAACAACATCACTCAAAGGTAGTTTTTCAGGCGCAATGGGGTCATGTGGAGCAGTAAAGTCAATTTGCTCATAAATTTCATGAAGGCAGCTTCCCGCTTTAGCACCTTTCACAAAGCTATATGGCGTCTTAAGCGGCGTTTGTGCGAGTCTAGGTAAATCTAGTTCATGGCGTTCATCAAGCGCACCTGCAGGCCTATCATCGTGATGTGCATGATAACTTAACTGACTGAAGCTAGTTGTACGCCAATTTGTTTCGATAGACGCTGTTTGTGTCTTAATTGACAGGTTTTCTGGCAATAAAGTTTTCTTTTCACCAAAATACGCTGATTGTGGCTCCGTAAAAACCTCCATAGACATGCCCGTATGCTGTTGACATATATGCCCTAACGCTTGATGCCATTGTTGCGCGTCTTTAAAATCACAGCCACCGAATAAAGCGTAACCAAGTGCTGTCTGACCAATACCGAGCTTTTTACTTCGCCCTAGGGGAATATTAAACAGTCCTAATTCGCAATAGTGCACTGCACGTGTCAAAGCAACATAGAGCAGTCGAATATCCTCAGCGAGACGCTCTTTTGATGCCGCTAGTGTCGCATCATCATCGGCATCTAAATCAATGACTAATTTATCATTTTTGTGGTAAACAATTTCGCTTGGGTCACGGTATCCAAGCGCAAATGGCATGAAAACGATCGGATATTCAAGGCCTTTTGACGCATGCATAGTGACAATTTTTACTAAATTAGCGTCACTTTCCAAACGTAATTGCGCACCGTCAAGCGTCGCTTCAGCACACTGAATACTCAACCACCTCAAAACACGTTGAGTCCCTTCCAGCTCAATTTGTTTGTGTTGCAGTAATTCTGCAAGATGTCGGTAGTCTGTCAACCAGCGTTCGACTTCATAACCATTATCACGCCATGTATTTGCTAGTTGATTACGCACCATGAGCTTTTCTAACATTGCCATTGCGCCACTTTGGTACCAAATGCGCTTTAACTCTGCAAAAAAGTCTAAATAACTTTGCCACTGTGTCTCATGCTGAGAAAGTGTATAAACCTGTTCATAATTTAATGAAAACAGAGGGCTTACTAATACTCCTCTTAAGGCTGCTTCATCATACGCACCATGTAGGACGTGCAAAAGTTGATTTAACGCGCCAGCAACTGGTTGAGAAAATACACTATCTCTGGCCAAGTATACGGCGCTTACGCCACATCCATGTAGCGCCTGTTTCATCACTGAAGCTTCATTCCTATCCCGCACTAGCACACAGATATCAGCCGCTTTAACTGGGTTATCGCCTATCATCACTTGCCCTTGCGCAGAGCAAGAAAGCAACGTAGCAACTTTTGCCGCAAAAGTTTGTGCGAGCGCTTGATGCGCATGGGCTTTGCTTGTCACCTCGCCAGCACTATCAAATACACAAAAGTTTAAAACATGATCGAAATGGCCTTTGAGAGACTGTTGATGTGACTTGCCTTGAGCGTCAACGGCATAAAATGGAATATCATCATTGAATATAAAGCTTTGCTCGTGCTGAGAAAAAACCGCATTGATACTATCTACCACAGATTTTGCCGAGCGATAATTTTTAGCTAAAGTAAAATGCCGACTCTCATCTACCGCTTGCTTTGCTGTTATATAAGTAAATATATCTGCGCCACGAAACCCATAAATCGCCTGCTTAGGATCACCTATCATAGTCAAAGCAGAGCCGTCAGCCCCCTCATATATTGAGCTAAAAATACCGTATTGGATAGGATCAGTGTCTTGAAACTCATCGATCAGTGCGACCGGAAATTGTTGAACAATTTTTGTGGCTAGTATTTCCCCCGATTCACCTTGCAATGCGCTATATAAATTACTCAACAAATCATCTGGTGATATCGTACTCTGAGTTTGTTTATGCTGCACTAAAAGCTGTTTGACCTGCACCAATGCATCTTGCAATAACGCTATCGGTAATAGATTTTTCACTTGATGGTGCAAGTCCGCCATCTCATCAAATAGCGCGATCATGTCATGAGAGATAAGCTCAGCATTTTTTTTATAATTTTTGGCATCGCCTAACTGTGCACTCCCCCACAAGTTAAACGAATGCTTACTCGTACCAAACTCAAAATACCACGCATCCGAGGCAATATAATCGTCTAATGCGTTGATGTTTGCCGCTCGCCCTGGCGCTTTATTTTTAGCCAGGCTCGAACCCGTTAAACAAGCAATAAATTCGCTTTCGCGCACAGCCTGTTTGAACCCCGCAGCTCGTGCTTGATATTGTGCTCGTGCAGACAAGACTTCTTCAAGCCTGACGTTTGGTGAAAGTGTTGCACCTGCTTTACCAAGCAGCGGTAGTAACTTTTTCATCAAACTCTGTGGATGCGAGAAATGCTCTAAGACTAGGGCTGTCTGCTCCTTATCTAGGGTATATAAAAATTTTCTCCAATGATCTTCCACTGCGGTTTTTAACAACTCAGTTTCATCAATAATAAACTCTAAATTAAAACTTAAATTTGACTCAAAAGCATGCTGCTTTAGCATCCTCTGACAAAATCCATGGATTGTAAAAATTGCCGCCTCGTCCATCGATTTTGCTGCCGCATCTAACAGTTTAAACGCAGCCTTTTTATCTTCGACTTGTTCCAACAACGCGGGGATCAGCGGATCTTTACACTCAGCCCCTAGCAGGGTATCTCGAGCATCTATGATCCTAGCACGCACTCGATCTTTAATTTCCTGAGTTGCAGCGTCAGTAAACGTCACAACCAGTATCTGTTCCACGCTCAAGCAAGTGGCGTGCTGAGAGTCTGCAAGACCAAGTAAATATCTAAGATACAAGGCAGTGATAGTATAGGTTTTCCCCGTTCCTGCACTGGCTTCGATTAAGTTATGACCATACAGTGGCATCGTTACCGGGTTAAGCATCTCCATGCTGCAGCTCCTTTTCTAGCGCAATAATTGGCCCTAATAAAGACTTGCTGAGTGACATGAACTCTTCCATACAAGATTCTAACTCTCTAAAATTCAGTGCAACATAGGGATCCTCAGATTCACCCATACCAATATATTGACCACCCGCAAATTTTAATTGCGCTTTACCTATATCATCCGTACTTGCAAATGCATAACTAGAGGCAGGAAAAAATGGCACAGGTTGGGCAGTCAATTGTTGGTAAAAATCAATCCACGTCTCTAATAACTGCATTGCACTCGATTTATCTAGGGGCTCAAAAGTGACTTGCTCATCTAAGCCAATTACGGTCGTACTCATTGCCGACACAGTGATATTAGCGAGTAAATGATAAATAAAAGCCCTTATTTTATCTTTCGCTTTAATACTCGCAGGTCGGTAAAAGACCTGCTCGTTAGCAAATATCTTGTCGAGCCAGCCAACCATTTTAATGCCTTTGATTTCTATACTCACGTCTATAGGCGCTTGTGCGTTAGACAATTTGGATTTCAATACGCCCACCATTGGTATAACACGCTGTGCGAGTAATTCTAATTGTATCTCGCCAACATAAGCTTGAGGTAAATGGCCTCTCTGTAGCAGTTGCTCTGAGCTAACTGGTACATTGTTTATCTGCGCATCTACAATTTCTTGCAAGTATTGATAGCGTGTAAGAGGATCTAAAGAAAATGGTTCAGTATCATCTTGATACTCACGGGCTGGATTAATTTTTACGCCTAAGCAATTTTGATAAAAATAGCTTTGTGGTGCAGTACATGCGCGCAAAAACTGAGTTAGCTCTAATTCACTAGGCAGTGCCATAGCTAACGGTGATGCTTTAACCACCGCTTGCTCTGCTGACTCAAACAACCAATTTGGATTAAAACTTTGCAATACACCTGGTTGATAATGCAATGCGTTAAAAGGTTGAAGTGGTACTTGATGTTTCAGGTGTTCGCTAACCGGCGTATCGCTGTCGATAAATTGAAAACTGCGATCGATGTATTCAAATAACTCACTGACTAAAACAGAAGGAACCTGAACCTCATTATTGAAACATGAGCGGCCAATGTAACTTACGTAAAAATGCTGCCGCGCACTCAATAAAGCTTCTAAAAAGAGATATCTGTCATCTAATTTACGTGAACGGTCACCTTTTCGTCGAGAAGATGCCGGTACCAAGTCAAAGCCGATAGGTTGAACTTGTCGGGGATAATCAGCATCATTCATGCCAAGCAAACACACCACTTTAAATGGCACCGCACGCATCGGCATCAGCGTACAAAAATTGACTGCGCCAGATAAAAAGCGCTGTCCCACCCCTTTCTCTTGGATCCCTTGTTTAACTAAATAGGCCAATACCCTTGGCTCCACAGGTGATCGCATATCGCCACTTTCATAGTGTTTTTCGATCCCCTCAATCACCTTATTTAGCTGCATTAAATCCCAGCTTTGCTCGGCTTCCTGATGGTAAAAAGTCGTCAAGAGCATCCGCAACATCTCAGCCTGGTGTGCTAAGGTGCCAGATTTATTTAGCTGCCGCTTAACGCTGTTCAATGCATCAATAAATGCCACCAGCTTACTCAAGATATTAATGGCCATGCCCTCAACTAAATCAGCAGGATAAACACCGCCAAAATCCGTTTCTTCTTGACCTGTTGCCACACCTAACAGCAATCTATTTAAACCATGAAGCCATGTGTTTAGAGGAATTTCTGGTAGCCCATGTTCAGCTTTATTTTCGCCATCTAACCCCCACTTAATCACAACTTGTTCCAACCAATATTTAATTTGTTCAAATTCAGCAGGCTCTAGTTCAAAACGGCTTGAAATCGCCTCTACTGCCAACAAATCCAAAATATCTGAGACACCAAAACGACTAAACGGCAAATTTACTAACGTCACGAATGAGGACAATACGGGCTTTTCTTGTTCTATGGCCATATCAGCTAAGGCATATGGGATATATCGACTCCCTTGAGCACTGCCAAATATCGCTTCAATATAGGGACTATAAGCGCCCACATCTGGCATCATGATAATCACGTCTTTCGGTGTCAGGCCCTCATATTGATTGAATAAATTCAACAGATGATCATGTAAACACTCTACTTCCCTAAGCGGTGTGTGGCAGTCTTGCAAATAAATACTATTATCATGCTTTTGTATAGTCAGTTTCCCTTCATCACTTACAAACCAATTGGGGTCCGCTTGCAAAGACTCTCCCTTAAAGGCCAATTGGTAGATCTCATTTTGGATCTGCGATAATAATGAGTCATTAAAATCCTCTACGAATCCATCTAGCCAGCGCGCATCCAGCTGCAATAACTGTTCAAGATAGTCTCTACCAAGTTTTCCCCATGATGACAGCAATGGGTTACCTACATTGTAATAGTCTTGCTCCTCATCTAAATTGGCATCAATTTCTGGTCGCTTGACATATTTCGCGTGGATTTTTGCCTGTGTTTTCTCATCAACCAAATCCCCCCAATAATGCTCACTGGGATTAAAGAAAAATAGTAAAACTTCCGTTTTACTGGCTAGGGCTTGAAAAACCTCAAGTTGACTGGTTGGCATTGCCGATAACCCAAAAATAGAAATGCGTTCTGGCAATTCTGCACTATCCGCATTCGCAAGCGCCGTGAGTAGCTGCTCATGCATATTAGCTCGGTTATATGGGCTTTGGCCTAATTGATGCGTATGCTCAACTAAAGTTCGCCATAAATCAGGTTGCCAGCGCGCAATTTCAACATCGACATCTAGTAACTCATCAGTACCAGATTCCCAATAAGCCAACCAATCTGGTCGATACATCAAATATTGGTCATAAACATCGGCAATTTTTTCACACAATGTGAATAGCTTTAAGCCGTCTATAGGATCTTGCTCAGAAGCCTTATCGGCATTTAAATAACTAGCAAGTGGCAAATATAAAGGTAGGGATAGCTTAGTAGGCAGTATATTATATAACTTCCATGCCATATTATTTTTGTTGTAAGGAGACTCTGCTGGCACATCAGGTAAAAATTGCTGATAAAGGCGCCAAATAAAGCTCAAAGGCAGGGGAAAGTCTACTTGCGCTGCAATTCCAATATGTTCGCTCAATCCATTTTTTAACCACTGTGACATACCCGGAGATTGGACTAACACGGTTTCACTGACAAATGGATCACTCAAAGGTGCAGTTTGCATCACAGTATTAAACTGAATTTGCAACGCTTCCATACGATTAGATTGAATTATATGCAACATTTTAGTTTAGCTGAAAGTCGATTAGATTGAACAGTTTAAGAGAAATACACAGGGTATGACAGAAAAATGTGTATAAGCAGCCACAGTCAGGTCACTACATAGTCAAAGTCACCTTAATCCGATTAGAATAAATCAATATCACTGCTTTCAATATGATCTGTTATTTGCTTGCGAGATATCAAGTCTTCATAAAAACCTACCTGATCACGTCCATGTTCTTTCGCAAAATACAATGCTTTATCCGCATTTTCTAAAACATTAATCGGAAAATCATAAGGACTGATACGAGCAAGACCAACACTCACAGTTAACTTTTTAATAAACGGAAATGACGTCTGGCGTACGAGCTCTAAAAATGCATTCATTTTTTGTTTTATTGACTCATAATCAGCAGGCTCAAATACAATTACAAACTCTTCACCACCGAAACGGAACAGTAAGTCTGTAGAACGAAAAAAGTCCTGCATACGCTGCGCCAATATTAGCAGAACCTCATCACCGCAAACATGACCATAGGTATCATTGACGCTTTTAAAATGATCAATATCCAGCATTGCCAGCCATGATGTTGCACCCTGATGTAAAGTCCGCAAGTCAGACCCATCACGAATAGCACGATTTTGTTCCAGCATTTGCTTTTCAAGAAGCTGCTTTAGCTTTTTATCGAAAGTTTGACGATTCAAAAGGCCAGTAAGCTTATCCCGCTCATTCTCGCGCAATATCGTCAGATAATTTTCGTAGATACGGATAAACGCATTCAACATCACTTGTTGCGCACTATCCAACCCCCGACATTGTACCTCTATAGCGCCAACGGGCTTATCATGGATCACAATCGGTAACCAACGCCGCTCTGCACCTGCCGCATCTTGCATCGTAATGCTGCACGCTGACTGCAAACAAGAGCTCAGCTCTGCATGGGGATTATCCAAAATCACCCTATCTAACCACTCATACTCGCCAACGTCATGTACCATAAGTGCAAGGCTGCGCTCCACGGTACACGGCCCATGCCCCTGAATCGTTTTGAACACTGAAATACGCTGACAATTTATAAACTCCTGTATTGTCGACAACAAGCTATATTCCAACGAATCGATGTCACGTGTTTTCGTTATTTTTATAACCGAATTTAATAGTTCTTCTTGCATCGCTTGCCTGTTCTATCTGTTCAGTTATATACCTTCATGATTATTTGAGTGAAGGTGTACTAGATCGTCACATATAAGTATTGGTCAGAAAGTATGGAACAGCAATGTCACCAAGCAAATTACTCTAAATTATTCATCCTAAAAGCTTCCCGTACTGCTTTGCCCTTAATGTCTTGGTACACACTGTGCTGATAGGCAATTCGAATACATGGTTTGCATGATAATTAAGGCAAGCGGGGCCGTGTAATACCATGTAATAGAATATTCTTCTATTCTCATAATTGCCCAAAGGCTAAGTGAATATTTGCATAGGCTCGACTTAAATAAATATGAAAGGACATTACAAATGAACGATGTGATAAACGAGCTCAACATAGAGCTGAAAAATAGTGAGGAAATCCAGCATTCAGGTTCTATTTTTGACTTTAGCGCGCAATTCAATCCACAGAAAAGTGCAGATCAAGCAGTGATCACGTTCGACCCTTCAACATCACAAAAAGAAACAATCAACTACGCCAATAACCCGTTTGAAGTAGAACTAAATGAAGATCAGTACCAATATGGGATTGCAGTGAACTTTTTATATAAATTAGATGATGATACAGCAAAAAATTACACCATTAGTGCAGCCAATATTAAACAGCTAGATCATGTAAAAAGCTTCAGTACAAGTATTCTCGACAACAGCACAAGTGGATACAGCGACAGTGTACTTAAACTAGCCGTGATAGTACCAAAAGACCTCCCATTAGATATCAAAACAGAGCTAAAATTCGATATCGTGTTAGCTGACAGGGTATCAAGCACTCAACTTAACTCTAATTTGGCAGCAGACACTGCAAACTTAATCATTGACCCGATACTTATCATTGGTCGCCCAATTCCGCCCAGATAAGCACAATCCCTCATGTGATGATTTAAACTGCGGGTACTTACATAGTGGCTTAAACCAAGGCAAGTTAAACCAATTAGATGAATAGCCGCCGTTAATCGTTTCGTTATAGTGGAGCAACGCAGAGTGATGATCACCTGTGAGTGTAAAAATCACAGTTGCTCCATAAGCATATTCTATTTTGTCTGTGGTTAGCTTTATTACCTTGTATAAATAGTGTAGAGCATCGCTGTAGCGCTCTAAATGAGCCATTGCCTGTCCAGCTGCAATTAACTCGTTGACAGACATATCTTCGCGTACACCATTGGCTACCTGATTGTATTGCTCGACAGCTCGCTCATTTTGCTCACCGAGTAATAACAAATCCGCATAATTAAGCCTCATAGCGAGGTTTTCAGGACTTAGTTCGGTCGCTTGCTTTGCAGCAGATAATGCCAATTCAATTTTTCCAGAGTACAAATAAGCAAGAGAAAGGTTATTATAATCCTCCGAGCTTTTGCTATTTTCTAACACTGCTAGGTAACCTGCTGCGGCGCCCTGCCAGTGCCCATCAAACATATTAATATTTGCAATAAGCCGATGTGCCCTCGTAAAATCAGGGAATACCTGAACAACTTCATGTAACAATGATTTAGATTCAATAACTTGACCATTATTAAGATACATAACGGCCAAATTATATTTATTGTTCAAATCAGGTTTGAGTAACACAGACTTCAAATACATCTCTATTGCTTTATCTATTTGATGTCGTCTATAGAAATAATAACCTTTTAGCTGATAACTCGATGCCGTCTCACCATAGACAGACAAACGATGAAATAACTCGTCAGCGAGTTCTTGCTGCTGACTTTCAATTGCCAGCACAATCCTATCAACCAGATAAGGCTTAGATGATTTGTAGCGCTCTGGCGCTGTATCGAGTAGCACTGTTAACCTATCGATGTACTGTTGTTCCCTATCAATATGATAGCGCTCCAGCAATAAATCTCTTACAAGGCTATACAGCGGTAAATAATTAGGATCTTGCTCTATCAAATCAAGCGCACGAGATAAGTTAAAATGAGAGAGATCTCCTTTTATATTAACCCCGTGATAGACACTCAGGTATTCCTCAAAAAACGCCGTCTCTGTAGACATAACGCTTTGCCTTTCATCCTGCTGAGGCTGGCCAAGTAATTTAGTTGCAAACCGCTCATAGATTGAGTGAATAACAAAGTAATTATCTTTACTCGTTTGCGTATTCAGTTCTCCCAAAACCAATTGGCTATCTCCACTGAGTAAGGAAAGGCGAACATTGCATTGAGCATGTTCGCACTTAACTTCGGGAAGAAAAATAGCTGTTGCGCCGGTTGCCTTTGCTAAACCAGCTACATCTTTGATATCGCTATATTCTCTATGATTAATCAACTCTGCATTAGTCGCAGTAATAATGACTTGTCGAATTGCGCTATCAATTGTAGCGTGTAACAAATTAGCGCCAACTCTCTCACTATGGTCACTAATTGTTATTTGCGGCTCAAGCACCAAGGCGTAATGAAGCTCGCTTTTTGGCTGTAAAAAAGACCACCCTACATAAACAATTAAGCACAACACACTCAACACAAAACCACTATAAACATATTTTGGTCGTATTAGCGTTCTGGGCTCATGTTTCAGTTCTTGTGTAGCTGAAAATAACGCCGTATCTTCCGCATCGGTTACTTCGAGTAACGCCAACGTTCTGCCAAGCACCGAGAACACTTCTCTCGCTGATGGACGTGACTCAGGCGATTTAGACAACATATTGCGTAGTAATTGAATAAATTCAACGGGCAGATCAGGTGTTAAACTGCTGGGCTCGATAAAAGCACTTTGTTCAATGCACTCAGCCAGTTCAGAGCCTTTCGCTGTGCCAAAAGGATGGCAGCCAAAGAGAAACTCAAAGCAAAGCACGCCAAAAGAAAACACGTCTGTCGACTGTTGAACTGGCTTGCCCTCAAGCTGCTCTGGAGACATCGTACTCATGCTGCCATAACTGCCACCTATGCGTTGCTCGGGGACGTTACTCTGTGTAGAGTTTGCAATGCCAAAGTCAGACAGTTTCACCTCAGAGGTGTTAGAAATAAGAATATTGCTCGCTTTAATATCACAGTGAATCAGCCCTTGTTGATGAATATAGCATAGGCCATTGGCTACCTTTTGTAATAGTGCCAGCTTATCTGCTACCGTAAGTAGCTTTTGCTTCATATATTTCGCTAATGTTTGACCAGGGACATACTCCAGCACAAGTAACAGATCTGATCCGACTTCAATGATATCGTACAACTGAACAACATTTGGATGATTAGCTTTGGCCATTAAGCGCGCTTCGTAAAGTGCTCGCTCTTTACGTTTAAGATCGTCGGGTTTATGACTTAACTTAATTCTTTTTACCGCAACTTGCCTATTTAGGCGAGTGTCCTTGGCAAGAAACACATCACCCATACCACCTGATGCAATATGTTTTATTGGCGCTAAATATGTATCAGAAAAACATTCGTCACTGCGCATATATTCTACCTACCTTGGCTCAAAACTATATGAGAACAGCTGATATTCTATCCTAACAATGAATTTAATAGTAAACATTGTAGACAAAAGGTCAGTTTTTTAGTTTAAGCGTGCAGCTGCATGAAAAAATATTTTCAATCCAAGTCACTTATCAATACGTGTACTTTTGACGTCAGTTTGAACTAAAAAACCTAAATGATAAATATCAAAATGGGTTTTAAAATATAAAGTAATATAGAAAACGATGTGCACAGGGAAATACCAAACACAACAAAGGAAACTAGTTAATAACTAAGGGATGTTTAAAAATATACAAGAAATTTTAAAGTGTCGATTATATAGGAAAGAAATGGCGGAGAGGGAGGGATTCGAACCCTCGATAGGGGTTAACCTATACACGAGTTCCAGTCGTGCGCCTTCAGCCACTCAGCCACCTCTCCGCACTGAAAGCGGGCCTAATACTATGAAAACCCGCGCCTTTTAGCAAGTATTTTTTTTGTAATCTGAGCCAACTGCACAGATTACAAACAAATTTATTATTAACGCTTCAAACTCGCCGAGAAATCGAGCATACGATTAAGTGAGCGTAATGCACCTTCACGTAACTCCATATCAACGAATACTTCTTTACCTTCAGGGTTAATAAGCGCTTCTTCAATCGCCTGCAAGCCATTCATTGCCATCCACGGGCAGTGAGCACAGCTACGACACGTTGCACCTTCACCTGCCGTTGGTGCTTCGAAGAACTCTTTTTCTGGACAAAGCTGCTGCATCTTGTAAAAGATACCGCGATCTGTCGCCACGATGAACTTCTTATTGTCCATATCCTGTGCAGCTTTAATTAGCTGGCTTGTTGAGCCTACAGCATCAGCTAAGTCAACGATTTCAGCTGGTGATTCTGGGTGCACTAACACAGCTGCATCAGGGTGAAGGGCTTTCATGTCTTTCAGAGCTTGTGTCTTGAACTCATCATGAACGATACAAGCACCATTCCACATGATCATATCTGCGCCAGTTTTCTTCTGAATGTAAGAACCTAAGTGCTTATCAGGGCCCCAAATGATAGTTTCCCCTTCAGAGTCTAAATGCTCTACGATTTCAAGAGCACATGATGACGTGACAATCCAATCAGCGCGTGCTTTTACCGCGGTAGACGTGTTTGCGTATACAACAACCTTTCTCTCTGGATGCTGATCACAGAACTTAGAAAACTCATCGATTGGACAACCCACATCTAATGAACAGGTCGCGGCCAGAGTTGGCATCACAACTGTTTTTTCAGGTGTTAAGATTTTCGCCGTTTCACCCATGAAACGAACACCCGCGACGATAATAATATCTGCATCTTCTTGCTTAGCACCAAAACGTGCCATTTCCAATGAATCTGCAACACAACCACCAGTTTCCTCAGCAAGCGCTTGGATCACTGGATCTGTGTAATAATGGGCAACCAATACCGCATTTTTCTCTTTTAACAACGACTTGATACGCGCTTTATACTGCTCTTTCTCTTCGTCATTTAACGGTGCTGGCTTTGGAGGAAATATATAATCCTCAGGCATGATTTGTTCTGCTAGACTCATTCTCTCGACCACATAGTCCACATTGCATAATTGCCGCGAATTATACGAAAAATACAGAGATAATCCTAGTAATAGACGAGATTCACAAAGAATATTTAAGAATAAAAAGATAGAAAAGATAATGGTGGGTCATGATGGACTCGAACCATCGACCAATGGATTAAAAGTCCACTGCTCTACCAACTGAGCTAATGACCCGCTCGAGGAGATTTTAAACTTGAATGGTGGGTCATGATGGACTCGAACCATCGACCAATGGATTAAAAGTCCACTGCTCTACCAACTGAGCTAATGACCCGCTCGGGAAGTTTTAGACTTGAATGGTGGGTCATGATGGACTCGAACCATCGACCAATGGATTAAAAGTCCACTGCTCTACCAACTGAGCTAATGACCCGCTCAAGAATTTTTTAGCTTAATAATGGTGGGTCATGATGGACTCGAACCATCGACCAATGGATTAAAAGTCCACTGCTCTACCAACTGAGCTAATGACCCGCTCGGGAAATTGTTTAAGCTTAAATGGTGGGTCATGATGGACTCGAACCATCGACCAATGGATTAAAAGTCCACTGCTCTACCAACTGAGCTAATGACCCGCTCGGGATATTTTAAGCTTAATGGTGGGTCATGATGGACTCGAACCATCGACCAATGGATTAAAAGTCCACTGCTCTACCAACTGAGCTAATGACCCGCTCTGATATCCAGGGTTAAGCTAATGGTGGGTCATGATGGACTCGAACCATCGACCAATGGATTAAAAGTCCACTGCTCTACCAACTGAGCTAATGACCCGCTCTGGATATGGATGTGCTTAAATGGTGGGTCATGATGGACTCGAACCATCGACCAATGGATTAAAAGTCCACTGCTCTACCAACTGAGCTAATGACCCGCTCGGGGATATGAATAACACTTAAAATGGTGGGTCATGATGGACTCGAACCATCGACCAATGGATTAAAAGTCCACTGCTCTACCAACTGAGCTAATGACCCGCTCGGGATATTTTAAGCTTAATGGTGGGTCATGATGGACTCGAACCATCGACCAATGGATTAAAAGTCCACTGCTCTACCAACTGAGCTAATGACCCGCTCATATCAAAATTAAGCAAAAGTGGTGGGTCATGATGGATTCGAACCATCGACCAATGGATTAAAAGTCCACTGCTCTACCAACTGAGCTAATGACCCACTCATTGCAGCAAGATGTTTATAACGTATCGCCTGCTGCGGGCGCTTATAATACTTATTTAAAATTCTAGTGCAACTGAATTACGCTGTTTTTTTTAAATTTTATGCCTAAGCGCCTATTTTTACACCACTGTGTTCATAAAGCAGCTTATTAAAGCTTAGACAAACGCTCTGTTGCTAATTTTGCAGCAGTGGTGCTTGGGTATTCTTTTATCAACGCATTGAACAATTGCGTCGCTTTTGCCTTGTCTCCGGCATTCGCAGCCAATGTGCCAAGCTTCAACATCGCATCAGGGCGCTTGTTTGAGTCAGGGAACTGCTCAACAACAATGGTAAAGTGCTTAATCGCTTCAGCAGGCTTGCTTTTTATAGATTGTAGCTGGCCTAACCAATAATGCGCATTAGGAATATATACTGACTCTGGGAATTGTTGCAAAAAGCTTTGAAACTCTGGAATAGCCGCATCATAGCGCTTATCCTTCATGATCAGAGCAACCGCGCGATCATAAGCTTCATTCTCAGATAGGTTAGAGCTTACCGCTTGCTCACCGACAGTAGGAATAGCCGTCGCAGCAATGTCAGATTTGGTTTGCTCATACACTTGGCTAACGCGGTTTTCAATTTCTTGATAAAGCTCACGTTGGCGCTGCAATACTTTTTCCAGTTTATAGCTTTGCTCGTCGGTAAAACCACGAACTTGGCTGACTTCGTCTTGCAATTGCTGCAACTGTAATTGTAGGTCTGCCTGTACTCGATTTCGATTTGTCATCATTTTTTCAAGTTCGGCAACGCGCTGTTCAAGCGACTTTTGATTATTTGCAGCATCATAAACAGTAGCGGGAGCTGCCAAAACCTGGGAGCTCCCGCTAAGAAAGATGATGGCTGCCAAAATAGTTTTCGGCTTCATAACATCTCTTGTCTAAATTAGTATACCAATACCGCGCGACGGTTCTTAGCAAAAGCTTCTTCTGTGCGCGACTTAACCATTGGCTTTTCTTCACCATAGCTCACTACAGAAATTTGGCTTTCAGAAACGCCTAGGCTCTCAAGGTATTTAGCAACTGACTTACCACGGCTTTCACCTAGTGCGATGTTGTACTCAGGTGTACCACGCTCATCTGCGTGACCTTCAACAAGTACTTTTACACTTGGGTTTTTCACTAGGAAGTCTGCGTGTGCTTGTAATAACTCAACATATTCGCTGCGTACTGTAGAGCGGTCAAAATCGAAGTATACGATTTGCTTTTGACGCAAATCAGCATATTTCTTCTGTAGCTTCTCTTCTGCAGTCATTTGAGGCTTAATTGTGCCTACATCAACCTTGTCATTGCTGTTAGAAGAAGCATTTGTCTGCTGGCTATCACCACCATCAACATCACCAGATGATGAGCTACATGCAGCTAAAGTCATTACAGGCAACGCTACCAATAAAGCCTTTAAAGTTTTGTTAAGTTGCATCGAGTATATTCCTATATCTTTATAAGTCTAACCAGTAAATATTACTGTAAAAACGGCGACCAGGCCGGTGCCTTCACTTGCCCGTCAAGTACTGGCAATCTCGCTTTAAAGCGACCGTCCATCGACACCAGGGCCAAAACCTGCTTATTATTATGCAGGGTACTGTAAATAATCATAGAGCCGTTCGGCGCAATACTCGGTGATTCATCGAGTCTCGTACGAGTTAACACCTGAAACAGCCCTGAATCAAATTCTTTCTTTGCTATATGGTACTGACCTAATGTGCGATTTACCATTACTAATTGCTTACCATCTGGCGTAATTGAACCTGCTAAGTTCATATCGCCATCAAAGGTGACGCGTCTAGATCTACCAGTATCTAAATTTAACTTATAAATCTGGGCATTACCACCCCTTTCAGACGTATACACAATTTCACGGCCATTTGGGTGCCAACTTGGCTCAGTATCTATACTTCTGTGCTTAGTTAAGCGCTTTTCGACGCGTGTTTCTAAGTCAATCAAGTACACCTCTGTCGCACCGCCTTTGTCTTTAGATAATACAACCAGCATTTGTGACCCATCTGGCGAGAACTGTGGTGCACCATTGATGCCTGGGTAGCTGGTTAACTTTTCACGTTTACCAGTGTATATATCTTGAACATAGACCTGAGATTGGCGATTTTCAAAGGTAACATACGCTAATTTATTGCCATCAGGTGACCATGCAGGTGACATCAGTGGCTCTTTTGAGCGCAGTAGTACTTGCTCATTAAAGCCGTCATAATCAGCAACCACAAGCTGATAAGGCTTATCTTGCTCTTCTCGCACAATCACATACGCAATTTTAGTTCTAAATGCGCCGCGCTCGCCAGTAAGGGCTTCATAAACCACGTCACTTATCTGATGTGAGTAGTATCGAAATGAATCACTGTCAATCACACTCTGACGGCTTTCCAAGATATGATCTTGGCTTTTCATTAACTTGCCGTTGCTCATCATGCGCGTTTCACCACCTGTGATCTGCGCACGTAAAACATCAATCAATTCATATTTTACCAAATAGCGATTCGCTGGCTGTTGGGTGATGGTTCCCACAATGATCGCTTCAACACCTAAATTAACCCAGGCGTCGTAGTCTACTTCTTCATCTGTGGTTGGCAGTTGCGGCATCTGATCTTCCGATACCGCTTTAAACTTACCACTGCGCATTAAATCTGCTGCAACAACCGAACTAATCTCTGAAGGGGCTTCACCGTTACCGATGTATTTAAATGGCACCACACCTAAAGGGCGTGCACTGTCAACGCCCTCAGTGATGACAATTTCTAACGCCGCATGGGCAAGTGTTGTCATACTGAAAGCAAAAACCAGAACTATGTTTTTTAAATGCTTTAACATGGTTTTCCTTTAAAGATTGGGTTTAATCGTTAAATTAATATTCTTAAGTTGTTCAAACACATCTTTGTCTTTTGAAACAGGCAGTGTATCTGCCATGCGAACGGCCCGCAGTGCCGCTTCACACACTAACTTATCTCCGCCTAACGAATTAGCCTGAGTAACCAAGCCATTGAAGCCTAAACGAATGTTCAAACGACACTGCTTACCTTTCATTTTTTCGTCTATTAATAGGTTAGACTGAATACGCTGCATGATCAGGGCTTTATACTTGTCCACTTCACCAAGTACTTGTTGCTGCCTCACTTTCGCACGTGCAGCCTGCTCTTGTGCTAACTGCTCTTGCAACAGCTGCTCTTGCAATGCTTTTTGGCGTGCTTGTTCTGCCGCCTCGGCTTTTCGCTTCGCCTTTTCTTCTTGACGCTTACGCTGGGCTTCAGCTTGTCTTAAACGCTCTTCTTCAGATTTGCGCTTTTCTGCCGCTGCTTTTGCTGCTCGCTCTGCTTGTAATTTCTCTTTTCTCGCCTTTTCCGCATCAGCCCGCTGCTTTTGCTCAACCTCACGCGCTTTTTTCGCTTGCGCTTCAGCTTTGCGCTTTTCAGCCAGCTTTGCTTGGCGCTGCTGTTCAAGCTTTTTAATACGACGCGCTTCTGCTTCACGGTCTTTACGTGCTTGCATTGCACGGCGCTCTAAATCACGGATACGCTTTTCTTCAGCACGCTTTTTGGCATCCTCTGCTTGCTTAAGCTCTGCAATTTTTCGTTCTACTGCACGTTGATCCACAGAAATAGCTGAAACTGCTTTATCTTGCTCTTCTTGCATGACTGGATTTAATTGCACCTGCATTACTGTGGGTTTAGACATCTGCAAATTAGCCGAAGCAAACAGCATACCCGCAAGCGCGATGTGAAGCAGAAACGACTTGATAATTCCGCTTGTTAACGCATCCATTAATTATCCTCAAACGATTTAGTCATCAGCCCAACAGACGGCACTCCAGCATTTTTCAAAAAGTCCATTAATAACAGTACTTCTTGATATGAAACGCGGCCAGAACCTTTAATCATCACAGGTGTGTCGGGATTTTTTTGCAATTTTAGTTTGATAATGGCTGCCACTTCAACCGCATCCATTGGCGCTTCCGGATCTGTACCGACAGACACGTAATAGCGTCCTTCCGCATCAATACTGGCAATTATCGGCGGCGCATCTTTAGTCTCGACCAAATCCGACTCTTGCATCTGCGGCAGATCTACTTTTACACCATGAGTGATAAGCGGTGCGGTAGCCATAAAAATGATCAGTAGCACCAGCATGACATCAATGTAGGGTACTACATTGATTTCAGCAACGGGTCTTCTTTTTTTAGGCTGATACATTAGCTTTTGTCTCCACTAAAGTGGCCGCTTGACGATGCAGTATATTAGCAAACTCTTCCATAAAGTTGGCATAGTTTACTTCAAGCTTTTCAACATGCTTTGCAAACCGGTTATAAGCCATTACTGCTGGGATCGCTGCAAATAAACCCATCGCAGTCGCGATAAGTGCTTCTGCAATACCTGGGGCCACCATTTGCAATGTTGCTTGTTGCACATTACCAAGGGCGATAAATGCAGTCATAATCCCCCATACTGTGCCGAATAAACCAATATAAGGACTAATCGAACCAACCGTGGCTAAAAATGACAAGCTAGTTTCCAGCTTCTCTACTTCACGTGATAACGCAACTCGCATAGAGCGATGCGTACCATCTAAAATCATATTCGCCGAACCCGTGTTGTTCTTTTTGTGTCTCGCAAACTCTTTGAAACCCGCCACAAATAGCGCCTCTAAACCTTTAGAGCTGCCTGATCGTGCCGTAATTTCATTGTATAACTTACCTAAGTCCATACCAGACCAAAACTGTTGTTCAAACTTTCGAGCTTCGCTTTGTGCTTCTGCTATCACCGAACGGCGTTGGAATATAATCGCCCACGACGCGATCGACATGCCAACTAGTGTCAACATAACAAGTTGAACCAGCACACTGGCTTCTAAGATTAGATCGATGAAATTTAAACCCGATTCCACGTTTTAACACTCCTAATAATAATGTGTACCTGGCATGGCACCTTTAAACAGATAGACTTCAAGCACGACAAAAGGTTCAGGTAGTTTAACCACACAAATAAGGCCTTACAACGACAAAGCTATAAAATTAGCTTAAATGTCGATAAATAACACAATGTCTAAGTTAGCAAGACTTTTATAACCCCATATGTTTGTTTCAGTATTTAAATCATTTTATTTTCCGCTTTCACCGGTTAATTAACATTTTTATTCCTAACCATCAGAGCGAGCGTAATTATTTACTCAGACTGCATAAAGTAAGGGATTTATTCACTTTGCACGAATAAATGCTCAAAACACCATTGGTAATACCAATTAACAACAAATTATCTAATATTCACATTTTGAGTATAAATAGTACAAATCGAATTAAATCAAACAGATACACACTCCCATATCGTCACAATTTACTAATGTAAAAAATGGTAAATAACATTCGGATTAGTTATTTTTATTTGAAAGATATAATTTTTCTAGTTTGATAATAATCCATAAGATCTCTAATATACACCCTGTACTGAGCGCACTGCTTAACGCAATGCAAAGCCAGTTACCGAGTGATAGAGTTCTGATTTACTCTGTTGCTTTTGATGAGAAACTTTTGGATAAAACCTTAACAGACTCATCAGTTCCCTGGATTACTTCCTTCAACTTGTTGTTTTCGCCCGCACATATGTGCGGGCTTTTTTTTGCCTGAAATTTAAGTTCAGATTGAAGAATTAGTACATTAAGATAAATATCATTAAAAAAGCCATCGTGAATACGATGGCTTAATCGACGTTATTCTTTAGAAAGGTCAAAATGTAGATATGCCCTGTCGGATACTATCCGCCCTCTTGGCGTACGTTGTATAAAGCCTTGTTGAATAAGATAAGGCTCTATTACATCCTCTATCGTCTCTTTTTCCTCACCAATTGCCGCAGCGAGGTTATCGAGGCCCACAGGTCCGCCAGTAAACTTCTCTATAATGGCCAGCAAATACTTTCTGTCCATATAGTCAAAACCACATTTATCAACATCAACCATATCTAATGCTTGATTGGCAATGGTTTTATCAACACTGCCATCTCCTTTAACATCAGCAAAGTCACGGACACGACGTAACAAGCGATTTGCGATCCTTGGGGTACCACGTGCTCTTTTGGCAACTTCGCGAGCGCCTTCTTCGGTTGTTTCCAAATTTAAGAAATGTGCTGAGCGGCTGACAATTTGTGACAAGTCATCAACTGAGTAAAACTCAAGCCTTTGTACAATACCAAAACGATCTCTGAGCGGTGAAGTCAACGATCCTGCTCTGGTGGTTGCACCGACCAATGTAAATGGCGGTAAATCCAATTTGATAGAACGTGCTGCTGGCCCTTCTCCGATCATGATATCTAACTGATAATCTTCCATCGCGGGATATAAAATCTCTTCCACTTGCGGGCTAAGGCGGTGTATCTCATCAATGAATAACACATCACCTTCTTCAAGGTTGGTCAACATCGCAGCCAAATCACCCGCTTTTTCGAGCACAGGGCCTGATGTTGTTTTAATATTCACACCGAGCTCGTTGGCAACGATATTTGCAAGGGTTGTTTTACCTAATCCGGGCGGGCCAAAAATCAACAAATGATCCAGCGCCTCTTCACGTGTTCGCGCAGCTTCAATGAAGATCTCCATTTGCTGCTTCACATGAGGTTGCCCTGTGTAATCACTCAATAGCTTTGGTCGAATAGCTCTATCTATTTGCTCTTCATTGCCCTGAACTTCGGGTTCGATTAGTCTGTCAGCTTCTATCATAATTACATCATAGACCTAAGCGCTTCTTTGATAATGGTTTCAGTATCTAAACCATCGCCTTTAACAGCTTTAACTGCTTTTTGTGCCTGAGCAGCTTTATAGCCCAGTGCCACCAGCGCCGCAATAGCATCATCAGCGGGTAAATTACCCACGGTAGGATCGTCCTGCGGTGGGATAACTGCATTATCACTAAATGGCGTAAACAAATCATGACCAAAGTCTTTTAACTTGTCTTTCATTTCTAAGACTAGACGCTCTGCGGTTTTTTTGCCTACACCTGGAATTTTAACTAACGTAGATGCATCCCCATGATTAACACATTGCACAAATTGCTCAGCAGACATCCCAGACAGAATTGCTAAAGCCAATTTAGGTCCCACGCCATTTGCTTTAATAAGCTCTCTAAATAAAGCACGCTCTGTTTTATTATTAAAACCAAATAACAGCTGGGCGTCTTCACGGACAACAAAGTGTGTGAAAATAGCTGCTGGCTGGCCAGTACTTGGCAGCTCGTAGAAACAAGTCATCGGCATTTGTACTTCATAGCCGACCCCATTTACATCAATGAGAATTTCTGGCGGCTGCTTTTCTAATAAAGTACCGCTGAGTTTACCTATCATAATTATCTTAACCTTCCACGAACTGTCTTTTTAGCATTACCTGCTAAGCGAATTAAGTTTTGTTCAGAGTGTGCATGACAAATTGCAATTGCCAATGCGTCGGCCGCATCTGCTTGTGGAGTGCCCGGTAATTTTAAAATGCGTTTTACCATTTCTTGCACCTGAGACTTATTTGCTCCACCGGTGCCCACTACAGCCTGTTTGATCTGCCTTGCCGAATATTCGTGTACAACCACGTCTTGCATGGTTGCAGCAACAATAGCGGCACCTCTAGCTTGTCCAAGCTTCAGCGCTGAGTCTGGGTTATGTGCCATAAATACTTGCTCTATCGCAAAGCTGTCTGGAGAAAACTGCTCTATCAACTGACTAATACCTTGAAAGATCATTTTTAATCGAGTCGGAAAATCATGCTCCCCAACTTTGATACAGCCGCTACCTAAGTATTTAAATTTTGCACCTTGGTGCTCAATAACGCCATAACCTGTAAATCTCGAACCGGGGTCTATGCCCAAAATAACTGCCAAGGCATTGCCCTCTTTGCTTTTTTCAACATCATGCCAAAATACTGTATGGATTACCAGTTGTTAAACAAAAAAGGCGGCTATTAAAGCCGCCTTTTCAAAGTCAGTCAGTAATTACTGCTCTTCACTTTGTTCTTGCTGTGCTTGTACTGCAATTGCAAGCTCAGTCAGTGCATCAGGGTTTGCAATACTTGGGGCATTCGTCATCAAACAAGACGCCTGAGTTGTTTTAGGGAATGCAATCACGTCACGAATGTTATCTGTACCACATAGAAGCATGACCAGACGATCAAGACCAAACGCTAAACCAGCATGTGGTGGTGTACCGTACTTCAAAGCGTCAAGTAAGAAGCCAAACTTATCTTGCTGTTCTTGCTCTTCAATACCTAAGATTCTGAAAGCTGCCTGCTGCATTTCATTATTATGGATACGAACAGAACCGCCACCGACTTCATAGCCGTTAAGAACCATATCGTACGCATCAGAAATCGCCACAGCTGGATTTGCTTCTAGCTCTTGTGCGCTGATGTCCTTCGGTGCTGTGAACGGGTGGTGTACCGCGTGCAAGTTACCTTCGTCATCTTCTTCAAACATTGGGAAGTCAACAACCCAAAGCGGCGCCCACTTATTCAGATCAGTGATCTCTCTGTCCAAACCTACTTTCAGACGCAGTGCACCCATCGCTTCATTTACCACGTTGCGCTTGTCTGCACCAAATAGAATGATGTCACCTGTTTGCGCGTTAGTACGCTCTAGTAGTGCACTGATCACATCTTCGTTTAGGAATTTAGCGATAGGTGATTGCACACCTTCCATACCTGCTTCACGGTCATTAACCTTCATCCAAGCAAGACCTTTCGCGCCGTAAATACCAACAAACTTAGTATACTCGTCGATTTGCTTACGAGATAACTCAGCACCACCTGGTACTGTTAATACTGCAACACGACCTTTTTCATCGTTAGCAGGACCTGCTAGTACTTTGAACTCGACATCTTTAACAATATCAGCAACGTCAATCAGCTCTAATGGGTTACGTAAGTCAGGCTTGTCTGAACCAAAACGACGCATCGCTTCAGCATATGGCATGGTTGGGAACTCACCCAGATCAACGTTCAATAGCTCTTGCCACATTTCACGGATCATACGTTCGGTTACTTCACGCACCTGATCTGAGCTCATGAATGATGTTTCTAAATCGATTTGAGTGAACTCTGGCTGTCTGTCTGCACGTAAATCTTCATCACGAAAACATTTTACGATTTGATAATAACGGTCGAATCCAGACATCATTAACAACTGCTTGAACAGCTGTGGTGATTGAGGCAGTGCGTAGAAGCTGCCTTTATGAACACGGCTTGGCACTAAATAGTCACGGGCACCCTCAGGAGTGGCTTTAGTCAGTACTGGCGTCTCAATGTCTAAAAAATCATTGTTATCTAGGAAACGACGCACGAAGCTTGATGCTTTTGCACGTAGCTTAATACGATCGCTCATCTCTAAACGGCGAAGGTCTAAATAACGATACTTTAGACGACGCTCTTCTGAGTTTTGCTGATTAAAGTCTAACGGCAAAGGTTCAGAGCGGTTAATGATCTCAAGGCCTGTGCCTAAGATTTCAACTTCACCCGTTGCCATGTCTTTGTTAACTTGGCTATCAGGTCTAGCACGCACACTACCTGTCACTTTCACACAAAACTCTTGACGTAGCGTATTTGCAACGTCCATCAAGCCTTCAACTTCTGGATCAAATACAACTTGAACCAAGCCTTCACGGTCTCTTAAGTCGACGAAAATTAATCCACCTAAGTCACGGCGCTTATTGATCCAACCACATAATTCGACTTCTTGACCTACGTGGTCCTTATTTAAATTTCCGCAGTATATAGAGCGCATATCGTTCCTATTTGCTTAGGCTTGCATGAAAAAGTACTATCCAGCCTATAGCTATCGTAATTAACAAAAATAATCGCCAATTATATAAAACTGGGGGGCTTTGTCATCCTTATAAAGCAAGGAATCTTCGCAAAGTTGATTTTTTTAGGTACTCTCAATTTGTTAAACTAGAAAAAAACACAAATGAAGAGAACTATGTTGTATTTAGGTTGCCCACAATGGAGCTCATCTCACTGGAAGGGACGATTTTTTAGCCAGCACTGTAGCAATGCAAATATGCTTAGGGAATATGCCAGCATGTTTAATAGCGTTGAGGGCAACACAACATTTTATGCCAACCCAAAACCTGACACTATTTTGCAATGGAAAAATGCCATCTCCGATGATTTTAGGTTTACTTTTAAACTCCCTAGGCAGATATCTCATGAATTAGCCCTACAAGACTGCCAAAAAGAACTAGAAACATGGTTAACTCTTTTTGCGCCGCTATTCGAGAATATCGGCATGATCATGCTGCAATTACCAGCTAGCTGCGGACCTGAACACCTCTCAAGAATACAAAACTTTGTTACCCAAATACCCAGTGAGCTATGTCTTGGTATAGAGGTACGCAACTTAGCGTTTTTTCGTAAAGACGATAATGAAAAACGCTTAAATCAATTTTTGATGAGTAAGGGCATTAACCGCATAATGATGGATACACGCCCTTTATTTAATGAAGCACCCAGCACACCTGCTATTGAAGACGCGCAGCGTAAAAAACCGCGTGTACCCGTCAACGTGATTGCGACGAGCACGCGCCCAATGTTACGCTTTGTTGGCTGCTCTGTACTTGAAAATAATCGCCCTTTTTATCAGCCATGGCTCAAAAAAATCCATACTTGGCTCTCTGAGGGTAAAGAGCCTATTGTATTTTTTCACACTGCTGATAATTACGATGCCCCCTTATTGGCACGACAGTTTGTTCGAGATCTTGGCATTGATCATAAAGTACTGCTGCCTTTTCCTGCAGAACAACAGCCGAAACAACGCTCTTTATTATGAAAATTCGCGGCTTACCTAAAAATGGCTATTTGCAATTGGTTCCAGTTAAAATATTTAAGAATAATGTATAACTATAATTTGGAACAAAATGATTTAAGCATTAGCATATTACAGGCCCCCGCAGCACAAACTAAGAAATATTGCTGTGAGTGGAGAAGTCTACCAATCCAGCTATAGCCAACAGGCAACTCATCCACTTAGGGTTACTGCATGTTATGCACACATTATTCAAAACTGTTTAGAGCTTTATTACTCTCATTTCTCGGCATGTTTTGTAATTACTTAGTATTAATTATAAGCACACTTCCTCTTCCCCTCGAACAACAGCTCAAGCAATAACATTTGACAGTGTACCTATAAAGTGACAGTGTAAACTTGGATTTAATAAAACAATGAAGGATTAAAAATGTTATTAAAACTACACAAGAAACAATTTAAAACGTTATCTTATGACAAAGCGCAACTACCCAAAGTACAGACTAAAAACATCGTAGGGGGTGAAAATAGCGTATTTACAGTAGGTACATCGTGCTGCCCAGCAATACAAGGAGGTAACCAACCTGCATAGGGTAACTTGTACGCCTGGTACAAATCTTTAATAGCTGTGAGTGCTTCGCTCTCAATTCGCGAAGTTCACTATTGGGTACTGTTCAATAACTCGACATTTATTATAAAGCGCTCTTCAAAAGCGTAACAATATGTGTGGTAGCTTTTGATGGCGTACCTATAAAGTGGAAAGTTAGACTTGGATTTAATAAAAACAATGAAGGATTAAAAATGTTACTAAAACTACAAAAAAAAACAATATAAAACATTGTCGTATGACAAAGTACACTTACCCAAAATACAAACTAAAAACATTGCAGGTGGCGAAAATAGCGCAATGACTGGCGGCTCATCTTGCTGTCCAGCTAATAACTAATTTAGCTTTCAAGCATAAACTGCTGTACGTTAAAACAGTTATTAACAAATGTGGGTGCTTTTGCACTCACATTAAAATCTGAATGAATCAAAATATAAATTACAGTAAAACCTGATTGCAACCCCACCATTTCTGTTCGAAACGTACAATGGATACCTGTACAAATTTGATTTTCAATACATTATAATTGCCGCTCGTAAAAGCTAAACTCTATACCTAGTGCCCATGCATCACTTAAAGTATTTCCAACACTACCCCAACAGCTTACAAGCACAAATCAACGCGCTGATTGAAGACGGCAACCTACAAACTTATTTTAAAAAGAAATACCCAACCGGACACCAGCTTCAGAACCAACAAGTATTATATCAATACTGTACTGAGATCAAACAGCAATATTTAAAAAACACACCAAGGCTAAATAATATCAGCTTTAATAAACATACAGATATGATGAAAGGCACGCTCGGTACTCACTCACATAAGCACCACCGTCATGGTCAAAAACTCAAGACGCGCTATGACATTGCACTGAGTAACCAGCTTAAGTATGCACCGCAAGCAATATTACGAGCTTTGATTGTGCACGAGCTGGCACACTTTAAACATGCCGATCATGACAAAGCCTTTTACAAGCTGTGTTGCAATATGGAGCCTGATTATCATCAGCTAGAGTTGGATCTGCGACTATTTATCGTTTTAGATGAATTAGCGCTCAACTTCTATAAATAATTTGAAGTACAGCCAGCTTATTCAACCTATACACCCGCCCTCAGATACGACACAGAGGTCTAAAACCTTTTTGTTGAGCGGCTCTATAAAGATTATTCGCCTCAGGCATCTTGTTGTTCAGTTTTTCAATTCGGTTGTCCGGTGATGGATGCGTCGAAAGAAACTCCATCGGTCTATCTCCACCTAACTTTTCCATATTTCGCCACAGCTCAACTGCACCAATCGGTCTAAAACCTGCTCTGGCCATCAAATCCAGCCCGATCACATCCGCTTCACTTTCATGTGAACGACCAAATGGCAACGTTAGTCCCACTTGAGCGCCTAAACCAAGACCTTGCATAATGGTGTTACGAGATTGTACGTTGTTCATTTCCATCACGGTATTACTCAATTGTAACCCAGCCTGCACCAACCCATTTTGTGTCATGCGCTCATTGGCATGCTGTGCAATTACATGACCTACTTCATGGCCCATTACCGCAGCAAGTTGATGCTGATCAGTCGCAACTTTGAGTAGTCCTGTATGTACACCAATCTTACCGCCAGGCAGTGCAAATGCATTTGCACTATCGTCTTCAAATACCACCACTTCCCAGCTTTGTTTCGAGTATTGATTCGGTAGCTGCTCGATCAATGCATTAGCTATACACTTAACATATTGATTTGTCTTAACATCCATTTCAATTTGTTGTTCATTTTTGATCTGTTCAAACCCCGCGACCCCAAGCTCATTCATTTTCTGCTCGGAATACATCATATATTGCGTTCTTCCGGTTGGTGATGTTTTACACCCAGCAATTAGCAACGTAATAGCCATGCAAGCAACAACTCGTTTCATAATACTTCCTACTTACTAATTTTCGACAAATTTAAAAGATAAGTGCTTACCCAATCAAGCTGTTGGTATTCTTTGAATGAGCCAATTTACACTATTTTAAGCATAAATCACTTTGTACAATTGTTGGAGCGACAAAAATAAAAAAGCCCACACAATGTGGGCTTTTTTAAAATGCATATACTTTTTATTCTGCAGCTTTTGAGACCATAACCATTGCAGGACGCAATAAACGGCCATTTAGCGTGTAACCTTTTTGCATCACAGCGAGTACAGTGTTTGGCGCCACATCAGCACTTGGCTGCATTGACATTGCTTGGTGGAACTCAGGAGAGAAGGTCTCGCCTTGTGGGTTAACCGCTTCAACACCGAATTTACCTAATGCATCAGAGAAACTTTTTAACGTCATCTCAATCCCTTCAAGGATAGATTTTGTTGCTTCGTTCTCTTTATCAGCAAATTCAATGGCACGCTCTAGGTTATCGATGACAGGTAATAGCTCATTTGAAAACTTCTCAAGTGCAAACTTGTGTGCTTTTTCAACATCTTGAGCTGCACGGCGACGCATGTTTTCTACTTCTGCAGCAGCGCGTACAACGCCGTCTTTTTGGCCTTCAATTGTTTGCTTTGCAGCTTCAAGCTCAGCGTATAAACCAGCAATTTCCTCTTCAGGGCTTATTTCGCCTTGTTCAGACTGTGGCGCTTCTTCCTGTGCTTGCGCTTCAGCAGCTTGTTCTACTACTTCTTCTTGTGCAGTTTCTTGTTCCTGCTCTGGTGCTTTTGTCTGCTCAGACATGAAAGTTAATCTCCGATTCTTTACAACTGCCGTAATTATGGGGATGGATTTTTTAGTTTCAAGAGTCTTTTTGCTCTATCCGGCTAAATTCGTCAATTATTGCCTCAATTGGCGCCTCAGCGGGGCATACAACACAAAAACGACTTTGATATTCTTGATCCATAAAATATGGGACACTCAGCACAACATACCTTGATAAGCATTCGGCATCAACTTCACTCCCTAACAACACTGAAACACCATTACGAAAAGCCAATTTATCTTCAACTTGATGTAAAAATGGTACTCCTAAGCTGACATCGCTACCCTGCTCTAAACGATTATAAATATGCCGCTCTCCCACTACGATGCTATTGTCAGTACCCAATTGCAAACTCAACTCACGAGTCCACTGAGTAAGTAGTTCTCGACAATCTGGCATCGCTGTATTAGCCATCGCACGCATCCTGTGCAAGCCCTCTTTTAAGGTTTGCTGACTAAATACAGTATTCATCCATAATGCAAACTGATAACGCATTTCGTCAGAGTTAACAGCCGGTTTATTTATACAAATATTATGAGATTGCCCAGCCTTATCAATCAGTAAAACTAGCCAATGCTTACGGTCAAAGTCCAGTACTTCAACCCTGAACACTTTTTGGTTACTCACTTGTGGCAGACCAACAACACAACACACCTGATAATGCTGACTCAAAGAATGTGCCAACGTCACCAGCTGCTCTTGTTCCGGTTGCCAGTAGGTCGCAATATTGTCTAATTCAAAATATTCTTGAAGCCAATATTGGATGCCTACATCAGAGGGGACGCGTCCAGCTGAAGTATGGGGGGAATAGAGTAGTCCATGGTTTTCCAAGCGCGCCATCGCATTGCGCACAGTCGCCGAACAAATAGCCATACCTTTCATCTTAGCTATTTTACTAGAGGCAACGGGCACCCCTTCACCATTACAGTAAAGAGTCATCACAGCTGAGAAAACTTGTTTATCACGAGCACTTAATTTCATAAATCTTTATGTTGGGGTGAATTTCAAAGTTTCAAGCGCCTCAATTTTGAGATAATCTTGGGATAGTTGATATACCAAGGATTTGCATTAAAAAATGAGCACTCCATTTAACACCATCGGCCTTATTGGCAAACCGAACCATGACGGCGCGGCTCAGACCTTACATCGCCTTTATACATTTTTGCAAGCACTGGGTTATGACGTTTTTGTTGAGCGCCGTGCCGGCAAACAATTAGATGCCTTACAAGAAGTACATTTGCTCGATCTCGTTCAACTTGGCGAAAAATGTGACCTAGCCGTTGTCGTTGGCGGGGATGGAAACATGTTGGGCGCAGCCCGTGTACTTGCTCGCTTTGATGTTGCTGTAATAGGCGTAAATCGAGGCAATCTCGGCTTTTTAACCGATTTGAACCCGCATGATTTTGAACCCGCTTTAGAGCAAGTACTTAGCGGTAAGTTTGTTGAAGAGCATCGTTTTTTACTGGAAGTAGAAGTCTATCGCCATGCTCAGTTGAAAAGTGCCAATTTAGCCGTTAACGAAGCAGTACTTCACGCTGATAAAGTTGCACACATGATAGAGTTTGAGGCTTTCATTGACGATCAATTTGTTTTTTCTCAGCGCTCTGATGGATTAATAGTGACAACACCGACAGGCTCAACCGCATACTCACTGTCAGGGGGTGGGCCAATTCTCACGCCAGAGCTTAATGCAGTGGCACTCGTTCCCATGTTTCCACATACACTTTCTAGCCGACCTTTAGTTGTGGATGCCAATAAACAAATTAAACTAAAGCTCAGCCCAGAAAATACAGCTAGTTTACAAGTGAGTTGTGATAGTCATGTTGTACTCGCTCTTTTACCAGGAGACGAAGTGGTTATAAAAAAAGCAGCTCAAAAGCTACGTCTGATCCACCCGACCAGTTATTCCTACTACCATGTTCTTAGAGAGAAACTTAATTGGGGCAGCAGGCTTTACTAAAGTGAATTTGTTAAGCAGAATAGGACAGATTTATTTTCTAATTTAGGGAAAAGTAAGACAACATGACTTACATAGTGTTTGTATCGATAGTGTTGCTCATCACTATCCTCGGTGTTTACATGGTCATTGAAAACAATCGACAAAAAGCCCGTGATGCTGAGAAAAAAATTTTTAATGAGCGTGTAAAAGACATTACTTCTTTGTATAAGAGAAAAATAGCCGAGTATGTTGACTGTAAACTGATCAGACCAAAGCATGCGCCGAAATTTAACGCTATTGTCGGCAATTTTTTCGTAGTTCAAGCACACAATGAAGAAAATCTAGCACGCCTAGAAAGGGTTAGTGAACATTTATTAAGCCAAGTTGGCTCAGAGTTAAATAAATGTCGTAGCAATGACACGGTAGATTTACTAACCGAGCAATTATTTTTATTTGCTGCTGAATTGCCTTCAGCTGGCATTGCATACAATAAAAGCTTTTACACAGAAATTCTACCAGCGCTGATTTCTCGTATTCAGACACCAGATTCATACGAAGCACTGCAGCCGGAACCGGAGCCTGAAGAAAGTGCAGAGCCTGAAAACTTGCCTAATGATAGCAATGAGCAAGCGTCCCCTCCGTCAAGACAAGCAGCTGACGCCATCAATTAAAAGTTGATTTTTTAAGAAATGCTGTATAAATTAACAGTAAAATACTGTTTGGATATACAGCATGCTTACTAGTTTGCAAATTAAAAACTTTGCCATAGTCAGTGAACTTAACATCGATTGGCGTTCTGGCATGACAGCCATTACTGGCGAAACCGGTGCAGGTAAGTCGATAGCAATTGATGCCCTATCCCTTTGTCTTGGTGAACGCGCTGATGCAAATGCGATACGCCCTGAAAGTAGTAAAGCAGAAATTTCTGCGCAATTTGATATTCGTAAGTTGCCACAAGCACAAAAATTTCTTGCTGAGTTACTGCTCGATGATGAAGAACAAAACTGTATTTTACGTCGCGTGATCACACGAAATGGTCGCAGTAAAAGTTTTATCAATGGCTCCTCAGTAACAGCCGCTCAACTTAAAGAACTGGGCCAAATGCTGATAGCCATTCACGGACAGCACGCCCACCAATTGCTGTTAAAGCCCGAGCATCAGCTTGGCTTACTCGATGCGTATGCAGGCCACCAAAACTTGCTAAGCGCAGTCAAAACCCAATATAACCACTATCACAAGCTGCAAAAAGAACACGCCAGCTTGTTAAAACAGCAGCATGCACAGGCAGCTAAAAAACAACTGCTTGAGTATCAAGTTGAAGAGCTCGATGAATTTGCGCTTCAAGAAGGTGAATTTGAGCAAATTGAAGCTGAACATAACAGACTCAGCCACGCCCAAACTTTAGTAGAGAGCTCGCAACGTGAGCTGATGAGCCTTTATGAACAAGATGACCAAACAGTACTTGGTCAACTTCAACACAGTGTGCAAACCTTTAGTGAGCTAAGTACATTAGATAAATCTTTGGAGGGGATATCTCAAATGCTCAGCGAAGCAGCTGTGCAGCTAGAAGAAGCCTGTCGGGAGATCCGTAGCTATGGTGAAAGCGTTGAGCAAGATCCTATCCGTTTGCAAGAAATCGAAGAGCGGATCACGCAAGCGATGGCGCTTTCAAGAAAACACCAAATTCAACCTGATCAGCTCGCAGCTCACCACTTTGCTTTAAAGCAAGAGCTAGATAACATCTGTTCAGACAACGCGCGTATCGACGACTTAGAACATGAAATTGCAGAAGCATTACACGCTTATCACATTTCTGCTAGCCAACTAAGTGAAAGCCGCGCCGTTGCAGCGAGCACACTCAACACGCTTATCACAGAGAGTATGCACGAGCTTTCTATGGAAAATGGCCGCTTTGCCATTGAGCTTAGCAAAGAGACAGATCGACGCCCCAATGAACTCGGTATGGATAATATTGAGTTTCTGGTATCTACCAACCCAGGCCAACCAATGCAGGCACTTGCTAAAGTCGCTTCAGGTGGTGAATTGTCAAGAATAAGCTTAGCAATTCAAGTAATTATCGCAAATAAAGTCACCACACCAACTTTGATTTTCGATGAAGTAGATGTAGGTATATCTGGCCCTACAGCGTCTCAAGTAGGAAAGCAATTGCGCTTATTAGGTAAATCAACGCAAGTCATTTGTGTAACGCACTTGCCGCAAGTTGCCTGTAGTGGTCATCAACAGTTTTTTGTGCAAAAAGCAGTTGAAAATGCGCAAACTTACACCTCTATGGTGCCACTAAATGAGCAAAAACGAGTAGATGAAATAGCCCGTTTACTCGGTGGTGACAGCGTAAGTGATACCACGCGAGCCAGTGCCAAAGAGCTACTCAGTGTACAGGGCTGTTAAGCTAATGTCGAAAAGCAAAGAGGTATCAAGATTGATACCTCTAATGAAATAATTAGGGGGCGTTTGAGGTCATTTTTTTAAGGGTGCGATCTTTTTTCACAAAATGGTGGAACAAAGCAGCACCAGCATGTCCGACAATCAATATCCACATGAGCCATGCACCTAAAATTTCTTTATGAATAAAATCAATTGGCTTTTCAAACTCTTTAAAAGTAAGCCCCCAACTTTCCACTACTAGATATTGAAACAGCGCCGTATCTGAAAACTTTGGTATATCGAATAAAAAGAAGAACTCCGTATTTGCACCTGTTCCAATATACCCCGTAATCGGCGCGATAATCATGATCGCATAGAGGGCGTAATGACCTAAATGTGCGGCTAAATGCTCCAAGCTAGTACCCGGCTCAGGCGTTGGTGATTTATTCATTGCTCGCCACAACAATCTCAGCACCACAATCGCCATTATAGATACACCAAACGATAAGTGTAATTGCAATGCCGTCCAGTTTTCTGGTGTTTTTGCCTCTGTAAACCACTGGCGATAGTACACGCTTAGATATGCTGCTAAAAATAACATAGCCATCAGCCAATGGATCCATTTGGCAATACTGCCATAGTCTGTATCACTATTTTTAAACGACATAGATGCCTCAATCATTTTGCTACTTAAGTTTAATGTTAAAGCTGATGATAATGCTAAACACACCCCTTGTATTGCGGTTATTTATGGACAAGGTATCCAAAAAAATAGAACGTAAGGGCAGTGGTCAGGCGCTAGCGACTCTAAAACAAAAAAGCCCCATCATCGAAATGACGGGGCTTTAAGCAAAGTACTAAGTTATCTTAAATTTTTGGTCATACTTCAAGGTAATCTAAAATACCTTCAGCGGCGTTTCTGCCTTCAAAAATTGCCGTTACAACCAGATCAGAGCCTCTTACTGCATCACCTCCAGCGAAAATCTTGGGGTTACTCGTTTGATGTGTAAAGGCCCCCTGCTCTGGTGCAACGATCCCACCCCAGTGATTAATTTCGACATCATACTGAGCGAGCCAATCTAGGTTATGTGGTTTAAAACCAAACGCAAGGATCACAGCATCTGCATCTATGATATGTTCTGAACCTGCGACTTCCTGCGCTCGCCGACGGCCATTACTATCAGCCTCACCAAGTTCTGTTTTGACCATCTGCACACCAGTTACATTGCCCTGCTCATTTAATACTATGCCTTTAGGCTGCACATTGAATTGAAAATTAACCCCTTCCTCTTTTGCGTTTTTAACTTCACGCTTGGAGCCCGGCATATTTTCTTCATCACGGCGATAAGCACAAACCACAGATTTGGCATTTTGACGTACCGATGTTCTAACACAGTCCATCGCTGTATCCCCACCACCAAGCACAACTACTCGCTTATCCGCCATGCTAATATAAGTTTGCTGAGACTCGTCATAACCCATGACGCGATTTGTATTACCAATCAGAAATGGTAAGGCATCATACACCTGTTTAGCATCCTCATTCTCCAGGCCACCGCGCATATATTGATAGGTACCCACACCGACAAACACAGCATCATACTGGGCAATTAACTCGTCCATTGTCACATCTTTGCCAACTTCCGTATTTAACTTAAACTCCACGCCCATTTCCGTGAAGATCTCTCGACGCTTTTCCATCACCGTTTTTTCTAGCTTAAAAGAGGGAATACCAAATGTAAGCAAACCGCCGATCTCAGGGTTTCTATCGTACACAACTGCTTTAACGCCATTTCTAACTAAAATATCAGCACAGCCAAGTCCGGCAGGTCCAGCACCGATTATGGCAACCTTTTTGTCTGTCCAAGTGACATACGAAAGGTCAGGTTTCCAACCTTGTGCAAAAGCCGTATCAGTAATGTACTTTTCAATATTACCAATAGTCACAGCCCCAAACTCATCATTCAAAGTACAAGACCCTTCACAAAGTCTATCTTGTGGGCATACTCGTCCGCATACCTCGGGTAAACTGTTTGTACGATGAGATAACTCTGCGGCTTCAAAAATCCGTCCGGTGCGGATCAACTTTAACCACTGAGGTATATAATTGTGCACAGGGCACTTCCACTCACAATATGGGTTTCCGCAATCTAGACAACGGTCGGCTTGAGAGTCAACTTGTTGTCCCGAAAAAGGCTCGTAGATTTCTACAAAAGAGCTCTTGCGTGTTGATATCGGTTTTTTTCTTGGATCAACGCGCTGAACATCGATAAATTGGTAAACGTTTTCGCTCATAACTCCTCCTTTACTGCGCCTGTACTCTAAGTTCTGCACTACTGCGCGCTCGATGTCCAAGCAAGCTCTTTACATCACTTGACTTAGGTTTCACTAACTTAAACATAGGTACATACAATTCAAAGTTAGCAAGTACTTGCTCAGCCCTATCAGAACCAGTGCACTCCAAATGCTCAGCAATCATGCCTCTTAAATGCTCTTGATGAGAAGGCAAGTTATCTAACGTTAATACCTCAACTAATTCTGGATTAAAGCGTTTATCCATATCGTATTCTTCGTCTAAAACGTAAGCAAAGCCCCCTGTCATACCGGCGCCAAAGTTCACACCAATTTGACCAAGTACACACACTACACCACCTGTCATATACTCACAGCCATTATCACCTAAGCCCTCAACGACAGCATGCACACCAGAGTTACGTACAGCGAAACGCTCACCCACTTTTCCTGCAGCAAATAACTTTCCGCCCGTTGCACCATATAAACAGGTATTCCCTGCTATCGTCGCTTGATGAGACTTAAAGCTAGAACCAAGTGGTGGCCTTATTACCAACTTACCACCTGCCATACCCTTGCCGACATAGTCATTTGCATCACCAACAAGGGTTAACTCCAAACCACCAGCATTCCACACACCGAATGACTGCCCTGCCGTACCATGCAGCTCAATTGCCACTGGATCTGCTGCCATTCCCTGATTTCCGTATAAGTTAGCAATGTACCCTGACAGCATCGCACCCACAGACCGATCTGTGTTTTTAATTCGGCTAACTAGCGATGTACCACTTTTATCATCAATGGCTTGTTGGGACTTATTCAACAAAGACTCGTTTAACGCGCCAGAATAATGCGACGTATTTTCAGCACTACAGTACAAAGTTTGATTGCTTGGGTTGTTCGGTTTCGCCAAAATTGGTGACAAGTCTAGTTTTTGTTGCTTACTCGTCTTGCCTTCTATTACTTCCAGCAGATCAGTGCGACCAATTAAGTCCGTAAGTTTAGTCACACCTAAGGTAGCCATTAATTCTCGCGCTTCCTGTGCAATAAACTTAAAGTAATTCATCGCCATCTCTGGTAAACCATGATAATGACGCTGACGCAACGTATCATCCTGTGTTGCGACACCTGTAGCGCAATTGTTTAAGTGACAGATACGTAAGTACTTACAACCTAGTGCAACCATAGGACCAGTACCAAAGCCAAAGCTCTCTGCACCTAAGATAGCGGCTTTGATGATGTCTAGGCCCGTTTTCAGCCCTCCATCAGTCTGCAAACGGATCCGATGACGTAGCCCATTTTCAACCAGCGCTTGCTGCGTTTCTGCAAGACCTAGCTCCCATGGACAACCTGCATATTTAACAGATGTAAGCGGGCTTGCACCTGTACCACCGTCATAACCTGCAATGGTGATCAGGTCAGCATATGCCTTAGCTACACCAGTTGCGATAGTGCCAACACCAGGCTCTGAGACTAACTTCACCGAGATCATCGCCTTAGGGTTAACCTGCTTCAAATCGAAAATAAGCTGAGCTAAATCTTCAATGGAATAAATATCATGATGAGGTGGTGGTGAAATCAAAGTGACGCCAGGTACCGAATACCTGAGTTTTGCTATATATGGCGTGACTTTTTCACCCGGTAGTTGTCCACCCTCGCCTGGTTTTGCACCCTGCGCTACTTTTATCTGGATCACATCAGCACTTTGCAAATAATGTGGTGTGACGCCAAACCGACCTGAGGCAACCTGTTTGATACGAGAGTTTTTCTCGTTGCCAAATCGCAGCTTATCCTCACCGCCTTCACCAGAGTTTGAAAAGCCGCCTAAACGGTTCATCGCGATTGCCAGTGCCTCGTGCGCTTCAGGAGAAAGCGCACCAATACTCATTGCAGCAGAGTCAAAACGCTTATACAAAGCTTCTGCCGGCTCCACATCTTCAATTGAAACCGCGTTGAGCGAAGACTTTAATTTCAATAAATCTCTTAAATTAGTGACAGGTCGATTATTAACAATATCTGCGTATTTTAAATAATCTTCGTATTTACCTGACTTAACAGCCACTTGTAGTGATTGCACCACATCAGGATTGTAAGCATGGTATTCACCACCGTGCACAAATTTAAGTAATCCACCATGGCTCAATAGTTTACGTTTACTGAACGCCAATTGGTTTAATAGCTTGCTCTCAGCCTCAAAATCACTAAAGTCTGCGCCTTTTATGCGGCTCACCACTCCCTTAAAGCACAGGTCGACAACATCATCAGCAAGACCCACTGCTTCAAACAACATGGAGCACCGATATGACGCAATGGTGCTAATGCCCATTTTAGACATGATTTTATACAGGCCTTTGTTTATTGCATTGCGATAAGCAAGCGTCACATCTCGGTATGATTTTTTAATCACACCTTTATCACATAGGGAAACGAGCGTTTCGTAGGCCAAGTAAGGGTAAATTGCGGTGGCACCAAAGCCTAGTAGTACAGCAAATTGATGCGGGTCACGCGCACTGCCCGTCTCCACAATTATATTAGAGTCGCAACGCAGGTTCTCATTCACTAAACGCTGTTGAATTGCACCTACTGCCATGGCGGCGGGTATTTGCAATTGGCCTTTAGCAATATCTCTATCGCTCACCACTATCATCACACAGCCACTAGCGGCTTTTTGCTGAGCCTCATCACACACTCGCACAATGGCACTTTGCAAGCCTTCGTCTGGTGCATAATTAAGGCTTATTTTACCAACTTGATAGTGAGCGTCATCTGCTTCTGTAAGTTGCTTGATATCCGAATACGTCAAGATGGGTGAGTCAAACTGCAATCGCTTCGCGTGACCTGTGGTCTCATTAAATACGTTTTGCTCACGACCGATACATGTTGCCAGTGACATCACGTGATTTTCACGTAATGGATCAATTGGCGGGTTAGTTACTTGCGCGAACTTTTGTCTAAAATAGTCATATATTGAACGCGTACCTTGCGAGAGCACAGCAAATGGTGTGTCATCTCCCATTGAACCAGTGGCCTCTTGACCATTAGCGCCCATTACGCTTATCACCTGCTCGACTTCTTCATTACTGTAACCAAATTGTTTTTGATAGGTCAGTAATGTTTCCTCAGAAAAGTCTCTTTGCCCTGCATCTTTTTCGTCAAGCTGCTCAAACGGCGTTAAGCGCTGAACGTTTTGTTCAAGCCAAGCTCTATAAGGGTGCCTTGCTTTAAGATCCTGATCTATCTCTGAAGATTGCCAAATTTTACCATGCAGCGTATCAACGACCAGCAGCTCACCAGGCCCTACTCGACCTTTCTCAACTACTTCATCGGCTTCGTAGTCCCAAATCCCAATCTCTGAAGCGACTGTGATAAAACCGTCTTGTGTAACCACATAACGCGCAGGTCGTAACCCATTCCTATCAAGATTACATGCTGCAAAGCGGCCATCTGACATCACAATACCCGCAGGTCCATCCCAAGGTTCCATGTGCATTGAGTTAAAATCATAGAATGCACGAAGGTCATCATCCATAGCACGGTTTTTTTGCCATGCAGGTGGCACTAACATACGCATAGCACGGAAAATATCCATACCACCTGCTAAAAATAGCTCTAGAATATTATCTAAGCTGGATGAATCAGAACCTGCTTCATTGACAAAAGGCGCTGCCATTTGCAAATCAGGTAGTAAAGGCGATGAGAATTTGTACGCACGAGCCCTTGCCCACTGCCGGTTACCCATGATGGTATTGATTTCACCATTATGTGCCAAATAACGAAATGGTTGTGCTAATGGCCACTTCGGCTGGGTATTTGTTGAAAATCGCTGGTGAAAAACACAAATGGCGCTGGTCATACGCAAATCAGCCAAATCTAAATAAAAGTTTGGTAAATCTGCAGGCATCATAAGACCTTTATACACGGTAACCAGTCCCGATAAGCTAGCAATATAGAACTGCTCATCTGAGGTGATGCGTTTTTCGATTCGCCGTCTTGCGACATATAAACGACGTTCTAGATCTTTTGGTCGCCAGCCTTCGGGCGCGCTGACAAACACTTGTTCAAACTGCGGTAGTTGTGATTTAGCTATTGGTCCCAACATATCGGGTTGAGTAGGCACAACTCGCCAACCAACGATACTCAGCGTTTCTTTTTCTAATTCTTCGTTAATAATGCGTTTGGCAGACTGTGCCAACGCATCATCAGCGTTTAGGAAAACCATGCCAACGGCATAGTTTTTGCCTAATCGCCATTCATTTTCAGCTGCGATTGCACGAAAAAAGCTATCCGGCTTTTGCAGTAATAAACCACAGCCATCACCTGTTTTACCATCTGCAGCGATCCCACCTCGGTGCTGCATACGATCAAGACCCGTGATCGCTGTACGTATTAATTTATGGCTTGCTTGGCCTTGTGTATGTGCAATCAGACCAAACCCGCAGTTATCTTTTTCTAATGCCGAGTCGTATAACATAGACCCCTCCCCTTGCTACACCTGCCAGCTTGAATGACTTCGACGATTTACTGGCAGATATTCAAAACTAGCGCTGAAATCAAAGTGAGTCAACAAAATATCGAATAAATATTCACTACATTGAATATTTTTCAACGACCCCATAACGTAACCAAAATTTAATATAATGCACTAAACAGCCTTTTTAGTTCCTATAAAACATTTGACACCGGTATCAAATGTTAAACTTTTGATTTTAAGAAGAGAAAAAAGATCAGTTTACGTAAACGTAAAGACGCACTGTTGTGCATAAATATTCACAAGGGCAATGTTTGATATTTCTTCAACATATAGGGGGATAAATACAAGCAGATTAAGTTTAGAGAGTGGAAAGTAAATACTACAGACACAAAAAAGCCCGAAATAAATTCGGGCTTTTCAACAATAAGGACGTGATTATTCAGCGGCTTCTTCTTTATATTTAGCTGCGGTCTCAGTGATCAGAGGTTGAAGTTCGCCTTTTTGGAACATTTCAATAATGATGTCACAACCACCAATTAACTCACCTTCTACCCAAAGCTGCGGGAACGTCGGCCAGTTTGCGTAATGTGGCAACTCTGCACGAATATCCGGGTTTAAAAGGATATCTACATACGCAAATTGCTCTCCACATGCCATCAACGCCTGTGAAGCTTGAGAAGAAAAACCACAGTTAGGTAACTTTGGAGATCCCTTCATATATAGAAGAATTGGGTTTTCTGCAATTTGCTGTTTGATCTTATCAATGGTTTCCATATATACCTCAAATGACGATATTAACTGTTCGCACGCCACATTTTGCTCAAAATTAACGCATACGAAAAATTCACACTACAAGTCTTGGCCTCGGGCATTGCTGTTTACCAAAACTTGAGTAAAATACTCAGGAATTATAGTATCACTATATAGCACTAAAACGTACTTAAAAGTGCCCTAGCAATGGCATCTTTTTTAACTGTTTAGAGTATCCAACATAAAAATGGAGATTAAAATGGCTTTTGAACTACCGTCACTTCCTTATGCTATCGATGCATTAGAGCCACATATTTCTAAAGAAACTTTAGAATTCCACCATGGCAAACACCACAACACATACGTTGTTAAGCTGAATGGCCTAGTAGAAGGTACTGACTTTGCAAACAAAACTTTAGAAGAAGTTATTGTTAGCTCTGAAGGTGGCGTATTTAATAATGCTGCACAAATCTGGAACCACACTTTCTACTGGCACAGCCTTGCGCCAAATGGTGGTGGCGAAGCTAAGGGTAAAGTAGCAGAACTGATTGACGCAAAATGGGGCTCATTTGCGGCATTCCAAGACGCTTTCAACGACAAAGCAGTAAATAACTTCGGTTCAAGCTGGACTTGGTTAGTGCAACTAGCTGATGGTTCATTGGACATCGTTAATACATCAAATGCAGAAACTCCGTTGACACTAGATGGTGTAACACCACTTCTAACTGTTGACCTTTGGGAGCACGCTTACTATATCGATTACCGCAATGTTCGCCCAGAATACCTAAAAGGTTTCTGGTCGCTTGTAAACTGGGATTTTGCTAACCAAAATCTAGCTTAATTACAACAGTATAACTGTACCAATTTAAGCAATAAACAAGGCGCGCAAGCGCCTTTTTTGCCACTCCTCAAAAACACCTATCACATTAAATTCTCATATTTTTTAAGCAAATATCCAAGAACCTGACTAAGCTTTAAGTACGCCTAGCATTTTAGCCCACGCATTTTATTTAACAGGTTATTGGAGTTTGATATGACAATATTTGAGCATTACCAATCCCGATACGAAGCAGCAAAAGAAGAAGAATTCACAATTGCTGAATTTCTTGAGATCTGTAAAGAGGATAAGGCTGCTTACGCCAGTGCGCCTGAACGGTTGCTCATGGCGATCGGTGAGCCAGAGATGATCGACACATCAACAGATGCAAGACTGAGTCGACTCTTTTCAAACCGTGTGATAGCACGTTATCCCGCTTTTAACGAATTTTATGGTATGGAGGACGCCATTGAACAAATTGTTTCGTACTTAAAACACGCCGCTCAAGGCTTGGAAGAGTGCAAACAAGTTTTATATTTACTCGGCCCAGTTGGTGGGGGTAAATCTTCTATTGCCGAAAAACTTAAGTATTTAATGCAACAGGTACCTGTTTATGCAATTAAAGACTCTCCTGTTAACGACCATCCTCTAAGTCTATTCAACCCTCAAGAGGATGGTGAGTTATTGGAAAAAGAGTATGGTATTTCAAAACGTTACCTAAAAACGGTTATGTCACCTTGGGCTACCAAGCGATTACACGAATACAACGGCGATATCAGTAAGTTCAAAGTTGTAAAACGTTACCCTTCGATACTCGATCAAGTTGCAATTGCCAAGACAGAACCAGGCGATGAAAATAATCAGGATATTTCTGCACTGGTAGGTAAAGTAGACATCCGCAAACTTGAACATTTTGCGCAAAATGATCCAGATGCTTATGCCTATTCTGGGGCGCTTTGTTTAGCAAACCAAGGCCTAATGGAATTTGTCGAGATGTTCAAAGCACCTATCAAAGTGCTGCACCCACTATTGACGGCAACACAGGAAGGTAATTACAACGGTACAGAAGGCATATCAGCGTTACCATTTAATGGCATTATTCTCGCACACTCCAACGAGTCTGAATGGCAAACCTTCAAAAATAATAAGAACAACGAAGCATTTTTGGACAGGGTATTTATCGTAAAAGTACCTTATTGCCTAAGAGTGTCTGAAGAAGTGAAAATTTATAAGAAACTGCTTGAAAACAGTGAACTGAATGAAGCTCAATGCGCCCCAGGCACGTTAGAAACGCTGGCTAAGTTTTCATCTTTATCACGTATTAAAGAGCCTGAGAACTCTAGTATCTATTCAAAAATGCGTGTCTACGATGGTGAGAGCTTAAAAGATACCGATCCGAAAGCGAAGTCTTATCAAGAGTATCGTGACTATGCAGGTGTTGATGAAGGTATGAATGGCCTGTCGACGCGCTTTGCCTTTAAGATTTTATCTCGCGTGTTTAACTTTGATCATGCAGAAGTCGCTGCCAACCCAGTACATTTGTTTTACGTGTTGGAGCAGCAGATTGAGCGCGAACAATTTAGCGCAGAGGTGCAAGAGCGGTATTTGAGTCATCTAAAAGGCTATTTAATCCCCCAATATGTAGAGTTTATAGGGAAAGAATTGCAGACAGCGTACCTAGAGTCTTATTCAGAGTACGGTCAAAATATTTTCGACCGTTATGTCACGTATGCTGATTTTTGGATCCAAGATCAAGAATATCGAGATCCAGATACTGGTCAACTTTTCGACAGAGCAGCACTTAATGCAGAACTCGAAAAAATCGAAAAACCAGCGGGCATCTCAAACCCGAAAGATTTCCGAAATGAAATCGTCAATTTTGTTCTAAGAGCCCGCGCACACCACAACGGTGATAACCCAGTGTGGACCAGCTACGAAAAACTCAGAACAGTTATTGAGAAGAAAATGTTCTCAAACACCGAAGACTTGCTACCAGTTATTTCATTCAATGCCAAAACATCGGCAGAAGATCAGAAAAAACATGAAGACTTTGTCAATCGAATGATGGAAAAAGGATATACCCAGAAGCAAGTGCGGTTGCTTTCTGAATGGTATTTAAGAGTTCGGAAGTCACAGTAATCTAACGGTTGGAGGGTGGTCCATGGCACATTTCATCGATCGAAGATTGAACGGTAAAAATAAGAGTACGCCAAATAGGCAACGCTTCATTAGACGCTATAAAAAGCAAATTAAAGAAGCTGTGTCAGATGCTATTAATAAACGCAGTGTGACGGATATTAGTAGCGGCGAGAGTATATCGATACCGCAACGTGATATTAGTGAACCTGTGTTCCATCAAGGTAAAGGTGGAAACCGTGAGCATATACACCCTGGTAACGATCAGTTTAGTACTGGCGACAAGATACAGCGCCCTCCCTCTGGCCAAGGGGGAGGTGCTGGAGAGGGAAATGCCAGTGATCAAGGTGAGGGACAAGATGATTTTGTCTTTTCAATATCTAAAGATGAATATCTTGATCTTTTGTTTGAAGATTTGGAGTTACCCAATTTACAAAAGAGTCAACTTGATAAACTGGTACAAATGAAAACGCATCGAGCTGGATTTTGCAACGATGGCATGCCCAGTAATCTGGATATTGTTCGCTCGTTAAAAGGTTCTATTGCAAGACGTATAGCGATGACCGCCAGTAAGCGTAACAAGCTAAAGGAGCTCGAAGCAGAGCTTGAAGCGTTATTGGCTGAGCCGGTGCCACCACAACACAAAATAGAGACGCTTGAAGCAGAGATCGAAATCTTGAGAAGGCGCATTGCCGCTGTGCCATTCATTGACAATTACGATCTCAGATTTAGAAACTATGAAAAACGTCCACATCCCACCAGCAAAGCTGTCATGTTTTGTTTAATGGATGTATCTGGCTCAATGGACCAAGCAACTAAAGACATGGCAAAGCGTTTTTATATTTTGCTGTATCAGTTTTTGACTCGGACCTACAAAGACATTGAGGTTGTGTATATTCGTCACCATACACAAGCAAAAGAAGTGGATGAGCAAGAGTTTTTTTACTCTCAAGAAACTGGCGGTACCATAGTATCAAGCGCGTTAAAACTAATGGACGAAATCGTCGCGGAGAGGTACTCCCAAGGTGATTGGAACATTTATGCAGCACAAGCATCTGATGGGGACAATTGGGCAGATGACTCTCCTCACTGTACTGATATTCTTGCAAATAAGCTCCTTAAAGTGGTGCGTTATTACGCCTACATCGAGATCACAACAAGAGCACATCAGAGCCTTTGGAGAGAGTACCAAGGGTTATCTGCAGCCTATAACAATTTTGCTATGCAGCACATACGCTCAGTTGAAGATATTTACCCAATCTTTAGAGAGCTCTTTAAAAAGAACCGCCAAAAACAGCAAGGTGCAGCATAAACACGAGGGGAAGCGCTAATGACCTATAACCCTTTGAATGACGGTCCAGATTGGACTTTTGAAAGATTAGAAATGTATCAAGCCGAGATTGCTCGAGTTGCTGAGCACTATCGACTTGATACCTACCCTAATCAGATAGAAGTAATTACCGCCGAGCAGATGATGGACGCCTACTCCAGTGTGGGCATGCCCATTGGTTACGCACATTGGTCTTACGGCAAAAAGTTCATTCAAACTGAACAAAATTACAAACGCGGTCAAATGGGGCTTGCATATGAAATTGTAATTAACTCAGATCCCTGTATTGCTTATTTGATGGAAGAAAACACCTTGCCAATGCAGGCATTGGTGATGGCACATGCTTGTTATGGACATAATTCTTTTTTCAAAGGCAACTACTTATTTAAAACATGGACCGATGCCTCTTCAATAATCGACTACTTGGTGTTTGCCAAAAACTACGTCGCAGAGTGTGAGCAAAAGTATGGCATTGAAGAAGTAGAAAATTTATTAGATTCATGTCATGCATTAATGAATTATGGTGTTGATCGGTACAAACGTCCACAGCAAATCTCTTTATTTGAAGAGCAAAAACGTCAAAAAGAGCGCGAGGACTACCTACAATCACAAGTTAATGAGCTATGGAAAACAATTCCAACAAGCAAGCAGGAGGATACTGAAGATTTACCTCAGTTCCCATCAGAACCACAAGAGAATATATTGTATTTCATAGAAAAAAATGCACCTTTATTAGAATCGTGGCAGCGAGAAATAATTAGGATCGTAAGAAAGATCTCGCAGTATTTTTACCCACAAAGGCAGACTCAAGTCATGAATGAGGGTTGGGCTACTTTTTGGCACTACACCATTCTTAATCATTTATATGATGAGGGTAAATTAAGTGATGCATTTATGCTGGAGTTTTTACAAAGCCATACCAATGTCGTCTACCAACCCCCTTATAACAGCAAATTTTATTCGGGTATAAACCCCTATGCGCTTGGCTTTAATATGATGGTTGATATTAGACGTATTTGCGAAAACCCTACAGCAGAAGACAAAGAGTGGTTTCCTGAGTTTGCCGGTAAAGACTGGCTAGATACACTGCATTTCGCGATGGAAAATTTTAAAGACGAAAGTTTCGTTAGCCAGTTTTTATCGCCGAAAATAATTCGCGACTTCAAGTTATTTACGATATTAGATAAGGAGTCTTCTCCTCACCTTGAGGTGAAAGCAATTCATGATGAAGCCGGTTATCAGAAAGTAAGAAATAGTCTATCTGCGCACTATAACCTCAGCAATAACGAGCCGAATATTCAAGTGTACAAAGTGGATGTACGAGGAGACAGGTCCCTAACATTAAGATATGTCCCTCAAGACAAGATCCCTCTAGCTGAATCGAAGATAGAGGTACTCAAGCATTTATACAGGCTCTGGGGCTTTGAGGTAAGGCTTGAACAAGTAGAAGATGATGGCAGTATTAATATGCTTGGCCAATGCCCTCCAGCAAGCTCTGAGAACGACTAAATCAGCACAGGCCTACAATACATATATTTAGTTATCTGTATTGTAGGTCCACCTCAGGCAAGCTTGCTCAATTGTGATTACTATAGGCAAAACCTGTTGAACCCATGTCAGTCTCACGGTTATAGCTAATCGCGTTATGTCTCACCTAAAATCCAGTTGATTGTTACGAAGCCATACAACGGTAAGCTAGGAGAATCAAGAGGAAACCGCTCTCACAGTGCTGACCGTCGCAATTCCTTAAAAAGAAAACTACGACGCAAGCTCTTCAAAAATAAGCACTACAATCATTTTTTGAAATCTTGAACTATGGTGACATGCTAGGATCATACACAGTAACTTTATTTCGACCAGTCTCTTTGGATTGATACAATGCTGTGTCTGTCGCTTCAATCCACTGCTCATGCTTTTCAAAAGCATCATCATAACAAGCAATGCCCAAGCTCACTGTAAGTTTAATTTCTTTATTATCATAATAGATGACAGAGTTCTCTATCATGCTACGTAGTCGCTCTGCAAAAATTAACGCACCATCCGCATCGGTATCAACAAGCGTCACGGCAAATTCTTCGCCACCATACCTGCCTGCAACATCAGTCTCACGCAAAGTTTTTTTCAACAGATCTGAGATATGTCGTATCGCTTCATCGCCACCGCTATGTCCATATACATCGTTAATTTTTTTAAAAAAGTCGATATCAAACATGAGTAAGCAACTTGTGCCATGGTTGCGCTTTAAACGTTTAAATTCAGTTCTTGAACATTCTTCCCAATATCCCCTATTGGATAACTTAGTTAAAGCATCTGTACGACTCATCTCTTCTAATGTTTTATTAGCCTTCTCAAGCTCAAGCTTATTCATGGCCTCATCAGTGACATCATAAAGAATCACGCAAATATGCCCCACCTCCCCAGTTAAGGTTGTAAGCGGAATAAATGTCGCATTTTGGTACATGTACTCGGCCTTACCTGTTATCGGCCGATAATTTTTAAATTTGAATATATAAGGCTGTTGCTCCCAAATAGTAAATGAGCGGTTTTTCAGCACAAATACTGGTTCAGCTTTCCCACGGAACCAGGACTCATCAATACTGGGGAATAAATCAAATACGTCTTTATCTTTTACCGCGCTCGGTAATAGACCGGAGTGATTCTCCATAAAGCCATTCCAAACACATACTCGATAGTCTCTGTCTAAAACAACTAACCCAACATCTACCGTGTTAAACATATCCATTAACCAATGGATTTCATTCATATCAAAATCAGATGCAGGCATAATTCTAATCTTCTAATAAGTATGCGACTTTGTATCTCAACGTCTTCAGAGAGTCTTCTGTGAACAACAGCATCAAATCGCAGTTAATATTATGGTGTTCAATTCCGTAGCTAATTTCTATTGCCAATGTCCTCTGCCACCTTGACTTGTTGGCTTTAACCAACTCAGACACTTCACAATGCTGACCAAGAACGACTGGGTGTCCTTGGCTAAAAGGCATATCTAACTGCTTAGATAGTCCGGTGAGAATAGCGCCTATCAAGATATTACTAATATCCATTAGTAATTCCAGCTCTACCTTTTGGTTTAATTCACCGTTGTACTTCATTAATGAAGCAACCTCTTTAAAGCTAGAGTCATTCAGTAACAACAAAGCTTCACCTGAGACACCACCACCAATAAATCCCTGACACACACCAGAAGTCGAAGCATTAGCGTCAATGGCCTGTAGCGCCATATGTAACTCATTCACTTCAAGCACATTAACGTTCGGAATAGGTAGCTCAACGAATACATTGAGTAATCTAGCCAATAAGTCACCAGCTTGACCCATAGCAACATTCGCTATCTCTTGATAAATATCGCGAAGTTCAGGCTCTACTTGCTCTCCAAGTTTATGCACTAAGCTTTCGCGGATAGCCTTATCCTTGATCCCATGCTGCGTAATAATTTCTTCAAGTTTATTCGCATCACACGGTTTGCGGATAAAATCAATCGCGCCTAATTCCATCACACGCTGGTGCGCATTAGGTTGAATATCACCAGAAACAACGACGGTAAGTACATTTAGGTCCTGCTCCTGTATCGCTTGCAGAACCTCATATCCATCCATATGGGGCATATTTAAATCTAAAAACAATATTTCTGGTGAGATTTGTTTAATTTTTTCAATACAATCCAATCCATGTTCTGCAAATTCAACTTTAATATCCCAGTCATCAGGCAAAGAACGCGCGAGCTGCCGCCTTGCAAGTTTGGAGTCATCACAGATTAGGACGGGTGTAGACATAAAGGCTCTCTATTTATCGGGTGCACTACCCAAAATTCTAATTATAGTTATCAAACAGCAGTGTTTAGATTAAATATGTTAATCAATGCATGATTAATTTACAATCCAAAATACTACCAAAGCTTGGTTATATAAAATCAGTATAATACACTGACGTGAATTGCGAAAAATTTAAAAAGGAATACGTTATGCGTAGAGTCCCCTTTATCACAACAGCCCTATTCGCTTTGAGCTGTTTTTCTGTAAGTGCAGCGTTCGATGAAAATCTACTAGACAAAGGTAAGGTTACTGCTGGAGGCAAGCCAGTTACTTTACTCGGCTCTGGAGTGAAAATTGGTGATCAAGCGCCTGACTTTAAGGTCGTTAATGCCGACTTCACCCCCGTCTCATTATCAACGTTTGAAGGTAAAGCAGTTTTAATTAGCGTAGTGCCTAGTTTAGATACTGGCATTTGCAGTCTGCAAACTAAGTACTTTAATGAAAAAGTTGCAAGTGAGTACCCGAATATTGCGATGCTAACAATAAGCACAGATTTACCATTCGCTCAAAAACGGTTTTGCAAACAAGAAAACGTTGACAAAGTCCAGACTCTCTCTGATGCCGTTTGGCGCAATTTTGGCGAACAATATGGTTTATTGATAAAAGACATGGGCTTATTAAGTAGGGCCGTGTTTATTCTAGATAAGGAGCACAAGGTAAAATATAAGCAGTTAATTAGCAACCTTGCTTCCGAACCTAACTACGATGAAGTGATAAGTACACTAAAAACGCTTTAAGTCACCAGTATATTATATTGATGAGATATAAAAAGCCCCCAATTGAACTCAATCGGGGGCTTTTTTAGTATGCTCAAGTCGGCACTGAATTATTTGCTTAAATCCAGCATTAACTTGTTAAGGCGCGTTACAAACCCCACAGGGTCTTTTAAGCTGCCACGCTCAGCCAACAAAGCTTGGTCTAGTAGTACTTCAGACCATTGGGCGAACTTATCTTCATCTTGCTCATCATTTAGGTGTTTTACCAACTGATGCTCTGGGTTAAGTTCAAATATTGGCTTGCTCTCTGGTGCAGATTGGCCAATCGACTCCATTAGCTTCTGCATTTGTGAACTCATGTCATGATCATCAACAACGACACAAGCCGGAGAATCTGTAAGACGATGCGTAAAACGGACTTCTTTAACCTTATCACCTAGAGATTCTGTAATACGCTCTACAAGACCTGCAACTTCTTTCTCGCTCTCTTCCTGTGCTTTTTTAGACTCTTCATCTTCTAGATTTCCTAAATCTAAATCGCCACGCGTGATTGATTGGAATTGCTTACCATCAAACTCTGTCAGATGACCCATCATCCACTCATCAACACGATCTGACATAAGAAGTACTTCAATGCCTTTCTTGCGGAAGATTTCTAAGTGAGGAGAGCTCTTTGCGGTTGCAAAGCTGTCTGCAACTACATAATAAATCTTATCTTGGCCTTCTTGCATACGTTCAACATACTGAGCGAGAGACACATTCTGTGTGCTTTCATCTGTATGTGTAGAACTAAAACGAAGCAACCTAGCAATGGCTTCTTTGTTTGCCGCATCTTCTGCTGGACCTTCTTTGATCACCTGACCAAACTCATTCCAGAAAGTTTGGTATTCATCTGCCTTGTTCTTACCCATTCTATCGAGCATTTTAAGGACACGAGATGTACAACCTTTACGGATAGCTTGTGTAATTTTGTTGTCTTGCAGAATTTCACGAGATACATTAAGCGGTAAATCGTTAGAATCAAGCAAACCTTTAACGAATCGAAGGTAACTTGGCATGAACTGCTCAGCATCATCCATAATAAATACACGCTGAACATATAATTTTAAACCAGTTTGACGGTCACGATTCCAAAGATCAAATGGCGCTTTCTTAGGAATATAAAGTAAGCTAGTGTACTCTGTTTTACCTTCTACTTTATTGTGTGCCCAAGTAAGTGGTTCTTCCCAATCGTGGCCAACATGCTTATAGAACTCTTTATATTCTTCTTCTGACACTTCTGACTTATCGCGAGTCCACAGTGCTGTTGCTCGGTTGATTGCTTCCCATTCACCAGGCTGGGCTTCTATTTTTTCCCCATCAGGACCTTCGGATTCAGGCACAGGCGCTTTAAACATTTCTACAGGGATAGAGATATGGTCTGAGTATTTAGTGATGATTGAACGTAAACGGAAGTCATCTAAAAACTCATTTTCATCTTCACGTAAGTGAAGCACGATTTCGGTACCACGATCTGCTTTTTCAATTTCAGCAAGACTATATTCGCCTTCCCCTTTAGATTGCCACTCTACCGCAGATTGTTCACCTGCTTTACGAGTGCGAACGGTTACTTCATCAGCAACAATAAACGCAGAATAGAAGCCAACACCGAATTGACCAATCAATTGAGAATCTTTTGCCTGATCACCTGTTAAATTTTGGAAAAACTCAGCTGTGCCAGACTTTGCAATAGTACCCAAAGAGTTGATGACCTCATCGCGAGTCATACCAATGCCGTTATCTGAAATAGTAACCGTATTGGCATCTTTATCTGCACTCACTCTGACTTTTAATTCAGCATCCCCATCATACAAGTCACCGTTTTGAAGTGCTAAATAACGTAATTTGTCTGCTGCATCAGACGCATTCGACACTAACTCACGCAAGAAGATCTCTTTATTTGAATATAAAGAGTGGATCATAAGGTTCAGTAGCTTACCTACATCTGTTCCAAATTGATGATTTTCTTTGTTTTTAATATCAGACATCGACTATATCCTAATCTAATTAGCTCACAGGATTTAACCCGTTAATCATTTTATGAAAAGATATATTGTGCTGAGGAATTGTATTTCAAGAGGAGGGCTTTAAATTTTTTTCGTATTACTTTCTAAACAGATAAAAAGCGACCATTGATGTGACTTTCACTGCGCTCGCAAAAGAGCAAGCACAGTGCGTTGTAAAATATGAGTCAGGGATATTTATGCACTTTTTTTATTTTCGAAAACATCCGGCTGTACATCACATTGTTCTAATAACATTAAAAAGTTCGGCTTGCCAAAAAGCATCATAACATCAAGAAGTTGTGATGCAGAAAGTTCAGTTTTACCCGACTCCCAATTAGAAATGGTTGCCTGATCTACTGGTGTAACTAAACTCTTGCCTAACTGTGCTTGAGTCAAGTTCATATCCTGACGCAGCCTACGAATTGTCATTTGAATGTAACGTTTAGCGTCTTGTGTTTGGGCTCTGCGAGAGCGCTCGTTTCTAGAGATTATACTCATAACATATCCATATTGTTTACATCAATATTCTGATACTGTGTATCTATTAAAGGCGTATAGCACTTTCATATCAGAAAAAATGATTAAATTAACCCCGACCCAATTAGACAACTTATAACATTTAATGTAGGCTATCTGGGTCAACTGAGTAAATAATTGATCGGATTGGGTTATATGTCAACATCTTTTGCAACAAGACTGAAACAACTTCGAGTTTCCTTAGAAGAATCTCAAATCAGTTTTTCTGAAATACTAGATATACCTACAGCCTCGTATCGTAAGTATGAGAAGGGCGAACGTGAACCTACGTTATCTGTGATAGAAAAGTTCTTTTCACACCCTTTAACGCAAAGCCATGCATGCTGGTTAATAACAGGCGAAGAACGACCCAATGCGGACACTCCACAACCCCATATGACCCTATCGGATACAACCCAATCGTATAATAAAGATTTTGAATCTAAATTTATTCAAACAGCAAAAGAAAGCCTATTATTTATTTGTCACTTAGGCTGGTTTAAAAGAGGTAAAGAAGTCAATTTTGAAAGCTGTGGTAAAATTTTGTTGAGAGACTTAGAGCCATTTCTAGATAAAAGCGCAGGTTCACAACAAAAGAAGGTAGGCTAACGCTAACAAAAGTAGCGCATAACCTTAGAGATTGATATGGGTTATTTTACTACTTTAAGTTTGCCTTTTTCTTGCTCATGTTCTTTTGATTTTATTTGATAATCTTTTGAGTCATCCCTAAACCCTTCCACACGCTTCAATGCCATTTGAACAGCATCATGCTTTGTCGTGTCGTTATCAATTTCAAGTGCTTTACCAAGGTCCATTACAATCTCGTAAGCTTCATCGTAAAGTGCATCAGGGACGCCTTCACCTACTTTAGGCTTAATAAAAACCCCTCTTATTTTTTCTTCAAACCGGTTCAAGTTATGGCCATTAATAATAGCAGCTAAAATAAAGCAAATCACAAGGCAGTGGATCAAAAGAATAACGATAAGAAATGGCATATTAGTATTCCTTGGCGTACTTTCTTTGCATTAGTAAATTGAATGGATATTTTGCAACCAATAAAGTTTGTGCGCTACTAAGGCAAAATATGGATATATTATAATAAAAATTAAATATACTGATATCTAGATAACCATGAAGTACTAGTTGCAGTGTTTTGATCATCATTGCAGCCAGGGACATATAGCAGGCGTATCTAGCAACGGATGAAAAAGTGCACTCTCTAATCGCGTGCAAAAGAGTTAAAGCAATGATAAAAGAGGCATTACCACATGCTGCAATAAAGTAATATATTTGCCTTCTAATCATTTTATCCATATGCAGTTCGTAGAGGTAATCTAGAAGATGCTGAAATAAAATAAAGCTTGCAATACTGGTCAATGCAGTCAAAAAGCAAGAGTGTAATTCATGATCAGACTTATTTTTCAAGTTTTTATTGCGCACAAAAACAAGTTCTAACCAACGTTCTTTAAAAAGATAAAGAAAACTTATAACGACCAAACAGCCTAATCCCATAAAGAACAGTGCTGCTATATCTAAAAAATCATTCATAAAACCAAGCTATCGTTTTAAAGTGATAAGGTAATGACTAGTAAAACATTGTATGAATACAATGACTGCATTATTACTGTTAACTTCTACCAAAACCAACTGTATACGTTTTTAATCTCATGAAAAACTTCATTTAAGTGTTAGAGCCTATTCTCATATCGGTATAATAGTGGTATTACTTTACCACCCATAAGCTGGCTTTTTTATCACCTGATATTTTTTGGCCTATGTCATTCAATACGTCAAGATCTTGTTCAGCATCCTGTTTTTGGTCTCGGAATGCTTCTACACGCTTAAACACACTCTTGACTCCATTATACTTGACCATATCATTATTACATTCTAAGACAACGGCTAGGTCATCAATTATCTCATAAGCTTGATGATAATCCTTTTCAGAGATTTCTTTATCTTCAGGGATCTTATCTCGTTCAATCACATTTTTGATTTTTCTTTCTAGAAAATTCAAACTATGTCCTTTGATTATCACAGTGATACAAATAGCGATAACAAGAATATAAAGCAATGTAGCAGCGATGAGCATTATCACGATCAAAACCTTATTATATCTAGCTAACTAAGGTAGAAGATTAGATTTGCTCACATTTCTTAATTTTAAACAACCCCATATAAGCCAAAGCTAAAAAAAAGAGAGGTTAAATAACAAAGATTTGGGTCAATCTAATCATATAAAAACTTCAGTTACTCGATGATAAATTTCTCCATACCTAATTGCAACTTTTAATTTTACAACTTGTAAACAAACCAGGTTGAGCGAGTGTATTTAGTACAACACAGAAGAAAAAGTAACTGTTACAGTACCTTTCGGCCAGAAAATGCGTGCATTAATGTCATTCCATCAACCAAGTCTAACTCACCACCTACAGGCATACCATGAGCAATACGAGAAGCTTTAACATTTAGGTTGTTGCATAGTTCAGCAATATAGTGTGCCGTAGCCTCGCCTTCTACAGTTGGATTGGTTGCAAGGATAACTTCCTGAATTTTTCCATTTTGAAGTGTCGTTTGCAGTTTATCTAATCCAATCTCTTGAGGACCAATTCCATCTAGCGGTGACAAATGACCCATTAAGACAAAGTATAAACCGGTATATTGTCCTGTTTGTTCAATTGCTAAAACGTCTGTAGGTGACTCTACAATACATAATAACCCAGTATCCTGACGTTTAATACTTTGGCAGATATCGCATACTGGTGCCTCAGAGAAAGTACGGCAAGACTCGCAATGCCCAATATCTTCCATTGCTTCAGTAAGACAGTTACCTAACTGAGCCCCTCCTTCTCGGTCCCTTTCTAATAAATGAAAAGCGATACGTTGAGCAGACTTAGGACCAATACCCGGTAAGCATCTTAATGCTTCAACTAAAGCGGCTAGTTTAGGTGATAACTGCATATTTCCTCAAATAGGTGGTAAACACACCAATTATTTATATCTAAAACGCGATAATAAGGCATCGTGCGCTTGATTGAAAGTTATCGAGTTGCAGCTAACAACTATTGCACAAAAATCATCTGATAACGTTTACTCTTTATTCGTACGCTTCTTAAAAGAGCGATTTTTTGACGATTTAGACCTCTGTAAAAAAGCAACCAACACACCACTGATGAAACCAAATAGATGACTTTCGCTGCTAACATTGTCAGAAAAATCAAATAATGTTCCAATAAAATTAATATTTGCGTAATAGGTTGCCAAGGCCAATACCAGTAAGCTGAGCACACTCAACAAGTTTCGCTGAAAAAGCGCGACTCCAACTAACAAACCATAATAGCCCATTACAACACCCGAAGCCCCTATGTGATTACCTCTGGCCGCAAATAACCATACAAATATTCCTGTTAATAAGATAATACTTACACTTGCAGTCTTAAAGTTAGGTAATCGACTAGCCAAGTAGCCACAAATTAATAAACCCACCAAGTTACCACCTAAATGTGACCAAGAATCATGTACAAAGGGCGCCGTAACGATACCGGTAAGATGACGTTGGCTATGTGGTATAAGGCCTAGCCTATCAACTGGTAGTCCAAATGTATCAAAAAGCATCAGAGCAATCATGGTCAACGATGCACATAAAACATATCTAAAATTGCGTGGAAACAGGAAGTTTGAGAGATGCATTACAACTTATCTTACTTTGTGATGAGAGGGAAATAATAAAGTAGCTGGAAGAATAAGTCTTCATAATTGCTAAAGATATGAAACCTAGATGGTAAAAAACTTAATTGTAAACTTTTCAAAAACATGAAAAAGGCACGTAGACGTGCGGTCCGAAAAATTGATGAATATGATTTTGTCTTTTATGACTCTTCAACCGTCTAGAAAAATTAGCAGATTATTCGGAGATATTGAGAAGCAAAAACCAATCTTTATTGTTCAAATGATTACCTGCTGCCTCTGATCTTTAAAAAGTGGGTATTTATTTTAGGTTCTAAAATAGGGCAGCGACTTTAATGCAGCTGACCTATCAAACTAAGCGTGCAAATGCGAGTTAAGTTTTGCAATGTGCATTGGTGATTCAGTCTCATCAAATTTGATTCATAACTAATACCAACCCTATTTACATTCAGCCCTATAAAAAGAGTTGAAGAAGCATACGTATTCCAGTCACAAGCAATACGATAGAAAATACTCTCTTAAGTTTTACAGCGTCTAATTTAGCTGCGAGCGAGGCGCCAACAGGTGCAAACAATACTGTTAAAGGCACAATACATAGAAATGCCACTAAATTAACAAGTCCAAATGTGCCCACAGGCGCATCAGCGGGTGATTGACCTAAAATGAGCATGGTCGCAGCGCCCGGTAAAGAGATAATTAACCCAATAGCAGCGGCTGTCCCCACAGCTTTATGAGCCGGATAGTTATAAAGCGTGAGTAATGGAACAGAAATCGTACCACCACCAATGCCTACCATTGAGCTAAATAATCCAATTGAGGTACTCATTGTTGCTTGTCCAGCTTTACCGGGCAGTGATTGAAATAATGCTGATTTGCCTGTTCGAAACAGCATATTCAGCGCTGATAAGGTCGCGATGATTCCAAATAACCCAGTCAACCAAGTGCCGTTGACGCGTGTTACCAGCCAACTACCTACCAAAACACCGATAAAGATAAACACCGCCCAGCGCTTTAACAAATCAAAATCTACATTGCCTTTTTGATTGTGCGAGCGAATTGAGCTAATAGAAGTTGGAATAATTGTCGCTAACGAGGTCGCTGTTGCGATGACCATGGCTGACTCTGGTGATACGCCAAAGCCTTGGAAAACAAAAAATAGCACCGGTACAATAACAATACCGCCGCCTACACCCAGCAAGCCTGCCAAAATCCCCGCAAATGCTCCTGTTGCAACCAGCGCGATGAGTGTTGAAATATTATTGCTTAAAAACTCTATCATAGTGTAAATCAACAACGTTTAATTAAAATAAATAAAACCAACAAACGGAGAAACCATTTGTTGGTTATGTGTAAGACAAACGAAGAAATTATGCCAAGAGCTCTTTTCTTACTATTTCTGCCCCAGCGGCTAAAGCCTGTAATTTACCTCTTGCCACTTCCCTTGATAGCGGTGCCATACCACAATTTGTGCAAGGGTAAAGTTTGTCAGCATCAACATATTTAAGTGCTTCGCGGATGGTGTCAGCGACTTCTTCTGGCGTTTCGATGTCATTGGTAGCGACATCAATAGCGCCGACCATCACCTTCTTACCTTTCAGAAGTGACAATACTTCAAGCGGTACTCGACCGTTATGGCATTCTAAAGAAATAATATCGATACTAGATTGCTGAATGGCTGGAAATGTTCTTTCATAGTGACGCCACTCATTGCCTAATGTTTTTTTCCAGTCGGTATTTGCTTTTATGCCGTAACCATAGCAAATGTGCACAGCGGTTTCGCACTTAAGCCCTTCTGTTGCAATTTCAAGTGCCTCAATACCCCATTCGTTCACTTCATCAAGGAACACATTGAACGCAGGTTCATCAAATTGAATGATATTTACGCCAGCAGCTTCTAACTCTTTTGCTTCTTCATTCAATGCTTTAGCAAATTCGAACGCCAGGGTTTTACGATCTTGATAATAATCATCATAAAGCGTGTCTACCATCGTCATTGGTCCTGGTAGCGCCCATTTAATTGGCTGCTCTGTTTGCGAGCGCAAAAACTTCGCATCATCAACAAATACTGGTTTTTGGCGACTTACTGGACCAATAATGCCTGGCACACTGGCATCGTAACGGTCACGAATTCTAACTGTCTTTTTATTTTCAAAATCAACGCCGCTCAAGTTTTCAATGAATGTGGTGACAAAGTGCTGGCGAGTTTGCTCACCATCACTCACAATCTCAATACCCGCATTATCTTGTTCTTGTAATGTAACTCTCAGTGCGTCTTTTTTACCGGCAATCAGTTCTTCGCCTTCTAATTTCCAAGGTGACCAAAGCTGCTCAGGTTGTGCCAACCAAGACGGTTTGGGCAGACTACCAGCGGTAGAAGTTGGGAATAATTTTTTCATAATTAATACATCTATACCTTAAAATCAGAATGACGGTTGAACAAAGTTAGCAGCCCATTTTTCCAGTGTTGACTGGTATCGTTGAATAAAGTTGTCTTCACACCACTTACCTTGTTCAATCGCAAGGCGAGCTCGCTCTTCTCTGTCATAAACCACTTGCGTTAAAGAGCAATCTAAATTTTTCAGACTTGGTTTGTAAGTTTCCCCAGCCGTAGAATTAGCGTTATAAATTTCTGGACGATAAATCTTCTGAAACGTTTCCATCGTGCTCAATGTGCTGATCAGCTCCAGTGTGCTGTAATCGTTCAGTAAATCACCGAAGAAAAAGAATGCATACGGAGCCACACTGTTTTCAGGCATAAAGTAGCGCACTTCCATACCCATTGTTTTGAAATACTGCTCTGTCAGTGATGATTCATTCGGCGTGTATTCAACACCCAAAATCGGATGTGTATTACTTGTACGGTGATACGTTTTGTTGTCTGATACACTTAAACAAATCACTGGAGGCTTACTGAAGTTTTCTTTGTAAGCGCTTGAACTAATGAAGTCTTGGAACATTTTACCGTGTAATTCACCATAATTTTCTGGCACAGAAAAATGACCTTTTCCTTCATTGTGTTTACGCAGTAGCACGCTAAAGTCGTAGTCACGGACATACGATGAGAAGTTATTACCCACAATACCTTCGATGCGTCTGTTTGTATGATGATCAACAATATATGTTTTTAATACTTCAATCGTAGGGAAGGTTTCACCATTGCCCTCAACGTCAATATCAACATGTACAATATCAATTTCAACAGAGTAACGGTCTTTGTTTGGGTTATCCCAATTTGCCAGACTGTTAAAGCAGTTGTTGATCATGTTAATTGCTTTACGAAGGTTTTCCTGACGTACTTCACCACGCGCCAAATTAGCAAAGTTTGTAGTCAGGCGCGTATCGTTTGAAGGTGAATAATGCTCATCAAATCGAATAGTCTTAATTGAATAGGTGAAATCGCTGCTCATAATATTGTGGGTCCTTAGCTTAAAATTAAATCTGACCTGAATGTCTGAAGCAATTCTATGATGAATAATTCATGATTAATATTGATTTAATTTTATGATTCTATGAGTTTTGCTCATAATACCGTGTTAACGGATCGAATATTCGAAGGCTCTGGAATTTTTAATCACTGTGCTCAGTACACTTAGGTGGTAATTAATTCTCTGTTTGGTAATACTGTTTTATGAGCAAACTAATTGATTAATTAGTGTATTTATCGGGCAGTATTTCGAAGTGGCGTGTTATCACTGAAAACTGTTTTACTGAGTGATAGACCGCAGCCTAAGCGCACAGAAAAACACACGTTTAGGCCATTTATCATTTATTTAAAATAGGTAAAACGAATGCTTTAACCCTCTTGTGCATTTTATTTATGTAGACAAATAAAAAAACAACTTTAGCCATTAGGAAGTGCTAATGGCTGCTAATTTACTCAGGGCTGATTGCTGCAGGATGTTTGTAACTATGCGCCATTTTGATAAAAGCGCTGAGGTAATCAATATTACTATCCCCTTCTCGAGTACCTAAATAAATCTGCTTCGCGATGCCATTTTTACCTAAACGTACAACCGACAATGGTAGTTTTGTGCTGTACTCTTCAGCCAGCCAGCGCGGCAAGGCTGCAACCCCTCGACCGCATGCAACCATTTGCAACATGATATCGGTGGTTTCGACAGTTTTATGTTGCTTAGGGATCACTTGATCTGGGTTGAGGAACTGTGTGTAAATATCAAGGCGATCTTTTGATACTGGGTAGGTAAACAAAACTTGGTCTCTGAGATCTTCAGCTTGGGCAAATTTTTTAGCTGTTAATTCGTGATCTTTAGGAACGACGAGCACTTGTTCATAATCAAATACTGGCTCAAAGACTAAGCCACTTTTAAAGTAGGGATCAGGTGTTACCAGCAAATCTATTTCATAATCTAGCAAAGCCCCTACTCCGCCAAATTGGAATTTTTGTTTAACATCGACGTCAACACCCGGCCAAGTCTCTAAAAAAGGTGATACCACTTTTAACAGCCATTGATAGCAAGGGTGGCATTCCATACCGATCCGCAATGTACCGCGCTCGCCCATAGCGATTTGCTTAAGCCTTTCTTCAGCACCGCTTAATAGCGGAAGCGCACGATTTGCGATATTGAGTAAATAGTGGCCTGCTTGTGTTAGCCTTAAGCTTCTTCCGTCACGTACCCAAACAGCAGTACCGAGATTGTCTTCCAGTTTGCGCATTGTATGACTTAATGCTGATTGTGTTACACAGAGCTCTTTTGCCGCAGCAGTGAGAGATCCTTGCTGATGGACAGCATGAATGATACGAAGGTGGATACGTTCTAACATGTTTAATCATGAGTAAAATTAATAGATTGTTTATAATATATCATTTTCTCTCATCAATAAACTCACCTAAACTAGCATCAATTAAATAATCCATACGATTAAGTGTAAGTTTATAAAATGAAAAATGAAGTTAAAACATCCCCTGTCGCACATTATGACGTGTGTGTAACCAAGATCGAATCACTCAATAAACATACCTTTGAAATTGAGCTGTTAGCTCCAGAGGGAACAGTATTGAACTATAAGTCTGGGCAATATTTGAAGCTCGAACTGGATGTGAATAATGATGGTCAACCATTGTGGCTTTCATACACGATTTCTAGCCGTTTAGAAGCTGATAAACCAAATAGAGTCAGCTTAATTATCCAAGTTGTTAGTGACTTTTCAGGCAAAGTAGTTGACTGTTTGTTTGCTGCTAAAGCCAGTAACCAGCCAGTCAAGATCGTGCTTGCCATGGGCAAAGCATTTTTACAAACGAACCTTGATCAGCCTCATTTGTTTGTCGCCGCGGGCTCTGGCATATCCAAGATTAAGTGTATAACGGAAGAGATTTTGCATCGCGATCCTGATGCGAATATCAATATTTACTGGTCTAATCGTCATAGCGATGACTTTTTTCTTTTAGAACAGTTTCACAATTGGGCGACTACGCATAAAAACCTGAATTTCCATACAATTTTAGAGTCAGCTCAGCCGGGTTGGACAGGAAGAACAGGCTTTCTCTACGAAGTCATACAGCAAGACCATATCGATCTTAAAGAGACACATGCTTATTTATGTGGTTCGCCGCAGATGGTTTATGGCACGATTGACCAGCTCAACGCCTTAGGCTTAGAAGAACGAAATTGCTATTCAGATGTTTTTGAGTTTTCACCTAGAGCCGAAAAACTAGAAGCATAAATAAAGTCACTAAAACGCCTATCAAATACAAAAAGCTCAGGCATTTATTACCTGAGCTTTTTGTAGTTTTTGTCCCGCACTTCTCCCCCTGTGGGGATAAATAGAATAAAAACCTTTTAATTCATAGTGTTAAGCTTAGAAAGGCATTTTAAAGCCAGGCGGCATTTGCATTCCACCGGTTACATCAGACATGCGCTTTTGTGACTCTTCGCCTACACGGCGCACAGCATCATTTACCGCAGCTGCAAGTAAATCTTCAATCATGTCTTTGTCGTCTTCCATTAGACTTTCATCAATTTCTACACGACGAACATTGTGGCTACCAAGCATAGTTACTTTCACAAGACCAGCACCTGCTTCACCAGTTACTTCTAAGCTTTTGATTTCTTCTTGGGCTTTTTCCATGCGCTCTTGCATTTGCTGAGCTTGCTTCATGATATTGCCCATTCCACCTTTAAACATAGTGTACTCTCTTACTTCAATAATTTAATTGGTTAAAAGATAAAGTCTATTGTACTCAATTACAATGCCTTTACCGATTTTTCGTTTACCACCGCATCAAATTCAGCCACCATCGTCTGGATAATAGGGTCTGAATTGACGGCATCTACAGCTTCTAAATATCGCTGTTGATCAATATCTTGTTGTATTAAAAACGGAGTAGATTGCACCTGCTCAACAAACTCCATTTGCAGCTCTACCGGCTCGCTTAAGGCCAACGTAAATGACTGCTGTAATTTATCTCTAAGCATAGGCGAGTCTAAATGCTGCTGATTTTGCTCAGCCTTTAATACACACAGATTGCCCTTTTTCTCGTACATCGCATGCAAAGCGAACTGCCTAACGCGACCACTGAGCGCCATTTTCTCGATTAAGTTTGCCCAATCATCTTTTTCATATGCGAACTTCAAGCTGCTAATTGGGCTAGTAAAGTTTTCAGGCACAGGCATTTCAATTACATGCTCTTGCTCATCAACTTTTGCGGGAGTCGGTGATAGTTGCTCCAGTAACTCTGGCGCTAACTTACTCTCATCTTTCTTAAATCGCTCTGATATTTCAGGCTTTTTAGTTTTAGTGCGCGTTGGAATCGGAGTGTGAGGCTTTGTAGCGACTGGGGCTTGATCAGGTATTCTGGTTCCCTCTCCCTCAACTGGCAAGTTGTTTGGTGCCGGTTGCTCTACCCGTTGCTCGTAGGAAGGAGTTGGATTGTTTTTAGGAATGTGATTATCACTACTGGGCTTTTTTGGCGTTTCTTTGCCCCCTAATAACTTTCCTGCACCAGAAATCTGTCTATTTTGCAAAATTTTGGCGATGGCTGATTGCGCTTGCCCTTGCTTTTGCGCATAAAGTTGGCCTGGTGATGTATCAGCGTTCGCAGATACTTGAGCAGTGTTTTCAGGTAAGCCATTACTCTCTGGCGTAGGCTCGTTAAAGCCCTGTGCCGCAGCTTGCGCCATGATATCGTTATATTGTTGTTCATATTCAGGCGGTGTAGACCCCCCGCCTAAAGGGGCTCTATGAGGAGCTATTGGTGTAGTTGGCCGACCTGCTTCACTGTGAGATTCAGCGTGCTCTGATGCATGATGCAATGCGTTATGTATTGGTTCTGCCTGCGTAGCATGCGTAGGCGCACTATGCGGTGCATGATGTTCTGGTTCTGTCTGCGCCACGTGCGTCGTTGTACTAGACGGTGCATGATGTACAGTTTCTGCCTGCGCTACGTGCGTCGTTGTGCTATGCGGTGCATGCTGAACAGGTTCTGCCTGCATGGGTTGCGCCAATGCACTTTGCTGCGCAGTATTAGCTGGCCTAGCTTGAGGTTGAGCCAAGTGCGCTTCGGGTTCGCTATTTAACGTTTTTTTTTGGTTATTGTTTAATATGTCGCGCAACGCACCTGCTTTGGACTTTTTTTCTTGTGCTTGATGTACTTTAGTAGCAGCAGGGAGAACTCCGGTTTGTGAGAAGTCAGTGCCTTCAAAAGCAAGCAACCTAAGCATTACCATTTCAAAGCCTAACTTAGCATCAGGCGCCCAGCTTAAATCTTTTTTGCCGCTCAATAGCAACTGGTATAACATCTGGGCTGTTTGTGGTGAAATTTCTTCTGCCAGAGCCTTCACTTGTTGTTGATCAAATTGACCAACATGTGCAGCCTGTGGCACAAGTTGTGTCAATTGGATGATGTGTAATAGCGCTATTAAGTCATCAATGACACTAACAAAGTTACCATTTTTCAAAGCAATGTTTTCAACTTCTGCCATCAAAGCATTACCGTCTTGGCACAATACAGCACTCATGAGTAACATCGCATGTGCACTATCCATCAGGCCTAGCATCTGCTGTACTGCTGCTACAGTCAAATGCCCATTGGTTTGTGCAATTGCTTGATCGGTAAGGCTTAGTGCATCACGCATACTACCATCGGCAGCCTTAGCCAAAACACTTAACGCATCATCTTCAAATTGGAAGTTTTCTTTTGGTAATATTTTCGCCAGTTGTTCAACAATTTGACCTTTCGCCATCGCATTCAAATTAAACTGTAAACAGCGAGATAAAATCGTAATTGGTAACTTTTGTGGATCCGTCGTGGCCAGTAAAAACTTCACATGCTCTGGCGGCTCTTCTAACGTCTTGAGTAATGCGTTGAAACTGTGCTTCGACAGCATGTGTACTTCGTCAATTAAATAGACTTTGTAACGGCCTCGCGTTGGTGCATATTGGACGTTATCTAATATTTCCCTCGTATCTTCTACTTTGGTTCTTGATGCCGCATCAATCTCAATCAGATCGATGAATTTACCTGCCTCGATCTCTTCACAAGTACTGCACTGCCCACACGGGGTAGAAGATATACCTTGCTCACAATTCAAGCTTTTAGCAAAGATCCTAGCAATAGTCGTTTTGCCCACACCTCGGGTACCTGTAAACAAATAAGCATGATGTAACCTTTGCTCATTTAAGGCATTAATCAATGCCTGCTTTACATGTTCCTGACCCATCATTTCATGGAATGATTGAGGCCGCCACTTTCTTGCTAAGACCTGATAGCTCATTAATACTACTCGCCGTCGAATTCTACTAATTTTAGAATATTAATACCCAATGCAGCCACTCGCTCCTCACCACCAAGCTCAGGCAATGAAATAACAAAAGCAGCATCAGTTGCTTGACCACCTAGACGAGAAACTAACTTAGCAGTCGCTTCAATCGTACCACCGGTTGCCAACAAATCATCCACCAATAATACTTTATCACCCTCAGCAACTGCGTCCGTGTGAAGCTCTAGCGTATCTTCTCCGTATTCTAGTTGGTAAGACTGGCTGATCACTTCTCTTGGCAACTTACCAGGTTTGCGCACAGGAATAAAAGGAATCCCAAGCGCTAACGCTAGCGGTGCACCAAAAATAAACCCGCGAGACTCAGTGCCAATGATTTTGTCAAATCCTTGGTCCTTATATGCTGCTACAAACGCGTCCATCGTCGCTTGAAATGCTTCAGGGTTTGCAAGTAATGTAGTTACATCTCTAAACATAATGCCAGCTTTAGGATAATCAGGCACTGTTGCGATACTATCTTTGATCAAAGACAAATTTTGTTGTGTCATAATCGTTCAGTTATAAGGTTTATTTTAGAAAGGAGATGATTATAACAAGAAAGGATCGACTTTAAACTGGAATGGACAAAAATCGGAGAAAAAACGACTAAAGGTTTAATAAATGGGCCAAACTCGATGAATAAGTGACCCACTCATTATTCTTGTAACCCAATAATAATTTTGTTTAGAAGTTTAGCCACCTAAAGTAGCCCAGCCAAGGATCGCATTTAAACACCCAACGACCACAAAAAGCACTAAAAATGCTAAAAAGTACTTTAGACTGAATGGATCTTTACGTTCTGAATTAGACATGAAAGTTACCTTTTTAAGAGCCTTGACCCCATATGAAGAGCACAAGACGTTAGCACGAGCATGCGCTATTTTAGTGTAAGTCACGACCTCAACAAAGCTGAATTGTTCTTTTTATCTACAATGATACCTAACTCTGTAAATTGCTGAAGTGTCTGTAATGCACCCAGTAATAGTTGCTCAGCGCTAAACCCTGGGATCTGTTGAGCTATTTGCTCACTTAACTGTAAAATACTCACACCTGGGTTTTGTTCAATACTCGTCAATAACAAGCTCGTCATCGGGTTAAGAGCTATAAATTGCGTTTCGTCGTCATGGTCACGATAAACAACAAACCCATATGGCCCCCCTTCAGGCTCCGAAGGTTGAAAATCCGTTTGGATTTGGTGAACAGGAAAGGTATATTGAACACATTGTGCGACACTTGAAAGATACAAAGCATCATTTTCTTGGATCCGTTCATCACGAATTCTATCACTCGGCTCACGCTTTAAGATAGACACATTGAGTTCTACCCACTCATAATGCGCCAGCTCATACATAAATACAGGATCGTACTCCGTTGGCTGATACGTGTTTTCTAAAAAATGTAGAAACTCCTGACTTATCTCCAAAAAATATGGACTTTCACACGAATGCTGAGCAAAGAACTTTCTTACTAGACTATACCACTCACATTGATTATATAGGCTCTTTAATACCGGAAACGCTGAAGCAACGAAGCCCTCCACATTGTTAAAAAATAACTCTCTATAAATCTTCATCCTCCGCTCTTCAACATCTGAGGGTTTTGCAACATTATCTGGATCTTTAATGTGTGCCACAAATGAAGCCTGAACCTCCTGGAATGACATTAAGCAATCCCCTTTTTCGCATGTTGAAACGACGCTTGAATATGATGAATTTGCTGTACCTCTTCAAGTAAAATCTCATAAGGTGGAATGTTAAAATCACGTTCTAATAGTGTTGGGAAAACACCATGGATCTCATAGGCATTATGCAATAATTGCCAGACAGGATCACATACATCTGCACCATGTGTGTCAACGAGTAAATCTTTATCCTCCTCGTAGTGACCTGCAATATGCCCATATGCAATACGCTCTGAAGGAAGTGCAGCTAAAAATGCATTGGCATCGTATCCATGATTAATTGAATTTACATAGATATTGTTAACATCCAGCAATAAATCACAATCGGCCTCTTGTAAAACTGCTAAAGTAAACTCCAGCTCAGTGATATTTTGGCCTGGTGCAGCATAGTAAGACACATTTTCGACCGCAATACGTCGCTCAAGCCTGTCTTGCACCTCTGCAATTCGCTTGGCGGTATGTACAACGGCCTCTTCGGTAAATGGAATGGGCATCAAGTCATACATATGCCCATTACCCGAACAATAGCTGAGATGCTCGCTGTAGCACTTAATGTTATGTTGTGCAAAAAACGCTTTTAAGTTTGCAATAAACTCCGTATCAAGTGCATCTGTAGAGCCAAGTGATAATGATAAGCCGTGGCACACAAAGTTATGCTGATCGGTCAGTTTCGCGAATTGTGAACCAAACTTTCCTCCCAATGTCATCCAGTTTTCTGGTGCAACTTCATAAAAATCCACCAAATTAGAAGGTCGACGGAGTGCATCGTCTAACATCTCTCTACGAAGCCCTAAACCTACATTGCCAAAAGCTTGTTTCATTACCACTGCCTTAGTTCTCAATTTCTATATTAATCTAAAATTTAGATTAGTGGCTACCACCACATTTACCTTCACCGCATTTGCCTTCTTTATTTTTTGTGCTGCCGCCACATTTACCTTCGCCGCACTTACCTTCTTTGCTTTTAGCGCCACCACATTTACCTTCGCCGCATTTGCCTTCTTTGCTTTTAGCACCGCCGCACTTGCCCTCACCGCATTTGCCTTCTTTGCTTTTAGCGCCGCCACACTTACCTTCACCACATTTGCCTTCTTTACTTTTTGCATCACCGCCGCATTTCCCTTCACCACATTTGCCTTCACTCGCATCCAGCTGATAGCCAGCAGTTAAAACTTCATATGAAAATGGGTTTGCAGAAGCCTCACCAGAAGCCAATGCCGCAGTACTCGCAACAGCTGCACTCAAAGTTAGTGCTAGGGTATTTTTCTTTACTGTATTCATAATTATTTCTCTCAATCATTAATTCGGGTTCATTCAATAGACCCTATTACTTAAAAACAAATTTCAAAGTTTTTCTGTTTTGAGTGTAGAGCCACATGTCGTGGGTACTTAGAGTATGAGGAACAGATAAGATTTATATTAATAATTCGCTCCATCTCATATAGAATAGCCCGAATTTTACTTTGGTGCAGTACTGATGAAACTTATATTGGCCCCGATGGAGGGCGTTGTCGACTTTAAAATGCGTGAATTACTTACCGACCTTGGCGGATTCGATCTTTGCGTCACTGAGTTTGTGCGTGTGGTTGACCTAACTTTGCCAAGAAGAGTTTTCGTGCGCTATTGCCCAGAGCTACTAAACGGGGGGCTAACTCGATCAGGTACCCCCGTGAGAATACAATTGTTAGGTCAAGTACCCCATGTGCTTGCAGCAAACGCCAGAAAAGCCGTTAAGCTTGGCTCCCATGGTATTGATCTCAACTTTGGCTGCCCTGCAAAAACCGTCAATAAGAGCAAAGGCGGTGCGGTACTACTTAAAGAGCCTGAACAAATTTATCAAATTATTAAAGCTGTTCGCGAGGCCGTTCCTGAAGAGCATGTAGTCAGTGCCAAAATCCGATTAGGGTTTGATGATGATGCCAACAGCTGTGAAATCGTCGATGCCGTACAGAGTGCAGGCGCATCATCCTTAGCCATTCACGCAAGAACTAAGCGGGATGGTTATCGACCTCCAGCCTACTGGGAAAAAATCCCACCTCTACTGGAAAGACTGACTATACCTGTGGTTGCAAATGGTGAAATATGGCAAATAGAAGACGCTATTCGATGTCAGCAGCAAAGTCAGTGTCAAGACCTTATGTTAGGTCGCGGTGCACTTGCCACACCTGATCTAGCAGCAAAAATAAAGGCACATGTTCAGGCTCGAACCTATAAGCCATTAGACTGGCAAGAGGTTGTATATCATATTGTCAATTCTTCAATGCACCAAGACGAAAATGTCAGTGAGAAATACTTTTCAGCCAGAACAAAGCAATGGCTTGGTTATTTAAAATTGCAGTACCCTGAAGCACACGATTTATTTGAGGAAATAAAACGTCTAAAAGCAAAATCGGACGTCGTTACTGTATTACAGAAATATGCAAAATCTCCGTCACTTGATTCAAATCATAACATCTAACTGACTCTGCAATAGATAATGGGCATTCAGAGGAGAATCTGCCCATGAATGAAAATCTACTAAAGCAATGCCAAGTAAAATTGAAAGAGGAGCTTGTTCAAACACGAGCAAGCTTTGTTCAAGATTTGAGAACAAATACAAATCCAGTTATTTTAGAACTCGCAGAGGAATTAGAAAGTACTTCCCCTTCAGACTGGATTGATAGCATTAATGAAAAGATATGCCCAAACCAATTTCCCAGTTATCAAAGGCTCGTTCAAATTGAAGCGGCATTGTGCCAAATTGATATAGGACAATTTGGATTTTGCTGCGACTGTGAAAAAGAGATCGAAGATAAACTGTTAGAGCAAGATCCAGCGACACAGAGATGTTCTCAATGTTGTCCCAACAAAGTACTTATTGAAGTTTAAGTTGCTCTAAAAACACAAGAATTGTTGCGGGATAAAATACTATACTTTTCAGTAACGCATAGGCTTGCGCTTCATTCAGATTTAACCGAGTTTGTAACCTATGCATTGCTTGTTGCTGAGACCACGAAAACGCATGCACGCCCAAGTCAACCTCTGCTACGATGGCAGCAATCTTAAGCGTATCTTTATCTATCGAAAGCTGACATTGTGCAACTGTTTTGCGAATATCGATAAAGTGATCACGCCAATTAAGCCCCGGCGCATGCTCACAGCCTTCATCAAGTAGCATAAGAGCAGCAGGCTGTACTGACGAGGTAAGAAGCTGCTTATTAGGTGATATGTTTTTCGGCACGTCTGCTTTTACAGCGTTGAGCAAGCGAGTCAAGTCATGAGGTGTGCTTACATGACCCAAATAGTAATTTAATTTACTTTGATACCACTCCGTTCCATTGGGCAACTGAGACAAACCGATCCCAGAACGAGTGTTATATTGCTGCAAGAACACAGTCAGCGCTTCTTTTTCATCACTTTGATGCTTCGTCTCAGCCAGATATGCAAGCAACTGTTCTTTTTCTATTCTAGAAATCAGTATGTTACTATCCCTAGCACTTTCAAGCCTCTTTTGAGTACGATTTAACCATGCATCGACTTGTTGATAATTAAAGTGTTCCAAAGCTTTCTTTGCGATGTTCGACTGCATCGGCCAGCCTAAATATCGCTCTGGATAACGCTGTTGGATTGTCAAATAAGCCAATGTGTCCTTATCATTGGGTGCTATCTGACTTTGATCAAGTGTATTCAATAGTGAATTGCGACGGAACAAATATAATTCATCATAAGGCATGACCTTTTCAGCGCTTGCTATTGTGTTATCAAGCATGAACCAATTGAGGGCTTGAACCCGCTCCTTAAATTGCGCCAAATTAATCCGTTCACTTGGCTCACTGCAAGCACCTAAAAAAAGCCCACTCGCTAGCACAGCTATTACGCCACTAAGCCTCAACATATTATCTCCATACATATCATTTTATCTAAATTGGCTAATAATCTAACGTTAACCGTCATAACATTATTCATCACTTTATGAAAACAGAAACGAGTCAGACACTTAGTGTACCGCTCACCAACTCAGGATAAGTGTAAATATAGCCTGCAAGTGTACGCAAATTTATAAGGATAAACATGTTTTGAATCAAACTTTGGAAGAGGCAATAAAAAAGCCCCTTTCGGGGCTTTTAAATTAAAGACTGATGCCTTTACGCTGTGCTTTTTCTTTGATGAAAGATGCCCAGCTGCGAGCGAATCGGCGAGTCTTAGGATCTTCTTGAGCCTTCATAATCGCACGATATGCTTGCTTGTACTTTTCTTGATACAGATAAGCTTCGGCTAGGTCAGAGTAAATTGTACCCTTCTTTTTAGAGCCCAGCTCAAGAGCTTTGTTTAAACGAACGACCGCTGCAGCGTATTGAAGGTCTTGTAACAATAAGCTACCTGCCTTTCTATACAACTCTGGATCGTTTTCAAACTTAGCTGCTTCTTCATAGTACTTAGCTGCTTTATCAATGTTCTTCGCTTGGTGGAAGTAACTTGCTATTGCAGTCACATTTTGCTTTGTACGCTCAATGTGTTTGTTTTTGATCGCCTTTTCAAACGTAATAGCCGCTTTATAAGGGATCTCATTCAAAGAATAGTAACTACCAAGAATCTTGTAGTGGTTCTCTTTGTCGAAATAGCCTTTCTCATATGCAATTTCCATCACAGTTTGACCTTTACGGTACTGTTCTGTCTGCATATAGAATGAACCTAGTTGAGTCCAAACTTGCTTATCTTCAGGGAAGATTTTGACAAGTGTTTCAGCAACACTAACTGCATTCTTATACTGTTTTAGTTCAAAGTACGAACCAATTTTCAGCATATAATACGATTTGTTAGGTTCTTCTTCATTTAAGGTAATCGCTTGGTCAGCAGGCTCAATTACATCAGCAAACTTTTTAAGCTCATAGTTTGCCTGTGCAATACGACCATAAACTTTAGGGTCTTGTTCACCTGTAAAGTCCATCCAGTCGTAATAAGTCTTTTTAGCGCCTTCGTACTGCTCAGTACCTATTAATAGGTCACCAAGTAACTTTAATAGATCAGCATGATCTTTAAAGTTAAGTACATCTGGTGCTACTGCTTGACGAATATATTTGATAGCCGTCTTATACTCTTCTTTCTGAGCATAAAGGTTACCTAAATAACGATTAACCGTCGCTTTATCAAAATCGTCAGATGCATCGATTTCAAGAAGTAAAGTGATTGCTTCATCCACTTTATCTTCGTTGTAAAGGTCAAAAGCTTTGATGACCTTTTTACCAACGCGCTCACCCATGACTTTTGTCTTTGCATTTTTACGCTCTTCGATCTTTGCTGGATCTGGCGCTGCAAACGCTGCGGTGCTTAACGCACCGCCAGCTAATGACATCATCAGAGCAAGAGCTGTTGCTTTTGACATTTGCTTCATATCTTACTCCTTAGTCCTGGTTAAGGTTGAAATCAAGTTGAACCTGAATACCAAATTGTTTCTGAGGTTTACCATCAACAATTTTTGGTCTGTATTTCCACTTACGAAGCGCACGTTGCGCTTCACGGTTGAAAATACGTTTTGGTTCAGCTGCAATAATTTTAATATCTTCTACACCACCTAGCTCATTGATAGTAAATTCAAGCTGTACCCAGCCTTCTTTACCATCACGTGCTGCTTGTGGTGGATACTTAGGTTCAATACGAACGATAGGTGTTGCATCACCGTCACGACCGAAATCACCCGGGCCACTTAGGCCACCCTGCCGTACCACCAATACTGATGCTAGGCATGTTAAAACCGATTGCGCCTGCAGCAGGATTTGACGTCTCTGGCTGTGGCGGCTGCGGTTTAGGCGGCTGCTTTGGCGGTGGAGGAGGTGGAGGCGGTACACGCTTCCTCTCCTGCACATCTGATTCAGGCGGATTCGACATAATCTCGACTATGATCTCTTCCTTCTGGTTGTCTGCCCTTTCAGCTCCACCGGAGATAAGGTAAGACATGAAGAAAAATAAGCCGAAAGTTACTGCCCCACCTGCTAGAAGTGAAAACAGAAATCGAATCATTACTTAGCTCCAGCTATTGAAATCTTCAGTCCGTCATCAGTTGCCTTAATTTGGTCCATTACCTTCACAACAACACCGTGTTTAGCACCTTTATCCGCTTGGATAATGACAGTTTCAGTTTGTTGTTCAGCTAATAGATTTTCAAGGTTAGCGCTTACACGCTCAACATCGACCTGACGCTTGTCCATCCAAATCTCACCGTTTTCACGGATAGCGATAAAGATGTTTGCATTTTTCTTAGTTTGAGCCTGTGCAGCTTTTGGCTTTTTAACTTCAATGCCTGCCTCTTTAACAAAAGAGGTAGTTACGATGAAGAAAATCAACATGATGAATACGATGTCAAGCATCGGCGTCATATCTACTGCTGCTTCTTCTTCTTCACGAAAACGCTGTTTACGTGCCATATTTATATCTCTCTCTAGTGATGTGGCAAACTATCGATAAGTTTTTCTTTAGCCATTTTTGCTCTCGCTTCAAGACGAGTGCTAAAGAATACACCTGATAGTGCCGCAACCATTCCAGCCATTGTTGGTATCGTTGCCATTGAAATGCCTGATGCCATCAAACGCGGGTTACCAGTACCTTGTGTAGCCATGGTTTCAAATACTGAAATCATACCTGTTACTGTACCTAGTAGACCGATTAATGGACACATTGCAACCAATGTTTTGATAATCAACATACGCTCATCTAATTTTTCAGACGCTTCAGAAACCCATGCTTCACGGATTCTGTGTGCGTACCAAGATGTAGTATCTTGGCGGGCATCCCATCTAGCTACAATCCCCTTATGCATTCTAGGGAACTCAACTAATAGGAACCAATAGCGCTCAATCATTAATACCCACATAAGAAAGAGTGCCATTGCGACAACGAATAGTACGTCGCCGCCTGTAGCAACAAAATCCCTGATAGATTCCCACGTCTCCACCAGGACTAGCATTATGCTTTCTCCTTCTCCGCGTGCGCAGCAACGATACCCGCGCTTTGCTCGTCAAGAATGTGTAGGATTGATTTACTACGACCAGCAACAATAGCGTGAAGTAGGATTAATGGTAGCGCAGCAATTAGACCAAGTGCTGTAGTAACAAGTGCTAGAGAGATGTTACCTGCCATGATCTTCGGATCACCAGTACCGAATAGAGTGATTGATTCGAACGTCAAGATCATACCAACAACCGTACCAAGTAGACCTAGTAGTGGTGCGATAGCTGCAAGGATCTTGATGATGTTGATACCAGCTTCAATGCGAGGCGTTTCACGTAGAATTGCTTCGTCAAGTTTAAGCTCAAGGTTCTCAACGTCTTGGTTCTTGTTATCGTGGTACACTTTCAAGATACGGCCAAGTGGGTTGTTATCACTTGGGTTGTTAGCGTTCTTGATTTGAGATTTGATCTTCGCACCAACAAGCATTAGGTCAACAAAACGAACCAATGCAATAAGAGCACCTAGTGCTAGTAATGCAGTGATGATGTAACCTACTGTGTCACCTTGGTGCCAACGCTCTTCAACACTTGCTTTTTGTGTATTCAGGCGAAGGATAGCACCACGAGTTGGATCAACTACGAAAGGTACGTAACCAGTTGCAGGTGTGTTAAGAAGGTCACCGATTGTAGCAACAACGTTTGATGCTGGTTGCTTACCTAGAGGAACAATTGCTTTGTTCTCTACATCGTATACAACATAACCATCTTGTGTGATTAGGTTGAAGTTACCGATACGAGTAACAGGCTTCACATTGATGTCACCGCTTAGCTCAGCTACTTCAGCTTCGAAAGTAGATGTCTTTGCAGATTCAGTCATTTCAGTTTGGAATGCAATCCAAAGCTCTTCTAGTTCACGTGTAGTTGGTAGTTCTTTAGCAGCAGCTAGAGAACGAAGAACTTCAGCACGTCCTGGCTTTTCAGCACTTACGATTGACGCTTCGATTGAACCGATAGCATCTGCTGCAGAACGACGTACAACACCGAACATCTCACCAAGAGTACCCTGTGCATTTACTAGCTCAGTTTCTTTCTCAGCAAGTGTAACTTCGTTTTGCTTGAATTGCTTGTTAAGACGCTCGCCACGTGCTTTCTCAGCAGCTAGGTCACGCTTAGCTTTGTTAAGAAGAGCTTGCTTGTCAGCGCGCTCAGATAAGAACTCTTGCTCACGAGCTTTGTTAATTTTACCTTCAGAAATTCGGTTCTGTTTAACTTGCTCAAGGATCTTATCTAGTGCTTCCGTGTTTGCATGTGCATTCAACGCGGCACCAGCAGAAACTGTTAATGCTGCAGCAACTGCAAAACCTTTAAATAGTTTCTTCATTTTTTATTACTCCGCGCCAAAAATAGGAAGTTTAACTAGTTCAGGGGCAGCCTGACCACGTGCGATACGGATCATGTCTTTAACAGGCTTAAGGTACTCTTCACCTAGTGCTTGCCACTGCTTTGCAGTGTTGTCCCAAACCCATGCATTCTTTTGATCGAATGACTGAGCAACGTATGCAATACGACCTAGACGTGCGAAGTCAACATTGATGTTTTTACCGTTGATTTCCAGTGAACCTTGAGATGCAGTCATTGCTGTACCATACGCAGTTTCAACTGTGTATGCTTCAAGCACCTGACGGTATTTCTCAGAAGTGGTTACTTTTGCGTTAGAAAGTGTTTCGCGAAGTCTTTCAACACGCTCCAAACGCTTTTCTGTATCAAACGGGACGTCCGCTTTGATGAATTGCTCGAGTGTATCAATCATGCGATACATCAAAGGCACAACGTCTTGCTTAGTTTTATCAACTGTTGCTATCTGACGCTCTAGAGACTCAATATTTGCATTTTGGTCCGCTACCAAACGTGCAACGTGGTCGTTGTATACTTTTAGAAGCTCTGTTTCATCTACAGTCGTGCGATAATCGGCAATCATTTCGATTGACTGACCGTAAATTTTATCAACTTTTTCTTGAGACTTTTGAGCAGCCTTTTGAGTTTGCTGACCTACTTTCTGTATGTCATTCAAAGGATCTGCCATCACATTGCTGCTTGCAAATGCTGCTGCGCCAAATAACGCTGAAGCTACAAGACTCTTTCTGATTTTAACAGACATAGTTCCCAACCAATTAAGTAATGTTACTTTTATAATTTTTGCACTCTATTTGAGAAGAGTACCCCGGATACCTTTTTAGAAGTATCAACCGTGCAATAATGCTAAATGCATTTGCCCATGTCAACTTCATGTTCAAAACTAATTTTGCGACAGTGCTACTAATAAATTGAAATAAAACATTGCATTAACAACAAAACAAAGAAAAAAAACTTAAATCACTTACTTTTCATACACAAAGCAACTTAATTAACAATTTATTACAGTTAAAAATTAACCAAACCTTGCTATCTAATCCCTTCAAAAATACAAGATTGACTTTAAAATTCATTACTTTAGAAAATTTACGCAGCAAAAAAGCATTGCATATAACACAATATTCTCAACTAATAAAACTTTTTTTACGTTGTAAATGCTCACATAATGCAATGATCTGTGTAGAAAACTCATTTAAAAACAGCGATAAATGATAACCATCAAGTAGTCCATGGTGTACCTCTATAGATACAGATAATCTATTTTCTTCTTTATTAAATTTCCCAAAAACTACTTTTGGTATGCCTAAATTATCCTCACTATGCCGAGCATGTTTAAATCCACATACCTCAAACCAAGGCAAAATAGAAACATATATTTGATCAAGTGCATCGCTTTGGGACACAAAATTCTCATTCAACAACGGCTGTAATAAGCCCTCTTGTTTTTTAACATTGTTCTTTGTAACAAACTCATCAATTGAATCAGCATTGTCTAATAAAATAAATCTGAATGTTTTATCATTGGCTAAAAATGTACTACTAATTGCTACCTCAGAAAATTCCACAGGCTTATTATCTACTATGCGAAAACGCATAAAGTCACATACTTGAAGTGTTCTGCTCAAACAGTAAAGGTAACAGTCTGAAAAAGGGAAACCAGCTGTAACTGAATCTGAATATAAAGAATGGGTATCAATTGAAGTCGTAATATTAAAATTTGGGTCTTCAAATTGCTGATAGAACTTAAAATGTTCAGCACGTTCCCACGTAGAGAGATCTATTTCTTTCATAAAGTAACAACAAAAAAAGGGCGAAATACGCCCTTTATTATAGCTTTAATATGATTTGATCAAAGCCCGTTTTCTATGATTTCTTGTGCAAGCTCGTCGGCAATAACGTGTGTTGATTTCTGCTCGTCGTCTGAACGCTTGAAAATTTCCGCTAATGTATCGTAGATACCCTCTACGTGTTTAGTAGAAAGCGCTTCGTCATAACCTTCAGGCTTAGTTTCGTAATACACGTTGATGATACCACCAGCATTAATAACGTAATCTGGAGCATATAACACCCCTTTTTCACGAAGTACGTCACCATGTCTAGCCTCTGCTAACTGATTGTTTGCACAACCTGCGATAATTGAAGCTTTAATGCGTGGAATTGTTTCATCATTAACTGTCGCACCTAACGCACAAGGTGCATAAATATCAACATCTAAGTCATAAATCTCATCGATTGCGACTGCAGTTGCACCAAAGTCATTTACGACACGTGCTACAGACTCTTCATTAATATCCGTCACGAACAATTCTGCACCTGCTTCGTGTAAGTGTTTACATAACGTATATGCAACTGCACCTAAGCCCTGTACCGACACTTTCACACCTGATAGATCTTGATGACCAAATTTGTGCTGGTAAGCAGCTTTGATACCTAAGAATGTGCCTAATGCAGTAAATGGTGATGGGTTACCACTTTTTCCTTCAAGACCTAATACATAGTTGGTCTCTTTGTGCATCATCATTACATCGCCTGTAGTGATGTTCACGTCCTCAGCTGAGTAGTAACTACCACCCAACCTTTCTAAGTGCTTACCGAACGCTCTGAACAGCGCTTCAGATTTAACTGTTTTTGCATCACCAATAATTACTGATTTACCGCCACCAAATGGTAAACGCGCAACAGCATTCTTGTAAGTCATACCTTTCGACAAACGTAATACGTCATACACTGCATCTTGGTCTTCTGCATAGTCCCAAAGACGACAACCACCTACAGCAGGACCTAGTTTAGTACTATGGACTGCGATAATCGCCTTTAAGCCCGACTCTTTATCCGAGCAAAACACAACTTGCTCATGATTATCAAATTCAACTTGGTTAAATACAGCCACTTTGATTATTCTCCGATTTTTGTCTGACCTTGTCAGATAGCGCTGAAATTGCGCTTGACTCTATCATTAACTATTTAGGCAATCCAGCAAATGAGATGATCTAAGCTTTCATACGCAGCAGAGCGCATAAACATTCTATAAAAAAAAGATTAAGAGACTATTATTTTTATTTTAAGTCAAATTATAAACATGATTAATTAAAAATATCTTTATTTTTTATAGCGTCTGTTTACGTAAACGTAATGCTGAGCACGCTTGTAAGTATAAATTTACATTTTGAAGATTACAAAGATATTACCCATAACAGTTACAGCTCAAAAAACAAGCTGATGACCAACCTATCGAACTACAAGGGTACATTTCACCAAAAATGAGAACAAAAAAGGCGGACCCTATCTGGTCCGCCTTTTAGAACTGCTTGGTGAATTAGCTTAACTTAGCATCAAGCTCTTCAATCTTAGCTTTCCAAATAGCTGGGCCTTGCGTGTGCGCATTTGCACCTTCACTATCAACTGCAACCGTTACAGGCATATCTTCTACTTCAAATTCATAGATCGCTTCCATACCTAAGTCTTCAAAAGCAACAACTCGAGATTTCTTAATCGCTTTTGCAACTAAATATGCAGCACCACCGACAGCCATTAGGTAAACAGCTTTGTTTTGCTTGATTGACTCAACAGTAGCAGGACCACGCTCCGCTTTACCAATCATACCTACCAGACCCGTTTTTTCTAACATCAGGTCGGTAAACTTATCCATACGCGTTGATGTCGTTGGACCTGCCGGGCCTACTACTTCGTCACCAACTGCATCAACAGGACCAACGTAGTAAATAAACTTATTAGTAAAGTCCACGCCTTCCGGTAGGCCTTCGCCAGAGTTGATCATTTCTTGTAGACGTTTGTGGGCAGCATCACGGCCTGTTAAGATTTTACCTGAAAGAAGTACCGTTTCACCCATCTTCCAATCTTGGATATCATCTTTCGTTAAAGTGTCTAAATTGACACGACGAGTATCTTCGCCCACTTCCCACGTCACTTCTGGCCAATCTTCAAGTTTTGGCGCTTTAAGATCTGCAGGACCAGACCCGTCTAGCGTGAAATGTACGTGACGAGTAGCTGCACAGTTCGGGATCATAACAACTGGTTTTGATGCTGCGTGCGTAGGTGCTGTTTTAATTTTTACATCCACAACAGTTGTCAAACCACCAAGACCTTGTGCGCCGATCCCTAATTTGTTTGCTCTTTCAAAAATTTCCAAACGTAGCTTTTCTTCTGCTGTCTCTGCACCACGCTCTTGAAGATCATGAATATCAACCGGATCCATTAATGATTCTTTCGCCAATACCGCTGCTTTTTCAGCCGTGCCGCCAATTCCAATCCCGATCATGCCTGGTGGACACCAACCAGCACCCATTGTCGGTAGCGTCTTCTCAACCCAAGCAGCAACATCATCCGAAGGATTTAGCATGGCCATCTTAGTTTTGTTTTCAGAGCCGCCCCCTTTAGCTGCTATCATAACTTCTACTTCAGCGCCTGGTACTAAATCTACATGTACAACCGATGGTGTATTGTCTTTGGTGTTTTTACGGCTACCAGCTGGATCAGCAACAATTGAAGCACGAAGTGGGTTGTCTGGGTTTGTATATGCGCGACGAGTACCTTCGTCAACCATCTGCTGTACGGTTAAATCGGTTTTGTCCCACTTTACGTCCATACCCACTTTAACGAAGCATGTCACAATACCAGTATCTTGACACAATGGACGCTTGCCCTCGGCAGACATACGCGAATTTATTAAGATCTGTGCAATAGCGTCTTTAGCCGCCTTGCTTTGCTCATTGTTATACGCTTTCTCTAGCGCTTGCACAAAATCAAGTGGATGGTAAAAAGAAATATATTGTAACGCATCTTCAATGCTATCAATAAAGTCTTGTTGACGGATAATACTCATGACGGTTCCTTTAGTAACCATTATCTTTATACAAATGGTGTGTTCTTAGTAAGTCGAAAAATGTTGACTCCACCACACAATTATCGGTTAAGCGCAAAATGATTTTATGCCCCCATTTCGTCTAAACTTTCGATATTGTCATTGTGGTTATGAGTTATCACTCCTCGACTCTATAGATTCATTTCTAATTATGATAACCTCCTCGCCCGTTTCGGGCTAGTTTTCAGGGTCAAGTAAATGATAAATGCACAGAATAAATGCATTGCCGTTGACATTTCACTCTCTACAGTTGAAGTTTTCGAGAAGATTTCAACACAACAATACGCTATTCTTCTAGATTCCAGTGACGCCATACATGAAAATAGTCGTTTCGATATTATTAGTTATGCTCCAGCGCACGTACTAGAAGCCAAAAACGGACATGTTTTTTTAGATGGTCTCATTCAACAAAACAGTGTTTTCAACATTTTACATCAAGAATTAGAAAAACTGTGTACTTCACGACATGAGAATGTTCCCTTCTGTGGTGGTTGGCTTGGTTACTTTGGCTATGACTTAGGTCGTTACATTGAATCAATACCACAAAATGCAGTCTCAGACATTCCGTTACCAGATACGGTTGTTGGGTTGTATCTAGATGCCTTGATTTATGATAACCAACACGGCCAGTGGTACTATGTCTCCCAACCCCGTGTTGATCGCCTTGACGACTACCTCCAACTCATTGAACGAACAAATACAGAATCACACCGGTTTGAGTTGCAAAGCGACTGGCAATCCAACATGACTGAACAGGAATACCGAGCTAAGTTTCAGCGAATTCAGGATTACCTACTCAGCGGAGATTGCTACCAAATTAATTTAGCGCAGCGCTTTAGTGCCAATTATCAAGGCTCTACTTGGGCTGCTTACAAAAAACTAAGACAACAAAATCAAGCTCCATTTTCTGCTTATTATAATTTAGGTAATGACACAGCAATTGTTTCAGTTTCACCGGAGCGCTTTATATCTGTTCGCCAAAGACAAGTTGAAACCAAACCAATTAAGGGCACATTGCCGCGTCTAGTCGATATAAATGACGACAAACAGCAAGCTCAAATACTACAAAATAGCACTAAAGACCGCGCCGAAAATGTCATGATTGTAGACTTATTACGCAACGACCTCGGTAAGGTAGCTGAACCTGGCTCTGTCTCTGTTCCAAAGCTATTCGCAATAGAAAGCTTTCCTGCGGTGCATCATCTAGTGAGTACTGTTACCAGTGAGTTAGCCAAGGGAAAAAGTGCCGTAGACCAATTGGAAGCTGCATTTCCAGGCGGCTCAATCACTGGCGCACCAAAAATAAGAGCAATGGAAATCATAGAAGAGCTTGAACCACATCGCAGAAGTGCGTACTGTGGCTCTATGGGCTATCTTAGCGCTTGCGGCGACATGGATACCTCTATCACGATTCGTACATTGGTGTGCGAAAGTAACCGTATTCATTGTTGGGCTGGCGGTGGTATTGTTGCTGACTCGCAAGTAGACGCTGAATATCAAGAAACTTACCACAAGGTCAACAAGATTTTACCCATACTACAATGAAGCTTGAACACGTAATCAGTCGTTTTAGACTCTCTCGACTTTCTACTTCCCGCTGTGTAACACAGGGAGTAGAAAGTGCAGTATTGGTTCCACTCATTGATAAAGATAATTGCGCGCACATATTACTGTGTAAACGACACGCCAAATTACGGTCACATCCGAGCCAAATATGTTTTCCTGGTGGAAAAGTGGAACACAGTGATAACTCAGCAGTTGACACAGCTTTGAGAGAAACCTTTGAAGAAATCAGCTTAAGTCGCAGCCACATTAGTGCGCTGGGCCAACTTCCAATCCACAACACCTTGAGCGGATTTCATATTACCCCCGTTGTTGCAAGAGTTCAGAAATGCGCTACTTGGGAACATCAAAGTAATGAAGTAGAAAGTGTATTTACCCTACCTTTAAGTGCCCTTATGGACCCTAATCAATGGCAAAGCCAACCCTGTCGATATCGTGGCAAGCCCATAAGCATCAATGGGTTCATGACTCCTCATGGTCTGTTGTGGGGCGCGACAGCGAGCATTATAAAAAAATTAACCAGCACACTTTCTTAATCTCATTACATTTGTCAATTTTCCATCCAATAACGGGTTACTTCTGCAATAATTAACGTTATTATGTGCGCCCGTTCAGAGGCAATGATGAGTAAATTTTATGATTAGTGCATTCGATATGTTTAGCATCGGTATTGGGCCATCGTCTTCCCATACTGTTGGTCCAATGCGCGCTTCGCGTCTTTTTGTCAAAGACTTACAAGATAGTAAGTTAATTGATGACGTCACTTCTGTAAAAGTTGAACTGTTTGGCTCCCTTGGACAAACAGGTATTGGTCATGGTTCAGGCAAAGCCGTGATCTTAGGCCTTGCTGGTCACGATCCTGAAACGATCGATGCTGACCTTGTTCCCGAAATACTCGAAAAAATTGAACAAGAACAAGTCATATACCTTGATCAGCAGCACAAAGCTGATTTCCCTAAACAAGGTGCGGTTGTTTTTCATCGTCGTAAAACATTACCTAAGCACTCCAATGCCATGGAAATTCAAGCTTATAATGGTGATGATCTAATACACAGCCAAATTTATTATTCGATCGGTGGCGGCTTTATTGTAACCGACCAGGATTTTGAAGCTGAAAAACAAGCTGCGATTGACGTACGAGAACAAAACCCAGCACCTTACCTATTCGATACCGCAGAAGAACTACTGCAAATTTGTAAAGAAACAGGATTAAGTGTTTCTGCATTAATGATGGCAAACGAAAAAACACTGCGCAGTGAAACGGAGATCAAAGAAGAACTCTTTAATATCTGGCTAGTGATGAAAGCGTGTATCGAGCGTGGCATGCGCACTGAAGGGATCCTACCAGGTGGTTTGAAGGTAAAACGTCGAGCACCTAGCTTATATTTAAAATTAAATGTAGAAAATAGTAACGACCCGCTTCGCGCTATGGACTGGGTGGATCTGTTTGCACTAGCAGTCAATGAAGAAAATGCTGCTGGCGGTCGTGTCGTGACCGCTCCTACCAATGGTGCGGCAGGTATTTTGCCTTCTGTACTGATGTACTATCACACATTTATTAAAGAAGTCGATGTTGAAATTGCAACTAAGTACTTACTAACAGCAGCTGCTATTGGCATTCTGTATAAAAAGAATGCGTCTATTTCGGGAGCTGAAGTAGGTTGCCAAGGTGAAGTCGGCGTTGCGTGTTCCATGGCAGCAGGCGCATTAACTGAAATTATGGGTGGTAACGTCGTCCATGTTGAAAATGCTGCAGAGATTGGAATGGAGCACAACCTTGGACTTACCTGTGACCCAGTTGGTGGGTTAGTGCAGGTACCATGTATAGAACGAAATGCAATGGGAGCTGTCAAAGCAATTAATGCATCAAGGCTTGCATTAAGAGGCACCGGTGAACAAAAAGTATCACTCGATAAAGTCATAAAGACCATGCTCGACACTGGTAATGACATGAAAACCAAATACAAAGAGACAGCCCGTGGCGGTCTCGCAGTAAATATTATCGAGTGTTAAAACAAAAAAACCCAACGAATGTTGGGTTTTCTATTTTAACGATGTAAAACAGTTTTTACTTTACAGGCAGTGTCACTTTTGAGAATAGCGCATCGACATCGTCTTGATTTCTCATCAAGCTCGCTTTCTCAACCACATCTTTAGTTAAATGTGGAGCGAATCGCTCAATAAAGTCATACATATAGCCACGTAAGAAACTGCCCTTTCTAAAACCTATTTTAGTCGTACTTGCCTCAAACAAGTGGCTCGCATCAATACATACCAAGTCTTTGTCAGCGATATCATCAACCGCCATCGTCGCCAAAACACCTACACCCAAACCTAATCTGACATACGTTTTAATAACATCAGCATCTGTCGCGGTAAACACAATATGTGGCTCAAGGCCATGTGCATTGAACGCTTTGTCCAATTCTGAACGTCCAGTAAAGCCAAAAACGTAAGTGATTAACGGGTATTTCGCTACATCTTGAACAGTAATGTTCTTGCCTAACTGTGCTAGAGGATGATCCTTAGTGACCACTATACTTCTGTTCCAGTGATAGCAAGGTAACATGATCAAGTCACCATATAAATGAAGCGCCTCAGTTGCAATCGCAAAATCAGCATCCCCTCTAGCCGCAGCATCAGAAATTTGCTGAGGCGTACCTTGGTGCATATGTAGAGATACAGCGGGGTATTTTTGCATAAACCCTTGAATAACTGGCGGCAAAGCATATCGCGCTTGTGTGTGCGTGGTAGCTATATTCAACTTACCTTGATCAGGTAAGGTGTGTTCATTTGCAACCGCTTTAATCCCTTCCACTTTTGAAAGGATTTCTCTTGCGATGTTAATTATCTCATTACCAGCACTGGTGACATGTGTTAGGTGCTTACCACTGCGACCAAATATCTGCACACCCAATTCATCTTCTAGCATACGTACTTGTTTTGAAATACCTGGCTGAGAGGTATACAAACTCTCAGCAGTAGCAGATACATTCAAATTATGATTAAGTACTTCAACTATGTATTTCAATTGTTGTAGTTTCATAACATTGTTTATTTTTTTAGTTGTTATCCAATAAAAGACTTGGTTTACGCTGAACGCCGAGTCGGATCTTTTGTAAGACTAGCATAGTTATTGATAGCCTGATAGTAATTGTAACATTTACGCAATCATATAAGAAAAACGAATTAGAAACGTCTATACTGAAAAATGGTGTATTCAAATTCATTTACATACACCTTGTTATTAAAACTATCCAATATACAATTGTTTGATGTAATATAAAAAATTATCGCCTTGGGTAGTTTTCGTAGAGAATCGGGTATGTTTGTTTACATAATAGTATTGTTGATTGTTGCTTTGGTTATAATTGCGGTGTGGGTTAGTGCAATTCAACAGCACAAAGAAAAACAAGAAGCAGAAAGACGCAAAGAGCTAGCAAAACAAAAACGCATCATTGAAGAGTCAGAAGATGTTCTAGTCAATAGTGCCAATATACCTATGTCTGGAGCAATGCTTCAGGTCATCCAAAAAAGAGTACATAATGCACTGGCGACTATGGTTGAACTCTCACCTACTTCTCGAGAGTTAAAAAACCGTCTTCATGAATCAACCGAACGGATGAACTCTGAACCAGCTAACCTCAGTGACAGTGACAATGTTGCTTTACCTGACAACGATAAACAACTAATAGCCCTTGTACAAGGCATCAAAAAACTTCGTCAACTCCTGCGTTCAGAGCACAGCAAAGGAAAAGTTGATACACAAGTTTTCGTCAAAGAAGATCGTCGATTAGAAAAAATTCAGTTAAGGATCAATGTAGAGAGCCAAATCAAACGTGGCCTATCTGCTAAAACAGCGAATATGGTAGGCTCCGCAAGACAATATTTCGAAAAAGCTTACGCAACAATTATGGCGGTAACGTACAGCGACGAATACGTTACAGAAAAGAAAAATCAACTGGAAAGCTACTTGAACGAAATCAGCACCGAGCTTAAGGCGTCTAATGCATCAGCAGTTAAGAAAAAAGCAGAAAAAGAAAAGGACGATTTAGACGTCCTTTTCGCACCAAAAAAGAAGTGGTGATCAGCTGATTGCAAATTTCACAATGAATAATATCGTCAGTACCCAAACACTGATTGATATCTCTTCTTTTTTATTGCATGCCAATTTAACCGCGGTATAAGCGATAAACCCTAACGCAATACCATGTGCTATTGAAAATGTGAGTGGTGTCATTAATAGAACAACACTCACAGGAATTGCGTCTGTCATATCATCCCAATTTACCAACTTCAAATTTTGTAACATGAGCACAGATACATAGAGGATTGCACCAGCAGTGGCATATGCTGGAACCATCTTGGCCAAAGGTGCAAAAAACATCATAAGCAAAAAGCAGCAACCAACTACAACCGCAGTTAGCCCTGTACGTCCACCAACTGAAACGCCTGACACCGACTCAATATATGAGGTCGTAGTAGATGTCCCTAAGAACGACCCTGCTACTGTGGCTGAACTATCTGCTGATAGTGCTCGACCCAATCTAGGCATATTCCCTTTATCGTCTGCAATGCCCGCTTTTTGAGTCACAGCCACCAATGTGCCACTGGTATCGAACAGATCAACAAATAGAAATGCGAATACCACACTCAACATCGATATTTCTAGAGCGCCTACTATGTCTAGCTGACCAAATGTTGGTTCAATACTGGGAGGCGCAGAAACAATCCCCTGATACTCAACTAAACCCAATGCCCAAGCAATTACCGTGACCAACAATATGCTGATCAAAACCCCGCTTTTCCATTCTCTATACATCAGTGCGGTAATTACAAATAAACTAAAAATTGCCAGTAGAGGGCCTGGGCTGGTGATATCGCCTAACTGTACAAGTGTTGCAGGACTTGCCACGATTATGCCTGCATTTTTTAGCGCTATCAGCGCCAAAAATGCACCTATACCGGTTGCAATAGCACGCTTCAACACTACAGGAATAGCTTGTATGACCCACTCTCTCACTTTAAAGAGGCTTAACAATAAAAATAAACACCCAGATAAAAACACTGCTCCAAGCGCTGTCTGCCAACTATGGCCCATACCTAAAACAACTCCATAGGTAAAAAAAGCGTTTAAGCCCATACCTGGCGCTAAGGCAAGCGGATAGTTAGCGATAAAGCCCATGATAAAACAACCGATTGCGGCAGCTAGACAAGTTGCTACAAATGCTGCGCCGTGATCTATTCCGGCTTCAGCGAGCATTGCTGGGTTAACAAATACAATATAAACCATGGTGATAAACGTTGTGAGTCCCGCTACAACTTCGGTTTTTACATCCGTGTGTAGCGACTTGAGCGAAAATAATTTTTCTAGCATGTCTTTGTATTTTAAATGGAAACGAGGGCCGCGATTTTACCATAAATCATGACCTTTAACGGACAAATATAGTAAAAATCGGCTACAATGAAGACTAAGTTGTAATAAGTGAAGTGAGTATGAAAAGCAATCTATCAACAAAAGCGCACAGTGGTGACCTAGAGCAACAACTACTCAATGTGCTCGAGTTTGTGACTCAAGAGCCAGACCCTAAACACAGCTGGCCAGCAGCACAAGAGCCCGAGCAAGCTTATAAAAAAGGCCTTTATTACATCAAAGAAAAACAATATCCACTGGCTGCAAAGTGGATGAGACTCGCTGCTATGTCTGGAGATAATAAAGCCCAATTCTATTTAGGCCTGCTTTTTATTAAAGGGCAAGGAGTTCCTAAAAGTGTATTCCACGGTGTCGCATGGTTAAGCCTTGCTCAAAGCCAAGGTAATAATGCCGCGCAAAGCACGCTAAATGAAGTTCGTCCGCATCTAACAACAAAGCGTTATATAGATGCCCAGTGTTATGCAGCGACATTATTTGAACAAATACATCAGCAAATGCATTTTGGAGTGCATGAATAATCTAACGGTGATCTTCCGATTGAAAAAAGAACAAAAAATCATCAAATAAAACTTGATTAAAACCACTGTATGAAATACTGTATATACACTGTATAAAGAATCAGTGGTTTAATTATGTTGCACATATCAACGAACCTTAACGCACAGCAAAAAAACATTAATCAATATGATTGTTTTAATGTTTTGGACGCGGACGATGAACAAAGCACCAATGATATGCTATTAAAAATTTTATACCGATGTAATGCTATCGCTGGCTGGACACTATTGATTGTACCCGACCATGCAATCAATAAAACGATGCTAGACAGCAATGGGATAGATATAAATAAGCTACTAGTGCTCAAACAGAAGGATCTGATAAACTTGGAGCATACTTTGGATCGCGCTTTGTCTAATGGTAATTTTGCAGCTGTAATTACATGGCCAGGAGTTTTATCACAAAAGCAAATTGAGCATAGAAGTCTTAACTGCTCAAAAACAGCTTTGTATTGCTTTAAAAGCGACGCAAATTTACCGATGTCGAAACTTGCGCACTAACCATATAGGTCATTTATGTGTTTTTGTGGTAACACACAAACCTTTGAGCAATGTTGTAAGCCCTTTATTACAGGTCAAACAACCCCCATAAACTCAGAGCAGTTAATGCGCTCTCGTTTTAGTGCATATTGCACTCAAGAAGGCCAATATATTTTAGATACCTATGCGTCACAAACCCGAAGTGACCATACAGTTGAAGATATATTGGTATTCGCCAAACAGGTATCATTTATCAATTTAGACGTGATTGATACAGATGAAAATACAGAGTATCAATATGTAGAATTTAAAGCATATTATATAGAAGGTACACAACTTAGTGCCTTGCACGAGCGCTCAAGGTTTATTAAAGAAGGTGATCAGTGGCTATACCTCGATGGTGAGCTTTACCCTACTGAAAGCAAAAAAGTAAGCCGTAACGATCCTTGTCCGTGCTTAAGTGGGAAAAAGTTTAAGAAGTGTCACGGGTAACAAATAAATCTGGGTAGCTCAATTTAAACCTAATCAAGCTGCCTAGGTATTTGGATAGCTTATACGGCAACATTAAGTTGAGACTGCATTTCTCCACTTGAAAGTTGGTCGTAAAATGCCACTGCATCAATCTCTTTGTCTTTTACATCAACTTCAGGATGTTTTTGGCGATACAATTTCGCTCTTACTGCGGGTTCCAAATTCTCTACGATATGCAAGGGAATATGTAACTTATCATCACGAATATGAAATGGTTCTGGATCTAGACATTCGTTTAGCTTGATATCTTCCAACCCACCATCTTTAACAAAATATCGATTGTACTGCCCAATCGAGAAATCAAATTTTTCTGGCGCAAGAGGCTGTTTAGGGCCGACTTGAAGTGCTTTGCGTAATGACTCTTCTGATTTATCTACCTCATCAACCGCACTGCGAGGTAAATCAAACTGGCTAAAATCCAATACATCTTGAGATAATGCAGACAACAGTAACGCAAAGTCACCTCTTCTCGATTCATGAACACTCATACTCAACGCATTACCGAGTTGAGCCTCTTTGAGTAACAATTGTTCTATCTGCATGGATTTTCGCCAAAAAATTCTAAATTCAAAAATTTATCGGCATTTTTTGAAAAAACTTTAGGACATTTCTTTACTTCGTCAAAAACTTTGTTATTATCAGCGCCGTTGTTGAGGAGGGGTTCCCGAGCGGCCAAAGGGATCAGACTGTAAATCTGACGGCTCAGCCTTCGCTGGTTCGAATCCAGCTCCCTCCACCATCAACGACAAAGTACAATTGGAGGGGTTCCCGAGTGGCCAAAGGGATCAGACTGTAAATCTGACGGCTCAGCCTTCGCTGGTTCGAATCCAGCTCCCTCCACCACTTTGTACTTCTAAAATCTGTTATGGAGGGGTTCCCGAGCGGCCAAAGGGATCAGACTGTAAATCTGACGGCTCAGCCTTCGCTGGTTCGAATCCAGCTCCCTCCACCACTTCTTTTACTTTTCAATATTTTAATCTCTATTTATTGAATCACTTTAACATGCTCCTTCAGGTATGTTTTCGCTTTTTTAAACTCAGGGTAGTAACGCCTCACAATGTCCCAAAATGCACGGTTGTGCGCCATAACATAATAATGTGCTAACTCATGCACAATAACATAATCAATCACCCATTTTGGCGCACACGCCAAAGCGCTGTTGAACGCCAGCACCCCTTTGCTAGATAAACTTCCCCATCGCCTTTTATAAAATCTCACTTTTAGTGTTTTATATTTCGAGCCCATAAGAGACTCAAAATAAGGTAATCGTCCCTCTAAGTAGCCTGTTAACTCGGCGCTCAATAAGTCATGAATTTCACGTATCTGCTCTGTGCGTTCTGCCGTTAAAAGCGATTGAAGATGTACACAGGTATTTTGGTGATCGATAAAACTCATTGTTGCCCCGAAGTTGAGTGCAAACGGTTGACCATATATATTAATACTGTCTAGCTGCTCGCTCATAAGGTCCAACTTCTGAGTCACAAGTTGTTGCTTTTGCTCAACCCATGCCTGCTTACTTAACAACCAGCCCTTTAACCACTTTTCGCAAATACCATAAGGTGCATGGACAACAACTCCTTGCGGTTTAACACTGATCGCGACCGTTTTTCTACGGCGACTCAATTTGAGTTGGTAATTGAAATTCATAGTAAATTTATTGCTTTTTCATCTATCAATCTAATTTGCTGCTAATCTTTATACTTATTACGGAAAAAATAGGCTGCCATGACTAGTAAACCTAAGTGTCAGTACATATCTCCTGATGGACACAAATGCCAAGAAATCGACATGGGCTCTGGATATTGCTTTTGGCACGATGCCAAGTTCGATAAAAGTGGATTAGAGCTATCGCATAAACTCGAACGTTATGCCAAAAAAGGGGGGTTACTGCAAGGGCTAGAGCTAAAAAGAGCAAATCTTGAAGGCCTTAATCTCGTCAAATTTAATGATCATAATGGCTACGATTTATCCTATGGTAATTTCTACAGGGCAAATTTACATGGCGCTCACCTTTTTAACAGTACAATTCGCAATGCCTCACTAATGAAAGCAGATTTGAGAGACGCGAATTTGCATTGCTGTAAAATTGAAAATACCAATATCTTGGGGGTAAAGCTCAATGCCACCAGAATAGATAACCTCGTGCTGGGAGATAAATTACTCCAAGAAAGTCAGGCTATTGAAGCAACAAAACAAAAAAATAACGAGGAGGCGCAAGATCTCTACTTACAAAGCGAGGAGATATACCGACTGCTAAGAAAAGGCGCTGAGCAGCAAGGGCTTTTTGAAATGGCTGGAAAGTATACTTACAGCGAGTTACGAATGCGACATGCGCAGTACCCAAAATACTCCAAAAAAAGACTCGTCTCAAGCTTTATCGACATGTTGTGTGGCTATGGTGAAAAGCCTGAAAACGTCATCCGTTTCAGTCTAGGTATGATTTTATTGTGCGCGCTGTGTTACTTTATGCTTGGCATTAATTACAATGGTGATGTGATCCAATTTTCTCCAGATGCTCCTATCAAACAAAACTTGCATTCAATGCTAAATTGCTTCTATTTCAGCGTGGTGACATTTACAACCTTGGGCTATGGCGACATTACACCTGTAGGTATAACGCGCCTCATAGCTACCATAGAAGCCTTTATAGGCAGCTTCTCTCTGGCTCTGTTTGTGGTGGTATTTGTAAAGAGGATGACAAGGTAACCTACTCAATCAAGGGAGATTTCGCGGCCTAATTCATTAAGAAATAGACGCATAAATTCGGTTCGCCTCTTTGCTTCTTGCTTTGCTGACACTGTGTGCATTTGAGATTCGATGTGCAATAACTTTATAAAGAAGTGATCAATCGTATAGTTTTTGTCATCAGGCTCTCTTGAAGAACAAAAAGGATCATCCGTGTGGTACAAATGCCTTGCGATTGCACCACCGACTTTCATACACCGACTCACTCCAATAGCCCCAAGTGCATCCATACGGTCTGCATCTTGAACAATTTTAGCTTCTAATGTCGTTGGCGGTACGTTTGCACTAAAGCTATGCGCAACAATCGCATGATGGATACCCTCTAATTTATCTTGAGGGTAACCAATTTCAATCAAAAACCTTTCTGCTTTATCAGCAGCCATTTTTGACGCCTGTGCACGATCAGGGTGATTTTTCGCAACAGCAACACAATCATGTAGCCATGCTGCTGGAATAACAATGTCTAAGTCTGCATCCTCAGCCATCGCAAGCTGCTTTGCAGTTTTTACAACCCTCTGTATGTGTGAAAGGTCATGTGCGGTATCAGCAAAAGGTGTATTTAGCATGAACTCCTTAAATGCTTCCTCAAACTGTTTCATATTTTCCATCATTTTTACTTAAACCTTATGCTTTACATTGTATGTTGGAACCCCCTTCACTAAAATGACAGGATTCTACTTAGTAAGGAATTTATATGTCTTGCGCGCTGTATTTACAACCCGGCCGAGAAAAATCTCTTAAAAGAAAACATCCTTGGATATTCTCCAAAGCAATAAAAAAAATCAAAGGTAAACCCGGACTCGGAGATATTGTCAAAATCTATAGTCATGATGGTCAGTATTTGGCAACAGCAGCATACAGCCCAAGCTCTCAGATAAGAGCAAGGATCTGGAGCTTTGATGAAAATGAGCAAATCGATCAAGCTTTTTTCAAACGCCGCCTGGCACGTGCATTTGCCGTGCGAGAGTACGCAATTGCCGAAGGCGGATTGACTGGTTTTAGGCTTTCTGCTGCCGAATCAGATGGACTGCCGGGCATAACTATTGATAAGTTTGATAATTACCTAGTTTGTCAGTTATTAAGTGCAGGTGCAGAGCGACACAAAGGCGAGATAGTTGCAGCATTGCGCGAGCTATTCCCAGATTGCCATGTATACGAACGCTCCGATGTTGACGTACGTAAAAAAGAAGGCCTTGAGAAAATCACGGGGGTTTTACATGGTGAAGCACCAACTGGCCCCGTACTCATTGAAGAAAATGGTTTAAGGCTAGAAGTAGATATTATCGGCGGCCATAAAACAGGGTTTTATTTAGATCAACGAGACAGTCGTGCAGCACTTGAACGTTTTTCTAAAGACAAAAGTGTTCTAAACTGTTTTTGCTACACAGGTACATTCAGCTTATATGCCCTAAGAGGTGGATGTAATGAAGTTATCAATGTCGATGTCTCTCAACCAGCATTAGACACAGCTAAACGAAATGTCGAGCACAATGGACTAGATATAAATAAAGTCGATTTTGTCAAAAAAGATGTCTTCAAGCTACTTCGTGAATACAGAGATGAAGGCCGTCAATTTGATACCATCGTCATGGACCCCCCCAAATTTGCTGAGAGTAAAGCACAGCTAACTGGAGCATGTCGTGGTTATAAAGATATCAATATGCTCGCAATGCAATTATTAAAGCCAGGCGGAACCTTGTTAACATTCTCCTGCTCGGGGTTAATGGATCAAAATTTATTCCAAAAAGTCGTGGCTGATGCCGCTCTAGATGCAGGCAAAGACTTGATGATTATGGAAAGATTAAATCAAGCCGCAGATCACCCTATTGCGGGTTTTTACCCAGAAGGGTTTTACCTTAAAGGGCTTATTTGTAAAGTGTACTAAATACACATAAAAGGGAGCATTACGCTCCCTTTTGATTTACCTCTAGAAGCTACCTGTTAGAGTAACGCCTGAGTAACTAGTATAGCCGCGTAACATAATATGATACGTAGCCGCACCACCATTATTAGTTAATGTACATGTTTCACTGTTACCACCGAGATAAGGTCTACAATCGTAAGTGCCTGTTGTTGGCGCAGCACCTTTTCTCACATATAAATCTGCATCACCAGAACCGCCAGAGATAGCGACGCTGAGCGTTGAGTTTGCAGGTACATCAATTGTGTAAGCAACTTCACTTCCTGACGCACCAGATAAGCCAGTTACCGGCACTCCATTGTCTAAACAATTAGCACCACAACCACCCCCTGTTGAAGTGGCAGCAACTAAACTTGCACCAGAGTATGCAGAGTAACCATGCAACATAACGTACCAGTCACCAGCGGCTGGATTACTGATCGTACACACTTCATCGTTGCCATTTTGATAAGGACGGCATACATAGCTGCTTTGAGTTGCTTTCTGGCCCTGCTGAACATAAAGGTCTGCATCACCTGTTCCACCTGATAGTGTCACCGTCAATGTATCTTTACCAGCAGGTACCTTGAATAAGTAATGTGTCTCACTGCCAGATGCACCACTTGCACCGACGGCAACACCATCATCTAATTCAGGTAATGTTGGTGGAGGTGGTGGAGGTGTGCTATCAGCCAGTGAGAACAACAACTCATTCGGAGAGCCTGATTTTGCATCACTTACTTTATCTTTTGAACTGCGTGAGCTTAATAATGTATCAATTTGACTCGGTGTTAAACTTGGATTCTCATCAAGGTACAAAGCAACTACACCTGCTACATGAGGTGCAGCCATTGACGTACCACTGATGGTATTAGTTGCCGAGTCAGAGTTGTACCAAGCTGATTTAATGCTAGATCCAGGTGCGTAAATATCAAGACAGTTACCATAGTTTGAAAAGCTAGAGCGAGCATCTGAGCTTGTTGTAGAACCTACAGTAACAGCATCTGCAGCTCTTGCAGGTGAGTAATTACATGCGCTACTGTTATCGTTACCCGCAGCAACAACAAATGTAACGCCTGAAGCAACAGCTGCATTTACCGCATCATCTACTGCCTGAGATACACCGCCACCTAAACTCATATTCGCCACAGAAGGACCAGAAGCATTATTCTTAACCCAGTTAATACCTGAGATCACACCTGAGTATGAACCTGAACCATTACAGCCTAATACACGTACCCCAACGACATTTACGTTCTTAGCAACACCATAGTCACCACCACCTATGGTGCCCGCAACGTGCGTGCCATGACCATTACAGTCACTAGAATCTGCATCATTATCAACAAAATCATAGCCATGACTTGCACGGCCGCCAAACTCAGCGTGCGTAATACGTACACCCGTATCGATAACATATGCAGTTACGCCACTTCCATCAAAATCATAGTGATAGTTGCTATTTAACGGTAAGTCTCTCTGATCAACTCTATCCAGACCCCAAATTGCGTTGCTTTGATCTGCACTTGTATCAACCATTGGTGTGACAGTGACCATTTGGTCTTGCTCTATGTAATCAATACTTGGATTGTTTAATAATTCCTGTACTTGCTGCTTAGAAGCACTAACAACAACACCATTTAAAACACCTTCGAAATGCTTCGAGACTTGAACATTATGTTTAGTAGTCAAAGCCTGCGCCTGACTTTTTGCATAACTAGATATAGCATCACTACTCGATGCATTCATCACGGTTGGCGTTTTGAAGACAACAATATATTGATCTTCAATTGCATTACTTTGATCCACAGTCATCAGCTGTGCTTGCGCTAAACAGCTTCCTGAAAGACCTGCCAAGACCGCAAATGCTAGTGTGTTTAATTTACGCATACTTGTTCCTTTATTATGTCATTTGGTTAATTTCCAAACAAAATGTAGCTCAAATGTAGAAATAATAAACAATTTATTTAACTAATAATTAACCAAAAACACCTTCAATTGTAAGGTATTATTTACAATGGTAAGTTTTATTCATTAATATCAATTCCTAAACAAACTTAATTCAACTTGAGCCGTTGTAATGAATTATTCACTAAGCGAGTGGTATAGACAGATTGATTTTAAGCAAGCCTTTCACATGGTTAAGTAGATATGTAACAATTTCCAAATGAAATTTTTTAGCCTTGATGCATAAAGCAATAGTGCATAAAGCACTGGCAAAGCCTAACTAACAAGTTTTTCAAATAAATCCTCTATGATTTTATTTCACCATGATAAATAACTGAGTTGGTAAATCACTCTAATTATTACCTGTGAAGGTATTCAACGTCTAAAAGGTGATTAACGTGCAAAAGGTTAGCGACAACAAAGGCAGTTAGTACGCCCTTTTTGCCAAGGTGAAATGAGCCGTTTTAACTAAACATAATCAACACCTCTCTTTATACGTAGCAACCAACTCAAAAAAAGCGAAGCATGGATCCTGAAACCAGTTCAGGACGACATAGTGGAAAAGGTTAATTACAACGAATACGGTGAGTACATTTCTTTTGCGCAAGGTGAGTATCGTGCGAAAGGTTTGTGAATATTTAGACCTTGGCTGACACATTTTTGTATATTTACATTGTGTTAGTTGAGGTTTTAGATGAATAGAAAAGAAGAACAAGAAGTTAGACGTAAGCTTAAGATTTTTGATCACGCAAAAGAAACCAGAAACGTTAGTAAGACCTGTCGCTACTGGCGGATATCCAAAGATACGTTTTATCGTTGGCTAAAAGTCTCTATATCAGGCTTTTATAGCGTGCTTTGTAGACATGGACTTAATCGTCTTCCCCAGAATCTTAGAACGCGGCAAGTTAAATCCGTAAAGAGGTATGAGAAACAGGTTCCTGGGCATCATGTTCAAGTAGACGTTAAGTTTCTAACCTTCAAAGATAAGTCAGGCAGGAAGGTGCGTAGATTCCAATATACAGCTATCGATGACGCTAGGCGTATAAGAGCATTGAAAGTCTACGAAAAACACAATCAAGCATGTGCCATCGACTTTATTAATTACGTTGTTGGTAAGTTTCCGTTCCGCATTAAAATGATACATACAGATAATGGCCATGAATTTCAATCTAAGTTTCATTGGCACTGCGAGGATCTAGGAATGCAGCATGTGTATATCAAACCTGCTAGTCCTAATCTCAATGGAAAAGTCGAACGCTCTCATCTAACCGACAAGAGAGAGTTTTATCAGCTATTAAACTATAAAGGAGACGTTGATTTAGAGGCCAAATTAGCTGAATGGGAGGCGTTTTATAACTACCATAGACCACATGGTGGCTTGAAAGGAAAAACGCCTTATGAGATTCTAGTTTCGAAAATGAGAGCCTAGTTATGGTTTGTCAGCCGAGGTTTCGAGACCCACAACTTAAACGCAAAAAACCCGCTGCATTTCTGCAACGGGTTTGACGTACATGGATGTACTAATGTCGATTAGATTCATGGATGAATGCTGTTAATCGACCTTTAATTGGGCCCTTGGTGCGCTACGCAGTTGAATGTCCTACTTTCACATGGGGAAGACTCGCCGTCCGCCCCACACACTATCATCGGCGCTATCGTGCAAAAGGCTAGCGACAGCGAACCAAGTGAGAGCGCTCTTTTTGCGCAAGGTGATTATCGTGCAAAAGGTTAGCGACAACGAACGCAGTGAGTACGCTCTTTTTGCGCAAGGTGATTATCGTGCAAAAGGTTAGCGACAGCGAACGAAGTGAGAGCGCTCTTTTTGCGCAAGGTGAAGTAACCCATTTTAACAAGAGATAATCAATACCCCCCTATCAGCGTAGCAACCGATTAAAAACCAACAAAGTCTGGATCCTGAAACGAGTTCAGGACGACATGGTGAAAAAGGTTAATGGCAACGAACGCAGTGAGAGCGCTCTTTTTGCGCAAGGTGATTATCGTGCAAAAGGTTAGCGACAGCGAACGTAGTGAGAGCGCTCTTTTTGCGCAAGGTGAAATAAGCGAGTTTAACCGCTGCTAAGGGACTTAAACGCAAAAAAACCCGTCGCATTTCTGCAACGGGTTTCTTTTATTTGGCGCTTGGCAATGTCCTACTTTCACATGGGAAACCCCACACTATCATCGGCGCTATTTCGTTTCACTACTGAGTTCGGCATGGAGTCAGGTGGTTCCAAAATGCTATGGTTACCAAGCAAATTCTTGTCGTGCAAATGGTTAATGACGTCTTTTTGTCATTTCATTTGCGCAAGGTGAATTGATGTCTCATAAGAGTTTATCTATTCACAATGCTTAAATCTGGAAGCGTAATTAAATTCTTATCGTCTACTTTTTATTCTTAACTTCTAACAAGCTTAAAACCACTTTGGCGTTGTATGGTTAAGCCTCACGGGTAATTAGTACGAGTTAGCTCAATGCCTCACAGCACTTCCACATCTCGCCTATCAACGTTGTAGTCTTCAACGGCCCTTCAGTTAACTCTAAGTTAAAGTGAGAACTCATCTCGAGGCTCGCTTCCCGCTTAGATGCTTTCAGCGGTTATCGATTCCGAACGTAGCTACCGGGCAATGCTATTGGCATAACAACCCGAACACCAGCGGTTCGTCCACTCCGGTCCTCTCGTACTAGGAGCAGCCCCTCTCAATTCTCAAACGCCCACGGCAGATAGGGACCGAACTGTCTCACGACGTTCTAAACCCAGCTCGCGTACCACTTTAAATGGCGAACAGCCATACCCTTGGGACCGACTTCAGCCCCAGGATGTGATGAGCCGACATCGAGGTGCCAAACACCGCCGTCGATATGAACTCTTGGGCGGTATCAGCCTGTTATCCCCGGAGTACCTTTTATCCGTTGAGCGATGGCCCTTCCATTCAGAACCACCGGATCACTATGACCTACTTTCGTACCTGCTCGACGTGTCTGTCTCGCAGTTAAGCTGGCTTCTACCATTACACTAACCGTACGATGTCCGACCGTACTTAGCCAACCTTCGTGCTCCTCCGTTACTCTTTGGGAGGAGACCGCCCCAGTCAAACTACCCACCAGGCACTGTCCTCAATCCCGATTAGGGACCTAAGTTAGAACATCAACACTACAAGGGTGGTATTTCAAGGTCGGCTCCACACAATCTAGCGACTGTGCTTCAAAGCCTCCCACCTATCCTACACATGTAGGGTCAATGTTCAGTGCCAAGCTGTAGTAAAGGTTCACGGGGTCTTTCCGTCTAGCCGCGGGTACACAGCATCTTCACTGCGATTTCAATTTCACTGAGTCTCGGGTGGAGACAGCGTGGCCATGGTTACACCATTCGTGCAGGTCGGAACTTACCCGACAAGGAATTTCGCTACCTTAGGACCGTTATAGTTACGGCCGCCGTTTACCGGGGCTTCGATCAAGAGCTTCGACAAAAGTCTAACCCCATCAATTAACCTTCCGGCACCGGGCAGGTGTCACACCGTATACGTCATCTTACGATTTTGCACAGTGCTGTGTTTTTAATAAACAGTCCCAGCCACCTGGTCACTGCGGCTCTCGTTTGCTTACGGAGTAAATCCTTCACAAACAAGAGCGTACCTTCTCCCGAAGTTACGGTACAATTTTGCCTAGTTCCTTCACCCGAGTTCTCTCAAGCGCCTTAGTATTCTCTACCTGACCACCTGTGTCGGTTTAGGGTACGATTCGATATAAACTGAAGCTTAGAGGCTTTTCCTGGAAGTAGGGCATCAACAACTTCACCACCGTAGTGGCTCGTCTCGACTCTCAGCCTTAGCGACCCGGATTTTCCTAAGTCACCAGCCTACAGCCTTTCACATGGACAACCAACGCCATGCTTGCCTAGCCTGCTCCGTCCCCCCATCGCATTTATACCAAGTACGGGAATATTAACCCGTTTCCCATCGACTACGCTCTTCAGCCTCGCCTTAGGGGTCGACTCACCCTACCCTGATTAACATGGGATAGGAACCCTTGGTCTTCCGGCGTGCGGGTTTTTCACCCGCATTATCGTTACTCATGTCAGCATTCGCACTTCTGATACGTCCAGCAAACCTTACAGTTCACCTTCAGCCGCTTACAGAACGCTCCCCTACCCCGCATACAAAGTATGCAGCCGTAGCTTCGGTGGTATGTTTAGCCCCGTTACATCTTCCGCGCAGGCCGACTCGACTAGTGAGCTATTACGCTTTCTTTAAAGGATGGCTGCTTCTAAGCCAACCTCCTAGCTGTTTTAGCCTTCCCACATCGTTTCCCACTTAACATACACTTTGGGACCTTAGCTGACGGTCTGGGTTGTTTCCCTCTCCACGATGGACGTTAGCACCCACCGTGTGTCTCCCGGATATTACTTTACGGTATTCGGAGTTTGCAAAGGGTTGGTAAGTCGGGATGACCCCCTAGCCTTAACAGTGCTCTACCCCCGTAAGTATTCGTC